>CAJFSS010000028.1:1157-12562 GCA_904419745.1 Candidatus Pseudoruminococcus merdavium | reverse complement strand
TAAAAAGCAGGAAGCCGTTTTTATATACATAGTGCAGAAAATATGGTAATATAATTGTAATTTTTACTATGTGGAGTTGAACAATATGTTAGTACATCGTTGTCCCTGGTGTGGAGAAAAGATACCGTTTTTAAAATCGCTTGTTAGTATTTTCCAGATGTATAGAGATCCCAGTACTTGCCAGTTTTGTAAAAAGCCATATAAATCGATTAATCGAGGGATTAAATTTATTTTGTCAATTCTCTCTATATATTGTGTTGCGCAGGTTCTGGGTTCCGTTGTTGTTTTCCTTTCTTACCATAAATTAGAAAAAAAGTTATTTGTATTTTTTCCCTTTTTATTGGTGTTATTGGTAATAGCTGTTCTTTGTGAAAGGAAACCTTTGGGGCGTTATGTGGAAAAAGATGAGGAAACAGCGGAGAAAAAAATAGCTACGGTTTTCCTGATTTGGGAGAGTAACAAAGAAGGATTGCGTTTTCCTAACCTAAGCGTTTTAAACGGAGAGATCTTCCCTGCCTGTTTTCTGAACTCGGAGGGGAAGCCTATCAGCACTCCAATCTGCGTGGTATTGGAAAACCTGAAATGGGAGAAAGGAAGACGGTGCCGTTGTACCATCCAGGTGGTACTGGATGAAGTCTCTGAAGAAGGACTGTTTTGTCCTGGAAACCGACTGTACCTGTACCACAATCGGAAAAAAATTGCAGAAGGGGAAATTATTTGACAGAAACTGTAGAAGAAAAACTATTCAGAGGTTTCGGGAACAAGATCGGATACTTTGATAATATGTTTTATATGACAGAAATAAAAACCAAATGAAAAAACGTCGTATCACTTCCATGTCAGAGGATGCGGCGCTTTTTCTATTTTAGGAAAGAATGAGATGCATAGGAACCGGATATGAAGATCATGGTCGCAGAATTGTTTATTATGGCATTCATAATGAGTATAATTGGTGGTTTCGTCTTTCAAAAGTTGTTTTTTGAAGGAAAAATACCGATTCTTTTTTAGGAGTTCTTTTGGTGTATACGTTAACGAAAAAACATGGTAATATATTGGAGGCAATATCCTTCCTTCTTGGCCTGTATGGAACGATAAAAAGGAAAGATGAATTTGAACAGATCTCAATGTTGCGCAAAACAGTACAATGAATTATGATTTACATCAATAATCACACTTTTGGAGGTAATGATGGGAACTCTTTTTATGATGCTTCTGGGAATAGGAGTTGGCCGCTTCTTTCCTGTCAGCCAAAAAGAAAAAAATGAATTGGTACAGCTTCTGTGTACATTGCTGCTTATTTTTTCTATGGGCGTTGGATTAGGGCAGCGGGACAGTTTCTTTTCAGAGCTGCTTTTTCTTGGTATTCAAAGCTTTCTGTTCTTTTTACTCCCCACCCTATGTTCTATTGTGTTCGTTTACTTTTTGACCAGGCATTTTATGGCCGAAACCGACAAAGAAACGGACAGGCCCTCACCCTGTAAAGAGAGCGCGAGTACGCCCAAAAAAAGCGATCCAATGGTATTTATGGCTCTTGGCGCACTGATTCTTGGAATTGGTTGCGGAACTTTTCCCATCCTATCCAGTTTTTTTACAGCGCTGACTTCCCATACGCAGTGGATCCTGTATCTGCTGATGTTCTCAGTAGGTATCAGCATAGGACTTCACAAAGGCATACTGGCCAAACTCCGCCAGTATCATGTAAAAATCTTAATAATCCCCTGTGGAGTTATTGCCGGATCGTTGGTCGGCGGAGCCCTATGCGGGCTGTTCATGAATTACCCACTCAATCAAGCTGTCTCTATTGCTAGTGGATTGGGATGGTACAGCCTGGCTGGTGTCTCTATTGGCAATTTGGCGGGAGCTGGGCTAGGAGGTATCGCTTTTCTGAGCAATTTGATGCGGGAGATCGGCGCTTTTTTTATGATTCCTTATATTTCCCGGCATTTTAACGCCTTCACTAGTATTGCCCCGGCGGCGGCTACCAGTGAGGACACGACTTTACCCATGCTGATTCGCTATACCAATGAAGAAACTGTCGTCTTTTCTGTACTCAATGGGATTATTTGCTCCGCCTTCGTCCCGGTACTTATCTCCCTGTGTTATTAAGTGTTGCCTCACCAAGAAAAACCATGAGTAACCGATTCCGGTATTTGTGATAAATACCTTTTATTTTATGAAAACCGGTATCTTCTTGTCCCCATCCAGCGGGTCGATTTTGAGTTCGCGGCTTTTAACTTTCCATAACCTGTTTTGCATCGGTTCGTAAAGTACTTAAATTTGTACAACGCGGCCATGTTAAATTTCGATTTTATTTTAAATGTAAACTCATATTCAGGTGAGTTTGCATTTTATTTTATAATTTTTTTAGTAATTATTGTAAAATCTTGTAGTTAATGTTATAATTCTGGAAAATACTGCGGTAATTTCTTTCAAATATTTCCATGGTACCAATTTAACAGGACCGATGTGTGAATCATCCACTTGCTGCTAAAACGATTACCGTGTCCAAACATCATATTTCATTAAGGAGAAAATTATAACTTGGGTAATCTGGGAAACAGAGCATATTGCGGAGGGTATGGACTATATGGAATATTTTGCACATATTCGACGACTGGAAAACGGAAAAGAACAGAGGCAAACAGTAACTGAACACTGTCGAAACACAGCGGCATATGCACAAAAATGTGTGGAAACTGTCGGACTTGCCCAGTCGGCATATTTAGCAGGGCTACTGCACGATGCTGGAAAGTGCAAGGCAGAATTTCAGGATTATCTGATCGATGGAGAAGGTCTGCGCGGCAGCGTCAACCATACATTCGCCGGTTGCCGCATGATTCTGGAACATTTTCATGGAGAATATTCTCAACGCTTCGAGGATGCCTCGGCGGAGTTACTGGCCTATGCTGTTGGAGCCCATCATGGACTTTTTGATTGTGTGGATCCACAGCACAATTCCGGATTCCTAGTGCGAATGGAAAAAGAAAAAATTAATTATCAGGAAAGCTGTGAGAATTACCTGGCGTCCTGCGCCAATTGGAATGAAATAGAAGAAAGATTTGAAAAGTCAAATCGGGAACTTTCTGATCTCTGTAAAAAATTACTGGAACTTTCCGATCGCAATCACGATGAAACCAGGGAAGAATTCCAGTTTTATCTGGGGCTTTTAGCACGTCTGCTGCTGTCCGCCGTAATTGAAGGAGATCGCCGGGATACCGCCATGTTTATGAATGGCACAAATCCACCACATGAACCGGAAAATGAAAAAGATTTTTGGAACAGGTACTTGTATCACGTAGAAAACAAGCTGTCTGCATTGCCAAAGAACAGCACGCTGCAACGGGCCAGAGCAGCTATTTCCGAGCAATGCCGTAATTTTGCAAAAACTCCTGAGGGTGTTTTTCGGTTAAACGTCCCCACCGGCGGTGGAAAAACCCTTAGCTCTTTACGGTATGCCCTGGCCCATGCCGCTGCATGGAGGAAAAAGCGTATTATTTTTGTGACGCCATTACTATCTATTCTTGAACAAAACGCGCAGGTAATTCGGGAATATATCGGTGACGACAGCATCATTTTAGAGCACCATTCCAATGTGATTCAACCGGATGACGCTGGAGATCACCTGGATTTCCGAGAGCTGGCTATAGAAAGTTGGCATACACCGGTAATCATCACCACCATGGTACAACTGCTTAACACTTTTTTTCAGGGAAAAACCACCTCTGTACGGAGATTTCAGAGTCTTTGCGACGCCGTTGTTGTCATCGATGAAGTTCAAACCGTTCCGAATCATATGTTGACCCTATTTAATCTGACGATCAATTTTCTTTCAGAACTCTGTCATACAACTTTTTTGTTGTGTTCTGCCACGCAACCATGTTTTGAACAGGCGGTTCATCCCCTTTTGAACGAACCAAAGGAAGCGGTACCTTTTGAAAAAAAGCTTTGGGAACCGTTCGGCCGTACATACATTACAGATGCTGGAAGGAAACAATTGAAGGAGATCCCCGATTTTATACGGAAAATACTTGAGGAAACGGACAGTTTGCTCGTAATCTGCAATAAAAAAAGCGAAGCGGAATTCCTGTATCAGAGATTGGCAGGAGAATTAGAAAATTGCTTTCATCTTTCCGCCTCGATGTGTATGGCGCACCGAAGAGCAACGTTACAGCAAATTAACCGGGTATTGGCAAAACAAGGAGAAAAAATTGTCTGTATCGCCACGCAGGTAATTGAGGCAGGTGTGGATATTTCATTCCAACGAGTCATCCGGCTGGCGGCCGGAATGGACAGTATTGTACAGGCAGCCGGACGATGCAACCGGAATGGAGAAAGTCAAAGTCCTGTTCCCGTGTATGTGGTCCAGTGTACCGATGAAAATTTGGGAAAGCTATGGGAAATCCAGAGAGCAAAAACTGTTACCATTGCACTTTTGGAGGAATTCCGGCGTGACCCGGAGATTTTTCAAAACAATCTGGTATCCGACAACGCAATCCGATGGTATTATCACAATCTCTATCGCAATATGGAATCGGGATTTCAGGACTATCCTCTCAAAAAAGAACAAAACACTCTCTTCTCCATGCTGGGAAGCAATATAAAGTACTATACTGAGGACTGTTCGTTTTTCGGAAAATACAGTCTTATACAGGCTTTTCGGACGGCAGGCTATCTGTTTCATGTTTTTGATGAAAATACGCAAGATGTAGTTGTTCCCTATGGAGAGGGAGAAGACTTGATTGCACAACTAGCATCCCTACATCTGTGTTCCGTGTCCTATTTAAGGGAATGGAGCCGTCGAGCAAAACCCTACACCATAACAATTTACGACTACCAAAAGCAACTGTTGGGTCCCGCACTGTACTGTGTCAACGGCGTTTTGGTACTGCGGCCGGAAGCCTATGATCAACACACCGGTCTTTCCTGGGAAAAAGGGCCGACTTATCTGGAGGTATGAAATGAAAAATACAAGATATCCAAATGTAGTGGAATTTGAGGTATCCGGCAGCTATGGATTGTTTTCAGATCCCGTCACACGGATCGGCGGTGAAAAATGCACCTATCAAATTCCCACCTATGAAGCCCTGAAGGGCATTCTAATGTCCATCTATTGGAAACCCACATTGATTTGGTACATTGACGCCGTTCGGGTAATGAATCCAATCCAAACGGAAGTCAAGGGAATCCGTCCCATTAAATATCACGGCGGAAATGACCTGGCTTACTACACTTATCTCAAAGATTGCCGGTATCAGGTACGGGCACATTTTGAATGGAATGAAAACCGCCCGGAGCTGGCGGAGGATCGCAACGAGAACAAACACCACGAGATTGCAAAAAAAATGATTCGCAAAGGTGGACGCAGAGATGTTTTTCTGGGCACAAGAGAGTGCCAGGGATATGTAGAACCCTGTGCATTTGGAGAAGGAACTGGCGCCTACGACGCTACGCCGCAGCTGGCTTTTGGGCTGATGTATCATGGAATTACATATGCAGATGAGGCTTACTCCGAACAGACCGCAAACCGGATGACGGCCAACTTCTGGTATCCTGTCATGGAGCGGGGCGTGATTACTTTCCTGCGTCCAGAAGAATGCCCGCTTCATAAGCCCCTTCGCGAAATGAAGCCGAAAGTCTTTGGGAACACGCTGGATAATTTCAGCGGTTTATTAGAATTTGGGAGGTGACAGAATGGGACTATTACAACAGGCGGTAACAACCTACGACTGCCATCAAGCGTATATTGGAAAATACCGGGCCGGACACACTGTGCTCTCCCCTATTTCCCATATTGTGACCCGTGCCAATCTGGAAATTACCATCAACGCCGATGGAAATTTCCTTGCTGCGGCCGCAGTGGACAAAGAAGAACCCAAAATCATTATTCCGGCGACCGAAGAATCCGCTGGAAGAACTAACAAAATCTGCGCCCATCCCCTGTGTGAACAGCTGGGATATCTGGTTCCATACAACTGTGACAAATATCAAAATTATTTGGAGCAGCTCCAGAAATGGGCCTTTTCTGAAGATTCCCATCCCAAACTGCTTCCCATTTTAACCTATGTACGAAGCGGTACTATTCTTTCTGATTTGGAACAATGCGGTCTGGTCAAATGCAGCAGACAGAACACATTGGAAAATGAAAACAAGGATGGAAAACTGATGATCCGATGGCGTGTTGTCGGACAGGAGGATGGAAAGCCTTCCGCTTGCTGGGAAGACCCTTCCCTGTTCCAGGCATTTATCCGCTTTTATCAGAAAGAACGCAGTGGAGAACCCCAGGGACTTTGTATGATCAGCGGGCAGATACAACAACGGGCAAAACAGCATTCCAAAGGAATTATTCCCATCCACGGAAACGCAAAACTCATCTCTGCCAATGATAACAACGGCTTCACCTACCGCGGGCGTTTTACCAGTGAAGAACAGGCCTTAGAAATCAGCTATGAATCCTCTCAAAAAGCGCATAATGCCCTGCGATGGCTGGCCGCCGAGCAAGGTGCACAGAGCGTTTTTGGGAAACGGACTTTTTTGTGCTGGAACCCGCAGGGACAAACCGTCTGCCATGCCGCCGGTCTTTTTGCCGCTTTTTCCAAGCCTGTTACTGAGCCAACGGACTACCGGACACAGCTGCAAAAAGCACTGGAGGGATACCGCAGTGAACTTCCAGAAACAGCCGGCGTTGTAATAGCGGCATTTGATGCGGCTACAAGCGGACGATTGGCACTAACCTATTATAACGAACTGAGAGGATCGGATTTTTTATTGCGGCTGTACGACTGGGATAACACCTGTTGCTGGCCAAACGGGCAATATGGCATCCAGTCTCCCCCACTATGGCAAATTGTCAACTGTGCTTTTGGGACGCAGCAGGAGGAAAAAGGAAAGGCCCGGATGAAAACGGATGACAGAGTGATGGGGCAGCAGATACAGCGGTTGGTCTCCTGTCGGATCGATCGAGGGGCAATTCCGGCGGACATTGTACAAGCCCTGTTTCACAAGGCTTCCACGCCGCTTTCCTATGAAAAAAGTGTGAGGCGAATCCTTTTGACAACGTCCTGTGCCGTCATACGAAAATATCGATTTGACAAATTCAAGGAGGAATGGAATATGACCCTGGAACCCAACAAAGCAGACCGCAGCTACCAGTTCGGCAGGTTGCTGGCAGTATTGGAAAAAGTGGAACGGGATACCTATCAAAACGAGGAAGACCGGGAACCTAACGCAATCCGCCAGCAATCAGTCTTTTGCCAGCGCCCCCTGTATGTAGCCAATATGATTGAACAACAGCTGGAACGCGCCTATTTTCCCAGACTAAAGCCCAACAGCCGAATGTTTTACAAAAAGCTCATTGGACAGATTATGGAACAGATTAGCCATTTCCCGGAGGAACAGTGGAATCAGCCGCTGCGGGAAACCTATCTGATGGGCTACTATTTGCAACGAAACGACCTATATACATCCAAAAATACTGACAATATGGAGGAGAAGTAACATGACAAACCTGCACAATAAAATTGATTTTGCCGCGCTGATCTGTGTAAACCGGGCCAACGCCAATGGCGATCCCCTCAATGGGAACCGGCCCAGAACGGATTATAATGGCTTTGGAGAAATATCGGATGTGTGCATCAAGCGTAAAATTCGTAACCGCATGCAGGACATGGGGCATCTCATCTTTGTCCAATCGGAAGATCGCTGTGAAGATGGGTACGGCAGCCTGAGCGAGCGTGCATCTTCAGTCCTGAAGGGAATCAAAGATCGGAATCTCTACTCGAAAACCGCCTGTGAAACGTGGTTGGATGTGAGAACTTTTGGACAAGTGTTTGCTTTTAAGGATACAAAGGATACAAAAGGAATTTCCGTAGGAGTACGGGGACCGGTATCCATTCATCAGGCAGTCAGCGTTTCCCCCGTGGAGATCGAGTCTCTGCAAATTACAAAAAGCGTTAACGGAGAAAAGAGCGAAAAAAGTGGCAACCGTACTTCGGATACCATGGGGATGAAACACTTTATTCGCTTTGGATTGTATTTGGTTAAGGGTTCCATTAACGTACAACTGGCAGAAAAAACAGGGTTTTCCTATGAAGATGCCCAGGTTGTCAAGGAATGCCTGAGGACATTATTTATAAATGACGTTTCTTCGGCCCGCCCAGATGGTTCGATGGAAGTAGCGCGGTTGTACTGGTGGGAACACAACTGCAAGGATGGTCAGTATTCTTCCGCTAAGGTCCACCGTTCTCTTAAAATTTCTCCCCGAGATCCCAGCCGGATCCCTGACAGCATTGACGACTATGAAATTACGCTGGAGCCTTTGCAGGGCCTGGAACCGGAGATTCTCTATGGATTATAAAGAAGAGGATTTCCTCCAGTTATCCGGATTGCAGCATTTCCGTTTTTGCCGGCGACAATGGGCGTTAATCCATATTGAGAACCTGTGGTCTGAGAACCTTCGCACAGTGGAAGGGGAACTTCTCCATCAGCGGGCACATAATGCTGCGCAGAGGGAGAGCAGGGGCAATCTGCTGATTACCCGAGATATGCGGGTGTTCTCCGCCACCCTTGGTATCTCCGGGGCCTGTGATGTTGTGGAGTTTCACAAAAGCGGCTCAGGTATTCCCCTTCCTGGAAAAGACGGAACCTATCAACCGTATCCGGTAGAGTATAAGCGCGGCTCTCCCCGTTCGGACGACGCCAACCATTTGCAACTGTGCGCACAGGCCATGTGTTTGGAGGAGATGCTCTGCTGTGATATTCCAGAGGGGGCTCTCTATTACGGTGAGACACGCCACCGGGAAAAAGTGGATTTCACAGAAGAACTTCGTCAGCAAGTAAAAGCGGCTTTGCAGGAAATGCACCAGCTGTATCAGCGCCAGTATACTCCAAAAGTACGGCCCAGCAAGTCTTGTAACGCCTGTTCCCTCAAGGAGCTCTGCTTACCAAAACTGATGCAGAAAAAGTCCGTTGCAGGATATTTGCAACAACATTTGGAGGATTTCACATGAGACATCTGCTCAATACCCTGTTTGTCACAACGGAAAATGCTTATTTGAGTTTAGATGGGGAGAATGTGGTAGTAAACCGGGAAAAAGAAGAGATCGGCCGGTTTCCACTACACAATCTATCCGGAATTGTGTGTTTTTCTTATGCCGGCGCCTCCCCGGCTTTGATGGGGGCTTGTGCCCAGCGGAACATTGGTCTGAGCTTTTGTACGCCGGGAGGGCGCTTTTTGGCCAGAACTGCCGGAACATACAATGGCAATGTATTGCTTCGCCGGACACAATACCGCACAGCAGATGACCCGGCTGCAAGCAGTAGGATTGCGCGAAACATGATTTTCGGAAAACTATATAACACCCGGTGGAGCATTGAACGGACGCGGCGGGATCATAAACTTCGGATTGACACAGACGCTTTTCAGGCTGCCTCGAAAGCGATACAGGAACTTCTCCCACGCGTACTTGAAGAGGACAATCTGGATACACTGCGAGGTTGGGAAGGCGCCGGTGCAACCGCTTATTTCAGTGTATTTGATGATATGATCCTGCGGGAAAAAGAGGTTTTCTTTTTTCGAGGGCGAAACCGCAGGCCTCCACTCGATAATATCAATGCCATGCTGTCTTTTGCCTACAGCTTACTGAGCAATGACTGTGCTTCTTCCCTGGAAAGCGTGGGACTGGACGCTTATGTAGGTTTTCTGCACCGAGATCGGCCAGGCCGTTCCTCTCTTGCCCTGGATTTGATGGAAGAACTACGCCCCTGTTTTGCAGATCGGTTTGTTCTAACACTGGTAAACAATCGAATCATTACTGGGGAAGATTTTCTAATATCAGAAAGCGGAGCAGTTCAACTGTCCGATCAGGCCCGAAGAAAATTTTTGAAAAGTTGGCAGGAACGAAAACAGGAACTTATCACTCATCCCTTTTTGGGCGAAAAAATTCCCTGGGGATTGGTGCCCTATGTACAGGCACTGTTGCTCGCCCGGTATCTGCGGGAAGATCTCGATGAATACCCGCCTTTTCTCTGGAAATGAGGTGTAAAACATGATGGTTTTGATCACATATGACGTCAATACCGAAGATACATCGGGGAAAAAACGTTTACGGAAGATCGCAAAGCAATGTGTCAATTATGGTCAGCGTGTACAAAATTCCGTGTTTGAGTGTGTAATGAATCCTGCACAGTGTAAACAGCTGCAGCACACACTGCTCTCTATTATGGATGCCGAAAAGGACAGTTTGCGGTTTTACTATTTGGGATCACACTATCAAACAAAAATTGAGCATTTTGGCGCAAAACCTTCTTATGAACCAGAAGGACTTTTAATGGTTTGAAGTGCGAAGGGTAAGCGCTCATAGAATATCAGGGATGTTCGCACTACAAAACAGACTGATTTTTGTTTTTTGAGACAGGAAATTGTTTCTGTTTCCCTATGAAAGCCCTCTGTTTTATATAGTTTTGTTTATTTACAGGAGTATACGGATAAAAAACTGTATACTTTTGCTGTCCCACCCCATGCGGGGTGGGTGGATTGAAATGATGGCATTGCTGCAAGCAAGGCCATGCAGTTTGCCATGTCCCACCCCATGCGGGGTGGGTGGATTGAAATGGGTGGGATGAATGGAAAACGAGACATATATTAAGAGTCCCACCCCATGCGGGGTGGGTGGATTGAAATTATTAGAATAATATTGCAAAACACGTTCATGGTAGCGTCCCACCCCATGCGGGGTGGGTGGATTGAAATTCGTTAGCTTCGCGGCGGTTATAGCAAATTTTGGTTGTCCCACCCCATGCGGGGTGGGTGGATTGAAATATAGTTTTGCTCTGTTTAGCGCTATTTCAGCAAGCCGTCCCACCCCATGCGGGGTGGGTGGATTGAAATACCATTGGATAATAACACAATATGTGGTGCTTTGGGTCCCACCCCATGCGGGGTGGGTGGATTGAAATTATACCGGCTTGCGCTGTCGGAGCGCACCATGAAAGTCCCACCCCATGCGGGGTGGGTGGATTGAAATGTCAAAGAATAAGAAAAGTATTCCAAACCATGATAGTCCCACCCCATGCGGGGTGGGTGGATTGAAATAAAAAATGGACAAAGGGAGCCAGCAAAAGTATACGGTCCCACCCCATGCGGGGTGGGTGGATTGAAATACTTGTTGTGATTCCTGTTTCAGGCTTTTTGTATGGTCCCACCCCATGCGGGGTGGGTGGATTGAAATAGAAGTTCCAGCGCGTCTACCTGCAAATGCCATTCGTCCCACCCCATGCGGGGTGGGTGGATTGAAATCAGAGGATGTCAAATACAAAAGCATTGGGGACATGGTCCCACCCCATGCGGGGTGGGTGGATTGAAATCGGGCATAGTTCCCCCGGCGAACCGGGGGAACTAACGTCCCACC
>CAJFSS010000028.1:0-1101 GCA_904419745.1 Candidatus Pseudoruminococcus merdavium | reverse complement strand
ACTATTGCTTGAGAAAAGTATAAGGCGTTCTGAGAGGTCCCACCCCATGCGGGGTGGGTGGATTGAAATACCAGTGTGAAGTTTGCGGCACGCAGTTCAAAAGCAAGTCCCACCCCATGCGGGGTGGGTGGATTGAAATCGTGGCGTGTCTCACCGTAATAGAGAGCCCCCTCTGGTCCCACCCCATGCGGGGTGGGTGGATTGAAATATATAGGCTGATACAGACATACCCAATTGTTGTGTCCCACCCCATGCGGGGTGGGTGGATTGAAATTCCCGTTGCCGGGTCTCTCAATGCAGCCGTCCCCACGTCCCACCCCATGCGGGGTGGGTGGATTGAAATTATGGGCGCTCCGTAAATTCTGGGATTGCCCCCAAGGTCCCACCCCATGCGGGGTGGGTGGATTGAAATACCGCATAGGGGTGAGTGGCGTCGCTGGCGACCTGTCCCACCCCATGCGGGGTGGGTGGATTGAAATCCCATTCATAACTTGGATAACTTCTACTTTTTGATGTCCCACCCCATGCGGGGTGGGTGGATTGAAATAGCATCATATCATGTTCAGCAGCTTGTGTCCGAGATTGTCCCACCCCATGCGGGGTGGGTGGATTGAAATCTGCTAACAGAGGTAATGGAATCCACATACTTCATCGTCCCACCCCATGCGGGGTGGGTGGATTGAAATGTTAGAAAAAAGAATAGAGATATTAAAAATCGAGTCCCACCCCATGCGGGGTGGGTGGATTGAAATCGGCTCAACTTCAATCTTGTTGGCAGTATCAAAACCGTCCCACCCCATGCGGGGTGGGTGGATTGAAATTGTATTTGCAATGCTTGGAAGTATAAGAACAGAGCCGTCCCACCCCATGCGGGGTGGGTGGATTGAAATACTTATGTGCGTAAAGCATACAACAACACGACAGTCCCACCCCATGCGGGGTGGGTGGATTGAAATCTGGGAGGTCAGAACGGCAGAACTCCATCTCCTTGGCGGTCCCACCCCATGCGGGGTGGGTGGATTGAAATCTGCATCAGTCGGCGGATTTCCGTCTGTGTCTTCCCGGTCCCACCCCATGCGGGGTGGGTGGATTGAAATAAAT
>CAJFSS010000027.1 GCA_904419745.1 Candidatus Pseudoruminococcus merdavium | reverse complement strand
AGCGGACGGCTCAAATTTTGCACAGCTTTTGAAATTGTTGTGGACTGCGTAGAGTGCTTCAAGCACTTCCCAAAATTCTTTTTTGGGTTGTGGCTTGGGTACTTTGCCTTTGCAAAGCTGACGGATCAATGCCGACTGAGATAGCCCGCACGCTGCTGCACAGCGCTTTAGTTTTTCGCCTTCTTCTTCGGATAAGCGTACCTTGATACGCACTTTTTTATCGCTTTCCTTATTCAAAAATATCATCTCCATTCTTGTGTTTTAGCTTCTTTAGCAGGGTCATAGGGCGGCGTCTCGCCTGCCGGCTCGGTCGGTGCTTCTGAACACAAGTGTTCAGAGGTCTCCACCGGAGACCCGCACCCCTGAGTCAGTCCGCATCCCTTTAGGGTGCGGATTGGAATTGTGGGGGCCACAATCCGATGCTCGTTACTGTTGTGGACACGCTTTCTCTCCTAACCTTCGCCGGTCTGCCTGAATGTCATTTTTCTGTCCCTGCCCCGGAGTCTCACCGCAGCGTCGTTTCGCTCTCGTCGTCACAAACTTTGTATCGCTCATTTCCGTGCAAGCACGAAAACTCACTCACGCCGTTGTTCCTCCTCTCCCCAAAAAGTCTAACGACTTTTCGGGGACCCCGACGGTCTTGGCAAAATCATATCCCATCCAGCCGGTCATTCAGTTGTAACCGGCTTTCGGGCAACAAAAAAGCCGGCACACAAATGTGTACCGACTTCCCGCAAAAAGGATAGACTTATCCCCTGCGGTGGTGGCTTCACATTCATGTAACCGGCTTTGAAATTCAAAGTCGAAACTGTCCTTTACGCTTATCTGACTGCCGACAGTCCAAAGCAGTTTCAGAAGCGGCGGTATTTTCTCTTAGCATACCGCAAGCGTTGTCCGGCTGAAAGCCGTCTCTCTCACTCTAATGTGAAGAATACTATTCAGTTGTTGCTCTTTCAAATGAGAACATTTGTATTATATCAGAAACCCTGCCGGAAATCAAGTTACTACCAGCAGGGTTTCGCATATTTTTCTGAATATTTGAACATTATTTTGTTCACCCAATAAAACTGAAAAAGAAATAACACGACCTTAAATAGGAACAACATTTATCCTGTTTCCATGTTCCTCTATCCTGCGGACTAAATCTTCGGCTTTCAGCCACACCGTTGCGGTGTTATCGTTCGGGTGAACGCCGATCAGTCCGGGTTCGTTGAAAAAATCCCTGTCGAGAAAAACCGTAACTTTTCTTTCTTCATCGTTCAGTACGCCGAGCGGCGTTACCGGACCGGCAGCCAGCCCTAAAATCTTCATCAAATCCTCCTCGGAAGCAAAACTTAAAGGGCGGGTTTGATTTGCTTTCCAAAACTCCTTCAGGTCTACTCGTTTGTCGCCTTTCACCGTAATCAGATAGTAGTTTCGTTTTTTATCGTCACGGACGAAAAGATTTTTAGCTTCGGCTTCCGGGTAAGGAATTTCAATTTCGGCCAGCTCCGCCATGTTATAGACCGCTTTGTGCTCAGTGATTTCATGCCATATATGCTTTTCTTTCAAAAGGCTGTAAATTTCCTGCTTGTTCATGTTTTAAGTTCCTCGCCTTTAATCAAACTGTGTTTTCCAGTTTTCATTGTAATATGCGTCAAAGCACAGTTGGATTTGTTCTGCTGTAGTCTTTTCCGTTGCAAGATTGTCCGGCAGTTTGTCCCGGTCAAAATATCCGATTTCCGTTGTTTCGATATTTTCAACAAAAGCGCCGCCGGTTTTCCGGCATAAAACGAAGATTTTGATCACACCGTAAGCGTAATTTCGCACATTGTGCAGCCGCCAGTCCTGAACGGCGATCAGTTTATCGGCTGTCACGTCCAAGCCGGTTTCTTCCTTGACTTCCTTTATCACATTGGAAGCCACCGACTGATCCACATCGCACCAGCCGCCGGGGAGCGACCATGTGCCGTTGTTTTCATGCACGAGCAGAATTTTTCCGTCCTGAAAAACCGCCGCCCTTGTATCGATTTTCGGCGTTTGATAGCCGCTTTCATTACAAAACAGGCCTTTCACCGTATCCATGGGCGTGTCGGAAAGTCGGCTCATCATTTCTGCGGAAATTTCCCGAATACGGGTGTATCGTTCCAAGTCAAATTTATCCTTGCCGTATGTTAGTCCCGCTTGGGCAAGGCTTTGCAGTTCGATTGCCCATTGAAGCCATTTGTTATTCTCCATATGATTTACCTCACCTGATACTCCTGCGTGACCTCGCCGTTAAAAGACCGGATGACTTTGCACGGATTTCCGACTGCAACGCAATTTGCGGGTATAGAACGTGTCACAACGCTGCCCGCCCCGATCACGCTGTTTTCGCCTATCGTTACACCGGCCAGCAGAATGCAACCGCCGCCGATCCAGACATTATCTTTGATTTCAACAGGGCGGGCATATGTCCGAAAAAAGACCGTTTCCGAATCTTCCTGGTTTGCAATCAACCTTTCCTGTGGCAAGACGGGATGCGCTGAAGTGTAAATCTGAACATTGGACGCAATCAATACACGGCTGCCGATCCGAATCGGTTTATTATCCACAAACGTGCAATTCATATTGATGATAACATCATCGCCCAAAAAGATGTTCTTCCCGTAATCGCAGTGAAACGGCGTATCAATCACGACATTTTTTCCAATGCCGCCGAACAACTCGCTTAAAATCCGATTCCTTTTCTGCCTGTCATGGTAGTCGGTCAAATAATACGCTCTTGTCAACTCTCTTGCCCGGGCAATGACGGACAGCGTTTCAGGGGCGTCTGTTTCTAAAAAATCTTCCGATGTATAATACATACTCCATCCTCCGGCACTTATCTTTATCTATTATGATAAAGACAGCGCCGCTTTTTTTCTGTATTATTTCGGACAATTTATAGGATTATCCCGCCATTTTTGGCGGTACTGTACAGGCGTACAGTTTATGCATTCCTTAAAAATCCTGCTGAAATAGCTGCTGTCACCCAAACCGCAGGCATATCCGATATCGGCAATCGATTCCCGGCTGTTCGCAAGCAGCCTGCACGCTTCCTGCAATCGGCAGCTGCGAATATAATCCGTTGGCGTAGTGTGCAGACCGTTCCGAAAAAGCCGGAAGCAGGCCCGTTCGCTTAAATAGGCTGCGCCCGCAAGATCGGAAATCGAGATTTTTTCTGCGTAATGTTCATGAATATAAATCATCATCATTTTAAGCCGCTCATCGTTTTTGTCCTGCGAGCCGACTGTCCGTATTTGTTCGGAAAGCAAATCAAAAAGTAATAGCCATATTTGTGACAAGGCTTCCCGTATTTTTATTTCGCAGCCAATCTCTTTATCCGATATTTCAAAAGCATTGCGAATCAAACGCAGGATTTGGGCGTGCCGATCCTGCTCGGAGGAAAACGCAGCGATTTCAATTTGCGGCGCCGTAATAATCGGCATAACATATTTTGTTTCTATCCAGCTGCCGTGGTGGCCGGAAATGAAATCCGGATCAAAAATATGAAGAAGCTGAATGGTTTTATCTCCATGAGCAGACATCGGTTTTGTCATGTGCAGGACATTTGAGTTTACAAATCCGCCCATGCCGGCAGTGAACAGAAAACGGCCTTTCGTTGTGTAATACTCTAAAGCCCCGCTTTCGATGTAGAAAAGCTCGACCGGCCTATGCCAGTGCCAAGGCACAAGCCGACCTTCGTATTCGTCAATTTGGGCACAGGTGGAAATATAGGGAAAATCCGGTGAAAACCCGGGTAATCGCTCTTCTTTGTTTTGAAGAAGCTCAATGCTTTTCAGGTTCTTCATTTTCGGATTCTCCCGCTTGGAACTGACATATTCATCGGCGTTCCTCCGATGTTTTTCCAAGGCGCATATACAGCAGGGGGTAAGGATTTCCCTGTTCGTCAAGGTCTGTCCGTTTGTAAACCTGAAAGCCCATGTGTTCATAAAACCCTTTTGCCTGCGGGTTCTGCTCGTTGACTGCCAGCCGTTTTACACCATAGCTTTCGATCCCGTATTGGATCAGGCGTTTTCCGAGCCCTTTTCCCCGTTCTTCCGGAGATATGAACAACATTTCAAGCGTACCGTCCTCAATTCCCATAAAGGCAACCGGGCATCCCGTCTCATCTTCCGCAATTATAAGATGGGCGATCCCATTCAGCGCCTGCGGGACATATTCTTTGATACTCTTGATTTCATCGTCTAACAGGAATAGGTGGGTAGCTCTTACGGAGCTTTCCCATACCTCCAACAGCTGTTCTGTCAAATCCGGCGTCCTGTCTGTTATTTCAATAATTTTCATAGTCGCCTCCGTATATCCTTTATTTCAAGAAGTGCTTAAATCTTTTCGCATGATGTGATCGGTTTGCACATCATCACCCATAACAAACGATGTGTCCCTATTTGATAGAAACCATTGCGTTTATAAAAGCGGATTGCCTTTTCATTCTTTTCCCAAACGCCGAGCCAGACATATTTTTTCTTCCGCTCAACCGCCATCCGAATCGCCTGTTCCATCAAATAGCGGCCCAAGCCCTCGCCCTGAAATCCGCCGGATACATAGATCCTTTCGATTTCCAGCGACGCAGGGTCGTTCACATCTGTCTGCGACGGAGCTTCGTTTACTTTCAGATAGCCTGCCGGCTTTTCATCGGAGAGCAGGAAGAAAAACATCGAATTTTTATCCGCTAATTCTTTGCGCAGTTTTTCCCTGTCAAATGCACACCGCAGATATTCCTCCATATTTTCCGATGTGTTGAGCGACGCAAAGGTCTCGTAATAGGTTTGGATGGACAGCGTACGAAGCTCGTCTATATCTGCCATCCTGCACTGTCTCAAAGATATATCCATCTAAATATCTCCTATTCTATCTATGCTGATTTCAATGGCGGTACATCTGCCGCTGTTTGTGTCCGATTCCGAAACACTGCAAGCGGAAATCCCCACAATACAATCCTCCAGAACTTTCAAAACAACTTTATCGCCGGCCTTTGAGACAGGCTTCTCAATCACAATTTTCCCGTCCTGCTCAATGCGGGTATTCATGAAAAAATTGACGGGCTGGATGATATTTCGGCTTGTTCCAAGCGCCCGGTTGATATTATCGAGGCAGTTGGGATGTTCTGCGCCGTTTTGATAAAAGAAATCGTACATCGCTTTGCTGCAAGCCGGGAAAAGCAGATCGTGCCGTTCCACATCGTCGTACAGGATCTCGAACATGGGGCGGTAGAGGTTGGAATACAGAATTGTACCTACCCCGATGTGGAGAGACTCGTTGCAGTCCAGCGTTACGGACGGGGAAAGATATTCGTTATGTGTACCTGCAATCTCTGCAAAGAAGTCGGCAACCTGACCGCCCTCTATATCCTTTATTGTGATAGACTGCCATTTTTGGGCTTCTATCCGTATTCCGCCTTGCGGCTCTATGATATATCGTTCCATAATGCACCTCGTTAAAGCAGCTGCGTGCTTTTTGACTAATCAGATTATACCACAGAGGCAAAGGAATTTCCATGAAACAAGGTAAAGTCGAAAAATAGAGGTTGAAAAAGCCTGATTGTAAGCCGTTTTTAAGATATAAACTTTAAGGGGTAAGGTGTTTGTACCTTACCCCTCGATTTTGCGTTTGAAAGCGTTACAATCCATCAAAGCTTTTTTCCGATCATCATAAGCCAACGCTGATTAAAATAGATTTCTCCATTTTTTTCATAAGGATTAAAGCCTGTTAAATAATTACTATTTATTTCATCAGCAAAGCGTTTGGATATGTCTGCGGCTATTTGGGCAGGTGTATTAGTAAGAGCGAGCCAAGCAGATAGCGAAACGGGAAGTTCCGAGCAATCCATTGTCGTAATGGACAAGCAACTTCCTCGGAACATTTCTGTAAATTCTTCCTTGCTCAAATTTCGCATATGCGAGGGATCACGCAGGGTTTCTATGTCATCTTCCGTATTACGCAATGCTTCCTCGGCTGCTTCCATATCAATAACAACCATTTTACCGTCTGTTTTCAAAACTCTTGCCATTTCTGAAAAACAGCGTTTCGGATTTGGAAAATGGTGAAAAGCAAGGCGGGAAATTACAATGTCAAAGCTGTTATCTGAAAACGGTAATTTCTCGGCATCACCTTGCACAAAGTCCATATTCAAAAGTCCTTGTTTCTCGGCTGCGCCTTTTCCAACCGCAAGCATAGCCGTTGTCATATCAAGGCAAGTCACATTTTTTACAAATGGGGCAAGAGAACGCCCGCAGATACAAGTTCCTGCCGCCACCTCTAAAACGGTGTCTGTTTTTTGAGGCTTGACATACGAAATCATATGTTCCAAGTATTCTTGCTTTGTAAAGTTCATTGATGTTGTTTCAAAGTTCTTTGCCTGCTCAGTAAAGGATTTTTGTATTGTTTTCGCATTTGATGAAATCATAAGGCAGTTCCTTTCTTCGGTACGAAAAATGAGGACATATCGGTTTTTTCTAATGTGAGCAACTGTACTTTTTTCTCAATGCCGCCTGCATATCCTGTCAAACTCCCGTTTGTACCGACAACACGATGACAAGGAATTATGAGGGAAATGGAATTATGCCCCACTGCACCGCCGACAGCCTGTGCGGACATTTTAGAAAGTCCTTTTTGCTTTGCTATTCTTTCTGCAATTTCGCCGTAGGTCATTGTCTTTCCAAATGGAATAGTCAGCATAATTTCCCATACGGATTTACGGAAAGGCGTTGTCTGCATACACAGCGGCGGCGTGAAATCAGGTGCTTTGCCGCTGAAATAAATATCCAGCCAGTGAACAGACTGTTCAAATACCGGCAGGCTCTTTTCTTCATATTCTTTTGGAAGAGTATCTCCAAAATATTTTTGCCCGTCAAACCAAAGTCCTGTCAGCTCTGTTCCGTTGCTCGAAAGTGTGATACCGCATAAAGGCGAGTCATAGTGATATGTATAGGTCATAAGTTTACACCTCCAAATATGCATTGGAGTCCGCAGGTGCTGCTGCCCTGTCAGTCATTGTATAGCTGCGGACGGGCGTTACAACCGTGATTTTGTAGTCTGCAAAATCATTCATTCTCCCGTGCTTTTGCGCCATACGGTGTGCGGCAAAGTTCCGCCATTTTGAAACACATTCTTCATTTTCCCATACGGACATACTGAGCAGTTTTCCCTCAGTGGCAAGGGAAGAAAAACGCTCTGCTCTGATAAATCCCTCTGCATTTGCAAGGCTCTCCTTCAGTGAGCCTGCCATTTTCAAATAATCATCCATTTTCCCGTTTTTTACGGTCACTTCAAATAATACGATAGTGTTGCCCATTTATTTTCCCTCCTGTGATTGATTAACCAATTTCGGCTTACATCTTTTACATGGACGATAGCCTTTTTCTATCGCTTCTTCCATCGTGTCAAAAAATACGACATTTTTTTCAAGTGGTAATCTTGCAGGGCAGCCCGGTTGGCATATGATTTTCGTTGTTTTCACACCAAAAATAAACTTACCGTCATACGAACTATCCCTGTTTTGAATTGCTCGTAATTTCTCTTGTTCGTTCATTTTTTCTGTTCTCCTTTCTAGGGGCGTAATCTTTCATTTCAGGTATCGCACCACCGGCTACTGCCCAAAAGTACAAGCTTGCCACACTGCAATAGGGGCTTAACCGCCTGCGATATTTTTCAAACAATTTACGGTCTATTTTCCGATGATGATATACCATTCGCATACCACGCAAAACAGCTAAATCTCCGTAGCTGAATACATTAGGGCGCTGCATACAAAAAAGCAAAATCATTTCGGCAGTCCACACACCGATACCTTTCAGTGACGACAATTCCTCTATTGCCTCATTGTCCGTTTTGTCCCAAATCTCCTCTAAATCAAACGCCCCGTTTTGTACTTTTACAGCAAAGTCTGTGATATACTCGGCTTTTTTGAAAGTCATTCCAAAAGACTGTAAATGATTGATCCCGGCAGCAAGAACGGTATCGGCATTCACTACACCAAGATTATCCTGCATTCTCTGCCAGATCGTTGCCTGCGCCTTTGTAGAAATCTGCTGACCGATAATGTGATGAACAACCGAAGAAAACAAATCACTGTCCACTTCACGCTCGATTTTCCCGATTTTATCAATCACTTCTGCGAGGCGTTTATCTTTTTGTTTTAGGTATGTAATCTCTTTCTCGCCATACTGAAAAAACATTCTTGCCCCACCTCCCATCTTGACTTTACATTTATTGATTAGTATAATATTATCACAATTAAATGCGATATAATATTAAAATATCGCCAAGTATTATCATAATATGTTCAATCAAGGATAAAGCAAAATGAAAAACGAACAAAACAATTACATAAACTCCGTCAATCTAAATGCAGACTCGGATTTTCCGTATCTTGTGCTTGATGTTGTGGGCGACCAAAGTTATCCGAGAAATCCCGGCTTTCAGGTTATGCACTGGCACGAAGATTTACAGTTCATCTATGTACTGGACGGTGAAATTGAAATAAAGACATTGGATACATCCGTTCAAGTGAATAGGGGCAGCGGTATCTTTATCAATAAAAATGTGATACATCTTGTTAAAAAGTCGCTATCTTGCCACTATAACAGTTTCATTTTCCCCGATTATTTTCTTAAATTTTATTTTGGCAGCCCCGGAGGGGCTTTTGTGGAGCGCATTGTCGGTAAGGATGAATTACCGATCTGCTGCTTTCCGAAAGAAAAGAATTGGTGTCAATCAATTCTCTCTGTGCTATCCTGTCTTGCTGACCTTGAAAACAGAAAAACAGAATTTTACGCCTATGAGGTGCTCTGTCTGCTCTCTGCACTTTGGCTTGAAGTATGCCGAAACATTCAATTACCGAGCAGAAATACGGATACTATTATTGGCTCTCGTATGCAGAAATTTTTACAATATATAAGCGAACACTATGGCGAGGACATCTCTCTTGACAGACTTGCGGGGAGTGCAAATGTCAGCAAATCAGAATGTCTGCGCTGCTTTAAGACAAGTATGCAGACCACACCGTACAAATACTTAACCGAATACAGACTTTCAAAGGCTACTGAATTGCTGAAAAATTCTGACGAGCCGATAGGCAATATTGCAGACAGCGTAGGATTTAGGCAAATCAGCCATTTTGGAAAATGCTTTAAGGAAAAGACAGGGCTTTCACCGAGAGATTATCGAAAAAAAGTAACGCTTGCAGAGCCTAACAGACCGTTGCAGGTACAAAAACAGAGCAGGTAAGGATGTGTTCCTTGCCTGCTCTGTTTTTGTGTTATTAACTGTGTTATTCGTTGAATATCAGGTCTGCATTTACAATCTCCATCGCCCTGCTACGAATGTTGTTCATCCTGCAAACCCATTCCATCTGATTTTCCGCCTTTAGCTGCTCAGTCACACCCTCACGCTCTGCCATCTGTTTTGCCAGCCGAAGAAACATATCTTCAGCCTGCTTGTCAATATCCGCAAGATAGCCGTTCAGTCTGCCGCTTGTGAGCAGATTGGTGTAAAACACTTTACGGTGCTGTTTGAGATAGCGCAAATGTCGATGCCCCCATATGCCTATGGTCTTATTTTCTTCGGCAGGTAAAGTGAGATTCGGCAAATAGTAATTGTCTTGCAGTATATAAGCGCCGCCCATCTGTTCAAACAATGATTTCATTGCAGTTTCCTCCAAATTCAGTTTTAGATTTTTCTGCAATATACCGTACCGATTGTCTTTGCCACTTGTTTTCAAAACCTTCGTTATGGCACCTCATCATTATACAGTGTGCCTTTTTCTTTCCCCAAAACGACAAGAAAACCGTGGAAACCCGGAAGTTCCTTTCCTCCTGATGAGGTCGTTTCAATTCAGCTTTTTTCCAAATTCTCTGAGATTCCCAAGCAATTCCTCAGATTTATTCTGTTCCCCATAAGCTGTAAATACCCCCATATCTTCAAGCTTTAAATAATCCAGGAAAGAATTTTTATATTCATAAAGCGCTCCACCATAGACATCATTACTCCCTGAACTGAGGAATAAAGCCGCTTTTTTCAGGTTTTTTGGCTTATCTAACGCATAAATCCGATTGATGCAGCACTGTAGCTGCCCAGTAAAACTGTGGTAATAGACTGGAGAAGCTAGGACAATCATCTCTGCTTCCTCCAGAAGTGGATACACCTGCTGCATATCATCCTGCTGGATACACTTTCCCCCGCCTTTTGTGTGACAGTACTCACAGGCAAGGCAGCCGGAAATTTTTTTCCTGCACACGGGAATAATATCTACGACATGACCTGCCTCCCTTGCTCCCTGTGCAAAGGCGTTTACCATTGCGGCTGTGTTACCCCGCACACGCGGGCTGCCATTTAACACTAAAATTTTCATTTCTCAGTTAAAATTTCTATACCCCTTGAAAACACTGGTGTTTCCAGCGTTTTCGCCACCTCGGTTTGGCCCTTTTCCCTCATTTTTTCCCTTGCGA
>CAJFSS010000026.1 GCA_904419745.1 Candidatus Pseudoruminococcus merdavium | reverse complement strand
GGACTCGTCTCCTTTCGGGAGGTACTTGGATTTGTGGTAAAACCATTGTACCATCTGGGCTGACGGGTCCTCAACTTTCATTTAACTTTACAGTCCGGATTTTTCTACCGGGAGATATCATCATGAGATTTATCTGAGCGATGTACGCAAATGCAGACCGGAAAATTTGAAAACGGTTATCCGTCAGCCAATTAAATAGGTGGGACTCCATATTATTTCTAAAAAGCCAAATACTTTTCATGAAGCTATTGACAACAGGGTTTCTTCATGATACATTTATATCATAAGTAGTAAGTAATAAGTGGTCAGTAAAAATACCAAGCTTATGAGGAGGCTATGACATGAAGGATTTGTCACTCACCCAGAAATATTTGCTCTGTGTTTTGAATAACAAGGGCAAGATTCCTACATTTGGCATTGAGAAAGTCATGTGCGTTGCCGCATCCAGCGTAATAGAGCTGTTGCTGGATGATATTGTGCAACTGGAAAATAAAAAACTGTCCGTAAAAAGGGACTTACCCGCAGAGAAAAAATATTTGCGTCCTGTTTTTGACTTTATTGAAAAGAAACAACCAGTTAAGTTTGAAAAAGTGCTGGAAGACTATTCCATTACATTTACTGACAAGAACAGTAACGCGTTGATTGGCTGTATTGGAGAATCACTGGTGGATACCGGTTGTGTAGAGAAGGAAAAAGGCGGACTGTTTGGGGGAAAAGATGTATATATCCCTGATGAAAAAGCTGTTGATATTGTGATTCAAAATATCCGTGCAGAAATCCTGGAGGAAGGAGAAGTATCGGAAGATATTGTGGCTTTGACAGTACTCTTAAATAAGAGCGGAGATCTTACCAAATACTTTTCTGCCTATGAAAAGAAAGGATTGAAAAACAGGCTGAAAGAAATCAAAGAGCATCCGGTCAGTGATGAGATTGCAAGGGTAATTAACTATGTGGATACCATGCTGATGATGGTTGTTGTTGCAGCCACCTGATGAAAGAGGATGTGCACAGTGTCAAGGCAGAGAACTATGGAAGCGATTCTGGCTTCCGAATATGTGACGATAGGGGAATTGGTGCGCCTGACGGAAACCCGATATAGTACATTAAAGTTCTATACGGAGGAAGGGTTCCTCCCTTTTCAGCAAGAAGATTCTAATTTAACACGCCGGTATCCCAGGGAGGAAACTGTAAAACGCATTGCCTATATCAAAGCTTTGCGGGAACAAAAGAAAACCATTTCCCAAATTAAGGAAATACTTGATGGAATAAAGGATGATTCAACCCCTCGGTAGTGCCGCCCCATTTGCATTTATCCGCCGTACATTTCGATGGTTTGAATCACCGAGCAGACGAGCTGTATCAACACCGGAACATCAGTCGAAAATTGTGGGTATCGTGTTACGTTTAAGTCGAACCAACCGAATTGCAGTGAATTCCTCCTTATGCAGCGGAAATCTATCAAACAAGCAAAATAAATCAGCTAGCGCCTGACAATTGTGTCAGGCGCTATTTTCTTTTTAAAAATATGATTCTATAAGCCATCACCTTTTATTTTAATATTGACAATAGTGTGTGATATACAGTATAATAATAACAGGAGGTGGTACGGGTTGGGTGAAGAAAAGGATTTACTTGACAGTTTGCTCATGGAACTACGCCGTGGGACGCTGGTGTTGAGCGTTCTCAGCCAGATGAAAGAGAAAAAATATGGGTATTCCCTTGTACAAAGCCTGGAAGAAAAGGGGATTCCTATAGATCCGAACACACTGTACCCTCTTTTACGCCGGTTGGAAAAGCAGGGACTTTTAGAAAGCACTTGGGAAACCGGCGGCTCTAAACCAAGAAAGTATTATCAAAGGACAGCGTATGGGGATGAAATCTATCAGAAATTAAAACATCAGTGGGAAGAAATGGCCGCTGGAATGAATACTCTGCTAAAGGAGGATGAAGCATGAATCCAAAGGATCAGGAGTTAATGGAACGGTACATTTACCAGGTAGTCCGGCGCCTGCCAAAAAAACAGCGTCATGAGGTTAACTTGGAACTCCAGGAGCTAATCAGTGATATGTGGGAAACGGAACAATCCATGGAAACAGTGTTGACAAAGCTTGGCGATCCCAGGGAATTTGCAAAGCAGTATCAGGATGACAAGCATTATTTGATCGGTCCGGAATACTTTGACACATACCTTTGGTTTTTAAAGATCGTCCTGCTCTGTGCAGCTGTTCCGATTCTTGCCGTTTCCGTTGCAGAAGGCATTCAAGAGGGTATGGGACTGGCAGATTCCGGCATAGTGCAGGCTGTTGTGACATCGGCGATTTACGGTATTGGAAAGGGGATTCCCAACGTAATCGTTTCCTGTATTGGTATTTTCGGTGGTATCACATTGATGTTTGCCATCATGGAACGGAACAAGGTAAAATTTGATTTGGAAAAAGAAACCGAATGGAACGTCCGGAATTTGGAAGATAGCCGCACTGGTAAGAAAAAAATCTGGACCCCTAACTTTTTGGCTCCAGTCCCAGATAAAAGGGCCATCATTAGCAGAGGCGACAGTATTCTTGGGATTGTATTTATTGTTATTTTCTGCATCTTACTCATTTTTGCACCAAATTTCTTCAGTGCTATTTTCAAAAATGGAGAAAAGATCTCCACCATTCCCGTTTTTAATTTGGAACAATGGCATATCATACTCCCAGTTTTTATCCTTTCACTGGTGATCGGGTTAGGCGATGAGATTTTTCGTCTGATCGCAGGACAATACTGCAAACCTGTCATGATTAGCAACATTGTCTGCGGCGCTCTACAAATCGTCTTATCTTTTGTTGTCTTAAAAGTATTTCCATTCTGGAATCCGAATTTTACTGCAGAGCTGAAGTTGCAGGCGGGAGAACAGATTAGTTCATCCGCAACCTTTTTCATCGAGAAATGGAATGGGGATCTAGCTTCCAATCTTTTGTTTGTTTTTATTACAGTTCTTACAATTGTGGAAATTGCAACCACCGTGTATAAAACACTGAGATACGGAACGGATATAAAAGCCAACAAGGCATAAACAAAAGGGGAGAACAGAAAAAACTGTTGCACCTGTAAAATGAAAGTAGACACTCACAAAAGTGTGGGTGTCTACTTTTTTCGTAGTAAAATATAGAGAAAAAGGAGGAATAGGAATGGGAAAGAAAGGGACACCACATCGGAAGTGGAGCAAAGAGGAAAAACTGTATTACATCCATCTGCACCTGGACGAG
>CAJFSS010000025.1 GCA_904419745.1 Candidatus Pseudoruminococcus merdavium | reverse complement strand
CCGGGCAGGTTTCCGATGTGAACGAGTTTCTGAAGCTGGTGGACAAGTACCTGGATATTCCGAAACTTGACGCCGCCATTCTCAATGAGCTTGTGAGCAGGATCGTGGTACACAGCCCGGTAAAGGAGAACGGGAGAAAGCAGGTGCGAATCGACCTGTACTTCACCTATGTGGGGCAAATCCGCATTCCTTTGAAGATTGGACGGGAGTCCCTAAACGAATCGGAACCGGCGTGACCTGACACGCCGGTTCCTACCAAAATTCTTTTTACTTCCTTATGGGACGCTGCATAAAAACGAAGGAGGTTTTTTGTTTGAAGAAAAAGAGATTGCTTTCTGCACTTCTGGCAGTTGTTACGGCGTTTGCACTAATGCCAATCGCGGCGTTTGCCGCACCAGAAGAACAGTCGGCTGATTCTTGGGATGGGACTTCGGATACTAGCTGGTATGATGCGGCAAATCCACAGGAAAGTTATACGCTGACAACTGCAGAACAGTTTGCCGGTTTGGCAAGCCTTTCTGAAACCACTGATTTTAAAGGTATTACCATTTTCTTAGGTGCGGATTTGGATTTAAATGGGAATGAATGGACACCAATTGGGATGAATGAACCTTTTTCTGGTACATTTGATGGACAGGGCCATGTCATTTCCAATCTCACTTTAACAGAAGCCAAAACTTGTTATGGATTATTTTCCACCGTATACTATGGTGTTGTCCAAAATCTCGGTGTAGTTGACGTAAATATGAATGTCCCTGCTGAAAGTAATATGCTGAGAAATGGTGTGCTGGTTTCTTGGCTTCACAATGCAACCATCCGCAATTGCTACACAACGGGGAATGTGACAGCAGCATATGGTTGGGCAGGTCTTGGTGGTATTGTAGGAGGAATTGCTTCCGATGCAGGCAGTGTTTCGGTAATTGAAAACTGCCGTTCCTATGTAAATATCAAATCGGATCTGACGGATGTTACAAACTGTATTGGCGGGATTGTAGGGCAAATTGAATGTTACGGCGGTACCGCTGAAATAAAAAACAACGCTTTTTCCGGAACAATTTCTGGTACAGGAGCCGGTTGCCTGTATGGTGGAATCATTGGAGCAGGATTTGATGGCAATGCAAAAGGAAACCCGGTTGTTTCTGTAGAAAATTGTTTTTTCAATGGAGAAATTTCTTTTTCCGGTGAGGAGAGCGAGGCCGCACAGATCGGCTTTGTAGAAGGCCCTGTCAATAATTGCTATTGGAGAACAGATTGTAAGCATCCCGGTGCAAAAATTATTGCAGTAGATGCAGTTGGAAACGTTACCGATGGGAATTCCGCATGGCTGAAGGACAGCTGTCAAGCAGTAGAAGATTTCCAATCCCAGGAATTTTTAGATCTCCTTAACAAAAATGCCGGAAAGAATCTGTTTATAATGGGAATGGACGGACCGACATTACCGATCGATGTTTTCCATATTGCTGCTGATTATAGTAAAGTTGATGCCGCAATTGCCAAAGCCGAGGCTTTGAACCAGGAAAATTACAAGGATTTTTCCGCAGTGGAAGCAGCAATTGCCGCTGTTATCCGCGATAAGGATAGCACAGAGCAAGCAGAAGTTGATGCGATGGCTCTGGCGATTGAGGACGCCATTGCCGCGCTGGAATACAAAGACGCCGATTATAGTAAAGTCGATGCCGCAATTGCCAAAGCCGAGGCTTTGAACCAGGAAGATTACAAGGATTTTTCCGCAGTAGAAGCAGCAATGACTGCTGTAATCCGTGGTAAGGATATTACGGAACAGGCGGAGGTTGACGCGATGGCCCAGGCCATAGAAGATGCTATTACTGCTTTGGAGAAAAAGCCGGCAGAATCTGTTCCTGGAGAACCGTCAGAAACAAATCCTGAAGATGAATCCCAGACGAGCACTCCACAGACAGGCGATGAAAATCACTCAAATCTGTGGGTGGTGCTGATGTTACTGGCAGCGGGTGGAATTGCCCTGTCTGTCAAAAGCTTTCATAAAAAAGTACAGGGATAAAACATTATTTTAACCAAAAAGCCTTCCAGCGCACTGCTGGAAGGCTTTTTTACGGTTCAGATATCTTCCGCCCGAACCACAAGATATTTACTTCTTTTGAAAAAAGAATAGATCAAAATCAATTTTTGTAGTCAAACGCTCCAGTTCTTCCAGCCGCTTAAGAAATTTGGCAGGGGTGTGGTAAAAATATGGCGTCATGGAAAAGAGGTTCCGGATGACAGTTTTACCAGAGAGTTCTATTGTATTGTTTACATTCTCTTTTCGAAGAAAGGAAAACCCCTGGAGGGAAAAAGGCTTGGTTTCATTATAATAAGGGGTATCATAAATAGCTTGTTTGAGCTGGAACAAGTGCTCCTTTGCTGGTATGACAAGCAGCAAGATTCCGCCAGGTTTCAGCACACGGTAAAATTCTTGTTCTGCAATTGGGGCAAACAGTTCCATGATAAAATCAGCGCAGTTATCTGGAAGAGGCATGGAAAATAGGTTTGCAACTGCAAAGTGGATTTGCCGGCAGCGTTTGGATGCAATCCGTAATGCCTCCTTTGACATATCAAATCCGTATACGGCACACTTATCCCGTTGTTTTTCCTGGGCAATTGCCTGGTATACCGCGGTGGTATAATAACCTTCCCCACAGCCAGCATCTATTAGGACGGGATTGGAAAATGGCTGACAGATGGAAAGAACCTCCTGCTTCAATTTTTCCCGTAAACAGCTATAATAGCCTAAATTGAGAAAATCCCGTCTTGCACGGATCATATCCCGGTTGTCCCCATGTGATTTTGCATGTTGGGAGGAAGAGAGCAGGAGATTCACATATCCCTCTTTGGAAATATCAAAATTATGGCCATGTTTACAGGTATAACTTTGGCCATTTTGTTTCAAAGGCTGCTGACAGGACGGACACAGGAAGATAACAGGATGTTTCATAAATACTTTCCTTTCTACGAAAGTTAATATGCCCCTATTGTATCCTGTTTTGGGGGTTCCTGCAATAAGTATTTAGCGAAATTCATGAAATTGAATTTGAATGACATGGCTAAATATCCAGAATACTACCCTGTAGGGGATAGGTAGATAAATATATGGAAAGGGTTCTTCAAAAAACATGAATGAAAAGATAAGAAATATGATGCAGATAGAAGGAATCACATTGTTGGAGCTCCAAAGAAAAACGAAAAAAACGAAAAAGTTTAGGGAGCTGTTTGTTAGTATAGATTTCCGTAGGTTAAAAACGCCGGAAATACAGCGCAGGCGGGTGGCTGTCCATGTATGCGAACCATACAACGCAAGCCGCCTTCCGAC
>CAJFSS010000024.1 GCA_904419745.1 Candidatus Pseudoruminococcus merdavium | reverse complement strand
AACTACAAGGAAGGGACAACGACCATCACTTTTGATGACCTCAAAACCGCATTGGCCGATCAGAAAACAGGTTCGGATTTGGATTGCTCAACTGCACCACTAGGCTGAGCCTGGACGCAATTCGCGTTCAGGCTTTTTCTTTTGCCTTTCACTTATAGCGGATATCCATTTTCTCAACATTTTCCAGTAGCAAGTTGCCGTTTTCAAGTTGCAGACCTCACTTTATAGGTGTGATTTCTTTTTTGGTTGTTTTGAAACGGGTATCCATTTTGTAATGCAAATAGATTCATAGTTCAAAAATCACAGTATGTTTAAAAAGAAAGAGCGAGGAAAAATCCTCGCTCAGTCGGGTAGAGCCCTTTATTTACTTTTTCTTCCAGCCATGACCGGGCTTTTGAGTTGGAGGCAGTCTGTCGCCGGAATCGATGTGTACTACACGAGGATGATCCACTTGACCGCCATGAGGACCAACTTCCACATATGTTCCAGGTTTCTGATTGTCAGTACCAGGTTTTATGGGTGTTGCCAATAGCTTTTCCTCCTTTCTTTGTACTGCTCTTATTATACACGATATATAGATATTGCGTCAATAAAAAACACAATATATTGTGTTGCGTTGTCAAGTCAAAGGGACAATAAGTATATCGACTTTTTTATCTTTCCGCTTGTACTTGTAATGAGTATCTATTTTGTCAACAAAACTCAGACCTGCGGCCGGCAATTCATGATAAGTTGCCGGCTGCTTTTTTATGGATAGGCTCGACCGTAAGCGGGTATCTATTTTGTCAACGCTTCCCACAAAACTCCCGAAGCTATATGGCTTCGGGAGTTTTTCATGTTCCGGTTTGGGTGGAAGATGGCAAAAATCTCTGTGTTCCATGGTTTTTCGGGAGCGGTTCAACACACGGCTTCCTCATGGTTTCCAATATTCTACGATACTCACAGACAACATAGCGATAGGTTGCGGGATCATCAGTTAGTCAGATTTTCTATGTGAAATCTGCTTTTAGATTTTTTCAGAATAAACTATTTAATAACTTTTTATGGGATTGAGATACGGAATTCTGATATTAAATCAAGGGTAAGGTTTAATTGAAACATTTTTTGTATATATTCTATTATTTATTTTTAATTTTTTGGTTTAAAATTAATATAAAATTAGCTATAAAAAGAACAAATGTTCTTGACTTATTTTTGGTTTTGGGATATAATAGAAATATGAGAAAGAACAAATGTTCTTAAGAAAAGAGGTGAATTTTTTTAAAAATAGAAAGGGGGATATCAGAAAGGTTATTATTTTATCATCAACGAGAAAGAGAGACAAAATAGGAGGGAAAATCTTTTATGGATGAAATGGTATATGTAACCCAAACGTGGCTAAACAGAACCTACGGGAATGACAGCCGGTTTGAAAGGATTCCGGTAGAGGATGAAAACGTAAAAGGGCGGACTGGATGGACAACCATCTATGCGCTGACCCGTGCCTTTCAAATTGAATTGGGGATTACCCAGACCGCGGATAATTTCGGGCCGACAACCGTAGCGCGATTCAATGAACGTTGGCCAAATGGAATCCAACCGGCTGGCCCGGATGAAGAAGATAACGTCTATGCCATTATTCAAGGTGCAATGTGGTGTAAAGGATATTCTTCCGGGCACTATGCGGATGACGGAACTTTGGATCGGCATTTTGACGATCTGGTGGCTGCGCATATCATGGAACTGAAAATGGACGCCGGCCTGTCTGCCCCCGATGGAGTTGTTACCCTGAATGTGATGAAAGCCCTGTTGTCTATGGATTACTTTGTAATCGGCGCAGGAACCGGCGGGGACGAAGGTATCCGTTCTATCCAACAGGCGTTAAACCGTGATTATGAGGACTACATCGGTTTGCGGCCTTGTGATGGGATTTATGGAAGAGGAACCAATGAAGCCCTGATTTATGCTCTCCAAAAAGAAGAAGGGCTGGACATTGATACTGCAAATGGATATTTTGGCCCGACTACCAAACGGCTGTGCCCCACTTTGCCGGATACGGCCGGAGTAATTGACGCTTCCACGGAACTGCATTTGATTCGCCTGTTGCAGTACAGCCTTTATTGCAATGGGTTCAAAAACTATGGGATTCTGGGAGTATTCAACTCCACAACAGAGCAGGCGATCAAAAACTTCCAGACACATTATGCGTTGGAACGCAATGGCATTGCGGATTTAACAACCTGGATGTCATTGCTCACCAGCTGCGGGAATCCGGATCGCCCTGCCAAAGCATGTGACTGTGCAACTATCTTGACAGCAGAGAAAGCGGCAACCTTAAAGAATGCCGGATATGAAGTTGTCGGCCGGTATTTGTCCGGTACGGTGGTTGGCGGAGCAAGCAAGGCTTTGTCACGGGAAGAAATCCAGATTATCTTTGACGCCGGCCTACGGTTTTTCCCCATTTATCAGGGAGGCGCGTATTACGCAGAATATTTCACCGAGGAACAGGGCAGAAAAGACGCTTATTATGCCTATTCCTATGCAACCCAACTGGGAATCCCGGCAAATACGATCATTTATTTTGCAGTAGACTACGACGCCATGGACTATGAAGTAACCCAGAGGATCATTCCTTACTTTAGGGCGGTCCATGAAGGGATGCAGAACTGGAACAAATACCGCGTCGGCATTTATGGAGCGCGTAACATCTGTACCCGCGTTTCGAAAAAGGGATATGCCTTCAGCAGCTTTGTAGGGGATATGTCAACGGGATTCTCCGGGAATCTTGGATTTACCATCCCGGACAACTGGGCCTTCGATCAGTTTACCACGGTCACAATCGGCAGCGGAGCCGGGAAAATTGAAATTGACAAGGACGGATATTCCGGGCGTGATACCGGTGTGACATTCATCACAGAGGAAAAAACGGTGGATATTGAGGAACTGGAGCGTATTGACCGCAGCACCCTGATGAACACCCACTATTATGCGGATTACTACAATGCCAACCATACCGGTCTGGCTCAAACGCAGATCCCTTCCGAATTCAATGACTACAACATCCTGGCCTGCTTACAGCTCCTTTTTATCTATTTCTGGGACAAAGAGGACTATGAGAAAACGGACATGTTGTATCAGGAAATGATCACCCTGAGAAAGCTGCATCCATCCTACCGGACAATTTATGCTGACTTTCTGGATGCGGGCGGACAATTCGATATGGGATACCAGTATTATGCCCCCCACAGAAGGACGACGATGAATGTCTTTGTGACGGCGACTTACTTCACAAAGGATACCATCAAGCAAATGCATCAGGCAGATAATTGGCTCAGTTTTATGGGGTCACTTATTCCAGAAGCTGGAGAGATTCTTTCAACTCTGTTTGATGTCATGAGGCGTATTGAGCAAGAGGGTGGTATTGGTATTAGTAAGGAAATTGTAGATGAAATACAAGATGTTAAAATAGATTTTTCAATTGATTTTTTTGTGGAAAAAGTATTAAATTTACCTGCATGGGTATCAACTGCTCTTAGTACTTTATGGGGATTTACTTCAACTTCTTATGATGTTGCAGGAGAAGACCGTGAAACCTATGTGAAAGATGGAGTTACCCTTCAGGATGGGGATTCTTATATCAATGTCAGATTGTTCTACGATATGGGAATCGAACAGCATGACTTCCGGTTTTACTTCCGGAATGGCTATCCGCTTGTCACGAATTTGGAACAATTTGTAAGCCGATGGGATAATGATCCGAAAGGTATGTCGGTTTCAAGACAGAATGCCGAACTGTTTGCAGAACAGGGATATGTACCAAGTGAACAGCATCAATCCAGGGGACAATATTGGGAATATGCTACAGACGGATTGATCTGAGAATAGCTTGCTCTAAGAAAATGGGCCTCTCTGCATTTAGCAGAGAGGCCCATTTTCAATTAAAAGAATTTTGTCGATAAAAAATTCATTTTAATCATTTAATTTTTTCTAAAATATGGTAATATAAATTATAAGATATGATATTGTTATGTGGAGTTGAAAATATAGTGCTTCAACATCGATGTCCCCGATGCGGAGAAAAAATACGAATCCTCGATTATGTTTTTAATAAGGCAAAATGCCCCTACTGTACAGAAAATATCAGAGTTTACAAAAAGAGGTTTGCAGTCGCAATTCTGGTATTTTATATTCTGATTGATCCTCCAATTGGTGGAATGCGGAGAGTTGCTTTAAATCACAACAATTTTTCTCATTTTCAGATCTTATTTGTTTGCGAAACAATTTTTATCACATTTCTTATTTTCCTATGCTTAAGAGTACCTTATAAAAGATACAAAGAAAGAAATAAAAAAACAGCGTCAGTTATTATACAATGGGAAAAATATTCAAACCGGGGTCTGCTCACTCCCCGGTTCAGTGTGCCAAACGGAGAGATCTTCCCTGCCTGTTTTCTCAACCCGGAGGGGAACCCTATCAGCACTCCAATCTGCGTGGTATTGGAAAACCTGAAATGGGAGAAAGGAAGACGGTGCCGTTGTACCATCCAGGTGGTACTGGATGAAGTATCCGAAGAAGGGCTGTTTTGTCCTGGAAAC
>CAJFSS010000023.1 GCA_904419745.1 Candidatus Pseudoruminococcus merdavium | reverse complement strand
AAAGTACACCTTCATGTAAAGGATTCTAATGGAGGGTACTAAAAGTGGGAAATACCAATGAGACTTTAAGAAAGCCGAGAATTGTTTCTATCTTTTCCGGCTGTGGAGGCCTTGACTATGGCTTTCACATGGAAGGATATGAAACAATATGGGCTAACGATTTTGCAGAATGGGCGTGCAAATCCTTTGCCGCCAATTTCGGCGATGTTATTCACTATAAGGATATTACCAAGATAGATCCTTACACCGACACCACCATCCCGGAATGTGACATTGTTCTGGGTGGTTTTCCGTGTCAGGACTTCTCTATTATCTGGAAACAGCCCGGTCTGAACGGCACCCGTGGCGGTCTGTTCAGACATTTTGCAGAATTTGTTGATGCAAAGAAACCGAAAGCGTTTGTTGCTGAGAATGTTAAGGGGCTAATTACGGCCAATAACGGGAGGGCCATTGACACCATTATCAAAGACTTCGAAAGCATCGCTCCCGGCTATGTGGTAAAGCCCCATCTGTATAACTTTGCGGAATACGGCGTACCACAGTTCAGAGAGCGTGTCCTCTTTGTCGGTGTCAGAATTGATACGGGATTTGACTTTGTTCATCCCAAGCCTTCTCATGGCCCGAACGGTACACTTCCTTATGTGACAGCAGGCGAAGCGCTGGAGGGTGTTGAAAAGGTTCCTACTAATAACGAGCATATCAACATTAAGGAAAAGACACGGAAGGTTCTTGAACTAATTCCCGAGGGCGGCAACTTCACGGATATTCCAAAGGATAATCCACTGTATGTTAAGGGCATGATTAGCCATGTTTACCGCAGAATCAAGAGAGATGAACCAGCTAAGACAATTATTGCTGCTGGTGGCGGCGGGACATGGGGATATCACTATCCTGAACCTCGTCCTCTGACTAACAGAGAGCGTGCACGGCTGCAGTCTTTCCCTGACGATTTTATTTTTGAAGGCAGCGTCACGGAAGTACGCAGACAAATCGGCAACGCTGTTCCTCCTGTGGGTGTGCGGGCTGTTGCTAAGCGCTTACTCCCCTTGTTTACAGGAGAATATACCCCTGTCGATTTGCTGCCGGAATACGAGAAGATGAAAGCCATGACGGTTAAGCAAAGACTTGAGTATGTAACACTACAAATGAACTAAGGGGGGACAGAGTATGGATTTTTTGTTTTCCAACTATCCTCCGATGAAGACTGGAAACAAAACATTCGCGGAGGCGTTCTACAGCCTGCTCCCGAAAACTTCAAAATTAGATATTGCCGTAGGTTATGTGTCTGCCGATTCATTGATTGAGTTGCAAAAAACTATCGAGTTGAACAGCAATATTCGCACATTGAACCTCATTATCGGGATGCATTATTTTGACCATTTTACCAAAGTACAGTACGATGCGGCAATGCACCTAAATGATTTCTTGGCGGGTAATCAGATGGGTGGCGTCCGGCTTGTCAATGCTTTCCGCTATCACGGAAAACTGTATTCTTATAGCAATGCTACTGGTCCGTTTGCAGGAATTGTAGGATCGAACAACCTAAGCAGCATTGTAGATGGCGGCGTTCGTATGTATGAGAGTTCTGTTTTATTGAACGATGAGGTATCTGCTAAACAGATAAACGCATTCATCCGTCAGCTTATGCAAACCTCTACAAGAAACATTGCCGAGTTGGAAATTGACATATTCAATAATGAAAATGCACTGCTGGATGGACACGAATTTGTTGAGAAAGTGGCTCCTCAGAATCTTGCAAAAGCAATAAATGCGAAAACAGACATTTCTTTTGAAATACCCATTAAACCATATGAAGTGTCTCCGCAAAGCAACTTGAATGTATTTTTTGGAAAAGGCAGAGAATCCAAAAACGGTCTTGTCAAACCACGACATTGGTACGAAGTTGAGCTGATTGTACCCAAAAATGTGACAAGTCAGCCTGGATATCCGCAAAGCCAAACCGATAATGCAGTTTTCACAGTTATTACCGATGATGGATGGTCATTTAAGTGTAAGGTCAGCGGTGATTACAGCAAAAATTTCCGCTCAGAAGGCGATTTGAAAATTCTTGGGAAATGGCTGAAAGGGCGCTTGGAAAACGCAGGTGTACTGGCCGTCGGTAATCCGGTTACCGCAGATACGCTGAGGCGTTATGGGCGCAATTCATTTGCACTTACAAAGACAACCATACCGGGAATCTGGTTTCTTGATTTTGGGGTGGGACAATGAGTTACTTGCAATCTTATTTAGATAGAATCCGCGGCAAAGGAAACCCTGCTCTTGCAGATGCAATCCATAAAACAGTTGAGGATATAGTTCCGCAGTACATTTCCAATTTTTCTTTTACTGATCATGTTGTAAGCCTGTTAGTGGGTGATGTTCAAAGCGGTAAAACGAGCCATATGTTTGGACTTATGTGTGCTGCTGCTGATGAAAGTTTTATGAATTTTGTTCTGCTGACAACAGACAATATTCTGCTACAACAGCAGACCTATCAAAGAGCGCAACGGGATCTTTGTGATTTCTGCGTTTGCGATGAAAATGATTACCTAAAATTTGTTCAGAACAATCTGCACAAACCCGCAGTAATTGTTTTGAAAAAGAATACTTCTGTGCTGAAGCAGTGGAAAAACAATTTCTCTTCAACCAATTTCTGCGCCGGTAATCCGCTGTTCATTGTAGATGATGAGGCCGATGCTGCCAGTCTGAACACTCAGGTGAATAGAAATAAGCAAAGTACCATCAACAAAAATTTGGAAGCCATCAAGAAAACAACTTCCAGTAGTATTTATATGCAAGTAACCGGTACACCGCAGTCTATTCTTCTGCAAACAGCCAAAAGCGGTTGGAAACCCTATTTTATCTATTATTTTAGGCCGGGCAAGGGTTATATGGGAGGGGATTTCTTTTTTCCACCGGAACCACCGAAACAGGTTATTCTTACAGACAATGATGAAGCCGAAGAACTTTTGAATGACGATGAATTTCCAGAAAATGGACTAAAAACTGCGTTGATCATGCATTTGATTTCCTCCGGTCATATTATGCTGAACGGTGGAACGGTCTGTAATTTTCTAATTCATCCGAGCATGAAAACCAGCCAGCATTCCTGTTTTGCAAATAAAATCGGGAACTATTTGAATGAAATTTCTCATTCCCATAACGAGGCGGAAACGAGAGAAGCATTTGAACGCGCCTATGAGTCATTGAGAGAAACAAAAACGGACATTCTGTCGTTTGAGCATATTTATGGCTTTATAGCAGAGCAGCTTCAGGAGGATAAAATCGGTATTCTAATGCTGAACTCTATCGTATCTTATGATGAAAATACGCAGTATGAAAAAGGCATCAATATTATTGTTGGAGGCAACAGTTTAGGCCGTGGAGTGACTTTCCCACAGCTCCAAACAATTTACTATTGCCGTGTTGCAAAAAGTCCGCAAGCTGATACTATGTGGCAACATGCAAGAATGTTTGGCTATGACCGTGATCCCTGCCTGCTCCGTGTATTCATGCCACCGAAACTGTTCAAGTTGTTCTCTGATATTAACAGAACCAACAACAGTATCATCAAGCAGATTGAAAACTCCAGCAACGGATGTGACATTAAGATTTTCTATCCTACTGGCCTGAAGCCCACCAGAAAAAATGTGCTGGACAAAAAAGCTGTTGGAATCTATTCAGGTGGAGTCAACTATTTCCCGTTTTATCCTGTGAATAAGGATGTTGCATCCATTGATATGTTGCTTCAGTCGTTTGGGGATGACTTGTATACTGTTAGTTTGAAACTAATTAAAAAGATCATGGAGCAGCTTGATTCTGAAACAGCAGACGATTGGAATGCAAAAGCCTTTATTGGTTTTGTCAACACGCTGTTGGCTACCGACCCGGCAGCTCAAGGAAAGCTGATCGTCCGCAGAAATAGAGATATTGGTAAGGGAACCGGCACTTTGCTTTCTCCCACCGACCGCAATCTGGGTGATGCCTATCCCGATGATCTGGTACTTACCATGTACAAAATTACAGGCAATAAGGCCAAGGGGTGGGACGGAACACAACTTTGGATTCCTAATATCAAATTGCCTGGTGACTGTGCATACTACACTGGGGAAACCATCTGAGTATAGATGGAGGTGATTTCCAATGGCTGATACCAAAACTCCCGCTGAACGCAGCGAAAATATGTCTCGAATCCGCAGCACCAACACCAAGCCGGAGGAAATCGTAAGGAAATATCTATTCAGCCACGGTTTCCGTTACCGCAAAAATGACAAACGCTATCCGGGAAAGCCCGATATTGTCCTGCCAAAATACCACACTATCATTTTTGTCAACGGATGCTTCTGGCATATGCATGGTTGCTCCCGCTCCAGACTTCCTCGTTCCAATCAAGAATACTGGAAGCCCAAAATTGAACGAAACATCCAGCGGGATGCAGAAAATCAACAAAAACTGGAGGCTGACGGTTGGAAGGTGATTGTAGTCTGGGAATGTGAATTGAAAAAGCGTACAGCCGAAGAACGACTATCCCGATTATGCGATGAAATTCGAAAAAGCAATGATTATTAGGAATCTCGAAAAGCCCTTAGGGACTAAGGGCGCACTTCTATACAGGGTAAACCCTGTATGCGTGCGCTCTGCGAGGCAGACAGCCCGGACGATGGAAGTCCGGGCTGTTTTCCGTCACTGCGTTCCGTACAAGGGGCTGCACCCCTTGCGCCGCTTATGCGGCTATCCCTGCCCACTTCGGATGGGAAACAATCTGTTTGCACAGACAGTTTCCCATCCGAAGCCTAAAACTCAACACGCAAATTTCACCGCTTGTCCGAAAGACAGGCGGTATTTTTATCTGCAAGTAAAGGAGGAATCTACGATGCCAACAACCGAGAAGCTGAAACAGGAAATCGCAGACGCAGAAAAGAAGCTGGCGCAGGAGCGCAGCAGGCTCCAGCGGCTGGAAAACCGAAAATCCTATTATGAGAAGGGAGACAGGAAGAAACGG
>CAJFSS010000022.1 GCA_904419745.1 Candidatus Pseudoruminococcus merdavium | reverse complement strand
TATCAAGGTTGGAAAAGGAATTGAATAGGCAACGACAAACGCTGAAACCCTTGAAAACACTGGGTTTTTCCGTTTGTCTTTATTATACCGTAAGGGCATTTTACAGCGTATATTTTGGAAAAATGATTTTACAAAGACGAAGGGGAATTAATACAGACCAAATTGCAAAGGGCAAACAAAAGGGTCGTGTATTTTATACGGAACTGATTATGAAGCTTGCAACCTATCTGGTGGTTGCAGCGGAAATTTTCAGCATTGTCCTGGGAAATCCCCACTTTTCTAACCCCATTGCAATTTTCGGCGCTGTACTCGGTGTGACGGGCGTATTGATTTTTACAGTTTCCATAGTGACCATGAAAGACAGTTGGCGGGCTGGGATTGCGGAAACTGAACGCACGCAAATGGTGACGCAGGGTATCTACCAGTTCAGTCGAAACCCTGCTTTTCTCGGTTTTGACTGCGTCTATTTAGGGCTGCTGATGATGTTTTTCAATCTCCCGCTGCTGTTTTTCCCTGTGCGCCATGGTCATGCTCCATCTGCAAATTTTGCAGGAGGAACGACGCCTATCAAAAGTATTTGGACAAGATTATTCCAATTACCAGAAAACCGTATGCAGGTATTTGGGAAGAAAACACAGGAAATCGATCCGCTAAAGGGACGCGGCCGTTTCTGTCAGGCCGCGTCCTTTCCCTTTGAAGCGTCCCCTTGACAAATTTTTATTCTCCGATATACTAAAAGCAGAAAGGGTGTTTTTCATGTCCTTATATGAAAGCGATCAAATCAAGCGGAAACTCTGCTCCGGACAAATGGAATGATGAGACATTGTACGGAGCCAAAGCAAAGCGCATAATTTTGCGTTCTCTCATCGAAAATTGGGGTTGAAAGCATGGCAGCATGCTTTTTTTGAGTTGCCCATTTTCGATGTCTGAAATAGATCAGAGTAGGGCTGTGGAACAATGTTTCCACAGCCCTTTTTGGTACCATCTTCCGAAAAAACTTGTCAGAACTGTTCCGGGAGAGGAGGACTGTGGAAATCCACGGCTCTCCTCTCCCGGTTTTCCTGTTTTCTGCCGGCGAAAACAGGAAAACCCCAACACTGACAGAAATGAGGATGAAACCATGAGTTATTTACAGGTCACCGGGCTTACCCATGGATACGGTGACAAACTTCTTTATAAAAACGCGGAATTTTCCCTTTATACGGGCGAACACATGGGGGTAGTAGGCCCAAACGGCGCCGGAAAAAGTACTTTCATCGGGATTTTAACAGGAGAGATCGTCCCGGATGAGGGGATGGTTTCCACGCAGCCGGGAACCCGCCTGGGATATCTGGATCAACATGCCACTGTAAATGGCGCGGATTCTATCCGGGAGTACCTGAAAACCGCGTTTGAAGGATTATATCAAACAGAAAACAATATGCTTACCTGTTATCAGCGGTATGCAGAAACCGGCGAGGAATCCCTTCTCACACAGGCGGCAGAATATCAGCAAATCCTGGAAAAGGAGGACTTTTACCAGCTGGATACCAAAATTGAACAGGTGGCTTCCGGCCTTGGGCTTGTATCCATTGGGATGGAGCGGCGGTTTGATACGCTCAGCGGCGGGCAGAGGGCCAAAGTGATTCTGGCAAAACTGCTTCTTGGGACTCCCGACATCCTGCTGCTCGACGAGCCAACCAACTTTTTGGATCAAGAGCATGTGGAATGGCTTGCAGGTTTTCTCCGTTCCTTTGAAAACGCTTTCCTGGTGGTCAGTCATGACTACTGTTTTTTGCAGAAAATCTCCAATTGTATCTGTGACATTGAAAACGGATCCATTCGCAAATATCACGGTTCCTACGAACAGTTTCTAAAACAAAAGGAACATCAGCGGGAAGAATACCTGCGAAGATATCAATCTCAGCAGAGAAAAATCAAGCAGGAAGAGGAATATATCCGCCGGAATATTGCCGGCGTCAATAGCCGCATTGCCAAAGGGCGCAGGAAACGTCTGGAACGGATGGAACGGATACAGGCTCCAACCGGCAGCCTGATAAAGCCAGCTGTGCGGTTTCTTCCCGCGCCCTGCTCCGCCCAGGAACTGCTTACTGTAAAAAATTTGGAAATTGGATACTACTATCCCCTGCTTAGGCTGTTTCATTTTCATGTGGACAACGGGCAGAGGATCCTGATAACCGGGTTTAACGGGATCGGAAAGTCCACCCTACTTAAAACCCTGATGGGATGGATCCCTCCCCTTTCCGGAGAATACCATTTTGCAGAATCAGTAAAACCAGGGTATTATGAACAGGAACTCCGTTGGGAAAAACCGGAGGAAACTCCACTGGATATCCTGGCAAACCGATTTCCAGCGCTGTCCGCCAAGGAGTTGAGGCAAGCCCTCGCCCGCTATGGACTGACAAGGGAACACATCTTACAGCCAGTATCCACGCTCAGTGGCGGGGAACAGGCCAGGATAAAACTTTGCCTGCTCTGTCTTTCCCCCTGCAACTTCCTAATCTTGGACGAACCGACCAACCATCTGGACGCCCAGTCCAAGGCGGCTCTGTTACAGGCACTTCAGGAATTTCCCGGAAGTATCCTTCTTGTCTCCCATGAACCGGAATTTTTCCAAAACCTGAACGCCCGTATAGTAAGGCTATAGACAGAAAAGAACCCCTGCCCGTTTAAAAAGCGGGCAGGGGTTTCTTGCTCAGGATGTTTTTGGCTGCATCAGAAAACAGGAGAGCTTTCCTCCCATAACCGTTCCAGACAGCGATACAGAAAAAGTCGCGGATGCTCCGACTTCCTGTCTTTCTGTTCCAGCTGAATACTTTTTGATAAACAAAGTTTCTTCCTTTTGATAACGGACCACTTCTGGCTTCTAGCAAAGCGCTCCCCCAACCAGGATTAGAAGCACATAGTATTCATATTTGCACCGGGAAACCACCGTTAGCAAACCCCAGCAACGCCTGAATCCGTTTACACTCCCACATCAGGCACTACAGTGGGGCGATGCGTTTCGTCCTGTGCCGCAAAGCGGGAACCGATTTTTTCCAACAGTGGGATATCCCTGCTTTACAGATGCAGAGATTCCCCGATTTTCTCAACATGGACGGAAACAATTTTTTAAATAATCCAGATTCAGGAGGAATTCATGTTTTCAGCCCATGGTATGTCATAAATCCGCTCTATGCACTGAGAAAATCCTCTACAATATCATCCAAATGGATGGGATCGAGTTCCAACTCATTGCAGAGCGTTACCAAATGGCTGAGCCGGTGATAATCGGTTGTAATGTCTTCGATTTCTCTGTATGGACAGGAAATTCCATAACCGAGATAGCACATTCCTTCCAAAGCATACTTACGCGCAATGACACGGTACATAGTATCTCTCCCTGATAATTAGTGAAAGGCGTCAGGGTTCTGTTCCTCCGTAAAATCTGCGTGCATGAGATCATCAACCGATGTCCCCAGGCCAAGTGAAATCCTTTGTAAAACGTCGAGTGTAATGTTTGCCGTTCCATGTTCGATCTGACGCAGGTAAGAAATGCTGAGACCTGACTTAGAAGCCAAGGACTGTTGGGTCATATTCTTTTGTTCGCGTTTTTTCACAATATTTCTACCAATTGTATCCTTGAGTTCCATATTATTCCCCTGTCACTATGATAAAAAAATACTATCCACGATTCAATCGCAACATATCAGCGCCAATATAGTGGTGCCTTTATGATGTCCTTCCCACCAGTTTCTCCAAAATAGGCAACAAAAATCGCCATGATTCTCCCAATCAAATTCTATGGAAAAACCAGTTTTTCTTCACAGTGTTCTTTATAATTTAACTATACCATGTAATTTTATGGATTGGATAACCATTTCGTCCCCCAAAAATCGACTGTCTTTTTCTTTGCAGTCGATTTTTGTCGATACCGGTTCCATACCATCCAAAAAACAGGCGCCCCGTAAATCAGAGCGCCTGTTTTCACTATGGTTTTTCTACAATTGAAATGTTTTCCATCTTCAAGTTTGTTTCACCGACTATGATATCGGCAATCTGTGCAGCCTGTGTTTCATCCAGCCCCTGTGTCTTTACTACCACATTGGCGCTGTCCTCGTCCACATAGGCAAGGCAGTCTTCAAAACCCTTGGCTTTTACCAGGTTTTCAATCGCCCCTTCGGTTTCAATGTTATCAGACAGGGCGCTTGCCTTGACAGTGGCCTCGCTTTTCTGTTCCTCTGTAGAATTTTCATCCTGCAATATCTCTTTGAGAGTTTCCACCGCCTCATCCCGGGTTGTCTTTCTGGTCAGGCGCGCCTGGGTAAAATAATCGCTGTCGTCCACTGGGGTTTCCGCATCGGCGTCCGTATTGTTCTCCACATATTGGGCGTCTCCATAGTTTTTCCCTGCCTCCTGGGACAAGGTAAAATCATCGGATGCAAATTTCCAGTTCAGGGCCACCGCCGTCCCCAGAGCAAGTACCAGCGCCGCAAGGATAATCTGTCTTTTTCCTACTATCATCTCAAATGCCTCCTTATTGTTTTCCCGTCATTCCGGAATCTATTTTTGTCACGCATACTCTCGATGAAGAGATATCGAGCGCTGTCGTGACCGCGTTGATGACCTCCGCTTTTACCGCTGTGCTGTCCCCCCCTTCACAGACGATGACAATTCCCTTTACCGCAGGCTCTTTTGTGGTTTTAACAAGCGCCTGCTTTTTGCCGTCCTCCCCTTCTACCAGAAGGTATTTCTGTTCTGTCGATTCCTTGAGCTGGGTTTTCCCATTTTCGCTCATCGCATCCTGTGTGGAATCTAAACTGGTCTTTGTCTCCTGCGCATAGACGGTCTCCTCAGAGGATTCCAGGGTAACCAGTACTTTTAAATCCCCTACCCCGCTGATACTTCCAACAATCCCCTTGATTTTAGCTTCAAGCTCCTGCGTGTATTGCTGTGTGGTCTTTTCTGGCTGTACAGAGGTCTCCTTTGATTTTCCCTGCCCGGACGGCCAGAACTCTGACAGGGCAATCAGGACAATCCCTGCTATTAAGACCGCTGTAAGGATTTTTACCTTTTTATCATTTTGGAAAAAAGATTTTGCCTGTTCTTTCAGCTTTTTTGATTCAATCATTTTCATTCCCTCATTTATGTTGGCTCCTCCCCATAGTGAAACAGGAGCTGTGTCTTGTAACCAAATACACTGTGCAGCTGATCCGCCGCCGCTTTTTCCCTGGACTGGTAAGAGCTGTCCAGCCAAATGTTGATACAATCAATTTGTATGCTGTTATCCTCCTGCATATTAACTTCTGCTTCAATTTTTTGCGGAGGAATGTCCAAATCTTTTAAATTAACAACTGCAATCTGTACAATATTTTTTTCAAATTGGACAAGTGTCTGTTGCTGCATCGTCTCATCAAGGGCAGAGGTGTTGGAATTTACTCCGCTTTGATAGTCAAAGGAGATTTGTTCCATACCTCCGCTTCCCAGGGCAGCAAACGGAGTGAGAAAACAGCCGAGGAAAAACACGCTGACTGCCACTTTCAAAATCTTAGAGACATTCCCCTGTGGGGCTATCATCAGCAGGATTTCCCCTACAATGGCCGCCACCATTAAAGCGATAATCCAGTTTTTTATTCCTTCCATCATATTGAACTCCCCAATACCATCATAAAAGTTGTGGTAACCGTCAAAAATAATCCAAAACAGAGGATCATCGCAAACAACAGGCTAAGTGCCGAGGAAACCGAATCCAGCAGTTTTCCCGCACGCTCCACTCCCAGCATCCCGGAAAAAATTGCCCCAAGTTTGACGGCCCCAATCCACAAAACCACCTGTATCAGGGATGGAAGGAACGTGAGCAACGCCGTAATGATTCCAAACGCCCCAACCGTGGACTTAATCACTTTCATACAGGCCTGTACGGAACCCAGCGCGTCTGAAAGAGCTCCTCCGACGACTGGCACCAGGTTGCTGACCACAAATTTTGTCGCTTTCATAGTCACAGTGTCCGCGCTCACTGAAACAAGCGACTGCAAAGAGAGCATCCCGACGAACAGGGTTATCAGAAACCCTAACGCCCAGGTCATAATACTTTTCAGGGAAGAGGAAACCGGAGCAATTTTCAAATTTGTTGTCACCGATCCCACCAGGCAAAGCGCCAGATACATACACAGCAACGGAACCAATGTGCTTGCCGCTATTTTTGCAATCACCTCGCATGCTCCAAACAGGAAAAGGTTATAGGCGCCTGCGGTTACCGGCTGTCCGGATGCGGTCATGACAGTTGTCATGACCGGGATAAAACAGAGCATAAAATTGCAGATACTTTGAATAGTGCTCACGCATTCCATAATGCATTTAGTGACAGGAACCACAACAATTCCAGCAATGCAGAGCGTGGACACTACGGAAAAAACTCCCCGCATGGTGGATTGCGCAAACGCCCCCTGCATATTTTCAAGCAAGGCGCACAAAATGACCACTGCCAGCACACAGCTGACGGTTCTCAAGGGGGATTTGAGCTGCTCTACCAACAGGTTCCAGAGCAAACTGAACAGATCTCCCGGTTTCAAACTCAGGATACTCTGTGGATCAAGGCTGGAAATCCCGTATTCTTCCAGCAGTTCCTGGGTTTTATCCGGCGCCTCTTCCATCAACTCCCCGGCCCCGCTTGACTGGAGCATGTCCTGATACTGCTGGGTATCATTCTGTACCTCTTCTCCTGTTTCCTGTGCAAAGACAGGGCAAAAACAGAAAAGACAGAGCAGCACTGCAATGGTGCAAAGGATCCGTTTCATATTCTTTCCTCTTTTTCGTCCGTTTTCTATACTGTCATCAGGGAAGTTGCCACTCCAATAATTTGTTCAAACAGCGGCATAGCTAGCAGGAGAATTACAACTTTTCCGGCCAATTCCACCTTGGATGCAATTGCCCCTTCTCCCGCATCTTTACATGCATCGGAGGCAAGCTGGGTGATAAAGCACACTCCCAACGCTTTGAGCAGAATGGAAAAGGCCTCTCTCCCCTGCCCCGATATTTCAATGAGCTGGGAAAGCGTCCCCATCATGGGCGTCAGTGCGTTCAAAGCCATCAGCAAAATAAAAATTCCCGCTGTCAAGCTTAAAAAGACAGAGTATTCCGGGCGGTATCCTCTGAGGAGCACGCACAAAATCATGGCAATCAGAGCAACCCCGATGATTGCTGCGATCTCCATCGACTATAACCCGAACACCGATTTGATTGTGGAAAACAACGTGCTGATTTCTCCAACAATCATCATCAGTACTACAATCAGGCCAGCCAGAGTTGTCATCATCGCCTGTTCTTCCCGCCCGGAACGAATCAGCACCTGGTTTAGGACTGCCACGATAATCCCAATTGCAGCAATTTTAAAAATCAAATCCACGTCCATGTTTTTTCCTCCCACATCTGTATGGCACTACAGAATTAAAATGACAACAAGTGCTCCTGCAAGCATTCCAGAAGTCCGATAAAGACTCCCGTATTTTTTTGCCCGGATCTGCGCGGCCTTTGCCATCTCTTCAAAAGACGCATGATAATCTGCCATCAGGCTGAGCTGTCCTTCGGTATCGGTCGTCCCAAGTATGCAAAACAAATCCCGAATGGTTTTGAAATCCTCTTTTGCCGCACCGGGGAACGACCAGCCTTCAAATGCTTTTTGGCACGCTTGCGGATACGAAACCCCTTTGCACATTTGCTGTTTTAGTTCCGGTAAAAAAGAAAACACCTGGTATTTTTCCTGCCGGCATAGGGACTCCACCAATTCTTCCAGAGTACTGGAAAGGTAACGGATATGATTAGAAATTTCATCCGTCAATAAAACTGCTGTTTGCAGTACTTGGACACGTTTTTGTAACAGTGCCGATTGAATCAGGCCGAATGCCGTGCACGAGACAATAATCAATATGCTCCCCACCCATTTGAGCATGGTACTCCCCTACCTTTATTATTTTTTCAATCGTTCCAGGGGCCTGTCTGGATTTTAAAAACACAATCCTGTCGATTGCCCTGCTATCCACCAAATCCCGCACAGGAGGCTTTTGCATCAATTCCTCCATACAAGCTGCATGGATGGTTGCCAGAATGTGAATGCCACTGTTTGTCCCAGCTTTTACAGCGGCAATATCCTGTGCGCTACCGATTTCATCACATACAATAAAATCCGGGGACAGGGAACGGACCGCGGCCATAATCCCTTGTGATTTTGGATATCCGTCCAGTATATCCGCAAGAGGCCCGATATCATTTTGCGCAACTCCGGAAACACTGGCTGCAATCTCTCCCCGTTCATCCACCACTGCAACCTGATAGTTTTGTGCCAGCAGCCTCACAGAATCCCGGATTAAAGTCGTCTTTCCACTTGCCGGACGACCCGCTACCAGAACGTTTTTCGGCCCGTCCGAAAAAACAAGGCGGATGAAATCCTGCGCACATCCTTTGATTTCCCTGGCTATTCGCAGATTCACGGAAGAAACTTGCTTGACTGAGAGAATTTCCCCGTTTCTAGTAACTGCACTTCCACACAGGCCGGCGCGATGCCCTCCTTTTAAGGTAAGAAAGCCATTTACCATGTCATCCTGATGGCTGTGGAGAGAATATCCACACAAATGCAGGACCAATTCCTCCATTTCCTGTTTTGTGATTGACAAACATCCTCTTTCCGGGAATGTGCTCAATGTTCGCAAAGCCGTAATAAAGTAGTTATGTACCCCCGTGCAAACACTCACCGGACGGCCTGTCCGAAACCGAATTTCCGTGGCTTTTTCTTTTACCCCTTTGGGTAAAAAGTGGAAAGTCTCCCCCCACTTTTTTGGGAGGCTGTCCACTGCTTCATCAAATGAAATTTTTCTGCATTCTGTCATTTTGCCCTTCCCCTTTTTTGCTAGGATTGTTCTATGTTTATGGAGCTTTGTCCACAAATAGAACCATGGAATGTCTTTTCCGCAAAAATTGGGAACAAAGTATTGGTGCGTTTTTATGTTTAACAATTGTTTTACAACATAAAATATGGATAATTTTCAAATACATACCTATGAATTACAAGTAGATTTTATAATTTGCATAAATTATGAGAAAATCTATTGAAAAAAATATTGTAATCATTTATAATGCATGTATGGTCACATTTATATAAATATTTTAAAAGTACATGTTTTTTTGTGACTGATGAGATGATTTTTTAAAACCTTTGGTTTTATGTATGCTTTTATAAAACAGCCATGATTTCAAATGCCATTTTGTACAGTATATCAACCCCAACAAGGGGTTTAAAAGGAGGATAAATAATATGCAAAAGAAGAGAAAAAAGGGCCTTTGGGCGGCTTTTCTTTCGCTTCTGATGGTTGTTTCTATGCTGCCAATTTCGGCGTTTGCACAAGAAACCACCGTAACAGAAGTCAAAGATGCAGCAGGACTGAAGGCAGCACTGGAAAACGGAGGATCTGTCAAATTGACGGACAGCTTTTCGATTGATGAAAAACTGGATATCAATATCACCAAACCAGTTGAACTGGATTTGAATGGACAGACAGTAACCAAAACCTATGGGGAAATAAACCACTTTTTCATCACAATCAAAGATGGCGGTTCTTTAACCCTCAATGATTCCGGGGAAAGTGGTGCGCTGGTTGCCAATGATTCTTCCTATGGTTATGGAATCCAGCTGTACAATGGCGCCGCCTTTATCATGAACGGCGGTAAAATCGAAACACATGAAGAATCCATTGACGTTTACACTGATGCAAATGCCAAGATAGAGATTAACGGCGGTGAAGTGATCTCTACCAACGACAATGTTTTGGGTGTACGCGGTGGAACAACCACGATTAACGGCGGTAAGTTGACCTCGGGTGGACGAACCGGCGTTTATATCTCCACTTACAGCAGTACCCCCATTGATTTCACCATGTCCGGCGGTACACTGGTGGCAAACGACTGTAATTCCGGCGCGATTCAGGCATATCAAGGCGCCAACGTCACAATCACAGGCGATGCTACTGTTCAGGCAAATAATTGCTATGGAATCCAGGCGCAGGAGAATGTTGTCCTGAACGTATCCGGCAATGGCTCCATAATCTCTACAGGAAACCCTCCCGCAATTTCCGTGTCCGACGAAGCAAAAGTCAACATCAGTGATGGAACCGTCTCCAGCGAAAAGGGAGCAGCCATCCGTACGGAAGATAATGCTACCGTTACAATTTCCGGCGGTTCCCTGACAGGCGGCAGCTCTAAGGGCGCCATCGAAAAATATGAGAGTATTACTGGAGGAACGAATAATTCTTCCATCCGTATCACTGGCGGTATTTTCAGCAGTGACGTCAGCGAATATGTTGACAAAAATGTCGGCGGCCTGGTTCCAAACCCAGATGGAGACGGATTTATCATTGCAGAATACGTCGCGTTCAATGGCGAAAACAAATACACTTCTATCCAGGCTGCGATTGACAATGCATCTGCAGACGATACTATCCTTGTAGCTGATGGCTTGCATGAAGAGCACATTACCATTGACAAAGCGGTTACCCTGAAAAATGCAGAAGGCGCGAATCCCCAGGTGACTGATATCACTGCTATCGGCGACATCGACGGCCTCACCTTCGAAGGCCTTACCTTTGTCGGCGCTTCTAATGTCAAATCCCTGGATACTAACCTCAGCGCTCTGTATCTCCAGGGAAGCTCCCTGATGAAAAATGTTACCGTGAAAAACTGCGATTTCGTCCTCAACAACGACTATGTCACCGCTAACAGCGGCTCTGCTGAGGATTACTCTACGATTGCTATCACCACCCTCAACGTAGAAGGCCTGACCGTGGAGGGTTGCACCATTGATGGTTACACTATCTCTGCTTACCACAACCCGGGTAACGGCGGCAACATCACTTACAAAGACAACACCATCAAGAATGTCAAATCCGGTATTGCCTTCATCGCTACCGATGGCATCACTGTCACAGGCAACACCTTTGAAAATGCAAACGGTATTCGTCTGGAAGACAACTGGGGCGGCGGAGACAAATGCTCCGACGTTACCATTGAGCAGAACAAATTCATCTCTGTTTCTTCTGATGACGCCTATGGTCAATATGCAATCAGAACCGAAGATTCCAACGGCAACCCCGGCTTCGAGGGAACCCTGGAACTGAAAGAAAACTATTGGGGCGAGAACCCAGATTTTGATGCACTGGTTGTTGGCAATGTAGAAACCAATGTATATCCGTATTATGTAGATACTGAGATGACTCAGCTGGTAACTGCTGCAAATGGAATTGCCATCAATTACAGTGCAGAGATGGAAGTTGGCGAAACCTTGCAGCTGACCGCTACGGTTTCCCCGGACAATGCAGATGACAAGACCGTTACCTGGAGCAGCTCTGATGATTCCATTGCAACGGTTGACCAGAATGGTCTGGTAACTGCAAAAGCAGAAGGAAAAGTAGTCATCACCGCTACCAACTCTGCCGGACAGTCTGCTAACTGTATGATTACTGTAAAAGCTGCTTCCACTGACAACAGCGGCAATAACAGCAATAATGACAATCAGGGGAACGGAACCGCATCCGAAGTCACTCCTCCGTCTGAAAACGGTGGTTCTTCTACTCCGCAAACTGGAGATTTCTCCAACATGATGCCGTGGATGGTCGTGATGCTCCTCGCTTTGAGCGCATCCGTCGCCTGCGTCCTCAACATCAAA
>CAJFSS010000021.1 GCA_904419745.1 Candidatus Pseudoruminococcus merdavium | reverse complement strand
GGGCATCCGCATCTCCTATGACCTTGTGGGCTTTATCCCCGTGGACGAACTGATGAAACAGGAAACGGCATGACCGAAGCCATGCCGTTCCTGCAAAAATACGATATTACTTTCTTACGACCCCCGGCCATTTCCGCTGGGGATATTTTTTTATACCTGTTTCTTGTGATCTGCGTGGGAATTCAGTATAATAGAGATATATAGATGCTTTGTACAACAAAGGGGATAGTTTTATGAGAGATTTAACACGGGGGAATATCTTAAAGACCGTTTTGTTTTTTGCCATTCCTATTTTAGTTGGGAATCTGTTTCAGCAGCTATATAATCTTGTGGATACGGTTATTGTTGGGAACATTCTGGGCGTCAGCCAGCTTGCCGCAGTTGGGGCTACCGGTTCTCTTTCTTTTTTGATTGTCGGGTTTGTCAATGGGATGACCAATGGATTTTCCCTTTTGGTTGCCCGCAGTTTTGGCGCCAATGACCTGGTGCGGATGAAACGGCATATAGCTGGCGCCGTCCTGCTCGGAACCATTACTGGGGTTGTAATGACGTTTTTCAGTTTGGTTTTTTTGTGGCCATTGCTGCGCCTGATCCGCATTCCGGAAGATATCATTCAAAGTTCCTATGCCTATATTTCAGTGATTTTTGCCGGAATCCTGATCACCATGCTCTATAATTTGGCAGCAAGTATCCTGCGTGCAGTAGGGGACAGTAAAACGCCGCTCTATTTCCTTGTACTTGCATCCTTGCTCAATGTTGTACTGGATGTTGTGTTTTTGCGCTATCTCGGATTTGGGGTAGAGGGGGCTGCTTATGCCACGCTGATTTCCCAAGCGGTTTCGGTGGTACTCTGTTTTCTTTTTATCTGGAAAAAATATACCGGGATTATCCCCTCATGCTCTGATTTTCGTCTGTACCTGAAAGAAGTACGGGAGTTGTTGGCCACCGGGTTTTCTATGGCATTCCAGTCCTGTTTTGTTGCAATCGGATCTGTCGCCATGACTGCCGGGGCAAACGGTCTTGGCACCGTGGTTGTCGCCTCTTTTACTGCGGCAAACCGGATAAACCAGATGGCCATGCTGCCCTTGATAACCCTTGGAACAGCCTGTGCGACCTTTGCAAGCCAAAACTTGGGGGCAGGAGAGGCTTTACGGGTGAAAGCAGGGATCCGTAAAACGCTGATGCTGTCGTTTATCTGGGCTGCGTTTTGTGTCCTTATCGTCTATCTGCTGGATCATACTTTGATTTCCCTACTGGTCTCCCAGAATGACGCTGCAGCCCCTGAGGTGATCCACTTAGCCTCCCGGTATTTGCGGTTTAATCTCCCATTTTATTTTCCATTAGCAGTTTTGTTTGTCTACCGCAATGCCTTGCAGGGAATTGGGCAAAACCTTGCCCCTGTCCTTTCTGGGTGCATCGAACTTGTCTGTAAAGGCGCAATTGGTCTGGGGTTGTCCGGGATTCTGGGGTTTGACGCGATCATTTTGGCCGAGCCGGTTACCTGGGTGCTGTGTGCAGTTTTGCTGTGTATTACCTTTTATACAAATAAGAGGATGCGTTCCCTTACACAGCAGATGGAGACGGGAAAGGCCTGTCGTGCACACCCTCCTCGCTTTTTGGGAAAATAGAGCCTAGCCGTACAGATTATGGCAGGCGGTTCTTTGTTTAAAAAATAGAAAATGGAGAAAAGAGGTCTGAGAATGCGGTATTTTGTAGAGGATCGGTTGATTATTTTTTGACGACCGATTATAATGAAAATAAGCGTGCAAGCGCGAAAAGTTTGTTGTCAAAGTATGTGAAAGGAGCACCGATATGAATTATTCTCATGAAGTAGAGAAAATGTGCACCGTAACCAAGGGCCCGCATCATGGTCCCGCGCCAATCCCAGAAGAAGGCAAATGGGTAAAAGCGTATGAGATCAAGGATATTTCCGGCCTGTCCCATGGTATTGGCTGGTGTGCACCTCAGCAGGGCTGCTGCAAGCTGACCCTGAATGTCAAAGACGGTATCATCGAGGAGGCTCTTGTTGAGACTCTTGGTTGTTCTGGTATGACTCATTCCGCTGCAATGGCAGGTGAAATTCTTCCGGGCAAAACCATTTTGGAAGCGCTCAACACCGACCTTGTCTGTGATGCCATCAACGTCGCAATGCGTGAAATCTTCAAACAACTCGTTTACGGCCGTACCCAGACCGCTTTCTCCGAAGGCGGACTTCCTATCGGCGCGGCTCTTGAGGACTTGGGCAAAGGTCTCCGTTCTCAGGTTGGAACCATCTTCTCCACCAATGCAAAAGGCGTCCGCTACATGGAAATGGCGGAGGGTTATATCCTCTCTGTCGCACTGGATGACAATGGGGAAGCAATTGGCTACAAATTCGTAAAAGTTGGTAAGATGTTGGAGGATATTCGTCACGGTGCGGATCCGAAAGAGGCTTATGAGAAGAATATCGGAACCTATGGCCGCTATGACAATGCTCCTAAGTACATCGACCCGCGCGAAGAGTAAGATTCGACAGGTTTGTACATCACTGAAATTAGGAGGTTTGCATCCATGGCAAAGTTTGAAGGTCAGGAAAGAAGAATGGCTAAAATCGAGAAATGCCTTGCCGAATATGGCTTTGGTTCTCTCGAAGATGCAAGAGATCTGTGCCTTGAAAAGGGCATTAATGTAGAGCAAATCGTCAAAGGCGTTCAGCCGATTGCGTTTGAAAATGCTGTCTGGGCTTATACTCTTGGTACCGCAGTTGCACTGAAGAAGGGCTGCAAAGTTGCGGCAGATGCTTCCGAGGCAATTGGAATCGGTCTGCAGGCTTTCTGTGTTCCGGGTTCTGTTGCAGAACAGAGAAACGTCGGTCTTGGCCACGGAAATCTCGGCGCAATGCTGCTTAGGGATGAGACAAAGTGCTTCTGCTTCCTCGCAGGACACGAATCCTTTGCTGCTGCAGAGGGCGCAATTGGTATTGCAAGAACAGCAAACAAAGCAAGAAAAGAACCGCTGAGAGTTATCCTCAACGGCCTTGGAAAAGATGCCGCATACATCATCTCCAGAATCAACGGTTTTACTTATGTACAGACAGAGTACCACTTTGAAACCGGCGAGTTGGAGATTGTCAAGGAAATTCCGTATTCTGACGGTGAACGCGCAGCGGTCAAAGTATATGGCGCAAACGACGTCCTCGAAGGCGTTGCAATCATGAAACACGAGAAAGTCGATGTTTCCATCACCGGAAACTCTACCAATCCGACCCGTTTCCAGCACCTGGTTGCCGGTACCTATAAGAAATGGTCTTATGAGAACGGCGTCAAATATTTCTCTGTTGCATCCGGCGGCGGTACTGGACGTACCTTGCATCCGGACAACATGGGAGCAGGCCCGGCTTCTTATGGCCTGACCGACTCCATGGGCCGTATGCATGGAGACGCCCAGTTTGCGGGTTCTTCTTCCGTCCCGGCTCATGTCGAGATGATGGGTCTGATCGGAATGGGCAACAACCCGATGGTTGGCGCTACGGTTGCCTGCGCGGTTGCAGCAGCGGAAGCTTGCAGCAAATAAAAGGCACGCAAAAAATCAATATCAGTCTTTTAAAAATGGCGCTTGGTGCAACAGCATCAAGCGCCATTTTTCTAAATTCAAAACGAATAAGCAAACAATTATTCGGAGATCTCGCTTTTTATGTTATTCAAAAGATATCAGCAATGACTATGCATTTACGTCCATCGTTGTGGCAATAAGTCTCCCAGCGTTACAATTTTGTCTTTCAGCATGACTTCACACAAATAATTGTCGTCATGCAGTTGGCAGAGAAACTCCCGGCATCGCCCACAGGGAGGGATGGGTTTTCCATTCTCATGGACAGCCACTATTTTTACCACTCGATTTTCTCCAGCTGTTACCATCGCTGCAGCAGCTGCATGTTCTGCACAAAATCCCATTCCGCAAGGGGTGTCAATACATACGCCCGTATATACATGCCCCTCCTGGGTCAACAGCGCCGCAGCAACGCTGCCCGCCTCAGAATTTGAGGACAGTGTCCTTGGATTGAGCGTATTTACAGCAATTTCTTTTAATTGTTTAAAATCCATATGGGATCTCCTTTTATAATTCCAGACAGAGTTCCAGGCATAATTCCACCAGATTTTCGCGTACATCACGCCGACTAATCCACTTTCGTCCATCCCACTCTGTTCCACTTAAATCATCACCGCCATATAGGATTTGTCCCAGAGTGACGCCGAGAAACTGGGCGACTGCAAAAAAGGCAGAGGCTTCCATTTCCACTGTGACGCATCCCTCCTGTACCCGCAGGGCAATTTTATCCCGCGTTTCCCGGTAGATGGCGTCGGTTGTCCAGGTTTTTGCTTTTAAATAGGGAATGTCCCTTTGCTTGAGACCCTGCTCCAATATCGAAACCGCATGGGGATTGCAGGTTACCTCTCGGGAAGCAGGAAGATAATGATAGGACGTCCCCTCGTCACGAATCGCTGAATCAGGGATAATTAGGTGTCCGACCGCAATTTCCCGCTGCAAAACGCCGGCGCCTCCGCAGACCAGGAATTTTTTAAACCCCATGGCCGTCAACTCTTCCAACTGTCCGGCTGCGTTCGGCGCGCCGACAGTGGCCATGACAAGACCGACTTCCTGACCCTTTACTTTAGTGACGTAGACAGGGTTTTCTTGAAATTCCAGAGTCAGGGCAGCTACTTTTTTCAATTCTCCTTTCCGATATTTTTCCTCCAAAATTTCCCCAAAGAAGGTAATGACGCAATAGGGGGGAACATGCAGTGAGGGAACCGGTTTTTCTGCCCGAATGACACCCTGGGGGCAGTCGTCATATTCCAATAAAGGGATTGATTGCAGTTTCATAACTTTTTCTCCTATTCCTAAAAAATAAAAAGCCGATTTTTCCATTCCCGGGTATGGAAAAATCGGCTTTTTTCTCGATCAGGCAGCAGGATTACCTGCCATCGCACAGTTCCAAAAGAACCCTTGAGAAAGCAGCCGATAACCTATAAATATTATTAACATAAAACATTGCCATGCTGATCTCTCCTTTCTTTTGGTTTTCGCCAGTATATCACAGGATAAAAGTTCTGTCAACTGTTAAAAGCTGATGATGTTCAGGTGTTCCAGCAAAATTTTCAGCCCCATAAGGATCAGGATAAGTCCTCCAATAAATTCTGCCTTGGATTTGTATCGACTTCCAAACACATTTCCAATTTTTACTCCGATTAGGGACAGGACAAAGGTGGTCACGCCAATAAAACTGACTGCCGGGATAATATCCACCTGTAAAAACGCAAAAGTGACGCCAATTGCCAGGGCGTCAATACTGGTAGCCACTGCCAGCACGGACATGCTTTTAAAGCTCACGGAATCATCCGTCTTTTCCTCTTCTTTACTCAGGGATTCCCGGATCATGTTCGCGCCGATTAATCCCAGCAGGACAAAGGCAATCCAGTGGTCAACCGCTTGGATACTCCCCTGAAACTGAACCCCCAGGAAATATCCAATCAAGGGCATGGCACCTTGGAAAATTCCAAAATACAATGCGACAATAACGCCTTTTTTCCAACTCATTTTCCGCATGGACAGGCCTTTACAGACAGCCACTGCAAAGGCATCCATAGAAAGCCCGACTGCAATCACAAACAGTTCTGTTAAACTCATTTTCTTTACTCCTTTTCATTTTCTTGCATAAAAAAAGACCCATCTGTGGAACGGCTCCACAGATAAGTCTCGTTATTTCAAGCAAAGCCAGATAGAAATCAGTATGTTGACTTTACTGCACAGATTGTGCCAACTACTCCCTTACCACGGATAATTATACGGGATAATGTTTCCCATGTCAATCAAATTTCCTGCATTTTTCTTTCAAAATTCCTCTTACATTTTTGGCGGAAGTGTGATATAGTAAAAAAACAGCGAGCTGTGTAAATCACGTAAGTCCAGTTGATTTGCACGGCTCGTTTTCTTTTGGCAAAAAAGAGGACGGTAAAACTCGCAAAATCAGGCTCTTTCAGGTAAGCGTTTGTGCTCTTTTTTTGGTAAAAAAAGACTGGAAAAGGAGAAGTTTATATGCCCAAAACCAAATTTCAGGACGCCGTTTTTTCCATAATGATGGCGATAACGATGGCCTATGCCATGGAACTTTATAATCTTTCCATGCAAAACGGAGGGATGAGTTACTCTTTATTTGTATCCTCACTGAAAGATCTTGTGATTATGGCTCCTATTGTCATTTTGATCGAAAAACTGATTGTAGGCAGATTGGCACGCAAGTGTGCTTTTCGTATTTTTCGCCCCCAAAAGGACAACCCGTTTTTGCTGACAATCCTTATCTCCTGTTTTACTATGTGGATGATGTGTCCTTTGATGAGTGCAGTTGCCACTTTGCTTTTTAAGCACCCGGGTGCCCAGTTCTTTCCCGTATGGATTGACACGGTTGCCCACAATTTCCCCATGGCCTTCTTTTGGCAACTGTTTTTTGCCGGCCCCCTGGTCCGTTTTTTATTCCGTTGTATTTTTGCACGCAGTTTAAAAGCAGAAGCACAAAAGGAACAGAAGCCCGAACAGGCTGTGGTTGCAAAATAAATTTCTTGAATGAGATTAAAATGGTATATCGGGATTTAAAAAGGATTCCTCTGCAAGGAAGAGCGGGGAAATTGCCATAGTTATAAAAACATGGGGTCCATTTCGGAAGTGATTAAACCGAAGGGTTTTTACAAATGGATTTCATTCCCGCAATTCGATAACAAAAGAGCAACGCCCATGGGCGTTGCTCTTTTGTTATAAAACAAGTGCCTAATTATTGATTCAGCAAAGTTTTCCGCTGTTCTTCTGTTAGGGGAGCAAGTTCCATTTCCACAGGAGTATAACCTTCGCGGATGATATAAGCGTCGAGTTTGACATTGCCCTGTTCGATCTGTGAGCGAATTCCTTCGATAAAAATGTAATCCCCTATGGATACAGTCCCTTTCACAATAATCGGAAGAATTCCTTTGTTGACCAGGGTTTCACATTCCTGTGCGGTAAAGGAAGAGGAGAGGTTGGCCAGGGTTCCATTCGCGGATTCAAACAAGGCAGCCTCCTCACTAATATCTGCATCAGCAGGAGTAAGGATAGAAGGGCCCATCTGAGTTTGTCGGGCACGAAGATCCGGGTGTTTTGTGCGAAGGGCTTTGAGCAATGCTTGGAGTTCAGCCCTTCCAGCGACTGGGCAGGAATCCAGTTGGCTGGTTTCCTCCGCCGCCTTCAAATTCCTACAAAGGGAGACATATTCTTCCGATTGTCCGGTAACAAGATGAAAATCATCTGTTACAATTTTAAACGCGATATTGTCTGTCGTGCTTCTGCGATGATAGACCGGTAAATCTTTGTACTGATAATCCATAGTAGGTTCCTCCCCGATGATTCACAAAGACTAAAATTCATTATCTTAACAATACTGCTTTGTACTGGAAAAGTCAATGGACCATACGAAATGAACCATACTGTGTATGGGCTGGTGATACCATTGACACAGTTGGATGCAATCATTTTTTGTAAAATGGGTGCCAATTAATAGAGGAAACAACAGAAATCCATTTGTTCATATTTTATTCAAAAATATATGCTATTTTTTTATTACTTATGAGTTATTTTGGGATTTTCTGTCATCCACAACTGTTTAGTGATTACAGTGGGAGCTGATGGGGAAAGGGGATACCCATGCCGAAACAAAAAGCAGAGACCCAAGAGGAATTGCTGGGGCGCTATCTACAGTTGGTTTATGGGCTTGCCCTCTTCTGTACAGGCGGTCCTGTACAGGCGGACGCCGTCTGTATGAAGACATTTTTTGATTATTACAGACAGGATCCTGTTTTTTTCCGCGAAGAAAGCAGGAAAAGCTGGTTTGTACGACATATTGTCCGGATTTGCCGGAAAAATGTAGTTGGAATCAGCAAAGAACCAGAGCGTAAAAACTGTTTTTGCGAAAAAGTAGAAAATGATTTGTTTTTAAAGCTATGCGGTTTTCCCTATCGATATCGTGTTTTGCTGTATTTGTCCCTTTTTTCCGGGATGTCCTGTGAGGAAATAGGCCGATGCCTGCATAAACAGGAGGGAACGGTAAGAAGTCAACTGATTCAGGCTAAAAAGAGACTATATGTTGTCCTCGCTTCCTTGGGAATTGAAATGGAAGACAGCAGCTGTTTGATTTCCAAAATGAAAGATCAGATAACCCCGAGCGGGCAATCTGTTACAGAGCTTTTGCATGGGCTCAAACGGCAACAGCAGCGGCCGAGCGCTGCCCTTCGTGCGGGGAAGATAGCATTTGCTTCTTTTCTCTGTCTGCTTGTAGTAACTCTTGCTGCGGGTATCCCGAAATTGCTTATTCGGCCGCCTGTCATTCCATCCGTCTTTCCCACGCAATCTTCACAAGAGAGTTCTGAAGAAGAGGATTCCTGGCATTGGAATCAGCTTGGCATTTCAGAACAGTATCCTGAGGTATCCTTGGGCGGGGAGATGTTTATCAGCCGGGTTCATAAAATTTCCATTGAACAGATTGGAACCCTGCTCTCCACCGTGGAAATGGTACAGACGGATGAAAAGAAGAGAAAGCATAAAATTAATGCGGAACTCTATGAAATCAAAAAAATATCGACCCGTTGCGCTATTGCAGTTCACTATGAGGGATACGACGGATTTTATGTCTTTGTCAACCCTTCTTATCAGCCAAATACACTGGGGGATCTGATTGAAGATTTGAATTTGAAGGAGACTATGACATTTGGCAATGTCTACTATTCCGGGTTACGGGATGGGGATTATGTGCAAATTGAGTATTTGTTGGAAAATCTGCCCGAAATTGTGTGGGACATGCTTTTATCGACTTCAGAGATACCTTTAAGTCAAGACCGGGAATATGGAGAGGAATGGCTGGCTATCAGTATCAATCTGAGTGATTTTGGATATGAAAACATTGCGCTTTCTATTACAAAGGACGGTTATCTCCAAACCAATTTGCTGGAAACAGGAAAAATCTTTTATATTGGTGAGGAAAAAGCAGAAGCCTTTGCCAAATATATTTATCAGCATGCAAAGAGTAGAAACCTCTCCCTTGGAAGCGGAACGGTCGATAAGTCCCATTCGTCCTACAGCGGGGCTGAAAAAACGGAAAGCAGGATGGATTCATAGTGCAGTATTATCTGCACCGAAGTATTTTCTCAATTTCCCAAATCATAAAGAGCACCTGTATCTGATACAGGTGCTCTTTGCTTTAGTATTCCATAGCCTGTTCTTCCCCACGCAGGACACGCAGGGCTCCGCTTGCCAAGGACAGCATCTCATCCTCCCCGGGATAGACCTTGATCGGCGCCATCTGGCCCACACGCTGCTTGATGCACCCGGTAAACCGGGTAGAATGAGCCAGACCTCCTGTCAAAATAATGGCGTCTGCCCTTCCTTCTAAAGCCGCATACATGGCGCCAATTTCTTTACACACCTGATAGGCCATGGACTCCAAAACAAGGGTTGCATATTCGTCCCCTTCTTTGATCAGCCGTTCGACTTTTCTCAAGTCATTGGTTCCAAGATATGCGGTCAATCCTCCTTTGCTTGTCACCTTGTCGACAAGTTCCTGCTCGGTGTATTCTCCACTAAAACACAGATGGATCAGGGAAAGTGCCGGCAATGCACCTGTCCGCTCCGGGGTAAACGGACCTTCTCCTGCAAGGGCATCGTTGACGTCAATCACACGTCCATAGCGGTGAGCCCCAATGGTGATACCGCCTCCCATGTGGGCAACAACAAACCTGCCGTTTTCATATTCAAGGCCCATATCCGCCGCACATCGCCGGGCAACTGATTTTTGATTCAGGGCATGGAATACGCTGCGCCGTTCAATGCCAGGAAATCCGGTGAGTTTTGCGTTTTGATCGAGTTCATCGACTACGATGGGATCTACAACATAACTTGGAATATGGTTCTGCCTGGCAATTTCATAGGCAATGATTCCCCCAAATGCAGAGGCGTGTACGGAACCGTGCGCGTCCATAAGGTCGTTAATCATCCGTTCATTGACTTGGTAGGTCCCACTGTCAATTGGCTCCACAAGTCCGCCGCGCCCAACAACTGCGCTCAAGTCAGAAGGGGAGATCCCGGTTTCTTTTAACACTTCTAATACACAGGCAAGGCGCATTTTTTCCTGCTGCCAAATGTCCTCAAACTGTTCCAACTCCGCCCGGGAGTGGTGTACGGTTTTGACTACAATTAAATCTTCGTTGCGGAAAACGGCAATTTTTGTGGAAGTGGAACCGGGATTAACGGCCAGGATTAAGAACTGTTTTTGATCCATACTGTACTCCTTCCGGGTTCAAAGTCACTGCACCGCTGCGGGAAAACTCCAATATTTGCGAACGGTTTTCCTGTAAATAGGCGTCAAGTTCCTGAGGGGTTCCTGTTTTCTCAAAGCATACGGTGTTTCCTGACTGCTGAAGAAACGGTTTTCCAATGCACAACGGACTGTCCGCATAACAGCGGATGAAAACCAGCTCACGGACGAGGGAAGCTCCCTCTTCACAGAGATGGATATCTTTTACACAATCAAACCGTGCCAGCCGGCTAATAACCTGTTCTACTGGGATACCACGCAGCTCTACACGGATAGTCATCCGTGATATCCCGGCGACCGAGGTCTGGGCGACAGATAGCTCGGCAATATTGAGTCCTTCTCGTCGGATACGGCCCGTTATCCGGGTCAATACCCCAAATTCATCATCCACATCCATTACCAGGATGCATTTTTTGGGCATAATATTCCATTCCTTTTTTCCGTATTTTTTTAACTGTACCATAAATAGCCGTGGTTTAAAAGAAGAAATTGTCATAAAATAAACCAAAAAGGGAAAAACAAGTATTCTGGAGTACTTATTTTTCCCTTTTTGGTTAACTGAACATATTTTTCTTAACCAAAATAATTGCAACAATTGCCATTCCAAGAATAGACAGGGCAAGAGGCACCCAGAAGACAGGCATGGGAAGTCCAGACACGTTCATGCCATAAAAACTGGATACCATTGTCGGAACGGACATAACAATGGTAATAGAAGTCAAAACTTTCATGACAATATTCAGGTTATTGGAAATAATCGAGGCAAAAGCGTCCATAGTTCCAGAAAGAATGTTGGAGTAGATGTTGGACATCTCAATTGCCTGTTTAATCTCAATCAAGACGTCTTCAAGCAGATCCTGATCCTCTTCATAGAGTTTGATATACCGTCCGCGAAGGATTTTCTCCAAGGTCACCTCATTGGATTTCAGGGAAGTAGAGAAATAAACCAGAGATTTTTCTAGAGTCAGCAACTGAATCAATTCCTTATTTTTCATGGATTTATGCAGATGCTGCTCCACCGAATGGGAGAGTTTGTCAATTTGCTTAAGGTAGAGTAAAAAACGGATGGCAACCCGAAGCAGAATGGTGAGCAAAAACCGGGTTTTCAGATTGGTCTGTACATTTTTAATAGTGCCGTTTTCAAACTCATCAATGAGTGCGGTTTCTTTTTGACAAATCGTAATAATACTCTTTCCAGTGATAATAATACCCATTGGAAGCGTATAGTAAGATACCCCATCATCGGTCTGTTTTTCAGCTTCTTCCTGGTAGGGGATATCCACAATTACAAAAGTCTGGTTATCTTCAATGTCAATACGGGAAGATTCCTCTTCGTCCAAAGAGGAACGGACAAAATCCTGTTCAAGTTGCATCTCTTCAGTCAGAAACGAGATTTCTTCTGCCGTCGGCGCGACAGCACTTACCCAGCAGCCGTCTTCCAGCTGCTGGATGCGGCACATCTTTCCGCACACTGTCTTGAAAAATTTGAGCATATTCATTTCCTCCTTTTCAGGCAGGAAAATCAGCGGCAGACGCTGTTATTCCTGCCGGCTTTTCTAAATTTTTACTCCCGCTCGGGTCAGGGCTCACAACGCCACCTCCTCATGGCTCAAATCGGTTATAAAAGCACGTGTTTACTTTCATCATTATAGCACACATCTTTTTGATTGCAAGCGTAAAACGGTAAAAGAGTGATATAATCGAATATAATCATCGGTTTTTACCTGTTTTAAGCAAAAAATGGCCTAAAATCAGTATTTTTGACGGAATGAAATGGGATGAATAAAAATTCTTTTCAGAAGCTGCTTTCTTTTGAGTAGAAAATATTGACTTTTTTCAAACAGTATGGTACTATAATTTCCGTCACATATTCGGAGAGATGTCCGAGCGGTTTAAGGAGCTGGTCTTGAAAACCAGTGACCCGGCAACGGGCCGTGGGTTCGAATCCCACTCTCTCCGCCAAACATCTTTCAATACCAAAATCAACGACACCATGGAGATGTACTCAAGTTGGTGACGAGGCGCCCCTGCTAAGGGCGTAGGTCGGGTAACCGGCGCGAGAGTTCGAGTCTCTCCATCTCCGCCAGGCTGAGCCTGGACGCATATCGCGTTCCAGGTTCGGCTTTTTCTTTTTGCTCTCCGCTCCCGTTTAAGGCGGATATCTATTTCGTAACAGTCAGACATGAAGGGTTGACAAAATAGATGTCAACCCTTTTTTCTTAGTATTCATGCGGGTTTGCGGGCTTTTTGAAGCCAAATTCAAAAAAACGGTTTTGCCGTAGATGTCCAAACAGTAAATCTGATTTTCGCGAGGTTTTTCCTGACTTTTCAGGTGAGAACCTCGTTTTTCTATTTTCTTTTGCATTTTTATAAAGTATAAATTTGTTATATGCGAAAGATCAAGGCACCATTAATTTCAATCAATCTTAAAACTTCAGATAAATCTTGTAAAAACTAGTAACAAATGATACAATATGACAAATTAAATATAATTTTGCAAGCATCAAAGGGGTTATTTGTTGATATGATTGAATTTCTTGCACATATTTCTTCCGATGGCCGCAAACAGTCGGTATTGGAACATCTTCATGGTACCGCCATAAAAGCGGCAGAATTTGCATCCGCTTTCGGGGCAGAAGAACAAGGACAGCTGGCGGGGATGGCGCACGATATTGGCAAATATTCTGCTGCTTTCCAACGAAGGATACAGGGGGCCGCAGAACAAGTGGACCATGCCACTGCCGGAGCCGCTGAATGTGCCAAAACA
>CAJFSS010000020.1 GCA_904419745.1 Candidatus Pseudoruminococcus merdavium | reverse complement strand
GGACCCACCTGTTCCCATCCCGAACACAGAAGTTAAGCTAAGCGGTGCCGAAGATACTTGGTGGGTGACCGCCTGGAAAAATAGGTCGATGCCAGCTCTCTTTGCTTTTCATTATGCTATAATTTTAGCTTTTAAAATTAAAATAGCTGGGAATAAAAGTGCTATTGCTGCATATACTATAGAAAATTGAAGATATTCCTCCTTAGCTCAGTCGGTAGAGCATGCGGCTGTTAACCGCAGGGTCGTCTGTTCGAGCCAGACAGGGGGAGCCACAAAAAGAACCTGCAAAATTAAAGTTTGCGGGTTCTTTTTTCTGAACACAAAACCCAAGCGATAAATGGGGAATATGGGTAAAACATAATTAGGGGGCTTTATGGAGACAGCCCAGAAAGTTTTAAAGGAAAAGGGCCATGAAATTATAGTTCAGGCGAGAATCACCTAGTGTTATGTAATGACCAAGCAATTTTTATTGGTGGGGTAACAATTTTCTCTCAGTATTATATGGTATCCTGTTATGTATACGATAGAGATTCTCCACCCGGGGGTGAGGATTCGTTTTTTATCCAGCAGTATGAAATTTTGAATGGAGCCAGCGGGAGAAAATATTGGGCCGGTACTGGTGTTGATATCAATGAAGAATCCTAGTATGTGGGCCAAGGTCAGATTGCCTTTAATTATATGGAGTATGCAAACATGGATGTGTGAAAGTGGCTGTTGACAAGACTTTTACGGATCAGACAATCATGAAAGGCGACCGAGATGCAAGCCGGTTCCCGGCATCAGGAATGCATAGTTTGCGGTTCATATGCTAGCAGTCGTTGAAATCCCCCAAATTGTAAAACCGGAGATACTGTTCAACCGGGTACACCTCAAACCAAAAAACAATCCGAGGCACCTCAGCAGTCTGAGTCTCCTGAGACCGGGGACAGTGGGAATCTGCTGTTCCAGTCTCTTTTGTGCATGGCGGTAGTTGGCGGTTTGGGTACGGCTCTTTGCGTAAATCGGAAGATAAAGAATTGCTAAGAAAACATGAATGGGAGTAAAACGGAGCGGCCAGGACGCCGCTCCGTTACTTTTACAAGGGAAAGATAAGATTGGAACCTGTTAGATTTCTGGAAAAATACAGGAAAATACCGTTCCCTTTCCCAGCTCACTGGTTACGGAAACCTGACCATGATGTGCTTCCACGATCCATTTAACCATGGAAAGCCCCAATCCGCTGCTGTCTGAATTACGGGAAGGATCTGCTTGATAAAACCTGTCCCAAATGCGCGGTAGATCCTGTGGAGAAATCCCAATGCCATCATCCTTGACTGACATCTGGACATAGGAATCCGCCTTCCAGACGGACAACCAAATATGGCCTCCAGGCTCCCCATAATTTACAGCATTTTCCAAAAGATTACCGAATAGCCGTATCATCAGTGTCTGATCTGCCATCAGATACAGTTCAGGCTTAATTTCCACTTGGAGAGTGATATCCCTTTCCCGGGCAATTTCCATAAACTCTTCTGCTACCATTTCACTAAGCTCACTGAAATTTATACGTTCCATATGCAATTTTTCCCGTCCCTGATCCGCCCTGGAAAGGAGGAGCAACTGCGAAACCATATCAGACATTGATTTGACTTTCTTATGAATGATCAAAAGTTCCCGGCGGCCTTCTTCGTCAAGATGATTCCCCTGTAGAAGTTCTTCACACTGCATAAGCACCACGCTGATCGGAGTCCTCAATTCATGGGCAACATCGCTGGTAAATTGTTTTTCGCGTTTCATACCGTTATCAACGGCGCTGAGCAGCTCGTCAAAGGTTCGGGCAAGCGTATAGATTTCATCGTTTCCTTCGCCCAAATGAATCCTTTTGGACAGGTCTTTTTCTTTTTGGATATTCTGTACGGTTTTTATGATTTTGGATACGGGGTAAAGTGCACGCCGGCTCAACAAATACCCGCATATTGCTGTGAGAAAAATCAGCAGGGGAAATAGGATCAACACCATGCGTAGCGTATACCGGAAATCCCTCTCTGCATCGCTAATGGAAACAAAGCCGCGGACAATAATGCTTTGATGATCTTGCAGATAAACTTCCATATCCAGGACGTAATAATCAGTTTCTCCGGCAGTAACTGTCCTCAGATTCCCCTCTTCAAAAGGCAGTTCATAGCGAAAGCCATAGGGAATCCTTCCATAGAGCAGATCAAAGCTGTTTTTATCATACACAGAAAGATAGACCCCATCCTCTAAATCCATCAGATCGGAGTCGAATTCCAAGCGGCCGTTTTTATATGTGATATCTTCAAAGGCGCCGGCAACGCTTTCTTCCAGAGTATTTTCCACATTGGACAGAATTTCATGAGAACTAATCGAAAACAACAGGGCGAGCACAATACATACCACGAATACCATCATTCCAGTGTGTAATAAAACCAGCCTGGTTTTCAGCGACATTTTTTTCATTTAGTATCTTCCTTCAGTACATATCCGTGCCCCCGGACGGTATGAATCAGTTTGTTTTCATATCCTTCGTCAATCTTTTTGCGCAAATAACGGATATATACGTCAATCACATTGGAGCCGCCGGAAAAATCGTAGTCCCAGACATGCTGTTCCAGCTTGTCGCGGCTTAAAACAGTCCCCGCATTCTGCATCATATAGTGCAAAAGGGCGTACTCCTTGGAGGAAAGCTGGATTTCTCTGTCTTTGCGGAACACCCGGCGAGTGTTTACATGCAGTGATAAATCCGAAACGGTTAATATATTATTTCTATCCGTGACCGGCTTTCTAAGCATGACGCGGATTCGCGCCAGCAATTCCTCGAAGGCAAATGGCTTTACCAGATAATCATCTGCTCCGGCGTCCAGTCCAGTGACCCTGTCTTCTATGCTGTCTTTTGCCGTCAGTAAGAGGACGGGGACAGTATTTCCCTGTTGCCGCAGTTTCCGCAGGGCCGAAATGCCGTCCATTTTTGGCATCATGATATCCAAAATGAGGGCGTCATATTCCGCACACAGTACATAATCAAATACCTCTTCTCCATTAAAACAGGAATCTACACTGTATCCGTTTTCTTTCAGCCGCTTTTTGATCAATTGATTTAAGTCGCGTTCGTCTTCTGCAATTAAAATCCTCATATCTTTACCCGCCTTTTTATCAGTATATCATAATACCGCAAACTATTTCCACTCATCCAATAACCAGGAGAGCCGCAGCTAACCTGCTGCGGCTCTCCTGGTTATTATAGGGATTTATCTGGAAATAATTAGTCCCAACGCTCTTTGCTCCACTCAATAATATTGCCGGTGAAAGCGTCAATTTCAAATTCATATTCCATCCGGTTGTAATAAATTTCCCCTTCATAAATCTGGCGCTCGTCGTCGCGATCCAGATGAATGCGGACATCACTCGCAGACGCACCGGGTACTTTTGCCAAAGCTATGCTGCGTGCTTTCTCCAGAGAAATAGTTGTTGTGTTACCGCTTCCGTTATTGGGGGAGTAGTGTTCAATATCATAATCTGAATTGAGAATCCTGCCGCTGGATTTTTCAATTTCATAGTCGTATTCTGTTCCGTTGGCATAGAACTCCACATCATAGACGGCGCGTCCGTCTTCATAATCCTCTTTTACCCATAAAAACTGGGTATCGGATTCCTTCACGCCGGCATCTTGGAGGGCAATACTCTTTGCCTTATCTTTAGTGATGGCAGATGAAGTACTGTTTGGTTGAGTTGCTTGAGACGATGCGGGGTTTGTATCGGCTTTGGTTGCCTCAGAACTTGGAGTGGAGGAACTGGTATCCGTTTGTGAGGAACTACTTGTATTTTCTTTTGTTTCGACTGCCTTTTCCTGTGTAATCACGTCATAGGAAGATCTTAAAATTTCACCGGAGTTTCTTACAACGTCATAGTCATAGCTTTTCTCTGCGGTTTTAAACTCGATCTCATAAACTGGAGAGCCATTTTCCGTGCCTTTGCTTATTTGAAGGGCGAGTACATCGTCTTCGGCAATTCCTGCATGGGAAAAAGCCGCGGCTTTGGCTTCCTGTTCGCTAAGTTCTGGATTTTCCCTGTTGGAAGAGGAAGTTCCTATAGCTAATACTGTTCCGCCGCCTACTGCAAGAACCACGGCCAGTGCCACGATTGTGACGATTTTAGCATTAAATTTCTTTAAAAAATCAAATTTCATAATTGCAACCTTCTTTCTGTAAGGGTTTTCTTTTGACTACAATTTTAGTATAACCGCCGAAAATTAAAGAAAGATTAAAGCGGAAAGTATTTTATCTGGTTGCCATGTTTATTTGATTTTTAAAGATTGCTTTGCCCGACCGTTGGTTAACAGCCGGGAATACCGGAATTGGGAGCAGGGATGGTAGTGTGTTTTTGGCTCAGCCGTTTTGTTAATTGTTCAAGATTTTCAATGGTTTTTTTGTCCATAAAATGCTCGATTTTTTCCACCTGTTCCAATTGGTTATCAGAACCGTTGAGCAGACGGAGAAAAGAAAGTAAAACCTCATGCCGATAAAGCATATACTCTCCCAATCGCTGCCCTTCTGATGTAGGGGAAATATACCCATATTTTTGAAAATCAACGAGATGGGATTCTTTCAAGTTTTGAACCATTTTAGAAGCAGAAGACGGCTTTACATTCAATAACTGCGCCAATTCGTTGATTCTTACAGGTTTTTGTTCCTTGTACATCCGGCAGATCATCTCAAGATAATCCTCCATGGATGGAGTGATTTTGACTTCTTCTTGAAGCTGATATCCTTTTAAGGTATGAAAATTGGATGGATTTTCCATAAGAAGACACCTCTTTTTTGGATGGGACAGCTTTTCACACTGATATTCCCTCTGCATATAATAGCCATAGGAAAGTAAGTTTCCCTATCCTAATGATTATTATGAGGTGATCCCATTTATGAATACAAGTACATGTTTGACGCAATTAAAACAGGGCCAACGTGCGAAAGTGAAATCTTTGCTGGCCACAGGCAGCATGAGGAGAAGACTTCAGGAGATTGGTCTGATTGAGGGTACACAAGTGGAATGCCTTCAGAAAAGCCCTGCAGGAGATCCGGTGGCTTATTTAATCCGCGGAGCCGTTATTGCACTGCGGGCAGAGGATTCTGCAACGGTCTTGGTATACTGAATCAGGGATAATATTTGGAGAAGTACCCGGGTTTCTTTTACACAGGGCCCGGGTATCACACAATAAGGGGAGCTGAGGCATATGGGTCTGACGAATCAATCGACCGGGACGCGTGCTGTTGATTCCGGATTAGTAATTCACAGGACAGAAAAAGGGGAAAAAGTGATTGCATTGGCAGGAAATCCGAATGTGGGAAAAAGTACGGTTTTTAATGAATTGACGGGTATGCGCCAACATACAGGGAATTGGCCCGGAAAGACTGTGACGAATGCACAGGGCAACTGTACATATAGGGGGGAATCCTATATTATGGTGGATATTCCGGGCACCTACTCTTTGATGGCACATTCGGCGGAAGAAGAGGTCGCACGCGATTTTATCTGTTTTGGAAACCCGGATGCAACGGTAGTTGTCTGCGATGCAACCTGTTTGGAACGGAATTTGAACCTGGTACTTCAGACAATTGAAATTACGGGGAAAGTGGTGGTCTGTGTCAATTTAATGGATGAGGCCAAGCGCAAAAAAATATCCTTGGATTTACAAGAACTTTCCCGCCGCTTAGGAGTGCCGGTAGTTCCAGCAGCTGCCCGATCCGGAAAAGGGCTGGATGAACTGATGCAGGCAGTGTCCCATTTGTTAAAGCGAGAACAAAAGGCAAAAACCATTCAAATCCGATATGCCACACCAATTGAAGAGGCAATCGCAATGCTTGAACCAACCATCCGGGAAAAAACCGGGCAAAAGATAAATGCAAGGTGGCTTTCCCTCAAATTGTTGGATTATGATAAGGCGCTGTTACAGTCACTGAATCATTACTTGGGGTTTGAATTATTGTCGGATGAACAGGTACAGCAGAAACGGAAAGAAGCCCTGGCCTATTTACAGGCGCATGGTATTTCTCAGGAAGCCCTACTGGATCAGATTGTCGCTTCCAGTGTGTTGACAGCGGAAAAAGTCTGCCGTGGAATTGTCCGATATGATACCGATCTCTACCAAGAGAGGGATAGAAAAATTGATCGGATTTTGACAAACAAGTGGACCGGTATTCCCATTATGATAGCCCTTTTGGCAGTAATATTCTGGATTACTATGACAGGGGCAAACTATCCTTCCCAATTGCTTTCGGATGGCCTGTTTTGGGTAGAGGATCGCCTGGCGGATGCTTTTGCATGGATGGGCTCACCCAACTGGTTATGTGATATGCTGGTACACGGCGTCTATCGCACCCTTGCATGGGTGGTTTCTGTAATGCTGCCGCCAATGGCCATTTTCTTTCCTCTGTTTACATTATTAGAAGATTTGGGTTATCTTCCCAGGGTTGCCTTTAATCTGGATAAATACTTTAAAAAATGCAATGCCTGCGGGAAACAGGCTCTTACCATGTGTATGGGATTTGGCTGCAATGCAGCGGGAATTGTTGGCTGCCGGATCATTGATTCTCCGCGTGAGCGACTCATTGCAATGATTACAAACAATTTTGTGCCCTGTAATGGGAGATTTCCAACTTTAATTGCCATTATTACCATGTTTTTTGTTGGTTCTCTAATGGGACCGCTGCAATCCCTTACCTCTACGCTGTTGCTGACAGGGGTAATTTTACTGGGAGTACTCATGACTTTTTTTGTATCAAAGCTCCTGTCAAAAACAGTTTTAAAAGGGATTCCCTCCTCTTTCACTCTGGAATTACCCCCTTACCGTAGACCCCAGATTGGAAAGGTACTCGTACGTTCCCTGCTTGACAGAACCCTATTTGTCTTGGGGCGGGCGGCCTGTGTCGCTGCTCCTGCTGGATTAGTATTGTGGCTGCTTGCCAATATTTCTGTTGGGGATATGACGCTGCTTGCACATTGCTGTGCGTTTTTGGATCCTTTTGCCCAGCTCCTTGGAATGGACGGTGTGATTTTGCTGGCCTTTATTTTGGGCTTTCCTGCAAATGAGATTGTCGTTCCCATTATGATTATGGCTTATATGGCTTCGGGGACATTGATTGATATGTCTGATTTGACAGCTTTGAAGCAACTTTTAGTAGATCATGGATGGACTTGGATTACGGCAGTCAGTACAATGCTGTTTTCCCTTATGCACTGGCCCTGTTCTACAACCTGTCTTACCATCAAAAAAGAAACACAAAGTCTGAAATGGACTGTGGTTTCCGTTTTGGTCCCCACACTCATGGGAATGACAGTGTGCTTTTTATTTACCACAGTTGCACGCCTATTTGTATAAAGGCATCAGCCGCGGCCATCTGTTCTTGGTGGTCGCGGCTGATACATAACAGCAGTGTGTTATCCGTCTGTTGGTCAAATGGAAATATACAAACAGTTATTATGGAAAGATATCACTTTCCACAGGACATATGTTCTTAAAAAAACACAAAAAAACAAGTGGTTTTTCAAAATTTTCTCTTGACATTTTATCTCCCCAATATCATGTGGTATAAAAAAGAAAAATAAATCAGGTTTTGTGTCAATTAGTGTATTCTTATAATCTTTTTCCACTTATTTGGGCGCTTTATTGCTATACCAGTTGTATTATATCAGGTTATTATTATAGTTTTTCACACTTTCCACCTATTTTTCCACAGAAACCAACGTGGAAATACCGAGAAAACACGTTGAAAACTCTGTGGGAAATGTTTAAAACCTGTTTGTTCTTAAATAATTGAAAATTTACTGTTGGTATTTTCTATGGAAATTATTTCCATATAGACAAAAATAGCGGTGGAGTCACATATAATTTGTGACATTATCTATTGAAAGTATTCTGTGACTTCTGTATACTTAAAAATAGAGTGATTTGCCAATGCAAATAGATTCATGATGGATAACATAACAAAAGACGGGGGTTCAAAATGATAGGAAAAGTTAAAGTTCTCGCCTTTATGCTGTCGGTCAGTACCATTTTAGTAGGGGTATCTGGTGGAAGTTATCTTGCTTCCCGGGTGCTTCCTTCCAATACCGCAGCGGACGTTACTAGCGCTTATGAAGTTGCCAGTTCAGGGCCTTCTAATGGGTTGTCCGCAACAAAAGTGACTAGTGAAGCGGCAGCGGACATAGCGGCAAAATTTATGGCGGCACAGGCCGCTTCTTCTGAGGCTGTCAGCAGTGAAGAGAGCAGCGAACCGATTACAGAATTGCCAGAAGTAAATGAGGAAGTGGTTGAAGAAGCGGTCAAACAGGACGCTTCCACCCAGGATCACAGCGATGATGTCCTACCGGATAGAGGGCAGACCGGGGGAGGCGACAGCGGGATAGTCGTAAAACCGGGAGACAGTGGATCCGGCGGCGATACTGGAATTACTCCGACGCCGAGCAATCCTTCCTCGGGAAGTGGCAGCAGCTCCAGTTCTGAAAGTTCCTCTTCTGGAAATTCCTCCACAGGGAGTTCTTCCGGAGCCGGTTCTTCCAGCTCCGGTTCCTCTGAAAGTCAAAAACCGACCTATGCGGACGGATGGCAGACCATTGGAGGCGCTACATACTATTATCAAAATGGAAAACCGCTTACCGGCTGGCAGGTTTTTGACTATGGGAAACCTGTGACCGGCAGTTATAATGCGGACGGAAGTATTTACTATGTTGAAGATATGGGCTCTTATCGGAGATATTATTTTGACTCCAATGGAGTCCTTGCTTCCGGCAATGCGATCGATGTCTCCTATGCACAGGGTTCCGGTATTAACTGGAATAAAGTAAAGGCGGACGGCATTGACTATGCGATGATCCGTTGTGGATATCGTGGTTATGGAACAGGGCAGCTCAAAGAAGACAGTACCTATTGGGTGCAAAATGTACGCAATGCCCAGGCGGCGGGGATTAAAGTTGGGTTGTATTTCTTCACGAACGCTATCAATACCCAAGAGGCGGTGGATGAAGCAGCTTATGTTCTTGGCCTGATTAATAAATATGGGTTGAATATTACCGGGCCTATCTGTATTGATATGGAGACGATCTGTTACCGGACAATGGATTATACCAATACTCAGCAACGGACCAATATCATCCGTGCGTTTTGTGATTATATTTCTTCCAATGGATATCAGACAAAGTTCTATACCAACTACAACTTTGCTGCAAACAGCCTGTATCTTTCCCAACTCAGTGATTTGGATTTGTGGCTTGCAAGCTATAACTCCAGTTCTCACTTTCTGTTTACAAATTTTGAATCCGTCTATGGGCATCGGATTGATATCTGGCAGTATAGTTCCAAAAACCGTGTTTCCGGTATTTCTGGAAATGTGGATATGAATGTCGTGCTCAGTTGGTAAATTAAGCATCTTCTGCCCCCTGCTTATTTGTAGCAGGGGGTTTTGCATAGTCGGGAGAAAGGATCTAACCGACTTGAGGTGGGAAAAGGATTGGAAGAATATGTCCATGATTTTAAATGAGTGGTTTGACAGGAGATTTCACAAAAGGCTATAATGGATTTGATAAACGAGTGGAAAGGGGAAATAATTTTTGCAACTGCCAACCGTTCTGCTGTTTTTGCTGACTTGCAGTGTGGGGTCTGTCATCCAAACGGTCAGCGGGTTTGGGTTTGGAATTTTTGTAATGTCAATTTTCCCCTACTTTATGCCTTCCTATGCGGGGGGAGTTGCAATTTCCTCCATGCTTTCCCTTACGACCACGGTTTTGATTGCTTTTCGCTACCGCCGGTCTGTATTGTGGAATTTGCTCCCGATTCCCATGGCCTCTTTTGTGGTATTTAGCACTCTGGCCATTTATCTTTCCGGCGGGCAATCAGATGCCCTGCTCAAAAAGTTGCTTGGGATTGTGCTGATCGGAATGAGCATTTACTTTCTTTTTTTCAGTGCAAAAATAAAACTGAATCCAACGCTTCTGAATTCCATACTGGCCGGAGGCCTGGGGGGATTTTTAAACGGGATGTTTGGGATGGGAGGTCCCCCGATGGTGGTCTATCTTCTATCGGTCAGCAAATCGAATGAAGAATACTTGGGAACCATCCAGACCTATTTTGCGATTACCAATCTCTATACAATTTTTCTGAGGATTTTAAACGGCACTGTCACAGTTGCGGTAGTACAGTACTGGCTGTTTGGAATTGCCGCCGTTTTGGCCGGGATGCTGCTTGGCAGAAAAATTTTTTCCGCCCTTAATCCCCTCATGCTGAAGAAAGTGGTATATGTGTTTATGGCGCTCAGCGGCGCAACCATGTTGATAAAATAGGATGTGCAAACTCTGCGGTAACCCGCAGAGTTTTTTCTATATTGTATAAGAATTGAAAATGATACTTTGCGTAAAAAATGAAATATTGTATAAAAAAGCAAAAAGAAATGAACATATTTTAATAAAATATCAAATAAATTCTAAATTCTTCTTGATGTTTTTTACAGAATTTGCTATGCTAAAAGTAAGATGCAAATAAAGATTGGGAGGGATATTATGAGTTTCACCTTACTTGCCCCCATTGGATCCGTGCTGGCTCTGTTGTTTGCAGCCTATCTTGCGCGGAGGGTTCTTAAAGCCCCCGAGGGAACGGATGTTATGAAAAAAATTTCCCTTGCTGTACGCCGGGGGGCCAATGCTTACCTGAAACGGCAGTATACTGGGGTGCTGTTGTTCTTTGCAGCCATGTTTGTAATACTACTGGTTTTAGCATTGACCGGGTATTTAACGATTTTTGTTCCGTTCGCATTTATTACAGGCGGTTTCTTTTCCGGAATGTCTGGGTTTATTGGCATGAAAATTGCCACAGCAGCCAATGCAAGAACTGCGAATGCAGCCCAGCACAGCTTGAATTCCGGACTGCGCATTGCTTTTTCTTCTGGCGCAGTCATGGGGTTTGTCGTCGTAGGCCTGGGACTGCTGGACATTTCGTTTTGGTATTACTTCCTCAAATTCTGGTATTCTAATCCAGAACATTTGACACTGGCAGCGGGACAATTGCTGGAGGACGCCCAGATCCAGGCAATCACTTCCGCTATGCTCACTTTTGGAATGGGCGCCTCCTCGATGGCCTTGTTTGCCCGTGTAGGCGGTGGAATTTTTACCAAAGCCGCTGACGTTGGGGCAGATCTGGTTGGCAAAGTGGAAGTGGGAATCCCGGAGGATGACCCCCGCAATCCGGCAGTGATTGCGGACAATGTCGGAGATAATGTTGGCGATGTTGCGGGCATGGGAGCCGATCTCTATGAGTCCTATGTCGGATCCATTATCTCCACGGCAGCGCTTGCTGTGGCGGGGGGTTTTGGGTTTAAAGGGGTTACCATTCCCATGGTTATGGCAGCCATTGGAATTCTCGCCTCTGTAATTGGAACTTTTTTTGTCAGAACAAAAGAAGGGGCAACCCAGAAAAATTTGCTGTTTGCCCTGCGCCGAGGAACATGGATCAGTGCGGGAATCATTGCAGTGGCAGCGTTCCCTTTGATTTACTTTGGTTTGGGAAAAGAGAACATTGGATTTTTCTTTGCCATTTTGTCCGGCCTGGTGGCTGGTATCCTGATTGGTTTGACAACCGAATACTATACTTCCGATACATACCGCCCAACGCAAAAACTTTCCGGGACGGCGCTGACGGGCCCAGCTACCACCATTATTGGCGGGCTTTCCCTAGGTATGCTTTCTACTGTGCTGCCTGTAATTATTGTCGGTGTTTCAGTACTGGTAAGCTATACCGTTTCTGGTGGAGCTGGTTCCATTGGAGACGCTAGCTTTAACCAGGGACTGTATGGAGTGGGGCTCTCTGCAGTTGGAATGCTCTCCACACTTGGAATCACTCTGGCAACAGATGCCTATGGACCGGTCGCAGATAATGCGGGGGGAATTGCGGAGATGGCAGGCCTTGGAGAAGAAGTGCGAGCCCGAACAGATGCGCTCGATTCTCTGGGCAATACTACGGCGGCAACCGGCAAGGGGTTTGCCATTGGCTCTGCTGCGCTGACGGCGCTGACCCTGATCGCGTCCTTTATTGCAGAAGTACAGGTACTGGATCCGGATTTTCAGTTCGAACTGAGTATTATCAATCCTCCAGTTTTGATAGGACTGTTTGTCGGTGGCGTGCTTCCATTCCTTTTTGCGGCGCTGACAATGGATGCAGTTGGGCGTGCGGCACAGAGCATTGTCGTAGAGGTACGCCGGCAGTTCCGGGAAATTACCGGACTGATGGAGGGAAAAGCGGATCCGGATTACGCCTCTTGTGTGGATATTTGTACAAAATCCGCGCAAAAAGAGATGATTTTGCCAGCGGTGATAGCTGTGGTAGCTCCCATTCTGGTTGGAGTATTGCTGGGAGTAAACGGAATCTGCGGAATGCTTGCAGGCGCTACGGTAACTGGATTTATCCTTGCGGTCATGATGGCAAATGCAGGCGGTGCCTGGGACAATGCCAAAAAGTACATTGAAGGCGGTGCCCACGGAGGAAAAGGCAGTGAAGCCCATAAAGCGGCCGTTGTTGGGGATACGGTTGGCGATCCGTTTAAAGACACTTCTGGTCCGTCCATTAACATCCTGATAAAACTGCTCTCCATGGTGTCCATTGTCTTTGCAGGTTTTATTTTGGCTTTCCACCTGATGTGAGCATGAGAACGTATTTCGTTGAAAAAGGGCCGATGCACTTGCACCGGCCCTTTTTCTATATCAGAAGGTCACTTGAAAAAACTTTTATTGAGAAGGCGTTTATCCCCTAAAAACTGCATGGGTAACGGGGTTCTATGAATTTTGACGGCAAGTTAGAACTTACCCAATCCGAACAGATGGCAAAAAACGCTTAGGAAAACATATTTTTGGTAGAACGGGTATCCGATGCAAAACTGATTGAAATGGCGGATATTCGGCATTCCTTCAACAGTTATTTCAGACGCTACAGAGAAAATATTGAAGAGAGGTTTTGCCCGTCCCAGAGACACAGAGGCCATCCAACAAAACATTGATATTGGCGCTGTACTATGTGAGTTGCCTTGGCTTTCTAAAAGGATCCCACAGGGAACCGAAGCAGGGAAGCTTCTTGAAAGACGATTCTGTACAGCGGCGGTTTCCCCGGAGCGGGAGTTTACCATTGAAACAGGAGTAGTACAAGTCTTTTGGATTTCCCCGTAAAAGGGCGGAAAGATCGTAAAACGGACAGAATCTGTCCTTTTTATAATTTGGCTGGAAATTTGTATGCTGGAAGATGCATGTAATCGGGGACGTCCCTCCATTTCACAGGAAATCCTGCGCCGTGGGCGCAAAATACAGAGTCCGGGGTGTTTTCCAAATCCCGTTCCGGATCATATGCGGCCTGTGCAATCACTTCTTTTGCATTGTGACAGGGAAAATACCCTTGTACCGTACAAAACAGGCGCCCTTTTCCGCCGGTGTAGGAGGTAACATCCAACGAATAGTCCCGCATGGTGGAAACGGGTGCTGTTCCGATTAAGATGGAAAAGTCACCCTGTGTCTGAGGGGACTCAAAGGAGCCGTGCATCCGCTGGATGTCCGACATAGCCCGTCCAAGATTTTGAGAGGGGAGTTCCAACCGGAACTGATACCAGGGCTCCAGCAGGACACTCTTTGCCCGCATCAGTCCTTGACGGACGGCGCGATAAGTGGCCTGCCGAAAATCCCCTCCTTCTGTGTGTTTGAGATGGGCTTGTCCGTTAAGCAGAGTGATCTTCATGTCGGTAATTGGAGATCCAGTCAATACGCCAAGGTGTTCTTTTTCCCGTAAATGGGTGAGAATCAGGTGTTGCCAGCTTTTTGCCAGAATATCCTCGCTACACACGGAGGAAAACTGCAATCCACTTCCGGGTTGTCCCGGTTCAAGCAGGAGATGCACCTCAGCGTAGTGGCGCAGAGGTTCAAAATGCCCAACGCCTTCGACTGGATCCGATATTGTTTCACGGTAAAGGATATTGCCCGGACCAAACTGTACATTGATCCCAAACCTCCTGACAATCAATTCCTTTAGAATTTGCAGCTGAATTTCCCCCATCAACTGCACATGAATTTCCTGTAACTGGGTATTCCAAAGTACATGCAACTGGGGCTCCTCCTCTTCCAGCTGCCGCAAATCCCGCAGCGCCGTAGGGACATCATACTCTTCTGGGAGAATCAACTGAAAGGTCAGGACCGGCTGGAGGAATGGGGAATGGGATGGATTCTGCATACCTAGGCTTTCCCCTGGATAGGTTCGTGTCAATCCGGTCACGGCACAGAGTGTCCCTGCAGGCACCTCATCCACAGTTCGGTATTTTTCCCCAGAATACAGGCGAATTGTATCGACTTTTTCCTCCCAATCCTCTTCTGGAGAGGGAAAAACATGACCGGGATCTTCTAATTTTTGTTTGGTGATTACGCTTTTTACTTTCAAGGAGCCTCCTGTAACCTTTAGATAGGTTAGGCGTGTTCCGTGAGAGTCTCTGGCAATCTTATAAATCTGTGCGGCAAATTGCTCTGGGTAGACAGGGGAAAGGGTGTATTCTTCAAGCCCTTGGCAGAATTCCCGTACCCCTTCCAGTTTCAGTGCGCTTCCAAAATAACACGCAAAGACCTGTCGCTTTTGAATTAACTGTGCAATTTGCTCCTTTGTAATGGTTCCAGTTTCCAGGTACTGTTCCATCACGCCATCGTCGCAGACAGCGATTTCATCCCATAATGACGCGGGGTTCTCGACAGAAAAATCCACACATCTGTTGCTGAGCATGCGCTTGAGCTCCGCCATTCGTAGGGAATGGTCTGCACCGGGCAGATCCATTTTATTAATAAAGAAAAAAGTGGGGATTCCATATCGTTCCAGGAGATGCCAGAGAGTGAGGGTATGCCCCTGGATACCATCAGACCCGCTGATAACAAGAATCGCATAGTCGAGCACCTGGAGCGTGCGCTCCATTTCGGTTGAAAAGTCCACATGTCCGGGAGTATCCACCAGGGTGATTTCCGTGTTTACAAGTGGCAGAATAGCCTGCTTGGAAAAGACCGTAATCCCACGCTCTTTTTCCAACTGGTCGTTGTCGAGAAAAGCGTCCTGATGATCTACACGGCCCCACTTTTTGATCGCGCCTCCTAGATAGAGCATCCCCTCAGATAAAGTCGTTTTTCCGGCGTCAACATGTGCCAAAATCCCTATGGCAATCCGTTTCATAGGATTTCCCCTCCTTGTAAGTCCTTTCTGTCCCTTATTGTATCATAGTTTTTTTCTACTGTCAGAAAGACAGGCCCCCGCCATCAGCAGAAGCCTGTCTTTGTAAGGGAAAATAGGATAAAGATTATCCTTCTTGAGAGGACGTTTGTACAGATTCCTTTTGAAAATGAGCTGTTTGCTCCCAGCGCTTAAACCAACTGCCTTTAAAATAATACAGAATATAGCATGCGGAAGAGAGCGCCCATGTCATGGGGAAACAGACCAATACAAGATTAAAATTCTGCCAGATAGGCAAAAGAATGGATAACCACAAAATCCGCACAACACACATATTAAAAATGGAAATTATCATGGGAACAGTGGCATTTCCCGCACCGCGGATGACACCCGCCAATATATCATTGAACACAAACAGAGAATACCCCAAACCAAGGACAACAATTGTCCTAGCCCCATAGTAAATTACTTCCGCATCTGTGGAAAACAGCCGGGTCAATTGACGGGAGAAAATGGCCACAAGAATCCCGATTGTGGCAGTGACAATTAAGCCCATCAAAATCCCGGTACGGGTTCCCTGGCGCACCCGCTTGACATTCCCTGCACCAAGGTTTTGCGCGGTAAATGTGGTCAAAGAAAGGGAAAATGCGTTCAGCGGCATGTAAACAAATCCATCCACACGGCTGGCGGCAGAATAACCTGCCATTGCAGAAGACCCGAAAACATTGATATTTGCCTGAATTACCACGTTGGACAGGGATATTACCATGGACTGTACGCCGGATGGAATGCCGATTTTGCAGATTTCCAAGAAAATATCCTTATGAAAACGGATTTTCCGCAGAGACAGCCGATAAACTTCCTTACTGCGCACTAAATTGACGATGACCAGGATGGAGGAGATGAGCTGGGATAGAATCGTACCATAGGCAACTCCGTCAACTCCCAGTCCTACCACAAGGACGAAAAAAAGATTGAGCACCGTGTTGGAAATCCCCGCTACAATCAGGTAATACAGCGGACGTTTAGAGTCCCCGACAGCACGCAGAATACCACTACCTACATTGTATACCGTCATAGTTATTAGCCCGCCAAAGATGATTCTCAGATAGAGTACGGCCTGATCCATAACGTCTTCCGGTGTGTTCATCAACCGTAAAAGGGAAGGGGTCAAGACAACACCCAGAATACCCAGTACAATTCCAAATAAAAGGGACATTGCAACAGCCGTGTGGACACTCTTTTCCAGTTTCTCATAATCTTTGGCGCCGTAGTATTGCGAGACAACAACACCGGCCCCAGTACCCATGCCCATAAAAAAGCCAATCAGCAGATAACTGACAGACCCTGCCGAACCAACTGCCGCCAGAGCAGTATGGCTGACAAAACGGCCAACCACCAGGGAATCCACAGTGTTATAAAGTTGTTGGAATAGATTGGAGCCCATAATTGGAAGGGCAAACAAAAGAATCTGTTTCCAAATAATCCCCTGGGTTAGATTGACGACTTGCCGCTGCTTTGGCTTTTTTCTAGCAATCGACATTGCAGCTGCTTGTTTCAAATCAATCGCACTCCTTATCATGATACTGTCAGCATCTCTATTTTGCCGACAGTATCCACCTTAACATATGGAGTGGGCTCCAAGTCAAGAGTGTGGGAGAGAAATTTCAAATCTCATGAAACTTTACAAAAATGGACTACGAAATATTACATTTGGTATAAAATAAAACGGTATTGGCTATTTGTGAGTCTCAATCCGAAAACAATCAATGATTATTCGATATCTCCACCAAGAACACTGGGAGGATCATGTTGCCCTGTGTTCAGCGATAAATGGAGGCAGTATCTTGTATTAAAATCTCATATAATCATCAGTCCATATATAACTATTTATAAATGTATCAAAACAATTTACTTATAGTATTTTATTTTGGACTTTTAAATAGAGAAGAAGGACAAACACACAGTTTATAAAAAATCGATTCCCCCTCTGTTTCTGAGGGGGAATCGATCCATCCCGTTTTCTATTTCGTTTGTTTTTCCTTGATATAATGGACTTCTTCCTGCCAATGTTTTAACCAATGGCCTTTTTTGTAGTAAATTACATAGCACAGGGAAGAGAGGCCCCATGTCAAAGGATAACATATTAAAACCAGATTAAAGTCCTGCCAAATTGGAAGTAAAATTGTCAGCCACAAAATTCGGACAATGCACATATTAAAAATAGAAATAATCATTGGAACGGTGGCATTTCCCGCTCCACGGATAACGCCTGCAAGGATATCATTGAAGGTGAACAGGAAATATCCGCCGCCTAAACCTGTAATGGTACGGATTCCATAAGAAATGACGTTTTCCTCACTGGAAAACAGGCTGACAAGAGGCCTTGCACACAATACCGCAGTCCACCCTGTAGCAATAATGGCAATCAGCCCCATGATAATAGCCGTTCTGGTACCGTGTTTGGCGCGTTCCATCTTTCTTGCACCAAGATTCTGGGCGGTAAAGGTGGTCATTGCAAGGGAAAGGGCGTTGAGCGGCATATAGACAAATCCATCAATCCGGTTTGCTGCGGAATAGCCGGCCATTGCAACGGAACCAAAAATATTGACTTTGGACTGGATGACAATGTTGGACAGAGAAATAACCATGGATTGTACACCGGCAGGCAGCCCAATTTTGGCAATCCGCCAAAAGATCTCTTTTTCAATGCGGATTCTTCGAATTTGCAGTTGATAGGAGTCTTTACAGCGTACAAGGTTCCCAATGACTAAAATACAGGACAGAAGTTGGGAAAGAATTGTTCCCCATGCAACACCGGCGACCCCCATGTGGAATACGCATACAAAGAGAAGATTAAAAAATACATTTGCGATCCCAGAGACCACCAGATAATATAGAGGCCGTTTGGAATCGCCAACGGCCCGTAAAATACCACTGCCAATGTTGTAGACGGTGAGTGTGATGACGCCGCCGAAATAAATTCGCAGGTAAACTACCGCCTGATCCAGGACGTCATCCGGAGTATTCATCAGTTCGAGCAGAAACGGGGAAATAATGACTCCAATCACACCAAGGACAACCCCAAAAATCAAAGCAACTGCCATAGCGGTATGGACGCTTTTTTCCAAATTTTTATGGTCCTTTGCCCCATAGTACTGGGAAATCACTACGCCGGAACCGGTTCCCATTCCCATGAAAAATCCAATGATAAGGCTTGTCAGAGAGCCTGTCGCACCGACCGCAGCCAGAGCGGTATGTCCGACAAACCGTCCCACAACCAGGGAGTCCACTGTGTTGTAAAGTTGCTGCAACAGATTGGAACACATGATGGGAAAAGCAAAAATAATCAGCTTTTTCCAAATAGAGCCTTCTGTGAGATCTACAACCCGCTTTTTCACTTTGCTTGGATGAATATTTTCTTTCAATTCCTTTTCGGCTTCCAATGGAAACACACTCCTTTTTTGTTTAGCTTTAAAAACATTGGTAAATTAACTGTAACATAAAGTATATGGGAGCTGTCAAGAAAACCAGAAAAGTTTTCTTGACATTTAGTTGTTTTATACAATTATAAAAACTGTACTTGTGAATTATGACATGGAAAGTATCGAAAAACTTCCTTGTTTTCAGAAATCAGTATTTATAAACTTTATAATTTGGATAAAAAGATGGAAATGAAACTGCTATTTTGGAAATAATCACAAATTGTATTGTTTTCAAAACGGTAGTTTGTTTTTAGATGGGGTGTTCGATATAATATAGAAAAAGGAAAAGAAGAAAAGAGGATTCCCATGGAAATTCGTATTTGTAAAACACAACAAGAATTCAACCAACTTGCCGAACTTGCAAATGAGATTTGGCATGAATACTTTGTACAGCTGCTTAGCCCGGAGCAAATTGATTATATGGTGGATAAATTTCAAAGTCTCCCTGCGCTGGAGCGCGCAATTCATGAGGAAGGGTATCTCTATTTCCTTTTATATGAAGAGGGTAATTTGCTTGGCTATTGTGGGATCCATCCCGAAAAGGAACGTGTTTTTTTAAGCAAACTCTACTTGCATCAATCACAGCGTGGGAAAGGACTGTCTTCCCTGTTGATGAACCAGGTAATAGAATATGCAAAAGGACATGGGAAAAAGGCCATTTATCTGACCTGTAATAAACACAACCAACACAGTCTGGATGTCTACCGTGCGAAGGGTTTTTATGAAATTGACGCCGTGAAAACAGAGATTGGACACGGTTTTATAATGGATGATTATGTGCTTCAACTGGATCTTTTATAACAAACACAGCGGATACCTATTATAAAACAGGTGACTCAGCTGAGAGGATATGATAAAATAGAAGAACAAGAACATATGTGTAATAGTGGATATGGTTTGCAACAGGGGGATATAGGAGATGGCAAAAAACAGTTTGATCAGCCCAATTTTAAAATGGGTTGGGGGGAAAAGGCAGTTACTTGCTGACATTCTGCCACGGATTCCAGAAAACTGTTCTACTTATGTGGAGCCATTTGTCGGCGGTGGAGCCGTGTTTTTTGAATTACAGCCCAAAAAGGCCATTATTAATGATTTGAACGCAGAACTAATCAATGTTTACAGGGTGGTAAGGGATTTCCCTGAAGAATTGATTAAAGAATTAGAACATCATGCGCAGAGAAATGACAAGGATTATTTTTATAAAATCCGTTCCATGGACAGGCAGTTGGATTATGAACAGGTAAACCCCATACAAAGGGCCGCAAGGATTCTCTATTTAAATAAGACTTGCTATAATGGGCTATACCGTGTCAATTCTGCCGGACAGTTTAATACCCCTTACGGGAAATATAAAAACCCCAAAATTGTGGATGGTGCAGCAATCCGGGCAATGTCCAAATACCTCAACCGGAAAGGAATCAAAATTTGTCAGGGAGATTATAAGGCGGTTTTGAAGGGGCTTCGCAAGGGGGCTTTTGTATACTTCGATCCCCCTTATCTCCCGCTGTCCTCCTCTGCTTCTTTTACAGGATACACTCAAGGCGGGTTTACCTATAAACAGCAGCAGGAATTAAAGCGGGAATGTGATAAGTTGCGTAAAAGAGGAATCGCCTTTTTACTGTCCAATTCCGATTGCCCCGAAATCCGGCAACTGTATTCCGATTACACCATTGTAACGGTTAAGGCAAAACGGAATGTCAACAGCAATGGAAGCGCCCGGGGCGAAATCAATGAGGTTTTAATATACTATGAAGAATAGGACGGTTTCTGCAAACGAAGCATGGAAGCAGCTCATAGAAAAATATGATATTGTCAATCAGATACATAAAAAAGGCGTGTTTCGCATTCGCGCCAACCAGATCAAAGAGTTCAAAGAACCACGCCTGATGGCTAAATGGGACAGCAGTGACTCCTTGCCGGAAGTTTTGCGGAGCAATCAAATCAATATTCTGCCGGACAGCCGCAGTTCCTATGTATTGAGCGACTTTCTTTTATATGAGAAAATTCCGGAGTTGCAAGAGCATGTCACTCAAATGGATCATGTGGATATTCCGGAATATGAGTCGGTTGATATCAACCATATCAGTTCAGAGGCAAACGCCATCAATGTCCTGATCCTCTCTGGAATCCTGGATGATTTCCTACAGACTGATTCCAATGTTTCCACGTTTCATGGAAGAATGGGGACGGGGAAATTATCATTTAACTATCTAATCCTCAAAAACCATTGATTTTTCAAGGCTTCACGCCTGTTTTTCATTCAAACCTTATCTGTTTGCCCTTGTTTTTGCCCTTACG
>CAJFSS010000019.1 GCA_904419745.1 Candidatus Pseudoruminococcus merdavium | reverse complement strand
GAAGGTTCCCAGCAAATCCTTGCCTCTCCGTGTATCCAGAAGCGGCATATCCAGAACCACAATGTCAATGCCTTTTTCCTTTGTGAGAAAGCGCCATTGCTCCAATATTTCGGCGTAATTGCGTCCCAGACGGTCGATGCTCTTGATATAGAGCAGATCGTCTTTTTTCATTTTTCGCAGCAGCTTCTTATACTGCGGACGCTCAAAATCCTTGCCGGACTGTTTGTCGATATAAACATTTCTCTCAGGTACGCCCACTTCCCGGAGGGCAATGACCTGTCGATCTTCATTTTGCTCTCTGGTGGAAACACGGATGTACCCATAAATTTTCTGCTCGATCTTATTTCCTCCGTTTCTGCCACACAATGTCGTACCCCAGCACATCCGCCAGCTCCACCGCCTCGCCATAGCGTAAAGAGCCACGCTTTAGTTTCCCGGACAGGTTGGGAACACTGCTGCTCCATCCGTATTCGTCAGCCAAAACCTCCACTACCTCGCTCATGGTCATGCCAGCCCTGACAATGTAGGCTTTGATCTCGTTTCTGTAATTCTCGTGATCGCTCATAGAAAAAACCTCCTGTTTTCTTGGCTCTGCGGCGAACAGAATCTATTCCGTGATAAACTCCATTTGCTGCAAAGCATTGTTCTGGTAAAACTCAATTTCAAACTGGAATTTTTGCTTGTGATGCCCTGTTCACAGCACCCGCTTTCTCGTTTTGCTGGTTGGTGTGAAATCAAGCAAAACAGCGAATATCCACACGAAACGATGTACTGTGTATGCTATACGGTGCAACGCTCTTTGGTGCGGGCGGCAATACTAAAATTGCAGTTTGTTCGCTGATTTCACACGGCTTGATTTTTGCGTGTGTTTTTACGCGCCGTTTTTCCCGAATGCCGTTCCTGCCCGGGACTCTCACCCCGGCGTATCCCCAGCCTTGGCACGCTCGCAGCTTCGGGACAAATTGTCCCGAAGCTGGTTCTGGCGTTGCTTCGCCAACCGGCATATCCCATTCGGACGGTCATGTATTTTTCAAGCTACAGAGTCTTGCGACAAGTACATTTTAGCGAAAAAACATGACCATTCCCGTATATCCAAGAGGACGGAAAAGGCTCTGAAAAAGCAGGAATTTCCACGCTTATAGACAAGCTGTGTTATAATAAAAAAAATGGAGCAGCGGGGAGGCTTGGCATGAATACGACCTTAACCATTCAGGAAAAATTGAAGGATTTGCGGGTGGAGCACGGACTTACCTTGGAACAACTGGCCGACCAGACCGGGCTTTCCAAATCTGCACTCGGCAAATACGAGAATGACGATTATAAGGACATCAGCCCTTTTGCCATCGTCACACTGGCAAAGTTTTATCATGTGACCACGGATTATCTGTTGGGTGTGTCAGAGCAAAAAAATCACTCAGACACAGAGCTGAGTGCTCTGCACCTGAGTGATGATGCGATTGATGTTCTGAAAACCGGGAGATTCAACCTCCGGCTGCTGTCGGAAATTCTCTGTCACCATGATTTTCAGAAAATGATGCTGGATGCGGAGATTTATGTGGATCGGATCGCTGATATGCGGATCAACGATATGAACGCTGTGCTGCAAGCCGTCCGCCAGATGGTGCTGATGCAGCAGGGAGAAACGGAAAACGATCTGTATTTGCGGACGCTGGAACTTGCACAAGTGCAAGAGGACGAGTATTTCGGCCATGTTATTTCTGACGATTTGAAGCTGATCCTTCGAGATATTCGGGAAGCCCATCAAAATGATGCAACCACTGCGGACAGCCATTCTCCGGCGCTGGATGTGCAAAAGAGTTTGCAGGAAGCCACGAACTACAAAGGCAGCAATGCAGAAAAGCAGGCCCGCATTTTCCTCGCAACCTTTGGTATTGACTATGATGCGATCACGATGGAGCAGTTTGTAAATCTAATAGAGGTTTTGAAACTGTCCAAACACCTGAAACCCTCTATTAACCAACGAGGGAAAAACAATATGACCCACGGAAAAGGGAAAAGAAAACGCAAATAGGCAAAAAAATATGCTGGACACAGTTAAAATCAACCATGTCCAGCATATTTCATTTACCCAACCCCGTCTGACAGATGCCGTAAGTGTAATTTTGAGAGAATTACTTTCTTACGAGCACCCGTCTAACCCGCCGGGGATATTCGTAGTGCACTTTATTCGAAAGTGTAAATTACTTGTGGTCAACCTCGTTCATGTGCTGGATGAGAGCGAGGACTTTGTTGGAATAACCCCACTCGTTGTCATACCAGGAAACAAGTTTTACAAAGTGATCGTTGAGCATGATACCAGCTTTCTCATCGAAGATAGAGGTATGAGCATCACCGATAAAGTCGGAGGAAACGACCATATCTGCGGTATAGCCGAGAATGCCTTTGAGTTCACCCTCAGAAGCTTCTTTAATGGCTTTGCAGATTTCTTCATAAGTGGTTGCTTTTTCCAAGCTGACAGTCAGGTCAACAACAGAAACGTCCAGGGTTGGAACACGCATGGACATACCAGTGAGTTTGCCCTTCATTTCCGGAATAACAAGAGCGCAAGCTTTTGCAGCACCGGTGGTGGAAGGAATGATGTTACCAGCTGCTGCACGTCCGCCTCTCCAGTCTTTCTTGGAAGGACCGTCAACGGTCTTCTGAGTACCAGTGGTGGAGTGGACAGTGGTCATGAGGCCTTCTTTGATGCCGAATTTCTCATGGACAACTTTGACCAGCGGAGCCAGGCAGTTTGTAGTGCAGGAAGCGTTGGATACAACGGTCATATCCTTGGTATACTTGTCCTGGTTAACGCCCATAACGAAGGTCGGGGTCTCTTTGTCCTTTGCAGGAGCGGAGATAACAACTTTCTTAGCGCCAGCTTTAATATGAGCAGAAGCAGCCTCGGTTGTGGTGAACACGCCGGTGGACTCTACAACATACTCAGCGTTAACAGAAGCCCAAGGAATATTGGCAGGATCTTTTTCTGCAAAGAATTTGATTTCCTTGCCGTTGACGACAATAGCGTCATCAGTATAAGCGATGTCGCCTTTGTACTGGCCATGAACCGTGTCATAACGGAGCATGTATGCGCAGTAATCCGGGGTCATAAACGGATCGTTAATGCCCACGAACTCAATTTCAGGATTGTCAAGGCCAGCGCGGAAGACAAGTCTGCCGATACGGCCAAAACCGTTGATACCAATTTTAATTGCCATTTTAAAAACCTCCCAAAGATTTTCTTAATCTTATTTTATACTAAAAACAGAAAAACTACAAGGGACAATGTCTTTTTTTTAACTACTTTTTAAAAATTGGTAATATTTTTCAAAATCCCCTGGAAAACCCCTTTCATCCGGGCTTTAAAGCAATATTCTTACGCTTTTCCGAGGGAAAATTGTATTGCTTTTGCATAAAATATGGGTTGATTCTATGGAAAATATGGTATACTAGAAAAAGAGCTTTGTTGAAAAAGGGATGGACAGGAGTTCTGCCATATCCTTTAGCAAGATCAGAGGAAGTGAAAGGCTATGGATACACCGCAAGACGGGATACTGCAGAGCGTCCAGCAATTGTATGGACATGGAGAAACCCCCACCTTGCTGATTGGGAAGGATCTTGAGGTACTATGGGCAAACGACGCTGCAAGCAAGCATCCTTCCATCCTGACACAATATGACGGTTTGCATTCCATGTTGGCAGATGTGGATTTCAATAAATTAAAACAGGCACTGTTTTCCGGAAAAGAGATCTTCTTTTCAGAAGGGGAACTGTCTTTTTTGCAGGCAAAAGTGGAACTCATTCCACTCAAAAATAAAGAGGAAAATTTTGTGGGCGCTGTTATGCGGATCCTGTTTGACAATGGACCTGTTTCTGTAAAAAATACCTATGAAGCGCAAAGGCATCTGTCGGCTTTTATCAGCCAGTTCCGTTCCCCAATCAGTTCTATCTATACAGTACTCATCCCGCTGGCAAAACGTATGCGGGAGCAGGGGGACAACACGGGACTGAAATATTTAAACTCCATTAGTCAAAACAGCTACAAAATTTTGCGCACCACTGTACAGATGTCGGAACTTGCACGCTATCAAACCGGTACCAACCGTCTGGACAAAGAATACACCAATTTGTCCGATTTTCTCAAGGAACTGTGCGATGCGGTTTCCATTTTTGCCATGTCACTGGGGATCATGATCCGTTTTGAACGGCAGGATGAGGAAATTCTTACCTGTTTTGACCGTGACAAACTCTCTTATGCCATTCTCAATGTCCTGCTCAACTCCTGTGAATATGGCGGAAAAAACGTGACGGTACGTTTAAAAAGAAATGGAGAATTTGCAGCCATCTACGTCATTGACGATGGGGAAGGTATTAGCCAAGAGGTGTTAGGCCGGATTTTTGAGCCATATTATTCCAAAGATTCCAAACACGAGATGTTTTATTCCCTGGGTCTGGGATTAACGTTGACTCGGTATACTATCTCTGCACACGGCGGAACCATAACCGTTGAAAGCAAACTTTCCAAAGGTACTACCGTTGTGATGACCCTCCCTATCTGTCAATGCACGCAGGAGGACAAACATACAGACTATCTCTATCAGACCATGGATCACTATATGAGCGACAAATTTTCCCCAGTTCATATTATGTTTGGCGCAGTAACTGGGATCTTTCACATCTAACTAAAGAAAAGAGGCATCACCATGATAACCAGGGGCTCCGGAGTATTTCTCAATGTCTCTTCCCTCCCCTCCAAGTTCGCCATTGGCGGTTTTGGGCAGGAGTGTAGGGAATGGATTGACAAACTGGCATCTATGAAAATGAAATGGTGGCAGATTCTCCCGCTCTGTCCAGTTGGGTATGGGAATTCCCCCTATTCCAGTATGAGCGCGTTTGCCATCAACCCTTATTACATTGACTTGCCTTCCCTGAAAGGTCAGGGGCTTTTGACGGAGGAAGAACTTAAAGCCGCCCAGTATCCTGGAACCCCCTATGCTGTGGACTACGATTGGGTACGGGAAAACAAGGAAAAGTGGGTACGCAGGGCATTTTACAGGTTCACAGAAAGAGAAAAACTGGATGAATTTTCGAAAAAGGAAAGTTCCTGGCTGGATGATTACTCCGCTTTCATGGCATCCAAAAAACTAAACCAAGGGGCCGCTTTTTGGCAATGGGACAGGAAACCTAGCAAAAAAGAACAGGATTACTACCGCTTTGAGCAGTATCTTGCCCATACACAGTGGGCTGAGGTGAAAACATATGCAAATGCACATGGGATCTCCTTGTTTGGAGACATGCCCATTTACGTCCTGCATGATAGTGCGGATTTCTGGGGAAATCAGGAGCTTTTCTTGACCGACAAAGAGGGAATCCCAAATAAAGTTGCCGGAGTTCCGCCCGACTATTTTTCAGCAGAGGGGCAACTCTGGGGAAATCCGCTCTATCATTGGAAAGCGATGGAGCGCGAGGGGTTCGAGTGGTGGATGAGACGGATTGAGAAAAACCTTAAACTCTATGATGCCGTGCGCATAGACCACTTCCGCGGGCTATACCAGTACTGGGCCGTTCCAAAAGGGGCGAAATCCGCAAAAGAAGGTCACTGGGAAGATGGTCCGGGCATGAAACTGATCGAAAAAATCCGGGAATGTTTTGATTCGCCGAATATCATTGCAGAAGACCTGGGAGAATACAGTGAAGGATTGGCGCAATTTCTTGGGGATGCCGGGTTCCCCGGGATGCGGGTCATGCAGTTTGGGTTTTCTGGCCACGAAAATATGCATACTCCCCACCGATACAGCGAAAATGTCGTTGCCTATACTGGCACGCATGATAATGACACATTACTTGGCTGGCTTTGGGCCACGCCGATGGAAGAGAAAATGAGAATGCTCCATTACTGTCGCTATTTTGGCGATAACTGGGGAGAAGGAGGACCGCGCAGCGAAGTGATCCGTGCTGTCATAACAACACTGTGGCAGAGCAGCGCTTTACTCGCCTTTTTACCAGTGCAGGATATGTGTGGATATGGTACGGATACCCGCATGAATATTCCCGGAAAGCCCGACCACAACTGGGAATTCCGGATTACCCATGAGGCTCTTTCTCAGATCGACACTGAATTTTTTGCCCAGCTCAATGAAACCTACGCAAGAGGATAATACGTTCGCTGGATAATTTACGTTGGGTTTTTGCAAACAACTACAGGAAAAAACACGGTGCAGGATACAACTGCACCGTGTTTTATATATAAATCCGTTAATAAGAAGAATTCATGGATTCTTCCACCTGCTGCTGTGTTAGGGTTTCCTGTGAGGTTACGGCCATTGTTCCACCTTCCAACTCCCTTGTAATGACAGTAAAGAGACCCGTTGCGGAATCATAGGTCTGCGTTTTCTCTTTTGTAAGAGTCCATTCGCCATCCAGAAACCGCATTTCCCCTTCCCGGTAATCAGTAGCAGAGATATGTTCATAAAAAGCGACCGCCTTGTCTGCCTCAACCACTTTCGGAGAGGACAAACCGCTGAGCACAGTATCCTGTTCAAAGGACGCGGAATCAATATTCCATAAATAGCAATGATAGTAGATATTCTGTATACCCTTGGAGCTGACTAATCGAATATCTTTCACACCGTCAAAATTCATATCCTCGACGGTCAATAAAAAGTCCGGTGTATCGCTTTCACAGTCGCTAATTTCAATGGTCTGCATGGGCAGAGTTGAAATAGAAGCGTGGTAGATTTCCAGCCGGGTCGCATGATAAAGACCCGCTTCATCCTGCTGCGCAAATAATTGGAGCTCCAACTCTGGAAAATCATTGCTGATAGAAATTTTGGTTGTGTAAACAGGCTGTTCTTCCTTTGATGTAGGGGGGTCCTCTTGAGAACTTGTGGTTTCATCGTTCTTTGAAGAACTGAACGAACTTTCCTGAGATGGTACAGAGGAGGATTCCTCATCTTTTCCACTACAGGAAATCATCAACAGGCAAATTGTCAAAGCAGCCAATATTAGAATCAGTCTTTTTTTCAACATTCTGGTCCTCATTTCTCCCACTATCCATGGGCAAGATACAACCGCATATGCGAAACAGGAATTTTATTGGTTATTCCTCTGCTGCCCGAGTTAACAGAGACAGAATCCGCGCATAAACACTCTGCGGATGTTCGGTAAAGTGGCGCTTTACCGCCTGGGCCTGCAATTTATCCGGCACAAAAAGTTTAAGCTCCATCAAGTTGGAGCCGACGTCAGAAACCGTACAGGTCACAAGATACCCGTCCTCCGTCTGTTCAATGGAAGCCGTATTTTCCCGGTGCAGACGCTCCTGTGCAAGCAAAGCCAACGCCCCGCTAACCGCTTTATCCCGTACAGAACGCGGCAGAGAGCTTTCCAGTGTATCCGCTGTTTTTCTACCGAGTTCTGTGATCGTATAAACTTCGCTGCCATCTTCTGCCGTGGAAACAACAACATGCCCGGTAGCATGCAAATCCGATAGGGCGCTTGAAAATTCAAAGTAGTTCACAATCGAATATTCCTGAAATACCTCATTCATTTGATATGCAGAAAGAGGAACTGTCACGTTTTTGAGCAGGTAGCAAATCAAAATTTTGATTTCATATTCATTGGTCAGCGCACCTGGCGCCGTTCCTTCAGTGAACACATCAGAATTCATATTGTCCCCCCTAACAAAAGCCTGTTTCTTATAATTTACCACATTTTCCTGAAAATGAAAAGCACCAACTTATCGTGAATTTGCCTTATCTTTCCTACTATGCCATGGGTACTGAAAACGCCACTGAATACCCCAATATAATACTCCAAATCAGATATCCCCCTCTACAATGTATCATCCGGATATCACACCGAACATATACCGGCCACAATCAAAAAGGACCATCAAAAATAACATTTTCAATCATCCTTTTATCAGTGTCTTTAATCTTAATACTTCAGAAGAGTGATTACCCCATTGGAAAGCAAAATAATTTTTGAAAGTTCCCAACGTGAAATTTTTCCGCAAAAAATCTTTCTCTATTATTTTTGCGAAAATTCATCACAATTTTTCTTTTATTTTTATAAGCCCCATATACAATAAAATAGCAGTGTAAAATATGCAAATTATGCAGAAAAAACTTTTGATATTTCCCACAAATTATTGTTATTTCTTTTGACGTCATAATTTCCATTTTCAGGAAAATCCGACAAAATGGACGTGCTATACTTCCTTATTGGTGTGATTTGTACTCCGGGCAAAAACACCTCCCTAGCAAAAATACACATTTTTCCAGTGTAATTATTTACATTGAATAAAAACCGATTCTTATCCGAAATTATTTTTAAATAATTACACAATTTTTGCTTGAACTCAACACATAAAAGTAGTAAAATTATAGTAAACTTAAGGGGGGACCAACAATGAAAAACCAAACGGAACGCAAAAACCTTCCTCTTTACCTCTTCCATGAGGGGACGAACTACAAAACTTACGAATATCTCGGTTCTCACCCTGCCAAACGCGGCCGTGCCGAAGGCGCTGTTTTCCGCGTCTGGGCCCCGCATGCAAAGAGCGTATCGCTTGTTGGGGATTTTAATTCGTGGGATCGTACCAAAAACTCCATGAAAAGAATCAGCGACGGTGGCGTGTGGGAATGTTTCACTTCCAAAATTAAGCCGTTCGATATCTACAAATATAGCATTGAAGCATCTGACGGGTCTTTGATTATGAAAGCGGATCCCTATGCTTTCCATATGGAAACAAGACCGGGAACTGCTTCCCGCTACATAGAGCTTGGAGAATTTAAATGGGCGGACAAACGTTGGATGGATAACCGGAAAAAAAAGCCGGTTTATCATCAGCCTGTCAACATCTACGAAGTCCACGCCGGATCCTGGAAAAAATACCAGGACGGCAATTTCTATGATTACAACAAACTGGCGGATGAGCTGATTCCCTATGTCAAAAAAATGGGGTATACCCACATTGAGTTAATGCCAATCAGCGAATATCCCTATGATGGCTCCTGGGGATATCAGATTACCGGTTACTATGCGCCTACTTCCCGTTACGGAACTCCTCAGGATTTTATGTCCTTTGTCAATAAATGCCATAAAGCCGGTATAGGAGTCATTATGGATTGGGTTCCCGCCCATTTCCCGCGGGATGCCCAGGGCCTGTTCCGTTTTGACGGGGAGGCAACCTATGAATACCAGGATCCCAGAAAAGGCGAACACAAAGAGTGGGGAACCTGTGTTTTTGATTATGGACGCAATGAGGTACAGAGTTTCCTGATTTCCAATGCTGTTTACTGGTTTGAACAGTATCATATTGATGGACTCAGGGTAGATGCCGTCGCCTCCATGCTCTATCTTGATTATGGGCGCAGGGATGGCGAATGGATTGCCAACTCCGACGGCGGAAAAGAAAACCTGGAAGCCGTTGCATTCTTAAAAAAGTTGAATGAGGCAGTCTTTGCTTTTGATCCAAGCATTCTGATGATTGCAGAAGAGTCAACCGCTTGGCCGCTGGTTACCAAACCCACTTATGTCGGCGGGCTGGGCTTTAATCTGAAATGGAATATGGGCTGGATGAACGACATGCTTAGTTACATGTCCCTGGATCCTCTCTACCGGAAGTATAACCACGACAAACTGACATTTTCCTTTTTCTATGCCTTTAGTGAAAACTTCATCCTTCCCATTTCCCATGATGAGGTAGTACACGGAAAATGCTCTCTCATTTCCAAAATGCCAGGGGAATATGATCAGAAATTTGCAGGCGCGCGGGCTTTTCTTGCCTACATGATGGCACATCCCGGCAAGAAGCTTTTATTCATGGGGCAGGAATTTGCACAATTTATTGAGTGGGACTACAAAAAGGAGCTTGACTGGCTCCTGCTCTCCTATCCATCACACAAGGCCTTTAAAGATTATGTCGCCAAGCTCAACCACTTTTATCTTGCCAATGCCCCATTTTGGGAGGTCGACGATTCCTGGGATGGTTTTTCCTGGATTTCAAACGACGATTATACACAAAATATCATTGTTTTCCGTAGAATTGACAAACACGGGAATGAAATCGTTGTTCTTTGCAACTTTGCCCCAGTCAAACGGGAAAACTACTGTTTTGGCGTCCCTTATCCAGGAAACTATACTGAAGTTTTTAACAGTGACAGTACGGAATTTATGGGTTCCGGTGTTACAAACGATACTGTTTCTACAACGGAAATTCCCATGCATGGTTTTGATCAGTCCATTTCTGTAACCGTCCCTCCAATGGCCGTTGTCTATTTTAAAGCACCTAAAGCACCCCGGCAGAGAAAAACCCCTGCAAAACGCAGTGCCTCCAAAACGGCGGACGCAAAAAAACAAGGAAGTCTTTCTACAAATTCTACGGACAGTGAACAGGCTGTATCCACTCAAACAAACGCTCCGGCAAAACGGAGAACACGGAAAAAGAACGGGAGCTCTCCCCAATCGGAGCAGTAAACAAAACCCCTGTAAGAATGTAATATTTTGTATCTAAGCGCTTTCGCGCAAAGGGAGGATTTGTATGTTTTATAAAAAAGAATGTATTGCCATGTTACTGGCGGGCGGTCAGGGCAGCCGCCTGTATGTACTGACCCAGAACATTGCAAAACCAGCAGTCCCCTATGGGGGAAAGTATCGCATTATTGATTTTCCACTTTCCAACTGTATTAATTCCGGTATTGATACCGTCGGCGTTCTGACACAGTATCAGCCGCTGGAACTCAACGATTACATAGGAAGCGGACAGCCATGGGATCTTGACCGGATGAATGGGGGCGTCCACGTCCTCCCACCATACCAAAAGTCTACTGGTTCTGACTGGTATAAGGGTACTGCAAACGCAATTTATCAAAACCTCCATTTTATTGATCGTTATAACCCAGAATATGTCCTTGTCCTATCTGGAGACCACATCTATAAAATGGATTACTCCGAAATGCTGGAAGATCATAAAAAAAATAACGCGGACTGCACCATCGCCGTATTGGAAGTCCCCATGGAAGAGGCTTCCCGTTTTGGCATTATGAACGCGGACGAGGACGGGAAAATTTATGAATTTGAGGAAAAACCCGCCCACCCAAAGAGCAATCTGGCATCCATGGGAATTTATATTTTCAATTGGAGTAAACTGAAAAGCTATCTGATTGAAGACGAAAAAGACCCTAATTCTTCCAAGGATTTTGGAAAAAATGTAATTCCTAAAATGCTGGCAAACGAAGAGCGGATGTTTGCATACCGCTTTGACGGGTATTGGAAAGATGTTGGTACGATAGACAGTTTGTGGGAAGCCAACATGGATTTGCTTGACCCCAAGGTGCCTCTGGAACTCTATGACCCAAACTGGAAAATCTATTCCCGTAATCCAGTGATGCCCCCGCATTATATCAGCAAAGAAGCGGTTGTCCAAAACTCCATGATTACCGAAGGCTGTGAAATCCATGGAACCGTCGATTTTTCCGTGCTCTCCTCCGGTGTTGTTGTTGAACCGGGAGCAGTTGTTCGTGACAGTATCCTGATGTCTGGGACGGTTGTCAAATCTGGTGCAGTAGTGGAATATGCAATTGTCGCTGAAAACGTCACAATCGGGGAAAATGCAGTGATTGGTAAACGCCCGGAAGATGTGCAGAACAAGGACGAATGGGGAATTGCAGTCATTGGTTCTGATGTCACAGTCGCACCTGGCGCAACCGTTGCACCCAAGCAGATGGTTGACAAGGATGTCATGTAAAGGGGGATATCACAATGGCTAACACCAATACACTAGGAATTATCTTTTCCAATATGCACGATGAAACAATCAACGAATTGACGGCAAAACGGACCATGGGTTCCATTCCCTATGGCGGAAGGTACCGTCTGGTGGACTTTGCCCTTTCCAATATGGTAAACTCTGGCATTTACGATGTTGGCGTTGTTACTAAGAGTAATTATCAATCTCTGATGGATCATGTTTCCTCCGGACGGGAATGGGATCTTGCACGTAAGAGAAAGGGTTTAAATATTCTTCCGCCATTTGGAAACGCCGGCGGAGGGATTTACCGCGGAAAGCTGGAAGCGCTTGCAAATATCTCTAGTTTTATCCAGCATTCCAATGAAGACTATGTTGTAATGACAGACTGCGATTTGGTTGCCAATATTGATTATAACGAGCTGTTGGAATTCCACAAGGCAAATAACGCGGACATTACCGTGGCCTATAAAGTACAGGAAATCATGCCAGAAACCTCCCAGAACAAAGTAATTCTAACCATGGACGAAAAGGATCACCGACTGACCGATGTCTTCATTCATCCCTCCTATCTGGGAAAAGCAAATGTACTGTGCAATATCTTTATTATCAGCCGCATTCTGTTGCTAAGGATTATTTCGGAAGCTTCCAGCCGTAATTTGTACAGCTTCAAGCAGGATATTCTGCAAAAGCGGTGCAATGTTTACCGTATTTTCGGCTACGAATTGAAAGGATATACCGCTCGGATCGATAGCCTTCAAACCTATTATGACGCAAACATGGAATTGCTGAACCTGGAAAATGGGAATCAGCTATTTTTGAAAACCCGCCCGATTTACACAAAGGTCCGTGACGAAGTGCCGGCAAAATATGGGCTGAATGCCGCCGTTACCAATTCCCTTGTGGCGGACGGATGCGTCATTGACGGTGAGGTGGAAAACAGCATCCTGTTCCGGAACGTTTACATTGAAAAAGGTGCAAAAGTAAAAAATTCCATCATCATGCAGGGAACGATTATCCGAAAGGATTCCAGCCTTAACTGCGTCATTACTGATAAAGACGTCATTGTCGGCGAAGCACGGGAGCTCTCCGGTTCTCCAAACTATCCCATTTACATTGCAAAAAATATCAAAGTATAATCGGACCACTCCCCCGGCGTGGCTTTACGACGGGGGAAAGGGTTTGATATCCTTATCAAGGACAGGAGGTAATTTTCTTTGAAGATATTATATGCAGCCAGTGAAGCACTCCCCTTTATTGCATCCGGCGGGCTTGCGGATGTAGCTGGTTCCCTTCCCCGTGCAATCAATCAATTGGGACATGACTGTCGCGTTGTCCTTCCTCTGTATGGAGATATCAAGCAGGAAATGCGGGAAAAGCTCACCTATGTCACACACTTTTTTGTTGATCTTTCTTGGAGAACCCAGTATTGCGGGCTGTTTACCGCAGAAATCAACGGCGTTACCTATTATCTGCTTGACAATGAGTACTATTTTGGACGCAATGGAATCTATGGTTTCTTTGACGATGCGGAGAGATTTTCCTTTTTCTCCAAGGCCATTGTGGATATGCTTCCCCATATTTGTGAAGAATTTAAACCGGACATTATCCACTGCAATGACTGGCAGACCGCACTGGTACCGGTTTATCTGAACGTATACTATCGCAAATATGACCTATACCGGAATATCCGAACCATTTTTACCATCCACAATATCGCCTATCAAGGCCGATACGGCTATGATATTCTTGGCGACGTTTTGGGATTGCCAATCGAAGCAAAAAACCTGCTGGATCATGATGGCTGCCTGAACTTTATGAAAGCTGCCATTGAATCCTCTGATAAGGTGACCACTGTCAGCCCGACTTATGCAAGGGAAATTCTCGATCCATGGTTCTCACATGGGCTGGATCCCCTGCTGAAGGCCAGGAGCTTTAAATTATCTGGAATCCTCAACGGAATTGATACAGAACTGTACAACTCCAAAAACCCGGATGGTATCTTTAAAACGTTTACTGCAAGAAGTCTTGCGGGAAAACGTACCAACAAAGATGAACTATGCAAAATGGTTGGCCTGGATGTAGACGATTCCCCATTGATTGGCATGGTTACCCGTCTTGCGGCACATAAGGGGCTTGATCTTGTCAAATTTGTGTTTGATGAGATGATACAGGATGGCAACAAATTTGTTATTCTGGGTTCCGGTGAACGCCAGTTCGAGAACTTCTTTACGGAAATGGCGGAAAAATATCCCGGTCGTGTGGCGGCAATCATCGGTTTTATCCCGGATACAGCCAAAAAAATCTATGCCGGCTCCGATATTTTCCTAATGCCCTCCCAATCCGAACCATGCGGTCTGGCCCAGATGGTCTCCCTTCGCTATGGAACCATTCCAGTCGTTCGGGAAACCGGTGGATTAAGTGACAGTATCCTCGATTACGGGGATCCTTCCGGAAATGGGAACGGTTTTACATTCAAAACCTATAATGCGCATGATATGCTTGGCGCTATTCGCCGTGCAACAGGACTTTACGGTGGAAATCCAGAACTGTGGAAAAAACTTGTAAAACACGCCCTCACTTGTGATTTCAGTTGGGAGCGTTCCGCCAGGGAGTACGCCTCCCTTTATGAAAGCCTGAACTAAGCCCAATACAAATCCTACCTATACAGAGAAAAGCCGTGGTTCCCTGTGCTCAAGGGAGCCGCGGCTTTTCTTCTATGGAACAAGGCCCTCCATAAAAAAGAGCCCACTTTTGTAGGTTCTTCTGCCAGCATTGTATTATGGTTGATTTCAAGCGATATCCTGCCGATCGACAGCAACCAAAAGTACCCGTTTTATCCCATCCAAACAGGAAAGGTACCGAACCACATCCGGGTATACCGTTTTTAAATGGAGTCCGATGATAAGTTTTGTTAATTTTTTTGTACTGGTGCGGGACTTTATTATATATTTGGAGTACCAGTCACCGATAATTCCCATAATGCAATCCTCGCTGACGCCGTTGGAAAAAGTGATCACCAACCGATAAGTTTCTCTTGACTGGTTCTCGCTCATCTCCATAACAAAAATCTCCTTTGCCCATGTTGTATTGTTCTGAGTTAAGGATATCTTTTTTATGTGGAGATTAGGTGAAGACAACCTGAAAAGTACTAGAAAGGCAAAATAAGTTTTTTCACCATAACACTAATACATCATCGGATACATCCGTAATATGAGCGTTTCCAGAAACATCTTTACAATCATAAGAATACAGGAGAACAACGGGCCGGTCGTCTCCTGTGAAGATATCATACGGATATGCCTCTAAATGCGTGATTTTCTGAATCCTTTTCGGGTGTTCGCCCAGGTATTCCGAAAGGTATCTATGTAGGTTTTCTTCCCGTTCATAAAAAGCGTCAAACCGTTCTTTATATTGTGGGTAGAGAGAGAGATTGAGAATGTCCGGAAGGCTTTTTGCATTTTCCCGCGCAAAAATATCATGCTTCATACACCATTTTAACTTTTCACAACTTCCAAAATGCTGCTCATAAAAGCGATAGAGATGAAGATAGGCGTCGTATTTCCCGAGATTTTTTTCAAAAAGCCCCTGTTGTTCATAGTATACACTCAAATCTTCAAAAAAATGAAATGGTGAATCATACTGCTGCAGTACCATTCCCAGAGAAACCTGGAAGCGCCCACTGTTGAGATAGCTGTCATTGAGTACATCTATCTGCTTGAGCTTCCTAAGTTCCTGATAGCTGATAAAGTCTGTAAACAGTACCTCGTAGGGCGCCCTATCCTGATATACAATCCCATACTGTTTGCTCTGTGCCTCCATAGCGGAACCTTTGAGCACCTTGAGAAACCCTAATTGTAGCATATCCGGATGGTTGGAGAAAACCTCATCATAGGAACGCCCAAAAGATGAATAATCTTCAAGGGGGAGTCCTGCAATCAAGTCCAAATGTACATGGGCATTGTGAGCGGCTTTTAGGCGATGCACTTTTTCAAAGAGCTTTTGATTATCACAAGCTCTTTGAATAGCCCGGATAGTTTTTGGGTTTGTTGACTGAACCCCGACTTCAAACTGGAAGAGCCCTTCCCTAGCACGATTGACCAGTTTAATAGTAGAATCTTCCAGAATATCCGCAGAAATTTCAAAGTGGAAGTTTGTCTTTCCATTGTCGTGCTCCAACAGATATTGCAAAATAGTATCTGCATGATCCCGATTGCAGTTAAATGTACGGTCTACAAATTTTACTTGCTGTACCCCAGCATCCAAAAAACGTTGGAGATCTCGGCAGACACGCTGTACTGGGACAAACCGGACTCCCCGTTCCACAGAGGAAAGGCAATAGGTACAGGAATAAGGACAACCCCTGGAGGATTCATAGTACACAATTTTGTTTTGCAATTGCTCCAAATCTTGATAGGCAAAGGGGAGTTTACTCAGATCAAAGGGCTTTGCAGGAGGGTTTTCCCGGATGTTTCCATTAAAATCCCGCCAGGTAATCCCCAAAACCCCAGAAAAATCCTTTTCCTTCTGCATGGCATCCAATAGGGAGGGAAAGGTTTCTTCCCCTTCTCCCCGCATGATCAACTCACACTGCCTGACTCCATCCAAAAAATGGGCACTATGATAGCTGACCTCTGGTCCACCGAGCCAAAGATGTACACCGGGCAATAACTTGGAAAGTTCCACACACAGCTGTTTCACCAGCTCAATATTCCATAGGTAACAGGAAAAAACCACAATCTCGGGTTGACGGGAATAGATTCCACTCAGAATGGTATCAAACGGCTGATTGATGGTGTATTCTGCAAATTCGCAGGGAAAACCCTCTCCTACAGCGCGCTGAGTAAGATACCGTACCGCAAGATTCGTATGAATATATTTTGCATTGACAGCAACGAGCAGAAGCCTCATATATTTTCCTCCTGTCAAAAGCGGCCTTCGGGGGAGTACCGAAGGCCGCAGATATTTTTTAACCTTAAACCGCTTTCGCACGCACTTTAATCCGCTCCATCAGCTTGAGCAGGAACAAAAGCATGACGGTATCTATGGGGAGTTTTATCAAATTTGAGCCAACCCGCAATGAAAGGTACACCCAAAAGGCCTTTCCATACATAATACTCAGCCACAGTGGGGTCAAAAGCAAGTTGATGATCACTGCCGTACACACTTTCGCACAGATAGCACGGGAAATTGTCACACGGTGCTGGTAGAGAATCATCCCATATAAAAAACCGGAAAGCAGGGCATTTAAAGTAAAACCCGGAAAAAAAGGTTCTCCATAGGAGTAGAGAAAATATTTTATCAAATCCCCCGCTAAGCCGGAAACCGCCCCCACCACAGGACCATACAGATACCCCGTCAGTGCCAGGGGCAAAAAGGAAAAGCCTATACGCAGTGCATCGCTTACCCGAATAGTAAAGGTATCAATGATGACGCTCAGTGCAAGCAGCATCGCTGCGCCTGCTAATACCCGAACCTGTTTCATGTCCCGGGATGACGAACGAATGGATTGTACAAATTTTGACATATTCTGATTCCTCCTTTGTATGCAAAGTATGCCACATACTCAGGAGAAACCCCCATTCATATGCAGCAGCGGGATGCGAAATGTGTACCGCAAGAAACTCTTTTCGTCCACCTGACAACTCCCCGTCCAGGCAGCACTTAACGCACACAAATCTACTCTGCTATGCATTTTTATTCTAGCACCATCCACACTGCATTGCAAGTATCCACGTATTTCGTACATTTTTAAAAAAATGCAACCCTAACTTCTCAGCAATTCATAGGCTTCCAGACTCTCTTCCATTGTGCTTCCACTATAGAATATTGTACGATCCTTCAAACGGATGACAACCGCCGGTGCATCATTCAAATAGACATATAGTCGGGACTTTCCATACCCATTTATCTGAAAATTCCCAAGCAGATAGCGTTCTGTTTCCGCACCGCCCGTCCTTTTTCCAGATGGGATGGTATTGCTCAGAGACACTTCCTCAATTTCCTCTTTGGAAAAAGTATCCTGATACAGTGGTGCATGAATGGAAACCAGATCACCTTGGACTACAACAGAAAACGGTGTAAAATCCATGTATACAAACAGACAAATCAGTCCAACACAAAAGGGGACAAGAAAGAAAAATACTCCATAAGTAGCCAGTTTTCCCTTTTTGGTGGCGAGATTATAGGTGTAGCCATATCCCACCCGTTTTTCCACCAAAGTCCGTGTATCCTGTGGATTCCGGTATACCCCGTCTTTCCAGTATTCATCCTCATCGACCAGAAAATCCTCGGTCGATACCCCAGCCAACAAGTGTTGCCGTTTATCCACCACCCATTTCCAGGTAAATAGAAATGCTCCCAGAGTGAAAAGCGCAGAGAGCAGGCAGTATGTATAGAATACGGCGCTATTTCCTTCCCATCCTGGCAAAAGAAGAGCTGCTGTCAGGATGCTGTTGGACAAACTGAGCAAAAACAAACAGATAGACCATCCACGGTATCCTGCACGGTTACAGGCAAGATTGACCGCGGTGTTTTCACAATAGGTCTTGGCTTTCCCCCGGCAAAAAGGATAGTAGAGTAGGACAAACAACAGATTTCCAAGTAAACAGCCTCCAAAAAGGCCCCATAAAAGGGTAGAATCCCTCTCCGTAAGCAAAAGTATGATTCCAAGCAGAGCGCTCACTATGATCGGAACCAGCATAAAATAAAATGGAAGCGGCAGTTTTTCTTTCATACGGGAAAGTTCCATATCCACACAGAGGACATGGCGTTGCCCGACATACCATTGTTCCCGCTGCTTCATCCGGTACAAAATCCGGTGAAAGCGGACAAAGATACAATGATAAGCCACCAATGTCCCCGTACACCAAAGTAGGAGATAGGCAAGCCATAGAGAAATCCAATCGGACAGCAGGAGAAAAAATGGCAGGACGGCTAATAGGGTTATCACCAGGCATATTCTATTGCAGACAGAATACCGCCGGACAAGTCTCTTTACGCGTTCGTCTGCCAGGGCTTTTTCCGGCAGAGTCACCGCAAGAAGCAGATGTTCATGTACTTTTGCCCCAGTTTGGTTATTGGCATACCCGGCCAGGGAAATTATCAGGATAACAGGCAGGGTATAAATCCACGTTTCCATTTACTTTCCCTCCTCTACCGTAAAAGACATCCGGGAAAAAAGTTCGGAACACAGGGCAAGAAAGGACTCTTTTTCCATTCCATGCACCTTGGATTCTGCGATTAACAGCTCCAGTTCCTCTTTCAGTTTTTCCTGAAAGACCCCATTGAGTACGGCTTTCCTGCTCACCGTAGCGCCATGTCTGCGATCGATCTCCAAATATCCCTCTGTTTTAAGGATAGCATAGGTTTTACTGACAGTCATCGGATTCACCCCAATATCTTCCGCTAACTGGCGGACAGTCGGCAGGCTGTCTCCAGGGCCTAGTTCTCCTTTTCCGATTCCCAGGACAATCTGGTTTCTCAGCTGAACATAAATTGGGGTTTCCGATCTTGTATCCAAATGAAGAATCATAGGTGTTCCCCCTCAGTTATATTATTTGTATTATATATAATAATACAAATAATATAAAAAAACAAGAAAAAACCGGATGGACAATCCCATCCGGTTTTTACCAGTCAGTGAGGGCTTACATATATTTCTTAACGCTCTCCGGCAGATCCGCCGCATCCGCAGAAACAGTCACTGTGAGCTTGGTCTCACTCTTTTCTGCGACTTCGTTAATTTTCGCAAGGAACGCGCCGAGATCATCGTAATTTCTCCCGCCAATTCTGAGGATTCCGTCGATAAAAATTTCTGTGATATCATAATTGCCGGCAAGCAGACCGGTTACAAATCCATAGAACGCCTCGTACCCGCTAATCCCGTATTCATCCGCGTCACAAAGACGGACAGAATGGTCAATTTCATAGGTGAGCTTCATCTCTTTTTCAATACAGACAATGCTTCCTTTGGAGGTGTTGACCGCTGAGTTGATGAGATCGAGGAGTTTTTTTGTTTTGCCGGACCCTTTGTTTCCTACAATGAGAGTTATCATGATAAGTCCTCCTTATTTGCTGTACTATACGAAGTGCATAGAATGCACATTGTATGCTTTTTCCCTTTTAAGGGATTCCCCTTTCAGCTTACCATAGCTGAAAGGATTTTTCAATTCTTTCTTATTTTCCAGAAAGTTTAGCTTCCAGTGCTTCCCGCTCTGATTCATAGCCCGGTTTGCCGAGTAGAGCAAACATGTTGCGCTTATAGCTTTCTACTCCCGGCTGATCAAAGGGGTTGACGCCAAGAAGGTAACCGGAAATTGCACATGCTTTTTCAAAGAAATAAATCAGGTAGCCAAGTTCTCTCTCGTCCATTTTCGGGACTTCCAGAACAATATTGGGAACTCCGCCTTCTGTATGGGCGAGAATCGTCCCTTCAAATGCCTTGCGGTTGACAACTGACATGTTCTGGTTTGCCAGGAAGTTGAGCCCATCAAAATTGGAGGGTTCTTCCTTGATAAACAGATCCTGTTTGGGCTGCTGAATATCAATGACTGTTTCCATGAGCACATTGCTTCCCTGTTGGATAAACTGTCCCAAAGAGTGCAAATCTGTAGAGAAAGTCGCAGACGCGGGGAACAAGCCCTTTCCATCCTTGCCTTCGCTTTCTCCAAAAAGCTGTTTCAGCCACTCCGCCATCATAGCAAAGCTTGGATCATAGCTGACAAACATGTCAACCCGTTTTCCCTTGCTGTAAAGTGCCATACGGGTTGCTGCATATTTATAGCAGTCGTTCTGCTCAAGATCCGTCTCACACAGGCTGTCCTGCGCCTGTTTTGCCCCCGCCATCAACGCGTCGATATCAATCCCGCTGACCGCGATAGGAAGCAGTCCAACCGCCGTTAAAACGGAGTAGCGTCCCCCCACGTCATCTGGAACCACAAAAGTTTCATATCCTTTTGCATCTGCAAGCTCTTTGAGCGTGCCCTTATGGGCGTCGGTAGTGCAGTAAATACGTTTTGCCGCTTCCTGTTCGCCGTATTTCTGTTCTAGCAGTTCCCGGAAAATCCGGAAAGCCAGCGCCGGTTCTGTTGTAGTGCCAGACTTAGAAATCACATTGACAGAAATTTCCTTACCCTCGCACAGGGAAAGGATTTCATTCAAATAGGTGGGATTGATATTGTTTCCCACAAAATAAATCTGCGGAGTATCCTTTGCCAGGGAATTGTACATGGAAGACCCGAGCATTTCAATCACGGCACGGGCGCCAAGATACGAACCGCCAATTCCAATGACAACGAGCACGTCGGAATCGGACTTGATTTTTTCTGCCGCCGCTTTTATGCGGGCAAACTCCTCCTTGTCATAACGGGTGGGGAGTTCTACCCATCCCAAAAAGTCATTTCCAAGCCCCGTTTTTTCGTGGAGAGCGTGGTGTGCCGCCGTTACTGCGCACTGCAGCCCGGTATATTCCTCAGGGGAAACGAAATCTTTCAGATATCTGTCATTGAACGCAACTGCCATGACAACCACCCTTACATTTATATTTCTTTGTGTTATAATTTTACCCCAAAACAGCATTTTTTTCAAGTACTCTGATTATTTTTTCATCTTTTTTATTGGTTGTGCACAAATAGAATGTTATTGATTCATAGTAGTGGCAATTCCCAATAGTTTGAAAAAGGCATGAGAAAAGGTCATTTTTTCAATACCGTTTTTTGCAAGGATTGGATACTCTCCAATTTTCTCCTCGCCATGCAGCAGTTCCAAACTACCTAAACTCTGTCCCTGTTCGACCGGTGCCATTACATCTTCCGGAAGATTTATCCGGGTAGTCACCTCTTTTTCCTGTCCTTTCTGGAGTAAAATTGGCTGCATGGATCCCATTTCGCATTCCACTTGGCCAGTAGTACCATGTTTTACTGGGACAGGTTCCAAAACAAGTTCCAAGGAAGATGGATCGAACACCGTATAATTGGCAAATCCAAAATCCAGCAGTTTCCTTGCCGCGGAAAAACGATCTGCTGTCGTGGTACATCCCATGACAACGGCAACCAGGGATTGACCATCACGCTGCGCCGTTGCACAAAGGCAGTAACCCGCATCCTCTGTTGTCCCAGTTTTCAAACCGGTCGCTCCTTCGTAAAACCGGATTAACTTGTTCGTATTCACCAGTTCTGTTGCCCCGCCGCGCAGGGTGTCCATCCATATTGTCGTATAATCTAGAATACGCGGGTGCTTTAATAGTTCCTGTGCCATGATGGCAATATCCCTTGCACTGGAAACATGCCCTTCCGTATCCAATCCACTGGCATTGTGAAACACAGTATTTTTCATACCTAGTTGCGCAGCGCGTTCATTCATCATATTTACAAAGCTTTCTTCACTGCCTGCGACATGCTCCGCAAGGGCCACAGAGGCATCGTTAGCACTGGATACCACAGCGGCCTTCAAAATATCGGTAAGCGCCATCTGTTCTCCCTCTTTAAGCCATATCTGACTACCTCCCATACTACTGGCATGCTCACTGACTGTAATCGTATCCTCCATTGAAATTTTTCCGCTGTCCACCGCTTCCATAACAAGTAACAGCGTCATAATTTTGGTAATAGAAGCCGGCGGCATCTGCACATCCGCATCTTTTTCAGTGATAACCGTCCCAGTATTTGACTCCAGCAGGATATAGGACTGGGCTGGAATTTCCAGTGCAGAGGCATCCGCCGGAGCTGCTGTTTCCTGTGCCGCCTCTTCTGGGATTTCCCCTGCAATTCCCCCGGCACTTACGGATATTGTCAGTGTCATGCAAAGAGTGAATACCAGCAATGTACGAAGCCATCTTTTTCTCTTTTTCATCTGTATGCCCTCCCATGTAGCAAAGTCCTCACAGGAAACTATATGCATGGACAAAGAAAAACAGTATTGTGGCAACGGGGATTCCTTTCTTTTGAAAAGCCTTTTTATATGGTATAATCATTGATAACATAGCCCGGATTCTTGATTTTCATAACCCGCCCATAGTTAAAGGGCCGATCCTATACTGATTTCCACTATAAAAAGTGGAGTCGCTTGTGAAACCTGTTGTTTTCCTGGTTATGGGTTATGCGATAATTTCTTTATTAAATACAGAGAGGTTGATTTTCTTGTCCCAGTCCCCTATGATCGAACGCTATGGTACTTTAGGCCCTTCCTGTCAGGATGTAAAAACACTGATCGCACTGTTCCAGGAGGGTATGACTGGCATCCGCCTGAATCTTTCCCACTGTGATTTGGAAGAATGCGGTGAATGGCTCAATCATCTTCATACTGCTGCGCAGGAATGCGGGGTATCCCCTGATTTACTTATTGACCTGAAAGGTCCGGAACTGCGTGTCGGGGTTCTCTCCGGTCCTCTGTCCTTGGAGGAGGGCAAGGAAATCACGCTTGGGGGAGACGGAATCCCAGTCCCCTCCATTATTTTTCCCTCTCTATGCCTCGGGCAGGAAATCCTGTTGGATGATGGTGCCTTGCTGTTAAGGGTAGAGGATTGTGGAAAAACGCACGCCCGGTGTAGAATCATCCGCGGAGGGATTCTACACTCCCGGAAAAGTATCGCCATACCTGGTGCTGGGATTTTTCCACCCACTCTTACAGAAAGTGATTACAAAAACCTTTCCATCGCAAAAAAGGCCGGAGTAACCGGCGTTATGCTCCCCTTTGTCCGTGGAAAGGAGGATCTTATCCATCTGCGAAACGCCTTAAAGGAAGTAGGAGCAACGGATATTCGGATTTTTGCCAAACTGGAAAACCGGCAGGGAATTCAGGTTCTCCCGGAACTGTTGGAATATGCCGATCATATTGTTATCGCCAGAGGGGATCTTGGTAATGACATTCCCCTGTGGGAACTTCCCGGTATCCAATATGAGGTGTCAAAATTGTGCAAGAGTGTGGGCAAGCCTTTCATGGTTGTCACCCAGATGCTCCACTCCATGACGCATGCCGCTGTCCCCACTCGGGCGGAAGTCAGCGATATTTTCCACGCTGTCCTTGACGGCGCCTCCTCCGTTATGCTGACTGGAGAAACCGCCTCCGGAGAATTCCCCGTAGAAGCCATGCGTTATCTATGCAGAACCGTAGACTGCGCACAGAAATATATCAAATAATTTTTCCCTTCGCAATGACACAGAGCCTCTTTTCTAGGAGGAAACAGTTTCCTTCATAGATTGTATGCCAGTTAAAGCACTGGAACAAGGGGAGCGCAACAAAGATTTCATGACCCTTGTTCTTTCAAACCATGCCAGAGTCTCCCAATTTGGTGTGATTCAGGAACAAAAATTGGCCTTTATCAATTGAATAGACATAAAATCAATAGATATGGCCAATATGAGCAATACAATCTTTGGTTGAAAAATCAGATAGTAGCCTCTGCCCAGATGCAGAGCGGATAAGAGTGCCCGGTTGTTTTGGGGATAGAAAGTTTTCCTTTTGTCGGACAAATCCTGAACCGTTTCCAAATATCCCACTCAATAGCAAAAGCCGATGCAGAACCTTCTCTGCATCGGCTTTTTTCTGTTAACAATCTTTATAGTATCTACCCAGGGCATCTGCACCAACGATGGCAGCATAGACCATCTGAGGATTAACTTCAAACGGCATATTGTGCAGAGTATCGGACTGTGCACAAGCGAGTTCGGCCACTTTCATCAGGCGATCCTCATCTGCCTGTTCAATCCCGAGGTCCGCCAGTGTGGTGGGAAGTCCGACTTCCATACAGAACCCGATGACCTGTTCGAGCAATTCCCGATCTGCATCTTCCAAAACCAGTTGGACAAGCGTGCCGAACGCAACTTTTTCCCCATGGTATTTGCTGTGTGTTTCTTCCATAACAGTCAACCCATTGTGAATGGCATGCGCTCCGGCAAGCCCGCCGCTTTCAAAACCGATTCCACTCAGGTAAGTGTTGGCTTCAATGATCTTTTCAACTGCTTTTGTACAGACTTTGTTCTCCACGGCAACCTTTGCCTGAAGCCCGTTTTCCATCAAGGTTTCAAAACACAGTTTTGCAAGTTGCATAGCAGCCATGGTCGTTTTTCCGCCAACACAGTTGGTAGCATCGGACTTCTGGCACGCAAGCGCCTCAAAATAAGTTGCCAGTGCATCACCCATACCGGAAACCAGCAGACGGGCGGGAGCCTGGCTGACGATATCCGTGTCCACAAGGACAATATTGGGGCTGGATGGTAAGAACAGATACTTTTCAAACACGCCGTCATCCGTATACAGGACAGAAAGCGCGCTGCACGGTGCGTCTGTGGAGGCGATGGTCGGGACAATCACAACAGGGCAATGTGCGTAATATGCCACTGCCTTGGCTGTATCATGGATTTTTCCACCTCCGATACCGACAATCGTATCACAGCCACTCTTTTCAAATACCGCGAGAATACGGTTAACTTCGTTCATGGAGCATTCCCCGTTGAAATACTCATAAGACACACTGGCGCCTTGGGCCTGCGCGCTTTTTGTGACAGCGCTTTCCACTCTCTTTTTTCCAGACTCCGTGATAATAACAAAAAACTTGCTACCAATCTGGGAAGCATGCTGGCAAAGATGCTCCATTTCTCCTTTTCCCTGAATATATCGGGTTGGACTTGCAATGATATTTGCCATACCGAACCATTCCTTTCTCAACCTTGTATCCGCAAAACCAGTCCATATGCTTTTGCCAATACAGAAAATCATATTCGTCATCCATTATAATGCTCGACTATAGGAAAAGACAAGCGATTCTTTTTTAAATCTTTGCTAATTGAAAAACACTTTCCATATCCTTTTCCGTTTACAGCATTAATGTCCTTCCAAAATACAGGCAGTGTTTTTTCCTTTTTCCTTTGCACAGTACAGCGCCTTATCCGCCGCCAGATACAATGTATCAAACCCACATTGTCCCACTGTCACCGGGGCAATGCCAATACTGACAGTTACCTTCTTCCCTTTCTGGGAAAAATGTTCTTTGATTGTTTTGCATATGGACAATGCCCGCTTTTTTACTTCATGGACAGAGCGCATTTCCGATACAAACACAGAAAATTCATCCCCGCCAAGGCGCGAAATCACATCGTCTTTGCGAAAATTACCCCGGAGCAACTGGGCAATCTCACACAGGACATGGTCCCCTTCTATATGACCATAACAGTCATTAATCTGTTTAAAGTTATCCAAATCCAATAAAAGGAGTGCGCTGCATCCCATTGTACAATCCCTGTTCAGCTTCCTGCTGATTTCCTCCCTTGCGCCTCTCCGATTAAACACACAAGTCAGCGGATCAACCTTTGTTTCCAGGACCAGTTGCCGCTGCCTTTTCTTATGCTGGGAAACATCCAGAAAAGAGCAGACAAGCACCTCTTTCCCATCTTCATCTCTTCTTTTGCTTCCTCTTTCCAAAACCCATATCACATTTGAATTCCACTTTTGCAGACGGTATTCAATTTCATAATAATCGCCCATTTGAAGCTGTTCCTTCACTTTTTTGCGAACGGATTCCCTGTCTTCGGGATAGACAATTTGTAACGCATTAGTATAGCTTTTTTCAAACTCTTCCCTCGTACACCCAAGAAAGTGAATTAGATTATCCCCAACATAGGCAAAGGTAAAATCCAGATCACAGTATGTGATCATGGTACCAATAGTATTATTGGACAAAACCAGGGAGATAAAATATTGCTGCTTTTTCAGCAACGTTTCCTGTTCCTGGCTACTAGAAATCTCCTGTTGTGGGGGATACGATACCGTTTTCCCCGGATATTCTCCTGAAAGACGCCTACCAGGCAGACGATAGCTTTCCTCCATCTGGTTATCTGCTGCAATGGACAAGTGGAACGAGCAAATACGCCAGTTTTCACCCGGATCCTGTTTTACTAAAGCAGTTATTCTTCCCACCAAATGCACCGGTTGGCGTTCCTGAAATGGTTTTCCCATTTCAATTTCTCCCAGGAATTCTATGACATCCTCTGTGATTTGCTTCTCAATAAGTTCTTTCCATTGATAATGGGAAGGAGCGGGGTTTTTCCTGAGCTCCTGTTCCAGCAACTTACGAAAATCCTCTTTTTTGTGGGCTATTGCTTTTTTTCCAGTTCCGATACTGTACACATCTTCTGTCAGGCAAGCCATTGTCTTTTCCAGATCCCTCTCTACAAAATAGCATTGAAGAAAATGTTCCAGTAATTGCCTGGCTTGGCTGAGATCCTGCTGCATTGAGCTGCCCTCCTTCAAAAGAGAATTTATAAAACAACATTTTATTCAGAATGTATCTTATCATATAACCACTCCATTTTCAAACCCAAGCTATCAAGAATATGCATGTTCAAAGACTTAACAATCAATATCTCTTTTCAGTTTCCACTTTTCTTCTCCGCTATTGACAGGGAAAGGAAACCAGTTTATAATCATTGTAAACTAGTTTTTAAAATAAGGTTTACAATCGGAGGGCATTATGAAAATTAAAACAAAAAACCTCATCCTGTGTGCACTATTTGCGGCGCTTACTGCGGTTTGTTCCCAAATTGCATTGGTGCTTCCTATCACGCAAGTCCCATTTAACCTGGCAACCTTTGCAGTTTTCCTTGCAGGAGGCCTGCTGGGAGCCAGCACCGGCGCAATCAGCCAAATCGTCTATGTTTTTCTTGGAGCTATTGGGGTTCCGGTTTTTGCCCAGTTTTCCGGCGGGTTCCAAAACTTAATCGGCCCTACCGGAGGGTATATTATCGGATATATTGCCGGGGCATGGGTAACGGGGCTTCTTGTCAACCAATTTTCAAAACGCAGCTTTTTTCTTTATGCACTCGCCATGGCCGCCGGACTCGCCGCCTGTTATGCACTTGGAACTGCATGGTATATGGTTTTGACAAAGGCAAATCTGACCGCTTCTCTGATGCTCTGCGTTGTGCCATTTTTGCCGGTAGATGCTCTGAAAATTGTTTTGGCGGCCTTTTTGTGTACCAGACTTTCCAAACACTTGAAACATACCTAATGCCTTTTGAGACAAAGTGGACCATATAGTAAATCTGGCCGCGAAGTATCTTCGCGGCCAGATTTACTATTGGAATTTATTTTTTTCTATCTAGAAGGATTCTGGTAGAGTTGAGAACCGCTATAATAGAAACACCGACGTCCGCAAACACTGCCATCCACATATTTGCCATACCAAACACACCAAGGGCCAAGACCCCGATTTTAATAATCAAAGCAAAAGCAATATTGAATTTTACAATTCTCATCGCATGTTTCGCGATTTCTACCGCGCGAACCAGAGCGGAGGGTTTATCCGACATCAATACCACATCTGCCGCTTCAATGGCGGCGTCCGTCCCCAGTCCCATAGCAACGCCCGCATCGGCAATAGCAAGCACGGGGGCGTCATTAATCCCATCTCCTACAAAGAGGGTGGCCCCTCCCTGCTGCTTGATTTGTTTCAGGTGTTCTACTTTATCGGCAGGCATCAAAGAGGAATAGTGTTCATCCACACCGCATTCTTTTGCAATTTTCGCGGCAGTTTTTTCATTGTCTCCGGTGAGCATCACCGTTTTCTCCACTCCCAATTTTCTCAAAGCAGAGATAGCGGATGCAGAATCCTCCCTCAACTGGTCGGAAACCGTAATCGTCCCGATGAGTTTGCCGTCAACGGCGACATAGATGTTGGCATCTGTTTCTTTTACTGGGATGGAATAGTGATCCATCAGACGTTTTGCACCGCAGAGAACATCCTTGCCATCAACAGTAACCCGAATCCCCATTCCCGCAAGCTCCTGATAATTTTCAGAAGATGCACCGGAAAGATCACCGGCCTGGGCGACAATGGATTGCGCAATCGGATGATTGGAATAAGACTCCGCTACCGCGGCCATATGCAAAACATCCTGTTGAGTACACCCTTCCATAGGTACAATCCGGCTGACTTTCAGTTTTCCAGTAGTCAGGGTTCCGGTCTTGTCAAAGACCACATTCTTTGCATGGGAGAGGATTTCCATAAATTTGCCGCCTTTGACAAGCACACCGTTTTTGGAAGCAGATCCAATTCCTGCAAAGAAGGAAAGCGGAACAGAGATGACCAGCGCACATGGACAGGAGGCAACCAGGAAAACGAGTGAACGCATTACCCATGTTTCCAAAGGCTGGCTCCACAACAGAGGTGGCAAAAAGGCCACCAAAATAGCACACAGGATAATAATTGGAGTATACACTTTTGCAAACCTGGAAATAAAACGCTCTGTATTCCCTTTCTGTGCGGCGGATTCCTGTACCAGTTGGATAATACGGGATGCTGTAGATTTTTCAAAAACGTTTTCTACTGTACACAAAACCAATCCGCTCAAGTTTACCATACCGGAGAGAAGCTTACTACCCGCTTCCACATCCACCGGAAGGCTTTCCCCTGTAACAACCGAAGTATCCACAGTCGAATGGCCTTCATAGACCATACAGTCCACCGGAACCTTTTCCCCCGGACGGATTGCAATTTTATCACCGATAGCAAGCGCGCGGGCGTCGACTTTTTTCTGGGAACCATCCGGCACAATCAAATTGGCGTCGTCCGGACGGATTTTCGTCACGCTCTCAATTTCTTTTCTGGAACGGCTGACAGCGACATCCTCCAGAAAGTTTCCGGCACGGAATAACAGGGAAACCAAGGCCGCCTCCGGGTATTCCCCGACGCAAAATGCGGCCACAACGGCAATAAACACCAAAAGATTTTCATCAAAACGCAGGCGGATGATACTTTTTATGCCGGTCCAGTAAATCTTATATCCGGAGAGCAGGGCGGCCGCTCCATATACAATCACTCTGAGCCATTGTTGTTCGACAAACATTCCGATAACCATCAGAACAGCAGAGACAATCAGCGTTGTCAGCAGGAAACCATTTTTATGAAACGTTTTTTTCTCTTTTGAGGGTATGTTTTGCCCACGTCCTTCATGAGAATGTATATGTTCGTGTCCACAGGAGCAGCTTTCTCCTTCGTGGTGATGGTGCTCACAGGAACATTCCTGAGTATGATGGTGGTGATGTCCACAGCCGCAGGCAGTTCCTTCCATCACCGCTATCACTTCCGGAGAATTCCCATCTGTTTCTGACACTGTAATCCCGTCTTCAATTTTGTCTACGGTTTTCTGCACAATTTGGAGAAGCTCCCCTGCTTTAGACTCGTCTTTTAATGTGATGGTCAGTTCCTGCGCGATAAAATTCATCACAGAACTCTCTACGAACGGGTAAGAACCCATCTTCTCTTCAATCTTCATCGCACAGTGCGAACAGGTA
>CAJFSS010000018.1 GCA_904419745.1 Candidatus Pseudoruminococcus merdavium | reverse complement strand
CACATTGCGATAAATCCTTTATTTTCAAGGCTTTTGGAGGATTTTATTAAAACACTGTAACCTCTGTTGAGAGGTCATAATTTACTGATATTCAAATTTGAATTTACCGTGGATTCCTATTCCGGGGAAAAACGTAGAATTTGTGTAGACCATGCCCAATGTGAAATTGACGGAGGGTTTGAAAATGCGGATTCCGTTGTGATTTTAGAAGCCAAAAATGTGGTGCATGAGGATTTCCACATCAGGCAGTTGTACTATCCCTTTCGGCTCTGGAAAACAAAGGTGAGAAAACCCATCCGCTTGGTATTTGCCATCTACTCCAATAAAATCTACAGGCTTTTTGAGTACCGCTTTCGGGATGTCGATGACTACTCTTCCATCGAATTGGTGCGTGAGAAAAATTATTCCCTGCAAGATACTGCGATTTCTTTGGAAGAGTTGCAGGCCTTATGCAAGTGTACAGAAGTTGTGACCGATGACAACCAGTTTGAATCAGAGGAAAAAATCCCCTTCATTCAGGCGGATTCTTTGGACAGGGTGATCTCCCTTTTGGAAAACCTGTATGATAATCCCATGAGCACCCGGGAAATCGCTGAATTGATGCAGTTTGATATCAGGCAATCCGATTATTACTACAATGCAGGAAAGTATCTTGGAATTTTTATTAAAACCTCTGAACACGGGCAGAAGGCAGTAGAATTGACTGCCTTGGGGAACCGTCTGTTCCAGATGGATTATAAGCAGCGTCAGCTGGCCTTAGTTTCAAGGATTTTGCAGCACCGGATCTTTTCTGATTTTTTTGACGATATCGCTGCAAGGGGGCTTTTCCCGTCCAAGAAAGAAATTGAAGCGAAAATGAGGGAATATCATGTCTGCAATGAAGGACAGATTAACCGTAGGGCGACGTCGGTTGCCTGCTGGCTGCGTTGGATATTTGGTCTCACAAGGCGGTAAAATGATCACCGGGATACTGCAATTATCCCGGTGATTGTGTTCAGAGAAATAGACAGAAAATGGATTTCTAAGGATCTATAAGTGGGTAAAAAACAGGCGCGTTCCAAACGGAACGCGCCTGTTTCTAATTACCTGGTTATGCAGTGTGCAAAACACAGGGTTCTGTCTTAGTGTTTGTCCTTGATTGCAGCGTGTGCAGCAGCCAGACGAGCGATAGGCACACGGAACGGAGAACAAGAGACATAGGCAAGACCGGTTCTGTGGCAGAACTCTACAGAGCTTGGGTCGCCGCCGTGCTCACCGCAGATACCGAGTTTGATATCCGGGCGAGTAGATCTACCGAGCTTGCAAGCCATGTCGATGAGCTTGCCAACGCCATCCTGATCCAGTTTTGCAAACGGATCGTTTTCGTAGATCTTCTTCTCGTAGTAATCGTTGAGGAACTTACCAGCGTCGTCACGGCTGAAGCCGAAAGTCATCTGGGTAAGGTCGTTTGTGCCGAAGCTGAAGAATTCAGCCTCTTTTGCAATTTCGTCTGCGGTAACAGCCGCACGCGGAATTTCAATCATGGTACCAACTTTGTAATGGAGGTCGGAACCAGCTTCTTTGATGAGGGCGTCAGCAGTTGTAGTAACAATGTTCTTGACATACTGGAGCTCTTTGACATCACCAACAAGCGGGATCATGATCTCAGTGAAGTTGTTCCAATCCGGATGTTTTTTCTTGACATTGAGGGAAGCCTCGATGACAGCTCTAGTCTGCATCTCTGCAATTTCCGGATAGGAAACAGCCAGACGGCATCCACGATGGCCCATCATTGGGTTGAACTCATGCAGGGAGGAGATGACGTTTTTCAGATCAGCAACTTCCATGTTCATCTCTTTTGCAAGTTCAACAATATCGTTCTCCTCGGTCGGGAGGAACTCATGCAGTGGAGGATCCAGGAAACGGACGGTAACAGGAAGTCCGTTCATTGCCTCGTAAATTGCCTCAAAGTCACCTCTCTGCATCGGGAGGAGTTTTGCAAGAGCGGTCTTTCTCTGCTCAACAGTCTTGGAAACAATCATCTCACGGATTGCTTTAATTCTGTCAGCTTCGAAGAACATGTGCTCGGTACGGCAAAGGCCGATACCCTGAGCGCCAAATGCATAAGCCTGTTTTGCATCTGCCGGGGTGTCAGCATTGGTACGAACCTGGAGCTTTCTTGCAGAATCTGCCCAGTTCATCAGTCTCTCGAAGTAGCCGGAGATGGAAGCTTCAACCGTCGGAATAGCCTCTCCATAGATTTTACCGGTGGAGCCGTCCAGGGAGATGTAATCGCCCTCGTGGATGGTCTTTCCGCCGAGCTCAAAGTATTTTGCCTCTTCGTCGATCTTGATTTCACCGCAGCCGGAAACACAGCAGGTGCCCATGCCACGCGCAACAACTGCTGCATGGGAGGTCATACCACCACGGACGGTGAGGATACCCTCAGCAACATGCATGCCTTCGATGTCTTCCGGAGAAGTTTCCAGACGGACAAGGACGACTTTCTCGCCTTTGGCAGCCCACTCGACAGCGTCTTCTGCAGAGAAGACAGCTTTACCGCAGGCAGCGCCCGGGGATGCCGGAAGAGCGGAGCCGATTTCTTTTGCAGCTTTCAGGGAAGCGGCGTCAAACTGCGGATGGAGCAGAGAATCGAGGGATCTCGGATCCACCATCAGGACAGCCTGATCTTCAGTAATCATACCCTCGTCTACGAGATCGCATGCAATTTTCAGAGCAGCGGTAGCAGTACGCTTACCATTTCTTGTCTGGAGCATGTAGAGTTTCTTGTTCTCAATGGTGAACTCCATGTCCTGCATGTCATGGTAGTGTTTTTCCAGAGTGTCGCAGATTTTCACGAACTGCTCGTAAGCTTCCGGAGAGATGTCTTTGAGCTGATCGATGGTTTGCGGAGTTCTGACGCCTGCAACGACGTCCTCGCCCTGTGCGTTCATCAGGAACTCGCCGAAGAGTTTCTTCTCGCCGGTTGCCGGGTTTCTGGTGAAAGCAACGCCAGTACCGGAGGTATCGCCCATGTTGCCGAATACCATCATCTGGACGTTAACAGCAGTACCCCAGGAAGAGGGGATATCGTTCATTCTTCTGTAGTAGATTGCACGTGGGTTGTCCCAAGAACGGAAGACCGCTTTGACAGCGCCCATGAGCTGCTCTTTCGGATCAGACGGGAAATCGGTTCCGATTTTGTCTTTGTACTCTGCCTTGAACTGGCGTGCAAGCTCTTTGAGGTCGTCTGCATCGAGCTCAGTGTCGAGTTTGACGCCCTTTTTCTCTTTCATCTCGTCGATGAGTTTTTCAAAATAGCCTTTGCCGACTTCCATAACGACGTCAGAATACATCTGGATAAAACGGCGATAGGAGTCATAAGCAAAACGCGGGTTTCCGGTTTTCTTAGCAAAGCTTTCCACAACTACATCGTTAAGGCCGAGGTTGAGGATGGTGTCCATCATACCCGGCATGGAAGCCCTTGCGCCGGAACGGACGGAGACGAGCAGCGGGTTTTCGGGATCGCCGAATTTTTTGCCAGCGATTTCTTCGAGTTTGCCCATGTACTCAAAAATCTCTGCCTGGATCTCATCGTTGATTTTGCCGCCATCAGCATAGTACTGGGTGCAGGCTTCTGTAGTAACGGTAAAGCCCTGCGGGACAGGCATGCCGAGGTTGGTCATTTCGGCAAGGTTTGCACCTTTACCACCGAGGAGCTCTCTCATGGAGCCGTTACCCTCGGAGAAAAGGTATACGAATTTTTTGCCCATTGTAATCTACCTCCTGAATTGTATTAACAAGGGAATACTTGTCCGGGGTTCCCGCCCAAAAAGGAAGAGAAACAGGACAAGACGCTGTGGAATTACAAAAAACCACAGGCGTTACTTCATTATACCAAACGGCATGGGATTTTTCTATATTTTCATTGATATTTTCATAAAAAAAATTGAACTTTTGGCGCTTTCGCAAGTTTTCACCAAAGATTTCTTCAAAGGCTTGCAAATAATAATAAAAATTGCAATAATAATAAAAGTATCTAAACGGAAAAATACGCCGTGATCTTGGAAAAAGGGTGGAAAAACATCTTGGATTGCTGATGGTACAGGCGGCAACTATGGACTGCATGGCTCTGTTGACGGGGACCATGGCCGTCCGGCGAGTTGCTATCCTGCGTTGAATATTGGAGGAATTGTTGTGAAAAAAGTATGTGCGGTTATTCTGGCGGCCGGAGATGGGAAACGCATGAAATCGGCAAAGCCAAAGGCGCTCAAAGAAGTCCTGTTCAAGCCCATGCTCAACTGGGTAATTGATGCAGTCAAAAGGAGCGGGATTGAACAGATTGCCGTGATTGTCGGGACTGGTGCAGATATGGTGCGCGAATGCCTTCCTAAGGGGGTTGTTTCCATTGAACAAAAGGAACGTCTTGGGACTGGCCATGCGGTCATGCAGGCACGGGAATATATTAAGGAAACTGGCTGCGAGAGTGTCATTGTCCTGACTGGGGACGCCCCCTTTGTCGATTCCGATGCCATCATGGGTTCTTATGATCTGCATGAAAAAACTCGGAGCGCTGCCACAATTGTCGCCGCGGATGTCAAGGACCCGACCGGTTACGGGCGGATTGTGTGCAACCAGATTGGCAATGTGCTGGAAATTGTGGAACACAAGGATGCAAGCGATGAAATTCGCCGGATTAAAACGATTAACTCCGGCACTTACTGGTTTGAAGCAGAGGCTCTTCTGTGGTCTTTGGAACGCATCAGGCCTCAGAATGCCCAGGGGGAATACTACCTGACCGATACGATTAAAGAGATGATCTCCGCAGGGCGTATAGTTTCAAAATTTACTGCCAAAAACGGGGACGTTGTTATGGGTGCCAACGACCGAAAAGGACTGTATGTGCTCAACGAGATTGCCCGCAAAAAAGTGATTGACCAGCACATGACCAATGGCGTCACCTTTATTGCGCCGGATTCCTGTATGGTCTCCTCCGATACCACGATTGGTGCGGATACGGACATCCTTCCGGGCGTAATTATTAAAGGGCATACCACCATTGGCAAAGGATGCACCATCGGCCCGAATACGGTCATTGAGGACTGTATCATCGGCGATGGGGTGACCATTAACGCAAGCCAGGTCTATTCTTCCAAAATTGAGGATGAAGCAGTTGTGGGGCCGTTTTCCCATATTCGTCCGGGCAGCCTGATTGGAAAACATGTTCAAATTGGCAACTTTGTGGAAATTAAAAATTCCGTGATCGGCGAGGAAACCAGAATTAAGCACCTGACCTATATCGGAGACAGCGACCTCGGCTCCAACGTCAATATCGGCTGCGGCTGTGTCACGGTCAACTATGATGGAAAAGATAAACACCGCACCATGGTGGGCAACGACGTGTTTGTAGGCTGTAATGTTAGCCTGGTGGCCCCGGTGCATGTTGGAAACGGCGCCTATATTGCCGCCGGCTCCACGATTACGGAGGATGTCAAGCAGGGCGATCTTGCAATCGCTCGCGCCCGCCAGGTCAATAAGAGCGGATATGCCGCAGAAGTTATCAAAAACGGCGGGGAAGTTATCAAAAAAGAGGAAGCGGGAGAGTAAAACGATCTTTTGAAAGAAGATGTCTAAAATGGCGGAACGGATGATTTCTGAGCTGATGGAAATGCAGCGGGCTCTCTGGGAACGGCACAAGGATACCTGGTATCCGATGGAACCGGAATATGCCCACTATTCCATGCTTTATATGTTCGAGGAACTTGGGGAATGCATTGCCCTGATAAAAAAATGCGGAGAACAGGAAATTGCCAGGGATCCTGCGGTGCGTTCCGCCTTTGTTACGGAAATGAGCGACGTTTTCATGTATTATCTGGATACTCTTCTCCGTTTTGGAATTACCGCAGAGGAACTCACGGATGCCTATGCGAAAAAGCACGAGTTTAATAAAAAGCGGGATTATCAGACGGAGTATGGCGCCATAAAAGAAATACTCAAGGCGTTTTAAATTTGGTAAAAAGAATCAAACAGACAATGCACCCCCGGTCCTTAGTGGATTTGGGGTGCAAAACTGCGCTTTCCCGACAAAACGCTGTGATACAATTTCGTATGGGTAAAGGAGAAAAAGATGTTTGCAAACTGGAAAAACCGGCTGCACGGCGCATCCGGATCGGTGGAATATTTAATTGTGGGGCTTGGCAATCCGGGCGCAAAGTATGAAATGACCCGCCACAATGCGGGTTTTTTATTCCTGGATAAACTGGCGGAGGACTGCGGTACGTTAGTGAACCGTCTCAAATACCACGCGCTGTGCGCGGATACGGTGGTATCCGGAAAAAGAGTGCTGTTGATGAAACCGCAAACCTTCATGAATGCGAGCGGGGAAGCGGTCGCAGAAGCCGCCCGTTTTTATAAAATTCCGCCGGAGCGCATCCTGGTGGTGTTTGATGATATCTCTTTAGATGTTGGACGCACACGGATCCGCCGCAGCGGTTCCCATGGCGGGCACAATGGAATTAAGAGCATTATTGCCTGCCTTGGATCGGACAAATTCCCCCGTGTGAAAATTGGGGTCGGGAAGAAACCGCATCCCGACTATGATTTGGCGGACTGGGTACTCTCCGCTTTCCGAAAGGAAGAATTGGAGGGACTGAAAAATGCAGTCGAACACAGCATTGGGGCTGTAAAACTGATTGTGAACGGGCGGATTGACGAGGCGATGAACCGCTATAATTCATAAAGCCCTATGAAAACAGCGCCGGAGAACGGAGGGACAACGGATGAAGCTGTATGGGAAGCTCTTTGAACTGGTAGAGGATTTTGAAAACCTGCTGACTGCGGTGCAGGAGGGGAGGACGCCCGCCTATCTTTCCGGGGTATCTCAGGTACATAAAGCGCACCTGTATGTGGGAATGCAGGAAAAACTGGGAAAACCGGCCTTGATCCTGACGTCGGATGAGTTGGCAGCCAGGCGACTCTGTGAGGATTTAAACTCCATGGCCGGGGAAAATGCAGCGGTACTGTTTCCAGCGCGCGATTTTACCTTCCGCAGTGTGGATAGCGTGTCCCGGGAATATGAACAGGCGCGGATTTCCGTGCTCTCCAAAATCAGGGCGGGGCAGTGTCCTTTTGTTGTGGCAAGCGTGGAAGCGGCCATGCAGCATACCATCCCAGCGGAGGTTTTGCTGGAACGCTCGGTAGTACTCTCCCAGGCGCGGGAAATCAGCATGCAGGCGATTGTGAAAATCCTGGTCCGTGCGGGCTATGTGCGCCGTCCTCAGGTAGAAGGGGTAGCCCAATTTTCCGTACGCGGCGGGATTTTGGATTTCTATCCACCGGATTACGCCTCCCCGGTGCGTATGGAATTTTGGGGGGATGAGATTGACACCATCTCCCTGTTTGATCTGGAAACCCAGCGGCGGACGGACAGTGTGGAAGAAGTACATATTACTCCGGCCAGCGAGGTGCTCATCGAATCCAATGCTGCGATGGCGGAAAAAATTGCTGCGTTTTCCAAAAAGGTCAGAGGCAAAAACGCGCAGGCAGTTCGGGAGCATTTTCAGCACGATATCGACCGAATCCAATCGGATCTGGAAATCCAGGGGATCGACCGCTATTTGCCCCTGGTTTATGAAAAACCGGCTACTCTGTTCGATTACTTGCCGGACGCCCAGCTGTTTGTCAGTGAATATACAGAAATTAAGGAGGCTGCCAGGGCCTATCTCTGGCAGCTTTCGGAGGATATCAAGGGTCTGTTTGAAGAGGGCGTCCTCTGTAAAGGGCTGGATACCTTTACCTGTAGCTTTGCCGACGTGCAGAGCATCTGTGATCACAGGGGCGCCGTGTTTACGGATACCTTTGCGCATACAGTGGACAGTATCCCCATCCGCTCGGTGTTTAACGCCAATGCGGTGCAGCTTTCGACCTGGAGCGGGGAGGTCTCCCTGCTGGTGGACGATTTACGCTCCTATCTTGCCAGGGGGTACTGCTGCGCCGTACTGGCAGGCACCCGCCGGGCAGCGCAGGCGCTTGTGATGGATTTGCAAAAACAGGGCCTGCCCGCGGATTTTGCCGAGGATTTAAAACAGATTGTCCTGCGCCGGGTATTTGTACTCGAAGGAAACCTCTCCTCCGGTTTTGAGTATCCCCAGGCGCATTTTGCCCTGATTTCCCATCAGAGGACGGGGAACACGGGACGGAAAAAGCGCCGTGCGAAAAAGGCCGGAGAAATCATTGGCAGCATTACCGATCTCACGCCTGGAGACCTGGTGGTCCACGTTTCCCATGGGATCGGCGTGTTCTCTGGGATTCATAAGCTGGATCTGCACGGCGTTGTCAAAGACTATATTAAAATCCGCTATGCCGGGGAAGACACCCTCTATGTCCCGGTCACCCAGTTGGATCTGGTTTCCAAATATGTCGGCGCACGGGATGATAAGACGGTCAAACTCAACAAACTCAATTCCGCGGAGTGGAATAAGACTCGCCAGCGGGTAAAAAAAGCGGTCGCGGATATGGCGGACGAACTCATCAAGCTCTATGCCGAGCGCGCCCAAGCAAAAGGTTATGCGTTTGGGGAGGATACGGACTGGCAGCGGGATTTTGAAGAGCGCTTTCCCTATGAGGAAACGGATGACCAGCTGCGCTGTATCGAGGAAATCAAGGCAGATATGGAGCGCCCGCACCCGATGGACAGGCTTCTGTGCGGGGATGTGGGCTTTGGAAAAACCGAGGTGGCACTGCGCGCCGCCTTTAAATGCGTAATGGATTCCAAGCAGGTGGCCATTCTTGTCCCAACAACGATTTTGGCGTTCCAGCATTATCAGACCATGCTGCGCCGCTTTGAAGGGTTCCCCATCAACATTGAACTGCTTTCGCGCTTCCGTACCAAACAGCAGCAGGAGGCCATTGTGCGCAAGCTGCGCCGCGGGGAAGTGGACATTGTGGTCGGCACTCACCGCCTGATCCAAAAGGACGTCCAGTTCAAAGATCTGGGTCTTGCCATTATCGATGAGGAGCAGCGTTTCGGCGTTGCCCACAAGGAACGGTTTAAAGAACTGTTCAAGGGCATCGATGTGCTGACTCTGTCCGCAACGCCAATTCCGCGCACCTTGAACATGGCCATGTCCGGTATCCGGGATATGTCCGTCATCGAGGAGGCGCCAAGCGATCGGCATCCAGTGCAGACCTATGTCATTGAGCAGGATATGGGGTTGATTGGTGAAGCAATTAAGCGGGAGCTGCGGCGCGGAGGGCAAGTGTATTATCTGCATAACCGGATTGAAACCATTGACCAGTGCGCTGCCCGGATTGCGGAGGTTGTACCGGACGCCCGGATTGTCACCGCCCATGGGAAGATGGGCGAGGAACAGATGTCCGAAGTTTGGCGGCGGCTGATGGAGCACGAAATCGACGTGCTGGTCTGCACCACAATTATAGAAACGGGCGTGGATGTCCCGAACTGCAATACCCTGATTATTGAGGATGCGGATAATATGGGGCTTTCCCAGCTCTATCAGTTGCGCGGGCGTGTGGGTCGCTCCAACCGGAGGGCCTTTGCCTACCTGACTTTTCGTCCGGGCAAATCCCTGACCGACATCGCCACCAAACGCTTGTCCGCTATCCGGGAATTTACGAAATTCGGTTCCGGCTTCCGCATCGCCATGCGGGATCTGGAAATCCGGGGCGCGGGGAATATCCTCGGTGCACAGCAACACGGGCATATGGAATCCGTCGGATATGATATGTACCTGCGCCTGCTCTCGGAGGCAATCAGTGAGCGCAAGGGGGAAAAGGTGCTCAAACAGGAGGACGAGTGCCTGGTCGATATCCGGATCGGCGCGCATATCCCAGAAAGCTATATCAGCGATTTGAGCCAGCGAATCGATGTATACCGGAAAATCGCCTCGGTCAAAACCGAAGAGGATTCGATGGACGTCTTTGACGAGCTGATTGACCGTTTTGGGGAACCTCCCCAGTCTGTCAAAGGACTTGTCGATGTGGCGCTGCTCCGCAATATCGCTTCCTCGCTGTCCATTTATGAAATCAGCGAGCGGGGAGATACACTGATTTTGTACCCGCGTACCCTGGATATGAATGCGGTAGGCGCGCTTGTCCAGGAGCTTAAGCCCCGTGTTATGGTCAATGCAGGGGCAAAACCGTATCTCTCCATTAAATTGAAAAAAGGGGACAATACTTTGGAAATCCTGCGTACTGCCCTGACCATTATGCAGCATGCGGTACAACAGCCAGTAAAATAAATGTGTGTTCTGTGAACATTCTCCGGGTTTTGTGGACATTCGGGGAAAATGCGTGTATAATCAAAACGATTTATTTGTAACCCAAAAGAATCGGAGGAATCAGGATGAAAAAAATTACCAGGGCACTGTGCCTTGTGTTTGCGCTGGTTATGGCGCTCTCGCTTGTCTCCTGTGGCGGAGACACTTCCTATATTACAACATTCCATGATCAAAAAATCCCAGCTGGCGTGTACCTGTATCAGCTTGTCACGGCGACCCAGTCCGCCTATTCCAAGGTGGAGGACAGCAGTAAGGATGTCCTGAAACAGGACGTCGACGGACAGGATGCGGCCATTTGGATTGAACAGACTGCCCAGCAGGAAATGAAACGCTATTTGGCGGTAGAAAAGGAATTTGAAGATTTGGGGCTTACTTTGGATTCGGACGCCCAAAATGCGGTAACTGCCCAGGTAAATAGCGAATGGAATAATTACGGCGAATGGTATGAGAAAAATGGAATCTCCAAGGATTCTCTGACCCTTGTGGTGCAAAACCTTGCCAAAAAACAGCAGGTATTCCTTTACTATTATGATGAGGGAGGCCCGGAAGCGGTTTCGGACGACGATTTGAAAGCTTATTTTTCCGACAATTATGTCAAGGTGAAATACCTGGGCGTTTCATGGGATACTTCCAAAACCGGTGATGAACTGACTGCTGCGAAAGAAGAGGCAAAAGCAAAAGCGGATGGATATCTTGCCCGAGCCAAAAATGGCGAGAGTATGGATCGGTTGATTCAGGAATATTCCAATGAGCAGCGGACAGTCAGTGCAAAAGAAGGAGAAGAAGTGAAAACGACCGATCCTTCTGAAGTCGAAGAGGATACCTATGCGACGGTACTCTCCAAGGAAGGCGGTTCTTCTTTTGGCGAACAGTTCGCGGAGCGTATGAACGCCATGTCTGCCGGGGATATTGAGGTAGTGGAAGGGACAAGCAAATACTATGTCCTTGCAAAATATGACATCCTCGCCAAGGAAGAGGATTTCACTTCCCGTCGGATTACGCTTTTGCAAAATATGAAAGCAGAAGAATATGAACAGAAGCTGGATAACGTAGTCGGTGAGATGAACATTACGCTCAATGAAGATGCACTGAACCGGTATACTGCAAAGAAAATCAAGTGATTTGAAACTAAAAGCCCCCTGCCAGAAGCAGGGGGCTTTTAGAATCATAAAGGGAGGTTTTTCATGAGAAAAACGGTATTATATCTTGCTATGAGCATCGATGGATATCTTGCACGCACGGACGGGAGTGTGGATTGGCTTTTTGGACAGGATCCCCAGATGCAGTCCGACAAAAGCTACGAATCCTTTATTAAGGGAGTGGATACCGTTGTTATGGGATGGAACACCTACCGGCAAGTTGTCACAGAGTTGTCCCCAAATGAATGGCCTTATCAGGGGCTTTCCGCCTATGTAATTACTCACCGGGACATTCCGGTGCAGCAGAGGATCTCTTTTACTGGGGAGAATCCGGGAACGCTTATCCGGAAGATCCGGCAGCAGAAGGGAAAAGATATTTGGATTTGTGGTGGGGCAGAAATTGTCCGCCAACTGATGCAAGAAAATTTGGTTGACAAATTTTGTCTTTCTATCATTCCGGTGATCTTGGGGAATGGAATCCCTTTATTTGAAAAAATGGAGCGGGAAATAAGATTGCGACTGTTGCAGACCAAAGTGGACAACGGCATAGTGGAAATGCTGTATGAAAAGGATTTCCGCTTGCCCGGCCAAAAAGATGATTAAAAATGTATACCTCTTCCCATTTCAACCCACACTAAGAAAAAAGGTTGGAGGGAACGGGCTTTGCTCAGTCAAGTACTTGAACAATGGCAGGCGAATAAAAGTTTTGATCTTGTCACAAGGGAGTTTTCCATCGGCGGCAGATTGACGACGATTTTGTTTGTCGATGGCTTTATCAAAGATGAAGTCTTTGCGAAAATGATGGATTTTATGATGAAGATCACGCCACAGGAAATGGAGAGCATCACCAGTGTACAGGAGTTTATCAAACGGTTTGTCCCCTATGTCGAGGTGACGGCCAAGGATAACCCGGACGATATTATGACGGATATCCTCTCTGGTAATACGGGGATGTTTGTCGAAGGGTTTGAGCAGTGTATCCTGGTGGACTCCAGAACGTATCCGCAGCGCAGTATTCAGGAGCCGGATAAGGACAAAGTACTGCGCGGCTCTCACGAGGGTTTTGTCGAGACTGTGGTGTTTAATACTGCGCTCATTCGAAGACGGCTTCGGGATCCCCATCTGACAATGGAAATCACAAAAATTGGCAGACGCTCGCAAACGGATGTAGTCATGTGCTATCTGGATAATAAAGTGGACAAACGCCTGCTGCGAAAAATCCGGGAAAAGCTTCAAAACCTGCGCATTAACTCCCTGACTATGACTATGCAGAGTTTGGCGGAAGTGCTGGTGGATACCAAATGGTTTAACCCGCTCCCCAAAGTGCGCTATACGGAACGTCCGGATGTGGCGGCTGCTTGCGTGCAGGAGGGAAAGCTGCTGGTTTTGATTGACAATACTCCCTCCGTCATGATTCTGCCAACCTCCTTTTTTGATTTTTTTGAGGAAGCGGATGACTTCTATTTTCCTCCGGTGACTGGCACTTATATGCGCCTTGTCCGCCTTGTTATTTTTTTGTCCACTTTGGTTGTCACTCCTTTGTGGTTGCTGTATCTTCAACATCCGGAGGACTTCCCGTCATGGATGTCCTTTTTGCAGATTGAAAAACCAAACGGCTTGCCCATCATCGTGCAGTTACTCCTGTTGGAACTTGCCGTGGATGGGCTGCGGTTAGCCTCAGTCAATACACCGGATATCCTGAGCAGTTCGCTGAGTATTGTCGGTGCGCTTTTGCTCGGAGAATTTGCAGTCAGTGCAGGGATTTTTATCCCAGATACCATTTTGTTTTCTGCATTTACAGCAACTGCCATTTTTACTCAGCCGGATTTTGAACTCGGCTATGCCTTTAAGTTTGGGCGTGTCCTGTTGCTTGTTCTAACCCATTTCTTTGGATATTGGGGCTTTGGTATCGGTCTAGCCCTGGAACTAATCTGCATCCTGTTTAATCGGGATATTTCTGGCCGGAGCTATCTCTATCCTCTGATTCCACTGGATTGGACGGCCCTTAAGCGGAAATTTGTCCGGGAAAAAATGAATCGTGATAACAGCTGAAAAAACGGCCTGTGGAGAGTTCTCGCAGGCCGTTTTCCGCCTTTAGCAGATTATCGATAAAAAGCAAGGTATAGATAAGTAATGTTGGAATCGTTGAGTCCTGGATTTTTGGCTGTGGGATTGGCCGTCGTGTTTTGGTGTACGGTAAATCCCTCTTCATCATACGAAAGTCCATAGGAACATCCCGAATCCGAACAGATTCCAAACCGGATAATGGTTCCACCGACAGAAGAAAGGAATACAGGGGATTCCATTGTAGGAAAAATCAGCACAAAAAGTGCATGCTCAGAAAGCGGGATCATTCGTTCCTGTGCGCCGTTTCCAGTATAACTTCCGATGGTCACCTTCAGGCTTTCCAGTATCTTTCCCTTTTGTTCTTCGCTCAAATGGACGGAATTGTCCGCCGCGTGCTCGGAAATAGCGCCGGATGCGGAAGAAGCCGTGGAGACTCCTGTTTGCGCAAGGGTATGGATTGTGTCAAGCGCTGTATCGATCAACTGGTTGTCCGTATTAAAGTCCTCTCTCTGCGGCTTGTCCAAGCCAATCCAGGAGTTTAGTTGGTAGTGTTCTGTCTTATTGGTGCTGGGCATGGAGCTCCTCCTCTGTTATTTTTGCAGCTGTGAACCGTTGATTTCAAATTCATCCCAGGTAAAGGAGTTTGCTTCAAATTCATCCCAGGTCAGATCTTTTGCGTCAAACTCATCCCAGGTAAAGGAACTCATCTCAAAGATGATTTCCAGATGGGCGGGCAGAATTCCACGTGCGTCCTCCCGCAGTTTGTCGTAGTCGTGGATGTTTCCAGAAAACTCTGTGATTTTCACAGTAATCCGTTCTTCCAAAGGCTGTTCCAAAATTTCAGTTTCAATTCCAAGAGAGCGCAACGCGCGCAAAATCCCCTGCTTGTCAAAATCTTTGGGTTGCATGGAGAGAGCATAGACTATCATATCTCTCCGTTTTTGGACGGACAGATCCGCACGATCCTGTCCCAGCAGCTCTTCATAGGCAACCAGTCCGCTGTTTTGTGCAGTGAGGGGAATGGCTTCGCGTGCGGTATCGGTAAGCAGGCATTCCAAGTCCTCCAGAACGGCGGCATAGCTGAGTAGTTCTGCCTCCACCAATCCTCCCTCTTCCAGGGAATATATCCCGGTGGAACGCAGCAGTGAACGCATGGTGTCCATACAGGAGCTCATCAGGTATCCCCCTTTACAAAGGTGCAAGTAAAGCTTTCCTCTCCGCATGTGGCTTTTACCTGGTTTAATCGGAGAATCTCCGTTTCTTCCGGGACAATCTCAGAAAATCCGGGGAAAGTATAGCTTAATAGCTGGGGCATACCATGCAGTATGGCGTAGAGATCGCACAGGTACAGTGGTTTTGCAATTTCATAGGAATGCAGGGTCTGCCCGATCCTATCGGTACAGGCTTGTGCCGTCTCCTCGGGGTCGTATCCTGTGTTACACCGAAAGGCAAGGGAAAGATTGACAGGCAGGATTGCGGCGGATTGCACCTGTACATCGACATTGATCTCCCGCTGTCCTTCCATCTCTTCCTGAAGCTGGCGGACAAGCTCCTGGGAAGCGGTACCGCTTTCTCCTGCAATGATGACGTCCACTGTACCGCGTCCCCTGGCGCGGGGGATGACATGCGCACTACTGACAGAATCCGTCTGTAAAGCCAGATTATTGTAAAAGGCGGCGTTGGTTCCATTGGAAATGGAACGGTAGGAATCAAGAAGCCTTTTGCGCAGCCTAGCGTCCGTCTCTTCCGGAGCCCCTCCGGTAAAGGGAAACGGGTTTGTCACACGGCTGATCCCTTGCGGTGGGGTCACAAGTACGGTTACCGTGTTTGCAGCAACGTTGGTATCCTCTCCGCCGGATTGGGACTGCGCGGACACATCTATCGATACCTCCCCCTTTTTTAAAATAGCCTGCCGGGTCGTGATGAATCGGAACTGGGAACTACCTGTGCAGGCACAAAGAGTTCCTTCCGGTATGACAATGTCCGACAGAGCGGCCGTATCCCTTGAAAAACGCAGTGTTCCCACGGAGGGAACAGCCTGCTTGCGGGAAAGTCCTCTTGTCTGGGCGTGCATGTCCAAATAGGTTCCTGTGGCTGTCTGTGCGAATAAATCCCTCTGCAGGCGAGCCAGTTCCTGATAAAAATCCGAACAGATAGTTGCCAGAACTTTCAGCCGGATTCCAATGTCGGAAGCGTCGTTTGGGGAAAAACCGGTTAAGGAAGAATAGGTTTCTTCCATGGCGGCAAGCAGTTGTTCATAGGTTTTCAAAGCGTTGTCTTCACCTCCAGGATTTTTCCAGCACAGGTCGCCCAGACAGTCAGTTCCAGCCGATCCCAATTGTTGGAGTACCTCGCTGTTACGCGATCAATCTGAATTTCCCGCATGTCCGCCAGGGCTTCCCGGACATAGTCCCCCGCCATGCTTTCCAGCTTTGCAGGCGAATTGCCCGGGAGCAGGTAAAGCCTGCTCCCAAGATTGGGATCCGGAGAAAATTTGCCTTTGTGGACAGTCAGACGGATTAACATCTGCTGGATCAGTTCCTGTACGCCGGTCACCGAGTAGGGAATGCCGCGGGAATCCTTTGCCATGTCTTTTCCGTTTAATTGTGTGTCGATGAAAATCCCTCCTGTCCGGATGTCGGCGCGTTTGCGATCCGATATCCGTTTAATTGGAGCGTCCCGTCCGTACACAGTCTCAGGAACGCCCCGGATGGGACTCGCAGTTCCAATTCTCCGGGCGCGAGATTCCCCGCGCGGGAGAGAAACCCTGCAACAGAGTATCCACCCTCCATTTCTATCAACAGAGCGGTTTCCCCTTCTTTGGGTACCGCAAAGTATCCGTAGGGGGCAAACAGGGGAGCCGCTCGACTTTCCATGCACCCGGCTACGCCAAATTGCCCGTCCTCCGAAAGCGTTACAATCCCGGACTGTGCGGGGGTGACTGTCTGTTTTCTGTTCAGTTCATTGATCCACATTGAATGTCCCTCCGTTTCCCGACAGATATTCCGGTTCAGTTAAAACCAGTACGGTGCTGTCTCCCTGGGTAGTTCTCCGCCATTTGATTCCCATAACGGCATAGGAACGGGAAACCGTACCATCGTCAAGCAAAACCCTGTCGTACAGTTGCACCGCATGGAGCCCCGGAATTTCCGTCTCAATCACCAATCGGTTGTACATCGAATCGGCAATCCGCCTACGGGCGTCCAGATCTCCTCGGATGGCCCACTCGTTTGCCGGGGCGAGATACCGCTTGCGTCGGATGTTGTGGGCAAGGGCATGCGGATTTTCCACCAAGGTACTGTAAATCCCATCTTTATTCTTCAGATAGATTTCTGAAATGCAGGTGTGGCGTGCGAGTTTTCTAGAGATAGAGAGAAATGGGATCGCTCCTTTGGCCGTATTGGAAATGGATAGCGTGCTGTGAGCGTTCTCCCACTTTAGGATTAGACGGTTATCGGCGGAAAAGCGTGGAGAAGGGTATCCCCCGAGTAGACAAAACCGGCTTAGGACATCCAACTCGCTCTCCCCTTTTGCCACCAGGAAACTGGGGAGTGGGGGCTGCCTGGCAGCCTCTACTGAGGAAAAGCCATACGGTCTTACGTGCCGCTCAAAAATGCTGTCGATTCCTGTTTCCAGATACTGTGCTGGCAAAGCCTCATTATCGCATAGCAGGGCGGCCCTGCTGCGTCCAGTGAGAGTTACCCATTGACCGCTGGAAGAAATCAGCAGATCCTGTTCGTCTATTACTCCGGAAAAGAAAACTCCTTTCGAGGAGTTGATTTCCACTTCCGCGATTTCCCTGGAAAAGAGCTCTTCTTGTAAAAAAACGGCTTTTAGGCTGTCCACCGGAGTATCCGCGCTTCTCAACAGGGAAAAGGTGAGTGGGGCGCGGGGGAAAAGCTGCGTCCCATTTTCGTCATATAGGACAAAGGAAAAACTCATCGAAGCCTCACCCTCTCTCCTTCCTGCATGTTCCTGGGCTCTGCACCCAGGGAGATCAGTTCCTCCACACTGATCGAGTACTGCGCGGCAATCTCCCATAGGGTTTCCCCTTTGTGGGCAATGTGGTATTCAGGGGAGCGGGCTACGCGTTGTACGGGCTGGAACCGCGGCTTTTCACAGAATTCGAAGGAATAGGAAAGACTTTCTACTCCCGCTTTTCCGGTTAGGGACAAGCCGGTAAAAAAGGCAGGAAAAGGGGAGAGGCCCGGGAGTTGGAGTGGCCCTTCTCCAGGCTCTGAAAATTCCTCTTGTAGCCGAAGGTACTGCTCAAATGCGTCCTCTCCAAAGAGTTCCCCTTCTCCCCGCACCGTCCTTGCAAGTACGGCGTTTTCCCCGATTATCTCCCCAAGCCCGGGCGCTGTGCGCCGGAATAGGGATCGGGACGTGATAACGGAAAAAGTATGGGGATTATATCTCAGGGTCAGTGTCTTGTACCGGAGAATAGAAAGGCTCATAGAATCACCGTCCTCACATCGTCAAGGGGCAGGGTGGAACGCCGGCGCATATCTTCCAACATCTGTTCGCTGACTTCACGGTAACTGTCTGGCATGGGCGGGTAGAGGGAGGTATCCATCCACTGAGCGGACAGGGGGATTTCCTCCTGGCGTTTGGGCAGAGAAGCAGGTTCCCCAGCGTCCCAGGCAGCAGAATAGATGCTCGGCTGTGGGATAAGATTCTTTTCCCTTGAGGAACCAGCGGGAATATTAGGAATTTCCGCCATAGGTGTAGGCCTTTCTGGCGTAGGGGTTGAGAACTCTCTCGCCCTGTTTCCTGACTCCAGAAGTAGGGCAAGCCGGTGGGCTGCCCCGTCCAGTCGGGTAAGGGAGTACTCAAGTGCATCCATGCTCCTTCACCTCCTTTGCAAAGGCCTCGTTGAATCCAAATTCCACCGTCATATCTTCTCGACTCCTGGAAAGTTCCCCGGCGATCTTTTCCAGCTGCGTAAGTGTAAGTGTGCGGTAGACTTGTTCAGGGGAGCGAAACTGGCGGGCAAATATGGGCTTCAGGCTGAAAAAACATAGGGAAATCGCCCCGGCAAGTTCTCTGGCGCGTCTAGGCTCCTCTCCCTGTGCAGTCAGCACGAATGAGAATTCCTCCCGCATTCTACGGCACTGAATCAGTTCATACAGGGAGAGAGGGGAGACAAAAAACAAGCCTTTGGAAAGCAACAGGAATTTTTTCATTTCATTTCCATCCTCTTGGCGGCGGCAATTGTCACATTTTCCAGAACGGTGTCGTTGAGGTTGGCCTGCTCGGTGATGTTCGACCACTCGCATCCGGAATAGATAATGCGCTTGTCCGGGCGGACAATGACAAGGTTGAAATCGCTCAGGGAATAAAAATCAAGGGTTTCCCCGCAGGCAACCACACGGGAAAGTTCCAGGATATGCCTGGCCCTGCCGCCGACCGTCCCAACTGGTTCGCTCTCTCCAAATGCTTCAATGTAACGGCTCTCCCGAGTGGTCTTGGCACGGTAGGATTCCACGGCGGCAATGCGTTTGCCGTCGGCTTCCAGGTAAATGTCCTTGCTGGTTGGAAAGCTGATAAATGCCAACAACATTCCCTCCTTTATATGGTGATATGCGCGGATATATGGATTTGGTTGATACTGTGGCAGACGGAGAAACTAAGTTCCACAATGCAAATTGTGGGATCGTCCGGGGATGCATACACATTTGGAGTCCCATAGGACTCAATAATCCCTGCGTCTAGTTTTTTCTGTAATTCAACTGCCACCTGGGATTGAATGGACTGCCGGGTAACGGGATTATTTTTCAGCCCTCGCAGGCGCAATTTCAGTGCATTTCGGATGGTGGAAAGACAGTCGTCAATCACCATGATGGTATTGACACTTTGGAAGGATAAGTCCGGCGTTCCCTCTGTTTTGGTGCGGGTGGTGACGGCACGGATAAGTTCGCACTCTCCCAGCACCATCTCAAAGGGAGTCACTCCGGATGTAATGCACTGGTCGATCTGTGCTTCCGAGAGTTTCTGCTTTAGCCCGGAGATTCCCAAAACCGGAGCGCTGTGGAAACTGGCGGCAGGATCCTGCGCCGAAGCGCACAGCGCAGCATAGCCGCATGCAGTATAAACCCCTGATGCTGTCTCTGGCTCTCCAATGAGCGCGGCAGGCGCACACAGGCAGATCCGCTCGCTGTTTACCGCCAGGGCGGTTTCCGACAAATTGTCAAGGGTTTCAAGTCCTGCAAATCCCAGTCGCTCAAGCCTTGCGGTGCTGCATGTCTCTACATGGCTTTTGAGTTTGGATAGAATCGCTGCGTCCGCGCTGTCGCATATAACGCAGTAAATATCCGCGTATTCTTCCAGCTGTGCAAAACTCTCTGCATAGGCCTGTGTAAGGTCAGAAGCTCCGGAATTAACGGGGGAGAGGTATATGGTTCCCACCCCGTTTGCAAATAAAATGTCGCAGCAGGCGCACAGGACGGGTTCTTTTGGAAAACTGCGGCGTACTTCCTCAGAACTTTGCGCAACAAATACTCCGTCCTGTTGCTGTTCCGTTTTGCAGACAAGTGCAGCCGCCCGGGAGGAAGCTCCCCGGTAGACCGACGAAACTGTGTAGTCGGAAAAAACGCCGGGGCGTTTGGATGAAATGGTAATGGACATGGATTATGCCCTCCTAACAGTGAAATCGGTAATTGCAAGCCCTTCTTCCTCCCTGGTCATTAGAACGATAGTTCGTAGAACGGATTTTTGCACAAAGCAATCATTTTCCCTACTGTATACAGGGGAAGAAGCCTCTAAACGGATGGCCTTGAATGGGAATGCATCTTCGCAGAAAATGGCATGGCAGAGCCGGGAAAAAATCTCCTGACACCCGTCCGCGCCAAGTGAGAGTGGACATAGGATGTCCAGGGAAAACAGGAGCGTACATGTTTGTCCCAGCGCAGTCCCGGCCTGATTGACCGGGACAATCCCACCCAAACCGCCCTGTTCCACAGTGATCTCTTTAATATGGACGCAGATATAGGGATTGCGCAGAGGAAAAGGACGCCGTTGCGGAGGAAAGGCTGGGCCTATGGGGATTTTTTGAAGGGAGGGACTTTTTTTCAACGCCTCCCTTAGTTGGTCGGATAATGTTTCAAAGGAGTTCATTTTCGCTCACCTCCTCCGCTAGCAGTGCGTAGAGATAAACAGGAATCGTATCCTCGCGGAAATAGCGGTGCGCGAGGATCTGATAGCACTTCCCATTTTGCGTGACCTTTGCACCGCTGTCCAAATCAAAGGGGATATTGGGTGTGGCGATTAACGTGTACAAATGCCCCGGATCTCTGCCGCGCAGTACATAAGAAAAGCAATCCCGTAGAGTTTTCCCGGTATCGTTTTGGATAAGTCCCGTAATATGGACTTGTTTTCCATCCGCTTCCGATACCACGCAAATTTCGGAACCGAGTTTTGCAATCAGCGAATGGATGGCATGCGAAATAGACATTACCCCACCGTCCTTTTCAAAACGCTGGAATGCAGCCCAAGACAACTTGCAGCAGATTTCAGAAGATCACGCCGGAGTTCCCTTGCTGCCTCCACAGGGTAGCTGGAACTGTCCATGGATAACTCAGGTGTCTTAAAATCTCTGCCCGCGCCTGCCTGCTCCGACAGCGCATACCGCAGGAGGGCGCACCCGGCGCAGGCAAAAAGCAGCTTGTTTTTGTCCGCTTCCGAAGGGGTTTCTGGAAGCGTGGCCATGTCAGCCAACTCGTCTATCCCAAGTTGGCAGAGCGTAAGCCACTGCTCGGACTTATCGGGCTCCAACCCCGCCAGCAGGCAGAATTTTTCCAGTACTTCCTGTGCGGTAATCATCAAACACCCTCCTTTTGCATGGTTAGGCCAGGTAAGCGCTGGCTCCCTGGAAGATTTTTGCGAACCCATAAATACTGGTCACGCTGGCGCGTTCAAGCTGACGATCAATGAGCTTATCGTAGTCCACGGTCAAATCGTTGGCAATAACCATTTCCAGTGCGCATTTGCGATCCAGTCCCAAAATGGTTTTCTCCGGCATGGAACGGATTTTGCACAGCTGTGCACCGAGCGGGGTGTTGAGTTTTCCTGTAGTCTGGAAATTGAGTCCGGTAAGCGGATCCTTGAAGTCGCTGAGTTCCAACAGTTTCATCACCATGTCCGGGGAAGCGAGCAGGGTATTAAGCTCATAAGGATCCAGCGCGTCCCAAAGCTTAAGCAGTTCCGCATAGGTTGGGCTTCCCGCTGTGGACAGGGATACTTTGGCGGCAGCGTTGTCATTTCCATCGCCTTTTATTAAAACCTCCACTGCATCGGAAAGCTGAGTAGTGGCCAGATAAGCGCCAATTTGCCGCAGCATGACGGTAAACAGGTCAATGCGCTGAAACCTCACCGCTTCATAGGAGGAAACCAACATCCTTCCACGCTTTTTCAGCCGCACCAGGTTTTCCTGCAAATAGATTGGAACCTGAGGGATTTCAGTCCCTTCTGCCACACGGGCAAGCTGTTTGTGTTCCGCTGTCATGTCGCAGGCAAGGGAGCGATAGTCCATGCTGTCAATGTTTGTTTTGCAGGCTACAACGCTGTCAAGCAGGTTTGCTTCCTCCATCCCCTGGCGAACGGAGCGGGAGACAAATTCCGGGAACAGGGCGGCGGAATCCGTAGTGGAAAAAAATTTTTCCACTACATCGGACTTCGGGCCGCTTACGCGGATGTCAAAGCGCTTGAGTTGACGTTCATAGGCGTCCAGCCCTTCAAGCGGGGTGTTTCTGTAGTTTTCCGAGGAATCGAGTCCTTCCAGCACTTCGGTAAAATTTTTTCCTGCGACATGGTACATTCCTTTTTCTAAGTTGATAGAATCATAAAATGCCATAGTTGTTCCTCCTTACAGCAGAATTTCCGCAATCTTTTTTTCATTTTCCGTGCCAAGGGAAAGTACAAGCACCTGTCTGCCTGCCGCGTCCGGTTTCAGGGTTGTAGAATCCGAGCATACAAAATTCTGGTACCCCAACTTTACCTGTGTTTCAGCGGGGAGTGTGTAGACAATCTTGCAATGCCCTTCCAGCTGGATGCTGGCACAGTCCCCTTCACTGGAAGTGCAGATTCCAATGGGGGTATCTCCAGCAGAGCAGGGGGCGACTGTCGCATTAGTGCTCATTTTGACAAATACGCCTGGGGCAACACCTTCTTCCGCTAAAAAGGTGAGATGCTTTTGTGAAACTGCATAAAAATCAATGTTCATTCCTGTGGCCTCCTATAATTTAAAAAACCGGTTGTCTTTTCCCTCTTTTTCTCCTGGCGGCAGTAATTGCGAAGTACATTCCACACGGCTATGAATCCTGCACTCCAGGGATTCTTTGAGCTGTTTCAATTCGGAAAGATCCAACTTTTTTAAAATCCCCTGTACAAGTTTCGGTGGAATTTCGCCTCCCGCCTGGGCATTCAGTCCTAAAATTTCGCGCTGTAAATCTTTTTGGTATTCCTGACCCGCTTGAGAAAGTTCTTCCAGTACCGTAAGCCGGTTTGTCAAAAGGGATGCCTCACCGGGGGTAAGAGTAACCGGGGACGAGGCATTTTTAAGTTTTTTGAGCGTTCCGGGCAAATCTGAATGTCCTGTACTTTCACATGCAAAATGGTATTGTTTGTATACCCCGGCATTTTTCTGCGCAGGAATGGCCACAAAAGACCATTCATACGCATCTGTAGGGTCGTTTAAAATGGCATGGCAGGTCTCTTGCTTCCCATTTATCTGGTAAGACTGTCCCTTTTGATGGGTGCAGCCTTCCCGACGCATGTCTTTTCCGCAGATAGAACAGATGGAGGAACGTACGCTGCACCCAATGCTGACCTCCTTTTTGATCCCCGCCTCAATCTCAGCAATCAATTCCTCTTGTTTTTTGTTCCTGAGCATGTAGGCGTCCGCGGTCAACATGCAATAAGGTTCTCCAGCGCTGGTTGTCCGGGTGGGATCCTGTTTTACCTGTGTGCGGTAAATGCGAGCCGCCTGGTTGCCTGATTTGGCGTCATGGTCAAAAATTCCAGTTTTCCCCACAAAGAGTGCAGCCAGCGCCTCCAGCGCCTTCGAGGAAAAACGTTCAAAGTCCCTGTCCACCTCGTTGTCACACAGGATGAGAGAAAAAGTATAGAGTTCTTCTGCTTTGAGCGGAGAACGGGTAAAGCGGTTGATTTCCTCCAAATCCCTGTCAGAAATAGGTTTTGGCACAATGGCTTTACGGATGTCTTCGATAAAAAATCTCCTCCTTTTATATCGTTTCGATTTTCGGATCAAGCTGATCTGCCTGTGCAGTATAGAGCTTTGCCTTGGCGCGCTCGACCTCATCCTGCAAATTGATGGTATCCCATACAATCAGATAGTCGTCCACATATCCATGGCTTTGCAGGAAAGCACGGCAGATTCGGTTCAGGATGGGAGAAAGGGTTCTGCGATAGGATTGCAGCTCACTTGTCAGAATGTCTGCCTGTTGGGTGGACATTCTCTCCGTGGTGGACCAGTTAAGACCAAGAAGGAAGGGGGGGATGCCAAGTTTGGCTACAATCTGTTCGAGCATCTGACGCACGGGGGTTTCGGTATCTGGAAGCTGGTTTTCCGCTCCAATCGTCTTAACGTCAACATCTCCTACGGCGACAAAATCCCGGATTTGCCCGTTGCGGGTTGCCTGCATAGCGGCTGTCCATTCCCTTGCCATCTGCTCCGAAATGGCCTTGGAGCTGATGGGATCCATTCCCTCAGCAGGAGGATGGTAGGTGACGGCAAACCGGGCGTTGCCCACCCTCTCAAAATTGGAGCCAATACTCTCGTAAATTTTCAACAGGGTTCCGCAGACAAATTCCAGTCCGTTGAGCAGGGATTTTCCCTGTTCCCGGCTGTCTGAACCGGATAGGGCACAGTATAAAATGCGTTCCGGATGTGGGATCGGCGCATAGCCTTTTTCCGTATTTGCACACATCACCGTGTTCAAAGGATTGTCGTTTTTTAAAAATACCAGGCAGTCTACGGAATGATTGAGCAGTGCGGCAGGATATTTTCCGTCCGTCGTGTACAGGATTTCTCCTACCGCGCTGCCATAGGTCAGTAGCGAGTCCAGAAATCTGCTTAAAAAGGTGTCGATCCCAAATTGGTGTGCACCCAGTGGGATGTGTGTCAAAAAATCAGAAAGCGCCCGCTCAGCCTGTTTGTTTTCACAGTGTACTTGGAAAGATCCGACCAACCGGATAATTTTTGCAATAGAGGCGTCAATCAGCGGGATGGCCTCTCTCATCAGTTCATACAGTCGCTTTTGGGGACAGAGCGGCTGGTAGCTTTCCATAGCCCCAAACGTACAGGGAATCCCACGCTGGGTACTCTGGATACTGGGGGAATGTCCTTTGTGCTTTTTAGAAAACAGGGGCAATACAAAACCTCCTTTCATCAGGTTATCTGCGGCGGGATATGGCGGCGAAAGCGCTGCCTGGCTGCCGCCGTGGGGCAAGGACTGTGGAGACAAAATAGCGGATATCGTCCATCGCGTGATCATTTTCCTTTCTTACACGGTCACCCACCCCCTCCTCCCATCGATAGAGGGAGAATTCCCGCAGGGTGTCCGTACAGCTCTCATGGAATCGAATTCGTCCCTCGCGCAGTGCGTCCATGACCCGCCGGATCCCGGGAAGAACATCGTTTTTCGCCGGGATGACGGGAAATTTCCCCTCCTGCCGGATACATTCAATAAAACTGGCGGCACTGGGATCGACAATCACGGCATGAATGGGAAGTTCTTGCGCAAAAGCAAGCAGATCTCGGCAGTACTCGGAATCCGTCTTGATTTGTCCAAGTTTTCGTGCGTCATGGTAGTATTCCCTGAGCCGGTACCATACGCCGCCAGAAAGCCCCCACAGCCCAAAAGAGGTCGGGTTTCTAGTCCCGTAGTCCACGGAGATGTAGTATTTCTCCAGGTGTTCCGGTGCCAGGGAAAAAATATGACGTAATGGCTCAAACATCGGATAGACAAGCCCATCCCCGCTCACCCAGTTTCCTTTGACAAAACGCTCATAAAACACTCCGGAGTAAAGCTGTTCATATCGCGTCCGGATTTCCTCCGTGAGTGCAGGATTGTCCTCCATGGTAAAATGGAGATAGAGCACCCGCTTCTGTTCGGCCTGCAAAATCCACTCCTGGTAAAAATAGTGATACGGGTGTTGGGGATTACAGTTAAACCAGAACCGAGAACCAGAGACTGAGCAGCGAGCTGCCGCCTGTTCCAAAAAGGAACGGGGCATCAGTGCAGCCTCATCAAGTAGAATGCCAGCAAGCGTTATCCCCTGAATCAGCGCAGCAGAGGCCTCATCCTTTCCTCCGAACAGGTAGTAGCGGTTTGTCCTTCCCATCCGGGAGATATCCAAAAAATTGTGGGCAATGGATTCTTTGACGGAAAACCCAAGCTCCGGAAGTAGCGGTAAAATGGGATACAGGACATTGCGTCGAAAAGAGGAGATAGTCTTTCCACACAGTGCAAAACTCTGTCCGTCAAAACAAGTGCTGCTCCATAACAGGAATGACAGGGACATGCAGAAGGTCTTGCCGCTGCGCACCGCCCCATCACAGATGATGGCGTCATAACCGTTGTCCGGGCTGTTTTTGTCCCACCAAGTCAGGACACGTAGCTGCTTTTCGGAAAACGGAAGAAATTTACCCGTCATGTTGGGATTCCCTTAACTCCGAAAGAGCCTGTGCCCCTTTTGCAATTGCATCACATAAAGAATCTACCAAAGGGGGTGCTGTAGAATTTTCCTCCCTCGCCTCTGCCAGGTCATAGAGTTTGTCCAATGCTTTTTGGCGATCAAAAAATTTGATTTGTACACCGGATGGGGAAGTTTTAATCTCCGAAACACTGAATAAATCCAGGTTTTCCGCATTTTTTGGATCAAATTCGCGGTCTAGCAGGTGAATTGCGTCTTGGGCAGAGGAAAACGCAAGTCGGCGGTAGCCCTCAATCGCCTGAGCCATCAACAGGTGCTTGTTTTCATCCTCGAGTTCTTTTAGATACTCCTGAATTCCCACATCTGTCAGCAAAAGAGGGCCTGTCTCCCCAGGCCGTGGAAGTCCTGCCTGTTTTGCCGCCTGTTGTGCATCAAGCGAGATCAGGTAATACCGACAGAAAAGCCGCTCCCTTTGTTTTCGTGAAAGCCGTTTGTTGTTCAAATCGGTAGTCCCTCCGTCTGTTTGCTGTGCGGGGCAATTGAAACTGCTCCGCTACTTCTTTGAAAAGTACTTTTCACTAAAGGATGAAACAGGGAAAAAGTTGCTCTATTCTAGGCAACTTTTTTAATAAAAAGTTTTTTTGTCAAAATCTCGGGAAAATTCTAACCGTATACGGATAATTGAGGATAAAAAAAGTCGTTCCAGACGAATGCCTGGAACGGCTTTTTTCTGCTTTTTTAAAACTCAGCAATCGCATGGACAGGGCAGACTTTGGCACAGGTGCCGCACCCCGTACATTTTTTAGGATCAATGCTTGCCAAATTGTTCTCTACATGGATTGCGTCGAACTGACAGGTGCGTTCACATTTTTTGCACCCAATACATCCGGCTTTGCACACGGTGCGGGTGATGCCGCCTTTGTCTTTGTTTGAGCAGGCTACAAAAACCTTTGTGTCTTTCGGCAGAATGGAAATCAGATGCTTGGGACAGGCCTTTTCGCAGGCGCCGCACCCTGTACATAGCTCCCGGTCAAAATGGGCGATTGAGCCCACTAAATTGATAGCGCCGAATTTGCAGGCAGCCACACAGTCGCCAAATCCGAGACAGCCATACATGCACGCGCCCTTTCCAGCCGTGATGGCATTACAGGCCTGGCAGGTGGTAATGCCATCATAAAGGTATTTATCCTGTGTTACTGCATGTGTACCCTGGCAGCCGAGGAACGCTGCTACTGGCGTAGAAGAGGAAGCCTCTACACCCATTATGGCGGCAACAGCCTTTGCAACCCCGTCTCCGCCGGGGATACAGGCGCCGGTAGGTGCGCCACTTTCGCAGACGGCCTTTGCATAGTCGTCACAGCCGGCATATCCGCACGCACCGCAGTTTGCTCCGGGAAGCGCCTCACGGATTTGTGTAATGCGTTCATCCACCGGAACGGCCATCACTTTGGAGGCCACCGCCAGGATAATACCAAAGATCAGCCCAATTCCCGCAATAATCAGTACGGGCAGTACAATACTTTCAAACATGGATGTCCTCCTCCCTTACTGGAATAGTCCTTGGACAACGCCGCCAAATCCCAAAAAAGAAAGCGAAACAATGGATGCGGCAATCAGGGTGATAGGAAGTCCTTGAAATGCTTTTGGGACGTTCGTTCCCTCCATTTTACGGCGCACGCCTGCAAATAGCAGTAAGGCAATTAAAAATCCAAGCCCCGCTCCCAAAGAATTGACAATGGATTGTAAAAAGTCGTAACTGTTTTCCACGTTCAGCAGCGTCACACCCAGTACGGCACAGTTGGTGGTAATCAATGGCAGATAAATGCCCAGTGACTTGTGCAGGGCGGGAATATATTTCTTTAGGACAATTTCCACAAACTGTACCAGTGATGCAATGACCAGAATGAACGCGATGGTGGACAGGTAGTCCAGCCCATAAGGGACAAGCAGGTAGGTGTTGATGGGATAGGTGACAGCGGATGCCATAACCATGACAAAGGTAACGGCAATTCCCATCCCAATGGAAGAATCCACCTTTTTGGAAACCCCAAGGAAGGGACACACCCCCATAAACTTGGATAGGACAAAGTTATCGGTCAAAATGGCACTGACCAGAATAACAAGCATTTCTTTCATGGCGGTCAGCACCCTCCTTTCTTCGCGTCTTCACAGAATTCGCGTGACGGGCAGGCGGCACACCCCGATGCAGGGTGCTCAATTCCTTTTCTTGTGAGAATTTTGTTGACCAGTGCAATCAGGATACCAAATACAAAAAATCCGCCCGGGGCCAAAATGAAAATGGTCATTGGCTCTATGGCTCCCGAAGTCAGGGAAATTCCCATCCAGGTGCCGTTTCCTAATATTTCACGAATAGAACCCATTGCAAACAGGGCAAGTGTAAAACCAAGTCCCATTCCAAGACCATCTAGGATGGAAGCCCCTACGCTGTTTTTACTGGCAAATACTTCCGCCCGCGCAAGTATAATACAGTTGACAACAATCAGCGGTAAAAAAATTCCGAGCGCTTTGTTGATGCTGGGAGCATAGGCCTGTACAAAAAACTGTACCACCGTGACAAATCCCGCAATAATGGTGATATATGCAGGAATGCGCACCTTGTCCGGGATAATATTTTTGAGTAGGGATATCACCGCATTGGAACAAATAAGGACGACTGTCGCCGCAGCGCCCATCCCAAGGCCGTTGACCGCCATGGTGGTAACCGCAAGTGTTGGGCAGGTACCAAGTACCAGTACAAGCACCGGGTTTTCCCGAATAATTCCGTTTAACAGGATACTAAGATTTTTTTTCACAGGAACCCCTCCCTACTTCATTGCCGCAAATCCCTGCGACGCACAGTTGACTGCCGAAGTCACAGCTTTGGAGGATATCGTCGCACCGGAAATGGCAACAATGTCCTTGTCCGTTCCAGCTGTGTTTTTCACTACGGAAAGAGTGCCGGATTTTCCGAGATATTGTCCTGTGAAATCCGGCTCCTCCGCCTTTTTACCCAGACCAGGGGTCTCGTTGGAACTCAACACGCTTACGCCAACAATGTTCCCCTCGTTGTCAAAACCGGTCATTACAGTCATTTCACCGCCATACCCTTTTGTAGTTGTGGTGGCTACATAACCTACACCGTTGCTTGCTTTTACCATCTCTACAAATTTTGAACCATCTTCCGCAGTAAAGGGTTCTATTGCAACGGGTTCAAAGCTGTCGGCCCCTTCCAAAACCTTAATGCGGGTTTCATAAGCTTCTTTCTCATTATTTTGGGCAATTGCATCTGCGGTCAGGGTATTGGTTCCAGCCAATGCCAGGGAAATAATCAGACAGATGGCTGTCAAAATCAATGCAGGTTTTGCAATTTCGGAAAACGCCTTCATGCTGTTTTGACACCTCCAAACGGTTTGGAACGGGTCCATTGGTCAATATAGGGGGTCAGGATATTCATCAGAATAATGGAAAAGGAAACGCCTTCTGCAAAGGAACCAAACAGGCGGATTAAACAGGTGATCAGGCCGCATCCAATCCCAAAAATAATTTTCCCCCAAAAAGTGACCGGGGTAGTAGTGTAATCCGTTGCCATAAAAATTGCGCCAAGCAGCAACCCGCCGGATAAAATCTGGTGCAGGGGATAGGCGCCCATCAATGCAGTAAAAACAAAGACTGTCCCGATAAAGGCAAGGGGCGCTGCTGGAGAAATGACCTTGCGCGCGACCAAATAAATCCCGCCAAGGATCAGGGTGACAGCACAGGTTTCTCCCAAACAGCCGCCAGTGGTACCCAGCAGCAAATCGGGGAGACCTGGCAGGTTTTGCGCAGGCAGTTCTCCGTTCATCACCTGTGGAATGACTGCGAGCGGCGTTGCAGAGGTGACAATTTCCGGTTGGCGGTAATAAAAGGGAACTGCCCAGGTAGACATCTGAGTAGCAAAGGAAATCATCAGGACAATACGTCCAACAAGTGCCGGGTTCGCAAAATTTTGTCCAAGCCCTCCAAACAGCTGTTTTGCAATGACAATGGAGACAAATGACCCAATCACGCACATCCACAGCGGGAGCGTTACCGGCAAATTAAATGCAAGGAGTATCCCTGTGACAATGGCGGAAAAATCACCAACGGTCTGTTCCCGTTTGGTAATACGATTGAACAGGTATTCAAAGACAATGCAAAACAGCACGCAGGTGGCAGTGACAACCAGTGCACGGAATCCAAATAGGATTACCGCGGCGACTAAAGTTGGAATTAATGCAATAATTACGTCCCGCATGACGCCCGCCGTGCTGATATCGCTTTTTAAATGAGGGGATGAAGATACAATCAGTTTATTTTCCACAGCAAAAACCTCCCTTGTTATTTTGGTGTAGCAGTCCGTACAGCCTGTTTGGACAGACGCATAGTGGAGACAAGGGGCCGCTTTGCAGGGCAGCTGTATTCGCAGCTTCCACATTCCATGCAAATCCCAACCTTGAGAGACTGTAACGCGGAAATATCATTTTGCTTGTAAGCCCGTTCTACTTCCAATGGCATCAAGGACATTGGGCAGGCGCGCACACAGCGTCCACAACGGATACAAGCGGTCTGATGGTTATGCTTGGGTAAATTTTCTTCTCCCAAGAATAAGATGGCGTTGTTCTGTTTGAGAATGGGAAAATCGTCTGTATACAGAGCAGTTCCCATCATTGGCCCGCCCATCAGGATTTTTTTCACTGGTTGCGAATATCCGCCGCAGTATTCCGCCACATCGGAAATCATGGTACCAATGGGAACGCGGATGTTTTTGTGATGGCTAATCGCAGCTCCATCAATGGTCAGCCGCTTGGAAATCAGGGGAATACCGGTTTTGCAGTAGCGGTTTAAAAATCCAATGCTCGCAACATTCATTACAAGTACTCCAACGTCTGCCGGAAGCTTTCCTTCCGGTACGACCTTCCCGGAAACTTCATAAATCAGGACTTTTTCCGCTCCTTGCGGGTAACGGGATTTGAGAGTAACCACATTGATTTCCGGATAATTTGCCAACTTTTTGGTCATCAGTTTAATGGCTTCTGGTTTGTTATTTTCAATTCCTATGTAAACCTCTTTCATCTCAAGAAATTTCTGTACCAGAAGGATCCCTTCGATAACATCATCTGCGTTTTCCATAAACTCCCGGTAGTCAGAGGTGATAAATGGCTCACATTCTGCACCATTGATAATCAGGGTATTGACTTCCTGAATATTTTTGGGGTTAAGCTTTACAGAAGTGGGGAATCCTGCGCCTCCGAGCCCGACCAGTCCAGAAGCCCGGATAGCATTAAGAAAATCCTCCCTGTCCTTTATTTCAGGAGGTTGCAGGGTTTCGTCCACGGTATTCTCCCCATCCGATGTGATGGTAACCGAAGTGCATTTGGCGCCAAAAGGCATCAGGATTTCGTCAATAGCGGTTACTTTTCCAGAAATACTCGCATGAATTGGGGCAGATACCGGGGAGGGGCTGTCTCCAATCAGCTGACCGGCCTTGACTGTTTCCCCCACCTTGACAACTGGCTCACAAGGGGCGCCAATGTGCTGCTGCATGGGAATGCAGACCTTTGATGGGGTTGGCAGAAGAGCCGTGGCACATTCTGTCGTATTTTTAAAATGGGGGACATTCGCTCCGCCGGGCATATGCCGGCGATGAAATAATTGCAACGAAGTCACAAAAAAACCTCCAGTGTTTTTTGATAGGAATAGCTTGCAAATGGGAAAAATTTTCCCAAATCCGATTGCTTGCTCATCCCATTTTAATACATAGTAGCAGTCTCTGCAAATAAAATATTTTTTTAACATCTTTTTCTAAAGTTCGGGCAAAAAGTGTTCAAAGTGCTTCTATATCTTACATTCCTGTCAGATTCGTTGAAAAGGGATTTAATTTGTGATAAAATGAGCCAGGATTACAGGTCGGTTAAGACTGCGCCCTGGGCGGTGGGGCGAAAGGAAGAAGACGTATGAAAATCAACAACCTCTTGTATCAAATAAAGCACTCTTTTTCATCGTTTCAAAGGGAGGAAAAACTCCTTTGTCTTGCCTTAGTATCTACTTTCACCCCTTTTGTATTGTCCGCTGTCATGGCGGTTGTTTGCGTCATTTATCTGTTCGCCCACAAATCGCTGCGGGAAAGGATGTTTGTCGCTCGAGGCTTTAAAACCATGATGCTGCTTTTATCCCTGATTATTATCGTTCCCGTAGTCCGCGGATTTTGGATTGGGGTCGGAACAGGGCTATTGTTTATCTTACTTGTCTTTTTTGTGTTTTTTGTACGCGCCGTCCTCACAAAATCCGTGTTTGAGACAACAGTAGATTTGTGCCTGCTTGTAAGTGTTGTGGGTACGGCAGTGGGTCTTGTCCAATTTCTTTTGAATCTGGACGATCCGTTTACTGTTCAGTACCGCACGACTTCCTTCTATTTTAATGCGAACTATTACGGTTCTATGATGGAAACGGCAGTCATGCTGTGTATTTATAAAATAATGACCCGTCCAAATGACAAGCTTTACTATTGTTTTTTGATCCTCTGTTCGGTTGTAGGTATTTATCTGAGCGGAAGTATGTCCGCTTTGGCGGCTCTGTGTGGCGGGGTTTTGGTGTCTGTTTTACTTTGGAATCGGAAAGTCGGTGTTCGTCTCATTTTTGTCGGTATACTGCTGGGCGGGTTTGTTGTCTTTGCGGTGCCTGGCTTGTTCCCGAGAATCGCGGAGTTTGGAAGGACGCTCGGACTTCGAGAAGAGATCTGGGAGACGACAGTTAAGGGAATTCAGGATAGCCCCTGGTTTGGACATGGGGTATTGGGGTATATGGATGCCTATGTCAAATACCAGTCATTTCAGACCACTCATGCCCATAATTTATATTTGAATCTGATTTTGGATTTTGGCGTGGTTGGGACAATTCTGTTTGTAAGCTTCATGTTTCAACTGATGCGCCCGATTTTTGATGCATTCCGGTATCATTATGATAAGAACCTGCGTATTTTAGTGATCGGACAGCTTGCAGTGGTGTTATTACATGGTATGACTGATGTTACCTATCTATGGATTCAAACGGGAATGCTTACCATGACTATTTTTTGCTTGCCAGGGATCATGGCGCCAAAGCAGTTCGAGACAGATGGCCCCCATGAAAAATAGAAAACGGATATAGAAAAAAGCAGCCGGTTTTCCGGCTGCTTTTTTGCGTGAAATCGAATAAATATTCAAAAATTAAAATATTCTTTCAATAAATTGCAATTGAATATTATTTGCCGGATAGTAACAAATCACAAAACATAAACAAATATAAATGCTTTATGTGACTACGCTTCATTTTGTGACCCAAATTAAATAAACGAACTTATTTTATTGATTTTTAAGTTTAAAATCGACAAAAAAGAGCGGGAATTATTGTGAATAAAATGTGACTAAACAGATAGATTTCCCCTTGGTGTTGTGATATCATATTAGGAAAATATAGGATGTGCCTTTGAAAAGGAACAGAAAAAATATTCATTTTGAAAATGACTTTTCGAGGCGGTAACACCACTGAGGAGGTAATACTATGAAAAAAAAGCAGAGCGGGCGTCGGTTCTCGCACGCACTGCTGGCGGCGTTAACGGCCTGTGCACTCATGCTCAGTCTGATAATGGCTCCGGTTTATGCAGTAAATGGCGGGATTGAGTACCCGTCTAAGGGCTATACCATTGAAAAGCTATCTCATCCAGATAGAGGAGAAGGAGAGGTGGACGGAATCCTGACAGGGGAAAATGAGGATCGCTCCCAGAGCTATGCCTGGTCAATGGTAGAGTACGGGGATGATATTTATATTGGTACCTGCTATAACCCAATCTACGGGATCTATTATCGGAATATCCTGAATATGTTCACAGGGATTTTTGGCGCTGAAAAGGCGAGCGAAATTGCGCAATCACTTGTGGATTTGATGTATGATGAAGCTTTTGACCACACATTGGTGGCGAAGGCCGCTATTATCAAAGTCAATAAGTACACTTATGAACCAACATTGGTCTATCGCTATGAAGAGCCGGGAAATAATATGTCCGGTTACCGCATGGCGATGGAGTTTAACGGAAAGCTTTATTTTGTCGGTTCAGGATACCCCACCGCATGCTTGCTGGAAATTGATCCGGAAAATGGGGATGCAGTGGATATTGTCTATGAACGTACTGTGGAGGATCGGTCTGTTGCCAGCGGAATCCATGGCCTTGCTGTCTTTGATGGCCAGCTTTTGATGGCAATTGCAACGGATCAAGCAGGTGCAGAAGACGGCGTTGCAGGCGCCCGTATTATTGCAAGTAGTGATCCCTCTTCCGATAACTGGGAGACAATTGGAAACCAGGAGGATTTCCTGGATATCCCGGCCTATTATATTCGTGATGGAATCAACGGGGGCGGATTATGGGAGCTCATGCCCTACAATGGTTCCCTGTATGTCACAGCAGTTTCTTCGAAAACCGATGCAGTGACAGGAGAAACAACCAAAACCGGTTTTGCCCTGTTTAAAGGGGATAAAAATGAAAAGGGGAATTGGAGCTGGAACCTGATTGCAGGCAATGAGGAGGATGGCGCACAATTGCCCTATGGGTTTGGTGTCAATGAGGCGACAACTTGCAATATGTTTGTCTATGACGGATATCTCTATTTTGGGGCCTATAACGATCCCATGTTGGATCTTGCTGTTATCCCGGCAGAAGGCAATTTTGAACGTCTGTATAATGACTTAGCAAGTGGAATCAATCTTTATCGAATGGATGCGCAGGGTAACTTTGAACTTGTTGGCGGCAAGCCCAATGAAGTTTTCCCAGAAGTTACCGGAAACCTTGGTGTGGGCCTTGGAAATCACACCAATCAGTATGTATGGAGATTTGGGGAACACAACGGCGATCTTTACATTGGAACATTTGATGCAGGCACATTGATTCATGGTTTTACCCAGTTAACAGACGGCTCTTTGCTTGGAATGACAAAAGAGGAATTCATCGATAGGGTCAATCAGGTGATCAAGGTCCTACAGGCGTTTCTCCGCCAACGCAGTGCCAGTGTGGACAGTGCGGATATCAGTTCCATGATTTCTGATCTTTCCAGTATTGTCAATGAAGCAGAAGGAATTTCCACTATGGCGAATGGAGAGGAAAAAAACCCTGTTGACCGTTTTAATGATTTTGTTGCCATGTATGAACGAATTTCCAAATGGTTGCCTTCATTTGTCACAGGACCAATTGATGAGTTTTTGAACAACAACACAGTACGCCAGTTTGTCTACTATTTTGGCGTAAATTATTATAGCATGCGCTCCGTTCCGGGCTTTGATATGCTCAAATCCACTGACGGCGTGAATTTTGAAACGATTACCAACGATGGTTTTGGCGATCAATACAACCATGGCCTACGTACTTTTGAATCCACGGATCAGGGGATTTTCATTGGTACAGCCAACTGCTTCTATGGTGCGCAGCTTTGGTTGGTTAACGATCAGACACAGGGGAGCCTCAATTCTTCTATCAACCCGACAAAGGTGACCTACGATGTCCAAAAACCAGCAGATGTGGAAGTGAAGATGAATCTTCTTGGAAACACCTTAGAAAAAGTGCAGTATCAAGGGAAAGACTTGCAGGAGGGGACAGACTATACGGTTAACCACGGTCTGTTGACACTCAGTAAGGATTTTCTGAATACTCTCAATGTATCTAGGACGCCCTATGACATTACCTTTGTCTTTTCTGCCGGGGAAAATGCTGTTTTAAAAGTGACCGTTGTTGACAGCTCTGAGAGTGAATCTTCTGGTTCTTCATCAGATTCTTCCGACGTCTCTTCTGATACTTCATCAGATTCTTCTGACGTTTCTTCTGATACCTCGTCAGATTCTTCCAACAACTCTTCAGATTCCTCCGCTCCTGATCAAGGAGAAGGTCGGCCTGTCGATCCATCTTCCAGCGGGAATTCCAATAACCCCACTTCTGGAACTGCAGATGGAACCAACACTTCCTCCAATAAGGATACGCCAAATACAGGAGATAAGGCGGCAATTCTCCCCATTCTCCTTCTCTCCGCTTCCTGTGTCGGTATTTTAGCCACTACAAATCGTGGACGTGGTGGAAAACGCAGATAAATAGGGTATTTTCAAAAAACAGCGTGCAGAAAACCTGCACGCTGTTTTTTCTGTGCCTTATACATAACCATATAACCCACGGACAGATGCTTCCCCCGAGGAGACCAGAACGCTCCCCTGTGCTGTTAGGACCTCCAAGGAGCCGTCCTCATGGATGGAAACTGCTTTTCCGGTCAATTCATATTCCTGATAAAGAACCCGCACTTCTTTTCCAAGTGTTATGCAGAGGCTAGAGTATTCTGAGGCAAAAGGTTGAAATCCCACAACTTTAAACTGGTCATATATTTTTTCCAATTCATCAAGAATCCGGCAGGCAAGAATTTCATGAGAAACAGAAATGCCAGTACACATTTGAATGGAACCGGCATACGGTAAGCCGCAGCATTGATAATATTCTGCCGGGGCATGGGTGTTGACTCCGATTCCGCATACGGCAAACCCAGTTGTTCCTGCCAGCCTGCTTTCGCATAAAATCCCTGTAATTTTCTTTTCCCCTATCAGGAGATCGTTCGGCCATTTAATATGAACGGCCACCCCACATAGGCTGGATACCGCCCGTGCTACGCCAATGGCACACAAAATGGGCATCATGCTCGCGTCTTTGAGCAGAGCGGGACGAAAAAGGACGCTCAGTGCCAAGGTGTCCCCACGACGCATTTGCCAGCTGCGTCCAAGCCGTCCCTTTCCTGCCGTCTGTTCCGCTGCAACCACTGCGGTCCCGTCTGGAAGCTCCATGGCATGTTCCTTGAGATAGTCGTTGGTAGAACCCAGAGAATCAAAGTATAAAAAATGCCGGCCTAATGTTTGGGTGTGAAGATCGTAAAGTTCCATGCCAACGCCCTCAGTCTTTCAGAGGCTTGATAACAGGGACAAGCTGTTCGGGAGTAAAATCAATGACTGCATAAGTGGGACCGCCGTTCTTGGGCATACCAATACTTCCGGGATTAACCAAATATATTCCGTCCCTATATAGAATATCTGGAATATGAGTATGGCCGTATAAAACCATATCTGCATGTTTTCTTTTACCAAGTTGCAGCAGTTCATCCTTGGTTTTTTTAGCGTTGTATAGGTGTCCATGTGTAAATACAATGGTACGGCTGTCTTTGATAAAAATATCCGTATCTTTGTCATCACAGGAGAGGTCGCAGTTACCTCTTACGCTTAGGATCACCTTGTCCGGATATAGGCAACGGATATCATCAAGTTCTTTTTTGCGATCTCCCAAAAAAAGAAAGCAATCTGCATCTGGCTCCAGTTCAATCACGCGGTTTAAATGATAAAAATCCCCGTGAGAATCTGATACTGCAACAATTCTCATAAATGGGTTGTCCTCCTTCCAACGCCCTTCTATTTCTTTTAGGGCTTACATAAAAATAATAACAGCAATAACTGCCCTTTGTAAAGTATGTGCAGGAATTGCCCATTTTGTAGCCAAAACGGAGGTTTTTGTATGGATTCTAAGAATAAGAACGCCCTGCTTGCCCTTGCTGCCAAAAAGCTTGGAACTACACCGGAAAAGCTGATGAACGATATTCAAAACGGGAAATACAATCATTTGCAGCAAACAGCTGATCCAAATCTACTCAGGACATTAAAGAATAATCCAAAAGCTTTGGAGGCATTGCTGCAAGGACAGAGTGTGGATGAAATTATAAAGAAGATTCAGAGGGGATGATGATGTGGACGACTTGACAAATCAGCTCAATGCGTTTTTGTCCAGCGAGGACGGAATGCAAAAGCTCCAGCAGCTCGCCTCCGCCCTGTCTTCTTCGGGAGGGAATCAGGGGGAGGGAAACAGCCAGGGGGGAGGGGGCTCTCCCTCCCCTCCCCAAAATGGACAGGGGAACAATATGCCGGATCTGTCCGGCTTGATGTCCATGCTGTCCAATTCTGGATTGGGATCCGCAGCAGGAAGTCAGAATCATTCGGGGGAGGCGGCGTCCAATCCTCTTGCCGGCTTGGATGTCGGTATGATTATGAAAATCCAGCAGGCCCTATCCGCTTACAATCAAGATGATAAAAACACGGTCCTGCTCAAATCTCTCAAGCCTCATCTTCGTCCAGAACGGCAGGGGCGGGTGGACGAAGCCCTTAAATTGATGAAACTGGTAAGCCTTTTACCGCTGTTTGTACAAAGTGGGCTGTTTGGTTCAGGAGGTGAACGCTGATGGCCTATTCGGATGCTGATATGCTTAGGATGCAGCAGGATGCCATCCGGCGCGTTCACGAAATGCAGCGCCGGGCAGCCCATGCGGTACAGTCTGGGGGACAAGTTTCCGTTCCCACAGGAGGACAGGGGCAGTCTGCAAGAAGACAGTCGGTTCAAAACCCATTTCAGCGCCCTATATCTCCCCCAGTTCCTATATCTGAACAGGAACACCGGAATACCCTTCAGCAACCGTCCACTCCCTTTTCTGGCATTAAGGGCATTCTGGATTCATTAAAAGGGTCCTCAGATACTATTTTAATTCTTGCTCTGTTGCTGGTTTTACTCAATAATGAGGAGCAGGATATGCTTTTAATACTGGCCCTGCTCTATCTTCTGCTATGAGGGCGGAAAAAGATTCTCCCAAGTGAGCTGGAAAAAGCTTTTGGGAGAATCTTTTTTATTTTACCCAATAGAGTTTACAGTCGCGTGTGCGCTCAAAATACCCGTATTCAATCAAATATCTACGCAGGGTTGCATAGTCCATATGGATATTTGAAAGAATTTCATTGATTTCATGTTCTGTATATTGTTTACCTCTTTCAAATTGTTCTGTAATTTTTCGCAAAACGGCGATTTTTTTCTTTTCCTTTTTGGGAAAACTTCTTAACCGCAGTGGTTCTAAGGAGAAAAAGGCGTCTTGGAGTATTTTCTCATTTTCTTCCTGGGTAATGACATAGCGTTCGTCTACCATTTTCGCCCCTCTATGGGGAGGTAGGAACTCATGGTTTTCTCTGGGGTTTTCACTATTTTTACACGCAATTTCCCACACAGCAAGAAAAAACTTTGCAGAGCGTGCGCGCTCCCGAAAAACAAAACGCTGGTGGCGTACTGTGGAGACAGCTATCCCAAGCTTTTCTGCAATTTCCTGATCTTTCAATCCCTTAGAAAACAAAATCAGGAGTTCCTGTTGCCGATTTGTCAGGGAGAGAGGGGAATCACGAAACAACAATATTTGTTCCAGACGGTCTGGGTGTTGTGCTGAAATATGCTCTTTTACTGCGCGCTCAGCCGAAAAAAATCGTTTTCCAACAGCAAATATTTCCCCCTGTTCAAAACGGGTTCCGCATTCGGAACAGAAATAGGCGTTATAGTTGGAATCAAAATAGTACCCATTTACCAATTCGGTTAAAGAAAGTTCTTCTAACTTTTTCATAGTTATACCTTCTTTTCTGAGTTTTATAAACTATATTATAATAAATTTATAAAAAAAGTAAATATAAACATATATCAGTTTGGTACATGCTTGTGTTGTTTCGTATAGGAAAATAAAATAGGAGGAATTGTCTTGCGCAATAAAAATTTCACGAAATTGGACATTTGAGCATATTGTCTTGAAATAAAACTCGAAAATTGGCAAACCGTAGAGAAAAAAGCAATACCAACCCTATTTTAATTATGGTACAATAATATTAAATCTAGGAAAGAAAAAGAAAAAGAATGTGTAAAGAAAGGCAGGAACTTGGAATGAGTATATCACTGGGGGAATTTGTCAGTTCCCTTATACAAAATCCTGCTCTGGCCATTACAGTTTTGCTGACGCTCGGCGTCATCATGGTCAATGGTTGGACAGATGCCCCAAATGCAATTGCCACTTGCGTCTCTACTCGGTCTATGCGGCCAAGAGCAGCCATTTTTATGGCCGCGGTGTTCAATTTTCTTGGCGTACTGGTTATGACTATGCTCAATGCCACTGTTGCGGAGACCATTTATAATATGGTGGATTTTGGGGGAGATACTCACCAGGCACTTGTTGCGCTGTGCGCAGCACTTTTTGCCATTGTGACATGGGCAACAGCTGCGTGGTGGTTTGGCATTCCTACCAGTGAAAGCCATGCGCTGATTGCGGGGATTTCCGGTGCCGCCATTGCCCTGCATGGGGGATTTGAAGGAATCAATGGCAATGAATGGATAAAGGTCCTTTACGGACTTGTGCTTTCTACACTGCTCGGTTTTGCAATGGGATTTGCTACGGTGCGCTTGACAGAATTTTTTTGCCGTAACTTAAACCGGAATAAAACGACTCCTTTTTTCCGCTACGCCCAGATTGGAGGAGGCGCCGCTATGGCATTTATGCATGGGGCGCAGGATGGGCAGAAGTTTATGGGCGTATTTATGTTGGGTATCTTTCTGGCCCAGGGACAGGGGGAAGTCACGACTTTCCAAATCCCTATTTGGCTCATGATTCTCTGCTCTGCGGTCATGGCACTTGGAACCTCCATTGGGGGTTACCGCATTATCAAGGCTGTCGGAATGGATATGGTCAAGCTGGAAAAATACCAGGGCTTTTCTGCGGATCTTGCGGGTGCAGGCTGTCTGCTTATTTCTTCCCTGACAGGGATCCCCGTTAGCACCACTCATACCAAAACGACGGCAATTATGGGCGTAGGTGCAGCAAAGCGTCTTTCTTCTGTAAATTGGGGTGTTGTCAAGGAGATGATTCTCACCTGGGTACTGACATTCCCGGGCTGTGGGCTCATCGGATACCTGATGGCAATGCTGTTTATGAAATTGTTTTAACTTAGGAACATTAAGGAGGATATTATGGCAAGAGGAAAAAGAGATGAGGAGTATTTCAACGTATTTGTCCGTGCAGTGGAGTACTCCAGTGCGGCTTCAAGGCTGATGCAGGATATGCTTTCTGATTATCACCCAGAGCAGATTGAAGAACGGATGCACTCAGTCCATAAGATCGAACAGCTTGCAGATGATGAAAAACATGAAATGATGCGGATGCTGGCAAAAGAATTTATTACGCCGATTGACAGGGAAGATATTCTTGAACTCGCACATGAACTGGATGAAGTGACGGATCATATTGACGAGACAATGACCAGCTTTTATATGTTCCATGTCGCAAAACCTCGGCCGGAGGCACTCACCTTTGCGGATACGATTTTTGATTGCTGTACCGCCATGCACAAGGCAATTGTGGAATTTAAACATTTTCGCAAGTCTTCTACTCTGCACGAGGACATTGTTTCAATCCATACAATGAGGGAACAGGCGGATGCTTTGTATACAAAAGCAATTCACAATTTGTATTCCGGCTCTGCGGATCCAATAGAGGTTATTGTATGGACAGAAATTTTTGGACGTTTTGAACGCTGTAGTAAATCCTGTGAGGAAGTTGCGAAAGTGGTAGAGAGCGTTATTATGAAAAATTCATAATAATAAAATAGCAAAGCTAAAAAAGCCGCAGGAAAAACCCTGCGGCTTTTTTAG
>CAJFSS010000017.1 GCA_904419745.1 Candidatus Pseudoruminococcus merdavium | reverse complement strand
CCGATCGGAGGCACCATCTGAATGCGGGTTTAGCTCATCTGGTAGAGCGCCACCTTGCCAAGGTGGAGGTAGCGAGTTCGAGCCTCGTAACCCGCTCCAATTGAATCAGTGGAGATCATCTTAGATGTTCTCCTTTTTGGCGCCATAGCCAAGTGGTAAGGCAGAGGTCTGCAAAACCTTTATTCTCCAGTTCAAATCTGGATGGCGCCTCCAAAAGAAACTCCTGCAACCGAGGTTGCGGGAGTTTCTTCTTTTAGAAATGTAATCCGGATAAATGGAAAAGCGGAAATCAGGAAACGGGATGATTTTTCTCGTTGGCAGCTGTTTATGGTGTTTTCTTGACGAAAAAAGGCTGCATATGATACCATGAACAAAGGAAAACGGTTTTTATTTGGGGGGAGTAAAAGAAAATGGCGAGATATCGTCTGGTTACGGAGGACAGCGGGTGTTGCAACCTTGTCATATGGGACTTTTTATTGACTGTGGCGGCGGTGGGGTTCAGCGTTTATTATGGGTTTGATAAAACACTTCATCCGGCCTGGTGTTTTGTCATTGGGCTGGTATCGGCAATTGTACTGGTGGCCCTGATGAATATCCGGATTTTGGGAAAAATCCTTCAAATACTGCTCAGCGCGTTCTGGGCGCTTGTAGGAACATCTTTGATCGCCTCCCTGTTCCATGCGGATACACTTTGGCAAATTGTCATTTTTGCTGTTCTGACCATCCTGTTTATAGGCCTTCATCTGGTTTCCGCTGAGGAAATAGGGATTGGCCCAAATTCTGTCCGCAGAGTGCAGCCTATTGTTTTTGAAGAACCGGTTGTTTCCACTTCCAGCCCATCACAAATTGATACGGATCTTGCACAATTGACACAACGGTACCAGAAACTGGGGCAGCAGCGGGAAATGGTTATGGAAAAGGCCGTACAATTGCTGCAAAAAGGGGATTACTCCGCTCTGCGACAGGCGTTTGAAGAGAATAACCGGATCTGGCAGGAAGGTTCGGCAAAATTGACAGAACTTTCCGGGAAGCTGGAACAACTGCACAGTATGCCGGGAATTTATGCTACGATTGGGGTAATACGGGAATACCTGGATAAAATGGAAGTATCGAATGAGGCGGTAATGCAACAGGTAATTTCCTGTACTTCCCCGCCAGAATCCGGAAATCCTCCTTCCAGCGGAGGATTTGATCCCTTTGCAGGCTGTGATACCTTGGAAAAGCTGGAACAGCGTTATCGGCAGCTTGCCAAGAGTTTCCACCCGGATACTGGGAACGGTGATACGGAGGGTATGCAGTACATCAATGCGGAATATGAGAAGCGGAAACGAGAGTTCCGTTAGTTTAATTTCAAAAAGCTATTGACAAATGTAATTTGCAGACATATAATAAATTAAAATTTATTTGTTAAACCGATGCGCAAGAGAAGTAAGACTTTCCGGGTGTATTCAGAGAGCCGCAGTTGGTGAAAAGTGGCAGCACAGGAATTTCTGAATGGACTTGCAAGGGCGGCTTGAAATTCTGTAGGGAAGAGTAGACGCCGACGGGAACCCTGTCCGTTATCAGTGGGGTACGCATGTTTGTGTGTAAAAGGAGCGGGTAACTGTTTTACAGTTACCAAATTGGGTGGTACCGCAGAAGTTTAGAGCTTTTGTCCCGATGAGGGATAAAAGCTCTTTTTATTTGTGATTTCCCGAAATCCTCCATAGACATGTGATTTATCAAAAAGGAGTGTTTGTATCATGTCAAAAGGCCGTTTTGGAATCCATGGGGGACAATTCACCCCGGAAATCCTCATGGGCGCTCTGCAGGAATTGGAAGAAGCCTATGATTTTTACCGCAACGATCCACAGTTTTTAGCGGAATACAATGATCTGCTAAAAAACTATGTCGGTAGGCCATCCCTATTGTACTATGCCGAGAAGATGACGGAGGATTTGGGCGGTGCAAAAATCTATCTTAAACGAGAGGATTTAAATCATACGGGCGCCCATAAAATCAACAATGTTATTGGCCAGGTTTTGATGGCCAAAAAGATGGGGAAAAAACGGGTGATTGCGGAAACTGGCGCCGGACAGCATGGCGTTGCCACTGCAACTGTGGCGGCCCTGATGGGAATGGAATGTGAAATCTTTATGGGAAAAGAAGATACTGAGCGCCAGGCGCTCAATGTCTACCGTATGGAATTGTTAGGGGCGAAAGTTCACGCAGTGACCAGCGGAACCCAGACCCTGAAAGATGCGGTAAATGAGACCCTTCGTGAGTGGACAAGACGGATTGAAGACACCCATTATGTAATCGGTTCTGTTGTCGGTCCTCATCCATTTCCAACAATCGTCAGGGATTTCCAGAGCATTATTGGAAAGGAAGTCCGGGCTCAGATGATGGAACGGGAAGGAAGGCTTCCAGATGTTTTGATTGCATGTGTGGGCGGAGGTTCAAACGCCATGGGTTTGTTCCATGAATTCGTGCAAGAACCCTCTGTTCAGCTGATTGGCTGCGAGGGCGCTGGGCATGGGATAGACACCAATCAACATGCGGCTACAATGTCCAAAGGAACAGTGGGAATTTTCCATGGAATGCAGTCTTACTTCTGTCAGGATGAATTTGGTCAGATTGCCCCGGTTTACTCTATTTCTGCTGGATTGGATTATCCAGGAGTCGGACCGGAACACTCTGCCATGAAAGACAGTGGGCGCGCCCAATATGTCCCCATTACCGATGATGAAGCGGTGAGCGCATTTGAATACCTCTCCCGGATAGAAGGGATTATCCCGGCCATTGAAAGTTCTCATGCGATTGCCTATGCCAGAAAGCTGGCTCCAACTTTGGGAAAAGATAAAATTATTGTGGTCAATCTCTCCGGACGCGGAGATAAAGATGTTGCGGCGATTGCCAGATACAGAGGGGTGGATATCCATGACTAATCAAATGAAAACAGCATTTACAGCAAAAAAAGCATTGATTCCCTTTATCACAGCCGGGTATCCAAACCTTGGGGTCACACAGCAGCTCCTGGTTGCAGCAGCACATGCTGGTGCAGATATGTTGGAGGTGAGCATCCCGTTTTCCGATCCAGTGGCAGGGGGCGTCACCATTCAAAAAGCGGATGAAACTGCTTTACGGGCGGGCACGACCACGGATGGAGTATTTGACATGCTGGCAAATGTCCGAAAACAGATCGATACTCCTCTAATTTTGATGAGTTACATGAACCCCATCTATGTCTATGGGATGGAACGTTTTTTTGCACGTTGTGCGGATTGCGGAATTGATGCGGTAAGTGTTCCCGATGTTCCCTATGAAGAACGGGAGTTGCTTGTCCCCTATTGCAAGAAATATGGTATTCAGCTTACGGAAATGATCGTTTCCGCAACAAAAGAGCGAATTCGTACTTTGGCAAAGGCGGCGCAGGGATTTGTCAACTGCGTTCCTATCCCAAGCAAACGTCCTGAAGTGATAACGGATCTTGCAGAAATGATTCCTCTGATTAAGCTGGAACAGGATATCCCATGTGTTGTGGGATGCGACGCAGGCAGTGCTGAAGAACTCCCTCCGTTTCTTCAGGAGGTTGATGGGATAATTGTGGATACCCAATTGGTACAAAAAATAGAACAGTATGGCGAAAATTGCATCGAACCCTGTTGTGAGTATATCCGTACCATCAAACAGGCGCTTTGTTAATAGGAAGATTATCTGGACGAATTCCTTTTGGGAATGTTATAAGATGCAAAGCCCATCATGGCTCTATCCTATATAAGAATTATTTCATAAAACCCGGAAGAAATTTTCTTCCGGGTTTTCTTGATGGGACTTATGGGGAACCAAACGTCCAAAAAAAGGAGAGCCAGTTTGCGGTTACGGTTCATCTTGCTTTTATTTGCTTTCGTACAGAAAACAGACGCCATGTGTTCATAGGACGCCGTTTACTTTGCAAAGTGTTTTTCATGACAGGTTTTTGGATGATGGGTACAATACCATGTGGGAATTGGATTTTGCATGTTGTCATACCATTCCAGTACCTCAGAAGCTTGCTTTAGCATGACATCCATTTCTTTTGGGCCAAAAGGAATTGCCCAGGGAATTGAGGAGAGCGTATTACTGGAGATATATAATGCCAGCAGCTGCCAGAATTCGATGGGAACAGGCCCGTGGAAATACCCATCCACCATCCCACAGGCAAAAGAAGGGGCTGCCTGGGCAGACCAGACAATCCGATTAAATTCCTCCCAGGGGTCTCCAAAATCACAGCGGTTAAAATCGATGATTATCAGCTCTCCTGAGGAATCTATCATCATATTCCCAATATGATAATCTCCATGCTGATAGGTCTGTGGGCGTCCCCTGAGCAGATTACGGTGATTGTCAATGTATTGGATAAAAGACTGTGCTCCGGAAAACTGGAAGCCGCATTCCCGATACATCCGAATTTTTCGGTTCGCTTTTTTGTTAAAATGGATTTCCCAGTCCTCTATGTCAGCGGGAGCGGGAAGGGAATGAATTTTTTGAAGGATTTCCCCGGCTTTGATTCCATATTGATATTGTTTTTTGGGGGAAAGGGAGGGAATGACGTCTTGTGCGTCCCTGCCATCAATAAAACTTTGTAGGGAATAGACGCCTTCCTGGCAAGTACCAAATTCCAAAGGCAGGCACATGGGAACTCCCAAAGCAGCGACCTGTTGCATGGTTTCAAATTCGCTTTTTTTGGCGTCGTACTGTCCTTCAGGAGAAATCCGGAGAAGATATTTTGTTCCCATGGAACTAGTGACACAGTATTTCTTATCCTCCGACCAACCTTTTACTATAGGTGTTTTAGAACAAAAACGCATTATGTCCATAGAAAATCGCCTCCTCTGAATACATAAGAATTGAATACGGTACTTCCATGATATCATACTATTTCACAACATTCCAATGGAATTTCACCCAAATAATTAGGCTGTTTTTTGCGATTATAAAATAAATACAAATTGGGTAGAATTTTATTTTTAAAGTTACTTGACAAAATAAAGTTTTTGGGATATGATGGATTCAGAAAAAGGAGGCAGGCCGATGAAAAACCAGTATCAGCTGCCCTGTAATATCGCCCAGTCACTGAATTTGATTGGGGATAAATGGACGCTACTCATCCTGTATGCGGTCATGCATGGGAATGCCACTTATAAAGAACTGCAACAGGCACTTCCCGGAATTGCCAGCAATCTGTTGTCAGAACGCCTGAAAACCTTAGAAGAAGATGGTCTTGTCAGCTCCCAGCTTTATCAGGAGCACCCTCCGCGGTATCAGTATTGTCTTACCCCCGCGGGGAAAGACTTGCATATGGTTTTCCACAGCATTATGTTATGGGGGGAAAAACATCTAACAACCTGTTATAAACATCTCATCCACACATCCTGTGGACATTCTGTGCAGATGAAATATTACTGTGAAGAATGCGGACGGGAAATTTCAGCAGATGAATTGGATATCACCGAGGCATAACAGGAAGCGGGAATGGAATTCTAAAGGGGAGGGCATCTTGGATCATTCGGCCACTTGGCCTGATAAAAGTTTATAAAAAGAGAGGTAATGAACAATGGCAGCTTTACATGTAAACAAAGAAAAATTTGAGGAACTGTTGAAGGGAAAGCATCTTCTGGTCGATTTTTTTGCTACCTGGTGCGGCCCATGCAAAATGCTTGCACCGACCATTGACGAACTGGCTGACAAATATGAAGGGAAAGTCCCTGTTGTAAAAATTGATGTCGATGAAGAGCAGGAACTTGCCATGAAGTACGGCGTACAATCCATCCCCACTGTTATCCTGTTTGAAGATGGGGAAGTTGCCGAGCAGCTTGTCGGCTTGCGCGATGAGGAAACTTATACCCAGCTCCTTGATGATCATTTGAATGCCTAATCTATTACAAAAATCCCTCCCCATTCCTCAAAGAGTGGGGAGGGATTTTTGCCTTGTATCCTCCTTTTTTTTCTTGTATAATAAAAAGTATCAGGGAAATAGCCTGATCAAAACCCTGTTCGCAATGCGGCGGCGAAGGAAACCTTATAATTTAGGAGAGAACAAAATGAAGAGAAATACGTTTGTCAACATGTGTGTTACGTTGTTGTTCATGATGCTGCTGGGTTCGGTGATCTGTTTTATTTTTATCAGTTCCCTCAGCGCTTTAATGGAACAGCATTTTGCCGTTAAGGTTATCTGCCAGGTAGTCGCGTTGCTCTCTTATTTGATGCTGCTTTTTTCTCCAGTGCGTAATTACGGAGAACGGGATGTCAACCGCGTCCATATTGGTGTGAAAAAGGAAAATAAGCTCACCGGGCTTCTTTTTGGCCTTGTCCTGATGATTCCATATGTTTTGGCGTTCCTGCTCCTGGTATTGGGAAAGCTTGGACTTATTGTCGACATGCTTCCCGCATATCGTCTTGTCAACAGCCAGTTTGTAGTGTTTATTTCCTCCTGTGTCGGTGGGGCCATGACGTTACAGGAACTCAGTTGGGGAATGCTGGCCGTTATTACTCTGGTGATTCCTCTGATAATTCCGTCAGCAACAACTCTGTTTTATTTCCTTGGTTATAAACAGATTTCTTTTACAGAAAAATTGCTGTATCAAAAAGCCAAAGACGGTAGAAAATAAATCATATTGTGTGCGATTATAACGGAACTGCGGCAGGAAAAGAAGATAAAACCAATTTGGCAACATAAAGAAAGGATCACCCTGCATATTTGTTGTGTAGGGTGATTGTTTATGATGAAGCGCGTTTTACGTCTTTCCCTGGTGTTGGTTGTAATTATGGTTCCTGTCCTGCTCTGTATTGGGCCAGTTTCCCGTGCCTGCGATCGCCAGATTATGGCACAGCAGACTTTTCGTACAAAAATAATCCTGGATCCGGGACATGGGGGAATTGACGGCGGAGCTATCGGAGTGGATGGATTGGTGGAAAAGGATATCAATTTGGAAATAGCGCTCACTCTCCGCTCCATGCTGGAAGCAAGTGGGTTTGAGGTGCTGATGACAAGAGAAACGGATATTTCGATACACGATCCTTCTGCGAAAACCATAAAACAGCAAAAAACTTCGGATTTAAAAAACAGACTGAAAATGACGCAGGAAAACCCGGACGCCATTTTTGTCAGTATCCACCAAAACCAGTTCCCACAGGGAAAATATAAGGGAGCGCAGGTTTTTTATGGCCGGAAAAACGAACAGAGCAAGGTTTTGGCGGAACTTGTGCAGGCTACCATGATTGAACAGCTTGACCATACGAATAAACGCAAGTGCAAAGAGGGCGGAAAGGAACTCTATCTGCTGTATGAAAGCGAAGTACCAACGGTATTGGTTGAGTGCGGGTTTGTCTCCAATCCGGAGGAGGCAGCCCTGCTTGCTACGGAGGAATACCGCAAAAAAGTTGCATTCTCTATTTACAGCAGCCTGATGAAGTATACAGAAACCAGTCTGGGGTATCAAAATACCACTTATCTTTTGGAAAACAAAGCAGAGGATGTCTGATAGAAAGGGGCCAGCAGAACATGGCGGTTTCCAAACAAAAAACAATTTATGTATGCAGTGAATGCGGGTATGAATCCCCGAAATGGTATGGGAAATGTCCGGACTGTGGGGAATGGAACACTCTGATTGAGGAAACCCGTATTCCAGAACCTGTTTCCTCCAAACGTATGCCTGCCACTGCGTCACAGGTGCAGGCAGTGCAACTCTCCAGTATTCGGGAAGTGGATACCAGCGAGGAAGAACGCTATCACACCGGATTGACAGAACTCGACCGTGTTCTGGGCGGTGGCCTGGTCAAAGGTTCCCTGGTCCTGCTTGGAGGAGATCCGGGAATTGGAAAATCCACCATGTTGCTGCAAATTTGTGAATATCTTGGAAAGGAGCATTCCATTTTATATATTTCCGGTGAGGAATCCGTGCGTCAGATTAAGCTGCGCGCTGACAGGCTGGGGGTACACTGCGCCAACCTCTATGTGGTGAGCGAGACGAATGTAGATAGTATCACTGCGACCATTGAGCAGTCTCGGCCGGATATCGTGATGATTGATTCCATTCAGACCATGAATTTGCATCAACTCTCCTCTTCACCAGGCAGTGTTTCTCAAGTTAGGGAATGTACTGCGCGGCTGCTTTCCGTTGCCAAAAGTCTAGATATCCCGACGATCCTGGTGGGGCATGTTAACAAAGACGGTGCGATTGCCGGGCCAAAGGTGCTGGAGCACATTGTCGATGCGGTACTCCATTTTGAAGGGGACCGGCAGATGGCATATCGTATTTTACGCGCTGTAAAAAACCGCTATGGCTCTACCAATGAAATCGGTGTATTTGAAATGCAGGATACCGGACTGCGGGAAGTGGAAAACCCCTCCATGATGTTGCTGGAAGGACGCCCTAGCCATGTTTCCGGGACCTGCGTCGCCTGCGTCATGGAAGGAACCCGCCCAATTTTGGCAGAGGTGCAGGCCCTGGTGACTAAAACCAATTTTGCAGCACCGCGCCGGGTTGCCACGGGGTTTGATTTTAACCGGATGGCATTACTTATCGCTGTACTGGAAAAACGCATGGGGTATTTTTTCGGGACAAGCGATGTCTATATCAATGTTATTGGCGGGCTGCGTATTGATGAACCCGCGGCCGATTTGTCCGTTGCCCTTTCCCTTGTGTCCGGACTTAAGGACCAGGCAATTGACGATGGGGTTATTGCCTTTGGAGAACTGGGACTTGCCGGGGAAATCCGTTCTGTGTCCTCGGCAGAACTCAGAATTGCGGAGGCGGCTAAACTTGGGTTTACCCGCTGCATTGTGCCAAAGCAGAGCCTGAAATCCATCAAAAACCTGGAGCGTTACCCCATTGAAGTAATCCCCGTACGATCCATCTATGAGGCGGTTGCAGCTATTTCAAAGGATTAGAGGACTGTGGTGGCTTCTGCTGTTCCTTTTCTTCAAAATAGGGACAGCGTGAATTGCCCTGGAGGGAAACCGGTGCGGAGGAATGCAGCGTACAGTAACCCTCTTTTTGGTGTCGGCACGGTTCGTCACAGCAAATCAAATTCATAGGTTTCATCCTTTCTAAAATCCCCCGGATGTGCCTTGTCAGGCCGGAATTTAGTATGGATTTTCTTTTACCGGATTATGTATATATGTGCAAAAATAACAGCGTATAAAAACCCATCCGTTTCAAACAATAGGGTTGAACTGGAGGGTTTTTGCTTTTTGTGCAACCCTTCGGAAATTTTGGCCTGTGTTGGGACAAGAAGGCGGAGGGAAAACCATGAAACATAAAATTTTACTGTCAGTTTTTGCAATTGTTGTGATGGGAGTGGCCTTAGCATTACCAGTACATTTTGAAAGAAGCCTGCCAGTGGTTACAGTGGAGCAGACACAGAAAGTGCAAAAGCAGGCATATGTGACGGCCAGCGGGGAACTGGAAGCAAAAAACACTTCCAAATTAACTGTGGATTTGCCGGTTTATTTAAAAGCGCTCCATGTAGAGGTTGGGGATACTGTAAAAAAGGGCGATGTGCTCGCCCAATTGGATAAAACCACCCTGCTTGCAGAATTTGCTTCGCAGGGAGAGGATGCCGAACAGGCGCTCGGGCAGCTTGTCTCCGCATTTACCTCAGTGGATCCCAGCGCAGCACTTGCCGCAGCAGGCACAGGAGATTTGTCCGATCTGGCACAGAAGTACCGGGAGCTTCCGGATACCCTGGTCGCAGATATGGATGGCGTTGTAACCCTGATTTCCGCTGAGGAGGGGGAAATCACTGGAATGGGTACGCCGATTATTACGATTTGCTCCGGAGAGGATATGGTTGCAAAAATTGCCGTCCCGGAGGCACAGCTTCCCCAGATTAAAGAAGGCCAGCAGGCGGCCGTCACCTCTACTGCGGCTCCTGGAAAAACCTATCAGGGGACTGTACAGAAAATATACCCACAGGGTAGAAAGGTTTATTCCACTTCTTCCCAGGAAGTCGTTGTAGATGTGGAGATAGCGATTGATAATCCGGACGATTCCTTAAAACCTGGATGTACGGCAAAAGGGAAAATCACGGTTTCCCAGGGGACAAAAGTCTATGCTGTCCCTTACGATGCTCTGCGTGAAACTGATGGGGAAGAAAGCCTATACATCTATCAAACGGGCCGTGCGATTTCCATCCCTGTTCAAACGGGGGAAATGGTGAACGGAGAACTGATTGAAATTACCTCAGGAATTGAGGATGGGGATTTTGTTGTGACAAACCCGGATGTAATATCCGCCCAAAACGCCCTTGTCAAACTCGACAAGGAGGACTCCCATGCTTGATCTGATCCGTTGCGCAGTCAAAAATATTTTTAGAAGGCGTTCGAGGGCGATGATTACGGTTCTTGGAATCGCCATTGGCATGTGTTCGGTTGTTCTGGTATCCGCTGTTGGAGACGTGGGGAAAAATATGATTGAACTGGAGCTCAATGGGTTGGGGGCAGGGTCCCTTACCGTCAGCGCGGATAAGGCGGTTTCCAATGCGACAATTGGAGAAGAGGAAGTGCAGGTACTCAGTCAAATTGACGGGGTGGCGGAAGTCTCGCCCATGGCGGTAGAATATACCTATGTCTCCTCCAACCAGGGGAATACCAATGCCGTCGTCTGGGGAGTAGGCGCACAAAATGAATCCGCCGTAAAAACGGAACTAATCTATGGCAGGCAACTTGACAGCGCGGATCAGAGTTCCGCTTCCAGGGTTTGCCTGGTAGACGAGAGCTATGCCAAAGAGGTTCTTGGCCATGAAAACCCGGTCGGGGATACGGTAAAAATCAAATTTTCAGGATTGTATGAAACTTTTGAGATTGTAGGGGTTGTTCGTTCCGGGGGAAATATGATGCAGGGATTGATGACCCAGTATGTCCCCTCTTTTTTCTATATTCCGGAATCCGCCATGCGGGAATTGACCGGTAAAACAGATTACAGCCAGGTATGGGTAAAACTGGAGGATGGAATCGATCGCCAGAAAGCGGGAGGTAAGATCCAGCGCATTTTGAACGCCCATTCGGATATTCCGGGGGAATATTATGTGCAGGACGTGGATGAGCAAAAACAGGGTGTGAGCAATGTCCTCTCCATCGTGACAACCGTCCTCTCCTGTGTGGCGGGGATTTCCCTGGTCGTGGCAGGATTGAGTATCATGACGGTTATGCTGGTTTCCGTCAGCGAACGGGTGCGGGAAATTGGGATCAAAAAATCCATTGGGGCCAGCCGTTCCACCATTTTATTTGAATTTTTTACCGAAGCCCTGCTGCTATCCCTAATTGGAGGGGTATCAGGCTGTTTTGCCGGGGTAGTGCTTTCTGCCGCCGGATGCGCCCTGGTTGGCGTCTCCGTGATTATCAATTGGAAATTGATTGTATTTTGCATCCTCTTTTCTCTGGGATTGGGCGCATTGTTTGGATTATATCCTGCGATTAAGGCGTCCGGCCTGCACCCCGTGGATGCATTGCGTAAAGAGTAAAAAGGAGAATGTCTGTGAGAATGCTGTCCTCTCCAAACCTGCCGCGCCGCCGTGTAACCTTGGCGGCGGTCAGCGCAGGTGCGGTACATACCATTGCATGGATGGAACATCATGGGATTCAGGCAATTCCAATTTTGCCAGATCATAGGCTTGCTGCCCCCGTGCACTCCCATGCGGATATGCTCCTGCACCATTTCGGAGAACACCTTCTCATCAGCGCTGTCCGAGAAAAGGCTACCACACAGCAATTGACAAAAGAGGGCTTTGTTCTCCTTCCACCTCGTTTGCGATTGGGGGAACAGTATCCTCACGACGTCCGCCTCAATGCGCTTCGTCTTGGTAATCTTCTGGTGGGGAAACTTTCCGCCCTGGATCCGGCTCTTGTGGAGGAATGCCAGTGGCAGGGCATTCGGATGATGGACTGCGCACAGGGCTATGCCAGATGCGCCTGTGTGGTGCTCACTGAAAAGGCAGTCATAACTGCAGATCCTTCTCTGGAGCGGGTACTGAAACATGCCGGTGTTGACGTACTCCGCATTCGTCCGGGTTTTGTCTCTCTCCCCGGCTATTCCTATGGCTTTTTGGGAGGCTGCTGCGGGTTGATTGGCCCGGATACTCTTTTGTGCGCCGGGGATCTGAAAAGTCACCCAGATGGAGAAATTATTCGCGATTTTGCCGCCGCACATGGCGTAGAAATTTTGTGCACCCCGGAACCCACCCTGACCGATATCGGGGGGATTTTGCCCCTCTTGGAAGAATCATAAAAAGCTCCATCCATATTGGATGGAGCTTTTTCCTGCCATGGTAAGGGAACCGGTATCTTTGCTTACTGGAAAGAGGCGAAAGTCCATGTTTACAAATGCCGGAAAGTCTATTTTTTGTGCCTGTGCCAATTTCGTATTTTAAAGGATACCAATAGAGAAAAGCCAATCAAAAACAAAATTCCAAGAGCAATTAAAAATCCTTTTTTGGAGCGGACGCCGTTCCAAAAAAGAAATCCCACAATCCCCAGGAAAAACAACAGGATCAAACCGGCTGATAGGATACGGATGGGAAAAGGCACCCGTTTGGATTTGGCTACTCCAAATGTCCCTTCTAAAATCAAATCAAGGATTACATCCACCATGTCATCCATCATACGATTTCCTCCAAATCCATTTTTCCTGTCATTCCGGGTATTCTCTCATGACGGAAGTCTTACAAAAACAAACTGAGTTGTTCATCCAAATTGGATTGCGCTTTTCGTTCTCGAATGGGTTCGCCTTCCAGTACCTTCCCGATCAGGAGTTCGCCATTTGGATCATACTGTTGCATATTGTGAAGTGTGGATTCCGGGCTAAAATTTGCATAGCAGTAGACGCATCCATAGGGACAGGTATTGTAGACGCCAATGTCAAAGCTTTCACAGCATCCACATCCCGGACGCTGGTTTTTATCCCGGTTGATGTTAATGTGTCGATCCGCCAATTCCTCCACAATTTCGGCATTGATACAGCCCGCCTTTGTGATGCCGTACTGTGTGAGATCCTCGGTTTCACAGCAGGTATGAACGGGCAAGTGGTACTTTGCTGCGGTTTCCCCAATCCATTTTCCAAGTTCCTGCATTTCCTGTGAGGTCAGAGGACGGATTAAATCTGTTTTCAATTTTGGATACCGGTCGACAAAACTGATCGTGATGCTTCTTACCGCATGGGAAAACTTTTCGCACATGCGGGCAAACTGTTCTTTGTGTTTTTCTATATTCCATGTATCGTTGAGAATGATGGGATCGTATCGCCATACAATACGTTCGCTGCCAATTTTTTCGCTCAATGTAAGGAGCGTCTGCTCAATATCCGGTTTCTTTCTCAGTTTTGGTTCCAAATCCTTCCCATAGGGAGTCAAGGTGAACTGAAAATAATATCGGTATCCCATCCGGTCAATTTCCGGAAGATAGGGGAGCAGGTTACGCGGGTCTTTTGACCAGAAGACAATACAATCGATCACATCCGGAGAGAGCGTCACCCTGGAAATCTGGGCATGGTTTACCGGATTGCGCACAAGAACATATCCCGCCTTCAGACGGTTTAAAAACCACTCAGCATAGTGAGCCGGGATATCAGTGCGGCGAGATACGGATAGAATCATGAAAAACACCCTCTCAAGAACAATTGGATTTTGCTGTATTGATGTGTTACATTGAAAAAATCTCTTTTCTCATTATCTCATAAAACGGCCTGATAAGCAAGTTTTTCCGTATTTTGGAGGGAATGGGGTCAGCAATTCCAGTTGATTTTTACGGGATTTGGCTCATGCAAAACCGCAATCAAATTCAGCGCATCCAGCAAAGTTTGGAATTCTTCGGTTGCCAGCTGTTCATATACTTGTCTGCTTGCTTCAAAACCGGCGCAGTCATAGGCGTAAGCAGCCGCACCGTAAAAGGTAAAACCCAGTGCATTTGTGGGGGTCTGCGCAATACTACATGCAACACTGATGGCCTTTGCAGCGGCCTGTGCGGCGGGATCTTGGTCTATTTCTCTGGCCGCTGCGGCTGCTTGCTTGAAAAATGGTTTGCCTTCTTTCAAAGATATCCGCTTATGGAGCAGATTTTCCACAGTTTGGGCAGCCTGTATAAAGCGGGAGTCACAGCACCCTTTTTGATTCAAAATGGGAAAGTAGTGCGCCTGTACATAGTCAAGCGCCCATCGGCATAGGGTATCTTGACTCTGTGTCTCGATGATTCTCATAAGTTTTATCACCAGTGGATGTTGTGCATTTCCAAGCATTTTTCTGAGTTTGGGCTTTGCCATTTTTTATTCCTTTCTCTGTAGAATTTTTTTGTATGCCAAGGAAAAAACCGCAGGGAAAATAGCTGCGCTTTCCCTGCGGTCTAACTGTTTGTATATTATTCGTAAAGCGGGTATTTTTTGCAGATCGCGTTTACTCTAGCGCGAAGCGCCTCAATTTTGCTTTCAAAGTTTTCCAGTGCCGCTTGGTGAATGATATCTGCAATTTCCGCCATGTCTTCTTCCACAAAACCGCGGGTGGTCACCGCTGGGGTACCGACACGGATACCACTTGTGACAAATGGTTTTTCCGGATCGTTTGGGATTGCGTTTTTGTTGACAGTGATATACACTTCGTCAAGCCGATGTTCCAGTTCTTTTCCTGTGATGTGATGGCTTCGCAGATCAATGAGGATTAAGTGGTTATCTGTCCCACCGGAAACAAGGTCGAACCCCTTTTCTTTCAGGGCTTGTGCAAACGCTTTTGCATTTTTGATCACCTGATGCTGATACGTTTTGAATTCCTCACTGAGCGCCTCTTTCAAAGAGACTGCCTTGGCGGCAATAATGTGCATCAATGGTCCTCCCTGTGTTCCCGGGAAGATGGCTTTGTCAATCTGTTTTCCAAGTTCCTCTTTGCAGAGGATCATGCCTCCGCGCGGGCCTCGCAGGGTTTTGTGGGTGGTCGTAGTGACAACATCCGCATAGGGGACGGGGGAGGGGTGCTCCCCTGCTGCTACCAGCCCTGCAATGTGCGCCATGTCCACCATAAAATAAGCGCCAACCTCTTTGGCGGTTTTGGAAATTCGTTCAAAGTCAATCACACGGGGGTATGCGGAAGCACCCGCAACAATCAGTTTTGGTTTGTGCTCTTTTGCAAGCTTGTCCAATGCATCATAGTCAAGCAGCCCATTTTCATCCACCCCATAGGGAATGAAGTTGAAATATTTCCCCGACATATTAACCGGGGAACCATGCGTCAGATGTCCGCCATGCGCCAGATTCATGCCGAGTACAGTGTCGCCGGGCTGGAGCAGGGCAAAATATACGGCAAGGTTTGCCTGTGCCCCGGAATGCGGCTGAACATTGACATGCTCTGCTCCAAACAATTCCTTGGCACGCGCAATCGCAAGGTTTTCCGCCACATCAACACACTGGCAGCCGCCATAATAGCGATGGGCGGGATATCCCTCTGCATATTTGTTGGTCAGTACGCTTCCCATTGCGGAAAGGACAGCGGTGCTGACAATATTTTCCGAGGCAATCAACTCAATGTTTCTCTGCTGGCGTTCTAGTTCCAAGGTAATGGCGTCTGCAATTTCCGGGTCTGTTTTGCGTACATTTTCAATGGAACTGCGTACAATTTCGTTCATGAGAATTCCTCCTTGCCTGCCTGATAATATCGTTTTACTTGTTTTCATTCTACTATAGTGGGTTTGGGAAAGCAAGCGTACGGATTGTAGATTTACGCGCACAATTTTGTATGATATACTACATCTGTACGCTATTTTGATTAGGAGGATATGAGGTATGGAAAAAAAAGAACGGGCAAGGCTTGCGATTGAAGCATTGAAAAAGCGCTACCCGGATGCGATTTGTTCCCTTACTTATGAAAATCCACATGAGCTTTTGATATCTACCCGGCTGGCCGCACAATGTACGGATGCACGAGTGAACATTGTTACAAAAGATCTGTATGCAAAATATCACTCCATTGATGATTTTGCAAACGCCAATGTCGCCGATGTGGAAGAGATTGTCCGTCCGTGTGGTTTTTTTAAAACAAAAGCAAGAGACATTGTGAATATGTGTATCATGCTGCGTGACCAGTATCATGGGAAACTTCCGGATACAGTGGAAGAACTGATAAAACTCCCGGGGGTTGGCCGGAAAACTGCAAATCTTGTAGTGGGGGATATTTACCATAAACCAGCGGTGGTATGCGATACTCACTGTATCCGGATTACCAATTTGCTGGGACTGTCCACTACCAAGGATCCAAAAAAGGTGGAAATGCAGCTGCGGGAAATCCTTCCTCCGGAGGAATCCAATGATTTCTGCCATCGCCTTGTACTCTATGGAAGGGATATCTGTAAAGCAAGGTCTCCTAAATGTGAGGAGTGTATTATGAAAGATTTCTGTGAACACTACGAACAGACACACGAGGAACGGGAATGAGCCGGACTGTAGGAAAAATTTTTTGTTATCTTGTTTCCGCTTTGGCGTTCTTTTTTTCCATAGTCCCGGTATTTGTCTATGGAGTTTTCGGGGCGGGCAGTATCCTGCTGTTGTGCGTGGGGATTTTTTTCCTGTTCTTCCCCTCGCTTGTAGTATATCTGAACAGAAAAGGGAGACAAAGAAGCATGTGGATAAAGGCGCTGATCATTTTCCTATCAGTGGGATTGATCCTGTGTGGTTCTCTGATTACAGCGATGCTCTATACTGCCCATGGTAAGGGATACGATCCTGCCCGGCCGCCTAAAACGGTCCTTGTACTCGGCTGTCAGGTAAGGGGAACAGAACCATCTCTCATGCTGACAAGAAGGTTGGAAGCCGCCTATCAATATCTAACACAGTATCCGGATGCAGTCTGCGTGGTTTCCGGAGGGCAGGGCGACGACGAGGATATCCCGGAAGGAGAAGCTATGGAACAGTATCTGTTGGAAAAAGGGATTGAAGCGCAGCGCATTTATAAAGAGACGCAGTCCACAAATACCAAGGAAAATTTCCTGTATTCCACGCAGATAATCAGCTGGGAAGGGCTTAGCAAAGAAATTGTTGTTGCAACAGATGGGTTTCATCAATTTCGGGCCTCTATGTTTGCAAAGGATAATGGCCTTGTTTTTCATGCATTGCCTGCCAATACTCCTTGGCTGCTTGCACCGGGATATTATGCCAGGGAATTGATGGGGGTCGTAAAATCGGCCCTCTTTGATAGAACTTGAATTGGAAAGGAGCATTACAAATGGAATCAATTGGAAGAAAAAAAGAAGTTACAGTAACGGTTACGGAGGAAATGCTTGCCTGTCATGTTGGCAGCGGGGATGTAAAAGTATTTGCAACCCCAATGATGATTGCCTTGATGGAACAGGCGGCATCCGGTTGTGTTAAGGAATTGTTGGAGGAAGGGCAGACTACTGTGGGAACAAGCATGAATACTAGCCATATATCTGCGACTCCCTGCGGCATGAAAGTGACGGCCAGCGCAGAAATCACCTCCTGGGAAGGAAAGGGCATTACTTTTGCTGTCAAAGCATATGATGAAGCAGGACTGATTGGAGAAGGAACCCATAGCAGAGTGATTGTCTCAAAGGAGAGGTTTGAACAAAAAGCACAGGCAAAGCTGGATTAAACGGCTCCTATCTGTCTGGGGAAAACGGGGAGGGATCGTCTTTGAAATACAACGTAGCATGGCAGGGATTGGACGACCTGTTTGAAGAGGTCTACGGTTACATGACCGGCTTACTGGAACAAAACAGGGATTCTAAACTTGCCGATCTTGTCCCGAACGAATTTGAATCGTCCCGTTGTGGGGACTTGTATGAAGTCATTTATGCCGCCAGGCTGCGACTTTCGGAGCAGGCCGGGCTTGCCGGGGAAGATGCGGAAGAAATCCGGAAAATTTATCAGTCCTATGAGGAAATACAGGAGATATTGTGCCGGAAATCGTTTGAATATGGCTGGTTCCTCGCAATGGATCAATACCGTGAAGGTTTAAAAGAAAAATAGGAGGGGATTCCTTCCCTCCTATTTTTTCTGGTTTCCATGCCGTTTTTTGTAATTATCCCGATATTTTCTGCATAAATCTTTTTGATCTTCTGTTACTTGATAGGAATCTATAATTTTGGAAATTGTTTTAAGGGTAATAAAACGATCCTGTTCAAATGACTGGAGTGCTTCCATTGCGGCGCAGGGATTTTGAACATAGGCCATGGAAAGGAGCCAAGCCTGGGCCATTTTTACATAGTATTCTTCGCGTTTAATCTGCTTACAGAGGGAAAGCGCATCCGCCAGTGTATCCGGTTCCAGATAGCACTCCAGTAGTACAACCAATAGAAAACGGACTTTCCATGGGTTTTCGTTCATGGCCAGATGGCGGATATCAGCAAGAAAACGGGCGCAGTTTTCACGGATAAAGGGTTTTAGCGCAGTTACAAAATTATCGCAGACAGACCAGTTATCCATCCGTTCCAAAAAAGGGAAAAGGAATGTAAGTTTTTGTTCATAAGGCAGTTTGATTTTTGCAAGGACATATCCATGCATCATTTGTTCTTCGAGTGCGTCCCCTTTTGGAACTTCCAGAAAAGACAGGGCGTTTCCCTTTAATATCTCAGACGCAAGTTTTCGCATGGTCGGCTGTCGTACCCCCCAAATAGGGGTCTTTGCATGGACGATTTTGATACAAAATTCCCGGTATTTTTTTTCTGACAATCCTTTTAACTCATCTGTAAACTGGCGATACGTATACAGGTTCCATTGTTCTGTTTGTAGTTCCATGTCAATTCTCCTAAAATGTTTTGTTGATTATGACAATTTTCCAACAAAAATTTCGTGTTTTCAGTGGATAAGGCTATACAATTTCTTGCCAGCGTAGTATAATAAACACTATTATAGTACCATAATTGCACAACATTTTCCAATTTGTATCCCATTCGTTGAGTAAATGGACAGGGCCAGCCATATTGGTTGGACTGAGAAGGTGATTTATTTGGAATTTATTAAATTTCGATTGGATGAAATTAAAAAGAATAATCTCTATCATAATCTCTCTTATGTGAGTACTCCGCAGAACAAATATTGCATTATTAACGGAGTAAATATGCTTGTCATGTCTTCTAACAGCTATCTGGGACTGTCGGATGACGAGGATGTGAAACAGGCGGCCGTCAATGCAATTAAACGCTATGGCGTATCGGCGGGAGGTTCCCGTTTTTCTACCGGAAGCTATGATGTCCACCGGGTATTGGAACAGCAGATCGCCTCTTTTAAAGGAAAACAGGCGGCTGTGTTGTTTAACTGTGGTTACATGGCAAATATCGGGGTAATCCCGTCCATATGTACAGAAGATTTTACAATTTTCTGCGATGAACGCAACCATGCAAGCTCCCACGACGCTTGCCGTCTGGCAAAAGCCAACACGGTTTACTATCGGCACAATGACATCAACGATCTGTACCGGAAGGTGAAAGAGAGCCAGTCCAAACGGGGAATGATCGTTACGGATAGTGTGTTTAACATGGAAGGGGATATTGCTAATCTGCCTGATATCGTCTCCATTGCAAAGCAGTTCCATCTCTACACTCTGGTAGATGATTCCCATGCAACCGGGGTAATCGGGGAAACTGGACGAGGAATTGGGGAGTATTTTGGCCTGACTAAGGAAATTGATTTAATTACCGGAACTTTTGGAAAGGCGCTTGCCTCAGAAGGGGGATTTGTCGCAGCGGACAATATTGTGTGCGATTATATTCGCAATACGGCAAATACATTTCGGGCGACAACCCCCATTTCTCCGGCGTCTACTGCGGCAGCCATTAAAGCGCTGGAAATAGTCAAAAACCATCCGGAGCTGGTGGAGAAACTGAGAGATAATGTGACATATTTTGTCAATGGCCTCCATGAAATCGGCTTCCAGCGCGTGAGTACGAAAAGCGCCATTGTCTCCCTGATTATCGGAGAAGAATGCCGTGCCATGAAATTCAGCGAGCTGCTTTATAATAAAGGAATATTTGTCCCGACCATACATTATCCCAGCGTTGCAAAGGGCCAGGCAAGACTTCGTTTTACTTTGATGGCAACTCATGATAAGGACGAACTGGATTTTGTTATCCGCCATATCAGAAGTATTCGTAGCTCTATATGACTTTTCTCTTCCTGCTGTAACAGCAGGAGGAGTTTCTTTTGCTGTTTTTCTAAAAACTGGTGCTTTTAGAAACAAAACTTATGTCATTTTACACAGACGCTGTCACGACTTCCCATGTTATAATGTTGCTGTAGCCCAGAAAAGGTGTTATTTCTGGGAATACTAGAGATAGAACAAGGAAGGAGAAGGGGAATGAGATTGCATTTTTCGAAGATGCACGGAATTGGAAACGATTATGTGTATCTCAACTGTATGGAGCGAGCCCCCGCTCATCCAGGACGACTATCGGTACTGCTTAGTAATCGCCATTTTGGAATTGGATCGGATGGACTGGTTCTAATTTTGCCCTCAAAAAAGGCAGACTTCCAAATGCGTATGTTTAATGCCGATGGTTCGGAAGGACGGATGTGCGGCAACGCCAGCCGTTGTGTGGCAAAATATGTCTATGACACGGGGCTGACACAAAAAACGGATATTACTCTGGAGACACTCAGCGGGATAAAACCCATCACCATGCAAATAGAAAATGGCAGGGTATGCCGGGCACAGGTAGATATGGGGCATGCTATATTAGATCCCAGGGAAATTCCCGTACTATGCAGCGGGGATCATTTTGTCCGACAGCCATTGGAAGTTTATGGGCGAACCTATTATGTCACCTGTGTCAGTATGGGAAATCCCCATGCTGTGGTGTTTTGTGAGGACATCAAGAGCTTGGACCTGGAAAAGCTCGGGCCCGGGTTTGAACACCATCCGCTTTTTCCGGACCGAATCAATACAGAATTTGCCCATATCCTTGGAAAAACAGAAGTGGAAATGCGGGTATGGGAACGTGGTTCCGGTGAAACATTTGCCTGCGGAACAGGAGCCTGCGCGGTTGCAGTGGCCTGCGTACTGGAAGGAGTTTCCCCGTATGGGGCGCCCATCACAGTACATTTGAAGGGCGGGGATCTCCATATCACCTATCAAAAGGATGGAAATGTGATTATGGAAGGCCCGGCGTCCCATGTGTTTGACGGGGAAATAGAAATAGAAGATTCCCTGTACCGCTAGGTTCCCATTTCATCATGGAAAGAATACAAATAATAGGAGAGGGGAAGTACTATGGCCCATATCAATGAAAATTTTCTCAGTTTAAAACAGAGTTACCTTTTTTCTGAGGTTGCAAAACGCGTTTCTGCTTTTTCGGAAAGACATCCGGAAAAGAAAATCATCCGGATGGGAATTGGCGATGTCACGCTGCCATTGGTGGACTGCGTGATTGATTCCATGCATCAAGCGGTTGAGGATATGGCAAAAAAAGAGACCTTCCATGGCTATGGCCCGGAGCAGGGATATGATTTTCTACGAACAGCCATACAGGAATATTACCAGCAGGAGATGGGAGTTTCCTTGAATTTGGATGAGATTTTCATCAGCGATGGCGCAAAAAGTGATGTAGGAAATATTACTGATCTTTTCAGTGCAGAGAATACGGTCTTGATCCCTGATCCCGTATACCCAGTATATGTGGATACAAACCAGATGCTTGGCACCAAAATAGTCTATTTACAGGCAGATGAAAACAATGGTTTTTGCCCAATGCCCCCTGAACAGGGAGCAGATCTCATTTATCTCTGTTCACCCAATAATCCGACTGGTGCAGCTTATACCAGGCAGCAGCTGAAGGAATGGGTGGATTATGCCAACCGGTATGGGGCAATCATTCTTTTTGATGCGGCCTATGAGGCGTTTGTATCAGAACAGGGCCTGCCACGCAGTATTTTTGAAATTGAAGGGGCAAAAACCTGTGCGATTGAATTTTGTTCCCTGTCAAAGACTGCCGGGTTTACCGGGACACGCTGCGGATACACGGTTGTCCCAAAAGCTTTAACTGCAAAAAGCGAACAGGAGAAAGAAATCCTCCTCAACCAACTGTGGCTCAGGCGTCAGACAACAAAATTCAATGGGGTTTCCTATATTGTACAACGCGGCGCAGCGGCGGTATTTACCCAGCAAGGCAAACGGCAGACAAGAGAAAATATTTCCTATTATCGGGAAAATGCCAGGATGATTGGCGCGGCACTCACAGAAAAAGGGATCCCCTACTTTGGGGGAATCAATTCTCCCTATATCTGGATGAAATGCCCGAATGGGATGGATTCCTGGGAATTTTTCGATTTCCTGTTGGAAAATGCTGCGGTTGTTGGGACTCCGGGTGCAGGTTTTGGCAACAACGGCGAGGGCTTTTTCCGTTTAACCGCTTTTTCGGACCATGAGAGTACGGCGGAGGCAATGGAAAGGATGAAAAAAATACTATAATGTTTAATCCCCCTTCTTTGTAAAGAAGGGGGATTTTGACTTGATACCCTTTTTGTATGTTTTGATTTTGCGTCAGTTTTAATAAAAATTGGTAAGGTGCTTTGCTGTTTTATTAAGCGGCTGTATTTTCAGGACATTTTCTCTGCTTTCCATGAGGAAGCATCCTCTCCTGTCCGAATCGATCGAGTTTTTCCAAATATCCAGGTTGTTAGGGGCGTCCATTTTTGTTGTACGGATATCATGGTTGTTCTTCTGCTCAACATTACTTTGTCCGTATACCTACTTACTTATAAACCCGCATCGGCAAATGTTTTTATAAAATTCCCAAGAACATTTTTCTCCATCCTTCCTTAGATGTGCAAAAGCACACAAAACAGAGAATTTTCTTGTTCTGTAAAGTTTTGTGCGCTATAATAAATAAAATATGTTATTATGTCGTTTTATGTGCTTTCAGGTAGTCAGAGGAGGAATAGTATGCCAAAACGTGAGGACATTAACAAAATACTGATTATCGGTTCCGGCCCCATTATTATTGGACAGGCTTGTGAATTCGATTATTCAGGGACACAGGCCTGCAAGGCGTTGCGGAACCTGGGATATCAGATTGTACTGGTCAATTCTAATCCGGCCACTATCATGACCGATCCGGACATGGCGGATGCAACTTATATCATGCCGCTGGATGTGGACAACCTGACAGAGATTATCAAAAAGGAACGTCCGGACGCCCTGCTTCCAAACCTGGGCGGACAGTCTGGATTAAACCTCTGCCTGGAGCTGTCTAAGGCGGGCGTGCTGGAAAAATACGGCGTCAAGGTGATCGGTGTGCAGGTAGACGCCATTGAGCGCGGGGAAGACCGCATAGCGTTTAAAGAACAGATGGACGCTTTAAACGTGGAGATGGCGCGTTCCAAGCCTGCTTATTCTGTGGAAGAGGCTATTGAAATTGCGCAAGAACTCCATTATCCGGTTGTCCTGCGTCCAGCCTATACCATGGGTGGAGCCGGCGGCGGGCTTGTCTATAACGAAGAGGAACTGCGCACCATTGCAAGCCGTGGAATCCAGGCGAGTATCATTGGCCAGGTACTGGTGGAAGAATCCATTCTTGGCTGGGAGGAACTGGAACTCGAGGTTGTCCGTGACCAGAAGGGCAACATGATTACCGTCTGCTTTATTGAAAATATTGACCCGTTGGGGGTACACACCGGAGATTCTTTCTGTTCGGCGCCGATGCTGACCATCAGCAAAGACTTGCAAAAGCGTTTGCAGGATATCGCATACCGGATTGTCGACGCCGTAGGTGTGATTGGCGGAACCAATGTCCAGTTTGCCCATGATCCTGTCAGCGACCGTGTCATTGTCATTGAAATTAATCCGCGTACCTCCCGTTCCTCCGCGCTCGCTTCCAAGGCGACCGGCTTCCCAATCGCCCTGATTTCTGCAATGCTTGCCTGCGGGATGACGTTGGATGAAATTCCGTATTGGAGAGCGGGAACTCTGGATAAATATGAACCGTGGGGCGATTATGTTGTCATCAAATTTGCCCGCTGGGCTTTTGAAAAATTCAAAGGCGCAGAGGATAAACTCGGCACGCAGATGCGCGCTGTCGGCGAGGTCATGAGCATCGGAAAAACCTATAAAGAGGCATTTCAGAAGGCTATCCGTAGCCTGGAAACCGGGCGTTATGGCCTGGGCTTTGCAAAGGATTTCCATGAGAAATCCCTGGATGAACTGATGAAGATGCTTAATACTGTCACCAGCGAGCGCCAGTTTATCCTGTACGAAGCCATCCGCAAAGGCGCGGATTTAGATACCCTGTATGAAAAGACCAAAATCAAGCACTATTTCCTGGAGCAGATGAAAGAACTTGTGGACTTGGAAGAGCAGATGCTGGCCTATTACGGAAAGGGACTGCCGGATGAACTGCTGCGCCAGGCAAAGTGCGACGGTTTTTCTGATAAATACCTTGCAAAGATTCTCAATATCACGGAACAGTCCATTCGGGAACAGCGTACCCGCCTTGGGATTGAAGAAGTTTATGAAGAAGTCCCGGTCAGCGGCGTAAAAGACGCGTCCTATTACTATTCCACCTATCAAGGAACGGACACCAAAGTTGTCCCCTCGAAAAAACCGAAGGTTATGATTTTGGGCGGCGGCCCAAACCGGATCGGCCAGGGAATTGAATTCGACTATTGTTGTGTTCATGCGGCATTTGAACTCAGGCGCCTGGGGTTTGAGACAATTATTGTCAACTGTAACCCGGAAACCGTCTCCACGGACTATGATACTTCCGATCGGCTCTATTTTGAACCGTTGACTGTTGAGGATGTCCTGAGTATATACCACCGCGAAAACCCGGTTGGCGTCATCACCCAGTTTGGAGGACAGACCCCGCTGAATTTGGCACAGGAGCTCAAGGCCAATGGGGTCAATATCCTTGGCACCTCTCCGGAAGCCATCGACCTTGCGGAGGATCGCGATCAGTTTCGCGCCATGATGGAGAAACTCGGTATTCCGATGCCACAGGCGGAGATGGCCGTTACAGTAGAGGATGCGAAAAAGGCAGCGGATGAAATCGGTTACCCATTGATGCTCCGTCCATCCTATGTGCTTGGTGGAAGAGGAATGGAAATTGTCCGCGATGAGGAAAGCTTAATCCGTTATATGAAGGCAGCAGTCGGTGTTACGCCGGATCGTCCGATCCTGATTGACCGTTTCCTTCAGCATGCGACGGAAGTGGAAGCGGATGCTATCTGCGACGGCGAGCGGGTGTTTGTCCCGGCAGTCATGGAGCATATTGAACTGGCTGGCGTGCATTCCGGCGATTCGGCCTGTGTTATCCCATCCGTCCATTTGAGCGAAAAACAGCTTCAAACCATCAATGAGTATACCAAGAAAATTGCGCTGGAACTTGGTGTCCGCGGCCTGATGAACATGCAGTATGCCATCGAAGGCAATACTATTTATGTGCTGGAAGCCAATCCCCGTGCTTCCAGAACCGTTCCTCTGGTCTCCAAAGTACTGGGAATCCAAATGGTTCCACTGGCCACGAAAATTATGACCCTGCCTTTGACTGGGGAGCAATCCCCACTAATCGGCCTGAAACACCATAAGGTCAACCACTGCGGCGTCAAGGAAGCGGTCTTTCCGTTTAATATGTTCCCAGAAGTGGACCCGCTGCTTGGCCCGGAGATGCGTTCTACCGGCGAAGTATTGGGACTTGCAGATTCCTTTGGCCTTGCTTTTTACCGCGCACAGGAGGCGACAAAGACCAAAATTCCTCTGAGCGGAACCGTTTTTATTAGCGTCAGCGACCGTGATAAGGCGGAAGTCGTCGATGTGGCAAGGGAGTTTGCCGTACAGGGATTTAAAATTGTAGCGACCAGCGGTACGGCAAGCCTGCTGCGGGAACATGGCATTGATTGCGTGCAGACCAAAAAGCTATATGAAGGTGCGCCAAACGTATTGGACGAAATTAAAAACAAAAAAATCAATTTCATTGTCAATACACCGGCTGGTTCTCTCAGCCATCATGATGACAGTTATATCCGGAAAGCAGCAATTAAGTATGGAATCTTTTACGCCACCACTTTGGCGGCGGCCCATGCCGCTGTGCAGGGAATCAAGGCAGTGCATGAGGGCGGAAAAGAGATTGAAGCCAAATGCCTGCAGGAATACCACGCGCAAATCCAGTAACCAAAGGCTATTCAGTAAAAAAGTTGCCGGCAGCATATGTGCTGCCGGCAACGTTTTTGCTATATGGAATCAATCAAATTCAATCATGTTGGAATAAATACTGTTTTCCGGTTCGGAGTTTTCTATGAGCACCGCGCCTGCTTCCTTTTGGTAAAACGGGATAGCATCCTTGGCCGTCCATCCTATAATGGCATACCCGTATCCCTGTTCACGCATGGAGTTCAGGCAAGCGTGTAAAAGTGCAGCTCCTATTCCCTTGCGGCGTTGGGACGGATCTACCACAGTTGGCCCGAAATACCCTTTTGCAGTGGCGTCATAGCAGGCAAATCCAAGGATTTTTTTGTCCCGAACGGCAATGTAACAGCTTGGCGGATCGTGGGAAAGGGCGTGTTCACATTCATCCGCCCATCCTTCTTGAAATTGACCGCGGATAAAAGCGAGGACTTTGGATTTATCCGGTGGCAGGACGCGTTTGATGAAAACCCCTTTCTCCTTTAGAGGGGAAGGATCCTGTTGGGAAAGTCGATAAAGATTGACAAGCATATCAGCCATGACAGACACTCCTTAGGACATCTTTTTGGAACGGACGGTTCTTGCCCTGAGACGGAAAAAAATACGGCTGAGACTCTCGAAAATGGATTTCAGATTGAGCAGAAGCATCAGTACGGTAATCCCGATTTCAATGACAATCCATCCAGGAGTTTCAAAAATCATAACCAGGCTTTGAATGAGTAATAAAATCGTGTTTAAGGCGAGTTTTAAGCTGCTGAATCGGATTTTAACAAAACGCTTGGTATCCACCGCACGCAGCAAAAAGACCGTGAAATAGCTTGCAAAGGTGGCAAGGGCGGCGCCATTTGCCCCTAATCTCGGAATTAGAATGAAATTGAGCACAATGTTGATAACGGCTCCGGCGGCAGTAGTCAGGAAATTTAACACACTTTTTTTCTCCACCATATACACGCTTCCAAGAAAGCTCACGAGACAGGAAAAAGAGGTTGCCATAATCAAAAACGGGATAAATTTCCACGATTCGTAGTAGGCGGGGGAGACCATGATCATGGTCAGCAGTTTGGAACAGAGGATCAACCCCGAACCCACAGCAAAAATCAGGGCCTGATAAGTGCCGAATACATTGGTAAAAAAACGGTTGCGTTCAATAGTCCCTTTTTCTGTAATGGCCGACATCTGCCACGCATCCATAAAGATACTGGAAAACAATGTGATAATGGTTGGAATTTTCGAGGCGGCAGCATACAGGCCATTGACATCATTTCCAAGATAGAAGGCAATGATATAGCGGTCGGAAGCGCTGGTAATCCACCAAAACATGGTGTTGGGAATCATGGGTACTGCATATTTGAGCATATCCACAATAATATGTTTTTTCAACCCTTTCAAATGGATATACCGGTGCAGTCTTGCAACTAAAAACAGCAAAAATGCGGAAAGAAAATCGGCGCATACCGTAGCCAGTACATAACCGGTAATTCCCAGCTTGAATACCACCAAAAAAAGGATATTAAACATAATGGTTGTAAAGGTACTGAAAATTCCATCAATGGTATAAAGTTTTACCAATTCCATGGAACGGACAAACTGGTGGCAAACACTGCGCAGGCAGGACATGAGAACAAAGAGATAAATTAAAACAATATTGTCTGAAATATAGGAAATTTTCTGGAGCAGTGGATAGAAGAACAGCAAAACAAGAAAGCCGCAGAAAACGGTCATCAATCCCACAGTAAAGACGTCGCTTTTGCGGACGCTGGAATCCAGGCCAAAGCGGACAATTGCATTGATAATCCCCACAGAAACCAGAGGCAATAGAAGGTTGCCGGCTTGCATGATCAGATCAACGGTACCGTATTCCTCTGTAGAAAGGACTGCTGTGTACAGCGGCATAAGCAGGAATACAAGCGCTTTGGAACTAAAAGTACCAATGGCAAAAAGCACGGTATTGGACAAGAGTTTTTTGTATCGGTTCACGGGAACACTCCTTTATTGTAGGGCAGAGAAACCATCCAGGAGATACAAACTATCTCCCAGCTGCAACAAGGACACGGAATTTCGATTTCCAGAGAGGGAATGGTTTCTAACAAAATGGAAAGTATAGCCCAAATCTTTTACAGTTTTTATCCATTGAATGCCCCTATTATACCACTAGAAGAGGAAAAGTGGAATTGGGTCAGAAATTTGTTTACAAAGAAAATATGTTCTTGATTTTTGTCGAGAAACTCAGTATAGTAAAAATCATCTGCAAAGGGTGTGATAGAATGGAACATTTAAAACCGATTTTTTTCTTTTCTCTGGTCATTTTGTTTATGATATTGCTTCTTTATTTGGTTGTCAGGCATATTGTAAAGGAAAAAAAGTTCCAAAAACAGCTTCTGCATATCGGGAATGAAGCTGAACAACAGCTTGCCAGAAAGCTTTCCCACCGGTTTGGCACATATCGAGTATTGACCAATTTATATCTTCCCAACAAAAAAGGCGCAACTACGGAAATTGATGTGCTCTGTCTTTGCCGTCGGGGTATTTTTATTCTGGAGTGCAAGCACTATTCAGGGGAAGTATTCGGAGACGAAGATGCTGCAAAATGGTACCATGGGCTTTCCAGAGGCAGAGGATTTGGCTTTTATAATCCGATTGCACAAAACAGGGCCCATTATAACGCACTCAGGCAGGTACTTGGGGTAAAAAACGAAAATCTTCTGCATCCAATCGTTGTGTTTTGCGGGCCATGCCGCTTAAAGCGGGTCAAAATTCGTACCGGGTTTTGCCCGGTAATCAAGGAAAAGAAATTGTTCCGTACCATGAGGAAAGTGTCTGCATTTTGTCCCCGTTTATCCAGAAGGGAGATTATTCGGCTGGAAAAATTGCTGGAACCCTATTGCCATGTGACGAGGCGGGAGAAAAAAGCACATTTAAAATATGTAAAATCCAAGAAATAGGTTTTCACAAATTATATTCTTGATGTGGAGGATATTTTCTTCCTTTTCATAAAAAGAAATCGACGGGGTTTGTATGAAATTTCCAATATTTTGCTTTCTTATTGTTTGAAATACTGGAAAATAGGAACTGGTGCATAAAAACGACCTGTAAAGACTGTAATGGAGCTACTTGTGTATTTTGATTCCCACAGCTACAATGAAAACAGGATCGGTTTTCTGTAAAGGGGGAACTCATATGGTCAAGGATAAAAACTTTTACAAGACCCTGCTTCTCATAGCACTTCCTGTCGCATTCCAAAATTTAATTTCTTTTGGGCTGAACATGTCCGATACGGTCATGGTGGGAAAGCTTGGGGAAGTGGCCCTTTCCGGGGTGGCGCTTGCAAACCAGGTAAGCTTTATTGTGGGAAAATTTATTGGCGGGGTATCCGGTGGAACCGCAGTTCTCATCTCCCAGTATTGGGGAAAACGGGATATGGATCGCATCCGCACAGTGTTTGCCATTGGACTGAAAGTGTGTTTTACCTTTTCAGCGGTGATTACCCTTGTATGTGCATTTTTTCCGGAATTTATCCTTTCCCTGTTTACTAACGAACAGGCAATCATTGAGGCAGGGGCCGGCTACCTGCGGATAGTATGTTTTTCCTATTTAACTATGTCGGTTTCTACAACCCTCCTCTCGATGCTGCGAGGGGTAGAAGTGGTAAAAATTGCACTGATTGTATCGATTTGTTCCTTCTTTGTTAATTTGGCCATGAATTATGTGTTTATCTTTGGAAAATTCGGCGCACCGCGTATGGGAGTGAATGGCGCTGGGTTATCTACTCTGATTACCCGTGTGATAGAATTCCTTGTTGTGCTTTTTTATGTTTTTTGCTGTGAAAAACGGGTGGCCTTCAAGCCGAAGGATATTCTGCGCAACAACTATGATCTGTGGAAGGATTTTGGAAAATACGGCGTCCCGATTGTTATTGGGGATTTGCTTTGGGGACTTGTTGGAAATTTCAAAGCTGGGATCATGGGACATCTCGGTTCACAGGCGGTATCTGCGAATAGTATGACGGATGTTGTGCTGGAACTTGCCATGATTTTTATTTGGGGCCTTGGTGCTGGCGCCTGCGTGATCATTGGAAAAACGGTAGGAGCTGGAAATTATAAGCTGGCCAGACAGTATTCCAACACCCTGCAATTGTTGTTTTTTGGATTTGGTTTTGTGGCAGCACTCTTTGTGTATTTTATCCGTGGGATTGCCATTTCCTTTTATAATGTGACGGACGCGACCAAAGAGGTTGCAGAACAATTTATGGTGATTGGAGCAATTACCACTTGGGCGACTGCCTATGCGGCAACATGTTTTACCGGAATCAACCGAGGGGCTGGAGATGGAAACTTTGTTGTTTTGGTCGATTTGATCTGTGGCTGGCTGGTGGTACTACCGTTGGCGGCAATTGCAGCATTTTGGCTGAAGCTTCCAGCACCTATAGTCTTTTTGTGTACCAGGATCGATCAGTTTGTGAAAGTCATCATTGCATTTTTGCGGCTGCGTTCCAACCGTTGGATTCGCAATGTCACGAGAGAGTGAAGAAATAGTTGCCATGAAAACACCTGTTTATAAACAGGTGTTTTGTCTGTTCATAAAAATTACAAAAAGAAAGAATAGAATAAAAATAAAAAATCAAAAAAATTGCAAAAAGGGGTTGCAAAAATTATACTTATGTGGTATAGTTTAATCACGGTAAGAAAAGAAACACTTAATAGTAATGATTCTGATTAACAAACCATTTTTTAGGAGGAAAGAAAAATGAAAAAGTTTGTATGCTCTGTTTGTGGTTATGTGTATGAGGGCGAGACTGCGCCGGATTTTTGCCCGCAGTGCAAGGCTCCAAAGGAAAAATTTGTTGAGCAGAAGGGTGAAAAATCCTGGGCTGCTGAGCATGTCGTAGGCGTTGCACAGGGTGCAAGCCAGGATATCATCGACGACCTCAGAGCAAATTTCCAGGGCGAATGCACCGAAGTTGGTATGTACCTCGCTATGGCTCGCGTTGCTCATAGAGAGGGCTATCCGGAAATTGGCCTGTACTGGGAAAAAGCAGCTTATGAGGAAGCAGAGCATGCTGCAAAATTCGCAGAACTTCTTGGCGAAGTTGTCACCGACAGCACCAAGAAAAACCTTGAGATGCGTGTAGAGGCAGAGAATGGCGCTACGGCTGGGAAATTTGACCTGGCAAAACGTGCAAAAGAAGCTAACCTCGACGCTATCCACGACACCGTTCATGAGATGGCTCGCGACGAAGCACGTCACGGCAAAGCATTTGAGGGTCTCCTCAACCGTTACTTTGGTAAATAAGAAACGGCTTATAAATCACGATTTTGGAAGAGGGAACAGAAAAGCTGTTCCCTCTTTTTATGTTGTCAAGCAATTGGATGGGGTCAATCACTGTCTGTACTAATATTGTCAATAAAAAGGTGGGAGCAAATTCCAACGCGAACGGATATTTTAAAGAAAACAAGGTCGTTTGGAAAACGGGAAGAGAAATAGAGCCCCTATGGACACAATTGTTTTTTGTATTTCCAATTACGGATGGAAATATGTTACAATGGGAATACCTTGTTGGAAAGCAGACCATATTGTATCAGGGGAATAGGGAGGAGATTGCCATCGAACAACAATTTACAACCCAAAACGGGATTTGTGTATACTGTTATCCACAGCCCCATCTACACAGTGTTTGCCTTACATTGACGGTAAAAGCCGGTATTTTGTATGAATCGGAACAAGAACATGGGATTACCCATTTTTTAGAACATATTTTTTTCAGAAATCTTGCGGGGATACCGCAGGTGCAGCTGTACCGGGAATTGCAAAAAATCGGCGCCCAATTCAATGCCTATACATACCAGAATGTATTGCATTTTCTGATATCCGCCGCTCCGCGCCATTTTACCAGATGTGTACAGCTTCTTACGGGGTTACTTGCTCCCCTCCAGGCAACGGTACAGGACGTCTCCTTGGAACGTGGAAGAATACAAAGCGAAATCCGGGAAGAAGAACAGGAACATTCTGCACAGGTGTTTTGTGACCGTGCCGCCTTTGCGAAAACACCCCTTGCAAGAGCAATTGCCGGTACCATTACTGGAGTGCAGAGGATCAAACTACAGGATTTGCAGGCCAAACAGCGGGAGATTTTTACAACGGACAATTTATTTTTCTATGTGACCGGGAATATCCCCCCAGATGGGCCCGCTATCCTGGCAGAGGAAATTGAAAAATACCCTGTCAGTCACAGGCAGTGCAGCCGGAAAAATCTTGCCCCCGTTCCGGAACAGTTTTGCGCCAGAAAGGGAAATATTCGGTGGATGGCCCAGGAACAGAAAAATTCCTCTCTTGTCGAAATCGCTTTGTCTTTTGACTTGGATATGTCGCGTTATACCATGGCGGAAATCGATTTGCTGTATGCTATCCTCTTTTTTGGGGAACTGGGACGGTTTAAAATGAAATTGTCAGAAGAAACAGGGTTTATCTATGACTTTGACCCGGATTGTACGCTCTACCCAAATTTGGGGATACTGAGCGTGGGATATGCGGTTTCTCCATCCAGAGCTGTCCAGTCTGCCAAGCTGTGCGCAGAGGTGTTCCGTTCGGTAAAAGAAAAGGTTGGGGAAGAGGACATCTCCCTGATTTTACCGGAATATGAGGACAACAACGCCATGATGCTCGACGACCCGGAGCGATTGAATTGGCATATGGCGTATGAAAACCATATCATGCACGCGGGCTATACCGATATCCTTCAACAGGCGCAGGCCTACCGGAAGGTCACACCGGAGCGCATAATGCAAATTGCACAGGAGGTGCTGATCCCTTCCCATTTGGTATGTGTGGTCAAATCTTCCATGGACTTGAATGAAAAACGGCAATTTCGGAACAATCTTTTGTGCATGTAAAGGGGAGCAAAGGAATGAAAATACTCAAAAGGCAAAGAGAATATTTCTCTACGGGCAGGACTTTGCCCATCCGCTTTCGCAGGGAAGCCCTTTGTTCGCTTAAAAGACAACTTACCCTCCATGAACCTCAGCTTCTGGCCGCTCTGCACAAGGATTTGGGAAAAAGCGCATTTGAAGGGTACGAGACGGAACTTGGTCTTTTGTATGGGGAGTTAGAGGAGGCGCTGCGCCATCTTAAAAAATGGGCAAAACCCAAAAGGGTCGCGGCGCCGTTGATGCACTATCCCGCCAAGGGGAGGATTTTCCCGCGCCCGCTGGGTGTTGCGCTCATCATCGCACCATGGAATTATCCTCTCCTTCTGTCCCTGGCGCCTCTGATTGGTGCGGTGGCGGCGGGCAACTGTGTGACGCTCAAGTGTTCGGAATATGCGCCGCACAGTGCCAAGGCTATTTCCCAACTGATAAGAGATACCTTTTCAGAAGAACATGTCTGTGCAGTGCAAGGAGACGCCTGTGTAAGTGCAGAGCTAACCCGCCAGAGATATGATCATATCTTTTTTACCGGGAGTACGCAGGTGGGCCGAAAGGTGATGCAGGCTGCAGCGGAAAATCTGGTACCCGTTACTTTGGAACTGGGAGGAAAAAGCCCCTGTATTGTGGATCCCACCGCGGATCTTTCCCTGGCGGCCAGGCGGATTATCTGGGGAAAACTTATCAATGCGGGACAAACCTGCGTGGCGCCGGATTACCTGCTGGTCCATTCCTCTGTAAAGGAATCCCTGATAGAAGAATGCATACGACAAATCATAGCGCAGTATGGGAATACCCCGCTCAAGAATCCGGAGTACTGCAAAATCATCAGCCAAAGGCATTTTGAACGTTTGACCAGGCTGATAGTCCCGGAGAAAATTGCTTTTGGCGGGAAATGGGACAAGGACAGCCAAAAAATTGAACCAACGCTGCTTGACCCTATAACATGGGATGATTTAGTAATGAAAGAGGAGATTTTTGGCCCTTTGCTGCCCGTGCTTACTTATCAGGATGAAGAGGAATTGATCCGGGTTTTGCAAAAGCAGGAACATCCCCTTGCTCTCTATCTGTTTTCCAAAGACAGAGCTTTTTGCAGACGCGTGATGGAGGCGGTTTCCTTTGGCGGGGGATGTATTGGGGATACCTTAATTCATATCACATCATCGAAACTCCCCTTTGGAGGAGTGGGGATGAGTGGGATGGGTTGCTACCATGGCAAGAAGAGCTTTGATACCTTTACCCATTATCAAAGCGTGATGATAAAATCCGGACTCCGGATTCAGTTTCGCTATCCACCGTATCAGGGCAAGGAAAAGGCGCTTCATTTCATAATGGAGCATTTCCAGTGAGTTTTGGCGCTGTTTTGCACATTTTTTTGGCTTTTCCCATATTTATAGAGAAAAGGGAAAATGGATGTGAGAGTGATGGCGTCAAAACGGATTCGGAGTCCTCGGGAAAAACGGCGGTTTCTTTTGCGGTTGTTTTGGATTTTGCTGCTTCTGGTTGCAGTTTTTTTGTTTTTGGATTGGAAGATGCGGCCAATTATAAAAAAATCTGCGATGTATCAGGCAAAAAATGCGGCGACCCAGGCCATCAATGACGCAGTCAGTGCAGAACTGGAGGAATTGGGCGTCACCTATAGTTCTTTTGTCACCCTAGTTAAGAATACACAGGGGGATATTGCAGCCATCCAGACGGACACGGTTACAGCAAATCAAATCAATGCCGCCCTGTTGGATGCAGTGATGGATCGGCTTTCCGATCCGGAGTATCAGGAAATCCGACTGCCCGTAGGCACCCTGTTTGGAGGGGCTTTTCTCTCCGGGCATGGCCCTCAAATCAGTTTCCGCGTAATACCGGAGGGATATGTGGAATCGGAGCTCAAAAGCAATTTTCAAACTGCCGGCATTAATCAGACATTGCACCAGATTGTCTTAGAAATCAAGGTGAAAGTCACTGCCCTGATTCCTGGATACTCCCAAACAACGGATGTGACAAGCAGTTTTCAGATTGCGCAGACGGTTATTGTAGGCGACGTACCGGAATCCTTTACCGAAGTTACCGATGGGCAATCCTCCACGCTTTCCAAACTCAATGATTATAATGCACAGACACAAAAACAAAAAATGGAATAAGATTATGAATTTTGTTTAGAGATTTCCTGGATTTGCTTGCCTGATTTGTGGAACTATATTATAATAAAAAAAGAAAAGCGGGGCGCACTTGACGTGCCCTGAAAAGAGGTGTTCAAAATGAACAGGGAATATGTTATCATTACAGACCCATGCTGTGATCTGCCGGAGGACTATCTTACCCAAAACGGGTTGGTTCTTCTTCCGATGCCATATACGATTGAATCCAAAACCTATACTGGGGAGGGAAACGATCGCCTTACCCCGAAGGATTTCTATGCAAAAATGCGTGCAGGCAATATGCCCATTACTGCGCAGGTCACCCCTGAAAAGGCAATGGTCGTTTTTGAAGGGTATTTGAAACAGGGGATCGATGTGCTTTGTATTGCATTTTCCTCTGCACTCAGCGGAACCTATAACAGCGAACGGCTTGCTGCGCAGGAATTATCCGAAAAGTATCCGGATTCCAAGGTCTATGTGGTGGATTCCCTGTGTGCCTCCCTGGGAGAAGGGTTGTTGATTGATTATGCCGTGCGCATGAAACTGGAAGGCAATGACATTGATACTGTCCGCGATTGGCTGGAAGAAAACAAGGGATATATCTGCCACAATTTCACAGTGGATGACCTGTTCCATCTGCACAGGGGCGGCCGTGTCTCCAAAGCGGCAGCAATTTTTGGCTCCATGCTCAATGTCAAGCCCGTCCTGCATGTGGATGACGAGGGGCGCTTGATTCCCATTGCCAAGGTGCGCGGGAGAAAACAGTCCTTGAATGCACTGGTTGACAATATGGAAAAACAGCTTGGCAAGTTTCGGGGAAAAAATCCGAGAGTTTTTATCAGCCATGGGGACTGCGAGGCAGACGCCCAGTATGTTGCCGACCGGGTAAAAGAACGCTGCGGAGTGGAATCTTTTTTAATCAACTATATTGGGCCGGTCATTGGGGCCCATTCAGGCCCGGGAACAGTGGCGCTCTTTTTCCTTGGAGAGGAACGGTAAATGAGAGAAAAAAGCGGCGGATTTTCCGCCGCTTTTTTGTGACAGGGGCGAAAAAGCATGCTGCGGGATAAAACAGTCAAACGCTATATCTTCCTTCGGGAACAGGGGCGATGCTATTATTGCGGAAAACGGCTGAATATGAAAAACGCGACTTTGGATCACTACCTTCCACGCTCGGCAGGTGGGCCGGGACAATTTTACAATCTAGTGCTCTGCTGCAAACCATGTAATTTTTATAAGCAGGCGGAATATCCGGCGAATCCGGAGGAACAGATGATGGAATTGTTTCGGCGTGGCGTGGAGGATGGCTTTGTGGAGTTTGAACGACCAATCGGACGGGAACAGGGAAGACAGCTCTGTGCTGGGATTGAACGGATCATCACTTATGGAAAAGGGCGGATTGTGTTCCAAAGCGGGGACTATCGTATTGTGGCTGAGGAAAACCGGGTTATTTCCATAAAAAGAACCCGTTAAAATCCAGTTTTGTATCCATGATAGCGTGATGGGCATGGGTTTTCCAAACAGAGAGGAATGTGGTTGGGATTTGCAGTGTAGTCCATGGCTCCCATTTCGCAAAAGGCCAACTTATAGAACAAGTGCCTGCGTTTGGAAGCTTTTGAAACATGTGGCAGTTGGAAACTCAGAAGAACATTTTCTGAAACACCAAAAAATTGGAATGATTTGTTCAACTGAACTGTATTTCCATATAAAAAACAGAGCCGAAATGGTTCCGGCTCTGTTTTTATTTTATCGGTATTGTCCACAGAAATACTGCATGTATTTGAGTCCCAGAAGGACTGCATCAAGCGGCTCTTCCAGCCCTTCAAATTCCAGGGCAATTACATCGTCGTACCCGGCGCTGTGGATTAAATCCAGGCATTGATGGACGGGGACAACCCCATTTCCAAGGACGGTTCCCCGGATGAAGTTATTTCCACGGGTTTTGAGCCATCCCCCGCCAAAGGGGATACCGTCCGCTCCCTTTTTAGAAAAAGCGGGCATGATTTTTCCGTCTTTGGAGTGTTCAACCGATTCATCCGGTTTCCCCCAAATCGTAAATGGGCTTATCACTTCGCCATTTCGGTACAGAAAATCCTTGACATGGACATGGCCAGCATACTGGGAAAGGCGGCCAACCGCATGGATTGGGTTTTCGTCCGCACACAGGAAATTCCCTACGTCAATCAGGAGCTTGTGATTGTCACAATGTACCTGCTCCATTAAATAGTCCATCCGCTCGCTGTCCTGGAAAAACTGATAATGGTTTTCCGATAAAGTCAAAATCCCCTTGCTGCGGGCATATTCGCTGATTTCCCGGATCATTGGGGCAATCCGGTCGGCAACATCACGGAAACTCTTGCAGGAGCCGTCTTCCGGATAGTATTTGGTTGTGTCAAAACGCATTTTGTTGCATCCAAGGATTTCTGCAATGTCTACATGGTGCTTAAAACGAGCAACCTCTTCTTCCACTGTGCGCCCATCCGGCCGGACAAGATCACCGCACACCGCATAGCAGGAAGGAGTAATGCCAACCTCGACGCATTTTTCATGCACATGTTTTGCAAATTCCGGTTCTGCTAAATCGGCTGGGGCAAAATCTGCAAAATCCATGGCGTCGTATCCGGCGTTTTTTGCAAATTCAATGGCGTCGAAAATGGTCATTTCCCCGCTGTTAAGTTTTTTGACAAAAGAATAGGAACTCACTCCAAATTTCATAACAATCCCCTTTCTATAAAATTCTGATCCATACATGGATAATACTTTCTGGTTTCCTACACAAAACTACCTAATGGAAACCCACTCTTCTGTTATTATATCTTGATTTTCTGACAAAAGATAGGGAAAAGCTGTACTAAGTTACAATTAGATTCTGTATAGATCGCCTTTCCTATAAATATTGCACAATAATAAAGACCACCAAGTATTTTTTAAAATTTAGTATTGTGTAATAAACAGTACTGTGCTATAATGCAATTAAAGGTGGTGAGTCCATGAACACACAGTTTCGTAAAGGTGTGATTGAAATGTGTATTCTTGCTTTGATTGACCGGCATGATATGTATGGTTATGAGGTTGTACAGAACATTGCCTCTTACACAGAAATCAACGAAGGCACGGTGTATCCCATCCTGCGCAGGCTCACACAGGAAGATTATTTTGAAACCTATCTGGTGGAGAGCAGCGGTGGTCCGGCCAGAAAATATTATCGGATGACGGTCAAGGGCAGAGGTTATCTGTGGTCGCTCAAAGAAGAGTGGAAAGAATTTTCTGGTATGGTAAATGAGATTTTGAGAGGTGAAGACGATGACAAAGCTTGATTATTTGTCCAGTCTCGAACGGTATTTGAAACGGCAGATACCGGAAGAAGAGATTTATGAAATCATGCGGGATTATGCGGAATATTTTGAGGATGGAAAAAACCAGGGAAAAACAGAGGATGAAATTTCAGCGGGCCTTGGTTCTCCTTATGAGGTTGCGCAGCAGATTCTGACAGAGGAAAAGGGGGAGGAACCGCAACGCAGGAAGAACCGTGCCAAAATTGATTACGCCAAAATGACCCGTAAGGTCAAGGATTTAAATATCGGCGGTTTTTTCCTTTTGATACTCCTGGTATTTTTGATGGTTATTGTTATACCGCCTTTATTTGGAATTTTGGGTTCCGCAGTAGTGATTTTTGTCTGCATGGCGGTTGCAGGGGTATTTGGGCTGGTCCTGGCGGTCTCCTCCTTTGTATTTAGCACTTTCTGGATTGGGATTTGCATTTTGTTTATCAGCATATTCAGCATCGTGTGTGGAATCCTCGGAGCTATTTTCTTCTGCTGGCTGGTGCGTAAATGCTACCGCTATTTGATCGAACGCTTTCACCGCTATACTCAGCCAGTGAGAAAGCAACAGAAAGGGGAGGAAGAGCATGAGCATATTTAAAAGGATCGTTCTGATATTGGGCATTGTGGCGGGGGTAAGTTTTTTGGGAATTGCCATTTCCATCCCTTTTGCAATTCATGACGTTACAAGTATCTATAACACAGCCCTTCAGGAAAGCGAAGAAAATAAGCAAAACCAGGCGGTTGTAAGCGGCGCCAAACGGATTGATTTGGAATCCAGCGGATATTGGTTTCATGTGGAAGTCCGGCAGTCAGAAGATGACAGGGCACACATAGAGTATTATCATAATCAGCTTTATCAGACAATTGTCACGGTCACAGAGCAAACTGATCGCACTACGGTGATGCTTGGAATCAAACAGGATCTTCCCATGTTCAATTTCTCAATTAAGACAATGATCGAATCGGTTGTCTCGGATTCCAAATCAAACAATGTAATTTTGTATCTTCCCAAGGATTATAGCCTGTACAGCGATCGTTTTGATGGGAATCTGTATTATGCGGATTCAGTAGAGTTTGCAAATCAGAAGGAGCTGGCCCAGCAGCAGGAAGCTGAAGAACACCAGGAAAAATATGAAGACTATGTCGAACGCGCCATGGAATTGGATGATGATATAAAAGAATATTATCAGGAAATTGAGCAGTATAAGGCGCAATATATGGAAGCGGGTGCGCAAAGTGAAGAGGGTTATTCCGGGTATGATTATTCACAGTTCCTCTCAGATATCACCAGCGCATATAACAGTATCGCCAGATTTGAAAAGAGCCGGATAGAAATTGCATACAACGTTTCCTCCAGTTTTGACAGCGTGGCGGCGTGGGAGAAAGCCAACGCACTGTTGGAACAAAAGAAACAATTTGACTTAAAAGATGGAGATTTACAGCGGGTAGAACAGGAATTTCGCGCAGGTACAATAAGCCAGTCCGTTTATGAAGCGCAGAGAGCTTCCTTACAGTCCGAACTGGATGGCATTGCCGCAGAAAGGGATACCCTACAGGCGGAATATGATCAGCTTTTCGCAAATTTGGGTTAAATCCTGTTGGTTCCTTTGGCCGGTTTTGGAGCAGAAAAGAAAAAACTTTCGAATGAAAAGCAAAACATACAATAGGGAAAGCACCTGAATGGAACTCCGTTCAGGCGTTTTTCCAATTTATTGGAGTGGTAGTGAAATCCCTGTTTTGCAGGGATTATTCTAGGGCTTTTGGAGGATCGGGATTATGATAAAAAAGAAAACAGGAATGGGAAAAAGAATATTTTTCTGTGTATTGGCAGCCGTGTTGGTAGTGGGGACGGGAATTTTGCTGGTTCGCACCGATTGGCGGTTTACTCTGGTACAACAGATTTCGGCCCCCTTCCGGCAGATAGAGTTCCAGAAACTCTCTTTGTCTCCGGAAAGCTTGGAAAGCGTACAGGCAGAAGAATTTTTAAACCGGGAAGGGATACGGAAAGATGACTCCCTTGTACTAATCAATTCTGCCCATCCTGTAGGAGATAGCCGGTATTCCCTGGAAGAATACAAAGATTCCGGGCTGTTGATGAATTCCTGTGCTGTGGAAGATTATGCACAGTTGAGTGCAGCAGTACTGGAAAATACCGGAGAACGGCTCTATGTCAATAATTCCTACCGTTCCAGAGAAGAACAGGTAGAAGTGTTTGAGCAGGAGGGAAGCGATGTTTCTGCAAAGCCGGGTGAAAGTGAACATGAGACAGGACTTGCGATGGATGTCTATGTTTATGGATTGGCGGGTCCCGGTTTTCTAAAATCCAAAGCAGCGCAATTGATTGCCACAGAGGGATGGAAATATGGTTTTGTCATCCGGTATCCCCAGTTTAAGACTTCCAAAACTGGAATTTCCTATGAGCCATGGCATATCCGCTATGTCGGGAAACCGCATGCCAAAATCCTGTATTACAAAAACTGGTGTCTGGAAGAATACTATGAACATCTGGAAGTGGGCAGGTACTATCAAAGCGAAAATTATTTGATCACCAGGCAGCCGGAAGACACAACTTTAAAAATTCCCCTGGGTCTTACAGAGGTTACTGTGTCCAAAGACAATATGGGAAACCTGGTCATAACGGGGGTATATGAGCAAGCAGAAATGGATGAATGAGAAGGTATATTGTTAGAAAGCACGGACGTACCCGAAGAGAAAAAACAGAAGCCTTTAAGGAAAGGAAAACCCCTGCACAATTTCGTGCAGGGGTTTTATCAATTTTCCGTAGCTTCCTTTGGTTTTAATGCCCTGGACAGCCAGATATAGGATATATCCATGGCGTTGTACAGTCCATCCTGTTCGCTCTTTTTGACAATCCGCTTTTTAGGACGAACTTCAGGGTCTGTCAGCATCAATTGAACCAGAACTTTATCTGCAATCTGCTCCCCATCAAATTCTTTGGTGGAAAGGATCTGCATCATGATGACATATTCATCGGACATATCGCCGTAATATAGTGTGTTTCCGCTGCGGACAAGGGGTTTTCCCTTGTACATGGGAAACGGCAGTTTTTTCTTTTCACTTTTCTTTTCTGCCATAGCATTGACCTCCTTTTTTCGTATAAAGTGGATATGTTTTGAGGCTGTACTTGTTATTATAACATAAAAAATGGATAAAGTAAAATGAAGAAACCATGAAGAAAACCTAAGCGGTCAGGCTGTTTCCAGCCTGGCCGCTTAGGGAGAAAACGGAAAAAACTTTATGCCTGCAGATAGGATTTTACCAACGCCTGAAGCAGTTCATCGCGATCAATTCGGCGGATCAGGCTGCGGGCATTTTTATGGGTTGTGATGTATGTTGGATCCTCAGAAAGGATATAGCCGACAATTTGATTGATTGGGTTGTATCCTTTTTCTGTAAGCGCATCATACACCGCAGTTAAAATCTGCTTCATTTCGCTTTCTTTATCTTCGTGGAGTTTAAACGTCATAGTCGGTTCGTGCATACATTTCACCCCTTATTGAATTATGTGCTCATGTATCCTTAATCATACACTATTTATGTGCAGAAAGCAAGAAAACTCCGTTTACATACGCAGGCTGACGCCGATTTTTTCCAGGGACTTTAAGATTTTTTTCACAGCGTTGTCTGCTTCTTCATCTGTCAAGGTGCTGTCGGCAGAACGCATGGTGATAGTGTACGCAACGCTCTTTTTGCCCGGTTCTACCTGGGCGCCGCGGTAAACATCAAAGAGTTTGACGCTCTCCAGGTGATTTTTAACTGCGCCACGGATTGTTTTTTCAATTTCTCCTACTGGGAGTTCCTCATCGCAGAGCAATGCCAAATCACGGGAGGTTGCCGGGTATTTGGGAAGCGGGGTATACTGTTTGTCCAAATTGGCATGTTCCATCATTGCCGGAATATCCAGGATAGCGACATATGCCCTTGTACCAATGGAGTAGTTTTCCAATACTACTGGATGTACTTCCCCAATCACTCCAAGAGGCTCTGTACCAATGGAGACGTCTGCGCATCTTCCCGGATGGAAGGTGGGGTTTTCTTTTTGGGCGGTATATTCCACTCCGTCCACACCACAGGCCGTCAACAGCTGTTCTACCATGCCTTTTAGAGTAAAGAAGTCCGCATCCTCACCATACATGCCGACTGCCAAAGTTGGTTCCTCAACAGGGAGTTCACCTGTTTTCCGGGGCAAATAAATATTTCCGATTTCAAACAGTTTTGCCGCTGCATTGCGGTTGTTGTAGTTTTTCGACAGAGTTTCCAGCATGGAAGGGATCATAGTTGTGCGCATGATGCTGGTATCCTCACCGAGAGGATTGCGAATCACGACGGAATTACGGCGGCTATCATCCGCTGGCATTGCAATTTTATCATAGTATTTCGGACTGATAAAGGAGTAGGTCATAATCTCATAACAGCCAAGCGCCACCATGGTCTGATTGACCTTGCGCTCAAACTTTTGGGACGGGGTTAAATGGCCCTGTGCGGATCCTCTTGTCTGTGTGACCGGGATCCGGTCATATCCATAAAAGCGCGCGATTTCCTCTGCTATGTCCGCCTTATGTTCGATATCCGAGCGGAAAGACGGGACATGGATATTGTCTTCACCGTCCACTGTAAAACCAATTTTTTCAAGAATAGCAACCATTTCATCCCGGCTCAGATTGATGTCGAGGAAGCGGTTAATCCAATCGGTTTCCAGCTTGAGGACAACCGGCTGGGTATTTGCGTTGTTGACGTCAATGATACCGCTGACGACCTCTCCTGCGCCAAGCATCTGTACCAGTTCACAGGCCCGCATGACTGCCGGGAGTGTGGTGTTATGGTCAAGCCCCTTTTCATAGCGCCCGGAGCTTTCGGTACGCATGCCAAGTTTTTGTGCAGTGCGGCGGACAGAAGGGCCATGAAAACAAGCGGATTCAAAAACAATGGTGTTGGTGTCATCCATAATACCGCTGTACTCTCCGCCCATAACGCCGGCGACTGCCGAAGGTTTTTCTTCATCTGCAATGACGAGCATTTCCGGGGAGAGGGTTCTGGTTTCCCCATCCAGTGTTGTAATGGACTCGCCTTCTTTTGCATTGCGGACAATAATTTTTCCGCCTTTCATGTATTTGAGGTCAAATGCATGCATTGGCTGGCCATATTCCAGCATGACGTAGTTGGTAATATCCACAATATTATTGATAGGGCGCACACCGCTGGCGCGCAGCCGCTCACGCATCCAACGCGGAGATGGCTCGATTTTAATATTTTTGACAACCCTTGCAATGTAGTGCGGGCACAGTTGAGGATTTTCCACAGTCACACTCAGGTAATTGTGGATATCATCGCCTGCACATTCTTCAACGATTGGTTCATGCAAGGTGAGTTCTGTGCCATAGGTAGCGGCGGCTTCCCTTGCCAGTCCGATAACAGACAGACAGTCCGGGCGATTGGAAGTGATTTCAAATTCCACGGACACATCGTTTAATCCCAAGATTTCCCGGATATCCTGTCCCAGCGGGGCTTCGTTTTCCAAAACATAAATGCCGTCTTCAATTCCGTTTGGAAAATCATGTACTGTCAGGTTCAATTCGGAAAGGGAGCAGAGCATGCCGTTGCTCTCCATCCCGCGCAGTTTGCCTTTGCGGATTTTCTTACCGCCAGGCAATGTGGAGCCGTCCAGTGCGACGGGGACATAGTCATTTACGTTCAGGTTAGTCGCCCCGGTACATATTTGCAGAGGGGAGTCCGCGCCAACATCCACCATGCAGACAACCAGTTTATCCGCATTGGGGTGTTGTTCAATGGAGAGGATTTTGCCAACAACAACTTTACTAATCTCCTCGCCTTCTATTTCATAGCCTTCCACTTTAGAACCGGACATGGTCATTTTATCGGCAAATTCTTTTGGCGTGGTCTCGATTTTCGTATAGTCGGCCAGCCATTTCATCGATAAGTTCATGTGAAATTACCTCCTGTTAAAACTGATCCAGGAACCGCAGGTCGTTGTCCACCAGCAGTCTGAGGTCGTCAATATTAAAGCGTCTCATTACAATGCGTTCAAGTCCAATCCCGAACGCAAAGCCCGAGTATATTTCCGGATCGATACCACAGGTTTTGAGAACCTTTGGGTGAACCATCCCGCAACCGAGGATTTCAATCCATCCTTCGCCTTTACACAGGCGGCAGCCTTCCCCATGGCAGTGGAAACACATGATATCCATCTCTGCGGATGGTTCTGTGAATGGGAAGTGGTGCGGACGGAAACGGACCTGTGCATCATCTCCATACAGGCGTTTTGCAACGGTTTCCAGGGTACCCTTCAAATCCGCCATGGTGACGCCCTTGTCAACGACAAGGCCTTCAATCTGGTGGAACAAGGGGGAGTGAGTGGCGTCCACTGCGTCTGAGCGGTAGACACGTCCCGGCGCCAGAACCCGAATGGGAGGCTTCTGATTTTCCATGACATGAATTTGTACGTTGGAAGTCTGTGTGCGCAGAACAATATCATCCGTGATATAAAATGTGTCCTGGGTATCCCTTGCCGGATGATCTTTTGGAATATTGAGCGCCTCAAAGTTGTAGTAATCGTATTCAACTTCCGGACCCTGTGCGAGATCAAATCCCATGCCGAGAAAAATTTCCTTGATTTCATCAAGTACAAGGTTGATAGGATGCTGTTTGCCGAGTTCGTGGTGTTTTCCCGGCATGGTGACGTCCAGCGTTTCCCCTTGGAGCTTTGCTTCCAGAGCAGCCTTTTTCAGGCGTTCCACGTTTTGGGCGACGCTCTGCTCAATCGCAGAACGGACTTCGTTTGCAATCTGCCCAATGACTGGGCGCTCTTCTGCAGAAAGGGAACCCATCTGTTTTAAAATAGCGGTCAGTTCTCCCTTTTTACCAAGGAACTTTACACGCAACGCGTCAAGCTCCTTTAAATCCTGCACATGTTCCAGTGCAGACAATGCAGTGGATTTGATGTTTTCCAGTGCGGTTTTCATGGCGTTCACCTCAAAATAAAAATTCTGTAACATGGATGATGTTTACAAAAGAAAAAAGCTCCCGTCCTTAAGGCATACAGCCAAAGGGACGAAAGCTTTGTAAACTGCTTCCGCGGTACCACCCCAAGTTTCCCAAAATATGGGACACTCTTTGTGCAGGATAACGGGGCATCGGCCCGTCGCCGCCTACTTGCAACCTGTTTCAGCAGCGCCGCTCGCGAGTGAACTTCATCCTTGTAAGTACCTGTGGACTTTCTTTCAGCCGGTGGAATGTCCTCTCTTGTACTGGACTTTTACAGGGATTACTCTCTCGGTCAAAGCGTTTGTATTCCATATGGACTTTAACATAACATGAATTTCAGTTTTTTGCAAGGGGAATTTTGGGTTTTAGTGCAAACCTGACAGAAGAATCCTTCACAATTTCTTCACATTGTGCTAATGAGATAGAATTGTCAATCGTTCAAGAAGTATGTTATAATAAAATCGCCCGGTAAAAAGAGAAAAAAGCAAATATGTAGTTTGCTGCGTGGTATTATGATTGTACTGAGACGGCCTGTGAAAGAAACGGCTGTTTTTTGGAAAGGAATGGTAGAAACACATGGACATTTTTATTGAACATTTGGTAAAAAAGAAAACAACAGTACTTGATGTACTCATACGGATTGGTCTGATTCTGGCGGCTTTGATTGCCCTTACTTTGGTTTTTGCAGTCCCTTCAGACAGCGTGTGGTCCATGGTAGTGGTTTTTGTCGCGTGCGCGGCTATTTTTGGCGGATGGTATGTGTTTACGGGTCTGAGCATTGAATATGAATATGCTGTGACAAACGGTGAAATTGATATTGATAAAATCATTGCGCAGCGCAAACGCAAACGTCTCATTACCATTCAGGCAAAGAATATTGAAAGAATGGGAAAATATTCTCCGGAAGTCCCAATGCCGGGAGATATCCAGACAAAACTGGTAGTCTGCGATTCTATTAAGTCCCCGGATGTGTATTATCTTGTATTCCGGCACAAGGACCAGGGTCGTACCATGGTGATTATGAACATGCCGGAACGTGTATTTGTGGGAATTAAAAACTATCTTCCCAGGGAGATTCGAAATGCAATTAACATCGGGAATTGATTTGGTGGAAATAAAGAGAATTCAGCAGAGTATCCGGCACCCTCGTTTTTTAACGAGGGTGTTTTCGGATGAAGAGCGGCAGCTTTTTCGGGAGAAAGCGAATTGTGTCCGGACAATTGCGGCGAACTTCTGCGCAAAAGAGGCCTTTTCAAAGGCGCTTGGCACGGGAATTCGCGGCTTTGCCCTAGCGGAGGTTTCCGTACTCAGAGACAGCCTGGGTGCTCCTTATTTTTCTTTAAGTGGAAAAGCCAGGGAAATTGCAGAGCAGAGAAAGTTGAAGTTCAGCGTCAGCTTAACACATACGGAAGAATATGCGGCGGCGGTTGTCGTTGCATGGGAGGGATAGAGAATGTTTGTAGTATCTTCCAAACAGATGAAAGCTGCCGAACAGGCCTATGTAGACAGCGGGGCGTGTGAGTTCCTGCCATTGATGGAGCGTGCAGGCAGTGCGGCTTCCAAAGTGATTTTGCAGCGGGAAAACCCGTCAAAGGCAGTGGTTTTATGTGGCAATGGCAATAACGGAGGGGACGGTTTTGTGATTGCTCGCCATTTGAGCAGCCATGGGTTCTGGGTAACAGTGGTGCTCACAATGGGCAGACCCAAGACTGACAATGCAAAAACTATGATGGATCGGTTGCCTGCGGATGTGGTGGTTTTGGATGCAAAGGAAAAAGGGGAAGCAGCCAAAGAGGCAATTCTTGCCGCGGATTTTGTGGTCGACGCGGTATTTGGGATAGGATTCCACGGAAAACTGCCTTCACCGGTCAGCGAGTTTGCCGAGCTGTGCCGAAAACAATGCAAACGGGTTTATGCGGTGGATTTGCCAAGCGGCGCCAATGCGGATACCGGCGCGGTGGAAGGGGAGTGTTTTTCCTGCGTTGTCTCCATCACTTTTGCAGCAAAAAAGCAGGGGCATCTCCTCTATCCCGGAGCAGGATACTGTGGGGAGGTTGTCGTGGCGGATATTGGAATCGGCACGCCTATTTTTTCCTCTCTTTATATAGAAAGCAGAACCATTACCCGAAAGATGGTCTCCGCAGCAATCCCCGACCGCAAAGCGGACGCCAATAAAGGGGATTTTGGAAAGCTGATGTTGCTTGCCGGAAGTGCTAGTATGATGGGGGCGGCACAGATTGCAGCCAAGGCGGCCTTGCGTTGTTCTGCGGGGCTTGTGACTCTTGCCGCGCCAAGGCGCGTAACGAGGACATTGACCTCTTCCATCCCGGAAGCAGTGATGTTCCCATTAAAAATGGGGGAATCCGGCGCTATATCTTCTCGGGAAGCAAAGCGTATTGTTGAGCATGCCAATTCCATGAGCGCCATTGCTGCCGGGTGTGGAATGTCCTGGTGTGAGGACACCCGCAAAGTAATTGAAACAGTGATCCGTGAAGTGGAAATTCCACTGGTCCTGGATGCGGATGCACTAAATGTGATCAGCGAATATCCGGAAATTTTACATACCCGTAAAGCGCCGACAATCCTCACTCCCCATCCCGGTGAGATGGCCCGCCTGTGTTCCAAGACCATTTCGGAAGTACAGGCGGATCGAATAGGCGCCGCGCTGTCTTTTTCGAAACAATACGGGGTGATAACTGTCCTAAAAGGCGCATATACTGTCATTGCAACGAATGATGGACGCGTCTATTTTAATGAGACGGGCAACAGTGGGTTGTCCCGCGGAGGAAGCGGAGATATGCTCACCGGGATCATCGGCGCACTGCTTGCACAGGGGATCCCTGCGGAAAAAGCGGCGGTTTCCGGCGTGTACCTCCATGGGCTGTCTGCGGATTTGTGCGCCCAGAAGATGTCCCAGTATGCTATGCTGGCGACAGATGTAATAGAATCCCTGTCCGATGCATTCTTGCAGATTAAGGGCAGATAGCGGTTTAGCGCCGATCATGCCCGAACCCGTTCGGAGGATATGCGGTATGGGCAAAAAGTTACTGTCAGTAATCGTTCTTTGTACCTTCATGCTCCTGGTTTTAACCGGGTGCAACAGCACTCAGGGGGAAAATACGCAAACAGAAAACCTCCCCAGCACGGCAGTACAGCCCTTTGAAAGCAGCGCCCAGTTTACCTATGGGGATTTTGCCTTTGAGGCCGTTGTCCGACGGGACGCCCCGGGTACCTGTATTATTACGCTGACCAGTCCCAAGGCAGTAGAGGGGATGAAATTCACCTATCAAAGCGACAAGTTGACGATTGAATATCTTGGGATGCACGTGGACGTTGATCCCAATGCGGCCCTAAGCCAGGCGGCGGTTTCCGCTGTGGTCAAGGCATTGGATGCAGTTACCAGGCAAAATGGAATCCATGTTTCGTTTGAAGATGGAAAATTTCTAGTCAGCGGGGAGACGGAAAACGGGGATTTCACTTTGATTCTGGATGAAAAAAGTGGGAATTTCCTTTCTCTGGAAATGCCGGAAATCCCCATGAGCGTCACCTTTCACAATTTCAAATTGCTTTCTGCCTCGTAAATTGTAGTGAAACCTGCAATCAAGTTTTCATGCATACTTGATTGCAGGTTTTTTCTTGTTGACAGTAGATTTTTATGTATGGACATTGCCGATTGGAATGTTTTCCTGAATGAAGATTTTAGGGTTCAGAAAAAGGTAATTATCCAGTAATATTTACCGCAAAAAACGACAGAATCGTTTTGAAGCAAGAGAGCCTGTATTGCGGTTTGGATAGGATAAGCTGAAAGAAAGAGGATCCAAAACCGCATTTTTCGACGAAATAGTGCCGCGAAACACAACGGACTTCTATCTCTTCGGAGTGATATGTTGAGGACAAGCGAACAGCTTGCAATTTTATCACAAGGAGGGAAGGCACTATGCAGGATTTCTGGGATGGACTTCTTGAGTATCTGAAATGGTGGTTTGGCCACTAAGATTCGGAACATGGTTATGAAAAATCCCGTATCTCGGTTAAGAGATACGGGATTTTTTCTTAAAAGGGGGACGCCTTGCGCCGTGATGTTGTTTTAGTAAAGAATAAGACAAAAAGCCAGCATAACAGTATCCCGGAAAGGACGCCGGAAAAGTCAATCAAAACATCGCTTACCATCCCAGAGCGCCCTGGAATCAGGAGCTGGAGGCTTTCGTCACAGACTGGAACAAGCAATCCAACAAACAGGGGAACCGTAAGAAAACGCCCGAGTTTTGTGGTGAAAGAACGGAGAGTGAGCATCAGCAGGATACCCAGGATCAGGTATTCGCTGAAATGCGCTGCTTTCCGGATAAAATGTTCTGTAATCGACAGGTGAAACAGGGACAGGAACTGATTCAATAATTCTGTGACAAATCCGCTCCGATTTCCAGAATCCGTTCCGTTTTGCAAGGAGTTTGAAAATATAAACAAAATAAAGAAAAAGGTGAGGAGGATCATCAAAAATTTCCGATGCTGGTAAAACCATTTCATACGGGCTTTCTCCTATTCATAACAGGATAATAAATTAGAATGGTTCCTATTATAGCATTGGGAATCCAGAGATGCAAACCATTCTGTTATGTATGAAAACAGGAGATTTTCTCCATACTCAGGGAAGGGACTTCCCTGCAATTTGGACTATGCCACAAAAAGTGAGATTTTTCGAGATTTTATTTTCAAAATTCCCTGATTATGCTATAATGGGAAAAGCGATTTTCGGAGGGTTAAGACATGGAAAGATCAGCCGCTGTCAAGCGTGTAGAAGAACTTAGAAAAATTGTGGAACACCACAGCTACCAGTATTATGTGCTGGATAATCCGGAGATCGAAGACTATGAATTCGACCGCCTGATGCATGAACTCATGGATTTGGAACAGCAGTACCCGGATTTAAAAACCCTGGATTCTCCGACCGTTCGGGTGGGCGGCGCCACGCTCAATGATTTCCAAAAGGTGACTCATACCGTCCAAATGGGCAGTTTGCAGGATGTGTTCTCCACGGATGAGGTACGGGAATTTGACAATCGGGTACGGGAGACAGTGGAAAATCCATTGTATGTTGTGGAGCCGAAAATCGATGGCCTTTCCGTATCGCTGGAATATACCGACGGGGTGTTTACAAGGGGTTCTACCCGTGGGGACGGCGTTGTGGGGGAGGATGTGACGGCCAATTTAAAGACGATCGCTTCCATTCCTCTCAGGCTTCCACAGAGACTGCCCCTGCTGGAAGTACGCGGTGAAGTGTACATGCCGAGATCAAACTTTTTAAAGCTTGTCGAGCAGCAGGAGATGAACGAGGAAACTCCATTTAAAAACCCGAGAAATGCTGCGGCGGGCTCCCTGCGCCAAAAAGACCCACAGGTAGCTGCTAAGCGTAAGCTTGACATTTTTGTGTTTAACATCCAGCAAATTCAGGGGGAAACACTTACCTCGCATAAACAATCGCTGGATTATCTCAAAGAACAGCATTTTAAAGTGATTCCCTCCTATCAGCGTTATGACAATATTGAAGATGTGATTGCCCGGATCGAAGAAATCGGGCAGATGAGAGGGACGCTTCCCTATAATATCGACGGGGCGGTTGTCAAGGTGGACGACTTTTCCCAGCGGGAACAGCTGGGTTCCACGGCAAAATACCCCAGATGGGCAGTTGCCTATAAATATCCGCCTGAAGAAAAACAGACCACTCTCACTTCGATTGAAGTAAAGGTCGGCCGTACAGGGGTATTAACCCCAACGGCGGTATTTGAACCGATTGAACTTGCCGGGACAACCGTCAGCCGCGCGGTTTTGCACAATGAGGATTTTATCCGGGAAAAAGATATTCGGATTGGGGATACCATTTTGGTGCGCAAAGCGGGTGATATCATTCCGGAAGTGTTGGGAGTTGTCTCGCATGCACAGGACAGTGCGCCCTATGAGATGCCGCATCGCTGTCCCTCCTGTGGGAGCGAGGTATTTCGGTTGGAGGATGAGGCCGCTCTGCGCTGTTTCAATGCAGATTGCCCGGCGCAGCTGCTGCGCAATTTGATTCACTATGCGTCAAGAGACGCCATGAATATCGAAGGGCTCGGCCCGGCAGTGATAGAGAGTTTGTTGGAAAACGGCTTGCTTCATTCCCCGGCTGATCTCTATTCCCTGCAAAAGGAGCAGATTGCCTCCTTGGAGCGCATGGGGGAAAAATCTGCACAGAATCTGCTGGATTCCATCGAGCGCTCCAAACAAAATGATTTGTCCAAGCTTCTGTTTGCACTTGGTATTCGCAATGTCGGGCAAAAGGCGGCAGCTTTGCTTGCGGGAAAATTCCCTTCCATGGATCTGCTGTTTGAAGCCTCCGCCGAGGAGATTGCAGCCATTGATGGTTTTGGGGATGTAATGGCGCAAAGTGTGGTCGACTTTTTCTGCCTGCCGCAGACAAAGGCTTTGGTAAAACGGCTGAAAGAGGCGGGGGTTAATATGCAGTCCAAAGCCGCCCCAGCAGGGGAACGCCTTGCGGGACTGATATTTGTATTGACCGGGACGCTCCCCACGCTCAAACGCAGCGAAGCGGCGGCGATGATTGAACGCGAAGGGGGAAAAGTATCCTCCAGCGTGTCCAAAAAGACAAACTATGTGGTCGCCGGGGAGGAAGCCGGCAGCAAACTGATAAAAGCACAGCAATTAGGAGTTACCATCCTTGACGAGACAGGGCTGCTTTCCCTGCTTTCCGGCGAGTGATGTGACGATATGACTATCAGACAAAGGAGAATCAGAAGGTGCAGGAACTTCCATTTAATATTCAGAAGATTGCAAAGCTTTCCATGCTCACTCTGACCGAGCAGGAAGAACAAAAGTATGAGACCCTTCTGCGAGAGGCGCTTGAAGGCATTGAGACGCTTCCGCAGGCTGGTGATTTTCAGGTACAGCCGCAGGTAATTCCCATGAAATTGAGAGAAGACGAGATACAGCCGTCGACCAAACGAGAAGACCTGCTGGCGAGCGCTCCCCAGGTGGAGGCTGGCTGCTTTGTCGTACCGAAAATTGTGGAATAGGAGGGTTTCCGCTATGCAGTTATATACGTTGAGTGCATCGCAGCTGCATGATATGCTCCGCAACAAGGAGTGCAGTGCAGTGGAAATTGCAAATTCTGTTTTTGAAAGAATTGAACAGGTGGAAGACAGGGTAGAAGCATATATTACCCTGACCAAGGAAAGTGCGCTGGAGACAGCACGCCTGGTGGATGAAAAGCTTGCAAAAGGGGAAGAACTCCCTCTGCTTGCCGGGATTCCGGTCGGCGTAAAAGATAACCTGGCGACAAAAGGGGTACAGACAACCAGTGCCTCTAAAATGCTGGAGGGGTTCCTGCCGCCATATGACGCCACGGTTGTTGCAAAAATAAAAGACTCCCTGGCGGTAATCCCTGGCAAACTTAATCTGGATGAGTTTGCCATGGGTTCTTCCTGCCAGACTTCCTACTATAAAAAGACGAAAAACCCCTGGGATTTGACCCGTGTACCCGGTGGTTCCTCCGGCGGTTCTTCTGCTGCGCTTGCAGCAGGGGAAGCGATCTTGGCCTTTGGAACCGACACCGGCGGTTCTATCCGGCAGCCGGGGGCATTCTGCCATGTCATCGGCATGAAGCCGAGTTATGGTTCTGTGTCCCGTTATGGTCTGTTTGCGCTGTCCTCCTCGATGGATCAGATTGGGCCGATGGGGAAAACTGTCCGCGATACGGCAATGCTTTTGAGCGTGATGAGCGGACACGATCCGATGGACGCCACCTCTTCCGAAAGAGACCTCGGTGATCTGCTCGGTGGATTGAACAACAGCATCAAAGGGCTGAGAATTGGCCTGCCGAAAGAATATTTCTGCGAAGGCGTTGACCCGCAAATCCTGGATGCAGCGCACAAGGCGGCAAAAGAACTCGAAGCCCAGGGCGCTGTTCTGGTTGAAGTATCGCTTCCCAGTACTCCCTATGCCATGCCGATTTACAATGTCCTTGGTAATATGGAGGCGGCCTCCAATTTGGCACGTTATGACGGCGTGCGCTATGGATTCCGTGCAGCGGATGTTTCCTCTTACAGCGAAATGTTTGAAAAGACCCGCACTGAGGGAATGGGTGACGAAGTGAAAAAGCGCGTCCTGCTTGGAAACCTGGTTTTGACGGAGGGCAGAAAACACGATTATTATCGGCGCGCAAAATACGCACAGGCTATGATGATCCGGGAATTTGACGAGGCGTTTGAACAGTGCGACGTCCTGCTTTCCCCGGCAACCCCGCGCGTTGCGTTTGAAATCAATGCGCCAATAGACGAACATATGAAAAAATTTGCAAACGACATGTTCCTTACCCCGTCCAATATTGCAGGGATTCCCTCCCTGTCCGTACCATGCGGCATTACCAAAGCAGGTTTGCCAATGGGATTGCAGCTGTGCGGCCCGATGTTCTCGGACGGGCTATTGCTCAATGTTGCGCAGATCTATGAAAATATTTACGGCGGCTTTAACAAAATGCCGGAGTTAAAGTAAGAAAGGCGGTTACTTTCAATGGATTACGAGGTAGTCATCGGCTTGGAGGTACACGCCGAGCTCAATACAAAGACAAAAATTTTCTGTAGCTGTAAAAACAGCTTTGGTGCGGAGGTCAATACCAACTGCTGCCCGGTTTGCACCGGGATGCCGGGTACTCTGCCCGTACTCAATCAAAAAGTGGTGGAGTATGCGGTAAAGATGGGCCTTGCCTGCGGCTGCTCCATTAGCGAGATCAGCACCATGGATCGCAAAAACTACTATTACCCCGACTTGCCCAAAGCCTATCAGATTACGCAGGGCTCCAACCAAATCTGCAAAAACGGCGGGGTGGAAATTGTCCTGGATGAGGGGAAATCCCGGAAAGTGATCGGGATTGAGGAAATCCATATCGAAGAGGATGCAGGAAAATTGCTCCACGACGAGAGTTTTTCCGGCAGCCTGATTGACTATAACCGCTGCGGCGTTCCTCTGATTGAGATTGTCACAAAACCGGATATGAGGAGCGCAGAGGAAGCGCGCGCTTTCCTGGAAACCATAAAATCCATTCTGCAATACTTAAATATTTCTGACTGTAAAATGCAGGAAGGTTCCATCCGCTGCGACGTCAACGTCTCTTTGCGGGAAAAGGGCAGCGATACCTATGGAACACGCTGCGAGATGAAGAATATCAATACCTTCAGCGGAGCGGAGCGGGCAATCCGCTATGAGGTGCAGCGCCAGAAAGAGATTTTGGAAGCTGGAGGCACCATTGAACAGGAAACGCTCCGCTGGGATGACGCCAAGGGAAGGAATTTCCCCATGCGCTCCAAAGGCGATGCGGCGGATTACCGCTATTTCCCAGAGCCGGATCTCTATACTGTGGTTGTGGAGCCGCAGCTGATTGAACGCCTGAAGGCGGAGCAGCCGGAACTCCCAAATGCCAAAACGATCCGCTATTTGGAGGACTACCAGTTGCCTTTGACCGATATCAACCTCTTTATTGAAAACCCGGATAAGGCGGATTTCTTTGAGGCTTGCATGGGTAACGGAAAACTTAAGCCGCGTACGGTTTCCAACTGGATTTTAGTGGATATCACTCGGATTCTAAACGAGAAAAACAAGACGTTGGCGGATACCAACATGAATCCGGACAAACTCTGCCGTTTGATTTCCCTGGTGGAAGAGGGAAAGATTTCTTCGACAGCCGGACGTACGGTTTTGGACGAAATTATTTTTTCTGAGAAAGAACCGGAAGATGTTGTCAAAGAAAAGGGGCTTGCCCAGGTCAGCGATAAGGGCGCTCTGGAAGCGATTGCAAAGGACGTCCTTTCAAAGAATGAAAAGGCGGTTAACGATTATAAGAATGGAAAAACCAATGTACTCGGTTTCCTGGTCGGCCAGTGTATGAAGGCGTCTAAAGGACAGGGGAATCCTGCAATTTTGAGAGAACTTCTCTCTAACTTGATTGAAACCCTGTAAGAAATGACTAATAAAAAGAGTGTATCTTTCCCTAGAAGATACACTCTTTTTTGTCGAGCCAACAAATCAATAAAAGCAATCATAAAAAATCGCCGGCTTTTTCAAAAAGCCGGCGATTTCTTAGACGAAAAAGGGTTATCTTACTCTGTTCTTTTTGATGTTGAGGACGCAGGCGACGTTTGATGTTGAGGACGCAGGCGACGGATGCGCTCAAAGCGAGGAGCATCACGACCATCCACGGCATCATGTTGGAGAAATCTCCAGTTTGCGGAGTAGAGGAACCACCGTTTTCAGACGGAGGAGTGACTTCGGATGCGGTTCCGTTCCCCTGATTGTCATTGTTGCCGCTGTTGTCAGTGGAAGCAGCTTTTACAGTAATGTTGCAGGTAGCTGTCTGTCCAGCAGAATTGGTAGCAGTAATGACTACTTTTCCTTCTGCTTTTGCAGTCACCAGACCATTCTGGTCAACCGTTGCAATGGAATCATCAGAACTGCTCCAGGTAACGGTCTTGTCATCTGCATTGTCCGGGGAAACCGTAGCGGTCAGCTGCAAGGTCTCGCCAACTTCCATCTCTGCATTGTAGTTGATGGTGATACCGTTTGCAGCAGTTACCAGCTGAGTCATCTCAGTATCTGCATAATACGGATATACATTGGTTTCTACATTGCCAACAACCAGTGCATCAAAATCCGGGTTCTCGCCCCAGTAGTTCTCTTTCAGTTCCAGGGTTCCCTCATAACCGGAAACACCGTTGGAATTCTCAGTGCGGATTGCATACTGTCCATAGGTGTCATCAGAAGAAACGGAGAGGAATTTGTTCTGCTCGATTGTAACATCTGTGCATTTGTTGTCATCAGAATCCCAGCCGCTCTCCAGGCGGATACCGTTTGCATTTTCAAAGGTGTTGCCTGTAACAGTGATACCCTTGGTAGCAATGAAGGCAATACCGGATTTGACATTCTTGATGGTGTTGTCTTTGTAAGCGATGTTGCCGCCGTTGCCCGGGTTGTGGTAAGCGGTGATGGTGTAACCATCAATGGTACAGCCTTCCACGGTCAGGCCTTCTACGTTGAGGGTAGTGATTGCAATAGTGGTTTCTGCAGGCATGTCTGGGTGGACGGTGATGTACTGTTCATCCAATTTAAAGTCACAATCCTTAACAGTGACGTTTTTAATCAGATTCGGTCCAGCCAGATACAGAGCGCTGAGGCTGACATCACCAGTAGAAACGTTGGAAGCGCCAACAAAGGTAAGGCCTTCGAAAACCAAATCATTCACATCAGTAGTGACTGCAATATCGGCTACCTGAGGTTTTGCGCCTTCTGCATTTTTCAGAGTGATGGATTTGTCAATGACAATATGCTCGTCATACAGGCCATCTGCAAGCAGGATGGTGTCGCCGGCAGTTGCGTCTTTCACAGCAGCTGCAAGGTTTCTGTATTTCAGACCGTTGTTTACATTGGTAATCGGTGCAGGATTTGTGGTGCTATCAGTGGTTACTGTCCATTGCCCATTGCTAAGGGGAGTAATTACCAAGCCGCTGTCAGCAGTGGCCTCGATAGTGTCCACAGAACCGCTGGATGCCGGACGCTCGCTATTGATAGAAACTTTAGAACCAAAGTCGTTTCCAGCGCCGAGTACCAGATGGGAAGCGTTCTGATATGCGGGATTGTTTGCTGAGTACATGATGCGGATGTCGCTCCACCAGAAGCTATGTCCGTCACCTGTTTTGGTATTGGAAATAGTGACATTCGGGGAGTTTGCAATGCTAATGGAACATTTTCCGCAGTCTGTCACATTCACACCGTCCACTGTCATGTTTTCCACGCCATGGATATTCAGTGCATGACCCTTCACGCTGGAGAGAGTGACATTTTTGATGGTTCCAGCAGTGATAAGAGGATTGTCCATGCTGTCAGCAATTTTTGTGAATTTCACAGTGCTGACATTGCCATTATCAGCAGAGCTAGTAATGGTGAGTCCTTCCAGGGTAACATCGTCTGCCTCTACCATAACGCCCGCCTGTCCGGAAACAGAATAGGTGCTGGCGTCAATGATAACTTTGCTGGAATCGGTACCATCTGCACCTTTAATGGTCAGGCCCTTTGTCTTAATCCGCAGCTGCTCATTTGCAGTAGCTGTATAGGTGCCTTCAGCGAGTGTAATGGTGTCGTTTTCCTGTGCATCCTGCAAAGCTTCTGGCAGGGTGTCATAAGTTTTGTTTTGTGTTTCGTTGGTAATGGTTCCAGTGCCTGCTGCAAATACAGCTGCCGGGATCAAGGCGATGACCATGGCAACAGAAAGCAGGGCGGAAAGCCATTTTTTCCTTTTCAAATTCAAAATCTCCTAAATTGTCAAGTTTTCTGCGGTTGTAACAGCCGCATTGTATAAATTGTTTTACATGCCTCCTTCTTCACTGAGAGTAAAATCTCTCAAATACCTCTTGGCCTGTTCTTGTGTTTGGAAATTACGTACCTGCCCAGTGATGTAATGGACTGCATCCTTCCACTCCCACAAACTATAATCAGATGGAGGAACTCTTGATACAGCTCGTTGGACAAAAAAGAGATTATACGGTTGGTGTAAATCGGACAGGTACATGCAGCCGGATTGCGCCGCGAGGTATTCCAATAAAGATAAACTGCGAATCTCTTCTTTCGCCAAATCTTTCATCTCCTACATCTTTACAGCTTGAGTTCAAAAAAGTGTACTTTTACAAACCCATATTTTCACCACTGTTTACACGAAAATTATAAGCTATATCCCCGTTTTTTTCAAGTATGTTTCACATGTTTTGTAGAAATAACAATATTTTGTCTTTTTTGGAAAAGTACACCTTTACAAATTTTTCCTATTATTAATTTTAATAACAATATAAAAAATACAAAAAAGTTCAGTTTTCCTTCCCGAATATTAAAATGTACCCCTTTCTTATTTGTGTACAGGAAAAAACAGGGCATATCTTTTGCAGATATGCCCTGTTTTGTTATCTGTTATAAATTTATCTTACTCTATTCTTTTTGATGTTGAGGACGCAGGCGACGGATGCGCTCAAAGCGAGGAGCATCACGACCATCCACGGCATCATGTTGGAGAAATCTCCAGTTTGCGGA
>CAJFSS010000016.1 GCA_904419745.1 Candidatus Pseudoruminococcus merdavium | reverse complement strand
GGTTCCCCGCGGACAGCTTATTTATATTATCACACCCTCTTCCCTCTGTCAATACCTTTTTCGACACTTTTTTACTCCTTCCCCTGTTTTTCCATTTCTATATAAAGTAGACTCTTTCTAATAACTTTCAAAAAAGGCCTTTTCAAACCTCCTGTTTTGTGCTATACTGAATTCCACATAAGAAATATGCGCCCGTAGCTCAGTTGGATAGAGCGTTAGACTCCGACTCTAAAGGCCATGCGTTCGAATCGCACCGGGCGTACCACCAGGCTGAGCCTGGACGCAATTCGCGTTCCGGGCTCAGTTTTTTATTTTGCCTTTTCACTCGCGTTTTCAGTGGGTATCTATTTTGTCAACGCTTCCCAGCGGCATACTGCCGTTTCTAAAACGCGCACCTCACAAAATGAGGTGCGCGTTTTCTTTTACATCCACATCCATAGTCAGTATCTATTTTCTAGGCAAACCCAATCCAAACACCCCGGAATGCAAATTGCATTCCGGGGTGTTTGGATTTTTCGGTCCGTGTTTTATCCACTTTCATAAGGGATGCTGTCCGCAACCAAACCGTTCTAAAAATGTTTGTTTCAGTTGGTGGCAAAATAGGAAGCAACTTTTATAATAGAAGAAAAGAGGTGTGAAAAACATGAAAAACCATTCCCGCTGTATTTCTCAGAATTTACTGTCTTTGCGCCGGTACCATCGGTATTCCCAAGAAGAAGTCGCAGAAAAAATCGGAGTTTCCCGCCAGGCGGTAGCAAAATGGGAAACTGGAGAAACCATTCCCGATATCCTCAACTGTGATGCCTTGGCGGAATTATATAATGTCTCTGTAGACGATTTAATCCATTTCGACCAGACGGTTGAAAAGATTTCCATTCCTCCAAAGGGAAAGCATCTTTTTGGTACCGTGAAAGTTGGCGATCGTGGACAGATTGTCCTACCTAAACGGGCGAGAGACATTTTTCATATCAAATCCGGCGATTTGCTTGTTGTCTTAGGGGATGAAACCCCAGAACACGCCGGTATCGCTTTAGTTCCCGGGGATTCCTTTTTACAAACTGTAGAATTTTTACAAAGCGCCATGCGCAAACGAAACGATACAGAAGCCCTGGAAACGGAGGGAATAAAATGACGCCGCTGCTCTCAGTCCAACATCTTACCAAATTTTATCCTGGCTTTACCCTGCGGGATGTCTCCTTCCATCTGCAGCCTGGTCGAATCATGGGGCTTATCGGGAAAAATGGGGCTGGAAAAAGTACCACGCTCAAGGCGATGCTTAATATGGTACACCGGGATAGTGGAACCGTCCAATTGCTCGGAAAGGACTTTTTCTCCCACGAACAGGAATGCAAACAGGAAATCGGTGTGGTATTTGGCGGGATTGATTTTTACCCTTTGAAAAAACTCTCTACCATTACCGCAGTCACCCGGCGGTTTTACCCCAACTGGGATCAGGCGAAGTATGAATCCTACTGTAAATTGTTTTCCCTGGATGAAAAAAAGCAGCTGCGCGTCCTTTCCAATGGGATGAAGGTAAAATATCTGCTCGCGCTTGCCTTGTCCCACCATGCACAGCTCCTGATTTTGGACGAACCGACCAGCGGGCTGGATCCGGTTTCCCGGGATGAACTGCTACAGATTTTCACCCGGATTGTCTCGGATCACAGGCGTTCCATTCTCTTTTCCACCCATATTACCTCCGATTTGGAACGGTGCGCGGACGACATCACCTACCTGCACAACGGGGAGGTTCTGGCAAGTGCAGAGAAAATGGCGTTCCTCCGTTCCTTTGATCACCTGAAAACAGCAGAGGATACCCAGCCGCTCACACTGGAAGAGATCATGCTGCGCACAGAAAGGAGGCATTTTGATGAAACTGCTCTATAAAGAATTCGCCCTGGCTGCGCATCCCACCCTGTACCTTTTTCTTGTGCTTGGATGCCTGGTTATTGTCCCCTCCTATCCCTATACGGTGATTCTCTTTTTCGGATGCCTGGCCCCCTATCTGACCTTCCTATTTTCCCGGGAAACAAACGATACCTGGTATACGGCACTCCTGCCGGTCGGCAAATACGGGAGCGTGCATGCAAAATGCCTGTTGATTGTCTTTGTGCAGGTAGGCCAGCTTTTGTTTTCCATCCCGTTCGCCCTGCTCCGCACAGCTCTACAGATCCCCCCAAACCCGGCAGGGATTGAGGCCAATGTCGCCTGGTATGGGTTTGGGCTGGTTCTATATGCGGTATTTAATCTTATTTTTTTCCCAACTTATTATAAGACAGGATACAGGGCTGGAAAGGCCTTTGTCCTTGCGCTAATCCCATTTGTTCCCTTGATGCTTTTGGTAGAGACCTTTGGCCACATCCCAGTCCTATCCTGGCTGGACAGTACTGTCCCTTCTGATTTATTACTACAATTCCCCGTTCTCCTTTTTGGAATCCTCTGCTATATTGGCATAACCCTCTTGTCCTGCCGGATGGCCTGCACCCGTTTTGCCAAGGTGGATTTATAAAAAACATCCTCGACAATTGTCGAGGATGTTTTTTCTGTTTACTTTCTATTTTCCGGGAATTCCATCCCACAAAAATACGAAATTGTCCGGTTATCCTTTCAGATACTGATCAAACCAGTTCGTAATCTCTCTCAGCCGTCTAATCCGGTGTTTCGGTTTTCCGCTGCGGCTCAGCTCATGGTTTTCTCCGTGGAACAGGCAGAGTCTGGTAGGCACCCCATGCATTCTCAATGCCGTAAACATCTGGATAGCATCCCCCATCCAGCAGCGGTAGTCCTCGTCCGACTGGACAAACAAGGTCGGAGTCTTGCACTTGTCCGCATATTTGAGCGGGGATCGTTCCCACATGTCCTCCGGATTCTTCCACGGATCGGCCTGGACTGCACTCAGATTATGGTAATACCCGATATCCGTTGTCAGGCATTTGCTGATAAAATTGGAAATCGAACGCTGAGAAGCCACCGCCGCGAAACGATCAGTGTGCCCGATAATCCAGTTCGCCATAAATCCGCCATAGCTTCCACCGGTCATACCAATATGGGCTCTGTCAATTTGGGGATACTTTTCAAGCACTTTATCCGTAAATTCCATCAAATCATTGTAGTCCAGCACCCCATAGCGTTTTCCACGGATATCCGCAAATTCGTTTCCTTTCCCATCTCCGCCCCGCGGGTTGCAGAAGAATACAAAATATCCCTCGCTTGCCCATAACTGCATTTCGTGAAAAAACGGGACTCCATAAACGGTTTTTGGCCCGCCGTGCACATCCAAAATTCCCGGATAGGTTTTCTGTGGATCGTAATCCACCGGTTCTATTACCCAGCCGTCAATTTCCACACCATCTTTATCCACGAAGTTCAGCGGATGCAAAGGAGCCACCTTATGCGTATTCAGGTATTCCTCGTTAAACCCGGTCAGCTTCTCTTCCTTCCCCTCTCCTTCCCGGCAGGTATACAGTTCCTGAAGGCCGTTTTCCCTCATACCAACATACAGGAAGTTTCCCTCAAAATAATCAAAGCAGTCCACACTGCCATCAATTTGAGGGGACACTACCGTTTCTTTTCCAGCTCTATCCAGACGGACAATATAGGAATTAAAGCCCCTGGTCTCGGTATAATACCAGCCGCTTTCCGTTGCCTTGTGAGAACGTCCTCCTCCATAACGGCAGTCTGAACCCACACTGGAGTACATACTTGGGTCCAAATCTGCTAGTTCAGTCACCTCTCCGGTCCTCGGATCTGCGAGGAAGAAAACCGGGTTTTCACTCGAACCATATTTTTCTCGAGTACTGGCCGCAAATACCACTTTGTCCCCCAAAAAGGCAGCGCCGCTCACACCATAACGATGTTGCAGACCAATTTCCACCGATTTACCCGAATGCACTCCGCACACGAACATGTCGTCCTTTTGATCATCCATCCATTGATAATCATGTCCATAGTATAATACCCGGTCATTTTCCCGGTCATAATCAAAAGAGGAAACATTCATAAATTCTGGACTTAACAGACGGCATTCCCCATTATCGCTGTCATACAGATACAGCCGGCTGCGCTGTTTGTTGACAACGCCTTTTCCATTTGCCCAAAACGGGAGTTCATCAAATACCTCATAGTCCTTTTCCTCTTCCAGCCGCTCGATAGCATCTTCCCGTTCTTTGCCTTCCAATCCGGTCACTTCAATGGCGTTGTGCTGATAAAGTCCAATTATCAGGAATTCATGGCTGCTGATCTTGCGGATGCTTTTGACCTTCATAGGGATCGTAAACAATTCTTCCGCTTCACCGCCATGGATGTCAATCCGGTTGTATACTGTACAGGCCTGACCCGGTTCCGGCTTGTGGGATTTCTTCCGATCTCCGGGGAACAAAAGGCTTTCCTCGTCCAGCCACAGGTAGCTGCTCTCCGCACCCCCACTCGTCAATTTTCTGGGAACCCCATTTTCCAGCACCCAAATAGAAGAGGTATATTTATTTTCTTTTACCTGCGCCTGGCTTACTACAAAAGCCGCAGCCGTTCCATCTGGGGAATAGGAGACTTCGGAAAGTGTATAAATTTTTCCCAAATCTTCCATTGTAACCTTTTGCATCAAAACTCCTCCTAACAACATTTATTCCGGTCATTCCATGGACAATTATACAGTTTTTCCAAAACCTTGGCAATATCAGTGTTCAATTCCCGTCCTTTTTACAGAAATAGCTCTGATGATCGGAATATTTAAACAACTTTCCGTATATGCTTTTGCTATTATAACGGGTAAAATAGGAGACTACTTGGAAAGCATTTCTTTAAAATCCTTTCCATTTTTAATGGATCCACCGAATACTTTGGAGTTCCCCCAAAATAACACCTAGCGGTTCAACTTTCTCTTCTGAAGGGATTTTGACAGGCGGAATTTTCCGGTTGAGTGCCGACAGATATACTATCCCTTCTCTTTTTCTCAGCCTTCTCAAAAACAGTTGATGATTATAATGGAATACGCCAAGAGAATTTCCTTTGATGTCCCCATGTTTTACCGCCAAACACTGACCAGGACGATAGAGCGGTTCCAGAGCAGAATCCCAGACCTTCACTACAAAATCCGCTTCCAAAGCCCTGGCTTCCTTTGCTACCAAAACCTCAGATAATTCCAACTCGCCGGATTCCGTTTTTCCCTGAGAGAATGTCAGGCAGGGAAGTAGCAACATCTCCCCATAGTCTTCCCGGTACCCTTGGAATTTTGCCAATGATGAGATTACCCGAACAATCCTCTCCCTCATTGATTTTGAGCATATCCGAAAAACCTCCAGCAACTTTTTTTCCTCTTCACTGATGGGAAAACTCTCTTTTCCCGGAACCGTTGCTTGTCCTGTATATTCTACGGAAAGGTTCTCATCTGCCAGATATTCCACTGGCACATGGAACACCTGCGCTATCTTTTCCATGGTTGTAAAGGAAAACCTCTTTGTCTTACCATTTAACATTTTATTGAGCGTGCCCAAAGGGATGCCTGACGCTTCGGAGAGTTGCCCCGTTGTCAAACCATCTCTTTTTTTCAAATAGCAAAGCTTTTCTTTTACCGTCACTGTCTATCACTCCGATAATTTTTTCACCCCATGCTTAAAAAACAACCTTTTTCTGTATATACAGTCTATATAATTTTTCATCCCATTTTCTGGCAACTCATCCTCTGGTTCGGAACTCAGGAATATATATAATAGTATAGTTCGGGGTATTTTGATAAAACTTTTAATAGCCAAAAGTCTCCCAAATATTATACACCATCCCTTTCCTGTGACAACAGGTACACTTATAGTCCTGGAAAACAACTATTTTGTTGTGTTAAAAATAGAAATTTCAATTTCTTTCCTTAAAAAAGTTTAAATTTTTATCACAGGAACAACATTTTTTTAAAGTATGATATCTGTATCTTTTCCCCAGTTATTTTTGCTTTGTTTTCTGATTTCTATTGAGATTAGAAAACATCCGGCAAATTACATAAAAAAAATACAAAAAAATTTACACTTTCGTTTTTTTACAGAAATTTTACGTTCATACTTGTGTACTTGTAATATTAAAACCCATATGGTAAAATATTACGCAAATCAAATCCGTATAAAATTTTCAAAAATAGATTAAAGCGGAAAAGGAGGGATCTCGCTATGGCGACGGTTTCTGCCAGCATCGTTACATTTAATAGTGCCGGCGTTGTAGGGGACGCCCTGCAAAGCCTACTAACTCAGACAAAGGAATATCCTTTGTCTGTCTATGTTGTCGACAACCACTCTACGGACCATACCCTTTCCATGATTTCCGAAAAATTTCCGCAGGTTGTCTGTCTGCCACAGCCGGATAACCGTGGCTTTGGCCATGGTCACAACCAGGTGATCCCTCTACTTACATCCGATTACCACGCTATTATCAACCCGGATATTTCCTTTGATTTTGATGTGCTTTCCAAACTGGTTTCCTATCTGGAAGAACATCCGGATGTTGTCATTGCCACCCCTGCAATCTGCAACTTGGACGGCACGTTTCAACGTGTACCTAAGCGTCTGCCCACCTACCATTATATGGCTTCCGGCATGTTAGAACGGTTTGGGGGGATTTTCCGCCGTTGGCGTGACGAATACACGATGACCGGCGTAAAATTTGATAAGCCCACTCCCATTGAGTTTTGCACTGGCTGTTTTATTATGATCCGTACTTCTGTATTCAAAGAACTCGGCGGGTTTGACGAACGGTTTTTCATGTACTGTGAAGACGCAGATCTTTCCCGTCGTGCCGGTATGAAGGGAAAAATCATGTTTTTACCGGATATCCGTATTACTCATGAGTGGGGCCGTGCAAGCAGCAAACGCTGGAAGTTTTTCAAAATACATTTGCAATCCCAGCATCTCTACTTCAAAAAGTGGCGGAAGCAGGCCTCCCGCTAAAAAAAGGAATGTTTTTATGAAGTCTAAAGACTCTCCAGACTGTGTTTCCCTGAGTGTGGCCATGGCGTCCTATAATGGAGAACGCTATATCTCCCAACAGATCGACTCCATTCTCCCACAGTTGCGTGCTCAGGATGAACTGATCATTTCGGACGATGGTTCTAAGGATAAAACAATGGAAATCATCAAACACTATGCCGAAAAAGACTCCCGTGTGCGTGTTGTACAGGGGCCCAGGCAAGGAGTAATTAAAAATTTTGAGCATGCACTTTTGTGCTGTAAGGGGGATATTCTCTGCCTGTGTGACCACGATGATCTCTGGCATCCGGACAAAGTGGACTCCCTTATGGAATGCTTTTGCTCAACAGGAGCAATCCTTGTCATGCATGATGCGCGTATTATAGATGGAGCCGGCCATCTAATCGCCCCTTCCTTTTTTGCGACACGTCATACCAGAACTGGTTTTTTGAAAAATATCTGGAAAAACAGCTACATTGGATGCTGTATGTCATTTCGCCGTGAACTTTTGCAGACCGTCCTCCCCTTCCCATCAGATATTCCCATGCATGATCAGTTTATCGGCCTGATGGCAGAACGCCGTGGGCACGTGGAACTGATAACCCGGCCACTGATCGATTACCGGCGCCATGGAAATAACGTCAGCGCCGATCATCATGGGAGTTTGGGCACAATGCTTTCCCAGCGTATCTCCATGCTACGGGCCGTGCTTGGGCGGCGCTGAAAAGCCAGGGATTTGAGGTGTTTTTTTGGAAAATTACAATCTCTATGTACTGCTTGTCATCTATAACCAGAACGGAAGCGATTCCCCCGCATGCGAGGTGCTCCGCACCCGAAACGATGTGGGGGTTTTAGTCGTTGATAACAGTACGGCTGATTACCACAACGCCGAATACTGTCAACAAAACGGATTTGCCTATCTGTCGATGGATGGAAACAAGGGTCTTTCTAAAGCTTATAACCGGGGTATTCGTTATTTAAAAGAACATACTCGTGCTACCCATATAGTACTGCTGGACGATGATACCACCTTGGGGGATGATTACTTTTCCGTTTTGCGGCAGGCAATTATAGAAAATCCGGATACCCGGATCTTCCTTCCCCTTGTCAAAGATGAAGTTGGATATCTTTCTCCTTGCCGGATCAATGGATATGCAGTCAGCAGAATCCAGTCCCCCAAAGAACTTGACCGCATCAATGTTACTGGAATTAATTCCGGTATGGCACTGGCGCTCTCTATTTTTGACGCTTATCAATATGATGAAACCTATTTTCTAGACTATATTGACCATGCGTTTTTGCGGGATATGAAACGGCGTGGGGAACCCATTAGAGTGATTGGCACCACCTTACAACAACGTTTTTCCGGCAATGACCACAGCAATTATCAGGCGACGCTAACCCGGTATTCCCTGTTCAAACGGGATTTTCGCCTGTTTTGCTCCGATACAGTAAAAGGCAAGGTCTATGCGGATGCTTTTCTGGTCATCAGGCGTATCCGTCTGTTTTTATCAGCACATCTTAGGAGGAAAAAATGACAGATCTTTCATCTTCGATTCCAGCGAGGCATCAGTCTTCCACAGTTTTTTTATTTTGGTTGGATAGACTCGCCCTTTTATTCTTATGCATTTATACAGCTGAGTGTGCGATCGGATGCAGCGGCAGATGGATTAGTTTTGGCCCGCTCAGTATCCGTATGCTTTTGTTTGGCTGCTGTTTGTTGTTTTCACTGCCCCAAGTAATCCGGCAAATCAAGGATATCATCCGTTTACCATATTTCTGGGTTCTTGTGGCATTCGCTTTGATTTTAGCGGTTTCTACTTTTATTGGCATTCAGAATGGGAATAACTACAGCTTTTTGTTTGCTGATATTTCAAGCCTGCTCTCCTTCGCCTTATTCCCGGGAATTATTGTGACCATTAACACGCGTGAACGCCTGCAATTGGTCATGAAGGTACTGTTTTATTCCACTGCCCTGCTTGCGCTTGTTGCTGTTACGCTGCATTTTGTAATTGCTCTATTGACAACTAAGGAAGTTGTCATCCTCAATGACTGGATTAACAATATGGCCCTGGGCGGGCTTGCAAAGATGCCGACCGGCGTCCAGAGGATCTATTTACGCAGCCAGATATTTTTACAAGTTTCCCTGTTATTTGGTATCTGGCTTCTCAAGACGGCCTCCTCAAAATGGGAAAAAGCTCTTATTTGGGTCAGTGAAATTGTCATGCTATTTGCCATAATCCTGACCTATACCCGTGGGTTTTGGTTGGCGCTAGGCTTTACTGCGGTACTCTTTTTAATTGTATTTTTCCGCTATTGGAAACACTGCCTAAAATGTGCTGGTATACTCGCACTGTCCCTGATTGTCATGCTTGGCGCCTCTTGGGTTATCTATCGCACCCCTTGTGCCGCCGTTGCTGTATTGGAGCGGTTCGATCCATCCCTGATTGTGATTATGCCGTCGCTTCCTTACGAAGAGCCGGAAACCCCAGAGGATGAGGACGCTTTTACCCAGGCAGCTGTGTTGCGTTCTCAAACGCTAGCGGAACAGATGCGGTATATTGGAGAACATCCGGTGTTTGGAAACGGACTCGGCAAAAATTTGGATGGTTTGAGGACGGATGGCAAAACTGAATATATGTATCAGGATATGTGGATGAAAACCGGAATTGTTGGGTTAGGATTATTTTTGTTTTCCTGTTTTTGGCCAACCGGGTCTGTAATTCGCCGCTACTTCAAAACCCCAAAAGAAAAGCGAAAAGCTCTGCTTGATTGGGATAATCCATTTGCACAGGCAATCATTTGGAACTTTGGAGTGATCGGCGTTGCCGTCACCAGCTACTTCAACCCCTTCCTGACTACGCCTATGGGGATTTTGGTGGTGCTTTTGGCCGCAACAGCCGTTCATCTTACAAACAAGGATTATTCTTCAAAAGGTAAAACAATGGAGGAATCAGAATGAAAGGTATTGTATTAGCAGGTGGTTCCGGAACACGCCTGTATCCATTAACCATGGTAACATCCAAACAACTTCTGCCCGTCTATGATAAGCCCATGGTGTATTATCCTCTATCCACCCTGATGCTTGCTGGAATACAGGATATCCTTGTTATCTCTACCCCAACGGATCTGCCCAATTTTGAACGCTTGCTTGGCGACGGATCGGATTATGGAATCCATCTTTCTTATGCGGTACAGCCCTCCCCAGACGGTCTGGCACAGGCGTTTTTGATCGGTGAAAATTTTATCGACGGGGACAGTTGCGCCATGGTCCTGGGGGATAATATATTTTATGGGGACGGCTTTGTTCGCCGCTTAAAAAATGCAGCGGCAAAACAGACTGGTGCGACCGTGTTCGGTTATTATGTGGAAGATCCGGAACGGTTTGGCATTGTGGAATTCGATAAAAATGGGCGCGCGATTTCCATTGAAGAAAAACCAGAGCACCCAAAATCCAATTACTGCGTGACAGGCCTGTATTTTTATGATAACCGTGTCTGTGAAATGGCTAAGCGCGTAAAACCCTCCGCCCGCGGAGAATTGGAAATTACCGATTTGAACCGTATGTATTTAGAAGAGGGTTCTTTGGACGTTGTCACGCTGGGCCGTGGATTTGCATGGCTGGACACGGGAACCATCGACGCATTGACTGAAGCCACGGAATTTGTAAAGACCGTTGAAAGCAGGCAGGGAGTCAAAATTTCCGCCATCGAAGAAATTGCATACCGCAACGGATGGATTACTAGGGAAAAGCTGATGGAATCCGCTGAAAAATATGGGAAATCCTCTTATGGGCAGCATTTAAAAAATGTAGCGGAAGGGAAGTATCTGTACTGATGAAACTACTGATCACAGGCTCCTATGGACAGCTTGGAAATGAACTGACCAAAATTTTAAAAAACGGACGTGCAGAAATCGGGGAAATTTCCCCGGCCTACAGTGGTTGTGAAATCATTGCAGTAGATTATGACGCGCTGGATATTACGGACAAGGATGCTGTACAGGCATTTATACAGGAGCATCAGCCCGATATTATCTTCAACTGTGCGGCGATGACGAATGTCGACCAGTGCGAAACAGATTTTGAAACTGCAATGAAAGTCAATGCTATTGGACCTCGCAACCTTGCCCGTGCTGCCAAACAAACCGGCGCAAAACTGGTTCATGTCTCAACGGACTATGTCTTTTCCGGAACACAAGCCACTCCAAGATGTGAATGGGATCTCTGCGCCCCAAACACTGTTTATGGCAAGTCCAAACTGCTTGGTGAGCGGTATGCAATGGAGCAGTGTCCAAACACTTTTGTTGTACGTACAGCATGGCTTTACGGGTATGTCGGGAAAAATTTTGTCAAAACCATGCTTCGTCTGGGTAAAGAGAAAGAACAGGTCACGGTGGTCAACGATCAACACGGCAATCCAACTTCAGCAAATGATTTGGCCTATCATCTGCTGGCTCTTGCTCTCACCGAGGAGTACGGTATCTATCATTGTACAAATGAAGGGGAATGCACCTGGTTTGAATTTGCTTCCCGGATTATGGAGCGTGCAGGGCTGACATGTAAGGTTCTCCCCTGTACAACACAGGAATACCCCAGCAAGACTCCGCGCCCTGCCTACTCTTCACTCAATAACCTGATGTTGTCCTGTACAATTGGCAACCACATGCGCCCATGGCAGGAAGCGCTGGACCGGTATCTTGCAAATCTGGAGGGATAATTTATGAAAACCTATCTTGTCACCGGCGGTGCCGGCTTTATTGGTTCCAATTTCATTCTGTATATGCTCAAAAAATATCCGGATATCTCAATTATTAATGTGGACAAGCTTACCTATGCAGGGAATCTGGAAAATCTCAAGAGCGTAGAAAACAATCCTCGCTATCATTTTGTTCAGGCGGACATCTGCGATAAGGATGCAATTTCTAAAGTATTTGCGGATTATCAAGTGGATTACGTGGTTAATTTTGCAGCAGAAAGCCATGTTGACCGCAGCATCGCTGATCCGGATATTTTTGTTAAAACCAATGTGCTTGGTACTGTAAACCTGCTCAACCAAGCGAAACGGGCGTGGCAGATTGGAGACGACACCTATCAACCGGGTGTCAAATACCTCCAAGTCTCCACCGATGAAGTTTACGGTTCTCTCGGGGCAGAAGGCTATTTCACGGAGACCACTCCGCTGGATCCGCACTCCCCCTACTCTTCAAGCAAAGCCTCTGCGGATCTCTTTGTCAAGGCATATGGAGATACCTATCAATTCCCCGTCAATATTACCCGTTGTTCCAACAACTATGGGCCCTATCAGTTCCCAGAAAAACTGATCCCCCTCATTATGCACAATGCACTCAATCACAAAAAGCTTCCGGTCTATGGAGATGGCATGCAAATTCGGGACTGGTTGTATGTGGACGACCACTGCAAAGCAATTGATATGGTTTTGCATGACGGTGTAATCGGGGAAGTTTACAATATTGGCGGCCACAATGAACGCACCAATATTTTTATTGTAAAAACAATTTTAGAGTATATCAAAGAACACGTGGACAAAACCGTCGGAGAGGATTTGATTACCCATGTCACCGACCGCAAAGGGCATGACCGCAGGTATGGGATTGATCCTCAGAAGATCAAGGATGCTCTTGGATGGTATCCGGAAACCCCCTTTGAAATCGGTATTAAAAAGACTCTCCAGTGGTATCTTGACCATAAGGATTGGGTGGAACACGTCACCAGCGGTGCATACCAGCAATATTATGAAACCATGTATGGTGATAAATAATGGCCCGGATTTCTATTGCGCTTGCCATCTATAACGGGGAGCCCTATATCAAAAAGCAGCTGGAATCCCTTATCCAGCAAACTAGGCCGGCAGATGAAGTCATTCTGATTGACGACTGTTCCACGGATAAAACGGTGGAAGTTGTGGAGCAATTTGTCCGTGAGCATGGCCTTTCTCACTGGGCTCTGTACCAAAATAGAGAAAATCAGGGCTATAAAGGGAATTTCTATCGAGCTATGGAGCATGCAACCGGGGATCTGGTTTTTTTGTGCGATCAAGACGATTTTTGGCACCCGCAGAAACTCCAAATCCTGGAACGGATCTGTCAAGAGCATCCAGAAATTCTCTCCCTGAGCTCTTCTTTCCGAATGGTCAACGCACAGGGAAACCCACTTGAGCAGAGAGAAGAGACCGAAGGATGGTCCAATCATGGGTTGGTTCCAATGGAAGTTCCGGAAAATGGGCTGATACAAATTCCCTTTTCATCCATTTTGCAGTATAACATGTTCCCCGGCTGTACCACGGTCATCCGTAGGGAGCTGAAAGAACAATACCTGAAAACGTCCCACCAGCAAATGCCCCATGACTGGGAGCTCAATCTCCTAGCCGGGAGTGAGGACGGCCTTTATTTTTACAATCAGCCGCTGATTGATTACCGTATTCACGGAAATAATACCATCGGCCAGAGCTCCAACCGCCACGAGATGAAATTCAAAATGGAAAGTACTCGGGAAAAACGCCTGAGGATCGTGGAAGAGTACCTCGGTCATGCACAGTTCCTGAAAAAGCCGGATATCCAAAAGAAACTTCCAGAAGATATTCTCCGTATTCTCCCAGACTACAGCTCCTATCTTTTGGCCCGGCAGGCTTTTCTAAAAACAGGCGCCCTCTCCATGTGGATAAATTCCCTTTGGCATTATCCAAAAGCAAAGGCCATCCGCTGGATCCATCTACGCCACCTTTTGGGGGATTTTGCGGCGGTCTATCGGAAATAATACTATCACAAGTTTGGAGGTATCTATATGGGAAATTTTTTATTTACACCGACATCCATTGAAGGCGTCTGTATTGTGGAACCGAAAGTCTTCGGCGATGCGCGCGGGTATTTTATGGAGACCTACTGCGAAACGGATTTCAAAGAAGCTGGAATTTCCGCAGTTTTTGTGCAGGACAACCAGTCAAAATCCCGTCGAGGGGTACTGCGTGGCCTTCATTTTCAAAAAACATATTCCCAGGCAAAATTGGTCCGCGTGATTTCCGGAGAAGTTTTTGATGTTGCCGTGGATCTGCGCCCGGGCAGCAAGACCTATGGAAAATGGGTAGGCGTCACGCTTTCCGCAGAAAACAAGAAACAGTTTTTTGTTCCAAAAGGTTTTGCCCATGGTTTCCTTGTCCTTTCTGAGGAAGCAGAATTTGTCTATAAATGTGATGATTTCTATCATCCGGAGGATGAAGGCGGGCTTGCATGGAATGACCCAACCGTTGCCATTGATTGGCCCATCAGCCCGGACACGGAAATCCTTCTTTCAGAAAAGGATAAACGGCATCCAAAACTCCAAGAACTGGATTCTGATTTGTTCCAACACATAACCCAAAAGTAACTCATTCAGCCGGGTTTTGTTCCAATCGGGCTTATTACCCGCCCATGGGCAATAACACCGGCTGTTTTCTATCCGGGTGAAAGTTGTCCGGATAAGAAAGGAGGTTTTTAATGAACCTTACGGGTTTGATTGCAAAAATCAAGGAAAAGGCAGGCGGCGAAAACGGCCGTTTTGCCGGTGACTTGGGATTTAAAGCAGTGACAGAACTCTGCAATGCGCTATTTGGTATTCTTACTTTTGCCATTCTTTCCCGCTTACTCTCCAAAAGTGATTATGCCGTTGTGAATCAGACAATTGCCATCAGCTCTCTAATAGCGCCCATCATCCTTTTAAAAATGAACAGTGCTTTTTGCGTTTTTCTTGCCGGAGAAAAGGATCAGGAAATTGTAAAATCCAGATTTTTTTCAGTTTTGTTAGTAAGCCTCCCATTTTGCGCACTGGTTCTGGCTGTCATGTGGATTTTTGGAGATCGTTTTTCCGAGCTCATGTTCAGCACTCCAGAATATGGGAACATCACCCCGCTGATGGCGCTTTACTTTGTTCTGTTATCTCTTTCTTCTCTGGTCCAGACATTTTATCAGGCCATTAATCGGCAAAAAAAATCCAATGTCTTTATTCTCCTGCGCGTCGTATTGACCACTTTTGGTTTTGCCGCTCTTTCCCTAATTCCAGGCTTTTTTACTCTTCCCTTTGCCCTGCTTGTCTATGTCATTGTGGAGGGAATTGTCTTTCTCTTTTCTTTTTTCAGCCTAATCGTGGATTTTCACAGAATACCGCTTCACCTGGAATTTCTTCCTCTGGAAGAATACTATCGCTATGCCCTTCCCTTAATGCCATTTGCGATTATGGGATGGATTAACAGTTTTATTGGGCGTTTTATTCTCAACCACCTGATGGATTTGGAGAATTCCGGTATCTTCAGCTTTGATTCTGCTCTAATTTCCAGGGCATTCTTTATCAATGCGGTTATTGTCTATACCATTTTCCCCTATATCTCTAAGTTTTGGAATGAAGGTAACAAGTCAAAGGTTGTTTCCTATCTCAGAAAGGCAACAAATATTGGGGTTTTCTTTGCCCTTCCGCTCACTTTTGGCATTGTGGCCGTCGCCCCTACAATTGTGGAAATACTCTCTGGAGGGAATTATCCGACCGATAGGCTTTTGCTGGGTCTGATCTGTTTTGCAAACCTTTTTTTGATGCTCTATACGATTTACTCGTTCCTGATCGATCTCTCCCGGCGAACCATGTTGTATAATGTCATTTTTTTGATTTCCTCTCTCATCAATATTGGCCTTAACTATCTGCTCATCCCTATCTGGGGGCTATATGGCGCTGGTGCGGCAATGCTGATTTCTTATATTATCCAGTTTTTCCTGACCCTATTTATCGGCAATTTGGCGGCACAGCTTCAAATTTCTATCGATTGGCCATTTATGCTGCGTTCCCTGGTCTGCTCCCTGTTTATGTTCCTCGTCTGTCTTCTGGTTTATGGAGAGGGAGGACTCCTGCGTTGTATTCTTACAGTCATCATCGGGTGTATTGTCTATTTTTCCACCAGTTATGCTTGGGCAAGGCTTACAAGACGTTCTCTGATTTGGGACAACTAAAAATAGAAAACCAAATTCTCTCAGTAAAGCAGGCTTGGCAGGAATGAGTTTTCCAACCATGATAGGAAGTGTTTGAACGCCATGGAATATATTTTCGCAAAAACAATTCTTATCCGTACCAAAAGTACCTCCTGGTTTGGGTACCGTTATAATATGAATCTATATAAGGGCTGCTGTCACGGATGTATTTACTGCGACAGCCGAAGTGAATGCTACGGCGTGACAGAGTTTGACCGTGTTCGTGCTAAAGACAATGCCCTACAGATTCTCCGGGATGAACTACGCCGGAAGGTACAAACAGGCGTTGTCGGTACCGGGGCCATGAGTGATCCTTACAATCCTTTTGAAAAAGAACTCTGCCTGACGCGGCATTCTCTGGAATTACTGGACGCTTATGGTTTTGGCGTAGGGATTGCGACAAAAAGCGACTTAATTGCCCGTGATGCGGATATCCTGACCGAAATTGCCACACATTCCCCCGTCATGTGTAAAATTACAATTACTACCCATGACGATACCCTCTGTGAAAAAATCGAACCCCATGTTGCCCGTTCTTCCACTAGATTTGAAGTCCTTGGCCAACTCGCAGAAAAGGGGCTTTTTACGGGTATTTTACTCATGCCCGTTCTCCCGTTCCTGGAAGACAGCGTACAGAATATCCGGGAAATTGTTCGGCGTGCAAAGCAGGCCAACGTCCGCTTTATTTATCCTGCCTTTGGCATGACCCTGCGTCAGAACCAAAGAGAATGGTATTTCCAAAAATTAGAGTCCTGTTTTCCCGGCCAAAACCTGAGGGAGCGCTATCAAAAAGCATACGGAAACCGGTATGAATGCCCAAGCCCTAATGCCGCAGAGTTATGGAGAGTTTTTACCCATGACTGCGAACAGGCGGGAATCTTATACCGTATGCAGGACATTATCCGCGCAAACCATTTGGGATATAAACCTGAACAGCTTAGTTTTTTTACTTGAAATATATCACAATGCCATCCAGAATAATATACTAATTGTATATTATTCTGGATATAAAACAAAAGGACCGAGTATTTTAACATACCCGGTCCTTTTTTCTGGATACACAGAAAGGCTTTATCCTTTCATGGTCAGAGAAATGCGTTTTTTTGCAAGGTCCACCCCAAGGACCTTGACAGAAACAATATCCCCCACCTTGAGTACTTCGGATGGATGACGAATAAAGCGATCACAGATCTGGGAAATATGGACCAGTCCATCCTCATGGACGCCAATATCTACAAACGCTCCAAAATCCACAACATTGCGTACAGTCCCTTTAAGCTCCATCCCCTCTTTGAGGTCTTCCATGCTCATCACATCCGTACGCAACAATGGCTTTTCCAATTCATCCCGCGGATCCCGGCCAGGGCGGGTCAGTTCTGCGACAATGTCCTCCGCCGTCTGCCGTCCAATTCCCGCCCGGCTGCAAAACTCCTCCAAATTAATTTTTTTCACACGTTCGGGTAAATCCTGCAATCCCTGTATTCCCAGTTCCTGCTTATTATATCCGCAGGCTTCCATCAATAGCTCCGCAGCAGCATAGGACTCCGGATGCACTGCGGTTGCATCCAGTGGATTCTTCCCATTGCGGATACGCAGGAATCCTGCACATTGTTCAAAGGCCTTTTTTCCAAGCTTCGGTACTTTGAGTAACTGTTTTCTCTCAGTAAACGCACCATTTTCTTCTCGATATGCGACAATGTTTTTGGCAACTGCACGATTAATTCCCGCCACATGGGAGAGCAGGGAAAAGGAGGCCGTATCCAAATCCACCCCAACGGAGTTGACACAGCTTTCCACAACCCCATCGAGTGCGGTATCCAACTGTTTTTGGGGCATATCGTGCTGGTACTGTCCCACCCCGATCGCCTTTGGATCAATTTTGACCAGCTCTGCCAGCGGATCTTGAAGCCGTCTGGCAATGGAAACTGCACTGCGCAAAGAGACGTCGTATTCTGGAAATTCCTCCGCCGCCAGTTTGGAAGCAGAATAGACGGAAGCCCCTGCCTCGCTGACCACCATATAACTGAGAGGCTGGTCGATTTCATGAAGCAGCTGTGCTACAAATTGCTCAGATTCCCTTGAAGCGGTTCCGTTGCCAATAGAAATCACCTGTACCCCATACTTTTGAATCAGCCTTTTCAGGATGCGCTTTGCCTCTTCTTTTTTATTCTGGGGCGGCGTCGGATAGATGACTGTTGTATCAAGCACCTTTCCGGTCGCGTCGACTATGGCGATTTTGCAGCCGGTACGGTACGCCGGATCAAGCCCCAACGTGACACAGCCCTTCACCGGAGGTTGGAGTAATAGATGACGCAAGTTATCTCCAAAAACTTTAATTGCTTGGGCATCCGCCATTTGGGTTAACTCACCCCGGATTTCGCGTTCCAATGCCGGAAAAATCAGCCGGGTATAGGCATCTTCGCATGCCTTTTTTACAAGGGATGCGCATTCCCGTGTTCCAATGACATATTCCCCGCAGAGAATATCTTTTGCACGGGCGTCTTCTATCTGTAATGAAACTTTCAGACATCCTTCCTTCTCTCCACGGTTGAGCGCTAGAATCCGGTGGGGGACAATTTTGGAAATACTCTGGGAAAACTCATAGTACTGCTCATATACGGGATTCGCATCCCCCGATTTTTCAGAGACAATACACCCGGTCCGTTTGATTAAATCGCGGAGTTTTGCCCGTAAATCCGCTCGATCAGAAATCTCTTCCGCAAGGATATCCTGCGCACCCTGAATGGCAGCATCCTCATCCAGAACCTCTTCCCCAACGTATTTCTTGGCCTCCTGAAAAATGTCAAAAGAGTATTTTTGCCCAAGCAGTATTTTTTCAGCCAAGGGACCAAGCCCTCTTTTTTTAGCAAGCATGGCACGGGTGGTACGTTTGGGTCGATAAGGGCGGTAAATATCTTCCACTTCAGCCAATGTCTGCGCCCGCTCCAAGTCCTGTATAATTTCCTGTGTCAACTTGCCCTGCTCCTCAATGGCGCCGCGTACCTCATCCTTTCGAGAAATCAAAGAGCGAAGATAGGCAAGCCTTTCTTCCAAATTCCGAAGTACAGTGTCATCTAAAGAACCAGTCATCTCTTTTCGATAACGTGCAATAAAAGGGATTGTATTGCCCTCATCAATCAGTTTCACCGTATTTTCCACTTGTTTGACAGATATCTGCAATTCTGTTGCAATTTGAGCCTCAATTTTCATTTTTTTCTCCTTTTTGACATTTCCCATGAGAAAACAAGGGACTGCGGCATGCTGCCACACATGCCACAGTCCTATATGTTTCTGTTACACCAAAATAGTATTAAAAGTTGGAAGCGACCTCTTCCCCATTCAGGAATTTCTGCAATTCTGTTGCAAATTTATCCGCATAGGTAGATCGTGTCGTATATGTGACCTCTCCGTTCTTACTAATGTAAGCGCGGCGATTCCCTGCATCGATCAGAGAAATTTTTACATCATAGTCGCTCTCTTTCAGACGATAGGTCAAAGACATCAGCTCGTCCCCTGTCGCCTGGGAAGCATCCGTAATATCGGCAACCTCCTCTGCTGGCAGGGAAATCATAAGGTTCAGGAGTTTGCGGAAGTTTTCCGTATCGACCTTTTCCCCATTGCAGGTAATATTCATGCCGTCGTCATCTCCCTCAGCCAGGACGAACGCGTAATCCTGGCCTCCTGAAACAACATGAATCTCCGCGATATCATCAATTCCGGGTGAAAAGTATAACGGGGAGATCATCTCCTGTTCCGTTACCTCTGCCCAAGTGACATCCGACGCATTGACGGTGTATATTAAGGGAACCCCTTCCCGGTAGACATATCGGATTCCCTCTGCTTCTCCCGCATCGGTTTTTCCAAAGGAGAGCTTTACGCTCTGTCCATCGATAGTCGAATATTCCACAATGGAGTAGGGATTATCAAGGCCATATTGTGCCATATCTTCCGCTGTAGGCTTGATGGCAGCTACCCCTTCCCCCATCATCCCATTGACATACTGGATGAATTTACCTCCGCGATCAAAATCCACTCCGCCTTCGTGCGGGGATGTAACTCGGTAGACATTGTATTTCAGCGTGGGATCCGCTTCTACCTCTTCATCCGTTGCCCGGCCAAGTACAATTGGCGCTGGACGGCAGGTTCCGGAAAATGTTGCATCCTGAATAGTAATTCCGCTTTCACTTGTCGGTGTAATTTGTGCAGATACAAAATCTGTCTGCGCCTTCAGGAAATAGGTCATGTAGGAGTTGCTGATAACGTAAACTGTATTTTCCCCTGCAAGCCTTACATAATATTTATTTTCACCTGGGACCTGTCCCCCAATTTCAAATGTCTGGCTGGTTCCATCTGTAAAGTAGGCGGTTGCCTTACCAGAAGGGTTATCTAATCCATATTGGGACAAATCCGTGATGTCATCCCCCACCTTTTCAGACGCTTTAGGAGCCGCTGCATTGGTGATAACCGCTTCCAGGAAATCATCCCGCATGGTGAATTGCTCCAGTCCCTCAATTGTCCATGCATTGGTCCCGGTTGTCTTTACTGTAAAGGAATCCAAAGTGTTTTCAATATCCACATGGTCAACCGCGGCTGTGGACTGGCGATACAGCTCATAGCTCTGCGTTCCGGAGGAAGTATTCTCCTCCGGAGTTTTGGGAACAAGCAAAACCAATGCTGCCAATGCTCCAGCCAACACGATCACTACAACCAGGGCGATCAAAAGATTTCTGGTTCTCTTTTTCAAAGCCATAGTTTACCGGTTCCTCCTGCGCAGCCAAATCACAACACCGCAGATCAGTACAATCAAGGGAACGATTGCAATAAAAGTGACTGCCAGCGTTGTTGTCTGGTTCTGTGTCATGCTCAAGGCGGTACCTCCAAGCTCTTTGGAGACAATATCCACCACATTTTTACGTTCTGTCAGTGTATTGAGCAAATTGATCAAATACTCGCCGTTTGCAATGGAAGTGCTTGAAATTAGATCAGAGCTAATAAATGAAGTCGAACCCGCAACAATAACGTTGGAATTCTGCTGAGTGGTCCCGTCATAAGTCGTCTGCGTGCTGAGCACGACCCCTGGGAATGGGCTTCCTGTTACATTTCCATCAAAATCAAAGTCCACGCCTGCATCGGCAGGAGCAACTCCGGCTGTAGCGCTAAATTGAAGAAGGGTTGTCGTTCTTCTGCTGTTCCCCGTTTCAAACAGTACTTCCAGAGGACGGCTGCTGGGCAGCGCAACCAGACGGTTTGCCGATTTAAAATCTGCGGAATATGTGTCCTCTGCATAGTCGGTAATGACAAAATAGCGCTGATAATTGAACACTTTGGAACTGTCCGTCTCATAAACTGCACCAGGGTTGACCTTGATTCCCCATTCAGCCAAAAATGCATCCAAGTTTGGCAGGGATTCCGGTTGAGAGGTATCTGCAACATACATGACGTTCTTTCCAAACTTTCCGTTGTTGTCAAGGAAACGGTCAATCTTTTTCAGTTCGTCTTCCGAGTAATCCCTCATTGGTGCGACAATGACTACCAGGTTGGTATCCTCCGGGATCTCGTCTGTGGCCAGATTCAAGGTGGAAACATCATAGACGTTCTCACTTAAAAAGCTTTGGAACCCGCTGGATGAGAGTTCCTCATGTCCTGTCATAATAGCCACTTTGTAGTTTTCGTCGGACGCCACACTCATAATGGCACTTGTCATTACTTTTTCCGCTTTGGATGAGGTAATGGCAATACTGCCAGAAGAGGTATCCATGTTAAACATGTCGGCAATACTGACTACTTTCACGCGATCCTGTCCGCAGCTTACAACAATATCATATTCTGAAACATCCTGATTGGGATAATTGCTTGCATAAGCCGGGTTTTTTACAATGTCTATGTAGTTGACTGTGATGTTACTGTTGAGTTTTGCATACTGGTTAATAATTTCGTCCACCTGGACAAAATAACTGCCCGCACTGCGCAAAGACTGTTTATCGGTTAATACATCAATCTGGATTTTTTTGTCCAACCCTTGAACATAACCGGAAGAATCCGCTGAAAGTTCATAGGCATCCGTAGAGGTCAAATCCAACGTCAAAGGGTAACGGTCGACAAGGGCGGTTGCAATGACATTGAGAATCACCACTGCTACCAGGAAAATCACGGTAAACAGGGTTACAAAACCGCCATATTTGAATTTTCGGCTTTTCAGCAGGCTCTTTTTGCCCGCTTTTTTCCCGTTTTGTACTTCTTTTTTCTGTTTCATTGAAACCAAAAATCCCCCTAGCTCCATCTTCTCTTCTCAAGCACGCGAGTGGTCAGGAACAAAAAGACCGCGCACACACTGAGGAAGAAGATAATATTCGCAAAATTGAAAATTCCAGTGGTAAAATCGGTGTATCTTTGGTAGAACGAAATCCCAAGAACCAAATCCTGTAAAAACTGGTTTGGCATCAGGCTTGCTACAGCGTCAATCAGATTAAGGGCAATCATGACGGCAAAGGAACCCACCGCCGCAATCATCTGATTTTCCGTCAGGGAGGAAATGAACAGCCCGATCGAAATCAGCGCGGAGCCATAAAACAGGGAGCCGACAAAATTGCCGAACACAACCGCCCAGTCCGGAGCTGCGAAAAAGGAAACTGTTGCAGCAAACACAACAGTGATCACAAGGCCCATTGCAAATACAATCAAGGCCGCTAAAAACTTGCCAAGCACCAGGGAAAACAGGTTGAGCGGCGCCGTCAAAAGCGCCTGATCTGTCTTCTGTTTTTTATCTTCGCTCATCAGTCTCATGGTCAAAATGGGGATTAAAAACATTGTAATCGTGGACAGTCCGGAAAACACCCCTGTCATATCTGTACTGGAGCTGACCAGCGTCCCGGTAAAAAAGAAAAATCCCGCAAAAATATAGAAGACAGAGAGGAAAATATACCCGATAGGGGATGTAAAGTAGGCCGAGAGTTCCCGGCGCATTATTGCACTCATGCCTTGCCACCTCCGTGTTTTGCATCATCGTCAACCAGCTCCAGGAAGATTTCTTCCAGTGTAAGCTCGGAAGAACGCAAGCTCAAAATTGCCCATCCGCGTTCGGCCATGCGTTTAAACAGTTCCCTGCGGATATCAAGGCCCGCTTCTGCTTCCAGGGAATACTCATGCACAAAGCTGGGTTTCCCCTCAACACGTTCCCTTTCACCTAAATCGACAACTTCCAGCATACAGGGGATTTTTTGCAGGGTCTTCATAACTTCCGCATGAGGCCCTTCAATCCGCACACGTAATTTATGGTCCGTGGACATAGAACGGGACAAATTGTCCGGTGTATCATCTGCAATTAATTTTCCGCGATTGATGACAATCACACGTTCACAGACCGCCTGTACTTCCGACAAAATATGGGAGGACAGAATTACCGTATGCCGCTTGCCCAGACGTTTAATCAGGTTTCTAATTTCAATAATCTGCTTGGGATCCAGCCCAACCGTCGGTTCATCAAGGATCAGGACGTCCGGATTTCCAATCAAAGCCTGCGCCAAACCAACACGCTGGCGGTATCCTTTTGATAGGTTTTTGATAATGCGGTTATAAACTTCCGTAATCCCCACTAACTCACATACCTGTTTGATATGTTTCGCCCTGGGGAGCTTGACCTTTTTCAGGTCATAGATGAAGCCCAAATAAGCCTTCACCGTCATATCCATATAAAGCGGCGGATGCTCCGGGAGATACCCGATATGCTTTTTCGCTTCAATCGGGTCTTCCAGGATATCATACCCTGCCACAACTGCGGAACCCGATGTTGCAGAGAGATAGCCGGTCAGGATATTCATAGTGGTGGATTTTCCCGCGCCGTTTGGCCCCAGAAATCCCAGGATCTCACCTTGATTGACGGTGAACGAAATGTCGTTGACGGCATTTTTGTCGCCGTATTTTTTGGTGAGGTTCTTTACCTCGATCATTTGAATTTCCCTCCTATATAGACACCCGGCTGCCACACCATGATATCCATATATTTCTAAAGATAGCCGTCACATCTTCTGTTTCCCAATGAACAAGACAGGACGGCAAAGCGCATCTGTTATGTACCCGACACAACAAATGCGCTGCGCTACTCTATGTATTCTATAACAAGACGGACGAAAAAGAAAGACCTTTTTTGAAAAAATTACTGCAAAATCGCAGTTTTCCGCTTTTTTCGCCACAAAAACCTGTATAATTCACACAAAAAGGAAACCATAATTTTTTCTAGCCTGGTTTAGAGATGAAAAATATTTTTGTCCATTACGGACAATGTGAATATTATGTGATTTTTTTCTGTAAACTATTGTCGAAAATTGGAGTTTGCGAGATAATAAATATATAATTGTTTAGAAAAAACGCTCATATAATATATAAATAAAATAGCTGAAGGACACCGGAAACCACAAAAATGCTTTTCCGGTTATTAGCTGATGGAAAACTGGGTGGAGGAATTAGGAATGAATTTTTCTTATCTGGTACGGCGAATTGCGGACATGGATTACAAAAACATGTTCCATACTGTGGGTAAAATTCATGAACGTACCGGGAAAAACCGTGTGGTTCTATTTGTAGATATGGTCTGGTGTGGATTTCGTTATCTTGCAGGGTATGCGGACTATGACCTTTTTCAGTTTTATCGACTAAATGCCGCTCAGCGGGCTACTTATTTGACCCGTGGAAAAAACAACCAGGCTGTTCGGTGTTTTAACAATCCGGACTATACATATCTTTTCGAAGACAAAGCGCAGTTTAATCAGAAATTTTCTTCTTTTATCCACAGAGAATCTATTGATTTGAAAAAGTCATCTGTCAATGAATTTGCAGATTTCCTTGAACGTCATCCGACAGTGATCGCAAAACCAGCAGATGGGATTTGTGGTAGAGGTGTACTGAAAACTTCACTATCCGATTTTCTCGATGCTCAAGATATGTACCGGTTTTTGACAGAATCCGGCCGTACTCTGATTGAGCAGGTCATCGAACAGCAGGAGGATATTTCCGCTATCTATCCAAATTCGGTCAATACCCTGCGCATTGTTACCATTCTCAAAGAGGATGGCATTGCCGATGTTGTGTTTTCCTCTATTAGAATTGGGAATCACGGTTCATTTGTCGACAATCTTAACAGCGGCGGCATGTCTGCGCTGATTGACAGTACTACGGGCACCATTATAAAGGCGGGTGAGGACAAGGATCTCATCACCTACGATACTCATCCAATGACTGGGAAACCTATTGTGGGTTTTACTGTACCAATGTTTGATAAAGCCATTGAGCTGTGCAAACAGGCTGCTACAGTGGTCCCGCAAATCCGTTATGTTGCATGGGATGTTGCAATGACCAATGATGGGCCAGAATTGATCGAAGGAAATACTTTTCCTGGGCATGATATTATGCAGCTGTCCTCACAACGGGAAAACGGAATTGGCATTTTGCCGGTCTTTCAAAAGTACATGGCCTTTTCCCACTGATTTTGACAACTTTCTATCCTCTTACATTCTTCATACCCACGAATAGAGGCCCGGGGAACCATTCCCCGGGCCTCTATTTTCAGTATTTGGACTTAAATTGATAGGCAAACGTTTATCCATTTAATCTTCTGGTTCCAGCAGGCCATAATCCCCATTGTGCCGCCGGTAGACGACATTGATTTCTTCGGTCTGTATATTTCGGAACATGAAAAATTCATGGTCAAGCATGTTCATCTGTAAAATAGCCTCTTCCACTTCCATGGGCTTGACAGCAAACCGCTTGCTTCTGACAATTTTGTACTCATGCGGCTCGTCCAGTTCCTCTTCGCGTTCCTCCTGTGCAAGGAATGCGGCATCTGTATAGGCTCCTGCACGCATTCTGCTTTCCAACTTCCCTTTATTTTTCACAATTTGCCGGACAATGGAATCAGCAGCTGCTTCCAGGGAGTCAAACATATCCCCCGTTGTCTTTTCAGAACGGAATATCATAGAATTACGGGTATTCCGGATCGTAATTTCAACAGTAAACTGGTCTTTCAGGTAGCTCAATGTCACCTGTGCTTCCGCTTCTGCTCCAAAAAACTTGTCAAGCTTGTTGAGCTTTTTCTCAACTCTTTCTCTGAAGCGGTCTTTGATTGAAATTTTTCTTCCAGTGATAGTAATGTTCATAGATCCAGCCCCTTTTTGACACGGCAATACATGCACGTGTGAATTTTCCAGGATCCTTTTTCAACAGGTATCCTGCAACTCTTTGGTTGTATCTTTATTATACCACAATAGTGCCAAAAAAGAAAGAAATTGTTTTGAAACGATTATGACTATTTTACGAATAGATAGAATAAAAAATAAAAATATTTTTATTTTTCATGATTGTTCTTTTTTGTGGAACACTATCTCCGAAAACGGTTTTTTCCGTTTTTATAGCCGAATCAAAGGAGGGTATTCCATGAAAAAGATGCTTGCTTTGGCCGCAGCCGCGCTGATGTGCTCGTCCATGCTGGCAGGATGTATGGGGGACGATAAAAACTCCTCTTCCATGACAAGTTCCGGCGGAGTCGTCAACGATGTCATCAGCGGCGCCGAAGACATGGTCAGCGATGTAGTGAGCGGCGCTGAAGACCTTGTCAGCGATGCGCAGGACACTGTCAGCGACGTCTTATCCAGCAGGTAGCCTGTTTGTTTGGGGAATTTCAATCCCCCGGTAAAACAGAAAAAGCCCGGGCCTTTCCACAGGAAAGTCCGGGCTGTCTGGCATTTTGAACTAATTTATCCCCGGTATTCCATCCATTTGAAAAAATTTGCTTTTCTTCAGGCGAAATGTGAGTGCATCGTAATTCCTTCCGCGGACATGACGGGCGTCCATCCCACGTGCACACTCCTCAAATCCCAAACGGGCGGCAAGACTGACCATTGGCTTGTTTCCAGACCAGGTCTGTGTATACAGCTCTTGAAAACCTGCATCAAACAAATATTTCAAAAATAAGGTGAGCGCCTGGCTTCCATATCCCCTTCCCCTGGTGTTGGGATCGGGTAGATCAATGCCAATTGCCAACAGCTTCCCATCCGGTGCGGGAATAAAATCATCTTTCAGGAAATAGGAATTGCACCATCCGATGGATTCCCCGCTGCCCCCGGTCAATTCTATCTCAAATCCACGGCGCAGCGTTTTCTCCCCAGCGGTAAGCAGATCCTCCGCCTGACGCTCTAATCGGTTCCGGTATTGCACCAGCCATTCAAAATTATTCTGGTTATTCTGTGCCTCATATTCCCATGGGGCGTCCCACAGCTGCCATTCGGTTTGTTCTGTTTCCCAAAACATTCTTTTTTGTATATCTTTTTTATGAAAATCCCGTAAAGTTACTTTCTCTCCAATCAGTCTCATAACATTCTCCTAGTTTGTCCTATTGATCCATCACCTTCCCTCGCTACCAAATAAAGTCTACCATACGAAACGCACCCCCAACAACCCGGCAAATTTGCCACATATCATTGCACGCTTTTTGGCATCATGCTATAATAACTCAAAGCAGCTACATCCATATCCCTCTTCTGGGCCATACCGGTACTTTTGATAGGACGGTATCAAGCGGGTTTGCCCAAATGCCCAGCAGCCGGGATTTTTAGTCATGTGCCTGTCGTGGCACAGGGAAAGGCAGGGAATAGTTACTGTGACAGATGTGAAAAGTTTAATAAAAAAGCTGATTTTTTTCTTTTTAACCGTCTTCCTAATTACAGTCGCCTATCTTGGAATTACACTGGTAACCGGCGTGCCATTTGGTGATTCTACCGCGGAAAAGAAAATGAACCAATATGCCCGAGCACAATATGGCGAGGAGTATGTTGTGGGGGATGTGAACTATAATATCTTTGAGATGTCCTATACAGGGTATCTTTACCGAAAGGACGACACCTCCAACAACCGACAAAGCCTTTCAACCCTGACCTATTTTGTGGACACCAAGACCATTGAAGACGGAAGTTTCCAAAACGATGAGATCGAAGCGCTGACTGCAAAAGTTACGGAAGTTTCCCACAACCTCTCGACTGGAGTACAATCTTACAGCACCCAAACAGAAACCTATTTCGTCGCCAAAAACTACAAGGAAAAACCTGAACCAATTTACAGCATTCAGCTGTATGGCCTGACCAGTTCCATTCCTTCTTCGTCCAAGGGGGATTCCAAGGACTTGTTTGCCAAGAGTGCTTATGAGATTATTCAATCCATTCCAGAGGAATACAATGTACAGCAATGCCACATGCTCTTCCATGACAATACCGGGACTTATGAACTCCAAGTAGATAAATCCTTCCGAAGCATGAGCGAATCCAAAATCCGCGGAAAAATTTCCTTTATCACCAGTAAAAATAATGTGTCTCAGGCCACCTCTTCCCAGGTATCTGAGTAAAAGAAACAGAGGGCAGACTCATCTGCCCTCTGTTTTTTACTCGCAAATATTCACCTGCTCTATCACAGCACTTGCCAAGTTCTCGGCTTGTATTTGTGTGACAAAGCATGGCGGAGCTGTCCCATATTGTTCCTCAATGGTGTTGGCGTACCAAAAAAGCGTATCCTTTTGCAAAAGTTCTATCATTGTACTGCTGATCCCATTGATATCGAGCGCTCTCGCCCTTGCAAACTCCCTTCTGGCGCCGTGCTTCCACCAATCCTGAAAACAGGCCAGACGGTCAAACAAAAACAGCTCGCTCCAACGCAAAAAATCCCTTTTATCTTCATCCTGCGTCAATGCACGGATAGATCGTTCCAACTGGGGGTTAAAAAGTTCATCCCACAAAATATCCGTATACACATGGACAAGATACCCAAGTAGGTATTCCCACGGTATAACCCCCTGCTGCCCTTGATAAAAACGCAGGGCATTTTCTTTCCAGACGCCCAGATCACGAGCGCGCAAATGGGCGCGCCACCGTACCTTTTTGGGGGCAAAGCCTTTGGCGTTGACCCCATCCGGAGCAATACATCCGAGCAAAAACTGACTCCGGTTCCCCCGAAGTCCCTGCTCTTGCCAAAGGCAATTCCCCACATATAAATGCATCATCTGACCCGGCATCAAAATTCCTCCATTAGTTTCCTGTTCCAATTCCGGTCAACGCTTCCATTTGCCGTTGATAAGCAACTTTTCCCCCACTGCGGACTGTCCCCTGTACGGTCACACAGAAAACATCCCCTGTTTCAGATACGACAATTTCACGGACATCCTGCAATTCCAAAAATGGGTTGGCAGAACCACTGGTGATCACCCGGTACGAGGGATTCACCGCATATCCGACATCCTGGGCGCATGCTGCAAATACAGCCCCGCTTGCAAATTCTTCTCCGCTGCCAAGCAGTGCTTTCTGCTTACGGGTAAGCCCTACTTCATAGGTAATTCCCGTGCAGTCAATGTCAAAGTAATGTTCCCCGTCGTCCAGGGAAGATTCCTCCGCTGTAGTCACCAGAGTTCCATCCGATGTAAGGCCCATTGTCTGCGTAGCGCTTGCCGCAACGCTGACGATCCCCTTCCATTCGCCGACATCACAGACCCGGTTCAAACTATTGCTGTATCCGACGGCGACCACAGTCCCGTCGGATTTAAGCCCAACAGTATGGTACGGTCCGGTATCAATGGAGACAATATCCGAAAAGTCTTCCAGATTACATTCCCCATAAACATTGGAACCAACGGCCACTACCGTCCCGTCGGAATGCAGTCCAACCAAGTGTTCCTTACCCGCACTCAGGGAAACGATATCCGTCCAGGAGGCCGCCGCCTGGAAAACAGGATTGTCGGAAAATACCGTTACACTCCCATCTGCATTAACAGCTGCAAAATCCGCACCGGTATAGGCAACAGACTTCCGATCCCGTAGGATGACCGCCTGAGCCGCCTGTTGTGGTGCGTCCCGATAATTACCAGCCTTGGAAAAACAGATATAGGCTTCCCCATATCGTCTCTGTCCCAAAGCTTGTAGCCCATTTTCGTATAATTTATTTGGATAATAACTTTTAGTATAATATAATAAACCGCTGCACACCAAAGCGGCAAGACTAATCAGCACACAGGATAGCAGGATCAATCGCCGGCGGTATAAACGGCCGTGTTCCAATTTACGCTGTTCAAATTTTCTGATGTTCTGTTCTTCTTTGAGCAGCTTTTGTTCGTCGATTTTTTCCAGCCATTGCCTGGTATACTCCAGGCGTTTTTTCTCCACTAAATGGAAAACGGTTTTCTTTTCACTGTTACATCGAGGACACACGGCTTGCCCCTGCAGGCAGTAGCGTCCACAAGAACAGATCCAATCCCCATTGTCCAGAGAAACCGGATAAAAACGGTGTACCGCGCGCTCGAGCACCATGGTTTGTGCCCGCCCGGCAAGAAATTGGAACGCCATCCGATATTCCGGTTCTATGGGTTCTCCTGTTTGATAGGCAATCCCCTCGGAAGAGAATGTCTCTTCCCGCTCTCCGCCGGCATAGGTCACGCTGACCAACTGGATCAAAACACCTCGCACAGGCCTGTTTCCCACCGCAATACTATAGGAAAGTCCTCCACTCTCCCCTGGGGAAATGCGCTGAGGATAAGCATGCACAAGTTCCAACGGTTTTTCTTCCTGTTCTACTTCTACGAAAAAACGGAGACGGAGAGATAAAATCACCTTTTCCCCCACATTTTGAAACTTTACGCGCAAATACCGCTCTTGCCTTAGCTCGTCGTGCATAACGGTGACACGCAGCAAATCAATGGGCCAATCCGGATGACAAACCCGGTATTCCTCCGATGATTCCACTAACACCACGGATTCCTCCCTTTCCAGTTTTTTCTGTTTCTATGGTATCATAGAGGCTTTTAAGATACAAGAAAGGGAATCTTAATATTTATGAAAGTTTTCCCTTCCGTTTTATCGCCTTTTTCTCAAAGATACAGCTTTCAAAGGGTCTTAGCTGAATGGTAAGCCGATATCCCTCGGATGTCTTTTTTGCCCGGATCCCTTTCTTTTCACATTGCTCACTGTCGACTGTGGAAAATATTTTTTGATAAATCCCGGAATTTGGCACAGCAAAAGACACCGCAGGATCCCTTCCAAAATTGACAACACATAATAAGGATTGCCCATTCTCGGCCCTCCGTTCAAAACAGAAAACTGTATCCGAACTACAGGAGAGCCACTGGAAACACCCCGGATGGTAATCATCACAGTAAAGCGCAGGATGGCAACTGTAAAAGTGGTTCAGACAAGCAAGATATTTATAAAAGGCGCCATGCGCAGGATACTCCAGGACCGAAAAACTGAGCGGTTCAGCCTGATCCCATTCTTTAAATTCCGCTAATTCGTTGCCCATGAACGAGAGTTTTTTCCCAGGATGTGCCACTTGAAACAGATATAGTGAACGCAGCTGAAGAAATTTTTCCTCATAGTTGCCTGCTATTTTTTCAATAATGGCATGTTTTCCGTGAACGACTTCATCATGAGAGAGTGGAAGAAGAAACAAATCCTGATAAAAATAATCCATAGAATGGGTAATCTTTTCCCGTTCTGCCCCCCGTCGGTCGATCTCACAGGAAAGATAGGCAAATGTATCGTTCATCCAGCCAAGATTCCATTTGTAATCAAATCCAAGGCCTTCATATTCCACAGGGGCAGTCACCTTGAGATAATAAGAGGAGTCCTCTGCAATTTTCATGACCTCTGGGTGCCGTTGTCCAATGACTGCATTTGCCCCCCGCAAAAAGGCAATGCCCGGGCGATTCAGTTTTCCGCCGTGGACTCCATTTTCATAAATTAAATGGGAAACCGCATCATAGCGAATCCCATCTGCATGGAACTTTTCACACCAAAAATCCAGTGCAGATAATACAAAACTACGGACGAAAGGTTTGGTATAGTCAAACAGGACTGTCCCCCATTCACTGAACCTCCCCTGCTTTCCTGCCTTTTCAAAAAGTGGAAAACCATCAAATTCTGCAAGAGCATATCCATCTGCCACAAAATGGACGGGAACAAAGTCAAAAATCACCCCTATTTCATTCTGATGGCATAAATTAACAAACTGCATCAATTTCCGGGGATCTCCATACCTGCTGGTGGCACTGAAGTATCCGGTCACCTGATATCCCCAGGAACCGTCGAACGGATGCTCACACAATGGCAAAAATTCCAAATGTGTGTAACCCATCTGCTTAAGGTAGGGAATGAGCTGTTTTGCAAGTTCTTCATAATTATATAGCCGGGCCAAATCCTCTGCTTTCGGGTCCTTAAACTTCCAGGAACCTGCATGGATTTCATATATGGAAAGGGGTCGGTTGTAATTTTTATTCCTCTGGCCCATCCAGGCGTCATCCTGCCAGGGGAAATCCTCCATATCCCATATAATGGAGGCCGTTTGCGGTCTCTGTTCGCTGTAAAACGCAAACGGATCCGCTTTATCAATCAGACGGCCTTCCTGTGTTTCGATCCGGTATTTATACAGATCTCCCATCCGTGCATGGTCCACGAAAATAGAAAAAATTCCCTGCGGTATCCGATCCATCGGGTATCCCTGCCAGTTGTTAAAGGAGCCAATGACACTGACATTTTTGGCATGTGGTGCAAACACGGTAAAGCGCACCCCATCTTTGCCATACTCATGGGTCAAATGCGCGCCAAAATATTGGTATGCTTCCGGGCTTGTCCCGGCAAGAAACGATTTTCTGATTCTATCCCGATCCATCACAGATCCTCCTTGCTCAGTCCCTTTTTCTATCACGGTACGAGTTTCCCCGTAGTTTGTCAAGCAAAATCCAGTCGGGTTGTGGCGCCAATTTTAGAAAAAATATACTGGGGCTTCCCTTTCTAAAAAACAGTGCTATAATAGCAATCAGATGAACAGAAATACCCTAAAATCGACTGATTCTTAAGGAGGATTTGTCATGACAATTTTGGTTGTGGGCTGCGGTAAAGTTGGCTCGCGGCTCGCGTCCGTTCTCGATAAAATGGGGCATGACGTCAGTGTCATTGACCAGGACGAACGGAATTTTCACATGCTGGATGCGGATTTCTCCGGCTTTACCACTGTTGGTATCCCAATTGACCAGGATGTATTGCGTAGAGCAGGAATTGAAAACTGTGATGCGCTTGCTGCCGTCACCCATGACGACAATGTCAACATCATGGTTGCCCAGCTTGCCCGGGAATTTTTCAAAATTGAGCGTGTGATTGTCCGCATTTATGACCCAAACCGGGAAGATGTCTTTTCACACTTTGGACTGAGCACCATCTGCCCCACCAATCTGACCGTTGCTTCTGTGTGCTCCGCACTGACAGATGAAGAGGAGACCCGGAATATGACTTTTGGCGCACAGACTATCTCCTTTTCTTCTGTCAAAGTTCCCAGTGAACTTGTCGGAAAGCGTTCCTCCAGTGTCCCAGTCGCCAAAAATGAACAGCTCTTTGGCGTATCCCATATGGATGGCACCTTTACGATGACCGCACTACATCCTGTTTTGCTCAAGCGCACAGATCGGCTGGTCTTTGCACGAGTGATTGATTAAAAACGGAGGAATATCATGAATATTATTGTAGTCGGGGGCGGAAAGGTTGGTTATTACCTGACCAAAACCCTGTTGGAACATGGGCACAGCCCTATCTTGGTAGAACAGAGCCGGGAAAGCTGCCGCCGTGCGGCGAATGAACTGGATATCCCTGTCATCTGCGGAGATGGCACTACCATTGAGGTTTTGGAAGAAGCAGGGATTTCCCACTGTGATGCATTGATTGGCGCGACTGGACAGGATGAAAATAACCTGATTGCGTGCCAGCTTGCCAAAATGAAGTTCCATGTGAAAAAGACAGTTGCCCGTGTCAATAATCCTAAAAACGTGGAAATACTCAAACAACTTGGAGTTGATATTCCAATTAGTTCTACTGATAGTATTGCTCGTATGTTGGAACAAGAGGTCGATACTGCGACAATCCGTCGACTGATGTCTCTCAACCGTGGGGAAACCACGCTCTCTGAAATCCAATTGGAGGAGGATCATCCGCTGGACGGGAAATGCCTGATGGATTTAAATCTTCCAAAAGACGCCATTATTGTCACCCTCACCCGAGGGGATGATATCATTGTCCCAAACGGAAGCACGCGGATCCATTCCGGTGACAAGATGTTAGTCGTGGCGAAAAATACAGCCACCCATAACCTGGCATTGGCACTGCACCTTGATCCGAAGGACTTAAAGAGAAGATAGCGGGGTACTTATCCACTATATGAGCAGAAGAGTACCTTAAACAGCATAAACATACATCGTTTAGAAAGGGTGATATTGTGGAGGCTTTACAGGCTATTTTTTCAAGGCGCAGCGTCCGAGATTATACGGAGAAGGACGTCTCTGACGAGATGGTAGAAACCCTGCTCCATGCGGCGATGATTGCCCCTAGCACAATCAATAATCAGGACTGGGCTTTTGTGGTTGTAAGAGATCGCAAAATCCTTGGTGAACTCGCCGACGGCTTAAATGGAAGCGGAGAAATGCTCCGCCGTGCTCCAGTGGCTATTGTGGTATGCGGGGACTGGAACTTGGCGCTGCGGCATGCAAAAGAATACTGGATTGAAGACTGCAGTGCAGCGACGGAAAACATCTTGATTGCCGCCAATGCACTTGGACTTGGAGCCGTCTGGCTTGGCACCTATCCACAAACGGACAAAATGCAGCGTGTCATCAAAACACTGGAACTGCCGGGACACATTATCCCCCTGTGCATTGTCTCGATTGGCTGGCCCTCTGTTTTAAAAGAAAGCGCTGTGGACGATCGGTTTGACCCTGAAAAAATCCATTTTAACAAATGGTGAAACGTGAACAAACAGTAGATCTTATTACAAAAGGGTGCGGGAAAATTCCCGCACCCTTTTGTAATAAGATTGGACAACATTTTATGATATTCCAAACTCCTTTGCATAGGTCACTGCCCCACGAATTGGTTTTGCATCCTCCCGCAGCTGGACAGCCATAAAATTTGCTTCCGGCATCCCTTTGGGGATTTCAATTCCAAATTGACTAGCTGGAAGATATCCAAAACGGGGATAGTAGGTCTCACTCCCCAAAACAAGGGAATAAGCAAATCCCAAATCCTCTGCAATGGCATGTCCCCGTTTGATCAAGGCAGCCCCGATCCCCTGCCTCTGAAAAGCGGGTAATACAGAAAGCGGGGCCAAAACCAAAACAGGATCCTCCCCAACTGTTGCCTTGGTAAATAGGATATGGCCCACCACTTTTCCATCTATCTCTGCAACCAAAGACAATGGCGGGACAAACGACGCGCTGTTCCTCAGGGCCGACACTAGATCCTGTTCGTTTCCATCCCTATGCTCCACGGTGGAAAACGCTTCCTGAATCAACTGATAAACCGCTTCAAAATCCTGTTGTGTTTCCTGTCTAATGATCATAATATACCTCCTGTTTTCCATAGCGCCATAGAACAATTCTCCCGTTGTTGTGGCATCCCTGTATTCAAAAACCTGTCCAGTGTCCACGGAACGGTTAATTTTCCAGGCAGACAAGTACTTTCCGAATTTTACTTCTGGTCCGCGAAAGATGGCGGCTCACTGTACTTTTATTGACTTGAAGCTTTTGGGCAATTTCATCAAGCGACATACCGGAACCATAGTACAGCATGGTTACTTCCCGTTGGCGTTGTGTAAGACAGTTTTGAATAACTCCTGAAACAATTTTCAAAGCCATGGCATATCTGCCATCCACAGATTCTGAATCATAGGATTTGCTCAAATACATCCGAAGTGCTTCCCGGTTCAGTACTTCCTCATACAGCAAAGCGATTCCCCCTTTATACTTTTAACGTATCACACATTTCGTGTATCGTCAATTCCTTTTACAAAGGAAATCTTGTTAAAAAACACGAATTGTGTTATCTTAGTACAAAAGGAGATGGGACTATGCTTGGACAACGCCTGAAACAACTCCGTAGGGAACGCCGCATGACACAGCATGATTTGGCCCAACAGTTAGGAATTTCTGCAAGCGCCATCGGAATGTATGAGCAGGGACGTAGAGAACCGGATCATGACACCCTGATAAAAATTTGTAACTATTTTCATGTATCCAGTGACTTTCTGCTCCACGCCCACAATAGTTCTTCTGGAGAACTGGAAGATATTATCCACGAACTAAGACAAACCATGCTCTCCCAGGAGGGCCTGATGTTCCACGGCGTTCCTTTGGACGAAAGCGACATTGACAAGATTGTAGAGGCCATCCATCTCGGTGCATCTCTGGCGGCTTCCCGCCATAAGGGAGAGAGAAAGGGCTGATCTTATGGACATGCAGCATTATGTTGCCTCCCTGTATCGCCGATATGGGACGGACGACCCTTTTGAACTGAGTAGCGCGCTGAATATTACCATCCTATTTGTAGAACTACCGCAAGGGATCGACGGATTTTTCCTCTCAATTTCAGAGGAACCGTTTATTTTTCTCAATGAAAATTTGGAGGGAAAGCAGCGCAAGATTATCTGTGCCCACGAATTGGGACATGCGCTGCTGCATCCTCGGCTGAATTCCCATTTTCTGAAGGAAAAGACATATTTCCTTCAGGAACGCTATGAACGGGAGGCTGATGAATTTTGCGCCTGCCTTTTGCTCAGGGATCTGCCGGAAGAGCTGAAACTGAGGGACTGTGTGACGATTGGGGAAATTGCCGACATCACCGGCCTGCCAGAAGAATTAATCCGAAAAAAATTCCATTCATCATAACCCGGAGGATAAGAATGTCTGATACACCGCTATATGATTTTTTGAAAACATACCGGGCAAGCGAGATTTCTCGCTTCCACATGCCGGGCCATAAAGGGGCTTTTCCCCCATTATTGCAAGAGGATCTGTGTTCGCTGGATATCACGGAAATCCAGGGCGCGGACAGCTTATTCGAATGCAGTGGTATCCTCCGGGAAGCGGAAAGAAATGCAGAGAAACTCTATCACAGCGTCCGTACTCTCTACAGTGCGGGAGGAAGCACTCTCTGCATCCAGACCATGCTTTCTCTGGTACGTCCGCGCGGGAAAAAGATCATTCTTGCAAGAAATTCCCATAAGGCGGCGATCAACGCAATGGCACTTTTGGGATTGGAGCCGGTTTGGCTCCATCCTCAAAAACTGGATGACAGTGTGTTTCCAGGGATCATTACACCCAAACAGGTGCGTAACGCCCTTCAAAGACACCCGGATGCCGCCGCCGTCTACCTGACTTCCCCGGACTATTTTGGCATTCTCTGCGATATTCGGGGAATCAAAGCAGAATGCGAACATCTTGGCGTCCCCCTTTTAGTGGACAACGCCCACGGGGCCCATCTCTGTGTCTGTGATGGGAAACATCCTATCCGGCAGGGGGCGGATCTGTGCTGTGACTCGGCGCACAAAACCCTCCCCGCCCTGACCGGAGCCGCTTTGCTGCATATCAACAATCCAGAGCTGCTTGCAGGCGCAAAAGAGACGATGTCCCTATTTGGTTCTACAAGCCCTTCCTATCTCATTATGCTTTCCACAGAACTTGCCATACGCTGGTTATCTACCGAGGGCAAAACTGCGTTTGAGCAGTTGCGGAACAGAGTATCCCGGATCGAAGACCTGTTTGTACAGCGGGGATTTGCCACTCCCTCTGCCTATCTTCGGGATGATACCCGAATTGTGTTGGACACCCTGCACGGCGGATACTACGGAGAAGAATTTGCTGTCCGGCTGAGAAATGCCGGCATGGAACCGGAATTTATCTCTCAAGGAGCGGTGGTCCTGCTCACTTCCCCGTTTAACCGGGAAGAAGATTTTCACAAACTTGAGGCATTTGCCGCCTGCCTGCCAAAACGTCAACCGATTTTCAATCCTGTCGCGGATTTTTCTGCACCGGTACAGGTCATGAGTATACGGCAAGCGGTTCTTTCCTCTTATGAACTAATTCCCCTGGAACAAGCAGAAGGGAGAACCTGCGCAGATGCAAGGATTTCCTGCCCTCCCGGTGTGCCGGTTGTTATGCCAGGTGAGGTCATAGATAAAAAAAGTAAGAATATTTTAAAAATGTATGGCATAAATAACATAAAAGTGGTAAAATGAAATTACAAACTTAGATAGTTTGTAATTTGCATGCCAAGGAGGTTGCTTTTATGAAACTTATTTTCGCTATTGTATCCAGTGACGACAGCTCTGCGGTCCAGAGTGGCCTGACAAAGGAAGGATTTTCCGTTACCAAACTCGCTACCACCGGAGGCTTCCTCATGGCGGGAAACACTACGTTCATCATTGGTACCGATGATGAAAAGGTCGACAAGGCTATCGAAGTGATTTCCAAACACAGTAAGAAACGCGTACAGATGGTTCCGTCTTCTGCTTCCTATGGCGTGGGCATGTACACAACCTTCCCGGTTGAAGTGACTGTTGGCGGTGCTACCATCTTTGTCCTGGATATTGAACGGTTTGAGAAAGTCTGATTACCTGTCCATGTGTTTCCAGGGATTAGAGCTTTCTGAAAAATTTATTGCAAATACACAGGCGAAGGCGGCGCTCGCTGGTTTTTTAACCAGCGGGCGCATGCCGCATGCCCTGTTATTAGAAGGTGCAGCAGGGACGGGCAAAAAAACTTTTGCCCTTTATGCCGCATCTCTTTTTTTAAATGATGATTACCAGAAAGGAACCTATGAGAAAATCCTTGCTGGAAATCATCCCGATTTTGTCTGGGTAAAGGGGGACGGATCGGCACGCTCTTTCCACATTGACGCCATCCGTGAGATCCGGGACAGCGCCTATATCCTACCTAACCAGTCTGACCGGAAGATCTATCTGCTCAGCGACTGCCAGAGCATGAGTATTCCGGCACAAAATGCCCTGCTCAAACTCCTGGAAGAACCCCCCCTGCACTGCGTCTTAATTTTAACGGTGGATTCCCGAAAAAGTCTTTTGGAAACCATTTTTTCACGGTGTGAATCCATTTCTCTGTTTCCACCCTCTGTTTCCGAATGTGCCGCATATTTGGAAACAGAGGGGCATTCTAAAAAGGACGCCGCCTATGCAAGCGGCTTATACGAAGGTAATATCGGCCAGTGTCTTGCCTTGCTCAGCGATGAAAAACGCAGAGAGTCCTGCGACCTTGCGTTTGATCTGATGGAAAGTGTTGCAACACGCAGAGAAAGTGCAATCCTGATAGCACTCTCCCCGCTGGAAAAAGATCGAAAATTATTTTTATCCTGTTTGCAGGACATTTCCGAACTTTTCGGTTATGCATTGAGAGAACGCTACCACAGCCATACCCAACAGGCAGATACACGTATTCAAAAGTTAAATGCCGTTCTCAGTGCAAAGGAGATTTTGGATATCATCTCCTGCACCAAACAGATATCCGGAAACTTAAATCAAAACGCAAACCACACCCTGGCGCTGACCCAGTATGGGATTTTGCTTGCTGGAGTGTTTGAATAAATTTTAATTTTAAGGAGGATACCATGGCTGAAGTGATTGGCGTACGCTTTAAAAGCGTGGGAAAAGTCTATTATTTCGACCCGGATTCCCATAGAGTACAAAAAGGAGACCATGTCATTGTAGAAACCGCACGCGGGATTGAATGCGGGGAAATTGCAATGGAAAACCGCGAAATCAGCGAGGAAAACATTGTCCATCCGCTCAAAAAAATATTACGGGTTGCAACCAGGGAAGACATGGCCCAGATGGAGAAAAACCGGGAAAAAGAAAAACAGGCGTTTGATATCTGCCTGAAAAAAATCCATGAACACAAACTGAAAATGAAACTTATTGACGTGGAATACACGTTTGACAACAACAAAATCTTGTTTTATTTTACCGCTGACGGCCGTGTGGATTTCCGGGAACTGGTCAAAGACCTGGCTTCTGTATTCCGCACCCGGATTGAACTGCGGCAAATTGGTGTGCGGGACGAGGCAAAAATGCTTGGCGGGCTGGGCGTCTGTGGAAAACCTTTTTGCTGCTCCACTTTTTTAGGGGAATTCCAACCTGTTTCCATTAAGATGGCAAAAGAACAGGGATTATCCCTTAACCCCACTAAAATTTCCGGTACTTGCGGCAGGTTGATGTGCTGCCTAAAATATGAACAGGAGGCTTATGAGGATCTGATCCGCGCAACCCCAAAGGTTGGAGCATATGTTAAGACACCCCAGGGAAAAGGGAATGTTGTTGACATGAACCTGCTGACCGGGGAACTAAAAATCAAAATGGAACAGGATCCTGCAGCAGCTCCCGCCTCTTTTCACAAATCCCAGGTAAAAGTCCTGCGTGATGCACAGGAAAAACGGGAAAAACAGACGGGGGAAAGCTGAAAAAAGGGGAATAGTTCTCCACTGTTTTTGTGCATAATTCTCACAAAATTCATTACACCAAGAAAATGAATAAAGGATTTAGTCATACCGTTTTATTGACGCCAAATTCCTTGAATTTTCAAAAAATTGTGGTATGATAGGCTTAAACTTGATTTGGAGGTGTTTTTCCATGGCATATGTTATTTCTGATGAATGCATCAGCTGTGGTGCTTGCGAGGCTGAGTGCCCGGTATCTGCAATTTCTGCAGGCGATGGCAAATACGTAATCGACGAGGCAACCTGCATTGACTGCGGTTCTTGCGCTAGCGTTTGCCCGGTTGGAGCTCCAAGCGCAAAATAAGTTTTTAAAACAACGGCACAACCCGCCCAGTTTCTGGACGGGTTGTGTTTTGTTTTGCCTTGTTTTATGATATAGTATTGGTAAAAAGCCTGCATACAACTTGCTGCTTTATCAACTGTCGCTATGACTGGATATGAAAACCGGGCAAAGGAGTGATTTTTATGTCTTTGGAACGCTGGGAAAAACTGCGGGAGGATTTATCCCTATTGGTCAGCAAAGAACATACCTTTGGAACGGATGCATTCCTGCTTGCCCGGTTTGCCCATGCTCATCCAAAAGATCGCGCTGCGGATTTTGGAACCGGTTGTGGAATCATTCCGTTTCTTTGGCATCGGGACAATGTGCTCCCCTCTTATTGTTACGCAGTCGATATTCAAAAGCAAGCCATCGAGCAGTGCCGACGCTCTGTGGAGGAATCGCATCTTTTGGGAAGGATAGAACCCATTCTGTCAGATATCCGCTGCCTTGCTTTCATTGAACCGGGAAGCTTGACGCTGATCACCTGCAATCCTCCTTACAAACAAAATGGCGGAGGGATTCTCAGTCAGACAACAAGCGATAAAATTGCCAGGCATGAAACTATGTGCACTTTGGAGGATCTCTGCCTTTCTGCTTCCCGCCTGCTGCAATTTGGGGGAAGATTGTGCATCTGCCAACGGCCGGAGCGTCTGTGTGACAGTATCTGTGCCATGCGTTTATATGGCATTGAGCCAAAACGGCTGCAGTTTGTTCACCGAGATTCCCACAGCGCTCCATGGCTCTTCCTCCTGGAAGGCAGAAAGGGAGGAAAACCCTTTTTGAAAACCGAGTCCCCTTTTCTCATGTATGAAAATGGTACACCAACAAGCCAGGCCCAGTCACTTTACCGTCCATGGACGCAAACGGAGGGAGCAACATGCAGATAAACTCAGGAACCCTATATCTTGTAGGGACACCGATCGGGAACTTATCCGATCTGTCGCCCCGTGCAGTCGAAGTCCTTTCCCAAGTGGACTTTGTCGCGGCAGAAGATACCCGTGTATCCGGCAAATTACTCAGCTGCTTTGATATTAAAAAACCAATGGTCAGCTATTATGAGCATAATAAGTATGAGCGTGCACAGGTGATTGTGGAGCGCCTGCTTTCCGGGGAAAGCTGTGCTGTAGTGACCGATGCGGGAATGCCCTGTATTTCCGATCCAGGGGAAGTCCTTGTCAAGGTGTGTGCAGACAACCAGATTCCTACTGTAGTGATCCCAGGACCGAGCGCTGTGATTGCCGCCCTTTGTATTTCCGGCCTTGCTACCTCCCGCTTTTCTTTTGAAGGATTCCTAACTACAAACAAAACCGGACGCATGGAACATTTAAACCAAGTAAAAGACGACACCCATACCTTGATTTTTTATGAAGCACCACACAAGCTGCTTACAACCCTACGCGATATGTGCGCCGTCTTTGGTGAGAATCGGAAAATTTCCCTGGCAAGGGAGCTTACCAAACTGCATGAGGAAATTATTAGGACGACGCTTGGGGAAGCGGTCTCCCGCTATGAAAACGAAGCCCCCCGTGGGGAATTCGTGCTTATTGTAGAGGGAGTACAGCCGGATCACCAGCCGCATGCCACACTGGAAGAGGCTGTCTTCCGCGCACGTCAGTTGATGGTAGAAGGACACCCCGCCTCCTATGCTGCCAAAACCGCAGCAAAAGAACTGGGATTTAAAAAGGGCGATATCTATGACGCTATAAAATCATAGTTTCCATAAAAATGGGGCTGCCATGAGGCAGCCCCATTTTTTACCCTCTTACCTACTTTTTTAAACCGAAAATACTATCTGATTATTCCGTTCGCAATGCTTCGACCGGATCTTTTTTCGCCGCACTCCTGGACGGGATAATCCCGGAAAACAAGGTGAGCGCCATGCTAATCAAAACCAGTACAAACGCCACCGGCAACGGAAGGAATGCATTGAGATTGTTAATTCCTGTAACCTGGTGCAAAATCAGGTTAATGGGAATACACAAAAGATATGTGATCAGTACCCCCAACAAACCGGAAGTAAAGCCAATTATCACCGTCTCTGCATTGAACATACTGGATACATTCCGTTTCGATGCGCCAATTGCACGCAGGATACCAATTTCCTTTGTCCGCTCCTGTACGGAAATCAATGTGATAACCCCAATCATGATAGAGGAAACTACCAGCGAAACAGCCACAAAAGCAATCAGGACATAGGTGATGGCATTGATAATGGAGGTCACAGAAGACATCATCAGCCCAATATAATCAGTATAATTTATCTTTTCCAACTCATCCTTCCCGGCATTATAATCGGCAATGGCCTGTTCAATCAAATCTTTGTTTTCAAAAGAGGAAGCATACAGGTTAATAGAAGCAGGATCATCCAGATCCACATAGCCCAATTCTTTTAGATTGTCCTCATAACTGGATTCCGAGAAGGTCAACACCTCATCATAATATGTGGCGCATTGTTCTGCTGTATAGCTTTCCATAGCCATATCCAGGGCCGCGGAAAGCTGCTGCTCACTTCTGCCCTGCAGTTGTGCCTGGACTCCGGCAGCATACTGTGCCTTAAACTGCTCTGCCGCCAACTGGGTAAACATGTCAGAAAGTTCTTCATCGCTCATAGAAGCTGTATATTCTGCCACTTCATCCGACGCCATACCTGTCTGCTCAGTAATCGCCTGTACCATCACTTCTTCCATTTCTGCGCGGGACATCTGGCCAACTGTCTGGGAAATTGAAGCGTCAATTTGTTCCTGGGAAGGGATGCTCATAATTTCCACATAAGTCTCTGCTTTTTCTGCATCCGACAGTCCGTGAATGTATTCCCGGAAATCCGCTTCCTTTTGCTGCGTAGTGAGAGTTCCTGTGCTTTCCTGAAACGGGAGCCCCGTAAAGACATCGACGGATGGGTTTTCTATTTGGGCAGTAACAGCGGGGGAATCCTTAGACTGCTCAATGATATACTCTGTCAACTCACTGGTATAACCAATAGAACCGGTCAGCATGGTGGAAACCGCATCTTCTTTTGGACGGATAATCCCCGAAACTTTCAGTACCGTCCCATTGTCATAAAGGTATTTGAGTCCTGCATCAGTATTGCGCAAATCCACATACAGGCCGCTGGCTTCATCCAGTACATAACAGTCGGAATTCAATACTGTCCGAAACTCCATATTGCAGATTTCTTCATACGACCACTTCTGCTCTTCTACCTCTACGCCAGTTTGATTGACGGCCGCTTGCATAACAGCATCGATTTCCTCTTTGGATTTCAGGCCCAGGGCATACAGCGCCATATCATCAATTTCATTGTTTTCATCCAGTACCAGCACAATTTCGTTATATTCTGTTGGCCAGGAACCGTACACCACATCATACTGTTTTTCCAACATCGGGTTGACAAGCTTGCCATTGTCTCCCGGAAGCATTTCCTGCCACAAAACCATGGAAGAACCCGCCGGGGACAGCGCTGCCAGGCTTTCCATGCCATATTCTTCGCTCATATTCATCATGGAGGAGATATCCATACCAAAATATTCTAACAGCAAATCCCCCATCAGTTCTTCAGAATCCGAACGGATAATTGTACCGTCCACGTTTTGTGTATATACAAGCAAATCTGTATCATAGGTATATTGGATCCCGCTGATAGCACTGGAAAGAATGTCTTGCTCCTGCGCCCGCCTTTGTTCAATATAGGATTTAAACGAACGGAGATCATTTTCTGTCCCCTCCGCCGAACTCAGTGAATTGACAAAATCATATACCATGGGCTTTTGATATACAGCGTCTGATTCACGCTGTTCCGACTGAGCCGCCCCAATGAATTCCTGCATCAGTTTGCCAAGATCCATGGTTTGGGCCTGTAAAGTCAGCGGATAGGAGGAAAGTGTTTCCTCTTGAAGAGTATTGATATAGGTGGTCATTCCCTGAGAAACTGAAAAGATCAGGGCAATCCCAATAATTCCAATGCTCCCTGCAAAAGAAGTCAGGGCAGTCCTTCCTTTTTTGGTAAACAGATTTTTCAGCGACAATCCAAATGAAGTGGCAAAGGACATGGAGGACTTTTTCTTTCCCTTCTCCTTGTGCGCCCTTTCTTTTTCTATTTCCCGTTCTATTTTTACCTCTTCATCCGTCAGCGGTGCGGAATCGTCAGTGACTTTTCCATCCAGCGTACGAATGATCCTGGTAGAATACCTTTTGGCAAGTTGCGGATTATGGGTTACCATGATAATTAGGCGGTCTTTGGAAATTTCTTTGAGAATTTCCATAACCTGAATACTGGTCTCTGTATCCAGCGCCCCAGTCGGTTCATCTGCCAGGATAATATCAGGATTATTGACAATGGCCCTTGCAATGGCCACCCGCTGCATTTGTCCGCCGGACAACTGGCTTGGTTTCTTTTTCAACTGGGAGCCCAATCCCACCTGTTCCAGAGCCTCTTTTGCCCGGCGCCGGCGATCTGACTTGGAAACCCCGGACAGAGTTAAAGCCAGCTCTACATTCTGCAAAACTGTCTGGTGTGGAATCAGGTTATAGTTTTGAAAAACAAAACCTATCGTGTGATTCCGATAGGTATCCCAATCGCGATCCTTAAAATCCCGGGTGGATTTCCCGTTAATGATGAGATCTCCCGAAGTGTATTGATCCAACCCGCCAATTATGTTGAGCATCGTGGTCTTTCCACAACCGGAAGGACCCAAAATCGATACAAATTCCCGGTGTCGGAATTGCAGGCTGACTCCTTTGAGCGCCTCAACCTTCCCATCCCCTACCAGGTAATTTTTCCAAATATCCTTTAGTTCCAGCATAATGGCCCATCCTTTCCCGTATCTAAAAAATCACTCCATACTTTCTCATATTCCCTTAAAATCAGCATACTGTCATTGGAGATATCTCAGCCGCTGCACTAGGTGTCACCCGGGATTGTATATCTCCAGTCATGTTTTCCAAATCTCCAACAATACGCCAAAAATCCCCTGTCCACACGTTTTGATAAACAGGCTCATTGTATCCGATTTTTCGGGATTTGTAAAGCTTTGTCCACAACATGTCCCTTACTATCCCGCGTTTTCCCCTTTGTAAATACCTGCTGAGATTGTTTTTTAAAGCACGAGCAATCAAACAATTTCCATCTTCGTAAGTATGCTCAAAAAGATCGTACGGCAACGAGATCAAATTCCAACATGAAAGTCCTGCTGAAATATCTCCAAGTAGCCACTTTCCCTTTTCAGTTTTCCCCGTCATCCTTGCGAAAAATGGAAGATTTGTTTCACTTCCGCTTGAAAGATTCCGAATATCAACCGATTTCAATAGAACCAGCAAAAAAGCAGAAGCTTAAAAGGGCTTCTGCTTTTCTGTCACGCACTTTTCATTCCTTACAATATTTCTTAGAGTTCCTTTTCGATCCCTTCTCTTGCCTGATAAAAGGAGATCCCCTTATCTTTGGCAATCCGGGCGAGATCTTCATATTCCACCTTATATTTTTCTACGCCATAGCCTCGTGCGTATTTGATGTGGACAGTCCCCATGGAGGTTGCCTTCTCCTCGCTGCTTCGTTCGAGCATATACCGGGTACAGAGCGTTTTACGTACCCCCAGTGTGGTGGTGTGGAGTAGCATTAACTGCGCCATATGATCCGCATCTTCCGGGTTACAAATGCACACCAGCATCTGCCCGGGGCGATCTTTTTTCATCTGAATCGGTACAGTGAAAACATCCAGCGCCCCGGCTTCAAAGAGAATACGGCTGGCAAATCCCAGTTCCTCCCCTGTCATATCATCCAGGTTACACCGCAGTTCAGCGATCTCCCCATTGGGACCGTTTTGGGTTCCACTTTCTCCCCAAAATGCACGGACGCAGTTTGCTGTCTCAAAGTCCTTCTTTCCCATACCGTAACCAATTTTTTGGGTATTCATGACGGGCATGGAACCAAAGGAATCCGCAAAATGCTTGAGCAGAGCCGCCCCTGTTGGCGTGCACAATTCCCCCTGAACCTCTCCGCCATAGGAGGGAATTCCCTGTAAAATATGTGCAGTCGCAGGAGCAGGGACCGGCAGTACCCCATGGGCACAGCGCACAAAGCCACTTCCCACATGGATAGGAGATACTATAACGCGATCCGGGGAAAGGATTTCCATTAGCATACAAACCCCAACAATATCTGCCACTGCATCCATGGTACCGACTTCGTGGAAATGTACCTGGGAAACGGGTTTGCCATGGGCACGGGATTCCGCCTGTGCAATGAGCTCATAGACCTCGCCCGCATCCTTTTTCACTTTATCCGATACTGGAAGATGAGAAATCAAATGCGTAATACTCTCCATGGAGTTATGGGAGTGATGATGCCCATGGTGATGATGACCGGGGATTTCTCCATGTTCATGGGAATGTTCGTGAATCATATCCTCCCCATGGGAATGGTGATGATGCCCATGTCCGCTTTCCTCCTGGGAATGAGAATGCTCACCATGGGAGTGCCCCTGGTGATGGACATCCTCGCTCTCCTCCTCTTCCCCATCAATGATAACCGAGGCATGAGTTCCAAGAATTCCACATTTTTCCGAAGATTCCATTTTTACAGATACTCCAGGAATTCCGAGATGGTTCATCTTTTCTACAAAAGAATCTTTTTCCTCTATCAGTTCAAACAGGGCTGCCATAAGCATATCCCCTGCTGCCCCCATACTACATTCCAAATACAGTGTTTTCATTTGATTCCCTCCATTTGATTGATCATACTAGCAAGATATCCTGCACCAAACCCGTTGTCAATATTGACTACGCTGACGCCGCTGGCACAGGAATTGAGCATGGAAAGGAGTGCCGACAACCCTCCAAAATTGGCGCCATAGCCAATACTGGTGGGAACGGCAATCACAGGGCAATCCACCAGTCCCCCAATAACGCTGGCCAGGGCCCCCTCCATACCTGCAACTGCAATTATGGCGCGGGCGGTCATCAGTGGTTCCAGGTTTGATAACAGCCGGTGAAGTCCGGCCACTCCCACATCATACAGGCGGGTCACCCGGTTGCCAAGCACCTGGGCAGTCAAGGCCGCCTCTTCACAGACCGCCATGTCGCTGGTCCCTCCGGACGCCACCACCACGGAACCGACCGCTTCACGCGTGGGATTTGGATTGACAATACAGATATTTGCAAGTTCATGGTACTCTGTGGGGAATTGTTTTTGCACTGCATGCGCAGACTCCGGCCGGATCCGGGTAATTAAAATATCCTGTCTGCCATCCTGGACCATACGGCCCACAATCCCCATGATCTGTTCCGTGGTCTTCCCCGCGCCGTAAATCACCTCTATTGCCCCTTGCCGGATTCCCCGGTGATGATCAATTTTTGCATAGCCGATATCTTCAAAAGGCTCTAATTTGAGTTGAAGCAGGGCGTCCTCTGGAGAGACTTCTCCCCGCTGTACTTTTGTGAGCAACGCGAGCATTTCTTTTTTATCCATTGCGTTTTCCTCCCTACCTGGGGTTTAAATCCAACATAATTACGGGAAAATCCGGTTGAAGGGCGCTAGTAATTTCCCTGTGTTTTTGCAAAGCAAGAGGATACTGTGACTCCGGCAATTGGAGGCGAGCTGCTCCATGAAAAATCCGTACACGCAAATCAGAAAATCCCATTTCCATGAGCGCTTGCTCTGCATGTTCCACTTTTTTGAGCATATCTGCTTCAATCGCCGTCCCTGTTTCCATCCTTGTCGCAAGACAGGCATAGGCCGGTTTGTTCCAGGTAAACAGTCCTGCTTTTTTGGAAAGGACCCGGACCTCCGGTTTTCCTATGCCACATTCCCGCAAGGGAGAATGAACGGAAAGCTCCCTGAGGGCGCGCATTCCCGGCCGATCCCCTGCGTCGTCAGTAGCATTTGTCCCATCGCAGAGAATTGGAAAACCATCCCGCTGCGCCGCATCCAAAATCCTTGCAAAGAGGGCATGTTTACAATAATAACAGCGATTTTCCGGATTTGCCGCAATTTCCGGAACGGACAGGACATCCACTTCCAATACCACCATGGGAACCCCCAGTTGTCCTGCAAGCTTCTTGGCATCTTCTAATTCGAAGCGGGGCTGAAACTGGCTATGGACATAGTAAGCACATACTTCACAGCCACAGTAGTTGGCCGCATAAAGCAGATATGCCGAATCCGTCCCACCGGAAAAAGCAATTGCAATCCGCCGATGTTTCTGAAAAAAAGCCTCGAGTACTTCTGGCACTGTACATTGTTCCGGCATTCTTTTTCCACCTTTCAAAGGATAATCATATAAAAAAGGGCGCAGCAAAACCGCCGCGCCTTCTGGCCATACAAATCCCTTCTGAGATTTTCCGAAATTTCTGTTTTCTTTCTGTACAGCGTGTACCATCGCATTTACATACTGTTTATTATAGCTGGAAGAATTGTCTTCTGTCAATTCCTGCACAAAGGCTCTCTTACGATCCTCAAATTACTCCACCTTTTTGGCGTCCCGGAAAAACACTCCGCCGCTAAAAGGGGAAAATTCGATCCCCGTCACCCCGGAATCCAAGGCATAATTTGTTGTTTCACAAAACAGCGGTAAAATCACACCATCTTCTAACAGCATCTGTTCTGCCTGCGCAAATTTCGCAACCACTTCCTGTGCGCTGCCTATTTGGTTGGCAAGCAGGGCGTCATAATCCGGATTGGAATATCCTACGCTATTCTGGGACGAAGACGATACAAAACGATCCAAAATGGATACCGGATTGTCGTAACTAGGAGTCAAGGGAATGAGAGCCATCTCATAATCGCCCTGATCCACCCGTGCATACAAATCGCTGAGCGATAATTTTTCCACACCCACAAAGGCGGAGATATCCTTTTGCCAGACCTGCGCAATATATCCGATAACCGAGGCATAGGCATCGTCACTGTCCGGGCAGAGAATGGTCAGTCTGGGCAAACGATCCACTTCCAGGGCAGAAAGCCCAGCCGCCATTTTCTGTGCTGCTACCTCCGGCTGATATCCAACTCCAACAGAAGCGGCGTGTTCCCGGTAATTTTCCCCGGAAACCGATACGGTTGAGGGGATCAATTGGCTCATGGCTTTCAAATAAGTGGGTAAAATCCCAGAATAGGACTCTCTTTGCAGGGAAAGTGCCAATGCCTTGCAAATATCCCTGTTTTGCAGGGTTTCATCTTTTTGGTTGACAAGCACTGCCCAAACTGTATTGTCATAGCTGATGACTTCTAACCCTTTTTCCTGCGCAATCGACAGATCGGCACTACTGAGTTTGGCTGCATCCAGATTATCGGCAGCAAACCGTTTTGTTGTCTCCGCAGCATCACTGATAAAGTATAGCGACACACTACTCGGGGAAACTACCGTGGTGGCATATTCTTCATTGCGGGATAAAACCATGTTTTTATCTTCTGTCCAAGAACTGATGATAAACGGGCCGTTACAGAACACTGCCTCTTCACTCAAGCCATATCTCCCCCCCGTGGATTCAAAAAACTCCTGATTACAGGGAAAAGCGGCTGGAAGCGTCATGAGCTGTAAAAAAAACGGATCTTGCCTGGCAAGACGCACCACAAAAGTATAATCATCCGGGGCATAAACGCCTAACTCCTGATAGTTTTTGGTTCCGGAAATAATCTCCTGTGCTCCGTCAATAGCAGAATACATCTCCCGGTATTCTGAACGGGTATAGGGGTTGAACAGTCTCTGGAATCCATAGACAAAATCCTTTGCCGTTACAGGAACCGCTGCTCCTTCCCCATTGTTCCACATAGCATCCTCACGCAGATGAAATGTATAAGTCAAACCATCTTCCGAAATTTCATAACTGGTAGCAGCAGCTTCCTCCAACTGTCCATTAGGAGTCATCCGGAGCAGCCCTTCCATAATATTCTGCAAAACAATCTGAGAGGAGGTATCATCCGCAAGCTGTGGGTCCAAATTTCCAGGCTCTCCCGGTATATCATAATACATTGCCTGGTTTTCACCTTTTCCCCCACACCCCGACAACAGTACAACCACCATACAGCAGCAGAGTACTAGGGATAATAACCGTTTCAATCTGAGGAACCCTCCTATATCAATGCCTGCCAACAATGGCAGGTTCTCTCTTTTTGGTACAATTTATTGTAGCATGCAGATGTTTTCAGTGCAATGCCCACCGGAAAAAATCCATTTTATGTTTACAAACTTTTCATACGAAACTGTTAGAGAACTGACTATTCTGTTTTCCGCTTTCGGAGATATGATTCATGGGCAGCTGAAAACAGCTGAAAAATCGCTAAAAATATTGTACAATAAGATTAATATCATGACAGTCCTACTCAAATCAAAGCGGGAGGAGACAAGATGACCAGAGTATTTTTTGTACGGCATGCACAACCTGTATTCTCTTGGGCTGATGACAAAACAAGACCTCTGACGGATGAAGGGATAGAAGATACCCAAAGGGTACTAGATTTCTTTCAAATGCATCCTATCGATCGGATTTACTGTAGCCCATACACAAGAAGTATTCAGACGATAGCATCTACCGCCGAATTCTTTGGGAAAGATATTTTGGTGGACGAGCGGCTGAGAGAACGGGAGAGCGGTCATGGTGGGAATCATCATAAAATGTTTCAAAAAAGGTGGAAGAACAAAGACTATCATGAAGACGGTGGAGAATCCATTCGCATGGTACAAACCAGAAATGTTGCCGCTCTGATGGATATCCTGAAAAGCAATGAAGGAAAAACCGTAATAATTGGTACACACGGAACCGCTTTAAGCAGTATCTTGAACTATTTTGATCCTGCTTTTCAATGTGATTCCTTTTTGCGCATCATCGACTGGATGCCATATATTATTGAATTAGATTTCAACGGGCAATCCTATCTCAAAAGAGTGGAGCACTTATATGTACGCAAAAAATTCAAAGGGGATTCCAGTGGGAATATATAAAATCTTTCAAAGCTGACAAGATATATGCCTGTGACGGCCCCCTTTTATCATAGCGATTCCGCCGCCCTGACTCGTCGGATCATTCGGGCGGGTATTATAGCATGGCTTGCTTTTCACCTGCTATATTTTTTACAAAACGGACAAATACAAAAAATCCCCGGTGTGTTTTTGCACACCGGGGATTTGAACATCTACGCGACTGTTCTCTGATTACTCCACATCATACAGCTTGGAGAGTTTGAGCAGGTGCTCATATTTCTCTTTTGCCGTATCGGCAGCTTTATCAAAGAGGACATGTGCTCTATCCGGATAGAATTTCTGGAGAGAGCTGTAACGGACCTCATTTTTGATGAAGTCTTCATAGTTTGCAGTCGGAGCTTTGCTGTCAAGCTGGAACGGATTCTTGCCAGCGGCCTGCAGACGCGGGTCGAAGCGGAAGGTATGCCAGTAACCAGCGGCAACAGCGTTCTTGATCTCGGTCTGAGCCAGGGTCATACCGCCGCGGATACCATGGTTGATACACGGAGCGTAAGCGATGACGATGGAAGGACCATGATAGCTCTCTGCCTCTGTGATTGCCTTGACGCACTGATTGTAATCAGCGCCCATAGCAACCTGAGCAACATAGACATAACCATAGCTCATAGCAATGGCAGCAAGATCTTTCTTCTTGACTTCCTTACCGTTTGCAGCAAACTGAGCGATTGCGCCGGTCGGGGTAGCCTTGGAAGACTGACCGCCAGTGTTGGAGTAAACCTCCGTATCAAAGACAAGAATGTTGACGTCTTCACCGGAAGCGATAACATGGTCAAGGCCGCCGAATCCGATATCATATGCCCATCCGTCGCCGCCGAAGATCCAGACAGATTTCTTAGCGAGGAAGTCTTTATCTTTGAGAATCTCTTTGGAGAAGCTGCAATCCGGATCTTTTTCAAGTTCCGCAATCAGTTTCTCAGTAGCAACCTGGTTTGCCTTGCCCTCATTGACAGTGGAGAGGTACTCTTCGCAAGCAGCTTTCTTGGATTCAGAGGTAGTAACTTTTGCAAGTTCCTCAACCTTTGCAATCAGCTGATTTCTCAGAGTTGCCTGTGCAAGGTAGATACCATAGCCAAACTCCGCGTTATCCTCGAACAGGGAGTTGCCCCAAGCCGGGCCAAAGCCCTTCTTGTTGACAGTATACGGAGTGGAAGGAGCAGAACCGCCCCAGATGGAAGAACATCCAGTTGCATTTGCAATGTACATTCTGTCGCCATAGAGCTGGGTAACAAGTTTTGCATACGGGGTCTCGCCGCAGCCTGCGCATGCGCCAGAGAACTCGAGCAGCGGCTGTTTGAACTGGCTGCCCTTAACGGTAGTCTCCTTAAATTTCTCAGCGACTTCCGGTTTTTCAGGCAGATCATAGCCATAAGCAAAGACATTCTGCTGTTCAAGCTGAGTGTCGAGTTTCTGCATGGTAAGAGCTTTCTCGCCCTTCTTGCCCGGGCAGACATTTGCACAAGAACCACATCCGGTGCAGTCGAGGACGGAAACGGTCATTGCAAACTTGTAACCAGGCATACCGGTCATATCGACCATCTTCATCTGAGCTGGTGCTTTTGCAGCCTCTTCCTCGGTCATAACAACCGGACGGATAACAGCATGGGGGCAGACGAGAGAGCAGAAGTTACACTGGATGCAGTTTGCAGGATTCCAAGTCGGGACGTCGACAGCGATGCCGCGTTTCTCGTAAGCAGAGGAGCCCTGCGGGAAAGTACCGTCAGCCATGCCGACAAAAGTGGAAACAGGCAGGCTGTCACCCTTCTGTGCATTGACTGGGGTCTGGATGTTATTGACAAAGTCAACGAGGTCTTTTCTGTTTCCGGTTGCAGGATTGTGCTGAACATCCTCTGTTGCAGTAGCCCAGTCAGCCGGGATCTCGATCTCTTTGACTTCCTGAACGCCACGCTCGATTGCCTGATGGTTCATGGCAACGACTTTATCACCCTTCTTGGAGTAAGAAGCGGTAGCAGCGTCTTTCATGTATTTCACAGCATCCTCAACCGGGATAACTTTTGCAATCTTAAAGAAAGCAGCCTGGAGGATGGTGTTGATACGTCCACCCAGTCCGATATCACGGGCGATATCGACACCGTCGATGGTGTAGAGGTGGATGTTGTGGTTGGCGATGTAATTCTTCACGCGAGCCGGGAAGTGCTTGTTGATCTCATCCATGTTCCAGCCGCAGTTGAGGAGGAAGGAACCGCCGTCGACAACTTCCTGAACCATATCGTATTTGTCGATATAGGACGGGTTGTGGCAAGCGACGAAATCTGCCTTGTCAATAAGGTAGGTGGATTTGATCGGGGTATGACCGAATCTCAGGTGAGAAACCGTAATACCGCCCGACTTCTTGGAGTCGTAGGAGAAGTATGCCTGTGCATACATGTCAGTATGGTCACCAATAATTTTGATGGAGTTCTTGTTTGCACCGACGGTACCGTCAGAGCCAAGACCCCAGAATTTACAGTTGGTGGTACCTTCCGGAGAGGTGTTCGGGTTTTCTTCTACCGGGAGGGAGAGGTTGGTGACATCGTCCACGATGCTGAGGGTGAATTTCTCTTTTGCACCGGTCTCGGCATTCTTGTAAACAGCAATGATGTCTGCCGGGATGGTGTTCTTGGAACCAAGTCCGTAACGGCCGGAGTAAACCGGGATGTTGTGGAATTTGGAATCCCGAAGTGCAGCAACGACATCCAGATAGAGAGGTTCGCCAAGGGCGCCCGGCTCTTTGGTTCTGTCGAGAACACTGATGGTCTTGACGGAATCGGGGATAGCGTCGATGAGGTGTTTTGCAGAGAACGGACGATACAGTCTGACTTTGACAAGACCGACTTTGGAACCTCTTGCGTTGAGGTAATCGATGGTCTCTTCGATAGTATCATCCACAGAGCCCATAGCGACGATGATGTGCTCTGCGTCCTCAGCACCATAGTAATTGAAGAGTTTGTAGTTGGTGCCGATCTTCTCGTTGACTTTGTTCATATACTCCTCGACAATTTCAGGAACTGCCAGGTAGTATGGGTTGGAAGCCTCACGAGCCTGGAAGAAGATATCCGGGTTCTGAGCGGTACCGTGAAGAACTGGATGCTCCGGATTGAGCGCTCTTCTTCTGAACGCATTCACAGCGTCCATATCAACCATCTCTTTGAGATCTTCATAGTCCCACATCTCAATCTTCTGAATCTCATGAGAGGTACGGAAACCATCAAAGAAGTGGAGGAACGGAACTCTGCCTTTGATTGCTGCAAGATGAGCAACTGCACCGAGATCCATAACTTCCTGAACAGAACCGGAGCAGAGCATTGCATAACCGGTCTGACGGCATGCATAAACGTCGGAGTGATCGCCAAAGATAGAAAGAGCATGGCTAGCCAGAGCACGTGCAGAGACATGGATGACGCCCGGAAGGAGCTCACCAGCCATTTTATACATATTCGGGATCATCAGAAGAAGACCCTGAGAAGCAGTGAAGGTTGTGGTGAGAGCACCAGCGGAAAGGGAACCGTGAACGGCACCTGCTGCGCCTGCCTCAGACTGCATCTCAACAATTTTTACTGTCTGGCCGAAAATGTTCTTTCTGCCGTCTGCAGCCCATTTATCGGATACTTCCGCCATAACAGAGGACGGGGTAATCGGATAAATAGCAGCAAGATCGGTAAATGCGTAGGCCACGTGAGCGGCAGCATTGTTGCCGTCCATGGTCTTCATTTTTCTTGCCATAGGAATTTGCCTCCTTTTTTGTTTTACATCGCTTAAAACACACAAATTTAGAGAAGCGCGCACCACACCTCTCCAAATTAGTCTATAGTAAGATTCTATCACCTTTGCCTTTCAAAGTAAATATCCATCCGTTAAAATTTTGGCTACTGCCAAGAAGAATTCCGTCTTTTTTCCAAACAAAGCCCCCGCATGAGTTCCATGCGGGGGTAGTCTTCTTTTATAATTGCGGCTATTCTTCTACATGCTGCTTTTCGGACTTTTCTTCTTTTTCTGCCTGTTCTACATGCACAGGCACTTTTGTAACCGACTTAACCGCTTTAACTTTTGCAATTCGCCGTTCTTCCACTGTCAAAATCGTAAAGGTGACGTCGTCCACATTTATAACGGCGTGGTCATTCCCCGTTGGAATACGGCCAATGACACTGAGAATATATCCTCCCAGGGAATCATAATCCTCGCTTTCCGGAATGGAAATATCCAACGCCTCATTGACATCCTCAATATTGGTTGCGCCATCAATCAGGAAGGCATGTTCACCAATCTGGGAAATCTCTTCATCTTCATTATCAAATTCATCCTGGATTTCACCCACAATGGACTCAAGCAGGTCTTCCATGGTGACAATGCCGGAAGTCCCGCCATATTCATCTACCACAATTGCCATCTGTATTTTACGCGCTGTCATTTCCTTAAACAGGTCGTTACATTTATTGGATTCCGGAATGTAGAAGGCCGGTCGCATATAGTCCCTTGCGCTGAAAGGGGACACTTGTGTTTTCCCAACCAACTTGAGCAGATCTTTGATATAGAGGATACCAATAATGTTGTCGATGTCCTCTTCATAGACAGGCAGACGGGAATAGCCTTCGCTCAGTGCAAGTTCGACAATTTCTTCCAGAGTATCTGTAGTGGAAACCGCCGTGACATCTGTCCGATGGGTCATTACTTCTTCCACTGTGATATCGTCAAACTCGAAGACGTTGTTAATCATCTCGCCTTCCATTTCCTCAATAGAGCCCTTTTCTTTGCCGACGTCAATCATCATACGGATTTCCTCTTCCGTCACCTCGTCGGTATCATCCTGTGGTCCCACACCAAACAGGCGGGCAACCCCATTTGTAGTCTTAGAGAGGATGAAAACAACCGGCTTGCAGATAACAGAAAGGCCATACAAAAGACCGCACACTGCAAAGGAAAGCTGCTCTGATTTCTTCATTGCGATTCTTTTGGGGACAAGTTCGCCAAAAACGAGTGTCACAAACGACAAAGCCAAAGTGATCACAACAAAGGCAATCGCCCGCAATGTCGCATAGGAAATACCGGTTCCAACAAACAGTCCAGCCAGGCTGTCGGCAAAGTTGTCGGCAGCGATTGCCGAGGAGAAAAAGCCTGACAGGGTAACGCCAATCTGAATGGTTGCAAGGAAATTAGACGGGTTTTTCACAAGTTTTAGAATAGTCTTGGCTTTTTTATTGCCATCTTCCGCCATTTTCTCAATCTTAGCATCGTTTAAAGAAATTACGGCGATTTCACTTGCAGCAAACAGGGCGTTTGTCAAAATCAACAGGACTAGTATTACAATGTACACCATTTACGGCCTACCCCCTTTCTGTGGCACCTTGTATGCCAGAGGTTGGGCGGTATGAACCGCTTGTGGGGTACAAGCCCCCGGAGGGATACTGTCAGGATCCATAATAATCTCCTTTCGAATAATGAACACCGCTGAATCCAGCGGCGCCCAAGCTACATCCTTATTCTGCTTGGGATTCCTTTAATCTGTCTATTTCAAATTGTATATAGACATAGTTTATAATATCTGGATTTCTTATCTTTGTCAAGGGATAACCCCGTATTCGGCAAATCCTCCTGTCTCGGGCAAAAATTTGATATAAAAGTGCCGGTGGGAGAGAACTCCCGCCGGCAACTTAAATACCTATTCCTGGCCTTTTGGGTTTTTGCACCTGGACGCTGTTTCCGGTGCTTTCTTGGATTTTTTCGTACCGACAGTGGGAAATGGAAGATCCAGTCCTTCCCCCGGTTGGGTTGGCGGGAGATCTGTCGTATCAATATGGGGGTTTTTCTTGAGCAATTCACGGATAAAAGTGTCCGGACGTTCCGGCGTTACAATTACCGCACCAATCCCTCCCCCCTGCTGGCGATAGCGGATTTCAAAACGGGAGAGACTCAGCGGATTGACCGCATAAATTCCTCCTCGGATTCTTTTTGCACTGAGAATATACTCATAGGGAAGAGAAAGTTTGCGTAACAGACCGATATGAAGATATAAATCCCGCTCGCGCAATTGATAATAGGTAAAAAAACAATAGGGCATAAACCAAAACAGCAATAACAAGGCAAATCCGGCGCAGAGCAGCCCAGCTCCCAAGGACTCCCCGGAAACTGCCCGATACCCAAAATATACCGTCTCCAAGGCAATCACTGCTAACAGAATATAGCACCAGCCTTCAATTTTTGCTCTGAATTTCAACTCCGCGCCTCCTTCCTCTATTGAAGATTTTGGACCAGCCAATTGCAGATATACCGGTATGCAACAATTTGAGTGGAAAATGTTGCCTGATTTTCCTCGGACGCCACAGTGATCTGTTTCTGGTCACGGGAAAGGTATAGAGTAATCTCGCCAAGATCCACAGTTAAAATGGACGTTCCCTCTGTTACAGAACCGTCCCCCTGGATACTCAGTCCCAAATCGGACAAAAGTTGGGAAAATTGCAGGATCTTCTCCGGACTATCCGAGTAGAAATAGGTTTGCGACGTACCCTCCACCGTACCCTGTGCCCATATGGATGCAGGGGACAATTCCGCAATCTGTTCAAGTAAAATATTTGCCTGTTTGAAACTTTCAAGATTGACCTGTTTGTACAAATCCACCTCCTGCCCTACCATGGAAAAATCATAGATAGTAGTCCGCAGGTGCATGGTATTTTCATTTTCCCCGCAGTACCGGCGCAGCGTGATCGTCCGGATTTTTTCTTGGGAATCAAATTTGATTTCCAACGAAGTGTGGAGCGTCCCCTCCGGACGGATATTGTCGATACCTGGAATTTCTTCCCCAAAAAGGGTTCGCGCACACTGCTGCTCAAAGGTTTCATTAAAGGTAAAGGAAATATTGTTGACTTTCTGATCAGACTGCAATGTTATATTGGTGTTTTGCAGATACTGCTCCTGCATAGCAGTTTTTAACAGGACAAACAGATCTTCAAACATATATTTCGCAGCTTCTTCATCATAATCCCTGCGATACGTCCCTAAACTGCCGAAAGTCCCTTCCATTGCATCCTGTACCAGCCTGAGATCACCCGCCGATGCGGTGGTACTCTCTATTTCGTTATTTTTGAGCATAGTCACTTTATTTTGCTGTACCACCCCATAATTATACAAATATGCGGCTTGGGATGATACCCGGATAAGATTGTCCAGGGAACCCGCATAAATGGTCTGCAAATTTGTCACGTTGATTTGTCCCGTCTTATTGGAAAGGACTACATTCATTTTTTGCTCAAACATCTCCAGATTCTGTTCGATCAATTCCTGTGCGCTTTTATCCGGAGCCGCCAGAAGCTCCCGTTTTTGGGTATCAGAAATCAAGGTGTAGTAAACCATCCCGTCCTGCTGCGTTCTTGTAATTCTGGAATAGGAGTAGAGAACCGGTTTGTTAGACGATTCCTGGATCCGGCATTGCAAAATGCCATTTTGGAAGATGAGGTTGTACTTCGTTTTTGTCCCGTCTTCTTTGACAACAAGCTCTATGGCGTCGTCTTTACCCTCCCGTACACTTTCGCAAAACTGATCCATCCTGGCAATATTTCTGCCCTCCTGCCCATTGTAGGAGATTCTGGAACCAACAAGTAAAAGCGGGCTGCGTATAAAATAGCCGCCAATTCCTGCCGCTACTACGATTGTCACTGCAAAAATAGTCAGCAAAACCGGTTGCCGGTGCTGTAAATCATCAGAACGTATATTTTTTATTCTCTTGGGAGTATAGCGTGTGACATGGGGAAGCAGATGGACTTGGACTTCCTCTTTTTCTTCTGACGGACGCTGCGCAAGCGCGATCATATGAAGATATTCCTCTTTTTTTATCTTTTCAGAAATCCGCAATGTCACCTCATCACAGGAATCTTCCATATCTCTAAGATAGACTGGATAGCAAATCCACATCAAAGGATTAAACCAAAAAATCCCCTGAAGCAGACGAAAAATCACCTTACGCAAATTATCGGAACGTTTGGCATGGATGAGTTCATGGCAACACAAATGATACATCAATGAAGTATCCTCCGTGTCAATATTAGCAGAAAGGAGTATCCTTTTGTAAAAAATCCCCCAGGTAATCGGGGTATCCACGGCATTGGAGCGTGCTAGTTTGACCGCTGTGCGCTCCGCCTTACAGTCATGGAGGCAGATCTCAAAAATCCTGCTCTCAATTTTTCTGGAACCTCTGAGCAGAAAATACTTGCGAAACAGGGTAAAAAGCTGAAGCATCAGTATGACCAGCAGGATAACGCCCCATAGTTGGGATACCAAATCCAAATATGCCCCAGCAAGCAGCGGCATGTCCCAAATCGCTGCAATGGCGGCCAGCGGGATCAAATTCCACAGGGCATAACGCACTCTTGCCGGAAGTATTCGCGAAGGAATAAAATGGAGGACAAGCAGTATAAGCTGCATCAAAAAAACGGCTACAGCCATATTGAGTATTACTGTAAAAACTGTCTGCATCTTATTCCCTCCTTTCCAATAGCCTAATTACCAGGGAACTCCCTTTTTCCACCAATATCGTATGGCAACCTGTTTACCGATACAATAGCAGGGAAATAATTTTTTCCCCAGCCCAAACACCAAAAACACAAAATAGTACACTACAAAACACATAGGAAATTGCGTAAACAGGTCTTCCTCTTTCTAAAAGTTCCAACGTTTCCAGAGAAAAGGTTGAAAACGTGGTAAATCCTCCGCAAAATCCTGTTTTTAAAAAGAACAGTACATTTTCAGAAAGCCCCGCATTGTCCGACATACAGACAACGGCTCCAATTAGGACAGCCCCCGCAAAATTAATTCCAAGTGTTATAAATGGAAAAATTCCCCGTACAGGAAGTAATCCCAACAAATAGCGAAAGATTGCGCCCAATGCGCCTCCAAATCCGACCCAAAACAGTTTTTCCATACTAAAATTCCCGCATCCCCTATATATGTACTCCTTTACTTCATACAGTATAACACATGCTACAAGGATTTCCTAAGGGATTTTATCAAGCTTTACTTTAATATCTGTATCATCTGTGCTATCGACCGGGCAGGAAACCCTACACCGTAATCCCAATCTCATCCCGTTTTACCTTCATGCTGGCAAGATACAGGCCAAAGCCAATAACTGCCAGGCCTGTACAGCAGAGCATGGAAGGATAAATCCCCAGTTGTTCCACCATAATTCCGCCCAAGAAAGTTCCTGCCACACTGGCTAAAGCTCCGCCGGCAGAACCCACGATTGTTATGGCTGTGGTCGTAATCCGACGCGGGGTAATATAGTTCATATAAAACAGGAAAGCCGGCAGGAAAATTCCAAAAGATAATCCCTGTGTCACCTGCGCCAACTCCAGCATTAAAAGATTTGGTGCTAACAGCATTGCAATGTCCCGAACCACATACATTCCAAGGGAAAACATCATTAGTTTTTCAATGGAAAAATGTTTTGAATATTTGGAATATAAAAACATAAAAGGAAACTCGCTCAGAGACATGATAGACAGCCCAATACCAAGGTCCCCCTCAGTTCCGCCTTTTACTTCAATCAATATCGGATAAAACAGTCCGACAAACTTCATCCCCACTCCGATAAAAAGGTAACTAAACAAAAACAGCATATATTTTTTGTTTTTTGCAAGCATACTCAGCGCCTTTGCCATGGAGACGCGTTGTTGTCCATTTGTTTCCTGAACGGTCTTTTGATTATCACAGGGAACATTTTCCGTCAACGCCACAACCACAATCAGAAGCCCCATAACTACTGCATGCAAAACAAACATCCACTGGATACCCACTGCATCAAAACACTTCCCTGCAATCATGGCTGCGAGTGCATACCCTATGGAACCAAACCCTCTTGTAATTCCATAATCCACCCCGCCATGACGTTCGTTTAACCGGACAGTCCAAACATCAAATAGCGGTCCATAAATTTGTTCTGTAATGGAAAGAAGAATAATAGAGAACGCCGCAACAACCGGAATCGATACGCTTGCCGGAAGGAAAAAGCCGATTGGAATACTTGCCGCTGCAAGTATAATCAGCATCTGTTTATTTGGCACATAGGTATCTGTCAGATACCCAATCAGAGGCTGGGAAACCATATTTGCTAACGCACAGAGCATCATTACCAGGCCGATCCAACTCTCAGTATATCCGTACTGTGACAGATACATAACCAAAAAGCCAAAGTATATACAGACTCCCCCATTGGACACTGCATTGCCTAATGCGAGAAAAACAGTAGCCCTTTTTCCTGGCTTTCCTTTCATTTTATAGCCCCCAGTTCAAAAGTACTTTTTCTTGTAATTTTCCCATTGTATTATATTCATAATATCAAATGAAAAATTCTCCTTCAAGAAACAGAATCGTACAATTTGCTTATTATTTTCCTCTATTTTGACTAATTTCAGGAATTCTAATGAATATATTTCCATAAAATAGGCAAAATAAAAGAACTCGTTTTGGCAAATTGCCAAAACGAGTTCTTTTATTAACCTTTCTTTACTCCCGAAATCAAATAAAATTCCGGTGTATCTGCAAGGACATCCAGTGTAAAGCAATTTTCAAAAAACTTTGCTTCCTCCCAAACGGTCCCCAAATGGGTAGAAACAGACTGGACATGTGTCCCCCCGCTGTGACGATGATTGATTTCATGCCTGCTTTCCGAATGGGCAACCAACACCCGTCCCCCAGGTTTCAAAACTTCCCACAGATGATGTACAAGTTTTACTTTATCCAAAAAGTGGGGATATGCACTATATACAGTTATAACATCAAATCCTGTTTCTTGCACATCAAAAAAATCCGCCGCGATCAGTTTCAATCTCGAATCCTGAAACTTTTCTCTTGCTTTCGCAATCATAGCATCTGACAAATCAATTCCCAACAGTTCGGAGGGCTCTCTTTTCAGGATTTCTTCAAACAAAACCCCTGTCCCACAAGCTAAATCCAATACTCGACCGCCTTTGGGGATTTGCGCCATGGTCACAATCATATTGAGCTTTTCGGGATCATGGAAATTCATAGTGTCCCAGTTCTTCGCCCTTTCATCGAAAAATTGCTTCATACCCTGTATATCTGTATTCATCTACCTTCCACCTTTCCGTTATGCAACCCGATAAGCATTTTGTTTTGGTGACTCCATTAATCTTGCCTTTTCCAGACAAATAACAATTAATGGTACTGCCACAAGCTGAATGATAATTCCAGGGACTGCTGTCACAAAGGATGCTGTCAGGAATGCAGAAAAACCATACGCTTTCCCAGCAATTCCCATAAAAGCCGCATTGGCAATCCCGGAAACGATACGCCCTGCCAGCATTGCACTGATCAGAGAAAAATAGATATTCCATTTTACTCTCCGGTAAAAAAGTCCTGTCAAAAGACCATATGCGCATAACTCCAACATCATTGCTGGTGCTGTGGGGAAAATCGGCGGCATCCCGGTAAAAAGTGAGGACAGCAAGGGTACCACTAGTCCGCAAAGCGCTCCATATTGCCATCCGCAAAGAAACCCACAGAGCAGAACAGGAATATGCATCGGTAAAAAAGTACTTCCTGCTCCGAAAGCATGGAATACTTGGGGCAATAAAATTCCCAAGGCTAGGCAAAGTGCTGCAATTACAAGATTTTTTGTTTGATTTCTTTTCATATCTTTCCCTCCAGAATGAAACTTTATAAATCGTAATCGGATCCTTCTGGAGCCAGGTCATCCCATATAAGATAAACATACAGAAAAACCTGCATTCCACCTGATACTTTCTGTACCCGATGGCCTGCAGGCCCTTTTGCATTACATTATTGGAATCACATTCTGTCTTCCTGACAGATTTTCTGCCATTCAGTATACAGCTTAAAAAAGGGAATGTCAAGCGATAGCCATGCAATCAAAATACTTTCCTCAATACTGAATTGAAAAATAAAAAAGACTGCCAGAAGGGAGACACTTCGTAAGGAAGTTGTCTCCCTTCGGCTTTTGTAATCAGCCGGAATGTTTGGATTTATAGGGAATCAATCATATTGGGGGATTACAGAATGAAACAGCATTATATTGATGAAAAAACCGGTATCACTTACACTTTGCAAGGTGATTATTATCTGCCAGACCTTTTACCGGCCCAAGAAACATGACGGCCTATCGGGGTATGGGGACAACGACATTTACGGTATCTCAAACAACACCGCAAGACGCTTTATACCGCCCTGTTGACAAGCGGTAATCTGAGTGGTTATCTTGCCAGTATTGATGAACAGGCGCAGGATTTGTTTTTCCGTCTGGTAAAGCAGATGGCAGAATGTGATGGGATTACTGAAAAGCTCAAAGTTGGAAAATCCAATGGAATGGATTAGAAGAATGAATAGCATTCGCAGTCGCGCAAAAGAGATAATCGATGCGAAATTATTTACCGATGAAAAAGACAGGCAGAATCTGAAAATTTTGCCCGTCTTTTTCTATGCCCATATTCTGTTCATTTCTGTTTCTGCTTCTTGACGTGCATATGCTCCGGCCGATCGAATCGAATCATAATATCAATACACTTGCGGATATTGTGACGTTTGACCACTCTTTACAAAGATTTTAATTGATAAAGATATATCGCAGTGCTATAGTAATATCAGAGAATATTGCACTACGATATAACATGACGCCAAATGCAGAATAGAAGGGGGTGTGAACGAAATGGATGTTCATATCCGTAAGGTGTATGTACCAATGACAGAGACCGGATTTTATATCCTGCTATGCTTCCGGGAAGAATCCCATGGCTATAACGTCATCCGCAAAGTGGAAGAACTGACAGGTGGTGAAATCCGGATCAGCCCCGGAACGATGTACGGCAGTCTGTCCAAAATGGAGAAAGACGGTCTGATCCGATTTGTACGGGAAGAAGAAAAGCGGAAAATTTACTGTATAACAGACCTAGGCAGGGAGGTTCTGGCTCTGGAGATGAAGCGAATCGAAAGATTGTACCGAAACATGATGGAGGCGCGCTGAAATGAAGGACAAGAAATTAGAACCACGTATCTTTACGATTGCGGATTGGGAAAAAGAGGAACAGTATCTTCGAAAACGTCACCGGGAAGGTTGGAAATTTGTCAAAGTAAACCTGCCGGGATTTTATCATTTTGAGAAATGTCCCCCTGAGGATGTGGTTTATCAGCTCGATTATAACGAAGAAGGGTTGAGACACAAAGACGAGTACGTGCAAATGTTCAAGGATTGTGGCTGGGAATATATTCAGGATTTTGGCGGATACAGCTATTTTCGTAAGCCAGTTTCCCAAATGCAGGGGGAAGAAGAAATCTTTTGTGACGATGAATCCAGGTTGGATATGATGCGGCGGGTGTTTGCGGGAAGGTATCTGCCGATTCTCATCATTCTGATACTGCTGATCCTGCCGAACCTCTTTGAACAGTTCCGAAGCTCGGATGCAGACGCCCCCGTGCTGCTGGTGCTGTTCCTGATACTGTTGGCGATTTATGCGTGGGCAGCCGCATCTTTCGTTTACCGTTACTGGAAATTGAAAAAATGGCTGAGAAAATGACGCCGTGACAGCTTGTGCTCATCACTTGTGAAGGCCGCTGTATGGAAAGAAACGATACAATGATGCTTAACTGAAAGTTAAAGCGGCTTACTATTTTTTATCGAAATTTGATTACCACCTATTTATCTGTAACAAAGAGCAGAATTATATTTCACCGGTGAGAAGAATTCTGCAGAAAAGCCTAGTTGCCCGCCAGGACGCGGAGTGAAGTGCCTTGGCATCAAGCAGCGGCTCAAATATGCCCTGCTGGCAACCGCGCAGAAATAATATAACAAGAGGACTCCTCCTTTAAACCGAAACTGTAAAACGGTTGAAGTCGGGAGTTCTTTTATATGTGTGCACTCATTCTTTTTTCTTATGCCGTAATGCTGCATTGTTATCTATTGTACTTCTGTAAAATTTAAAAAGCAGTTAAAGGAAAATTTGCGTTCTCGATTTTACTTTCAATTTACAGGGATTTAACTCGTCCATGATTGTGACTTAATATAAAGGGCTGTATTATTATTTTGGATTGTTGTATTCAGATGATTTGAAAAATTATGATATATCGACCCCAGTTTTGAAAAACAGGGGCCGTATTCTATATATAGGAGGGATTCTGCTGCATGAATGATGATCATAAAATCGTTCAGCAGGTCTATGCGGCAAAGGAAGATATGCAGGCGGCGGATCAGCTAATCGGTACATATCTGCCCTTTATCAAGGCAGAAACGGCAAAGTTTTTAAAGAGACCTCCTATCGAGGGGCATGACGATGAGCTGAGTATTGCCATGATCGCTTTTCACGAGGCAATCGGCGGATATACCCGTACCCGCGGCGCTTTTCTGAAATACGCTGCCATGCTGATCCGCAGCCGCTTGATCGATTACAGCCGCAGGGAACAGCGGCACAGCCGCGTCATCTCCTTGGACGCGCCTTCAGGGAAAGACGACACGACTCTTGGAGAGACGCTGGCGGATGAACGGGAGCCGCACGAAGAAACGGCGGCACGGGATGCGACCCGCGCGGAAATCGAGGAGCTGACACGGCAGATGCAGGAATTCGGCGTTAGTCTCAGCGATGTAACAGACAATTGTCCCAAGCAGCAGCGTACGCTGGACGCCTGCCGGAAGGCCCTGCAGTATGCCAGAGCGAACCCGGAATTGTTGAATGATCTCTTGAAAACAAAGAGGTTGCCAATTGGGCCACTGGCAGCCGGTAGCGGCGTGGAGCGCAAAACATTGGAACGGCACCGCAAATATATGGTGGCCCTGCTTCTGATTTATACCAATGGGTATGAAATCATCCGTGGGCATTTGAAACAGGTGATGAAAGGAGTGGCAGTACGATGAGCTATCTGGTTATGGAATGCCACCCCAGCTACGCGGTTCTTCTGGATGAAGAAGGACGTTTTTTAAAAGCAGCCAATCTTCGATACGAAATAGGGCAGACGGTGTATGATCCGGTGCTGATGAAGGAAACACCGGAAAAGCAACGGCATACTATGCGCTGGATCAGCAGCGGCATTGCGGCAATTGCCGCCTGCTTCCTGCTGTTCTTTGGCATCGGCTATTACCAGAATTATCTGCAGCCCTATTCATCCATATATCTGACCATCAACCCGGAAGTGCAGATGGATCTGAACCGGCAGGGCACGGTTGTAGGGCTCATGGGGACGAATGAAGATGGGAAAACGTTGCTGGAGGGCTATGACGGCAAGGGGAAAGACAAGGTAACGGTTGCCGATGAGCTGATCGACCGCGCCATTGAAATGGGCTTCCTATCGGAAGGCGGCCGGGTTTCCTTCTCCATCGATTCCCCGGACGAAGCCCTGTTTCAGGAGTATGGGACGGAGCTGCGCACCAAAGTAACAGAGCATTTGGACGGGCGGCTTACCATTACGATCGAAATTATGAACCATCAAGACGGGCAAGGTCAGGAAAACCCGGAAAACAGTTCCTCTCCGAACTCATTTCAGCCAACTTCTTCTCAGCCAGCGTCCACATCGCCTTCTTCGTCCGAATCGTCTCAACCGGGGATTGTACCTCCGACGTCTTCCAACACCACCGATTATGACGATACGGATTACGGGCCAAATAACGACGGCGTCACTAACTATACGCCGCCAGCCAGCAGCTCGCCGGCGTATGCGGATACGGACTATGGCCCCGGCAATGACGGAGACACTAATTATATGCCGCCGGCCAGTAGCGTACCGCCGCCTGCGGATACGGACTATGGTACCGGTAGCGACGGAGTCACCGATTACACGGACGGGAATACCGATTATGACCCGGGTAACGACACTGACGACGATTCAGATGACGACGGCGACAGCGACGACGATGATGCGGATGACGATTGAATTTCAAAAAAATTTTTCCAGCTTACCCCGGTTTTCAAGACCTGTTTCCGTAATCTATGAATGTAAGGCAAAACAAAAGCCAATTCAAACATAATCCGAAAGGAGCAATTAACATGAAATTGAGAAGAAAACTTTTTGCAGCGGTCTCTTCCCTGGCTGTCGCATCGGCAGTCCTTCTGACCGGATGCGGAGCGCCGGCGCAGGAAGGAACAGCGCTGAAGGAGACGGGCACCCTCACTCTGAGCGTCAATCCGGAAATCCAGATCGAATACAACAAGGACGGCAAAGTTACCGCCCTGACCGGCCGGAACGATGACGGGAAAGGTATTGTGGAGGTTTATACAGACTATATCGGAAAAGACTGCGACGATGTTTTGAAGGATCTGATTGTAGAAATCAATGAAGCCGGTTTCTTCGTAGATGACATCGACGGCAACAAAAAGAACATCGTCCTGCAGCTGGAGCCGGGCTCGGTACTTCCCAGCGACGATTTTCTGGCGGATATGAGCGCCAGCACCCAGGAAGCGGTCAAGGGATTGGAGCTTTCCTCCGGCATCGTGACCATTGACGACGATGACTATGATCCCGCCTATGCCAAAGACGGCAAGCCGTCCCCC
>CAJFSS010000015.1 GCA_904419745.1 Candidatus Pseudoruminococcus merdavium | reverse complement strand
AAATTCATCACAGAACTCTCTACGAACGGGTAAGAACCCATCTTCTCTTCAATCTTCATCGCACAGTGCGAACAGGTAAGCCCTGCTAAATGGAAACGAAATTTTTTAGTCATGATCCGTTTCCTCCTCCAAAATATGTTCATATCCGATTCGGATAATATCTTCTACATGCCGGTCATCCAGCGAATAGAAGACGGATTTCTTTTCCCTGCGAGCCTTCACGAGCTTGGAAGTACGCAACAGGCGAAGCTGATGGGAAATCGCAGATTGCCCCATATTGAGCAATTCTGCCAAATCGCATACACACATTTCATGAATGGAGAGCGCATAGAGAATTTTTAAACGGGTGGAATCTGAAAACATCTTAAACACATCGGCTAAATCCATAGCCCTGTCGTCCTCTACCATATTTTTTGATACCTGCTGTATAATGGATTCATGCGGATCGGTGACTTCACAGACAAAATTTTTATCTGCAGCATTCATACCTATCGCTCCTTAAATTTTTATTTCATATGAATGATTGTTCATATGTTAATATTATAATACGTCTACCATCAAAAAATGTCAATCCTTTTTCGCTATTTTCCTTTACATCAGGGAAGGACCCGTTTTTATTCATTTTTATACATTGAAATTTGAAAATCCCAGACAAAACTCCTTTTCCTCTGCATTACAGAGAAATTATCATTTTTATTTATTTCTCGAGCGGCTCAACATTTATGGTAAAATGTACAAAAATTGTATTTACAATTTGTGAAAAGATCTTTTTATGCATAAAAATAAAAACTAAGTGAATATTTTTTCATTTAATCCTTGATTTTTGAGAAGAGCCGTGTATAATATTGTTATATCAAACACAAACAAATTAAAAGGGGACAAAAAATATGAAAAAGTTAGCAGTTCTGCTTGCAGCTGTTATGGCCATGACATTGGCGCTGACAGGCTGTGGCTCCAATTCCAACAACAGTTCTTCTGTTGCTTCCACAGGTTCTTCGGCTTCCGAAACCTCTTCCCCTACTCCAACGATTGACGCCATTAAGGAAAGAGGAAAGCTCATCATGCTGACCGAAGCCACCTTTGCTCCGTTTGAATACATTGAAAACGGCGAAGTTGTTGGTGCAGACGTCGATATTGCGCAAGAATTTGCAAAGGATCTTGGCGTAGAGCTGGAAGTAGTCGATATGAATTTTGACCTGCTGATTGATTCCGTAAACGCAGGGAAAGGTGATTTTGCTGCGGCTGGTATGACCGTGGATGAAGAGCGTTCGAAACAAGTGGACTTTACCACTAAATACGTCAAATCCGCACAGCATGTCATCATCAAAAAGGGCAGCGGAGTGACCGCTGACAATCTGGATGGCCTTGTGATTGCTGTTCAGGAATCCACTTCTGGGGACTTTTATGCAACAGATGAGATCAACGCCAAAGAAGTTCTCCGTTTTAAAAGTGCAGTCGAAGCCGGTACTGCCCTGAAAAGCGGCAAATGTGATGCTGTTATCATTGACGAGCTCCCTGCAAAGGCAATTGCCGATAAGAGCAACGGCGAACTGGAGGTACTTGAAGACAAACTGACCGATGAAGAATATGCCATTGCGTGCAAAAAAGGCAATACCGATTTAGTCGAAGCATTCAACAAGACCCTGGAAAGACTGATGAATGAGGGAAAAATCGACGAATTTGTACAAAACCATATGGTAGTAGAATAATTGGAAAACTGAAAAGTGTAATTTCTACGGATTATCAGCAGGCGCAGGCTGTGCCTGCTGATAACCTTATTTGTCCATTATGCCAAAAAAGGGAAATGGGAGGTTTTTATGGGAAACTTTTTCCAAAGCATTGGAGATTCCTTTTACACCGCCGTGATTGCAGACAACCGGTGGCAAATGTATCTTGAAGGATTGGGCAATACATTGATCATTGCCCTGAGTGCAACAATTATCGGTATCCTGATAGGACTAATCATTGCTGTCATTAAATATTACGCAGTCGACAACAAAAAACTCTGGATTTTGGATAAAATCTGCGACCTCTACCTGGTAGTAATCCGCGGAACTCCGGTTGTTGTACAGCTCCTGATCCTATATACCGCTGTATTTACCTCCCTGACTGATGGTCTTTTGGTTGCAGTGGTTGGATTTGGGATTAACTCCGGCGCGTATGTTGCGGAAATTATCCGTTCCGGTATTATGTCGATTGACAAAGGGCAGTCGGAAGCAGGGCGTTCGCTTGGCTTGAACAATACCCAGACTATGCGGATGATTATTCTTCCACAGGCATTCAAAAACATCCTTCCCGCGCTGTTTAATGAATTCATCGCCCTGCTCAAAGAGACCTCTGTCGCCGGTATGATTGCCGTAAGAGATCTGACTAAAGCCGCTGACGGAATTAAAGGGAGAATTTTTGAGCCAACCCCGTTGTTTATTGCCGCTATCATCTATTTAATCTTGGTAATTGGTATGACCGCTGTCCAAAGGGCTATCGAGAGGAGGCTTTCTGCAAGTGATCGTCACTAAAAACCTGAAAAAGGCGTTCCATGACAAATTAATTCTCAAGGGGATTGACCAGCACATTGAAAAGGGAGAAAAAGTTGTCATTGTCGGGCCATCCGGTTCCGGAAAATCGACTTTTCTGCGCTGTCTTAATTTGTTGGAACATCCTACAGAAGGGCAGGTTATCTTTGAAGGCACTGACCTGATGTCCAAAAACTGCGATATCAATAAAATCCGGCAGAAAATGGGAATGGTGTTCCAACAGTTTAATCTCTTTCCTCATCTGACCGTACAACAAAACATTACACTTGCTCCAGTAAAACTGGGAGTTATGAGTCAGAAAGATGCAGATGAGAATGCCATGCGCCTATTAACCCGCATCGGCCTGGCAGAAAAGGCCTCTGCCTATCCAAACAGCCTTTCCGGTGGGCAAAAACAGAGAATTGCCATTGTACGCGCCCTTGCTATGAACCCGGATGTGATGCTCTTCGACGAGCCCACCTCCGCACTGGATCCGGAAATGGTCGGGGAGGTTCTGGAACTGATGAAAGAACTGGCCGAAGAAGGGATGACCATGGTAGTTGTCACCCATGAAATGGCATTTGCAAGAGAGGTTGCCACCCGTGTCCTGTTTATGGATGAAGGAAAGATTATGGAAGAAGCCCCTCCAAAGGAGTTTTTTGAAAACCCACAAAACCCCCGTTTAAAAGATTTTCTGGCAAAAGTACTTTGAGAAATGAAAAAGGCCGGCGGAAAATTTCCGCCGGCCTTTATTTGGTTTTACCATTCTTTTTGGCTGCAAAACAGAATAATTTCACCCGATTATCACAAATTCATGGTATGATAGCAACGAGCTTTTGCAAAAAGGGGGTAAAATTATGTATCACATCCTGGTTGTGGATGATGAAGAAAAAATTCGGGAAGTTATCCGCAAATATGCCCAATTTGAAGGATACCGGGTCACAGAAGCTGAAAATGGCATACAGGCCATTGAGCTTTGTAAACAGGAAAATTTTGATATCATTATTTTGGACGTGATGATGCCGGAGCTTGATGGGTTTTCTACTTGTCAGGAAATCCATAAATATAAAGATATTCCAGTTTTGATGCTCTCCGCCCGCGGCGAAGAATATGACAGAATCCATGGCTTTGAAATTGGAGTCGACGACTATGTGGTAAAGCCATTTTCCCCAAAAGAACTGATGATGCGTGTCAAGGTGATTATCTCCCGACATCAAAATATTCCGGGGCAAAAACATGAGGTCTTTAACCGTGAAGGTCTGAGCGTAGATTTTACAAGCCGGATTGTCACAGTGGATGGGGAAAAAGTTGATATGTCTCCAAAAGAATACGACCTGTTGTTTTTCATGGTAAAAAACCGGGGGATTGCCCTGACCAGGGAAAAACTGATTCACGATGTATGGGGATATGATTTTTACGGGGATGACCGTACCCTGGATACCCATATCAAACTGCTACGTTCCAGACTTGGGCGTTATCGATCATTTATTGTGACACTGCGTGGGGTGGGATATCGCTTTGAAGCATAAACAAATAAGAAAGCATTTAAACAACAAGATGGGGATTAAATGGAAGGTGTTTTGCTATCTTGCCGTTTTTATCCTGATTACCCTTGCCCTGCTTTGGATGTTTCAAATTGCCTTTCTTGACGATTTTTACCGAGCGATTAAAACAAATACCATAAAATCCACTGCACAAACAGTTGAGAAACAACTTCAGAATGAACATTCTACCGACCAATTAGAAAACATTGCTACAAAAAAAGATATTTTTATCCGAGTAATTAATGCGGATGGGACTGACCGGTATATCATTGCGGATGGTCCGGGAAAAGCCCTTAAAAAATTGTCCAAGGAAGATTTGAGCGGCCTGAAACAGCAGGTTGACCAGAACGGAGGGCCCATTCTCCAAATTTCCGGTCAAAAGAAATGGAACAAAGACAAACATAAAATAGACACAGACAAAACAAAAAATGCCTTTAACCAGTTTATTATTTATACAAACAATGTAATTTTAAATGATGGAAACGAGATATTTGTTCTTATTGGTACTATGATTTCTCCGGTCGATGCGACTGTGGAAACACTTCGTACACAGCTTGTCTGCATCTCCATTATTATGGTACTATTTTGTGTAGTGCTAGCTTTTCTGATTTCCCGCAACATCTCCAAACCAATTGTAAAAATCAACCGTTCCGCGAAAGAACTGGCGCGCGGTAACTATCAAGTCCGCTTTGAAGAAGGCGGATACCGGGAAGTGGCAGAGCTTGGAGCCACATTGAACTATGCGGCAAAGGAATTGTCCACTGTTGAAAATCTGCGAAAAGAGTTGATTGCCAATGTCTCTCATGACCTGCGTACGCCGCTGACCATGATCACTGCTTATTCAGAAATTATGAGAGATTTACCGGGGGAAAACACTTCGGAAAATGTGCAGGTGATTATTGATGAAGCCACTCGCCTGACTGCCCTGGTCAATGATATGCTGGATTTATCGAAAATTCAAGCTGGCAGCGACAGTCTTTCCATTAAGGAATTTAATCTTACGGAGAGTATCAATACGATCCTTATGCGGTATGCAAAGTTAATTGAAAACGACGGATACCACATTGACTTTGACTACGAAGACGATGTGTTTGTAGAGGCGGACGAGATGAAGATGTCCCAGGTTATTTATAACCTCATCAATAATGCTATCAACTATACTGGGGCAGATAAGCGTGTCATCATTCGGCAAACTGTGAAAAAAGGACTTGTCACCATCTCTATTACTGATACCGGAAAAGGGATTGCTGAAGAAGAACTCCCCTATATCTGGGATCGCTATTACAAAGTCGATAAGTCCCATAAACGCTCAACGGTTGGAACCGGACTTGGCCTTTCTATTGTCAAGGGAATTCTAGAAATGCACCACGCTGAATATGGGGTAACCAGCAAACTTGGCAAAGGCAGTACATTTTATTTTATCATGCAGTGTAAATAAAACGGATATCTTTTTAAAAGGAAATATTGTCGACAGAAAAAAGAGCAGGGAAATTTCCCTGCTCTTTTTTAGTATCCCTTTCCAATTACCTAAGGTTTTATTTAGAAGATCCCTTGTCCACAATCAGCATCTCTTCCCTAGCCGCCACCCGGAAACCATCAAAATCCAGACGGATGATATAGGGAGTCCAGCGCATTATTCTGAGAAAATCCGCGCACTGGTAGGAAGGGTCGAAGAAATTGAGAATTGTCGCCAGCGCCGTCCCGTGCGTGCCAATGACAAGGTTGTGATCCTTTTTCTTTACCAATAATTCCATCAATGCCTCGACATTGCGCTGCTGTACCATATTGAGAGACTCCCCGTCCGGCTCGTGGAAGTCAAAATCCGCCCAGCGTTTTTCAATCATCCCGGAGGCAAGCCCGTCTTTTCCGTTTTCCCGCTCTCGGAACCGTTCCTCTGTCTGTATGGGAAGATGGCGATCCAAAGCCGCCTGACGGATGGTATCCACACTTCTATGATAAGGGCTGGAATAAAAGGCGTCCACTGGCACCCTGCTCAGTACTTCGGTTACAGAAAGGGTATCCCCCCACCCTTCCTGAGTGAGTGGACGGGTGCGATCCTCTTCCCAATCCGGGCGGGACTGTGCATGGCGGACAAAATACACTCTGGTCATATAGGTTCCTCCTTTGGGATTCTCTTATCGTAATAGACAATTTTCCATTCTGCAAATGCGAAATAGAGTGGGTAGCGAAACGGGAAACCTATCATCTCGAGCACAAGGGCTGCTGGTTTCCTACAAACACAGAGAGGACAAAGCTCTCCAGGTTCAGGAGATAGAAAGCATCCCCTGATCCAGCATGGACTGTGCTGCCAAAAGCACCCCGATTTTTGCTGTGGAATAGGTGAGGCCGCCCTGCATCCAAACCGCATAGGGCTCCCTGAGCGGTGCATCCGCGGAGAGCTCGATGGACGCACCCCCGGTAAACGCCCCGGCGGCCATGATCACCTGGCTGTCATAGCCCGGCATATCCCAGGGTTCCGGTGCAACAAAGGAATCGACTGGCGAGCCCTTTTGGATTCCCTGACAGAAGGCAATCAGCCTCTGTGGGGTTTGAAGGCAAAGGGACTGGATGATATCCGTGCGGTAATCACAGTACCTGGGCGCAACGGAAAAGCCCGCCAGCTCATAAAAAGCGGCCGCAAATACGGCGGTTTTGAGCGCTTGCGCAGTAACATGCGGGGAAAAGAACAGCCCCATGAACATCTCGCGCATTTCGCCAAGTGTACAGCCGACTTCCTTGCCCACGCCAGGGGCGGTGAGACGGTTGGCACAGAGTTCCACCAGATCCTTGCGCCCGGCAATATATCCGCCGGTACGGGCAATCCCTCCGCCCGGGTTTTTAATCAGTGACCCAATGATGAGATCCGCGCCCACCTGGGTCGGCTCACATTTTTCGACAAATTCCCCATAGCAGTTATCTACCATTACAATAGCCTGTGGGTTTTTCTCCCTGACAAAGTGGATTGCCTGTTCCAAATCCGAGAGATAGAGGGATTTGCGCAGGCTATAACCACGGGAACGCTGAAGATAAACCACCTTTGCGCCCACAACTTTTTCCCCAATTTTTTCATAATCAAAAGACGCGTCCTCTTTTAAATCCACCTGATCATAGAGAACCCCAAAATCGATCAGGGAACCTGTTCCTTTGGCGCCGGCAAGGCCAATGACCTCTTCCAGCGTATCGTAGGGCCTGCCGGCAATGGCAAGCAGGGTATCCCCTGGGCGCAGTACTCCAAACAGAGCCGTCGCCAGCGCATGAGTGCCGGACACAAAATTATGACGCACCAGCGCATCCTCTGCGCCGACGGCATCTGCAAAGACTGCGTCCAACGTCTCCCTTCCACGATCCCCATACCCATAGCCAGTAGAACCGACAAAATGGGATTCGCTCACCCCATTTTTGATAAAGGCGGCGAGCACTTTTTGGCTGTTGTGCTCCTCATTCTCATCAATTCTGGCAAACTGCTCCCGGCAGAGTTCTTCCGCCTTACGGGCGAGATTCCAAACCGGTTCACTGATGCCTTCAAATCCTATCTGCATGTTCTCTCTTTCTCCTTAAGCACGGCCCACCGGCCGTCTGAAATAAATCCAATATTCTCATAAAACTGGGACAAGGACGGGGTTCGGGTCATAACAAGAACCTGTCTCTCCCAGTGCTGCTGTTGCGTACACAGGCGGGAAACCAGAAACCGGGCAAGCCCTTTCCCCCGGTGTCCCGGCAAAGCCGCCACTGCAGAGAGCAGGGCAGTGTTTGCCCCCAGCGCATAAATCCCCGCGCAGGCGCACAGGGTATCCCCTTGTGCAAGCCCCAGTATCTGCGCCCCGGCTTTTCGTTTGAGGAACAAATCCGCGGCAAACGCTTCCCATGTATGATCCTCCCTAAACCCTTCAAAACAGGTACAGAGCAGCGCATACAGCTTGTCCGATCGGATTTCCTGCGGGAAATGGTATCCCCCAGGCATAAGAAACAACTGGGACTGTCTGTGAAAACGGAGCACATCCCCGCTTTGCGCGGTTCCAAACCCATAGGGGGTTAGAAATTCCTCCGTCTTTCCATCGCAGGAAAAAGGGCGCCCGGGGAACAGAAAACGCAGGAATTTTGCACACTCCCCCGCTCCCTCCTGTCTGCACAAGCAGACAAAAAGGCTGCCTGCGGAGGATACGATCCCTCCGCAGGCGGTTCCTTCTCTGGAATAGACGGTCCACGCGGCTGTCTGCGGATCTCTCTGCCCATAGGTGCTTAATGTCATCTCCATCTGGCACCCCACCGCAGTATTTCGGACACAGGCAAAAAAATCCCGGAGCACGGTATCCCTATCGCAGAGCGTTACCACTCTTGATCCTGAAGCTCTTCCGTCAGGGCTTTGAGCAGGCGATAAGTCTCCTCAATATCCTCCGTGCAGAGCATACAGCTTCCGGAATGGATATACCGGCAGGGCATGGACACTCCGATTGCCTTTGCCCCGCAGCCGTTGACGCGGATAAGCCCCGCATTGGTTGAACCGGCGACCGAGGTCTTAGGCTGTACTTTGATCCCCTGCTCTTTTGCGAGCGCAAAGACATGTTTGAACAAATCGCGCGGGTAAATGGTCTTTTTATCCGCATATACAATGGATGGACCTTTTTTCTGGATACAGGTCCGTCTAGTTCCCTCGATAAAGGGGATATCCGCGGCGGAGGTCGTCTCCACCACAATGGTCAAATCCGGATTGACGCGGGCGGCCGCCGTCTTAGCGCCGTATCCGCCGATTTCCTCCTGGGTGGAAAAGGAGAACCAGGTGTCGTATTTCAGATCCGACTGGGCGAGTTCCATGAGCACAGCGACAGCGGCGCGGTCGTCAAACGCCTTCCCCTTAATTCGGTGATCGCCGAATTCCACAAACTCCGAATCAAACATCACGCGGTCGCCGAGCATCACATATTGTTCTGCCTGCGCCTGGTCGTTTGCGCCGATATCAATATACATGTCGTCCACAGGGACGGGAGTTTTCTTTTCCTCTGCACTTTGCAGGTGAATGGGCTTTGTGCCGATGACGCCGGGCAGCCGATGTTCCCCGACATAGACGCGTCGTCCCAGGATCACTTTGTCGTTGATACTACCGACTACCTGGAATTTCAAGTAGCCATCCTCTGTAATCTCACTGACCATAAAGCCGACTTCGTCAATATGCGCGTCAATCATCAGGCGCTGTTTTGGGGTGGATTTCCCTTTTTTGAGCACAACCAGGCTGCCGAGCGCATCCTCAAACATCTCGTCGACCTTGCCTTTCAGCTGTTCTTTAATATATTCCCGGACGGGGGCCTCGTCGCCGGATACGCCGAAAAGTGGGCTCATATCCTTCAGATAGGTTAAAAATTTATGTTCACTCATGGCATTTCCCCTCACTTTCCAAGCTTTCTGATATAGGCGGCAAGCAGTTTTGCCGTGCATTCAATATCATGCGGATCAATGACTTCGACCGGGGTGTGCATATAGCGCAGAGGAATCCCCAGCACGCCGGTGAGGACACCGGTTTTCACATCAAAAATACTGTTGGCGTTGGTTCCTGTCTGCGCCCCGGTTACTTCGACCATGTAAGGGATATTTTCCTCCTCCGCGACGGCTTTCAAATCCACAAACACCTGTTTGGACATCGCCGGACTTGCGGTGATCAGGGTTCCGCAGCCAAGGGGATAGGTTTTGTTTTTGGGGGTATCCGGTGTTCTGGCAAAGCTGACGTCCACCGCAATGGCATGAGTAGGCTCCACCCCAAACGTGGCAACCTGTGCGCCATAGCCGCCGATTTCCTCCTGGGTGGAAAAGACCATAGTCACACCGCAGGAAAGCTCCTCCCCCTGCAAAAGCTGCGCCGCTTCCAGCAGGGAGACAATCCCCGCACGGTCATCCATTGCCTTGGACGCCGCCCGGTTGTTGAGCAGGCGGGTGAATTTTCCGTTTACTGTAATTTTATCCCCGATGGTGACATATTGTTCAACTTGACTTTTGTCCATACCGAGGTCGATCGTGATTTTATCAAATTCCGGGACTGCTTTTTTATCCTCTTCGGTCATCAGATGGGGCGCCAGGGATACGACAATCCCATACAGCGGCTTTGTTCCATGAACAGTGACCTCCTGCGCCAACAGCAGACGTTTGTCCACACCGCCGTTTGGGATGACATGGACAAAGCCCTCCTCATCAATTTCACTGACCGCCATACCGATTTCATCCAGGTGGGCGTCCAGCAAAATATGCGGTTGTCCCTCTTTCGGTTCGCGCACGGTTACAATCACATTCCCAAGCGCGTCCCTTCGTACAGTACCATAGGGCTCTGCCAGTTTTGCGGCGACTTCCCATGCGCTCCCCTCATCTGCGACTACACCGGTCGCCTGGGTGAGCTGTTCGAGTAAATCCAGGGTATTTAACATTGCAATGCACCTCTCTCATTCCTCTATTTTTCCGGAAGTTCCCGGACAAGTTGTTTAAAATGCCGCCCGCGGACTTCAAAATTCGGGTACAGATCAAAACTTGCGCTTGCCGGGGAAAGCGTGACGATGTCCCCCTCCCCAGAGAGATCGTAGGCGATCTTCACCGCCTCCTCCATGGAGGAGGCATGGCGGATTTCCAGGCTTCCCTCCACAAAGCCGGGATCGGCTTTGACCGCCTGTTCAATCTTCGGCCCGGTTTTCCCCATCAAAATCAGAATGCGGACATGCTGGTTAATATGGGGAGCCAGCGGCTCATAGGGGATCTTCTTATCATAGCCGCCGGCAATCAAGATTACTTTCCGGGGAAAGGATTTTAGCCCAGCAATCGTCCTCGTCGGGCTGGAGGCGATGGAGTCGTTATACCATTTTGCTCCCCCAATTTCACGCACAAATTCAATGCGATGTTCCACACCGCCGAATTGCCGCGCCACATCCGCCATTGTCTGCGGGGATACAAGCCCCCAAGCCGCGGCAATTGCAGTCAGATAATTTTCCACATTGTGCTCGCCCGGAATCCGGATCTCCGCTTTATGCACTACCCTGATTACCTTTCCATGATGCGCCATACACAGATAACCTTCCTTATCAAGGAAACTCCCTTCTTCCACCGAATGATTGTAGGAAAACCAAACTGCCTGGCCACGGACATCCTGTGCAAAAGAGCGGGTGATCTCGTTATCCGCGTTGAGCACCGTCTTAGAAAAAGCATTCTGATGCAGCAAAATATTGCGCTTTGCGTCAATATACTCCTGCATATCCTTGTGCATATCCAGATGGTTGGGCGCCACATTGGTAACTACGGCAATATCCGGGCTCTGGCGCATGGAGATAAGCTGGAAGGAGGAGAGTTCCACCACAGCAAAATCCTGCGGGTTCATGGATTCAATTTCCGGCAGCAAAGCCTTCCCGATATTGCCCCCCAGATGGACCGTATTGCCCTCCGCTTTCAAAAACTCAGAGAGGATGGTCGTGGTCGTGGTCTTGCCATCGCTTCCGGTCACTGCAATTTTACGGCAGGGGCACAGTTCAAAAAAGACCTCCATTTCGCTGGTAACAGCGACGCCCTGTCTGCGGTATTCTTCCAGCTCCGGGAGGAAAAACTTCATACCCGGGGTACGGAAAATCATATCCGCTTTAATCCCTTTCAGGTAATCCGGGCCCAGCTTCAGGGATACCCCCAAGGAGGAGAGTTCCTCCGCAGTTTTCCCAAGTTGGTCGCGGGAGCGCTTATCGCAGGCTGTCACCTGCGCCCCCTTTTTGGCAAACAGCTTGATGATCCCGGTATTTGTTACACCAATTCCCAAAAAAGCAACGCGTTTTCCCGGCAAAGATTGAAAAAAAGCTTCCACTCTGCTGTCCATCAATCAAAAATCCTCCCATCCGGATATTTTCGTTTCTGCAAATCATTATACGTTTTTCCCTTAAAAATAGCAAGGCGGGGCCCGGCTTTTCCCAAAGGAAGTCTGGCACTTCAAACCTAAGGATATTCCCGCTTTCCAGCCAAAAATGCCATCCCAATCCACCAAAAATAAACCTTTCCCCAGCACAAAAAAGCAGAGGCCTAAACGGCCCCTGCGGTAGAAGTTTCCCTTTAATCTGATGAAGAAGCCTGTTGCTGCATCTTCTTAACAATACTCTTGTTTTTCCAGCGCCCAGTTGCATAATACAGTCCGGAAATTAGAATACCGACTACCCAGCCAATGGCATAGGAATAATAGATCATTTCACCGCCAAAGAAATGGGCAAGCAGGTATGCCGACGGCACACGCACCAGCCACAAGGCAAACAGAGAAGAAATCATCGGAACGATCATTTCCCCTGCTCCGCGCATGACGCTGTTAAAACAGAAGCTGATAGCAAGCAATGCATAAAACGGCATCAATTCATGCAGATAAGCGACGCCAGCGTCTATAACCTCTTGGTTTTGGCTAAACATCCGCATCATAAAAGCACTCAGCGGATAGACCAAAATGCACATTAAAATACTGGTTCCCACGGAGAGGGCCATTCCTGCACGGAGACCCTTACGCACACGCTCATGGTTTCCCGCGCCAATATTCTGCCCGGTATAGGTTGTCACTGCGTTGGTAAAACTCTGAATCGGCATAAACGCAAAGGTATCAATTTTATTGGCCCCATTAAATCCAGCCATGAATGCCGAACCAAAGCTGTTGACCAGGCTTTGCATTACCAGCGAACCAACAGAAAATAATGCCTGCTGAATCCCGGAAGGGATACCGAGTTTCATAGCCTGTTTAAAGAGCGCCTTATCAAAATGGAATCCAAATAACCGGATATGGATTTCACTGTACCTGCGATTAATGAACCAAATACCAAAAACCCAGGAAAAAATCTGTGCAATAATCGTTGCCAGGGCAACCCCCATAACATCCCAGTGGAAAACAAGGACAAAAACGAGGTCCAAAACCGTGTTGATGATTGCTGCAATCAACAGAAAAATCAGAGAAGTTCGGCTGTCCCCCAATCCCTGTAATATACCGGAGTTAATATTAAAGCCCAGGTTTCCAACGATTCCAATAAAAATGACAATCATATAAATTTTCGCCATCTCCAGTGTTCCGTCGTCCGGCACCTGGATCAGGCGGAGCAACGGTTCGCTGAGAAACACCCCAAGTAGACTCAGTGGGATGACGCCGATTATCATCGCCGTATAAATAGTATTGACTGTGTCGTTTACACGCTTGATGTCCCGCGCCCCGTAAAACTGGGAGACCATGACAGTGGCCCCCGTACTAATCCCAATAAACAGGGAACTCATCAAAAAAATAATGGGAAAGCCAGTTCCCACCGCGGCAAGCGCCTTTTCTCCCACAAAATTGCCAACGACAATACTGTCGACCATGTTGTACAGTTGCTGAAAAATATTTCCTATCAGCAGTGGAACAGAAAACAAGAAAATAAGCTTATACGGATTTCCGTAAGTCATATCCGTCATACTGACCACTTCTTTTCGTTTCTCAGACAATGCCTATTACCCCTTTCTTTCTTCGATACCCATCTATTGTATCATTCTGACGGAAGTTATGGCAAGGAGAGATAGGCAATTTATCTCTCCAAAGTTTTTATCTTCTTTTTGCACGATTTCACCAGAGAATCCATCTTTTCGACTGGTAAGACCTGAATTATTATGAGGGCAACTCTTAAAAATACTAATTGTATATAATCATTTCTAATATACTAATATTCGAGTTTATTCTACCCTTTTCTTGTATGCGGTTGTCATATTTTACAGGACATTTTTCCAATAAAATCGCCTGCAATTCAGAAAAGCTTTGTGAAGTCGTTAAAATTAAAGATTACATAATTGAACCCCCTTGTTTTCAATTTTGCTGAAAACAAGGGGGATTCGACAAATTTCGCTACTTTTTGTAATATTTTTTATATTAATACTGATAGTTTTCATCTTTCCAAAGAACAACGGAACCGGAACTGCGAGTCTTGTCCATATCAATGAGACGCTGGTTGGTACTTCCACGGTATTGCAGGCGCAGATCCTTTTGATCCAGTTCAAATCTGCCGTCAATCAGCAGATCTGTCAGGGAAAGCAAACGGTTGGTATCGCTATCCTCCCGAGCAAGCAGTTCTTCATAGGTATAGCCGGTAAACACCGTAATATGGTAACCAAAATCCTTCAGCTGCTCCGCTAAGGACGCAAATCCCGCGCACTGACAAAATGGCTCCCCTCCCGAAAATGTAACCCCCTTTACAAGTGGATTTTTCCGGATTTGCTGCACCAATTTGGAAACAGGGGTCATTATCCCGCCTTCAAACGGATGGGTCGCTGGGTTATGGCAGCCCTCACAGTGATGAGGACACCCCTGACAGAAGACGACAAACCGGATCCCAGGCCCATCTACAATGGACTCGCGGATAACCCCTGCAACACGGATTTCCTGTTCCATCTTACATCTGCTCCATGGCATCCTGGCCAACAAAATGTTTGACACGGTCGTGTTCTTCCGCGCGTTTTGCATTGTTCCAGTGGTCCATGGTGCCCACTAAATAGCCAGTGATCCGGCGGATGCGCTCAAAGCCACAATCCCCGTCATGCTCCTTGCGGCCACATTTTGGACAGACATTGTCAATAATTCCAGTATAGCCGCACATTGGATCGCGGTCGACTGGATGGTTAATGGAACCATAGCCAATGCCGCTTTCTTTCATATACCGGACAACCTGCTCAAAGGCGTCCAGATTTTTCAGAGGATCTCCATCCAGCTCTACATAGGAGATATGCCCGCCGTTTGTCAGGTTGTGATAGGGCGCCTCCAAACGAATTTTATCAAAAGCGGAAATCGGAAAATATACTGGGATATGGAAGGAATTTGTATAGTATTCCCGATCCGTAACCCCTTCAATAATACCAAAACGTTTTGCATCAATTTTGACAAAACGTCCGGAAAGTCCCTCAGCCGGAGTGGCAATCAAGGAAAAATTGAGGCCGTACTTTTTAGTTGCCTCATCCATTCTTCGACGCATATGCCCAACAATTTCCAATCCCAGGTTCTGGGCTTCCTGGCTTTCTCCATGATGTTTGCCAATAAGAGCCTTCAGCGTTTCCGCAAGGCCGATAAATCCAAGAGTTAATGTGCCATGCTTTAGCACTTCCCCGACTTCGTCGTCCGGGCCGAGCTTATCGGAATCCAGCCAAATCCCCTGTCCCATCAAAAACGGGTAATTGCGTACCTTTTTCGCCGCCTGGATTTTAAAGCGATCCAGGAGCTGATCGATGATCAGATCGATCTTGTCATCCATCATCTCAAAGAACAGATCCACATCCCCATTGGCTTTGATGGCAAGGCGCGGCAAGTTCAGAGAGGTAAAGCTCAGGTTTCCGCGGCCGTTGGTAATCTCGCGAGTCGGGTCATAGGCATTTTGCATCACACGGGTACGGCAGCCCATATAGGCAATCTCCGTTTCCGGGTGCCCCTCTTTATAATACTGGGCGTTAAACGGGGCGTCCAAAAAGGAAAAATTGGGGAACAGGCGTTTTGCAGAGACACGGCAGGCGAGTTTAAACAGATCATAGTTTGGTTCGCCTGGGTTATAGTTTATCCCCTCTTTCACCTTGAAAATGTGAATTGGGAAAATCGGGGTTTCCCCATTTCCAAGCCCCGCTTCTGTTGCGAGCAGGACATTTTTTATGACCATTCTACCCTCTGGAGAGGTATCCATGCCATAGTTAATGGAGGAAAACGGAATTTGTGCGCCAGCACGGGAATGCATGGTGTTGAGATTATGCACCAACGCCTCCATTGCCTGGTAAGTCGCACGGTCTGTTTCCTTTTGTGCGCAGCGGTATGCAAAATCAGAAGCCTTCTTCAAATCCTGTTCACTGGCAAATTCCCTGAGTTCCTCCAGTTCTCTCTCACGGAAGCCATTGTCATCCGCAAGTACCGGGCGCAAGCCCTCCTCTTTCCAGAGACGCTCATGCAGTTCCTTTACCATTTCTTCGCTGATCGGTTCATCGAGCAGAGAGAGGGCTTTTATCAGATTCTGGCGGTACAGCTTCGCATAGGTTTTGCAGACGCCATGCGCCATCCCATAGTCAAAATTGGGAATACTCTGTCCTCCATGCTGGTCATTCTGGTTGGACTGGATAGCGATACATGCCAGTGCGGAGTAACTCTGGATATCATTTGGTTCACGTAGGAACCCATGACCGGTGGAAAAACCGCCTTGAAAGAGTTTTTCAATATCAATCTGGCAACAGGTGGTGGTTAAAGTCAGGAAGTCCAGATCGTGAATGTGAATATCCCCTGCAATATGGGCTTTGGAATGCTCCGGTTTGAGTACAAACATCTCATAAAACTGTTTTGCACCTTCCGAGCCGTATTTGAGCATGGTACCCATTGCGGTATCGCCATCAATATTGGCGTTTTCCCGCTTGATATCATTTTCTGCAGCATCCTTAAAGGTCAAATCCTCATAGACCTTCATCAGGCGGGTGTTCATTTCACGGACTCTGGTACGTTCTGCCCGGTAGAGAATATATTCCTTCGCTGTCCTGGCATGTCCGGATTCCACCAAAACTTTCTCCACTGCATCCTGGATTGTCTCCACATTCGGGCGTTCCTCATGCAGTTCGGTTTCCAGATAATTGACGACTCTTCCCGCCAGATCCTTTGCAGTTTCATAATCCTGCCCACCCAGGACCTGTGCAGCGCTAAAAATTGCATTGGTAATTTTTTCAAGCTCAAAGGGGACTTCCCTTCCGTCACGCTTGACAATTGTCTGAATCATATCCAGAATCCTCCTTGCACTCTATCTTGTCATTGGGTTATAAAAAAACCCTATTTGAAATCCATATTTAGTGCTTTTTCTCAATTTTATACAAAATTTGTATAAAATAAAAAACTCAAAAAAAGAAAAGGGATAACAACCACAACATCTTGTGTTTTCACCCCATTTTACCTAAAAATGTCTTTATGGCGAGAAATATCCGCATTAGGGAAAAAACCAGTAACAAAATCAATTTTCTTGCTTGATTTTTGTTTCTTTAAAAGAGTACGTATTCATTATAGACAGGAATCCACGGGCTGTCAATTGTAAAAACGCACAAACAACCCCCAAAAAAACTGAAAAAATAAAGCACCGCTCCATTTTTTTCCAGAAAAGCGGTGCTTTGCAAATTTACATAATATACTACATCTTGTGGAGAAGCTCCGTGTAATCCGGCATTGGCCATTCTGCCTTCGGTACAATCCCCTCCGCTGTATCACAGTATCCTCTGAGCATACGCATGGCATCTTCCAGCGAAGTTTTACATTCCTGTGCAGTGTCAAAGGAAATCGGCATAACTGACAAATGTGCATGGATATCACGCAGGTTACGGATAGAATCCGCAATATGATCAATAAGCTCTGTCATCTTGCCAAGAGTATCTTCCACTGAGGCAAGGAAAAAGCCAGCTTGCTTCACTTCATTCAGAGAATGTGCCAACTCCCCTGCATAGCGGATGCATGCAGGAAGAATCTGCTTATCAGCCATATCCAGCATCACAGAAGCTTCAATCAGGACAACCTTTACATAATTCTCAACCAAAACTTCAAACCGGGAATGGCACTCCTCTTTGGAAAAGACGTGGTATTTTTCAAACAGTTTAATATTTTCGGGTTTTAGATAGGACGCATAAGATTCCAATGAAGAATTGAGCATGGGGAGTCCACGTCTCTTTGCTTCCTCTACCCATTCCTCCGAATAGTTATTTCCATTAAAGATAATCCTTCCATGATCACGCATGGTATCGTGGAAAATATCCCGTAGCTCCGCATCAAAATTCTCCGCATGTTCCAAACGGTCTGCAAATTCATCTAGGGCTTCCGCAACTATGGTATTGAGCACAAAGTTGGCGTCCGCAATCGAACAGGTAGAACCGACCATGCGGAATTCAAATTTATTGCCGGTAAAGGCAAACGGAGAAGTGCGGTTCCGATCAGAGGAATCCTTTGGGAGTTGCGGCAATGTCTTTACCCCAGTAGAAAGGACGTCAAATGCATCTTCTGACCGATTGTTTCCATCTTCACGTCCGCTCTGCTCCAATATGGAAGTGAGCTGTTCCCCAAGAAAAATGGAAATAATGGCTGGCGGAGCCTCATAACCGCCCAAGCGGTGATCATTCCCAGTAGATGCAGCGGACATTCTCAACAGATCCGGATGGCGATCAACTGCTGTAATAACTGCACACAAAAACAACAAAAACTGGACATTTTCATAGGGTGTCTTTCCCGGATCAAGAAGATTGAACCCATCATCCGTGGATAAAGACCAGTTGTTATGTTTTCCGCTACCATTAATCCCTTCAAACGGCTTTTCGTGGAGCAGACAGGCCAGGGAATTTTTTTTGGCAATAATACGCATGGTGGACATAATCAGCTGGTTGTGATCGCAAGCTACGTTGGCGCTGGAAAACAGCGGCGCCAGTTCAAACTGCGCAGGGGCCGCCTCATTGTGTTCGGTTTTAGCAGTAACGCCAAGCGCCCACAATTCCTCATCCAGCTGGCGCATATAGTCGGACACCCGAATTTTGATCCTACCACAGTAGTGATCGTCCAGTTCCTGCCCCTTTACCGGTTTCGCCCCAAACAGGGTGCGCCCACAGATTTTTAAATCCAGGCGCTGCTCATAGAGATCCCGGTCAACCAGGAAATACTCCTGTTCAGCCCCGACGGTCGGGATTACACGACGAGAGGTGGCATTGCCAAACAGGTGTAAAATCCGCATAGCCTGTGTAGATACCGCTTCCATAGAGCGTAAAAGAGGGGTTTTCTTATCCAGCGCTTCGCCATTATAGGAACAAAAGGCAGTGGGGATGTATAAGGTGGAATCTTTGACAAATGCCGGAGAATTGGGATCCCAGGAAGTATATCCTCTTGCCTCAAAAGTAGAACGTAGGCCCCCATTTGGGAAAGAGGAAGCATCCGGTTCTCCCTGCGTGAGCATTTTCCCGGAAAATTCATTGATCACACGCCCATCGGAAGTTGGGATCAGGAATGCATCATGCTTCCCTGCAGTGATATTCGTCATCGGTTGAAACCAATGGGTAAAATGCGTCGCCCCAATGGAAACCGCCCAATCTTTCATAGCGCCAGCAACAACTTCCGCCACATCGCTTGCCAAAGGCAAACCTTCCCGGATCGTTTTCCGCAAACTCTCATAGGTGCTTTTGGGAAGTTTTTGTCTCATGATATAGTCGGAAAACACTCTACATCCAAACTGCTTTTCCAGGTCAAATGCCATATTTACTCCTCCGATTTTTAAGTTGGCTTTTGTGTTTCTTTCTGCCAAAAATCTGCATTTTTCGCAAATTCCTGTCCGTATTTTATCATTTAGGGCCTGGCGGTTCAATACTTGGATACCATCTTCCGCGCACTTTCTCCAATGTATACAAAAATACAACTAAACGCAAAGGGTTTGCCTATATATTCTCTTTCCCTGAACACCACAGTTTTCCACCTGCTGTGGCAGAGTGACAGGTACCTTCTCCCAAGGACTGTCTCCAGAAAAACAAAATCAGGATAGAACAAAAACCCCTCCCCGGTAATCGGGGAGGGGTTTTTTACGGAAAAATCCGTTGTTAGATCAGTTCGATAATAGCCATCTCAGCTGCGTCACCGCGGCGCGGTCCAGTTTTGATGATACGGGTATAGCCGCCGTTTGTATCAGCATACTTCGGTGCTACCTCATCAAACAGTTTCTTTGCCACTGCTTCCTTTGTAATGAAGGAATAGACCTGACGCTTGGAGTGGAGATTATTCTGTTTCGCCAATGTGATCATCTTCTCAGCGACACTGCGAACTTCTTTCGCTCTCGTCACGGTTGTTTCAATCTTTCCTTTTTCGATCAGGAAAGTAACCATTGCCCGGAGCATAGCCTTCCTGTGGTCGGAAGTTCTGCCGAGTTTTCTGGTGCCTGGCATCGAAATTCACTCCTTACCTTGTTAGAAGTCTTTTATTCGTCATCTTTGCTAAGGTTAAAACCAAGGGAATTGAGTTTGTTGACAACCTCTTCCAGGGATTTCCTTCCAAGGTTGCGAACCTTCATCATATCCTCTTCGGACTTGTTAATCAAATCCTGTACTGTGTTGATTCCGGCGCGTTTCAAACAGTTGAACGAGCGCACGGATAAGTCAAGCTCCTCAATGGTCATCTCAAGGACTTTATCTTTGCCGTTATCATCTTTTTCCACCATGATTTCGGTAAAGTAAGGCTCATCTGAAAGATCCACAAACAGGTTGAGGTGTTCAGTGAGGACCTTGGCGCCCAGAGATACGGCTTCCTTTGCGGAAATCGTACCATCTGTCCATACCTCGAGGGTCAGCTTGTCGTAGTCGGTAATCTGGCCGACACGGGTATTTTCCACCGTGTAATTGACTTTGAGGACCGGCGTATAGATACTGTCTACCGGAATTACGCCGATTGTTGTCTGAAGGTTTTGTTTGTTGCGTTCCGCGGGAACGTATCCGCGCCCCCTATCAAGGGTGATTTCCATGTACAGCTTCGCTCCCGTACCGAGAGTTGCAATGTGCATGTTCGGATCAAGGATCTCGACTTCCGAGTCCGCTTTGATGCTCGCAGCGGTTACTTCGCATTCGCCTTCAGCTTCGATATAAACAGTCTTGGGACAGTCGCCAAATATCTTTGCTGTCAAGCCTTTGATGTTCAGGATAATCTCCGTCACATCTTCTTTGACGCCCGGAATTGTCGAAAACTCGTGCTGGATCCCATCGATTTTGACCGATGTGACCGCAACACCAGGAAGCGAGGAGAGTAAGACGCGCCGCAGACTGTTGCCAAGCGTAGTACCAAAACCGCGCTCTAACGGCTCTACGATAAATTTGCCGTAGGTGCCGTCCGACTTCATATCAGCCGTCTCAATTCTTGGCTTTTCAATTTCTATCATTCTGTAACCCTCCTGTTTTACAGGTTTCCCTGCATTTGATGATTCGCGTTTCCCAGCAGAAAAATAACAGACGTCTCCAATCAGACCGCCCCGTTATTTAGAATACAACTCGACAATCAAGTGTTCCTCGATCGGGAAATCAATATCTTCACGGACAGGCATTCTTACGACGGTACCCTTCAGAGAATTCTTCTCGCGCTCGAGCCACTGCGGAAGAAGCACAACAGGTGCGTCTTCACCGGTCAGGCGTTTGAATTTTTCAGAAGCACGGCTCTTCTCACAGACCTCGACAACGTCCCCGGCCTTGACAAGATAAGACGGGATGTTAACACGTCTGCCGTTGACAGTGAAGTGGCCATGGTTGACAAGCTGACGGGCCTCGCGGCGGGTCATTGCAAAGCCAAGACGGTAAACAACATTGTCCAGCCTGCTTTCCAGGATACGGAGCAGGTTTTCACCAGGCTGTCCTTCCTGGCGGGTAGCCATTTCAAAATAGCCATGGAACTGTTTCTCCATGACACCGTATACGAATTTAACCTTTTGCTTTTCATTGAGCTGGAGGGCATATTCGCTCTTTTTTCTGCGCATCTGACCGCCAGGATTGCGGTTGCTCTCCTTCTTGGCGTATCCCATTACGGAAGGAGAAATACCCAGCGCGCGGCAACGCTTAGCGATGGGCTGCATATTTTTAGCCATTTACGTTTCCTCCTATTCTTACACGCGTCTTCTTTTCGGCGGGCGGCAGCCATTGTGCGGGATCGGAGTAACATCTTTAATCATGCTAACTTCAAGTCCTGCGCCCTGCAATGCACGGATCGCAGCCTCACGTCCAGCACCCGGTCCCTTAACATATACTTCAACAGATTTCAGGCCGTGCTCCATTGCTGCTTTTGCGGCAACTTCCGCAGCGGTTTGTGCTGCGAACGGAGTGGATTTTCTGGAGCCTCTGAAACCGAGGCCACCGGAACTTGCCCAAGAAAGGGCATTGCCCTGTGTATCTGTGATCGTAACGATCGTATTGTTGAAAGTAGACTGGATATGGGCGGCGCCACGCTCAACATTTTTGCGCTCGCGGCGGCGGCGAGTTGTGGCCTTCTTCGGTTGTGCTTTTGCCATCTCTCGTTTCCCTCCCTAATTACTTCTTCTTATTGGCGATTGTCTTTTTCGGGCCCTTACGGGTACGCGCATTCGTTTTAGAACGCTGTCCCCTGACAGGAAGGCCCTTGCGGTGGCGGATACCACGATAGCAGCCAATCTCAATCAGTCTTTTAATATCAAGTCCCACATTCCGGCGAAGATCGCCTTCAACAATGTAGTTCTTGTCGATATAGTCACGCAGTTTGGAGACATCGTCCTCGGAAAGGTCTTTGACTCTGGTATCCGGATTTACACCGGTTGCTGCGAGAATATCGTCAGCAGATTTGCGGCCAATCCCAAAAATATAGGTAAGGCCAATTTCGACTCGCTTTTCTCTTGGCAAGTCAACACCAGCGATACGTGCCATTTACAGTTGCACCTCCATTGTATCGGATTTTACATTAACCCTGGCGCTGTTTGTGCTTCGGGTTCTGGCAAATTACCATTACGCGGCCCTTGCGCTTAATCACTTTGCATTTTTCGCAGATGGGCTTAACGGAAGGTCTGACTTTCATGTGAAAATACCTCCTTGAAAAGGCCCGGTCGGGCTATTTTGAACGCCATGTAATGCGCCCTTTGCTCAGGTCGTAGGGCGACATCTCGACCGTCACTTTATCACCCGGAAGAATACGGATGTAATTCATCCTAAGCTTCCCGGAAATATGGGCTAGGATTTTATGGCCGTTTGCGAGTTCTACCTGGAACATTGCATTTGGCAGAGCCTCCAAAACGGTGCCTTCAATTTCAATGACATCTTCTTTTGACAAGCAAATTACCTCCTCGCTGCTGCCGGTTGCTCCGGATAATTGTAGGCGTGGAGCATTTTCCGCAGTTGTTTATCTGTAAGGTTCGGCTGAAAATGGATAACCGTTTTCGTTATCTGGATGTGCTTGGTTTTTTTGCGTTTTGGGTGTTCCAACTTTCGCACTTTGCCATCTGCCAGCCAGACATACCCGTCCTCTATGTCGAGTATCACGAAATAACGATCTTTATCCCGCCCTGAAAGCGATTTTACGATTTGTCCCCTGGAAAGCTCCATCAGGCACCTCCGCTACGCTTGTGTCAGAATAACGGGCCCATTGTCTGTAATGGCAATCGTGTGTTCAAAATGTGCGGAAAGGCTGCCATCTGCTGTTACAACAGTCCAGCCGTCCGGCATCTGTTTTACCTGCCGACGTCCTGCATTGATCATCGGTTCAATCGCAATGACCATGCCAGCCGCTAACCGGACGCCTCTTCCCGGCTGCCCGAAATTTGGGACCTCCGGAGATTCATGCAGTTCTTTGCCCACACCATGCCCGACATATTCCCGGACCACAGAAAATCCCCGTGCTTCGACGTATTCCTGGACGGCATGCCCAATATCGCCGATACGGTTGCCCGGTATTGCCTGCCGGATACCTTCATAAAGGCTTTGCTTTGTCGCATCCATCAGCGCCTGTGCTTCCTCAGAGACTCTCCCTGCCGGGAAGGTCGCGGCATTGTCGCCGTGGTAACCGTTATAAAACGCACCAACGTCGACGCTGACGATATCCCCTTCGTGGATCATCCGATGAGGACTTGGGATGCCGTGGATGATTTCGTTGTTAATGGAAAGACAGGCGGAACCAGAAAAGCCGCCGTATCCTTTGAATGATGGAACCGCGCCTTGGGAACGGATAAAGTGCTCTATCTTGAGATCGAGCTCCCCAGTCGTGAGTCCGGGTTTTACCAGTTCTCCTGCGTACTGCAACGCCTGAGCAGAAATCCTGCATGCATCACGCATGACCTCCAACTCATGTTTCGTTTTAAGTACAATCATGATTACGCCTCCAGCGCCGCAAGGGTTCTCGCCGCAACTTCGCCGACGTCTCCTTGCCCATCAACAACCTTGAGCTTACCGCTCTTTTGATAATATTCAATCAAAGGCTCTGTCTGATTGTGGTAAACATTCAGACGATCCTTGACTGTCTCTGGCTGGTCATCCTTGCGGATAACGAGCTTTCCGCCGCACCGGTCACATACGCCCTCCACCTTGGTTGGTTTGGAAACAATGTGATAGGATGCGCCGCATGCCTCGCAGACGCGTCTGCCGGACATTCTTTGAGTAATTGCCTCATCCGGAACCTCAATATCAATGACCGCATCCACAGCAACGCCCATTTCTTCAAGCGTCTGAGCCTGTGCAACTGTCCTTGGGAATCCGTCGAGGATAAATCCGTTTTTACAGTCATCCTGCGCAATGCGCTCTTTGAGAAGAGCGAGGACAATTTCATCCGGAACCAGTTTCCCGCTGTCCATAAAGGACTTTGCTTTTACACCGTATTCCGTCTGTTTTTTTACCGCCTCTCTCAGCAGGTTTCCTGTTGAAACGGATGGGATATGCAAGTGGTCACAAATGACCTCCGCCTGCGTACCTTTTCCAGCACCAGGCGCTCCGAGAAGTATGAGTTTCATATGCGTTCTCTCCTCCTCGCAGGTAATTCCTGCGTCATTCAAAGGATAACAAATTACCCTTCTACGGTTGCTTATTCCAAAAACCCTCTGTAATGGCGGGACATCATCTGGGTTTCGAGCTGGCGTGCAGTATCCAGGGCAACACCGACCACGATGATAATGGAAGTACCGCCAAGTGCAATATCCACTCCTGTAATACCGCTGACCGCAATCGGAAGGATTGCTACAACAGCCAGGAAGAGAGCGCCAACAAGCGTCACTTTGGAAATAATTTTTCCAATAAACTCAGAGGTCGGTTTTCCAGGACGAATTCCCGGAATCGTACCACTGTTTTTGCGCAGGTTATTTGCAATTTCCAGCGGATTATACTGGATTGCAACATAGAAATAGTTAAACCCGATAATCAGGACAAAATAAATCAGCGCATACCAAACGGTATTGTAATTAAATGCACCAAAGAATTTGCCAAGCCAGGAGGATTTATCCGGATCAACGAACCCAACAATAGTGCTGGGGATTGCAAGCAGGGAGCTTGCAAAAATGATCGGCATAACTCCGGACATGTTGACCTTAACCGGGATATGGGAACTCTGTCCACCATACATTTTGCGTCCCACTACACGCTTTGCGTACTGTACCGGAATCCGGCGTTCCGCATTCGTCATAATTACGATAAACGCAATCAAAGCAATGAAGAGGACAGCAATTAACGGGACAATAAAGAAGTACTGCGTTTCACCCTGGCCGCCAAGTTGGAGCAATGCTGCCAATTTTCCAACTGTAACCGGAAAACGGGAGATAATACCTGCAAACAGGAGAATGGAAATACCATTTCCGATTCCTTTTTCATTAATCTGTTCGCCAATCCAAACAACCAGTCCTGCGCCCGCAGTAAAGGCCAGGATAATAACAATTGCAGCAAAAATTCCGGAGAACCCACTCGTATATTTGACAGCGCCATAATTTTTAAACATAAAGTAATAGGCAACCGCCTGAATCAACGCTAAAAGAATGGTGACCCAACGAGTGATTTTCGCAATCCGTTTTCTTCCCTCTTCCCCTTCTTTGGAAAGCCGGTCCAACGCGGGGATGGCAATTGTCAACAGCTGCATGACAATCGTAGCAGTAATGTAGGGGGTGACAGACAGTGCAAACAGGGTTGCTCTTGAAAAAGCACCACCAGTAAGCATATCCACATACCCAAGCAGGCTGCCAGATTGAGACATGAGCGAATTCATTACGCTTGCATCAAGATAGGGGACAGGGATAGCGGCCCCCACTCTGAAAATCAAAACGATTAACAGAGTGTAAAGCAGCTTTTTCCGAAGGTCAGGGACTTTCCAGGCGTTTCTGAATGTCTCAAACACCTTACATCACCTCGGCCTTTCCACCTGCCTCCTCGATTTTCTGCTTTGCAGATGCAGAGTAAGCAGCGACTTTTACGGTCAGCTTCTTGGTCAGCTCGCCGTTGCCAAGGATTTTAACGCCGTCAAGTGCCTTTTTAACAAGACCTGCTTCCATCAATGCATTGGTATCAACAACAGCGCCATCCTCAAATTTGTTGAGGGCACTGACATTGATTGCAGTATATCTTGTAGCGAAGATATTGTTAAAGCCTCTCTTCGGAATACGTCTCTGAAGCGGCATCTGGCCGCCTTCAAATCCCGGTCTTACTCCGCCGCCGGAACGTGCATTCTGGCCCTTGTGGCCTTTACCAGCGGTTTTTCCGCTTCCGGAACCATTTCCTCTTCCTTTGCGGAACGCTTTCGTATTGGAACCCGGTGCCGGGGAAAGCTCATGCAGTTTCATGTGTTCGCACCTCCTTGCCCAGTGTGTTGTCTGAGCGAATATAGTTTAAAACATAAATTCACGTCAAACGCGACCAGAAGATTTATTCTTCTGTTACTTCGATCAGGTGGGAGATCTTAGCGACCTTGCCCTTGGTAGCGTCATTATCCGGCTGTACGGTAACAGCACCGATTTTGTGCAGTCCGAGGGAATGAGCGGTCGCAATCTGGTCGTCTTTTCTGCCCACAAGGCTCTTTACGAGCTTGATTTTGAGCTGTGCCATAGCGTTTCTCCTCCTCTTAACCGATAATTTCCTGCGCAGATTTACCACGCATAGCAGCAACCTGCTCTGCATCTCTCAGGGATGCAAGGCCTGCAATAGTAGCGCTTACTACATTACAGGGGTTATTGGAACGAAGGCATTTGGTTCTAATATCTTTAATACCTACCGTCTCCAGAACAGCACGGACAGCGCCGCCGGCGATAACACCAGTACCCTGTGCAGCCGGTTTCAGGAGAACACGGCCAGCGCCAAATGCGCCGATCACTTCATGAGGGATTGTGGTTCCCTTCAGAGAAACCTTAATCAGGTTCTTCTTTGCATCCTCAATCCCTTTGCGGATTGCCTCAGGGACCTCGGAAGCTTTCCCAAGACCGTAACCTACAATGCCATTGCCATCGCCGACAACGACGAGAGCAGCAAATTTAAAAATACGGCCACCTTTTACGGTTTTCGATACACGGTTAATCGATACGACTCTTTCGGTAAGATCGAGTGTAGATGCATCAATTCGAGCCAAAGTATTCCCTCCTCCTCTTAGAATTTGAGGCCACTCTCACGAGCACCTTCTGCCAGCTCTTTGACGCGGCCATGATAGACATATCCGCCGCGGTCAAAAACAACATCGGAAATCCCTTTTTCCAGGGCTTTCTGTGCAATCATCTGGCCGACTTTACGGGCAGCTTCTTTGTTGCCGCCGTTACCCTCAAACGCTTTATCCATGGTGGAAGCCGCTGCGAGGGTTACGCCGTTTACGTCGTCAATAAGCTGCGCGTAAATATGCTTGCTGGAGCGGAATACATTCAGGCGTGGACGCTCAGCAGTACCGCTGATTTTCGCACGGACTCTTGCGTGTCTTAAAAGCCTCTGCTTGTTGCTGTCAGGCTTTTTCACCATTGTCAGTTCACTCCTTTAATTACTTCTTGGCCTTACCGGCTTTACCCTCTTTGCGGATGATCGTTTCGTCTACGTACTTGATGCCCTTGCCCTTATATGGCTCCGGCGGACGTTTCTCACGAACTTCTGCTGCAAACTGGCCGACTTTCTGCTTGTCGGGACCGGAAATGACAATTTTGTTTGGGGCAGGAACATCAATTGTGATGCCGTCAATCTCCGGTACAATGACCTGATGAGAATAGCCGAGGTTCATCACAAGGTTTTTGCCCTGTTTTGCTGCACGGTAGCCGACGCCGTTGATCTCAAGCTCTTTTTTGAAGCCGTTGGTAACACCTTCGACCATGTTGGCAACGAGAGAACGGGTGAGGCCGTGCAGGGATCTGTGCTCTTTGTCCTCAGACGGACGGGTAACAATGATTTCATTGTTCTCGACCGCAACGGACATATCTCTATGGGTTGCACATTCCAGGGTTCCTTTCGGGCCTTTGACTGTGACAACATTGCCGGCGATCTTGACATCGACTCCAGTCGGGATCGCAATCGGCTTTCTACCTATACGTGACATATTCGATGCCCTCCCTTACCAGACGAATGCAAGGACTTCGCCGCCGACAGTTTCCTTGCGGGCCTGCTTGTCAGTCATAACGCCTTTGGAAGTGGAGAGGATGGCGATACCAAGCCCCTTCATAACCTTCGGCATATCCTCGCAGCTTGTGTAAATACGCAAGCCAGGTTTGGAAACTCTGCGCAAGCCTTGGATAATCTGAGTTTTATTTTCTCCGTATTTCAAGGTGATACGGATAATACCCTGTTTGCCATCTTCGATGGTCTGAAAGCCCTTGATATAGCCTTCATCCAACAGAATCTGAGCAATTGCTTTTTTCATATTAGAAGCCGGAACATCGACCGTGTCGTGCTTTGCAGCATTTGCATTTCTAATACGGGTCAGCATATCAGCGATTGTATCAGTAATTTGCATGCCGTTACCTCCTTTGCTCGAATTACCAGCTGGACTTCTTCACGCCCGGGATCTCGCCTTTGTATGCAAGCTCTCTGAAGCAGATACGGCAGATGCCGAACTTGCGAAGATAAGCGTGCGGTCTGCCGCAGATTTTACATCTGTTGTAGGCACGAGTGGAGAATTTCGGGCTTCTCTGCTGTTTTGCGATCATTGACTTTTTAGCCACTTCAATACCTCCTACTTCGCAAACGGGGCGCCCATCAGCGTAAGCAGCTCGCGGGCTTCCTCGTCGGTCTGGGCAGTGGTAACAAAGCAGATGTCCATGCCGCGGACCTTGTCGATTTTATCGTACTCAATTTCAGGGAAAATGAGCTGCTCTTTGAGGCCCATGTTGTAGTTGCCACGGCCGTCAAAGGAGTTTGCGTTAATTCCTCTGAAGTCTCTGACTCTCGGGAGAGCGACGTTGAAGAGTCTGTCAACAAACTCATACATCTTGTCAGCACGCAGGGTGACCTTTGCGCCGATGTTCATGCCCTCTCTGAGTTTAAAGTTTGCAACGGATTTCTTTGCCTTGCAGACAATTGGCTTCTGGCCGGTGATCGCTGCGAGATCCGTCATAATTGCATCAATAACTTTTGCGTTATCGCGCGCTTCGCCACATCCTACGTTAATCACAACTTTATCAAGCTTTGGGATCTGCATAACGCTTTTGTAGCCGAATTTCTTCATAAGCGCCGGGGCAATGTCTTGCTTATAGGTGTCAAATAACCTTGCCATTTCAAATCCTCCTCACTTAAAAAGTTTCGCCGCAGTGTTTGCACAAACGCTCTTTGGTTCCATCGGAAAGAATCTTGTGTGCCAGTCTGGTCGGCTTGCCGCATTTCGGGCAGACAAGCATGACTTTGCTTGCATACATGGCGCCTTCCGCCTTAACAATCCCGCCGGTCTGTCCCATCTGTTTTGGTTTGACATGTTTGGTAACCATGTTGCAGCCTTCGATGATGACCTTGCCCTCTTTTGGGCTGACAGCGAGTACTTTTCCTTTTTTCCCCTTGTCCTTACCGGACAGGATGACGACCTGGTCGTCCTTCTTTACGTGTACTTTGCTCACTTTCAAAGTGCACCTCCCATCAGAGCACCTCTGGGGCGAGGCTCAAGATTTTGAGGTAATCCTTTTCACGGAGTTCCCTTGCAACCGGCCCAAAAATACGGGTGCCCCTCGGGTTTTTATCTTCACGAATGATAACTGCTGCGTTCTCGTCGAAACGGATATAGGTTCCGTCGTCGCGGCGAACGCCCTTAGCAGAACGGACAATAACTGCTTTTACTACATCGCCTTTTTTAACAACGCCGCCGGGTGTTGCCTTTTTGACCGAGCAGACCACAACGTCGCCGATATTAGCGTACCTCCTGCGGGAACCTCCCAACACGCGGATACACATCAGTTCTTTTGCTCCCGTGTTATCGGCCACCTTGAGGTAGGTTTGCATCTGTACCACAGTGCGTTCCTCCTTTCGGAATCAAGCTGAAATTATTTTGCCTTTTCGATGACTTCGACCAGTCTCCATCTCTTATCTTTGGACAAAGGACGGGTCTCCATGACGCTTACACGGTCGCCGATATTGCAGACGTTGTTCTCATCATGTGCTTTCAGCTTCACGGTGCGTTTAATAATCTTTTTGTACAAAGGATGTCTTACGTTATCCTCAATTGCGACGACGATGGTTTTGTCCATCTTGTTGCTGACAACCTTGCCAACCCTTGTTTTTCTGAGGTTTCTATCGCTCACGGATTAATCCTCCTTCCATTACTGCTTTGCGCTGTTTTCATTGGCATGCATGATCGTTTTGATGCGTGCAATGTCCTTCTTTACAGCTTTGATGCGCATTGGATTCTCGAGTTGATTAACAGCGAGCTGAAAACGCAGGTTGAAAAGCTCGGCTTTGAGGTCTTTCAGCTTGTTTGCGAGCTCTGCCTGTGACATTTCTCTGATCTCGACAGCCTTCATTACTCTTCACCCTCCGTTTCCTTTTTCACAAATTTGCATTTTATCGGCAGTTTATGTGCCGCAAGGCGCATTGCTTCTCTAGCAACTTCCTCGGAAACTCCGCCAATCTCGAACATGACTCTGCCCGGCTTGACAACAGCCACCCAGTATTCCGGGGAGCCTTTACCGGAACCCATTCGGGTTTCAGCAGGTTTTTCTGTGATTGGTTTATCCGGGAAGATTTTAATCCAGACCTGGCCGCCACGTCTGGTATAACGGGTCATTGCGATACGGGCAGCCTCAATCTGGTTGGAAGTGATCCATGCCGGCTCAATAGCCTGTAAGCCAAACTCGCCATGGCTTACTTTATTGCCGCGTGTAGCTTTACCGGTCAGACGGCCTCTGTGTACACGGCGGTATTTCACACGTTTCGGTAACAGCATTACTTGCTACCTCCTTCCTTTCGAGGCTTTCTTGTATCTGCCAAAACTTCGCCTCTGTATAACCAAACCTTGACCCCGATACGGCCATAGGTGGTAGCGGCTTCTGCAAAGCCGTAGTCAATGTCTGCACGCAGGGTCTGCAGGGGGATGGTTCCCTCATGATAGGACTCGCTGCGGGCGATGTCGGCACCGCCAAGACGGCCGGATACCTGGACTTTGATTCCCTTCGCGCCAAATCTCATGGTGCGTCCGATGGACTGCTTCATTGCTCTTCTAAAGGAGATACGTCTCTCCAGCTGGGAAGCAATGTTCTGTGCCACGAGCTGTGCGTTCATGTCAGGGTTTTTGATCTCAATGATGTTGATGACAACCGGTTTGCCCAGCATTTTTTCACACTGAGCGCGGAGTTTCTCGATTTCGGAACCGCCTCTGCCGATTACCATACCTGGTTTTGCGCAGTGGATGTGGATTCTGACGCGCGCTGCGTCACGCTCGATTTCAATTTTGGGGACACCTGCTACATACAGCTGCTTGAGCAGTGTTTTACGCAGATTGTAGTCCTCAACAAGGATATCGCCGAAAGCGTTATCCTTAGCAAACCAGCGGGAATCCCAGTCTTTTATGACGCCCACTCTAAGGCCGTGGGGATTAACTTTCTGGCCCATGATTTACCTCCTCTTTCAGCTTATTCCTTTTCCTTAAGGACGAGGGTTACGTGTGATGTTCTCTTCAGTACTCGAAAAGCTCTGCCCTGTGCTCTCGGTCTGATTCTCTTGAGAATCGGGCCGGGGCAAACGAAGCACTCTGCAACATAGAGATTGTTTTTGTCCATGTTGTGGTTGTTTTCTGCGTTTGCCATTGCAGAACCCAGAAGTTTTTCCAGGGGTTCGCAGGCAGCCTTTGGAGTATTTTTCAAAATCGCCATTGCCAAGTCTGCGTCTTTCCCTCTAATGAGGTCAAGGACAATCTGGACTTTTCTCGGCGAGATACGGGCGTATCTGAGGTTAGCCCTTGCTTCCATTTGGAATCCTCCTTCCGGCCTGTTATTTTCCGTTGTTTGAAGTCTTGGAACCGGCATGTCCCTTAAAGGTTCTGGTTGGTGCAAACTCACCGAGCTTGTGGCCTACCATATCCTCTGTGACGTAAACCGGTACATGTTTGCGTCCGTCATGAACGGCAAATGTATGTCCAACGAATTCCGGGAAAATAGTGGAGGCGCGGCTCCAGGTCTTAAGGACCTTCTTCTCGCCGGCTTCATTCATCTGTACTACTCTTTTGTAAAGTGCCTCTTGGACGTACGGTCCTTTCTTAACACTTCTACCCATTGATCATCTGCCTCCTTTCAAGCTTTATTTTGCATTTCTGCGTTTTACGATAAACTTGTCAGAACGGTGATGTTTTGCTCTGGTCTTGTAACCGAGTGCCGGTTTACCCCAAGGAGTAACAGGTCCCGGACGTCCAACCGGAGATTTACCCTCACCACCGCCGTGCGGATGGTCAACCGGGTTCATAACAGAACCACGGACAGTCGGGCGGATGCCCATATGGCGGGTTCTGCCGGCTTTACCGACTTTGACGTTCTCATGGTCAATGTTGCCGACCTGGCCGATGGTAGCCATACAGCCAACCGGGACATTTCTCAGCTCGCCGGACGGGAGACGGATAAGCGCATAAGCGCCTTCTTTTGCCATCAGCTGCGCCATGATGCCAGCGGAACGAGCCAGCTGTGCGCCCTTGCCCGGATGGAGCTCGACATTGTGGATGAAAGTACCAACCGGAATGTTGGTCATTGGCAGTGCGTTGCCCGGTTTAATATCAGCGTTCGGGCCGGACATGATAACGTCGCCCACTTTCAGTCCGTTCGGAGCGATAATGTAGCGTTTCTCGCCGTCCTCATACTGCACGAGTGCAATGTGAGCGGAACGGTTCGGATCGTATTCAATGGTGAGGACATTGGCTTTCATGTCAGCCTTGTCTCTCTTGAAATCTATGATGCGGTATTTTCTTCTGTTTCCGCCACCGCGGTGACGGACAGTGATTCTACCGTAGCTGTTACGGCCAGAGTTCTTCTTTAAAGAAGTAAGAAGGCTCTTTTCCGGCTCAACCTTGGACAACACAGAGTAATCGGTCACAGACATCTGGCGATGGCCCGGGGTTGTCGGCTTGTAGGTTTTAATAGCCATTGTGTTTCACTCTCCTCTTTGTGGCTTTGCGGGAAACAGCAGTTTCCCATACGGTGCCCAGGGGGGCAGCTTAGAGCATGCTCTCGAAGAATTCGATGGTCTTGGAATCCTCGGTCAGGGTGACGATAGCTTTCTTCCAGTCCGGACGGAAGCCGACGTTTGCGCCCATTCTCTTCTCCTTACCATGGCAGTTCATGGTGTTGACCTTTGCAACTTTTACACCGAACAGTTCTTCAACCGCTTTTGCAATCTGAACCTTGTTTGCGCCAGTTGCAACCTTAAAGGTGTATTTTTTGAGAGCCTGTGCGTCCATGCTTGCCTCGGTGATAATCGGACGGATAATGATGTCTTGTGCCGTCATTATGCGTACACCTCCTCAAGCTTTGCAACAGCATCCTTTGCAACGACGAAGTGGTTGCAGTTCAGGATGTCATAGACATTCAGTGTGTTGACCAGGGTGGTTTTGACGTTTGCAATGTTGTTTGCAGAACGGATGATTTTCTCATCAATTTCCGGCATCACAATCAATGTCTTTTTATCAGCGCCAAGCGCGCTGAGCATATTGACAATGCTCTTTGTCTTGATCTCATCGAGTTTGATCTCGTCAACAACGATGATCTCCTTCTCTGCGACCTTGCTGGAAAGAGCAGATTTGAGTGCTAATCTCTTAACTTTCTTGTTGAGGGAGTAGCTGTAATCACGCGGCTTGGGTCCCAATGCAATACCGCCGTGTGTCCACTGCGGAGCACGGATGGAGCCCTGTCTTGCGTTACCGGTGCCCTTCTGTCTCCAGGGTTTGCGTCCGCCGCCGCTGACCTCAGAACGGGTCAGAGTAGACTGGGTGCCCTGGCGCTGGTTGGCGAGGTAGTTGACAACCGCCTGATGCATCACGGTTTTGTTCGGCTCAATACCGAAAACCGCATCGGAAAGCTCGATCTCGGAGACCGCTTTGCCGTTCATGTCAAAAACTGATACTTTAGGCATTCTGCTTCCTCCTTCCCTTATGCCTTCACGCTATCGGTGATATAAACATAGCCTTTTTTCGGGCCAGGGATAGCACCTTTGATAGCAATCAGGTTATTCTCTGCATCGACCTTGACGACTTCAAGGTTCTGCACGGTTACTCTCTCGTTTCCAAGGTGTCCCGGGAGCTTTTTGCCCTTCATAACTCTGGAAGGGGAGGAGCTGGAACCCATGGAACCCGCATGGCGGGCAACCGGTCCGGAACCGTGTGTCTCTTTGAGTCTCGCATTGCCCCAGCGCTTGATAGAGCCTGCATAGCCCTTACCTTTGCTGGTGCCGACTACGTCGATTTTGTCGCCTGCAGCGAAGATGTCAGCTTTGATGATGTCGCCGACGTTGACAGCATCGCAGTCATCAAAGCGGAATTCTTTGATTCTTCTCTTGGTTGCGACGCCTGCTTTGGCAAAATGACCTTTGGTCGGTTTGTTGACCTTGTTTTCTGCGATGTCGCCAAAACCGTACTGAACAGCATTATAGCCGTCATTTTCCACGGTTTTCTTCTGGATAACAACGCAGGGGCCGGCTTCTACGACGGTAACCGGGACAACATTGCCCTTCTCGTCGAAAAGCTGGGTCATGCCCACTTTTTTGCCGATGATTGCCTTTTGCATGGTTATTCCTCCGTTTAGGTTATTGGTTGATTCTTACGAACCAACTTGACCTGCGTGTTTGACACGGAAATTAAAGTTTAATTTCGATATCAACACCGGCAGGGAGCTCAAGATTCATCAACGCTTCCACTGTCTTGTTGGACGGTTTGAGAATGTCAATGAGTCTTTTGTGCGTTCTCATCTCAAACTGTTCGCGGCTGTCCTTGTATTTATGAACTGCGCGAAGGATTGTAACAACCTCTTTTTCGGTTGGCAGAGGGATTGGACCGGAAACTTTTGCGCCAGTGCGTTTTGCAGTTTCCACAATCTTCTCCGATGCTGTGTCGACGAGATTGCTCTCATATCCTTTGAGTCTGATTCTGATTTTTTCCTTGACTGCCACTTACCATCGCCTCCTTAAAGTTTCTGTGAGCTTTCAGAGCAACGATTAAAAACTGAACACTGTTCCGGGTGTTTCGCGTATCCCCATGAAAAAACCGGATAAACATTCGCTCATAAATGATGCGACGTTTGTCCGGGAACAAAACGCTGACACCCTGTTGTGTCATGGTTGCCGGCGCAGATTTGGTATTACGCAAGAATACCGCGCGCACGGTAACATCAGTATTTGTTGTCGCCCGGTTTAAAATCGGACATACTCGGCGGAAATTCCCCGTCGCAAGGACGGCCACCTCCCGCTTCATCGCATATCTTGTGCAGTCACGCTTAATTATAATACCAAACCAGGCTGAGAAATGCAAGTCTTTTTTTAAAAAAATTCTCTTTTTTTGCCAAAGTTTTTTTGGCTCCTTTGGCAACGTGGACGAAAATAGAGACGCGCATAGTTTCCAGTCTTTTATAGCGGCTGGTATTCTTCTATGTTACAATAAGAGAAAAACAAAATCAACAGAAGGAGAAAAAGGAGGAAATTTTATGAATCTGGCCGACTGCCCCTCTCTGCATGTCATTGTCCTACCAGAATGGGAAAACAACACAGTTTCCAGCGCCAGAGTCTCCCTGTGTCTAAAAGTCCCTTCCCTTCAGCCCGGAGAACTGCTTTGTTCGTTCCTTGATGAAATCTATGCCATCCCAACTGCTATTCAATGGGATTCCTTAGAAATAAAGGACAATGTTGGGAATCTGGAAGTCCGCCACTTCCATGAAACAGGACAGCATGAGATTTATCACCAGCTTTTTGTTAAACGCAAAACGGAAGGACCCATTCTCCTCACCTATCGGGCGGCATTTGCCCCGGCTCGTCCGAACCCCGTCCTAGATATGGGGCAGGAGCCTGGGGGCGTCACCGGATCCGGATACTGTTGGATGCCCTCCTTTCCCAAAAATGTTTATCAACTCCACATGGAGTTTTCTCGTGCCAATCTGCCCCAAGGGGTGCGCGCACTCTGGGCGCACGGGGAAGACTGCACGAACCTTTTCATCAGGGAGGATGGCCTGCAAAAGGTTTTCTACTGTTTTGGAAAAGTCGACTGTGTTGAACACGGGAGTTTTGGCTATTATTGGATTGCACGGGAAGGGGTTGACGCCTCTCCCATTGCCCACTGGACGGCCAAGGTATTTTTAAAGATGGCGGATTTTTTTCAGGACAGCGGGGAATCCTATAAAATCTTTGCCAGGGCCCGATCTTGTAGGATGAGCGGAGGGACGGCGCTCAATCGATCCTATACCTATATTTATGATCCCCAGAATCCCCCTCCGTTCACCCAGCTTAAATTTCTCTTTTCCCATGAGATGGTTCATAACTGGGCACTGCTGTTCAATGAGCCCTATGGCACCTGCACCTGGTATATTGAGGGAATGGCGGAATATTACAGTCTGGTATTGCCTTGGAGAATGGGGCTTGTCTCAAGGGAAGAACTGCTTATTCAGCTCAACGAAAGGGCAGAACAATATTACTGTAACCCCTGCATAGAATTCACCAATCTACATTTAGGGAATTTGCTTTTTCATGATCTGGAAGCTACAACTGTTCCATATGGCAGGGGACTATTCTACTTGATGGAAATGGATCATCGCATCCGTACCAAAACATCGGAAAAATATTGTTTGGATGACGTCATGCTCAAACTTCTGCATGACTATCGAAAGAATCCCCATATACAGAACAGGGCGTGGCTGGAAGCCGTCAGCAAAATCGCCGGCTATGATGAAACCGAGCGCTTCCTTGCCATGTGTCAGGGGATTGTTATCCCTCCGGAATTATCGTGCTTTACAGGCGCCAATTTTGCCTTCCAAAAACGGAATGCATTTACTCGTAGAGAGAAAAAGCCCTGCCATATCTACTATATCCATTGAATCATCCTACAAAAGAGGATTGATTCTGAATTCCGTACTATATGATCATGTATCCGATGCAGGAAAATAATGCTATAGGTGGAGAGCAAGTAAGGATAATCTGTTGTTCAAGTTCTCAAAGGGAAAACCCTTCGGAACGGATGCCTTTTTATCGGTTCCAAAACAGAACTTGGTTAACCAAAACAGTACCGGCAAAATCAGGTTCCCTCGCTTTCTCTATTATACTATATATAAAGTCTTTCGGATACAGTGACGTCACTGCTATCCACCTACTAAAAATGTTCCAAAAAAGAAGGAGAATGGGGAAAATCCCCATTCTCCTTCTTTATCAGGAAGCAAATTGTAGAGATGTCTTATTTGGAAAGTCTTGCTTCAAGAGCATCGAGCTCTTCTTTAATTTTAGCCGGGAGTTTATCACCGAACTGTTTGTAGAACTCACGCAGTTCTTTGACTTCATCCTTCCAGAGGTCAATATCCAGTTCCAACAGGGAAGCAACGTCCTCTGTGGTAAACTGTTTGCCCTCATAGACAAGGCCATCGACATTGATATCTTCCGGTTTTGGTTCATAGCCAATCGGGGTCTCCACAGCATCAATGGTGCCTTCGCAGCGTTTGACAATCCAGTCAAGGACGCGCATATTGTCACCAAATCCCGGCCAGAGGAAGTTACCTTCATCGTCGGTCTTAAACCAGTTGACGTTGAAGATCTTCGGAGCCTTGTCGCCAAGGGTCTCTCCCATGTCAAGCCAATGCTGCCAGTAGTCGCCCATGTTGTAACCGCAGAACGGTTTCATTGCCATCGGGTCATGACGGAGTACGCCGACTGCGCCGGCAGCAGCTGCGGTAGTTTCGGAGGAAACAGCGGAGCCAATGAAGGTACCATGTGCCCAGTCAAAGCTCTGGTAAACCAACGGAGTAGTCTTTGCGCGGCGGCCGCCAAAGATAATTGCAGAAATAGGAACGCCTTCCGGATTGTTGAATTCCGGAGAAATGCACGGGCAGTTCTCAGCCGGTGCGGTAAATCTGGAGTTCGGATGAGCCAGGTTTCCACCTGCTGCAATATATTCCGGACCGTTGACTTTAGCGCCCTTCCACTCGGTTGCATCAACCGGAGGATTCTTATCAAGCTTCTCCCACCACACAGTGTTGTTCTCATTGTTGAGCGCAACATTGGTGAAGATGGTATTTTTGCGGGTGCAAGCCAGCGCATTCGGATTGGACTTCTCATTGGTGCCCGGTGCAACACCGAAGAAACCATTCTCCGGATTGATGGCATACAATCTGCCGTCCTTGCCCGGTTTCATCCAAGCGATATCGTCGCCAACGGTGAATACTTTGTAGCCGTCTTTCAAGTATCCCTCCGGCGGAATCAGCATTGCCAAGTTGGTTTTGCCGCAGGCAGAGGGGAATGCAGCGGTGATATAGACGGTTTCTCCGTTCGGTTTCTGTACGCCGAGGATCAGCATGTGCTCAGCCATCCAACCCTCGTTCTTGCCCTGGTAGGAAGCAATACGAAGCGCAAAGCATTTTTTACCGAGCAAAACGTTTCCGCCGTATGCGGAGTTAATGGACCAAATAGTGTTTTCTTCCGGGAACTGTACAATGTAACGGTTTTCCGGATCAACATCTGCTTTGGAATGCAGGCCACGGACAAAGTCGTTGGAGGTGTCGCCAAGGTTTTTGAAAGCCTGCTCGCCCATTCTTGTCATAATGTTCATATTCAGAACAACATAGATGGAGTCTGTCAGCTCAACGCCAACCTTTGCCAGAGGGGAACCAATTGGGCCCATGGAATATGGGATTACATACATGGTTCTGCCCTTCATAACGCCGTCATACAGCGGGAGCAGTTTTGCCTTCATCTCTTCCGGATCCATCCAGTTGTTGGTTGGGCCCGCATCTTCTTTTTTCTTTGTGCAAATAAAAGTCCTATCCTCTACACGGGCAACGTCGTTGGCGGCCGTTCTGTGATACAGGCAACCCGGAAGCAGCTCTTCGTTGAGCTTAATCATTTCCCCGGTAGAAATTGCCTCGTCGCGCAGCTGATCAAGCTGCTCTTTGGAACCGTCAATCCAGACAACCTTGTCCGGCTTCGTGAGGGCAACCATTTCGTCTACCCAAGTGAGTACGTTTTTGTTGTTGGTCATCCTTTATTCTCCTTTCAGTCGGTTTTTTACAAACCGATTGCAAACTGAAATCATTGGGAAAATCGAAATCTCCCACGTATATCATTATACCTAGCAAATAGATAGGAGTCAACGGCGAAAAGTTAGAATATTTTTCCCTTTTTCGTCAAAATCAACGGGTCAATTGGATAAAATATCATATTTCAAACCTCTTGCTGTGATTTTTTTAACAGATTGACGGTATCCAGCCCTTTTACTGAAAAAAGGGCTGGGGAAAATTTTCAGATTGTTCAAAATTGCCAGACTGTCGGCAGAAACAATCTTCCTATAAAATATACCGATGGAATGAACGGCCTTGTCCTATAGCATAGCGTCCGGCACGATATCCCCTTTAAACATTAGCTTTCCGTATTTTAGAATTGTCGTTTCCAATTCTTATCATTCTCACGTAATTCCATGGTGATGAAAATACTGCTCAATTTTCTCAGATAACTGGTTTTTATTTTCCTGGAACTGTCTTTTTCTATGTCCATTCGCCCCGGAGGGATGCGGAAATCCCAACAAACACTGTTCCTCTTTCATCAAATTTTCTCTTATCATTTGTAGTAAAAGTTCTTGCACGGATTTCCCAAGCGGAATAATCAGTGCGTCGGGTAAGCTACCTGCCTCTTTGTAAAAGTATTTTCGAAATAACCGGTATAAAACTTCATCCTCCGTAATCTTTGGATGGGCGCCTGTATAGTTTTTCTGGTTTATGAAAACCGGGTATGGGATAACAGAAGTTGTATGGAGCAGGTAATCTTTATCTGCAAACAATTCCCCACAGGAATTTAATTGCAGTTTCTCATTTAATCGCAGTTCATCGAGCATTTCAATCAGGTTTCTCCTCATACTCCCTGCAAATCTGGAATTTCTTTTGCACTGTTTTTTGATTTCTTCCAATTCCAAATGATTTCGCAGACCATCTCGCGCTATTTGATATGCAATGCGGGTCTGTGTCCAACCAGGTGTAATCCCAACAATCAATATCTTTGCTTTGTCATTGATGATTTCATTGTGAGGTGAATAGTAGATTTTTAAATGACCGTTATGATACAGTTCAAAGGTTTCCGTCAATAGATCCTGCTTCTCAAAACTGTCTAATTTGATAATCTCATTACTGTATCTTTCAAACATTGTCTTCTCCTCGCAAAACCTTTGCTTTATTTTTTCAACATGAGAGTAGGACATCCCGGTACAGTTTTCCTCGCCAGCATAGTAATCCATCTAGAATGTGATAGATTGTCGGTGCCGATCCTTTCGCCGTCCTCCCTTGATTGCCCTTAAAGCTGTCAGACCACAAGCTTATTTTACACAAAAAGGAGTTTTTTCTCTGCACCACCGGCGTTAACCTTCTCTGGAACCACTCGCTAGACAAGTGTTTTTCTCTATACAAAAAGAACCCCCTTTTTCAGGGATTCTTTTATCTTGTTATCACCGGCCCAGCTCAAATTTTTTAGCTTCACTAGAAAATGAAGCGAAGTCCAAGAAAAGCGGCTTGCACCGGAATCTCCTCTCCCCGCCGTCCTCAGAAAGTTCCCGCCGGCCTTGCATACCTTCAGAATCCCATGGAGTACCCCATTCCCAGTGCCATCCATTTTGGCAGAGTCGGATTACCATCCTGTTCCATGAAACAGTGGGCCGATCAAAAAATCCGAAAAAACAGGAATAGAAGCTTTTATGGCTAAAAGGAAGTAAGGCGGCAATTACGGCATTCCATATCACTTTTTCGATAAAGCTTTCCTTTGCAAATCGGAAAAATTTTATGCTTTCTATTTATAGGATCACAGGTAATCATATGGAGTATTCTTGACATCCAGCAGCAATTTTATCAGGAGCAAAGTCAATACAGCCGTGCAAAAACCATATACCGTTGCATCCAGTCTGCCCTGGAAGAAAAACACAATGGAGACAATCACTGTCCATACGGCGGTCAGTGCCAGAGACAACATGGCAAACCCTTTTCCAGTAGGATGACGGGTAGAGACAAGCCCGTAGGAAATCAAATACAGGATTCCCAGTACTCCAAACAGGACAGCGGAACTGATATCATAGGGATTCATATCCCCTCCGACTACGATGTCCACCGTAGCGCAGGCGCAGCAAAGGAGCATGACGATTCCAATGACAAAAAGAAAAGCACAGCGTTTTAATTTCATACGGACACCTCCTAAAATTGGATGGAAAATAAAACTTCCAGCTACTTTCCAGCACTGGGTTTTCCATCTGCAAATTTCATATCCCTGATGTTTTTATTATACTGCATTTCGAAATTTTTTTCAAATTTCCAGCAATCTGAATACAAAATTTCATGTAAAATCAACACCGGAAGCGTTCATCTTCCGGTGTTGATAAATCCGTTTATCGGTTGATTTCCATATTGGCGGATGCATTGAGATCGAGTCCCGCCGTATTACCTGACCGGTACTCATAGTATGCCTGCGCGCCGATCATCGCAGCATTATCCCCGCACAGGTTCAGCGGAGGAACATACAATTCAAAGCCACGCTGCGCACATGCGCGTTTCAATTTCAACCGCAGGGCGGAATTGGCACTCACACCGCCCGCCACCACAATCGTTCGATATCCGAGCTGCTGCGCCGCACGCATCAATGTATCGCATAGGATTTCTGTCACCGTATCCTGGAATGAGGCAGCGACATCCTCCACCACCAAATTCTGACCCTTCTGGGAAGCATTATGTACCAGATTGATGACAGAGGTCTTCAGTCCAGAAAAACTGAAATCATAGGGGGTATCCAGTTTTGGACGGGGAAACGCATATGCACAGGGATTTCCCTGTTTGGAAACTCTGTCAAGATGGATTCCTCCCGGATAATCAAATCCCAGTGTACGGGCCGCCTTATCAAAGGTTTCGCCCGCCGCATCATCGCGGGTGCGTCCAATGACTGTGAAATCCGTATAGTCTTTGACCTCTAGGATGTGGGTATGTCCCCCGGATACCACCAGGCACAAAAATGGAGGTTCCAACTCCTTATGCGCAATGTAATTTGCAGCAATGTGCCCTCTCAGGTGGTTAACTGGAATCAGGGGTTTCCCCGCTGCAAAACTGAGACCCTTGGCAAAATTCACCCCAACCAGCAGCGCTCCGATTAATCCCGGAGCATAGGTGACGGCAATTCCATCCACATCGGCAAGAGAAAGCCCAGCCTGTTCCAGCGCCTCCCTAGTGACTCCACAAATTGCTTCTGTATGTCTGCGGGATGCGATTTCCGGAACCACGCCTCCATACAGTTTATGTTCTTCTACCTGAGACGCAACCACTGAGGAGAGTACTTTTCTCCCATCTTCCACAACAGCTGCTGCTGTCTCGTCACAGGATGATTCCAAACTCAGTATTTTCAAACAAGATATCCTCCCTTTTCTAATATCGCCGAATTTTCTCGTCTCCAACCTGCAAAAAGCGGGTCATCAGTAGGGCGTCCTCCGTGGGATTCTCATAATACCGTTTCCGCTCCCCAACTGTGATAAATCCAAAACTCTCATACAGGTGGATCGCAGCCAGATTGGAACGGCGCACCTCCAGCATCAACACAGAAAGCCCTTCCTTTTTCGCCTGTTCCAAGGCCGATTGCATCAGCAGCTTTCCACAGCCGCAACGGCGGAATCGGGGACTGACCGCCACATTGATGATTTCTCCCTCATCATAAACACAACGCAGTACCAGATATCCCGCAAGTTCAGCGCCGTGTTTTGCCACATACAGCGTACTAAGTGGACTTATCAATTCTTCCTCAAAAGCAGCTTTTGACCACGCATCAGAAAAAACCTGCGCTTCCATCTCCGCAACCGCTTGGATATCTTCACTTCCCATACAAGTGATGAAAAACTCATTCATAGATGCGTCCCATCCGATCTGGGATAAAACCCGGGAAGTTCCGAACGCAAACACACGCCCGTTGCAAACACCTTTTGCCGCATAAATTCATAAACTTCTGCATCGGTTGCCTGGATATACGGCTGGACAAAAAGGACACCCACGCCGCACAACATCATACCAAGGAACAGCCATCCAAAAAAAGACAGATCCAGAATAAACAGATCCCATTTGTAGCCCATGGTCATCGCGCGGCTGACTTCCAGGGCACGCCGCCAATCCATGTCGGGATTTTCTGCCAAAAGGTAGGGTACCATCCTATATTGGTAGGACTTTACAATCCCTGGAATTACAAACAACAGAGACCACAGCCAGACAAACAGGGCTTTGAAAAACATCACTTTGACAATATTTAAATATCTTCCAGAAGAAAACGAGGAAAACAGCGACCCCAAATCGCAGCGATAAGTACGACTGAGCATAAAATACCGGTTTCTGCCAACCGTGACTGGATTTATCAAAAAAATAGAAAGCCCAAGCGAAAAAATGAGGACAAACAGAGAGCCGAACAAAAACAGCAGAATCTCCCATGAGGCATGCAACAGATCAAATCCGCCATGCCAAAAAATGGGGATTTCACCGCGAAAGTTCACAGTGATTTTTCCCGTAATGGTAGAGGTCCCAATTCCATGGATGATGACATATATTGTGCATACTGCAAACGCCATCCAATAATACCGACGCAGCAGCTGCTTTGCATTTTCCTTAAACTGAATTCTGGAAAACATATGCTTTCCCCCTCCTCTAAATCCCGGGCATAATATTACCCCCACACACTGGTAGAAACGCACCTGTCACGGAGGCTGCAAGATCACTTGCCAAAAACAGAACCGCATTTGCCACATCCTGATCGGTGTTTTGTTTTTTCAGCGGAACCCCGGAAAGATAGGCTTCAGAAGCATGTCTCCCACTTTCTCGGTAGCGATCGCTGTAAGTCTGTCCGGGCGCTATTTCGTTGACCGTCACTCCATAAGGTCCCGCTTCCCTTGCAAGAGTACGCAAAACCCCATCCATCCCGCGTTTTCCCGCGGCATAAGCGGACTGCCCTGCAAAGCACTGCATTGCGCACTCAGAATTGATGCCAATAATACGGCCCCATCCCTGTTTCATCATCGCAGGCAAAAAAGCCTTTGCCATGTTCACATTATGCAGCACACAGCTTTCAAACTGGCTGACAAAATCCGCAGTATCCTGTTCGAGCAAAGGTTTCCAATCATATTGTACCACCGCTCCGTTGACAATAATGTCCGGGTTTCCAAGCAGTGCAGCGACTTGCTTTTTCATCGCGCACACACTGACAAGCTTTGAAACATCAGCTGGAAATGCTTCGCTTAATACTCCATATTCCGTTTTCAAGCGATGTGCCAATTCCTGAGCGCGGCTCCGGTTCTGGTAATAATGCACAGCCACATTGCATCCCGCTTTGGCAAGCGTTGTACAGATGGTCCGCCCAATCTGCCCGGCACCTCCTGTCACAACCGCCAAGTGGCCCTGTAAATTGATTGAGATCATAGGCTGCTATCTCTCCTCTGTAAACAGGGAATCTGCTCCACTGCCCGCTTAATTTCATCCCGACAAGCACGGTATACATCCAATCCCTGTCCATACGGATCGGGAATTCCGTCTCCCAGCACAAACACTTTTGAAGAAAACTGGGGCAACGCGGACACAATTGCCTGCTTATGTGACGCAGAAAGCACCCAGATTTCATCCGCTTGTGCCAGCATGCCGGCAGACAGTGGCTGCGCACGGTGCCTACTTAGATCAATCCCCACTTCCTGCATGGCCGCTACTGCAAATTCGCTGGCCGTGCTTCCGGGATAGGCTGCCAGCCCCGCACTGGCACAGGAAATTTTTCCGGAGAGATTTTCCCTTTCTATTATTTCTCTACAAAATGCCTCTGCCATTGGACTTCGGCAGGTATTTCCAGTGCATACAAACAACAAATGTTTCATGGGTTTTCCTCCATCCTTTTCGGGATTATGCTTTGGCGTCATACCAGGTCTTTCCGTTGTGAATATCGACAACCAGAGGGACGGAGAGGTTGGCCGCATGCTCCATCTCCTGTGCAAGCACTTCCTGTGCACGCTCTAAATCCTCTTCGTTTGCCTCGACAATCAATTCATCGTGTACCTGTAAAATCAAGCGTGCCTGGAGCTGTTCTTGTTTTAATCTCCGATAAACACGCACCATCGCCACTTTGATGATATCAGCCGCACTTCCCTGAATCGGGGTATTCATGGCAACCCGTTTTCCGAATGCCTGTGTCACTTTGTTCTTGCTAGCAAGTTCCGGAAGATAACGCCTGCGTGCGTACATGGTCTGAACATACCCATGTTCTTTTCCATATGCAATAGTATCATCCATATACTGTTTTACCCCAGAGAACACGCTCAGGTAATCTTTAATATAACGATCCGCCTCTGCAACCGTAACGCCGATATCCTTAGAAAGAGAAAACGCCCCAATCCCATAAACAATCCCAAAGTTTACAGCTTTAGCGCGGCTACGCATCATTGGAGGAAGGGTTTCTTTTGTATATCCGAACACCTGGCAGGCTGTTCTAGTATGGATATCCTCCCCGGTTTCAAATGCGTGAATCATGTTTTTGTCCTGTGCAATATGGGCAAGGACACGCAGTTCAATCTGGGAATAATCCGCATCTGCCAGCTGTTTTCCAGGCGCCGCCATAAAAAAGCGGCGCAGTTCCCGGCCAAGCTCTGTCCGCACGGGAATATTCTGTAAATTCGGTTCTGTGGAACTGATCCGTCCGGTTCTAGTTTCTGTCTGGTTAAAACTGGTATGAATTCTCCCATCCGGTCCCGCCACTTTAATAAGCCCCTCCACATAGGTGGATTTGAGTTTGACAAGCTTTCGGTACTCCAAAATCCTGTCTATGATGGGATGCATCGGGCGCAGGTACTCGAGTACCTCTGCATTGGTGGAATACCCGCTCTTGGTTTTTTTCTGTGCTGGCAGCTGGAGTTTAACAAACAGGACTTCTGCAAGCTGTTTTGGGGAATTGATGTTAAACTCATATCCTGCGTCCTCATAGATTTCCCTCTGAAGACGTTCAATGTCCCCATCCAGGCTTTTCCCAAAGGCCCTTACTCCTTCCACATCGACTAAAAATCCGTCGCATTCCATACTTGCCAACACTTCGCACAGCGGCTGCTCAATCTCTTTCAGGAGCTCCTGTTGACCATTTTCCTCGATCTCCTGCTCCATCATCCGGCACAAGCGCAGGAATCCCGACGCAGAAGAGAGTTCCTGTGCATAATCCCGCCCTTCAAAAGCAGGCAGATGGAGCTGGTACTGGGCACAAAGGCGATTGAGTTCATACTGTGTATTGCTGGGATTGAGAATATAGGCGGCAAGATTTGCAATAAAGGAAAACGGGATAAAGTCCAGTCCTTTTTCCATGCAGCAACGGTAAATCGGCTTCGCATCAAAGGTATAGGACTTTTTCCCCTCCTGGGTGATAACAGCCTGAAGGAGCGTATCCTCCGGATGCTCCAGTACGAGCAGTTCATAATCGCTGCATAATATCAAATGGTCGCATTCCGTATTGCTCCCATAATATAAAACCCCGTATTCCCCTGTGTTGAAAAACTCCATGAGTTTTTGATGCGATGGGTTTTTGGTTACAGGGAGCATCTCTTCCTCATGTTCCTGTAGCGCTACCTGCTCTGAAAAATCCTGATCAGATGTCTCTAAAAGTAATTTTTCTGTCAGCTTAAAAATTTCCAGCCGGGAAAGAGTATCACGAACTTTCTGTACATTTGGTTTTCCAACCATATAATCGGACAGGTTCACATCAATGGGGGCGTCGAGTACAATGGTAGCAAGATACCGGCTATGGTAGGCGGAATCTTTCCCTGCTTCCAGTTTCGCCCGAACCCCTTTTTTGATAAATGGGTCATCCAGGTGGTTGTATACCTCGTCCAAAGAACCAAATTTCTGAACCAACGCAAGCGCGGTCTTTTCCCCGATTCCGGCAACGCCCGGAATATTGTCCGAAGTATCTCCCATCAATGCTTTGACGTCGATTAACTGCTCCGGCCTGACCCCATATACTTCCCATACTTTATCTTCGTCATAGAGAATGGATTCTGACTTTCCAAATCGGGTTGTGGCATAGCGAACATGGACATGTTCCCGGACAAGCTGCAGGCTGTCGCGGTCTCCCGTTGCAATGACGCACTCATCCCCTGCCTGCTCACAGGCGGCGGAAAGCGTCCCCAGGATATCGTCCGCTTCAAAGCCCTCGCACTCGACTAAGCGGTAACCCAAATCCCGCAGAAGTTCCTTGAGTATGGGAACTTGTTGGCGTAATTCCTCGGGCATGCCTTTTCTAGTCGCTTTATAGGTATCATCCGCTTTATGCCGGAAAGTCGGCGCGTACAGGTCAAACGCGATGGCAACCGCATCCGGCTCCACCTCTTCTTTCATTTTTAACAGGATATTGAGAAATCCATAAATTGCGTTGGTATAGGTTCCATCTTTTGTGGTCAAAACCTTAATTCCGTAAAACGCACGGTTCATAATACTGTTTCCGTCGATTGCAAGCAGCCGCAAAATACCGCGCCCCTTTCTTGCTGCATACCAAAATGGCATACAGTTACTCCATTTTATGTTCCTTATTGTATCACAATGTGAAATTTGTTAAAATAGGAAAACATGGATTTTACTGTTTTCCAAAAAATTTGAAAAATCCCACAGCTCTCTGAATAGGATTCCCCGTCTGTCCTGCGATACTAGAAAAAGGATGATTGTTTTGAAAATAGGTACTGTCAATATTGAGCGCACCGCAGCCCTGGCCCCAATGGCAGGGGTTACAGATCAGGCATTTCGCGTCATCTGCAAAGAATTTGGCGCCGCCTACCTTGTCACAGAAATGGCAAGCGCCAAGGCGATGACAATGGGGGACAAAAAAACACCCCATCTGCTGGAACTTGACCCAATCGAACACCCTGTTGCCATCCAGCTTTTTGGGGAAGAACCAGAGGTAATGGCCCAGGCGGCAAAACTCGCTCTCTCCTATTCCCCGGATATCATTGACATCAATATGGGCTGCCCTGCACCCAAAATTGCAACCAGCGGTTCCGGCAGCGCGCTGATGAAAACGCCGGAACTTGCGGGAAACATTGTCCGCGCCGTCAAAGAAGCAGTCGATATCCCCGTTACGGTCAAATTCCGAAAAGGATGGGACGATGAACATGTCAACGCCGTGGAGTTTGCAAAAATGCTCGAGGCAAACGGCGCGGATGCACTGACCATACATGGACGCACCCGCAAGCAAATGTATGCTCCTCCAGTGGACATTGATATTATCCGGCAGGTAAAACAAGCGGTTTCTATCCCTGTCATTGGAAATGGGGATGTCGACAGTGCGCAATCCGCTGTACAGATGTATGAGCGAACCGGATGTGATCTAGTAATGATCGGGAGAGGAGCGCTGGGAAAACCATGGTTGTTTTCCCAAGTACGCCAATACCTGCAAAGTGGAACTCTCCCTCCGGAACCGGGTGTGGAGGAAAAAATGCAGGTTATGTTGCGCCATATTGCCCTGACCTGCGAACTCAAAGGCGAGTATATCGGCATGAAGGAATGCCGCAAACACGCCTCCTGGTATATGAAAGGGATGCGCGGGGCCGCCGTCCTGCGGGAGGAAAGCTCCCACCTATCCTTTTTTGAAGACGCCAAACAGCTTGCCCGGCATGTACTGGACAAGGCTTGCCATAGTGGAGAGTAAAAGTCCAAATCACTCCACTAAAGAATTAAGTACAAATTGTGAACGTTCTGTTATTATTATGTCAAAAGATTGTTTTTTCCTTGCATACATTTTCGGATAATTGTATACTATTTTATAGAAAGAGAATCCTGTCGGTTCTCTAAAAATTTTGTCTTCATTTGTTTATAACCATAGAGGGAGTCGTCGGAATCGCCATCATTCCGGCGGCTTTGTATTTTTTCAAATGGAATGACAACTGCGTACATCCTCTTTTCATAGAAAAGGATTGAGCAGTCTTATCCTAAAAAGAAACTCAGAAAATTTTTAAATCCCATCCAGCATACAGTAATGAGAAACCCTACGAAAAAAAGGGCGCAGGGCAGAAGAGCCGTTTTCTTTTTGATACGGCAGAACGCCTTGCCCGACCACAAGAACCCCGGAATTATTAAACAAAAGTACAAGATCACGGCAATAATGCCAAGCTCAACATAAAAGCCGGTTTCCTCCCGCAAATCATAATCATATCCCTTGCCATGTCCTGTGATCATCATATAAATGATCCCAATAAAAGCTGGAGACAGAAACCCCAACAGACACTGCCACATAGAAATGATTGCTAATTTCAATTTTCCCATTCCTGTTTTCCCCTTACTTTGTAGAAGTAGATACATCGCTTAGCTTCCACAAGCATATCTAAATTTTAGAAAAACTTCCAGACTTTTATCAAGAAGTCCGGAAGTTTTTCTAAGAAGGAATGATTATGAAAAATCATTTTATTCATGTCCACCATCATGGATGGCCCCCAGAGCCCTTTTGCAAGCTGCCACAAAAGCTTCATCTTTGGAGTGCTCCATTTCGTGAGAAATGAATGTAGAAGACCGGAATTCCTTGACTTTACCCAGTGCATTTACTGCGGCAATTTTGACAGACATGTCATGATCTCTCAACATTCCAATTAAAGCATTGTTGGCCTCATCGTTGCCGATTTCCGCAAGGCCTTCTGCAGCAGCAATCCTAATTTCTGGTTCCTCCGCCTCACAATAGGGAAGGATTCCTTCATAATTTTTATGTTGGACACACTTCTTTATTTTATTTATTTTCATATTTGTGAACATATCCATGCCTCCTTAAATTTTTTCTGCCTATATTATAGTACTTTGGTACTATAAAAATGTTAATATGGTTTGAATACAGAAAAAGAAATGGAAGTGAAATTTGTTTATTTTACCAAAAAATCTAAAAAACAATATTGTTTTTTATTAATCTTATTGTTTTTTCTTTATATAATTGATATAATAGGATGGAGTATGTCATAAAATCGGGAAAGAGAGGGGATTTTCCATGGCTCGGCCCGGAGAAAAGACAAAAGAAATCATTTTTCAAAAGGCGTTGTCCCTTATCCAGGAAAATGGCTATGACAATGTGACGCTTGCCCATATCTGCAAAGCGGCAGGCATTGCCAAAAACACTTTTTATTATTACTTTGATTCCAAGGATGAAATCCTGATTGAATTTTATCGCCGTTCTTCCACGCTTTCTGTGGAACGGATGGCGTACATCATGTCGATCGAAAACCACTATGAACAGCTGTGGCAGATCGACCGTGCTTATATTGCTTTTTTGGAATGCGCTGGCAGCAGGCTCATTCGGCAATTGTTTGCAGTCAGTTTGTCCGGAGAAAAAGCGCGTTTTGAAATGGAACACCTGGGAGATGAAATCACCAAACTGGAACTTGGTCTTATCCAAAAAGCACAGCAGGCCAGTCAGATTCGCAACCCTTCAAGACCGGAAGATCTACTCATGGCCAAAAATGAAATGATCTACGGTGCCATTATGCGCTGGTGTACCATGCAACAGGGGGGAGATATTTTACAGGAAATCAAACACTGTTATGATATCCTGTTTTTACCTGTACAGAAAGGATGAAATATATTTGAACATTGTAATACTCGATGGACAGGGCGGACGTCTTGGAAGAATGCTGGTTGAACAGCTGAAAACAAGTTTGCCGCAAGCAAAAATCACTGCAATCGGAACCAATAGCATTGCCACTTCTGCCATGCTCAAAGCGGGAGCAGACGCCGGGGCCACTGGGGAAAATCCGGCACTGGTCGCCTGTAGGGACGCACAGCTTATCATCGGCCCACTTGGAATTGTTATTGCGGACTCCCTGCTTGGGGAAATTACCCCAGCTATGGCAAAAGCCGTGGGGCAAAGTCCTGCTCATAAAATCCTGATCCCCATTAACCGTTGTAACAACACTGTGGTAGGAGTCGGCGATCTCTCTTACACGGACTATGTCCGACTTGCTGTAGAAGAAGCGATCCACTTCTCCTCTCACTGACAAAAACACCCTGCTTTCTGGCAGGGTGTTTTTCTGACCACCGAAAACTCTCTTATTTTGTCTTTCCTGTTCATCCATTGTGTTTGCTCACTGGCGGGCGTATAATAAAAACGGTAAGAAAATACTATTGTCAGAAAGAGGGGTACTGCTATGAATTATCGTGAACTTGGCAATACGGGGATGAAAGTCAGCGAAATTGGGCTTGGATGCGAACACCTGGAAAACCAGAATTATGAGGTAATTGAATCCGTAATTGACGCTGCACTTGCTGGCGGCATCAATATCATGGATGTTTTTATGTCCCAGCCACAGGTTCGCACCGATATTGGAAAGGCGTTGGAAGGGCGCCGGGAACAGGTCATCCTTCAGGGTCATATCGGCTCCAGATGGAAAGATGGCCAGTATGGACGAAGCCGTGAGTTGGGGGAGTGTAAGTTTTTCTTTGAAGACTTCTTAACAAGGATGCGCACCGATTATGTGGACATTGGCATGTTCCACTGTGTGGATACCAAAGCGGACAGCGACAAAATTTTTGATAACGCGCCGTTAATAAACTATGCCCTCTCATTAAAAAAACAGGGGATCATCAAAGCCCTTGGCATCAGTACCCATGACCCGGTCTGCGGTCTGCGCGCAGTGAATTCCGGTATCATTGACGTGATCATGTTCAGTATCAATCCGGCATATGATCTTCTGCCGGAAAATTTGGAAAACACCAGGCAGCTCTTTGATCTGGAAACCTATCGAAAAAATACACTCAATGGAATCAATCCCGTGCGGGAAGAATTCTACCGTGCCTGCGAAACCAAAGGAATTGGTTTGACCGTTATGAAGAGCATGGGGGCAGGCGCCCTGCTCAACGCAAAATCCTCGCCCTTTGGGATTGCCCTGACCCCGGCACAGTGTATCCACTACAGTCTGACACGTCCGGCAGTTTCCAGCGTTCTGGTTGGAGTACATAATGCGCAGGAAATCAAAGAGGCGATCGGCTATGAAGAGATGACAGAGGAAGAAAAAGATTATTCCGCTGTTTTAACAGCAAAACCCGCTTTTTCTCTGCGTGGCAAGTGCATGTACTGCAACCACTGTCTGCCCTGTCCATCCCATATCGACATTGCACAGGTCAATAAGTACCTGGACCTCGCCAAAATGAACGAAGACGTCCCACCTACTGTCAAAGAACACTATACAGCGCTGGAACACACGGCTTCAGAATGCATTGGTTGCCACAGCTGTGAGCGCAACTGCCCGTTTGGCGTAGCCGTCACGGAAAATATGAAACAGGCGGTTGCTGTTTTTGGAAAGTAAAAAAGCTCACGGTTCGGTGAAAAATAAAAACAGGGCGGAATGGACATCCGTCCTGTTTTTATTTCCGATATTTCTTTTCCAAGCCCTTTCTCCTTTCTTCACATTGTATCTTTTTAAAATCCATGGTAAAATACCACTATTACTGGAAAGGAGAATATACACTATGGTTGTTACACCAAAAGTCAGGGGATTCATCTGCACAACTGCTCATCCCACCGGATGCCGGGCAGCCGTGAAATCCCAGATAGAATATACAAAATCCCAGCCCAAAACAGAAGGGCCGAAAAAAGTCCTTGTTCTCGGCGCGTCCATGGGCTATGGGCTTGCCTCTCGGATCGCCGCCACCTATTCCTGCGGCGCCGCCACAATCGGCGTTATCTTTGATAAGCCCGGGGATGGAAAACGCACCGGTACCGCCGGATGGTACAACACCGCCGCATTTGAGGAATTCGCACATACAGATGGCTACTATGCCAAAACCATTAACGGCGACGCTTATTCCAAAGAAGTAAAAGAACAGACCATTGCGCTCATCAAACAGGATCTGGGCAAAGTGGATATGGTAGTTTACAGCCTGGCGGCTCCGCGCAGAACCGCCCCGGACGGCACCGTTTATACCTCCGTCCTCAAGACAACTGGAAAATCCTATACCAATAAGACCATTGATCTGAAAACCAAGAAAATTTCCGAAATTACCATTGAACCTGCGACGGAGCAGGAAATTGAACAAACGGTCAAGGTCATGGGCGGAGAGGACTGGAAAGACTGGATTTTAGCGCTCAAGGCTGCCGACGCCATTACAGATGGTGCAGTAACGGTAGCTTACTCCTATATTGGGCCCGAGCTCACCCATCCCATGTACTATGACGGCTCTATCGGACGGGCAAAAGCACATCTTCTCAAAACCGCTCAGGAAATTACAGAGCAAATCTCCGGCGTCCAGGCTTACATTTCCGTCAACAAGGCCCTGGTCACCCAGTCCAGTGCCGCTATTCCCATTGTCCCCTTGTATATTTCCATCCTATACAAGGTCATGAAAGAGGCGGGCGTCCATGAAGGCTGTATTGAGCAGATGTATCGTCTGTTCCACCAGAAACTCTTTGATGGCAGCGTCCAGGCCGACAGCGAAAACCGCATCCGAATGGACGACCTGGAAATGAGGGAGGATATTCAGCAAAAAGTCTCCTCACTCTGGGAGAAAATTCACGATGAAAACCTGGAAGAATGCGCAGACATCGATGGATATTGGCATGATTTTTACGAACTGTTTGGTTTTGATTTGCCCGATGTGGATTATGATGCAGACGTGGACATCCATGTCCCCATCCAAAGCATTCAGTAGTAATGAAAAAGACGGTTGGAATGTTCCAACCGTCTTTTTTCTTTACGATTTATCCTTCGGTTTGAAAATCAACGCAATAATGAAGGCAAAGAAAATGGAAGCTGCAATTCCTGCCGAAGCTGCTTTTACACCGCCGGTCAACGCCCCAAACAACCCAATTTCCTGAATTGCTTTGATTGCACCGTCAGCAAGCAAATACCCGAATCCGACAATTGGAACCGACGCACCTGCCCCAGCCCATTCTACCAACGGCCCATAGACCCCAAATGCTGTAAGGACAACACCTGCTACCACAAAGGAAACCAAGATACGGGCAGGGGTAAGTTTTGTCTTGTCAATTAAAATTTGACCAATTGCGCAGATAATACCCCCAATCAGAAATGCCTTAAGATAATCCACCTGTCATTCCCCCTTTGTCTCCTTACACAGCTGTACCAGATGTGCAATTCCCGGAATGGATTCATTTTGCTGAACACTCGTTGTACTCAACAGCGCGCCCGTTGCAATAAACAAAATGTTGTGCATACTACCCTTTTCCAGTTCCGGCAGCAGATACGAACACAGCACGCTTGCAGAACACCCGCATCCGGATCCCCCCGCATGGACATCCTGCTTATCACGGTCGTATAGCAACAGTCCACAGTCCTGGTGCTTGCTCCTAATATCAATGTTTTCACGGTCGAGCAGCTCATAGAGCAGTTCGCTGCCCACTGTACCCAAATCTCCGGTAAAGATCCCGTCAATATCGGAGAGTTTGACCGATGTATCAGTCAAAAAATGGGCAATCGTATCCGCCGCCGCGGGCGCCATGGCAGCTCCCATATTATTCTGATCCGTAACACCAAGGTCAATAATGCGGCCAGCAGTTAATGCCTTTATCGAAGTTTTCACAGAATCCGGATCATTATCCAGTACAACGGCTCCAGCCGCTGTTGCTGTCCAGGTGGATGAGGGAGGACGCTGGCCGCCATATTCCAGTGGAAACCGGAATTGGCGTTCCGCCGTACAAAAATGGGAGGAAGTCGATGCAATACAGCGATCTGCCATGTGGCCTTCCAGCGTCATAGCAGCAAGGGAAAGCGATTCACTCATGGTAGAACAGGCTCCATACAGGCCAAAAAATGGAATCCCCAAATCCCGTATGGAAAAACTGGAACTGATACACTGGTTGAGCAGATCGCCCGCAAAAATGTAATCGATATCCTCTTCTTTCATTTTTGCTTTATCCAAAGCCCGCTGGCAGGCCTGTTTTTGCATAATGCTCTCTGCTTTTTCCCATGTCTTTTGTCCAAAATAGGAATCATCATTGAGGATATCAAACCTGTCTCCTAGTGGGCCATCCCGCTCCATTTTTGAACCGACGGCCGCATATCCTGCTATGTGTACAGGGTTTTCCAGTGCAAGTGTATATCTTCCAAGCCGTTTTGCCATGAAAATCCCCCCTTAATACCAGCCAAATAGAAAGGCCAATATCCCATAAATAATAGAAGCGGATACTCCGTACACCAATACCGGCCCCGCAATCACAAACATTTTTGCACCAAGCCCAAGTATGAGTCCCTCTGCTTTAAATTCCAACGCCGGAGAAACCACTGCATTGGCAAACCCTGTAATAGGCACCAGGGTTCCCGCCCCGGCATGCTGGGCAATTGTATCGTATAAATCCAGTCCGGTCAGAAGTGCAGAAAGAAAAATGAGGGAAACCGAAGTCATTGACGTTGCTATTTCTTTTGGAATGTCTAAAAACAAATACAAATTGGTCAGTACCTGCCCCAAAGTGCAGATAGCACCTCCTACGAAAAATGCCCATAACAGGTTTTTCAGCCATGGAGAATTGGGGCTTGCCTTTTTGGTAAGAGTATCATACTCTTTTGGGGACATGGACATAAATTGATCGTTCCTTTCCATTCAAACTGCTTTTACGGCTATTTTGTCTGGAAATCCAGTGAAATATACGCAAAATTAGCATTGATTTCAAAAATAGGCTTTGCTATAATGAAAAAGGATTGCGGCAGCGGCGATATTTTCAGTCCCTTGCCGCTTTTATGTGTGTTCATATGCAATATGTATTTTTTACATATTTTTATCCAGTTTGTAAATCCAAAAATCCATGCATACTGCATGGCTAAAACAGAAATGGGGTTGCTTACATGTCTGTCAAAGTAGTAGTCGGCGTCCAATGGGGCGATGAGGGAAAGGGTAAGATTATTGATATCCTGTCTTCCCGCGCAGATGTTGTCGTCCGTTCCCAGGGCGGCAATAATGCAGGCCATACGGTCCAAACTGGTGATGAAGTGTACAAACTCCATCTCATTCCTTCCGGCATCCTCTATCCAAATACCCTGTGCCTGATCGGCGCCGGCGTAGTTTTTGATCCAAAGGTTGTCCTGGGAGAAATTGACATGCTGATGTCCCGCGGAATTGACTGCTCCAACCTCAGAATTGATCCGCGTGCCCAGGTAATTCTTCCATGGCACATTGAACTCGACGGACTTTCGGAAAAATTCCGTGGGGGTTCGGAAATCGGTACCACACGGCGTGGGATTGGCCCTTGTTATATGGACAAAGCGGAACGCAGCGGCCTTCGCATCTACGATCTGGTTCATCCGGAAATTTTTGCAGAAAAAGCGCGTTCTACCGGAAAATTGAAAAACGCAATCATTGAAAAAGTCTATGGCGGAAACCCAATTGATATTGAAGCAATGATCACAGAGTACACGGAATATGGAAAACGCCTTGCACAATATGTCGACGACGTTTCTGTCCTCACTTATGAGGCTTGCAAGGCGGGAAAATCCGTTCTCTTTGAGGGGGCCCAGGGAACCCTGCTGGATATCGACTTTGGAACTTATCCGTTTGTTACCTCTTCCCACCCGCTTTCCGGCGGCGTCTGCACGGGTTCCGGGGTTGGTCCAACGATGATTGACGAAGTGATTGGCGTAGCAAAAGCCTACACCACCCGTGTTGGAAAAGGGCCTTTCCCAACGGAGTTGTTCGATGAGGTCGGCGACGAAATCCGCAACCGCGGACATGAATTTGGCACCACCACCGGCCGCCCCAGAAGAACCGGTTGGTTTGACAGCGTGATTTTGCGCCATGCCGTCCGCGTCAATGGCCTGACGGCACTGTCTATCAATAAGATTGACACCCTTTCCGGAATCCATCCTTTGAAAGTCTGCACCGCTTACAAGAAAGCTGATGGCACCATTCTCAAGCACTATCCGGCAAGCCTGGAAGAACTTGCCCAGTGTGAACCTGTTTATGAGGAATTCGAGGGTTTTGACGGGGATCTCTCCCAGTGCAAATCCTTCGACGAACTCCCAGAAAAATGCAAAGAATATCTTGCAGAGTTGGAACGGCTGTGTGAATGCCCAATCAAAATGGTCGGCGTCGGCCCTGCAAGGGAGCAGAATCTAGAGCGTTAATTCGATTTCCATTGCAATCAACATAAAAAACGGGACGGCAATAGCCGTCCCGTTTTTTATCCTCATGTTAACCCAAGATATTCGAGCAGCTCCTCAGAAACCCGGGCGTTACTGTACATCTGGATCGTCTTTCCCTCCTGCTGGGCAAGCCAGTTGTCCTTTTCTTCCTCACTGAGCCGGAAATAGACCGAGTAAAAGGGCTTTTCCCTGTAACGGTATTCCAAAAAATCGTACTGCTGCAAGTATTCGTCTTTCCACTCCCTGCTTGTCGGCTCCATCTGAGGTTCCCGCACCTCTTTTTGGACGCCGTGTTCATCAAAGATGATGGAAGCATTTCGCTCCTGATTTAATCGGAGAATCTCTGCAAATTCCTCACTGCCTTTGGCATAAGAAACCTGTTTTCCATGGTGGTAGAAAATAATCTCATCCGGTTCCTGAATCACACAGGTACTGGAATGCAGCTCCCCCTGGGAGAATCGTTCCTCCCAAGACCAGATCTCCGGTACTTCAGGCCGTTCTACTCCAAGGGCGTCCATCAGTTCCACCGAATAACTGGTAAAACCGTAAATCCCATCTTCCTGTTGTGCTACCCAACGTTCCTGCCTTTCCATATCCAAACAGAAAAAGACCGGGTAATGGGTGGATTGGTAACGGTATTCCAGGACGTCCATTGTCTTCAGTTTCTCCCCAACTGCAGACCAGGCAGTCTGTAAAGCGTCTTGCGCTCCCCGGAACCCTGTCCCAATACGTTCCTGGTTTAAACGGAAAATCTCAGTATACTGCGGTTCTCCTTTTCGGTATACCCGCTGTTTTCCCTTATGGTAAAAGACAATTTCCTCCGGCTGGTTTAAGCTTTGCAGATTGGTCAGATCCTGGGTAAGGCGCTCTTCTTCCACAAACGCGTCAGACTGCCCGGAAGGGGAGATTTTTCCACATCCCATACACAGGCAGAACAAAAGTATACACAAAATGAAAAAAGCCTGTCTTTTCATACCATCACCGCCTTATTCCACTATGATACTCAAATATTATCAGATATAGGGTTCTTTTTCCAGAGACATAGCCAAACAATACCCTGAACAATTCAAAAAATTATGCCCTTTTAAAACAGTTGGCCGACACTGGTATTTACAGACCGGATTCCACAAAATGGACTGGATAGCGTTCCCAATATTCCCAGTAGATACGTCCTTCGTTTCCATCCAAATTCAACTGATACATCCGAAAAGTGACGAGGATATTTTTGGGCTGCCACTGCTCCTTATAAGAATACTGGTATTTCATCCCTATCCTCTTCATCACTTCTCCGCTGCGGGGATTGTTGACATCATGGGTGGCGGTAATATAGGGCAGGCCATCCCTTCTTAACTGATCGACAACAGCTTGACTGGCCTCCGTGATGATACCGCGGTGCCAGAATTCCTTTTTCAGGCCATAACCAAAATCATGACTTTTCTCCCCGCTTACATGGACATATCCGATGGGAATATTGTCCTTCTTCAGGCAAACCGCATACCGGTATCCATCCCCCCTATCATAGTCGTCCAAATACTGTTGTAAACAGGTTTTTGCTTCCTCTATGGTCTTTAGGGGAAACATCGGTAAAAATGTATTGACCTCTTGATCACCTAAAATAGAGAGCAGCGCCTGAGCATCCTGACTGGTAAATTTCCTCAGGATCAGGCGCTCTGTTTCCAAGTTGAAGTGTTCTATATCCATCCATTTGTCTTCTCCTTTTCCCGCTTAATAGCGAATATGAAACCCCCGTTCTTCTTCCAGTACCGGGATTTCCTCTCTTGTCAGCTTTTCCACATGAATAAAACGGTTTCCCAAACGGAGCATTGCCACTACCCGGTTGACATTGTCTTCATCTCCCTGTAATTCCAGGGTCACACTGCCGTCCCATTCGTTTCTCACCCATCCGGTCAATTCACAGATACATGCACATTCCTGAGTAAAATAGCGAAATCCTACTCCCTGTACCCGACCGGACACCGAAATATGGATACGAATCATCCAAATACCCCCTGTAAAAAACAGCGCCCGGAATTTTATATCCGGGCGCTGTTCCCATTTTCAATTTATGCGTTGTGTTTTTTTGCTTCCAGTTCTGCCAGAGCATCCTTGCGGGAGAGGTTGATTCTGCCCTGCTGGTCAATCTCTGTGACTTTGACAACAATAATATCACCGACAGCAACGACGTCCTCTACCTTTTCCACTCTCTGCTTATCCAGCTTGGAGATATGGACCAATCCCTCTTTACCCGGGGCAATTTCCACAAAGGCGCCAAAATTCATAATTCTAGTAACTTTTCCTTTATAAATTGCGCCGACTTCCGGGTCAACCGCAATGGTTTCAATCATCTGCATCGCACGGCGGGCATCATCAATGTTCTGGGAAGAGACAAAGACATGTCCATCCTCTTCAATGTCAATTTTAACATTGCACTCTGCGCACAGCTTTTGGATGACTTTTCCGCCCGGCCCGATGACTTCGCGGATTTTGTCGGTGTCAATTACCATGGAGAGCATCTTTGGTGCATACTTGTTAAGCTCTGCCCTGGGTTCCGGAATAGCCTTGAGCATAACCTCGTCCAGGATATAATGTCTTGCCTTTTCCGTCTTTGCAAGAGCCTGTTCAATCACTTCATAGGTTAAACCGTCATTTTTAATGTCCACCTGAATAGCGGTGATACCCTTTTTGGTTCCGCCAACTTTAAAGTCCATATCGCCATAGAAATCCTCCAGGCCCTGGATATCCACCATGGTCATCCAGCGATCGCCCTCTGTTACCAGACCACAGGAAATGCCGGCAACCGGCGCCTTAATGGGAACGCCTGCATCCATCAGAGCCAGGGTAGAACCGCAGATAGATGCCTGGGAAGTAGAACCGTTAGAGGAAAGAACCTCAGAGACCAGCCGGTAAGCATACGGGAATTCTTCAACGGAAGGAATCACCGGAAGCAGAGCGCGCTCTGCCAGGGCTCCGTGTCCAATTTCACGTCTGCCAGGGCCGCGGCTCGGTTTGGTTTCACCGACAGAATAGGAGGGGAAATTATACTGGTGCATATATCTCTTTTCCGTCTCCTCATCAATCCCATCGAGCAGCTGGGCTTCGCTCACCTGGCCCAGAGTTGCAATGGTGAGAACCTGGGTCTGTCCACGGGTAAACATACCTGAACCATGGACACGCGGAATCAGGCCAACTTCTGCCGCAAGCGGACGCATTTCATCCAGGCCTCTGCCGTCAACGCGTTTTCCATCATCGAGCAACCAGCGGCGCACGATGTATTTCTGAAGCTTGTACATGACTTCGTCGAATTTTTCAATGTCGTCAGGATAAACCTCGTCAAACTTCTCGTGGATTTCCTCCATAATTGGAGCAAGTCTTGCCTCCCGGACATTTTTATCATCCGTATCCAGTGCATAACGGACTTTTTCAATTGCAAAATCTTTAATATCATTATAAAGCTGTTCCGGCAGTTCCTGGGATTCAAAAGTGAATTTCGGTTTGCCGATCTGTGCTTTAATATCATTGATGAATGCAACGATTTTCTTAATTTCTGCATGGGCTTTCTTGATACCGTCCATCATGACGTCGTTTGGAACTTCGTTTGCTCCAGCTTCAATCATGACGACTTTCTGTTCGGTTGCAGCAACCGTTACATACATATCAGAAACTTTGCGCTGCTCCAAAGTTGGATTGAGAACAATCTCCCCATCTACCAGACCTACGACCACGCCGCCGATTGGACCGTTCCAGGGGATATCGGAGATAGACAGGGCCACAGATGTACCGATCATGCCGGCGATTTCCGGGGAACAATCAGGGTCTACAGACATCACCGTCATGACAACGGAGACATCGTTTCTCATATCTTTCGGGAACAACGGGCGGATTGGACGGTCAATCACACGGGAAGTGAGGATTGCCTTTTCGGTCGGGCGCCCTTCTCTTTTGAGGAAAGAGCCAGGAATTCTGCCAACCGCATAGAGTTTTTCCTCAAAGTCCACAGAAAGCGGGAAAAAGTCAATCCCCTCTCTTGGTTTCGCAGATGCGGTGACATTGCACAGTACGGTGGTATCGCCGTAACGGACCAGACAGGAACCATTTGCAAGGCCGCACATTTTGCCGGTTTCAATGGCAAGCTTGCGCCCGCAGAGTTCTGTCTCAAACACATGAAAATTTTCAAACATGAATTTTCTGCCTCCATTTCATTTTTCACGTTTTCCAAGGCAGACATGGTTTAGCAATAAATCCGAACTTCACACAAAGGATCAGTCTGAAATCCCGATTCACTGCTAAATCCTATATTCTGCCTTAGTATAGTATTATAGCATATCATTCGGAAAAAAAGCAACGAAAAAGCCAGAAAAAAGCCGCTTTTTCCACCGATTTGCCCCTTTTCCCAGTTTTTAAAAAAATGGGGTGGGATTCCTTTTTCCAATTTGTGTTTTTACATGGTTTGGTACTTTTCTTTTTTCATTCCTATTGCTATGATGGAAACAGGACATTATTTTACCATTTGGATAGGGAGGCAATATCTATGAACGAAAATTTTCTTAGCGTCCGTCTGGCGGATACAATTATGAAACGGTATCCCAACCCGGATACCTATCCTTTTAAGTCCTGGTGCTATTCCCAGGGCTTTGTCCTGCTCGGTTTCTGCAGACTGTATCAGGATACTGGAAATCCTATCTATCGAGATTATATCCTGCGCTATGTACAACGACATGTTCTAGAAGACGGCACCATTCCCCGATTTCATGGTGACAGTCTGGACGATATGCTGCCTGGAGCAGTTTTGGTCTGGGCTTTCCGAGAGACAGGAGAAGCTGCCTACCAAAAGGCCTGCGACGCCATCTATGCTTCATTGAAAAATTATCCCCGCAATCGCAAGGGAGGATTTTGGCACAATCGCATTGAAACTCCGGGGGAAATGTGGGTGGACGGCGTATTTATGGAAGGGATATTCCTGCTCTCCTACGCGAAAGAGTTCCCGGAATATGCATCGGACTGTTACGACGAACTGGCAAACCAGCTTGACTGCATCTTTACCCTGTGCCATAAATGGGGCGGACTTCTCTATCATGCTCACAGCGAGAATCCTGCCTGTGGATGGGCGGAGCCCACTACCGGTCATTCTTCTGACGTGTGGAGTGAAGGGCTTGGGTGGTACATGATGGTACTGACCCATGCAGTCCGTGAGCTCCCAGAACTGCATCCGGCACATAGCCGGTTGCGCTCCCGCCTGCGGGAATTGATAGATACCCTATGCACCCTCCAGGGTTCCGACGGATTATGGTACCAGGTCGTTGACAGGCCAGAACGTCAGGACAACTGGACGGACACTTCTGGCAGCGCGATGTTCCTCTACTCAATCATGGAAGCTTCTCCGTTATTCCCTTCCCATCCTCAGGCGTGGGACAAGGCGGTAATGGACGGCCTGAAAGGGCTATCCAACCGTATCCGTCCGGATAGAAAAGGATACCTGGACATCCTGGGCGCATGCGACGGCGTGTGTGTGCAGATGGGATACCGGCAATATGTGGAATATCCGCGTATTCCCAATGCAAAAGAAGGAGTAGCGGCTGTCCTATGGGCAGAAGAACGGGCCGAACGGGAAAATTTGGTACTGCATAGGTCATTGTGATCTCGGGATTTAACGATTCAACAAAACCGTTTTTCATTCTTTTATCTTCTTTTGTTCTCCCCCTTTTTAGTTGTTGGAAATGGGGAAGTATGCTATAATATGCAAAAACAAATTTTTGATAGAAAATACCTATCCGGGCAGCAATTGGGAGTTTGAGTTCCGGATAAACGAGAAATACAAATTGTAAAGATGAGGGAAAACCATGAATAAGACAAAAAGGTTGGTCGTCAAAGTTGGGACATCGACGCTCACCTATGAAACCGGCCATCTCAACATCCGCAGAATTGAAAAGCTCGTCAAAGTGCTCTCCGATCTAAAAAATTCTGGAATGGAAATTGCTCTGGTCAGCTCTGGCGCTATTGGAGTTGGCGTGGGCGAACTGGGTCTAAAAGAGCGTCCATCGGATACACCTACTAAGCAGGCCGCTGCGGCAGTTGGTCAATGTGAACTGATGTACCTGTATGATCAGCTATTTTCCGGTTTTCATCATAAGGTTGCGCAGCTTCTCCTTACGAAAGACGTCATCGACGATACTGTGCGTAAAACCAATGTCATTAACACACTTGACCGGCTGATGGAATTGGGTGTCGTCCCGATTATCAATGAAAACGATACCGTATCCGTAGAGGAAATCGTCTTTGGGGACAATGATACTCTATCCGCCGTGGTCGCCGTTCTCTGCGAAGCAGATTTGCTTGTACTGATGTCCGATATTGACGGGTTGTTTGACAAAAACCCGAAAGAACACTCTGACGCTAAAATTATCCGGGAAGTGCATGCCATAGATGAAAAGGTGGAAGCCCTTGCCGGCGGGGCAGGTTCTTCCAGAGGAACCGGCGGTATGATCACAAAACTCCATGCAGCTAAACTGGCAAACGAACACGGGATTGATATGATGATTGTCAATGGGGACGACCCGGATAATCTGTACCGGATTTTTGACGGAGAAGAAATTGGAACCAGGTTTTTTGCCAGGAGAATCGAGGTACATGCCTGAAAAAGGAGGAACTACCATTGACCCAAATAGAACTGCTTGGCAGCCGCGCAAAAGCTGCTTCCAGAATTCTAGCTACGCTCAATGCGGGGGAAAAAATAGAAGCCCTTACTACCATAGCGAATACCTTGGAACAGGCCAGAAAAGAAATTCTTGCGGCAAATTCGCTTGACCTTGCCGCAGCAAAAGAAGCAGGCATGAGGGAATCCATGCTTGACCGTTTGATGCTGGATGAAGACAGGGTGCTTTCCATCGCACGGGCTGTCCGTAACATCGCAAAACTAGAAGATCCGATTGGGGAAACCCTCCACGGTTTTGTCACCCCCAACGGGATGAATATCCGCAAAGTGCGCGTCCCTCTCGGCGTGATCGGGATTATCTATGAGGCTCGACCAAATGTCACGCCGGATGCCGCTTCCCTTTGCCTGAAATCCTCTAATGCGGTCATCCTAAAAGGCGGAAAAGAGGCTATCCACTCCAATCGCTGCATGGTAAAACTCATGCGCGGAGCATTGGAGCAGTGCTCCCTTCCTGTTGACGCAATCCAGCTAATTGAGGATACTTCCCGGGAAAGCACAATGGAACTGATGCAATGCAACCGGTATGTAGACGTGCTGATTCCACGCGGCGGGGCAGGGCTCATTCAGTCCGTTGTACAAAACGCCACCGTCCCTGTGATTGAAACAGGAACCGGGAACTGCCATATCTACATTGATAAAGATGCAGACCTTGCCATGGGTGTGGAAATCCTGTATAATGCAAAGACCTCCCGCCCCTCTGTCTGCAATGCGGCAGAAAGTCTGCTCATCCATCGGGATATTGCCAGGGAGTTCTTACCCATGGCAAAACGCAGGCTGGATGAAAAGCATGTAAAATGGCTCGGCTGTGAACGGGCTCGGGAAATTTTAGGGAAGGAGATTGCTCCAGCTACACCGGAAGACTATGGGACGGAATTTTTGGATTATATCCTTTCTGCCAAAGTTGTGGATTCGCTTGAGGAAGCGATCGACCATATTACAAAATACGGGACACAGCATTCCGAGGCAATTATTACTGAAAACCTGCGTACCAGTGAAGAATTTACCGCCAAAGTGGATGCAGCAGCTGTCTATGTCAACGCCTCCACCCGCTTTACTGATGGAGGAGAATTTGGCCTTGGGGCAGAAATTGGTATTTCCACCCAAAAGCTCCATGCCCGCGGTCCAATGGGGCTCAAAGAACTAACTACAGTAAAATACATCATCAACGGACAGGGTCAGGTACGCTGACCTGAACCGGGAAAAGGAGATTTTATGGAAGAAAAACGCGAACGGCGTAAAGTACGCCACAAAAATAGAAAAACGGCAACCTTTGGGTTCCTTTTTTTGTTTTTTGCCGCAATTGGCGTGATTTTTTCTGTAGTGGGGATTACACGCGCCATTGGAAAATTTGCGGTGGACAACAGCGAAACAGAAAAAATTGAGCGGTTTTTAACTCCGGTTGTCATGTTTGATCCTGCGCCTTTTGAAGATGCAAGTCAACTGGATGAAACGCTTTTGCTGCGTTCTTCTCTGTGGGCAACCTTACTCAATACGGATACAGAGCAATATGCCACCGATGATTTGGGCAACTTAATTGTCCCGGCAAGCGATGTAGAAGTCTATGCCGCAAAAATTTATGGAAGCGGCGTGAAGCTCAATCACCAGACACTGCGCTCAAACTCCGGTGGAGAACAGTTTGTCTATGACGAAAGTATCCAGTCCTACCATGTTCCTGCGGTCGGGGAAGGAAGCTTCCCTTCCCCGAAGGTGACAAAAATCGTCCGCAATGGGGATACCTTCGAGGTGACCGTCGGTTATATCCCACCGGGCAGTTCTTGGGGAATGTTCGTGGATGGGAAAAAACAGGAACCGGAACCGGAAAAATACAAACTCTATAAACTGAAAAAGAACGGGAGCGATTACCAAATCCTCGCGCTAGAGGATATTGCAGATAAAGATCTGCCGGCCTCTTCTTCCAGCACTGTGTCATCCAGTCAAGCTTCCAGCAGTCCGGTAGAAGACACCTCCTCAGTCGATATACCGCCTTCTGTAGAAAACAGCACTGCTTCCAATACTTCACAGCAGGTATCAGAAACTTCTTCCCAGGCAGCACAGTAAGAAACCAAAACACCCTGCAAAGAAATTCTTTGCAGGGTGTTTTTACGCATTTTCCTGAAAACGGATACTAATTCAGCAAATCACGGCACCCAGATTCTCAGCAAGCAATACTGCCTGGGCCAAATCCATTTTCGTTTTTTTCAGACGGACCGTCTTAAAATCAACTCCCCCGATTTTTGCATCCCGTAGATCCGCTTCCGTCAAATCCGCATTCTGGAGCAGAGACTGCGTGAGATCCGCTTGCTGGAAATTGCAGCGTTTTAAATCGCACTGTCTCAAATCCGTCCGGGCAAGATTGACTCTACTAAAATCCATGGAACGCAGAGAACATTCCAAAAAAATACTGTCGCTAAAGTTTCCTCCATGAATGGAAAGGCCTGTGACGTCCGCCCCGGAAAAAGTGGTTCCGGTACACTTGCACTCTTCAAACTCCGCACAGAAGAGGTTCGCATCAGAGAAATCACACCCGGTAAACTGGCTGAAACGATGGATTGATCCCCCCATCTGCGCAAAGGAAAAGCTGCATCCCACAAATGAGCAGGAAATCGTCAGTAGATCCTTCATCTGTGCCCCTCGGAATGAACATTTGTAAAACAGGTAGCCCTTGAGTTCCTGCCCTTCCAGCTCTTCTCCTGAAAAACGTTCTTCACGGTATTCTTTTTGCTCCAGTTTAAACAAGGCGGTTCCTCCGTTCTACTGCGGGGCGGTTCTTTTCATAAAGGATTTTCAAGCCGCGCAGCATCAAAGTCTCATCACTGATGATCTTATGCCGGCAATAAGGGATCACCGTATTGACCATTCCCCCAGTTGCCACTACGGTTGCATGTTCTCCAAGCTGTTCTTCCAGCCGGTCAATGACCCCGTCTATCATTGCCGCATTTCCATAGATAGCACCGGACTGCATACACTCCACCGTATTTGTCCCAATGATCTGTCCAGGTGGTGTCAAGTCAACCCGGGGCAATTGGGAGGTGCTGGAAGAGAGCGCGTCCATTGCCAGACGAATTCCCGGCATAATCATCCCACCAATATAACCACCCTTTCCATCCACCACGGAAAGCGTAGTAGCCGTTCCCATATCAAAAATCAAGATGGGCTTTTGATAACAATGGCTTGCTGCAACTGCATCCACCACCAGATCGCTTCCAAGCTGGCCCGGGTTGTCAATCCGGATATTTAACCCGGTTTTTAATCCGGATCCCACAATCAGAACACGTTGCCCCGTTAATTGTTCCACTGCCTGCTGCAATACCGGGCTTAAAACCGGAACAACTGATGAGATAATGCCGCCCTCAATCTCCTTGGCACAGACTTTATGCATTATAAACATCCCCTGAAGTTTCAGCGCATATTCATCCGCCGTCTGAGTCTGATTCGTGGAAATACGCACAGTAAAGCGCAGGGTTTCCCCGTCAAATCCCCCAATTACAGTATTTGTATTTCCCACATCGATTGCGAGAATCATATCCGCATATTCCTCCTGCCGTTCGTATTCCACTTTCTTATTATCCTATAGCTGCGCATGCGCTTTCATACAGGTAAAACACTGGATTAAGATACAGAACCTGCCAAGCTACGGCACGCCTCTATCTTCACAGTTCTCTTTATACTATACCGGACGTTTTCCTGTTTTGCAAATCTTTTAAAGGGTTGTATTGATGCATAATCCGTTAAAAGTTTGTGGAGTCCCTTCCAATCCCGGATATCTCCTGCTATATTTTTCTGAAATTGTAAGGAAGGAGGGACGGTTTATGGAATTTTACCCGCTTGTACCCTCAGATCCCCTATGGGAATCTGTTTATCCAATATGCCAGTCACTGCTCCTGGAAAGCTGGATTTCAGCTCTCAGCCCTGATAAGAGAAAACTGCCTACAAGAAGATGAACGGGGTTTTATTATACTGGATGGAGCCAAACTTCCGACTAGTGTACTTTTGCAAAAAGACTGTATCCCCCCGGATTTTCCCTATCCCCCTTTATCGGCTTTCTGTTTGTCTAGGGGTGTTATTGCTGCGGACGGCGTGCCTCGGAGAAGAGTTGATTTGTGCTGTCCTTCCGTATGCAAAGGGATTGGGTTTTCAAAAGGTTATTTATAATTGAACACAAAAATTTGTATAAAAAATATGGTTTTACAGTAATAGACCAGCTGCTGCCCCATAGAATCCAACCACTACGCAAATCATTTATATGAGACATGCTTCCTGTGAATAGGAAAAGAGCCGGCAGGATTTCTGCCGGCTCTTTTTTGATACGGAAAACCGTTTCCTATTTTTTAAATTACTTACGCAGGCCGAGTTTTGCAATAATTGCACGGTAACGCTCAATGTCTACTTTCATCAGGTAGTTGAGCAGGTTACGGCGGCGACCAACCATCTTCAGCAGACCTCTACGGGAATGGTGGTCTTTCTTGTGGATTTTCAGGTGCTCAGTCAGGTCATTGATTCTCTTGGTGAGAATCGCAATCTGTACCTCCGGAGAACCGGTGTCGCCTTCATGGGTAGCGTTTGCCGCGATAACGGCCTGTTTTTCTTCTTTGAGCATCATGGTACTATCACCTCTTTATAAAATTCCCTGAATCTCAGCAATGGGCAGGTAACCTTCCCAAAAACGGGCGAAACCCCACAGCCGTGAAGCAGGCAGATAACAAATGGAATTATATCACATCCAGTTGTAACATGTAAAGTCTTTTTTCCTTTTTTACCATGTGCAACCTTTTGCTTTTTTCAAATATTCGACAGAATTTCTCGTATCCCTTGCAATTTGAGCTTTGAGCTGTGTCACTCCGGAAAATTTCTGTTCCGGACGAATAAATTGGAGTAATCGCACTTCTATATGCTGCCCGTATAAATTCCCCTCATAGCCGACAATATGGGTTTCCGCTAGAATCCTGTCGCTGCCAATCGTGGGTTTTACACCGACATTGGTCACTGCGGGATAGTCCTTCCCCTCCACCAGGGCAATCGAAGCATAAACCCCAAATTTCGGGATGACAAACTGTTCTGGAAGCGCCTGGTTGATCGTGGGAAACTCCATTGTCCGACCAAGCCGGTTCCCCCCTATCACTTCAAAATCCAGGGCAAAAGGACGGTCAAGCAGCTGGTTTGCTCTATCCACTCTACCTTCGCGGATATACTCCCGGATAAGAGAGGAACTGACCTTCCTGCCATCCACGCAGACAGGTGGTACAATCTCAACACGAAATCCAAATCGCTTTCCATCTTCCACCAGGTGGGATGCGTCCGCACAGGCATTTTTCCCATACCGCAAATCACTTCCGCAGCATACCACCTGTGCGTGGAGTTTATCGCGCAGGATATCTCTTGCAAATTCCTCGGGAGTGAGGGAACTGAAGCTTTCAAACTCCGGCATCGCCAGAATATCCACCCCCAGATCTTCCAAATACCGGCGCTTAAGCGAAAGGGGCCGCAGATAACGCAGGCCCGTTTTCGCCTGCGGAAGATGTCCAGAAACCGTATAGGAAAAAACGCAGGAGGAAAGCCCCTCCTGTTCATACCCCATCATGCTATCCAACACTTTCCGGTGCCCCACATGGATCCCATCAAAAAAACCAATTGCCACAGCGGCAGGGGAATGCAGCTCCATTGTATGTAAATCAGTATAGGTCACCACTGGTATCGTCCCCCTCTCGAATTTACTACAACACAAAAAATTTTTTTACGCGGAAGTGTTCCTGTTCATCCACATAAGCCAGCGCGGTAAAGCCTGACTGCGGTGTATAAACACGATATAATTCCGCGTCTTCGGAAACACCAACGCGTTTCGGATCCAGCTTCACTCCATTACAGAACAGCTTTGCCATATGCTCTCCCAGATCCACGCGTGGATAGGAAGAAAATACCCGCTCCACCGGAAAAATCTTTTGCTCAATTGTTTCCTCATGGATAGCCTGCTCCACTTGTTCAAACGTCAGGCAGTCCTGCAAAGAAAAACCGCAGGCTTTTGTCCTTATAAGCCCGGATAAAACAGCTCCACATCCAAGCCTCCGGCCAATCTCTTCACAAAGGGAACGGACATAAGTCCCCTTGGAACAAGAGATATCAAGGCAGTATTCATGTTCTCTTTCCCCCCGCCCCAAAAGGGACAGATGGTAAATAGTGACCGGGCGTGGTTTCCGTTCCACCTCCTTGCCCTCCCTGGCAAGCTGGTAGAGCTTTTTCCCGCCCACCTTTACCGCAGAATACATGGGCGGGATTTGCAGGATTTTCCCCGTCAACTGAGGAAGCAAAGCACGGAGATCCTCTTCGGATACAGAAACTTCCTGCTGGGAGAGTACGGTTCCCGTGATGTCCAGAGTATCCGTCGTTATCCCCAGCTGAATATGGGCGCGGTAGGATTTATCATGGTCCGCAAGGCAGTCGCAAGCTTTCGCCGCGCGCCCCAAAAAGACCGGGAGCACACCGGTCGCCATTGGATCCAGGGTTCCGGCATGTCCGATTTTTTTCAGCTTTAACATGCCACGTAGCTTTGCCACAACATCGAAAGAGGTAAAACCCGCCGGTTTGTTGATACAGAGGATCCCATCCTTCATCGTGTTTCCTCCAGGAATTCCTGGACAACATCCAGGATCTTTTCTTTCGCCTCTTCCAGTGTACCTTCCACTGCACAACCCGCAGCACGGGCATGCCCGCCGCCGCCGAGTTTACGACAGATAGCGCTTGCATCACAGGACGCTTTGGTACGTACCGAGATTTTAAATCCGTGTTCGTCCCGCTGTTTCAGCGTCAGTCCAACCTCGACCCCTTCAATCTGCCGAGGGAGTGCGGCAATATCGTCGATCTCCTCATAAGTGACTCCACAGCGCTCCATCATTGCCATGGTAACGGGAATCAAAGCGCATCGATTCTCAAAATAGTATTCCAGGGATTCCAGCGCACAGGTTTCAAATGCGAGCTTATTCTTCGTTTTTGTGTCGAAAACAAGTTCGTTAATCCTTGCAACAGGGGCGCCGTATTCCATCATCTGTGCGGCTATCCGATGACTTCTGGGCGTAGTATTCGAGAACTTGAAACACCCGGTGTCGGTTGCAATCCCAGTATAAATTCCAGCCGCTATCTGCGGTGTAATTTCCACGCCCATGCTGCTGATAACAAGGAAGAGGATTTCCGCTGCTGCTGCGCTGTCCGCTTCCAAAAGAAGATGCTCCGCATATCCCGTATTAGAGGGATGGTGATCGATGCAGAGATCGATCCTTGGATATTTTTCCCGAATTTTTGCACCCAGAAGTTTCTCATCCGCCACATCTACAGCCAGTACAAAGCGGGGAGAAAATTCCTCCTTTTGTACCTCTTCAAACAGAAATCCAAACTTTTCCGGGAAAGAGTCTGCACACTCCACACGCGCACGGAGCCCTATGCTTTTGAGGGCATGGTAAATTGCACATGCGCTTCCCATCGTGTCCCCGTCCGGACTCTGATGGCAGAGGATTACCACATCCTTAGCCTGTTTGAGACACTGTGCCGCTTGTTCTATACTATAATTCTTCATGGCCGCCATCCTTTTTCTTAACCTGTTCAATCAGGCGGGAAATCTCCGCGCCGGTTTCAATGGAATCATCTGCCACAAAGAGGAACTCCGGCGCATGCCGTAGCTTAAGCCGGTGGGCAATTTCACGGCGGATAAAACCGGAAGCATTTTTCAGCCCCTTTACTGCACCCTTCGCCGCTTCAAACCCTTCCAATGAACTGACATGTACCTTTGCATAGGAGAGGTCGTTTGTTACTTCTACGTGCACAATGGAAAGCATCCCGGTAATCCGGGGATCTTTGAGCATCCGGAAAATATCGGTCAATTCGCGACGGACATCTTCTGAAATCCTATCTATTTTATGGGTCGCCATAAAATTTCCTCCTGTTTTTTTCTGAAAGGCTATGTCACAACAAACAGTTGATAAATAGCCATTTTTATAGGGGAGTATCAGAACTCCCCTACAAACTGTTATTTGCAGTTATCTATACTCA
>CAJFSS010000014.1 GCA_904419745.1 Candidatus Pseudoruminococcus merdavium | reverse complement strand
GGTTCCCCGCGGACAGCTTATTTATATTATCACACCCTCTTCCCTCTGTCAATACCTTTTTCGACACTTTTTTACTCCTTCCCCTGTTTTTCCATTTCTGCTCCGATTTCTTCAATATGAAGTAAGATTCGCTCATCAATTAACGGAGCCGTCCGTTCGTTGATTTTCATCCCTGCCTGCATTAAACGCTCCCTTGCGATCCGTTGTGCCTTAGAAAAGAGCACCTGTCGTTTGGTCTCTCCTTCTTTTAAAGGAATCATATCAATGGTTTTTGCCAGAAAATCAACCGTGTTATCTACGACCAGAATATCTAAGTCGCATAGTTCCGTCTCATTGTCCTTTTTTCTTTTTTTATCATAGAAAATGGTTCCCAACGTCATTGCCACAAAAATTCCGGCTGCAAGAATGACAACAATCCATAACACATCATACCACATACCGCTTCCCCCTTTTTTGAAAAATCTTCTTCTAATAGAATATTCTCCAAAAAAGAAAAGGGTTCGTTTTAAAAAACGGATATTGACCCCTTTTTTGGAAAGAATATCTACCATGTCAGATTGGGAGGTAAGATTTCAGTGGAAGACAAAACAATTAAAATTCTCCGTGTCCTCGTCATTATTATGCTGAACGTATTTCTGATTGGTTTGGTGACAAATCTGAGTGGAACGGGGGCTGTAATGACCCTATCCAAATACGGTTCCCGTGGTGATGAGGTGCGCCAGATACAGACCCGTTTAAGGGAACTCGGTTATAACCCCGGAACTGTTGATGGTATTTATGGCACCAATACGCAAAATGCTGTCAGAGCTTTTCAGAGGGATAAAGGTTTGTCTGTAGATGGAATTGCCGGTCCCAAAACTTTAAAAGCACTCGGTATTACTTCAGGGACCTCTTCCGGTGGAGGATATACGCAAAATGACGTCAATCTGCTTGCCAGAATTATTTCCGCGGAGGCCAGAGGGGAATCTTATACCGGGCAGGTTGCTGTTGGGGCAGTTGTACTCAACCGTGTGGAACACCCCTCCTTCCCGGACAGCATTGCCGGGGTCATCTATCAACCAGGTGCCTTTACGGCTATTACAGACGGACAATTCAACGAACCTGTCGCGGAATCCTCTGTCCGGGCGGCAAAGGAGGCTCTCAATGGCAGTGACCCAACCGGAGGAGCTATCTACTATTATAACCCGGATAAAACCTCAAACAAATGGATCCGTACTCGCCCCGTTATTGTCCGAATTGGGAACCATCTGTTCTGCGGTTAAAGGCCTTCCCTTTCCTCTCTCTTTAAAGTATGCTACAAAAAACGAGAAAAGAGAGATCTCCATGCTATCCTATTAGGAAATGAAAACTGCCCTGGGCTCTTTTTGCATTGTTAAATAAGACAGCGCCATTCCCTTTGTCCTTTCAACCCGGAAGAGCGAAAAGATATGCAGAACAACGCACTCCCCCTTTTGGGAGAAAACTACTAGTAAAGGAGATATCCGGACATGATTACCGGATATCTCCTTTTTCATAAATTACTGTTTTTGGAGCAAGATATGGTGAAAAAAAGCAACTCCCTGATATTCTGCCCTTTCACTCACCTCCCGCTCCACTGTAAGCATCTGTTCCTGCCAGTGCGCATCTCTCTGAATCTCCTGGTTTTGCTGCAAATCCCAAAAAGTCCGAGGGCCGAACACTTTTCCTATCTTCAAACCCGGACACCATTTGAGCAAATCCTGCGTTTCATAATATCGAATGGTGCCAAACTGCGCGGCGTTCCCATCTCCCCCCTGTAAAAGCTGCTGTGCATGTGAAAATTTATTGAGCAAAACCACCATCTGCATGACCCGGCCGGCGCGGTTGTGCTTTACGACGGAAAGAGTTCCTCTCGGGCGGAGAATCCGGGAAAACTCAGACAGGATAGGGACGCGACGTTCCGGTTCCACATATTCCAGGACGTTATGACAGAGTATCCAATCCATGGATTCATCAGGAAATAATTTCAGCGTTTCCTCAGAACCAACCCGCTGTGTATAGGGAAAGTCTGCGAAGCGGTCTTTTAACATCTCCTGAGATGGCTCCACCGCTATCACGTGGTTCTCTCTGGCAAAATGATTGGCCGTTGCTCCATCCCCACTGCCAAAATCCAGAATATCCAGGCCTCTGAGTGAGCCAATTTGTTCAAAAATCAACTGCTTTGCCAGCAGATCCCATACTGGAAGTTCCTTTTTTCCCATATGGTTTCCTCCAATTTCTATCCATCTTTCAAAGTGTTTTTACAAAACAGATAATTCGGTTTGCCTCCTCAAATCCAGTATGCAGGTGGAAGGCAAGGCTTGCTGGATTATCCAGTTCACAGTCGCTGGCAAATTCCCGGCAGCCCCGTTGTTTTGCCCATTCCTCGCAAGATGATAAGAGCGCCGCAGCGATATTCTTTCCGCGAAAATCCTCCTCGACATAAATTCCCTCCAAATAACCGACTGGGGAATCTTTTGTTCCCTCCACATACTCCGAACGCAGAGAACACAGGGCAAGTCCAACGGGGCTTGTCTGTTTCCAAAAGAGAAAGGCTGCTTTTTCTTCCGCTATGAGATATTCTTTCATCTCTTCGTATAATGTCCCGGAATTTGGCCAAAGTTTTTGCGCCAGCTTCAGCAATGGATATATCTGCCCCGACCGGGCCCGCTGGATCATAAAAACACCTTCTCTATTTTCTTGCATAAAAGACCGTGGATACTATCCCGTTCCATTAGCCCGCGGCGTTCCTGCAATACTGTATAACCCTGTCGGGCAAGGCAAGCGCAAACCGAATCCTCCCCGTCAAAAAGGTCGCGCCCGGTATGGAAGCCCACCAGCAAAAACAGCGGAACCACCCGTACCGGGAGATTCGGTTCCAAAACAGGCAGTCTTTCCTTTACAAAGAGCAAAGTCTCCCTCCTACGCAATGGTTTGCACAGCATTCTATGTAGTCCGGGTTCAAAGCCATGGCAGACAAAAAGCGTCTGTTCATCTCCCGAAAATCCTTCCCGCAAAGAGGACAACAGTTCCTGCGCGTCCCCATCCCCTATAACAAGGGGCTCCCCAATGGTAATATCTAAATCTGCGAATTTTTTTACACAGGCTAGTATCTGCTGGTAATAGACGCCCTGTGCAAACAGTACCGGCTGGATCAAAATACGGGAGATTCCCAGAACCTGTGCCAACCGCAATACCTTGTCAAGGAGCGGAATCAGAACCCCTCTGGCTAAGAGTTTCCCCTGAATTTTTCCGCTTAAAAAGGCCTCACAGACCGGAAAAGACGGGAACTGTGCTTCGATTTCCCTGGAAAACGGGAAAATCTGTTCCCGTACGGATTCTCTGCTTGCAGTACCATGCCAGACTGCGACCAGCAGTGTCTCCTGCTCCACTGCACGTACCAGGGAATCCAGCAGTTCTTCCTCCCATGCGGGCAGTTCTCTCAGCAATTCCCGCTTTTCCTGTGACCCGATCGGGGAGGAGGCAATCCGCTCCCGCAGCATTTTCAGGGCGGGGAGTTTCCCCAAAAACAGCCCGGAACAAGTCTCCCACCGCTCGAGCAGGATCGAATCCAGCGCTGGATAGGCTCCATGGGTGGAAACCGCGGCGGTAATCCCGCCGAACTCCCGGCTTCCCACGCTGTGAAGTACTGCATTCTCATCCTGATGGATGCTCAGGGAGAGAATCCCCCTTTCATTGGCCTCCCGGACTATCCTGTGGTTGAGTGCTCGGTCATCCGTTGCGGCCACCACAAGGAACATCCCGTCGATCAGCGTCGTCTCATACCCCTGCTGGAACATCCGGAAACAGACAGCCTCAAAACCCTCGATAAAGCAGGGAGCCACCGCAGTAATACAGGCTCCCTCCTGTGACAGCCGTCGCGCTTTGCGCAGAGCCTGACGGCCGCCCCCCACAATCAGCACCGGTTTCCCAACCAAAGAAAGTTCTACAAACAGCCCCATTCCTATTCCTCGCAGGCGGACAAAGCCTGATCCATAGCATGCAGGGTCTTTTCCAAATCCTCCTGCGTGTGGGCGGCACTGACAAACATCGCTTCAAACTGTGAAGGAGCAAGTAGAATCCCCCGACCCAGCATGCATTGGAAGTACTTTGAAAACTTAGTGGTATCACAGGTCTTCACATCATCGTAACTGATAACTTCCTGCTCCGTAAAGAACAGGCAGAGCAGGGAGCCAACCCGGTTAATCTGGTAACGCAGGCCGTGCTTTGTGAGCAGATCCCTCATTCCGGCTTCCAGCTTTGCAGCATACTCCTCCACCCTTTGGTAAATTTCCCGATGCTCTTTTAAATAGGCCAGAAGTTTTAATCCCATAAACATGGCAAGGGGATTCCCTGAGAGTGTCCCAGCCTGATAAACCGGCCCCTTTGGGGAAATCACAGACATGATCTCCCGTTTCCCTGCATAGGCGCCGACCGGCAGGCCACTGCCGATGATCTTCCCAAAACAGACCATATCCGGATCCACGCCATACAGCTCGGATGCTCCGCCAAAGGCGGCGCGGAATCCACTGATGACCTCGTCAAAGATGAGAACAATCCCCTGCTCAGTACATAAAGTACGCAGCCCCTCCAGAAATCCCGGACGCGGGGGGATTACTCCCATATTGCCGGCAATCGGCTCCAGGATAATGGCCGCAATCTCCCCCTGGTTTGCCTCTACAGTCTCTTTTACGGAGACAAGGTCGTTATACCGGCAGACCAGGGTGTTTTTCACCACGTCTGCTGGGACTCCAGGGCTGGTCGGCATGCCAAAGGTGAGGGCGCCGGAACCGGATTTCACCAGCAGACAGTCCGAGTGTCCGTGATAACACCCTTCAAACTTGATAATTTTATCCTTTCCTGTATATCCGCGCGCCGCCCGGATAGCGCTCATCGTGGCCTCGGTACCGGAATTGACCATGCGCACCATTTCGGCGCTTTTGTATGCCGAGCAGATAAGTTCTGCCATACGGGTTTCAATTTCCGTCGGCAGGCCGTAGCTGATCCCGCGCTGGATCGCTTCCAATGCGCCTTCGGCCATCATCGGATGGGAATGGCCCAGTACAAACGGCCCCCAGGAACAGATATAATCAATATACTCGTTCCCGTCAATATCGACGATATGACTGCCTTTTGCATGGTCTACAAAAATCGGTTCCCCACCGACGGACTGGAACGCCCGTACCGGGGAGTTGACGCCGCCCGGAATCACCTCACAGGCTTTTGCAAACGCCGCTTTGGATTTTTCGTGGTTCATGCCTTTCCCTCCTTTAATTTTCTTGCCGCATACAGGGCAAAGTAGGTAATAATAAGGTTTGCCCCCGCGCGCTTAATAGCGGTCAGACTTTCCATGATCACGGATTCGTTCATTAGTCCCTGTTCAACTGCAGAAAGCAGCATCGCGTATTCTCCGCTGACATTATAGGCGGCCACCGGGACGTCAAAGTTCAGGGAGGCCTCCTTGACAACATCCAGATAGGCAAGCGCAGGTTTGACCATGATGATATCCGCGCCCTCTTCAATATCTGCAGCAATTTCCCGCAGTGCTTCCTGTCCGTTCGCACAGTCCATCTGATAGGCCTTACGATCTCCAAACGAGGGGGCGGAACCTGCCGCTTCCCGGAATGGGCCATAATAGCTGGACGCATATTTGGCACTGTAGCCCATTACCGCCACATTGACAAATCCTTCTCCATCCAGCGCGGCGCGGATGGACTGAATATGCCCATCCATCATATCGCTGGGAGCCACCATATCTATCCCTGCCCGCGCATAGCTTAGTGCAATCTTATTAAGGACTTCCAGAGTCAGATCATTGACTACATAGCCCTGCTCATCCAGGATCCCACAGTGCCCATGATCGGTGTACTCGCACATGCAGACGTCCCCAATCACATAGATGTCCGGGTCTGTCTCCTTAATTTTGCGGATAGCACGCTGTACTACACCATTTTCCTCATATGCACTCGAACCACAGGCGTCTTTATGATCTGGGACTCCAAACAAAATGCAAGAATACACCCCTGCCTGTTCCATTTCCCGCACTACCTCCGGGAGTTTATCCACCGAATAATGGCAGATCCCCTTCAAAGACGGAATTTCCCGCTTCACGTTTTCCCCTTCCACAACAAAAATGGGGTATACAAAATCAGAAGGCTGCAAAACCGTCTCCTGCATCATTTTCCGGATCACTGCATTTTTACGCAGTCTCCTGCCACGGTAAAACATTATCATTTTCCTCCTGTCATCACTGTCTGAGCAAGCGTCTGTAAATCTGCCCGCTGAGCCTGTATCGGCATGATACCATATGTTCGTAGGGTTTCACTGGTCTTTTCCCCAATGGAAAAACACCGGCTTTTTCTCAAAACTTCTGCTCCAAGCGCTTTCGCAGTGGCATGGACCGCAGAAGAGCAGGAAAATACCATATCTGTATAAGACTCTCCTCTCGCCTGCGCACGTATGGACTCTTCTTCCATCGGATGGTTTTCATAAAGTTCCGCTACATGTACGCCAAAGTCTACAAAACAGGGGGAAAGGGAACCCCGCACTTTTACGAACAGAACTTCCTCCCCGGCAAACCCTGTCTTTCTTCGGATGGTCTCGCAAAGCGCGTCGCTGTGAAATTCTGACGGAATCAGATCTGCATGTACACCATAGGAAAACAGCCTGTCCGCAGTCGCACTCCCTACAGCAGCAATGCAAATTCCTGCGAGAGAGCGGACATCCTTTCCTAAAGCAAATAACCCGTGGAAAAAAGCGTCCACCCCATGTTTGCTGGAAAATGCCAGACATTTTATCCCATCCAACATCTCTGCTGAAAACGCTCCGGGAATTCCCCGGATTTCCCCGGTACAGACCTCCGTTACTTTTGCACCGAGTCCTTCGAAATACTCGGTAAGCGGAGAGGACTCTCTCCCCGGATGGGGAATCAGGATTTTCCGTCCGAACAAAGGCAGCTTTTCAAAAAAATTCAGGTTTTCCCGCAGGGAAACAACCTTTCCCACCACAATCAGCGCCGGAGAGGAAAGAGGGCGGCATTGCAATGTCTCTGCCAACTCCCCAAGCGGTGCCGACACTATCTGCTGGGAGGGGAGCGTTGCATGGGAAATGACTGCCGCCGGCATCTGCATGGGCATCCCCGCCTCCAAAAGTCCAGCGGCGATCTCCCCCACTTTGGACAACCCCATTAAAAAAACAAGCGTTTCTTCGCCATGCGCCATAGAGGCAAAATCTAATTTGGTCAGTTTATCATCCTTGTCATGGGCAGTCACTACCCGGAACCCATGGGACAGTCCCCTATGTGTAATGGGGATTCCCGCATAGGCGAGGCCCCCGGTACAGGAACTGATTCCCGGTACAACTTCAAACTCCACCCCGTGTTCCATCAAAAAGAGCCCTTCTTCCCCTCCGCGGCCAAACACATAGACGTCTCCGCCCTTGAGCCGAACGACCGTCTCATATTCCGCAGCACAATGGACAAGCAGGGCGTTGATCTCCTCCTGCTTCATGGTATGCCTACTCGCCGCTTTTCCAACGTAGATAAGGCGACAGCGCTCCCTCGCTAAGGAAAGTAGACGGGGATTCGCCAATCGATCATAGACAATACAGTCGGCATTCTCCAACAAGCGACGGCCTTTCACTGTGATAAGTCCCGGATCTCCTGGCCCGGCGCCCACCAAATACACCTTTCCCATCATACATCCACCTCATTTTTTAACCGCTGTGCCAGCGTTTTTGCCAGCATTGGGGCGTCCTCCACGTTTCCGCTTAGCGTATCCCGTTTTATCCTCTGTCCGTCCGTTGTACCATACCATGCGGTCAAGGTCAGGCTTTCTTCCCGCTGAAAAGCACAGGCTCCTGCCGGAGTATGGCATCCGCCTCCAATTTCCTGTAAAAAAGCCCGTTCTGCCTGAACTTCCCGTTGCGTCTGTTCGTCGCAGAGCGAATCGAGTATTTCCCTCAAAGCGGCGTCATCCTGCCGGATTTCTAATGCCAGCGCTCCCTGCGCACAGGCGGGAACCATCTCCCGCTGCGGATCAAGATACTGGGTAATCAGGTGCTCCATGCCCAGACGGTGCAGGCCCGCCGCCGCCAGGACAAGTCCATCGATTTCCCCTTCCCGCATCTTTTTTAGGCGTGTGTCAATGTTCCCACGGATCCCGACGAACTGCAAATCCGGGCGCAGGGCTTTCAGTTGGTATATCCTCCGCTTGCTCCCCGTTGCAATCACTGCGCCGCAGGGCAGTTCCTCCAGGGACTTCGCCTGTTTTAAAACCAGCGCGTCCCGCCGATCCGCACGGAGCCATATTTTAGTAAAGCAGAGCCCATTCGCCGGTTCGCTTGGCATGTCTTTCATACTGTGGACGCCCAAATTCACGGTTGTGTCCAGTATTTGCTGTTCAATTTCCTTGACGAACAGCCCCTTGCCCCCGATCTGGTCGAGCGCCTTATGTTGAATCAGATCCCCTTTGGTCTTGATGATTACCACTTCATAAGTATGCTGCGGAAATTCCTGTTCCAACCGCTCTTTCACCCAGTTTGTCTGGGCAAGCGCCAGTTTGGAACCTCTGGTGCCGAGTTTAATGTGCATGGTGTCCCTCCTCCTTATCCGAAAATAGCGAGCAGATGACTTCCCCGTATTTTCTCTGTTCAAGCTCATTGTCCAACCCCTTGAGTGCTAGAATCGGCTCCCGAATCAGTCGCTTGAATCCTGCATGGAGAATTTTTCTCACTGCTCGTTTTTCATGGTCACTGAAATGAAGCTTTGCATCCAGCATCTCATAAGTATCTTCTTCCACCGCCGCACACCGGCTTTGTAGGGACGCAATGGCGGGATCTACCCGACTGGCTGCAAGCCACTGCAGGGTTTCCCGCGAGGCCCCAGCTGCTATTTCTCTTCCCTGTGTTACCAGATGCTGCCGTTCTTTCCGGTTTTCTTCCGAAACCGCGCGTAGGGAGTCAATGTCAAATAATTGTACCCCTTCTTCCTCTGCAAGCGTGGGGTCAATATCTCTCGGCGTCGCCAGATCGAGCAGATACAGGGAATGCTCCCGCTTACCCATCTGTTCCTGCCGCACCACCAGATGTGGAGAGGCCGTCGCACTGACCACAATATCGCATTTGTCCATCACTGAATAACGCTGTGCAAAGGGAAGAACACAAATCCGCTCCTCTTCCCCTTTTAAAGTGAGCGCATGTTCCATACTGCGGTTACACAGATAAATCTGTTTTGCCTGCATGTCGCGCAAATAAGTAAGCGCCAGAGCGGCCATCTTTCCGCTTCCAATCACAAGCGCTGTCTTTCCTTCTATTTTACAGGCCTTTGCCAGACATTTCATTCCGATATAGCAAATGGAAATCGGATGTTCACTAATTTTCAGTTGCGTTTTAATTTTCTTGGCACAGGTGATGGCGTCCAGAAAAATCCGATTCATCTGCTTCCCACAACCGCCAACCCTGCGGGAAAAGTCCAATGCGCTTTGCACCTGGCCTAAAATCTGGTCTTCCCCAACAACCAGGGAATCCAGCCCCGCAGCTACGCAAAACAGATAGTGGAGCGCCTCTTCTCCTTTTTTCTCAAACAGGTATTCTTTTAGTTCCGGAGAACCGCATTGCAAAAGAAATTCCTCTTTCACCACGGCCGACTCTTTTTCGTCGGCCATGAGAAAGGACACCTCACTGCGGTTACAGGTGGAAAGAATCACCGCCTGGCAAATTCCCTGTTCCCGCAGACGGTCATAAAATTCAATTTTTTTTGAATCGCTGAAAGCGGCTCTATCCCGTACTTCAATCGGCGCTTGCCGGTAGCTGATTCCAATAATCCCAAATTGCATGGCGCTCCGCCCTTTCCTTTTCTTGCACTTTTCATTATACGGTTTCCATCCCGCGAATACAAGAAAAGCAGGTATCGCAATTTCCAAACCCGGTAATTGAAAAAAGGAAATGCGTCATTGTCTTTCTGATACCATCCTATTTCATCCGGATGAAATGCCCGTAAAAATCAGTATCCTGTTATGAAATCCAGAATCCTGGATAAAATAAAGCAAAAGATACAAATCAAACTTTTTAGTAGGAGGTATCCACTATGCCATCACCGGATTCCAGAAAAGTGGTTTTGGTCGGCACTGGAATGGTAGGGATGAGCTATGCTTATGCCCTGCTCAATCAAAACGCCTGCGACAAACTTGTCCTGATTGACATTAATCACAAGCGCGCCATAGGGGAGGCCATGGATTTAAATCATGGGCTTGCATTCTCCGGTTCGCATATGAAAATCTATGCCGGGGATTATACAGACTGCAAAGATGCAGACATCGTCGCCATCTGTGCCGGAGTTGCACAAAAACCGGGAGAGACCAGACTGGACCTGCTTTCCAGAAATGCGGAGGTTTTCTCCTCCATCATTGAGCCTGTCCTCTCCTCTGGGTTTCATGGGATCTTTTTGGTTGCTACAAACCCAGTGGATATCATGACCCATATCACCCACACTCTCTCCGGGTTTCCTGCCTCCCGCGTCATTGGTACAGGAACCGCACTGGACACTGCCCGGCTGCGCTATTTGCTTGGGGATTATTTTCAAGTGGACCCCCGCAACATGCACGCCTACGTTGTAGGGGAACATGGGGACAGTGAATTTGTACCCTGGTCGCAGGCCATGCTTGCCACCCGTCCAATCCTTGATTTATGTGAACAGCTCCCATCCTGCTCCTATTCTCAAATGCAGTCCATTGAAGAGGAAGTACGCGGGGCGGCCTATAAAATCATTGAAGCAAAAAATGCCACTTATTATGGGATAGGAATGGCAATGGTGCGGATTACCAAAGCCATTTTTGGCGATGAAAACTGCGTGCTGACTGTATCCGCCATGCTGCAGGGGGAATATGGTCTATCGGGAACTTATCTGGGACTACCCTGTATTCTTTCCAGAAACGGCGTCCGGGAAATTCTCACCCTTCCCCTGTCGGAAAAAGAGCTTTCCAAACTCGAAAAATCTTTTCAGGCACTAATGGACTTATATTCATCTCTGTCACTTACACCGCCAAAAACACGAAACCTGCCGAACGGTAAAAATTGAATCCACAGGAATTGTATGGTAAAATATTAATATAACACTTTCTAAAATATACTGGCATCCAGCTCCATCGCGGTCCATTTTCCTTTTTTGCTGCCTACGAAAAGGAGCGTGCGCGGCATCTCCTATCGGTTGTCTACAGCTTATCTATATCGATATCACGGTGTCGTGGAATATCAGAACAAGAAAATCTCCGGCAGCGGATAAACTGCATATTGCACCCCGTGATGCTTACGGTGTTGCTTATTTTCAAAACTGGAAATCTTTCCGTGCCATACCATTTCTAAACCCCTGCATGTTTTCATACAGGGGCTTGATTCTATTGGAGGAAACGAGGTATCCGCATGTATTCACTTTCTCCCTCCCCACGCGCCCTGTTGTACTGGGAGATCCGTCTGATTGGTATTATTCTGCCCTTTGCGGTAGCTTCTATTGCGACGTTTGGGCACTATCGCCTCCTTTGGTCAATTTTTACCCTGGCCTGGGGCCTTGCCTATCTTTTTTTCTCCATTTTTTATTATCCTGTCAAATTTCGGCGGCTGAAAATCCAGTTTTCAAAAGAACTGCTTACAGTAAAAAGCGGAGTAATCTATACCCGTCTCCGCTATGCTCCCCTTTCTTCCATTCAATATGTAGAAATAATCACCTTCCCACTCCAATCCACCATGGAGATGTGCTCTATTCAAATACGGTGTGCGGGATATACCATTTGGCTTTCTTCTTTTGATCAACACCGTGCCTATGAGCTTAAAGACCTGTTATCCCCGGTTTCCAAAAGCGTCTTTCGCCGCCCAGATAGTCATGAGGAGGAAAAACCATGAGCGATCAAACGCGGCACCCTCATCCTATTATGATATTTGAAAACCTTTCTCGGTTTTTATTTTTGCTGATTATTCCATTACTCCGTGGGTTTTTATACGCCATTTTCGGCGGTTCTCTGTATGAGTGGCTGGAAGGCGCCTGGTTCGATTTGCTGATTGTCTTTATTATGGTTGCTGCTTCCATTCTGGAGTGGGCCTTTTTCCGCTATACGGTCTACCGCAGGGGAATCCTGGTTCGCCGCGGTGTCCTTGTCCGGAATTCCTTTTTCATCCCTTCCCGCTGTTATACGACGTTATCCTTTGAACACAGCTGGTGGCTGCGCCCTTTTAAAGCAGTCCATGTTCGTGTAGATACCGCTGCCGGCAGCTTTAATATCCCGGATCTAAAAATCACCCTGAGCAATGCGGAGTGCAGCCGGATTTTGCATTTTCATGGCCAAAAAAGTAATAACAGTCAGTATTTAAACAGATTTTATAAACCCAAAGTATTTTATTTAATGCTGCTTTCCCTCTTTACTTCCAATTCCTTTGTCGGGGTCATCTTCTGTTCTACCTTGTTTTCCAATGCCGGTTCCCTGGTAGGTGAGGAACTGCAGCAGCAGATTTTCACCACAATGGAACAGCTTGCAAAATTACTTGCGGTCTTGATTCCCCCCATCGCAACCTTCCTTGCAATGGTTGTAATTGTGGGGTATCTAATCTCTTTTTCAATGAACTTTCTCCGTCATATCAACTTTGAAGTGCTTCGCTTACAATACAGTTTGTATATATCAGGTGGATTCTTTACAAGGCGTACAAATGCGGTTGATATTTCCAAAATCAATTATACGGATATTCGTCAGACCCCCATGATGAAGCTCTTGGGATTGTATTCCGTATATGCCCATTGTATTGGACTTGGCAAAAATAAAAATGATATCTCCGCAATTATCCCCTGCGCCGGGAAAAATGAACTGGAGGATGCCATGTCAACCTTGCTGCCAGAATTCCCGAGCAAAGCGGTTACACTCCGTCCGAATTTTGGAGCCATTTTCAAATTTATTATGGATCCTCTTTGGCCCTGTCTACTTGTGCCCATTGGGACCATTGTATTATGCAATTTACTTCCAGACTGGGCCGAAACTATTGGGTTTATCGGTTTTATGCTTGCCATTCCTTCCTATTGGCTGATGCTGGTACGCCTGATGGATTTTAGAACCAGCGGAATCGCCTATGATGGGAAAAACGTGTACATGAAATACTCCCGCTTTTTTGTTCTTCATACCGTTTGTATCCCCAAACAGCATATCAATGCCGTTTTACTGCGCCAAAGCATGTTGCAGCATTTCGATGACGCCTGTGATGTGAAAATCTACACCATTTCGGAGGCACAAAAAGTCCACCATGTTAAGAACCTCAACCGTCAGCAGGTATTGGATTTGCTGGAGTTTGTAAAAATATAGGGAAGAACTTGCAGACCTTCTTTTTTCTGTGTTACAATGGAAAAAGAAGGTCTAAATTTGTTTATTAATAAAAAAATATTACTATTTGTAAATAAAAGGCGGTGAAAAAATGGCCTTTTCCTATTTTTGCCCCCACTGTGGGAAACATTTTGACGCGCCGGGCATCTGCCCACTCTGCCAGGTTTCTCTTCTCCCCCATCCTCAGCAGGCTACTTCTGAGAATCGGTACTGTACTCGCTGCGGCGCCCGGATCTCCATGAAAGAACAACTGTTCTGCACCTCATGCGGAGCTCCGCTTTCCGACCGTGTTCCACAGCAGAGCTACGGAATCCCTCCGCAAAAAAAGAAATTCCCTGTTTGGGGAATGGTAGGAATTGTATTGGGATCTGTCCTGATTTTGATTTTTGTAGTGCTTGTTCTGCTTTTTGGTTTTGGAATTCTCTCCTCAGAAAGGTCTGCAACACATCCTAACCAATGGTATCAGGACAACGGGGGATACTCCGATTCCCAAGATGAACCAAACGGGCTTGTCCACACCAATGCAAAAATCTTGATTACCTCTCTGACATATGGCACGGGAGAAGATCTGGGATTTCTGCTCATGGATGGGCAATTTGTAGAAGTAGGACTGAATATCATTAACACGCAGGATAGAACTATAACGCTTTCTTCCTCTAATTTTTATTTGACAGAGGATGCTACTGGGGAAAAAATATACCCCTATTCCGAAATGGGTAGCGAAAAAACTTCTATTCAGATTGAAGCAAATGAGGCTGTTGCCGGCGCTCTCTCCTTTGAGATCCGTCCAGACGCCGCCTATCATTTCAATTTCATCGAAACGGATGGCACGCTTATAAGCTCCTTTGCATTGAGCAAATAGTTAATATAGGAACCCCCTCCCTTCGTTTATAAAGGGAGGGGGTTTTTGTACTGGTCGGGTACATCTATATCGTTCCAGCATCCACACCACTACCAGGATTGGGGGCAATCCTGGTAAAGCGTCAATACCGGTTTCACGGGAGGACTAAGGTTAAGCCCACCACATCTCTGCCTTTCCTTCCTTAATCAGAACCTGCTGGAGGAATCGGACGCCTTTGGTCAAGCCTTCGTTAATGCTCATCAGGCTGTCTTCATGTTCAATGCTGATGGCATAGTCATAACCTACCAACCGCAGGGCGCTGATGATTTCCTTCCATTCCTGATAGTCATGTCCATAGCCGACGGTACGGAAAATCCAGGAACGATGGATTTCATCCGCATACGGATGGGTATCCAATACACCATTGAGTGCGACATTGCGTTTATCAAACTGGGTATCTTTTGCATGGAAATGGAATATTGCATCGCCCAGTTCTTTGATAACTTCTACAGTATCCATTCCCTGCCAAAACAGATGGGATGGATCCAGGTTCGCTCCAATTTCGGGTCCAACTGCTTCTCTGAGTTTGAGCAAACTGTGAGTGTTGTATACACAGAAACCCGGATGTAGCTCCAACGCAATTTTGTTGACGCCATGTGCCTTGGCAAATGCAACTTTGTCTTTCCAATAGGGGATCAAAACGTCGTTCCACTGGTATTCCAGTATTTCGCTGAAATCTTCTGGCCAGGGACAGGTAACCCAGTTTGGATATTTGGCGCCCTCGTGGTCTCCCGGACAACCGGAAAACGTGTTGATCTGATGAATACCAAGCTTTTCAGCCAACAAAATACAGTTGGTAATCCCATCATCATACATCTTCGCTTTTTCCTTATCCGGATGGACAGGATTTCCATGGCAGCTCAGCGCGCTGATTTCCATTTGATGACGGGCAATGGTATCCTGGAACTCTTTGAGCTTGTTTTCATCGGCAAGCAGCTCCTTTGGATCACAATGATCCGTCCCAGGGAATCCAGCACATCCGATTTCCACCATCTCTACGCCAAGGGAGTGTAAATATTCCAGTGCCTTGTCCAGCGGCTGCTGGCCAAGCAGTACGGTAAATACTCCAAGTTTCATCGTCACATACCTCCTTACTAAAATGCGTATTTTTCTTTCAAATTTTTCATGCCAATGGCAACGGAATCAAATCCTTTTGGATCTTTGGTCTCATCTTCCATGATGACCCATTGTGCTCCAATTTCACAAGCAGTATCCAACACCAGCTGGATATTAACTTCCCCTTCTCCAATGGGAGCAGAAACCATGTTTTTATCCCCATCTTTGAGATGGATCAGTTCCACCCGATCCCCATATTCCCTGAGTTTTCCCACAGGATCCCCGCAGGCATAATAAGCCCAATAGGTATCGATCTGAGGAGAAATCTCCTCCGCCGGCATCAGGCGGTACAAACGGTCAAGAGCCAGTTCCCCGCCAAGATCTGTGAACTCATGGTAATGGTTGTGATAATGCAGCTGTAACCCATTATCATGCAACTTTTGCACCATGGGTTTGAGCAGGTTCACCAACTCATCCACAACCTCTGGTTTGTCATAGGGCTTGAGGGAGGAAACCACCACAACAATATTTTTATTGCCAATGATTTTGTTGTACTCAATGACCCCATCCAAATTTTCTGCCAGTTCCGCTGGCTGAGTATGACTGCCTGCCACTTTCAGGCCAAGTTCATCCAGTGTCTTTTTCATCTCATGGGCGTCAACGCCAAAAAAGCCGGCAAACTCTACTCCGTCAAACCCAAGTTCCTTTACCCGGCGAAGCGTCGCCTTGTAATCCTTTGCCATATCCTCTCGGACAGACCAAAGTTGTAGTGCAACTGGAAGCTTCATGTTAACCCCTCCTGTTTATAAAAATTGCCTAAGATAAGAAATTGTAAATTTAAGTCCCTTCTCGCCCAGATTCCCCCTCCAGGTCTGAGAATGCGGTTCAATACTCAAATTCCCATCATAACCGCTTGCATACAGGGCGGAAAAAAATGCGCCCCAATTGGTTTCGTCCATACCGGCGGGAGGGTCGTCAAACCGCTCCCCATCAATCCGCAATGCCCCTTTAATGTGGACATGTGCAAACCGGGAGCCCCATTCTTTTGTCTCTTTCAGGTAATCCCCCCCGGCGTAAATACAATGAGAAGTGTCATATTTTATCATCAGCCTGTCAAGATGCCCGTGAACCAGCGTCCAGGCAGGATCGCTATGGACAAAATTGGCCCAGCGGCAATTATAAGAAGCGACCTGTACTCCACGAGGCTTTGCATAGGCAATCAATTCCTCAAAAAACTGGATCGCGTTGGTCACATTCTGATAATAGGAGAGACCTGGTACTTCATTGACCCCAGTGACAAAAACCGGACTTTCCAGTTCTTTGGCCGCATCAATCAAGCGCTTGCACACAGTGAGTTCCTGTTCAATCATGCCGAATTTGCTATCATATTTTTCCGCACCCCATCTCCCGATGGAGCCCACGGCTACACCGGTCTCTCTGGAGACTCTTTTCAATACAGGGACATTTTTCAAAAATTCTTCATAGTCCCGGTTCACATCTTCACAGAATTCCAGAAACTCAAGTCCCAGTTCCTTTGCCCGGAAAAAGCTCTCTTCTTTTGGGGCGGCAATCCTTCCAAGCTTCATGTAGAACTTCCTCTCTTGCCGATTAGTCAAAATAGACCGGTTTATTTTCCTTTGCAGATTTGTAAATTGCCTCCAGAATCTGGGTGACAACAATCGCCTGTTCCGGTTTTACAACAACCTCTTTGTCATTGACAACTGCGTCAATCCAAAGCCTTGCCTCAATCTCTGCCGGCGGTTCATTTTCGCCTGCATAGAAATCCACTCCGCCCGGCTCAAAAACCGGAGTTTCCGTATACTGTCTGTTATATTTCACGCCGTTAATACGTAAATTAGTGGGGCCTTTCATATCTGCGCCAGCTTTTGTCCCGCAAAGGGAACATTTTGCCTCATCGGTATCCAGCGAGTTCAGCGCCCAACTGGATTCCAGGACAATCGTTGCCCCATTCTTCATTTTGATAAATCCAAATGCGGAATCTTCCACAGTAAATTTTTCAGTATCCCAGTCACCCCATGCGTTTGCAGTCTCTCTCTGATCCCCGAGCTTTTTGTAAACGCTGCCGACTACCATTTCCGGCTCATAGTTATCCATCATCCACAGGGTTAGATCCAGGGAATGGGTACCGATGTCAATTAACGGTCCGCCTCCCTGCTCATACTCATTGAGGAAAACACCCCAGGTTGGGACAGCACGACGGCGGATGGCATGCGCTTTTGCATAGTAAATTTCGCCAAGCTCCCCTGCTTCGCAGGCACGTTTGAGATAGTTACATTCCGGACGTTGGCGGTTTTGATATCCAATAGTGAGCTTTTTGCCTGTTTCTTTTGCGGCGTCAAGCATTTTTTTGGCCTCTTCATAGTTGATAGCCATCGGTTTTTCACACATGACATGTTTTCCTGCATGCAGGGCGTCTACTGTGATAAAGGAATGGGAACGGTTTGGGGTGCAGACATGAACAACTTCAATTTCCGGATCTTTGAGGAGTTCCTTGTAATCAACATACACTTTTGCATCCTCAGTTCCAAATTTTTCTGCTGCTTTGACTGCTCTTTCCTCAATCAGATCACAGAATGCCACAAGCTGTACATTTTCAAGCTTGCTCAGGCTCGGCATGTGTTTGGAATTGGCAATTCCACCGCATCCAATGATACCAATTTTCACGGTTCTCTCCATACTGTTTTTCTCCTTTGCTCATCAGCGCCGTAGCGCTGGAATTCAGGGTTTATTTTGGCGGGAAAGTGGACTCCCGTTTGATATAATGGTGTTTTAGCGCGACAAAGCGCACAGGCAATTGCCTGTCTGCAATTCTAGAACACATCATCTGCATTGCAAGCGTTCCAATCTCCCTGCGTGGTTGCGCTACGGTACTTAGGGCAGGGACATAAATCTGTGCAAGCGATGTATCGTCAAATCCAGAAATTGCAACCGGATGTTTCTGGAATTTTTCATTGGTATAGGAGGCCCGGAGCATTCCCACTGCAATGGAATCCGCAATGGTGAAAATTGCGGTGGGCGGATCTTGTATCTGCATCAGGCGCTCAAACATTTCACTACCGCTGGAAAAGCTGTAATCCCCTTTGATAATAAGTTGCTCTTCCACAGCAATTGACGATTCCTTCAGAGCACGGCGGTATCCTTGTTCCCTGAGAACCGCAGAAGTATAGGGTTTTTCGCTGCCTGCAAAGGCAATTCTCCTATGTCCCAGCTCGATCAGCTTTAAAACCGCGCCATAGGCTGCCTGCTCATTGTCAATTGTCACGGTATCACAACCCGCATCTGGTATATATTCGCTGCACTGTACAATTGGATGTTTCTGGGCAATACGGCTGAGTTCTTCTTTCCTTTGTTCTGAAGAGAGAAAGATTGCGCCATCAACCAACCTGGTATCCAGCATTTGCAAATATTCCAACTCCTTTTCCCGATTGGAATGGGTTACACCGATCACAATGCTGTATCCGCTTTTCTGCGCTTCCTGCTCCATGCTGCGGACAATTCGAGTATAAAATGTGTTGGAAATCGTAGGAAGCAACACTAGAATTTTTTTTGTCTGAGATTGGCGTAATCCTTTTCCCAGAAGATTTGGACGATAATCCAGTTTTTGAACGGCCTGCTCGACTTTTTCCCTAGTTACAGATGTTACAACATCGTCCCCGTTAAGCACACGGGAAACCGTTGCCACGGATACCCCAGCCGCTTTTGCAACATCCCGGATCGTCGCCATATGTTTCCCCTTTCTAAACAAATGTAATCGTTTTCTGTAATCGTTTACACGATTGATTTTACTCTTCCTTCTAAAAAAGTCAAGGGCTTTTATTGATTTTCATAAAAAACATCCCCCAGATTTTTTCTGGGGGATGTCCTTATAATACTCTTCACCTGCGACCAGTTAATACATATCGGTGTTTCCATGCTAAAACTGGTTCTATTTATATACCCATATTTCATCTTACGATATCAGGTTCGTAAAATCCGCCAGGTAAATTTCCTGAAGGCTTTGAACACGATCCGTTTTTCGGGTCATTTCAAATTGAATTTCCTGTTCCTGATCTTCCAGGTCATTTTTCTGTTCCTGATACGTGCTTGCATCAATTTCCTGGTTACGATAAGCTTTAATGGTTTTTTCCTGTTCCAGCATCACCGCTTCATATTGCCTACGGATATTAAAATAATCTGTAAAAGCATCCAAAATCTCCTGTTTTACAGTTTCATTGAGATCCTGACTGCCCTGTTCTATCGCCCTGGTCAGGTATTTATCAACACAGTCAAGCAACTGATTGTACAAAGTGGAACTCTGCTGGTTATATTCTGTCTGGGTAATAGCGCCATCTACGTAATTTTCCTTGTTATCGACGATCTTATAGTTTATTTCATCAATTTTTTTGGAAACCTCTTTTGCATAGATAGCAAGGTTATCTGTAGCCAAACTATCCAGATTTGCTTCGTTCATATTGGCATAGGCAACATTATTCAAATTAAACAATTCTCCGGAAAACCCCTCCGTATCGATCGAAATAGACGTGGGAATATAGATAATCACCCGTTCCGCAGTATCCCCTGTCAGTAAGCGCATGAAAATGTCTTGTACTTTAATACGGATATCCTGTACATTATTTTTTGCAATAACAACTGTATCCTTTGTGTTACTGATACTGATATCATTGCTGCTGGCTTTCGCATTGCTGCGGTATACCAAGAGTTTGGAATCCGATGACTGCCGCAGTTCCACATCAAAATCCCCAATCAATTTTAGAGCAGGAACTTCTTTTGTATCAATCTGATAGCGTTGGGAAATCTTCTCATACTCCTGGCGCAGTTCGGAAAACATCTGCCTGGTGCCGTTATATGCAAAGGGAAGCAGAATACAACATCCGATGATCCCAACCACACACATAATAGCCCCGATAACCTGTCCTCTTTTATCCATCAATTCCACCTACTTCATAAAACATCAGCGGTGCTGCATGTTTAGAATGGATACACCATTTTCCGTACAGACGTCCTGCAACGTAAATCACTTTTCTGGAAATAGAAAATAAAATATAGGAAAGTGTCACTGCAAACCCAATGAGTGTAATGCCCCCAAAAAACAAAAATAAAAAGACAGAAATAGGCATCTGTTGGAATGCAATGACCGTAATCACAATGATTCCCAAACCCACAAAAGAAATTACAACCACGGTCAGTACAAACAACGCACACATGAGTATCACTGGAATTGTGATTAGCAGCGATAGCAAATATTTTGCCAAGGATATATGGTATAGGGAAAATTGAGCCTTTATCAAGCGCACAAAACTGGGGTGGCGAATCAGTTCCATAACTCTGCTGCGAGCTACCATTTGCATAGCGACTTTTTGAGGGTCTCCCAAATCTTTTGTTATCTGCGTCTCCCGCTTCCCCCTACGTTCACAGTCATTAAAGTAGTCAATGAGGTTTCGCATGATGGTGGACATCTCACTTTTTGTGAGCTGCTTTGACAGGCAATTTTCCATTTTTGTCAAAAACTCCAGCCTGGTCATACCTTTGTTCCCTCCTCTTCTTGTTGCATCCTATCAAATAGGATTCCTCACCTGATTTTTATGCTTAAGACAAGCAAGGTCGGAATATCACAACTTCCAAGTGCTCTTATTATAACACATTCTTCCATTGATTACAGTAATCCCATCTAGAAAATTTATGCCTTCCTTTTGCATTCCAAGCGCGTATTTTTTACAGAAATAATAAAAAAAGCCTTCCGGATTATCCGGAAGGCTTTTTGGTGACCCGTAGGGGAGTTGAACCCCTGTTACTGCCGTGAAAGGGCGGTGTCTTAACCACTTGACCAACGGGCCATGTATATAAAAACCCCATTGGGATTTTTATATAGCTGGTAGCGGCAGTTGGAGTTGAACCAACGACACTGCGGGTATGAACCGCATGCTCTAGCCAACTGAGCTATGCCGCCATAATTCGCCCACCTGCTTTGTAGTGAGCGAGTTAAATTATAATATAGTCTTGTCCTTTTGTCAACCTTTTTTTGCAAAAAGTTTTTATTTTTGTTTTTCTTTTTCCATTCGGGCCAATTCGACAGGATTAACATAGGTGGGGGCAAATTTGCTGGACTGTCCCTTCTTGACCTCACGGTAATAGCGGTAGGTCATCGGGCTTTCGCTGTTCTCACAGTTTTCTGCTTCATCCACCCTGGCGACAAAAAGCACATGGGTTCCCATATCCAATTCCTGTACAACGGTACAGTCGAGCTGTGCCACAGCGGATTCATCGATCAACGCGTCACCATTGACACCCACATGATAGTTCGTGTCAGAAAACTTGTCAATATCTCTTCCGGAACGGTATCCAAATTTTCCCAGCATTTTACTGTCCGCACTTTCCCCGAGAATTGTCACACCGATCGTCCCTGTCTGCTTGATAAATTCATAGGTCTGGTTTTCCTTTGCTACACTGACGCCGACCGTAACTGGGTTTGCCGTCAATTGGAACACCGTATTGACCACGCATCCGGCCTGCTTTTCTCCGACATGGGAGGTAATGTAATAAATCCCATAACTTAACTGAAATAATGCGGTAATGTCCATTTTCTTGCCACGCTTTCTATACTGAATTTGTATATTTAAATTATAGCATAAGCACTGCTTCAAAGCAAACATTTTCTCCTGTTTTTGCCAAAATTAGTTGGGTATTATTTTCAGATTGCTCCCCAAAAACAGCAAGATCCTCTCCAAATTTTGCCTCATGAGCAAAATGAATGGCAAATGCTCGAATATCCTTCTCCCAAAGGTTAGCATGTGCAAAATCACAGCAGATATCCGCATAAACGGCATTATTGATATGATGGTTACAGTCTATATCAGTAAAACGAACCGGACGGTGGCCATAATACTCTGGTGTGGCCATTTTTATCTTCTGTTTTGCCGGTATTGAAACGGAAAGATCCGGACGCATATCAATAGAAAAGGCAAGGCTGCTTGGTTTCAGAACTGAATGGGTTTGCGGGTCTACCAAAATCCACATGGTGGATACCTCCACTTTTAACCGACCCTCTTTATCTAAAAAGGTGCAGTCTCTAAGAAAGTAGGCGCCTTTTGTTCCCTTTGCCCAAGTCCTCTCGACAAGCTCCTCCCCTGCCCTGGGAATATCCCATAGTTTTACCGCAAGTCGGGAAAGCAAAAACACCGTCCCGAGCTGTTCCAACTTTTGATAAGAATACCCTTGTACATCCAGATGCCTGCTTGCAATTTCCTGAGTATGGCGCAAAAGATTTGATAGCTTTATTTTGTTTTCTTGCCCACATTCATAATAAGCAATCCGCACGGTACGCTCAAAAACACCATCTTGATAGTTCATATGAAAACTCCTCATTAAGTTTAAAATACAGCAGCGGGGTACGGTCTTCACCATACCCCACTTTTTTACTCATCTTTCCTATGTTGTTCCCCCGCCAAAAGGTTTGCAATGCCTGCTAAATCCTCTTTATTAAAAAATTCAATCTGGACAACTCCCCGGCCGCCTTTTTTTTCAGATACCTTAATTTTTCTGCCAAGCGTATTTATCAAAGAAACTTCCACTTCCTTAAAATAGCTATCAGAGAGCTTTGGTTCTTCCTCCACTTCTTTTTTTGGCTTTGCCAAACGTTCCACATCGCGTACCGTCAGTCCATGGGAAATAATTTTTTCTGCAACAGCCAGCATCTCCTGCTCAGATTCAAAGGCCAGGAGCGCCCTCGCATGACCAGAACTGATTTCCCCGTGCTTTACCATCTCCAGAATCGGTTCAGGTAGGCCCAGCAGACGCAAAGCATTTGCCACCGCAGGTCGAGATTTTCCAACTCGCTTTGCCACTTCCTCCTGGGTCATCCCATACTGTTCCGTCAAAACCTGATATCCTAGAGCCTCCTCAATAGGATTCAAATCCTCTCTTTGCAGATTTTCAATCAAGGCAATTTCCATAGCCTGGGTATCATCCAATTCTTTTACAATGACTGGAACTTCACTGATTCCCGCCATTCTGGCAGCCCGCCAACGCCGTTCTCCAGCTACCAATTGGTAGTTGCTTTCCCCAATGGTGCGTACCAGTAGAGGTTGCAGTACCCCATGTTCCCGGATGGAATCAGCAAGCTGTTGAAGGGCCTCCCGGTCAAATTCTTTTCTCGGCTGGTTTCTGTTTGGTTCAATCTCCGACAGGCGAAGCATCTGTACGCCTTGTTCTTCCTCCAGTGTGCTGTTATCTACAAACAGGGCGTCAAGCCCTTTTCCCAGGCCTCCTCTTTTTGCCATCATCATTTCCCCCTGTTCATTTTCAAAAATTCCTCTGCAAGTTCCTGATAGGCCTTTGCACCCTTGGAGCTTCTATCAAAATAAATCACTGGCTGTCCAAAACTCGGGGCCTCCGATAAACGGACATTTCTCGGAATCACCGTTTTATACACTTTCTGAGGAAAGTATTTCTTAACTTCATCCACCACTTGCATGGTAAGGTTCAACCGCCCGTCAAACATTGTCAGAAGTACGCCCTCTATATCCAGCAGAGGATTATACAGACGTTTAACCTGTCGGACGGTAGCTATCAGCTGAGACAGACCTTCCAGCGCATAGTATTCGCATTGAATAGGGACAAGCACGGTATCCGATGCATTCATAGCATTGAGGGTAATCAAGCCCAAGGATGGAGGACAATCTATAAAAATATAGTCATATTTTTCTTTCACAAGGGCCACAGCATTTTTTAACCGACTCACTCTATCCGGAAGATCGACCAATTCGATTTCTGCGGCAGCAAGTGCCATATCCGAAGGAATTAATGAAACATTACGAAAGTCAGTCTGTACAGTAACCTCTTCTATTCCATGTTTTCCTATCAATAGATCATAGCTGGATCCCTGAATCCCTTTTTTGTTGATGCCAAACCCACTCGTGGCATTTCCTTGAGGATCAGTATCAATCAAAAGTACTTTTTTTCGATGATCGCCAATTGCCGCGCTTAAATTTACTGCTGTCGTCGTCTTACCGACTCCGCCTTTTTGGTTGGCAATTGCTATTATTTTTCCCATATCTGTGATACGTTCCCCTCTCCCCTGAATTTTTACAGAAATGTTGATAATCATCCGACTTTGTCTTTATTATAGCATATGGTTTCCCTGTTTCAAAGAAAAAATTGTTTTTGTTGTTTCACATGAAACAAACATATTCAAATATAGCGTTCCATACTTGTTCAGAAATAAATCAGCACAATTTTATAAATATCATGAAAGAAAAATATCTTTGTATATATCCACGTTTCACGTGAAACAAATGCAAAAGGCGGCGATATTTTATCGCCGCCTTTTGCTCATCAAACAGAGGAGTGTATATCAAAAAGGCTTCTGCCTTTATGAACTGATTTCATTTTTGATCTATACAATCCAAGGGAATTTTTACTACATATTCAATACAGTCTTCCTTTTGGTGTTTTGTTGCTACTGCTGCAATTCCAGAACGCTTCATAACATCAATAGCCTTACTAATGGTATTGAAGAAAATCCTCACATCCTTGACAACCAAAAACTTTTTAGGCTTCTCCTCAGTTTCTTGTGATTCTTCCAACACTTTATCAATATATTCATCCGCTTGGATTACATTCCACTGCTTTTCTATCATTAATGTGAGGACCTGCTCCCTCTGCTCCGGTTCTAACCGGAGCAGAGCCCTGGCATGGCGTTCGGTTAGCCCGGCTTCCATAATTCGATGCTGCTGTTCTGGATTCAATTTTAACAGCCTCAGCTTATTGGCAACTGTGGACTGCGCCATCCCGAGCTTTTGTGCAGCTTGAGCCTGTGTGATGCCCCATTCATCCATTAAAGTCCGTATTCCCAACGCCTGTTCAAAAAAATTCAAGTCTGCCCTTTGGATATTTTCAATTAATGCATAAACCGCAGATTGCTGCTCTGTCACATCCACAATAATGCACGGAACCTGGGTGATTTCCGCCATTTGACATGCCCGGAGCCTGCGTTCCCCGGCAATCAGTTCATAGAGTTTATCCGTGATACGGCGTACTGTCAAAGGTTGTAATAGGCCATTTGCCACAATACTGTCCCGAAGCTGTATAAGTTCCTCTTTTTCAAAGACTTTGCGTGGCTGAGCTGGGTTGGGAAAAATACAGGAGGTATCCAATAGAACCACCCGATTAATTGTTTTTTCTTTTGTAAAAAGTGATGGCATAAATAAAAGCACCTCCATGGCTTGTCCTGTTTTGACTATACCACAAAAGTGCTCTATTTTCCAGTATTTCCCATATCAAAAAATCGACAAAAAAGCACGGGTTCTCTCAGTATTTGTTCTTACTTTAAAGGGGTTTTTGCTATTTTAGCTGGATTACGCGGATATTTTGGCAAAATATGCGATATTTTTTTAATTACCAGCAGGGTCCGTTTGCCCGTATGGGGCACTTCATAGGGAATTACCCGTTCTACCTTTCCGCCAAGCATACCAATCGCGTTGCGGGCCTCGTCCAGCTCCTGTGTAATTTCGCCCGCCTTAAGTGCCAGAAAGCTCCCCCCTACCCGCACAAACGGCAGACAGTATTCGCTGAGTTCGCGTAAATGTGCCACTGCGCGCGCAGTCGCATAATCATAAGATTCCCGTAGTTCCTCTCGATGTCCTGCCTCCTCCGCACGCAGATGAAAGACATTTGCCTGCAAAGAAAGCTGTGAACAAACTTCCTGTAAAAAATTGACTCTCTTGTTCAGAGAATCCACCATCGTCAATTCCATCCACGGGCAGGCAATTTTTAATGGAAGCCCTGGAAATCCCGCTCCCGTACCCACATCAATCAGGCGTTTTCCAGAGAAGGCATCTATACCGAGCAGGGACAGCGGCGCCAGGCTGTCCACAAAATGTTTATAAGCAATTCCCTCATCATCTGTAATCGCTGTCAGGTTCATCTTTTGATTCCACTCCACCAGAAGATGTGCATACCTGCAAAAACTGGCAACCTGTCCGTCATCTAAGAAAAATGAATTTTTTCGAAATACATCTTGCAAAAATTCCGCATTTACTGCCATTGCTGCCGCCTCCTATCCGCATTTGTATGAATATTCATGCAAAAAGCCCGTTTTATTCTACTCACAAAAATTTCACCGCTTGTCAGAGTTTTCCCCGAAGTGCTGTGAAATTTTTTTCTGCTCCAGATAGATGAGGAGCACAGATATATCTGCCGGGCTGACCCCGGAAATCCGAGACGCCTGTCCAATACTCAGCGGCCGCACCTTCTCCAGCTTTTCCCTGGCCTCCAGGCGTAGCCCCTCAATAGAGTGGTAGTCGATCTCCTTTGGGAGCGGTTTGCGTTCCAATGCGCGCATCCGCTCTACCTGTTCCAGCTGTTTTTTGATATACCCCTCGTATTTGATAGAAATTTCCACCTGTTCCGCCACCATATGGTCCAATTCCGGGCGCTCCCCGTCAAAAGGTGCCAACATATCATAACTCACCTGCGGCCGGCGCAGCAGATCTGCCAGCTTTGCTCCAGTGGATAAAGGAGCTGTCCCCGCTTTGATAAGCATTTGGTTAAGTACATCGGATGGAGCAATGGTCTGTCGGTTCAGCCTGTTGATTTCCCGTTCCTTCTGCTCTTTTCGCAGCAAATAGTGCCGATAACGTTCCTCTCCAATCAGGCCAATCTCATAGCCAAGCGGCGTTAGGCGCTCTTCCGCATTATCCTGGCGCAACAGTAGGCGGTATTCGGAGCGTGAGGTCATCATCCGGTAGGGATCGGAAACCCCTTTTGTCACGAGATCATCAATCAGTGTCCCAATATAAGAGCTTGCTCTGTCCAAAATCAAAGGCTCTTTGCCTGACAGGGATCGTGCTGCATTGACGCCCGCCACAAGACCCTGTGCAGCGGCCTCCTCATAGCCGGAGGTACCGTTGAATTGCCCCGCCCCATACAGCCCGGGAACCTTTTTAAACTCCAGAGAAGGAGAGAGTTCCAGCGGATCACAGCAGTCATATTCAATTGCATAGGCAACGCGCATCATCTCAGCATGTTCCAGCCCCTTGATGGTGTGGAGGAACTTCAGCTGTACATCTTCCGGAAGAGAGGAGGACATCCCCTGAAGGTACATCTCCTGAGTATCCAACCCCATGGGTTCCACAAAAATCTGATGGCGGGGTTTTTCAGAAAACCGCACCACTTTGTCCTCAATACTGGGGCAATAGCGCGGACCGATCCCCTCAATTTTACCGCCATAGAGCGGCGAACGATCCAGGTTGTCTAAAATTACTCGATGAGTTTCCTCATTGGTATAGGCGATATGACAGGTAACCTGGTTCTTCAAGCCGTCCGGGGAAGTCTCAAAGGAAAACGGGGTAATGGGATCGTCCCCCTGCTGTTCTTCCAGCACAGAAAAATCAATGGAACGGCGATGAATCCGCGCCGGGGTTCCGGTCTTGAACCTGCGCAGGGATATCCCAAGCTTTTCAAGGGAAGCAGACAGGCTGCTTGCTGCCTGGGTTCCGTCCGGCCCACTTTCATAGGATGCTTCTCCCACAAAAATTCGACCTTTCAGATAAGTCCCAGTGGCAAGGATCACCTTTTCCACCGGATAGACAGCCCCAAGCTTTGTGACAAGTTCACAGACCGCCCCCGTGCTACCTACCCGGATCTCAGTAACCTCGGCCTGCTTAATATCCAGATTCTCCTGGTTTTCGAGAACTTCTTTCATATAGAGGTGGTAGCGCACACGATCCGCCTGAACGCGCAGGCTATGGACTGCCGGCCCCTTGCCGCGGTTAAGCATCCGGCTCTGCAAAAAGGTGCGATCTGCGGCGCGCCCCATTTCCCCACCAAGCGCATCGATTTCCCGTACAAGGTGGCCCTTTGCCGTTCCACCAATGGAGGGGTTGCAGGGCATGTTCGCAATCCCATCTAGGGAAATGGTAAAGATAGCGGTTTTTCTTCCAAGCCTGGCGCTGGCCAGCGCTGCCTCACAGCCCGCGTGTCCTGCTCCGATCACCGCTACCTCATATTGTCCAGCCTGATATTCCAATGCAATCCCTCCTCTTATTTTCCCACGCAGAACTTGGAAAAGACCTCGTCAATGACGCTCTCGCTTACCTGTTCACCAGTGAGTTCCATCAGCGCCTCCAACGCAGACTGCACTTCCACACCGACAGCGTCCAACGTAATCCCCATCTGATACGCCTGTTGTGCTTCCTGCAAGGCGTCTAAGGCCTGCTTTGCACATCCTCTCTGCCGTTCATTGGCCAAAATCCCAGCAGAAGTATCCAAATCCATCATGCCGAGAACCTCATGGATACATGCACTGAGCTGATCCACTCCAGTTTTCTGGTAAGCAGAGATGGAGATAATATGAGAAAAATGCTCCTGTAAATACGAAAGGTCCATCTTTTGTTCTAAATCATTTTTATTAACAACTGCAATACAGGGACGACCCTGAATTGTATCAATCAGTTCCTTATCCTCCTCAGACAGTTCCCGGGAGCTGTCGAACAGCGCCAGTACAAGCTGGGCCGTCTCAATTTTTCCTTTGGCCCGCTCCACGCCGACCTGTTCCACCGGATCGTCCGTCCTTCGGATCCCCGCCGTATCATATAGATGCAGTACAACATCGCCAATATTGACGCTGTCCTCTACAATATCCCTGGTTGTGCCAGGGATATTCGTGACAATACTCTTTTCCCTTCCGGAGAGCAGGTTCATTAGAGTGGATTTTCCGACGTTCGGCCTGCCGACAATGGCAGTCTCCACCCCGTTTTTTATCAGCTGTCCCACATCATAAGAGGAGAGAAGAGTTTCCAGTTCATCCACTGCCTGACAAAGTGTCTGGGAAAGTTCCTGGTCCGAAAGTTCCGGTACATCCTCTTCCGGAAAATCGATCCATGCCGAAAGATGACCAGACAAGGTAAGCAAGCTCTGTTTTACCTGTTTGATCCGTTCAAACAATGCCCCATCCCGGGCAGAAAGAGCGGCACGCGCCGCCTGTTCTCCCTGGCTGGCGATCAAATCCATTACCCCTTCCGCCTGAGTTAAAGAGAGTTTTCCGTTCAAAAACGCCCGCTTAGTAAATTCCCCCGCCTGTGCCGGAACAGCGCCCGCATCCAAAACTGCGCGAAGCACGCGCTGCATCAAGTATAAGCCACCGTGACAGGACAGTTCCACGACATCCTCCCCAGTATAGCTTTTCGGAGCGGAAAACACCAGGGCAATTGCGTCGTCCAACTCGCGCTTTCCTTCGTGCACCCTTCCGTAAATCGCTGTATAGCCCGGGGCACTCTTCAGGGTTTTCCGGGAGGATTTTGGGGTAAAGACGCGCGAAGCTATCTCTCTCGCATCCGGCCCGGAAAGGCGGACAATCCCAATCCCCCCCATGGCGTGCGGAGTAGAAATGGCTGCAATTGTGGTCTGTTCCATGAAAATTTCTCCCTTTTTCTCTATCTCAAAAAAGGAGAGTTTCACATGAAACCCTCCTTTTCGTGGCTTTAATCATCAATCTCAATTTTGGAATACAGTCCGTCCCCAAACGCCTGATCCGGAGAAGTAGTGCGAATCTCCTGTTCTGTTTTTACTGGCTTTACAGGAGTACGGTGTTCATCGACAGGGATTTCAAATTCGCTGTCATGTAAAGGTCTACGTTCCCGTCTTGTAAAAGACTGTTCTTCCTCAGAGCCACCGCGTTCACGGCGATAGGAACCTTTGCCCCCTCTGCGAGACTTTCCTCCGGAACGTCCCGCGTCGTTCCTTGGGCGCTTGGGACGCGGATTCGTGGACTTGATCACTACCCGGCGGTTCGGTTCCTCCCCAATGGAAGTGGAAGTTGCACCCTCTACCTCCTGTACAGTCGAATGGATGATTCTTCTCTCATAGGGGTTCATAGGCTCCAACGTAATGTTTCGGCCAGTTTTTGCAGCGGAAATTGCCATTCGCCGCGCCAAGGATTCCAAAGTTTTTTTTCTCTTTTCCCGGTAATTCCCGCTGTCCAAAGAGACACGGAAATAATCCCCTTCTGCCTTGTTTGCAACAAGACCGGTCAGATACTGCAGAGCATCCAGTGTTTCCCCATGACGGCCAATCAAAGTGCCAACGCTTTCCCCTTCCAGAAGAATTACGGCGCTACCCTCTGTCTCTTCGCTGACAGATACATTGACGCCTTCCAAACCCATTTCTTTTATAATGGAATGGATATATTCCAGCGCAAGATCCAATTTGGAGATTTGCAGGACAACTTCCACCTCAGCATAGTCCGGTTTTAAAAAACTGAAAAAACTTTTTTTGGGATAATGGAGTACATGGATATCCTCAGCTGGGACGTCCGAAACTTTGACGCCAAGTTCTGCACAGGCAAGTGCAGTTGCCTCTTCTACGGTCTTTGCTGTTTTTACACTCTGTTTTTTCAAAAGTTACACCCCCGTAATAGCTTCCATTTCCTAACTCTTTAAATCGTCGTCGGTAACCTCGACATACTCTTCTCCATATTTTTCCGCATCTCTTTTTCTAGCCGCAGCCAAGCGCTGTCGGTCAATTTCCTTTTGCGTAAGTGTCTTTTCGGTTACTTTCCCTGTTTTTTCCTCTTTTACTTCAACGACCTGGCGTTTTACCTTGTCTTTCTTTTTCTTTTGCAGTTCGTATTCCCGTTCCGCCTCTTCTGCGGCAATTTTAGGATTGTACTTTTTATTGAGTAGAATTTGCTGGAAGGTGGAGAAAACATTGGAGAAAATCCAGTACATACCAACGCCAGCAGGAACCTGGAACGCGATAACCAGAGAAAAAATCGGCATAATGTACTGCATTACCTTTGTCATGCATCCGGTTCCAGTCCCCTGCTGCTGTTGCATGGAAGGATTCGTTTTCATGGTCAGCATAGTGAACAGGAACGAAGTCAACCCCGAAAGAATCGGGATAATAATCAGGACGTTGAGCGCCAAAGTTGGCGTCTGGGAGAGATCCAATCCAAAGAAAGAGAGGTTCAGGCTCTGAATATGGGAGACGACGTCCGCCCCCATGGCATCAATATAGGGCTGAGGATTTTGACTGATCCCCTGAATTGCCAACAGCTGCGGGGAGTAGGACATAATCGAGCCGTTGTTGGTCGCAATATCGGTTGCGAGCTTGATGACATCCGACGGAATCCGCAGGATATGGGTCATCGGCTTATAGATAACGTCAATCAAACCGAAGAGAATGGGAAACTGGATGAGCATTGGTAGACAGCCGCTCATGGGGTTGTACTTTTCCTCATCATAGAGTTTGAGCATCTCTTCGTTGTATTTTTCTTTGTTTTTTCCGTATTTCTTTTGCAGCTCTTCCAGTTTTGGCTGCATTCTTGCCATGCGCAGCGAGGATTTTTGCTGCTTGATTGCAAGAGGGAACAAAATCAGTTTCGTCAAAAGGGTGAAAATAATCAGCGCAATGCCATAGTTGGAGACGATTTTATAGCACAGCCACATGAGCCACCCCAAAGGATAACCGAAGATTGAGTTAATAAATTCCATTTCGTAATCCTCCAGCGAGTGAGTTTCCTATTTCTTTTTCTTTCGTTTGAATGCAAGCTGTTCGGGAGTCGGAACCAAATCTACGCCCCCCGGATGGAATGGGTGACACTTCAAAATACGCTTGAGTGCAAGCCACCCGCCTCGGGCAGCACCATAAGTAGAAATCGCCTCGAGCGCATAGGCAGAACAGGTCGGATAAAACCTGCAGCAAGGTTTTTTCAGCGGTGAAATGTATTTGCGATAAAATCCGATAAATTTGAGAAGCAAAAATTTCAATTGTAATCCCCTATTTCAAACATTCGTAAACAAAGGAATCCGGATACAAAAAATGCGCCGCCATAACGCTTATTTCGTTACGCCGCCGTCTGTTTTGGTGGTTGTGAGCTTTGAAATCTGTTTTCTCATGACAGGGATGAGCTGCTGTGTTTTAATCAGAGTGGTTTTATACCGTGCCACAAAAACAAAATCCCATCCGCCGGGAAGTCCCGGCTCCATGGAGCGGTACGCCTCCCGTATGACCCTGCGTGCCCGGTTGCGAGAGACAGCATTACCGATTTTTTTGCTCGTCGTAATGCCAATCCGGCTAATATTCAGCCTGTTTTTCCTCGCATAGGTCACAAGCAGCGGATGCGGACAGGATTTTCCTTTTGCATACAGTCGCTTAAAATCCCTGTTTTCTTTGAGTGTCACAATTTTAGGGTTCATTGATTTCCTCAATACTTGCGTGTAAAAGAAAAGGCCACAGCAGGGTGTGGCCAGAGATTAATAAGACAGATGCTTTCTGCCTTTTGCTCTGCGGCGCGCCAAAACCTTGCGTCCGTTCTTTGTCGCCATTCTTTTGCGGAAGCCGTGCTCCTTTTTTCTCTGGCGCTTTTTCGGCTGGTAAGTTCTCAGCATATTGGGTACCCCCCTTTTTCTTCTGCCGGCCCGTATGACCAGGACAGCGATATCATTTTCCTTTGCCGCCTTTTTCAATCTTTTGGTGAAAGAGTGGTAGGCGATATCATAAGGCGTAACCTTGCAAGTAAATAGTATATATCACGGTTCCATGGCCTGTCAATCCATTTTTTGAATTTCTGCCCGATTTTTCACGCTTTTTTCGCGGTTTTCCCCGAATATCATCCTTTTAGCAACATTCATATTTTTCTTTTCCTAAAAAACTGTCTAACAGAGCAAATTCCCGCACAACGGAAAACCGAGCTCACAGGCTGTGTTTTCCAAACCAGTTGTTCTAAATAAATATCGGGACAAATTCTCCACCATCTTTTCCCTGACCTATGTCTAAAATTTTCCTTCGCTTTTATACTATTATAATATAAAGCGGAAATAAGCGGTGGAAAAGCTTGAATCGCAGTCCCACTTATGTTAAAATTAGTACAGTTTAAAAAACGGTGGGATTCAGGTTTTCAACACCTGATTTGACCGCCTTTTTTGTTCCTCAACAGCTTTTGCACACGCAGATGTGAAAATCCATTATCCGGGGGTTGTATCAAAATCATGGAATCCTTTAAGGACGCATGGAACCTAGTCAGCGAGTACTGCAAAGGACAAATTACCAAGGTAGCCTATGAATTGTGGATTACCTGTATTGAGCCCGTCTCCTTTGAGGACGGGGTCGCAAACCTTCGCGTCTCCTCTTCGTTCCAAAAAGACATTATCGAAAAAAAATACCTGAGTATCCTGGCCCGTGCATTTGAAGAAACGCTCGGCTTTGAGGTCAAGATCAACATTATTGCGGACGAAGGGCACAAAACCGCCGCTCCCTCTCAAAGCACCACAGAGACACAGGAACCCACGCTCCCCTCTTTTACTTCCGAACAGGTTGAGCAAACTTCCAGGGGCGGGGATTATGAGTACACCTTTAACACCTTTATTGTCGGACCTTCCAACAAATTTGCCCATGCAGCCTGCTTGGCGGTCGCCTCCAATCCTTCCGGCACCTATAACCCGCTGTTCATCCACGGCGGTTCCGGGCTGGGCAAAACCCACCTGCTCTACGCCATTACCAACGAGATCTCCCATTCCAGACCCGGCACCAATATTATCTATGTCAAGGGCGAGGAATTTACAAATGAACTGATCGAGGCGATTGCTGCTAAATCCACTCAGGAGTTCCACGCAAAATACCGTAAAGCAGACGTCCTCCTGGTCGACGACATTCAGTTTATCGGCGGAAAAGAGAGCACGCAGGAAGAGTTCTTCCATACCTTCAATACCCTCTACCACGCTGGCAAGCAGATTGTCCTGACTTCCGACCGGCCGCCCAAGGAGATCAAAACTCTGGAAGACCGTCTGCGCACCCGCTTTGAATGGGGCCTGCTTGCAGACATCCAGCCGCCCGACTTTGAAACCAGGATTGCCATTATCCGGCGCAAGGCGCAGCTGCTCGACATCAATATCCCGGACGATGTAGCCGAGTACATTGCAAACCGCCTGAAAACCAATATCCGGCAGCTGGAAGGCGCGGTCAAAAAACTCAAGGCTTTCAAGCTCCTGGCGGGAACGCCGCCTTCCATCTCAATTGCACAGAACGCCATCCGGGATATCCTCAACGACAACCAGCCTGTCCCAGTTACAGTGGAGCGTATCATCAACGAGGTGGCGCGCACCTATAATGTCTCCCCAACGGATATCCGTTCCAACAAGCGCGCAGCACAGATCTCCTCTGCACGCCAGGTAGCCGCCTATGTGGTGCGAGAAATCACTCAGATGTCCATGGCCGCCATTGGGGAGGAATTTGGGGGACGTGATCACTCCACCATCGTCTATGCCATCCAGCAGGTAGAGAAGAATATGACACAGGATTCCCATTACAAGGAAACCATTGAGGACATCATCAAAAACATCCGAGACAGCTAAAAGGATAAGTTTTCCACAAATCAGTTTTCCACTTTTTCCACTAACTATTTCACGAGGTTGCATTAAGTTTACATAAACACATAACTTCTGCACTGAGTATTCAACATTACCCACAGAGTTTTCCACAATCGAGTGAGAAAAGTTTGATTCTTCCACTTTTGGACAACTTTGCAACTCGCCGCAAACAACAGGAAAAAGTCCGAAAACTCGCATAAATACAGGGGAAAACCGTTCTCTCCACAATTGAACGTCCCCTACTACGACTACTATTTTTCTTTCCTATCCAATCATTCTAGAAGGTGATCTTATGAAATTTAGTTGCGACCGCCAGGCATTATGCGACGCGCTGTCCAATGTCTCCCGTGCGGTTTCTTCCAAAGCAGCCCTTCCGGCATTGGAAGGGATCCTCCTCAAGGCACAGGGAGATAAACTCTCTCTTTCCGGATACGATCTGGAACTCGGTATCACCACGTCCCTCCCCGCCTCCATTGAGCAGGAAGGAGAAGTCATTCTCAATGCCCGTCTGTTTTCCGACATGGCAAGAAAAATTTCCGGGGAAACGCTTAGTATTTCCTGTGATGATAAACTTTTGACTGTGGTAAATTCCGGAGCTACAGAGTTTACCATCCTCGGTATGCCGGCATCTGACTTCCCGGAACTGCCCTCGGTGGATTCCGATCTCTCCTTTACTCTACCGGGTGCTGCAATGAAGAGCATGATTGAGCAGACCTTGTTTGCAGTCGCTGTCACGGATACCAAACCGGCCCATACAGGTACTCTCTTTGAGATGGACGAGTCAGCCGGGCAGATTACTGCTGTCTCCGTCGACGGATTCCGCCTTGCCATGCGCAGGGAAAAAGCGGAGATTCCCCAAAATGCCACCTTTATTGTACCGGGTAAGACCCTGTCCGAGATTACCAAACTGCTCAAGGATGACGACAAATTTGTCAGTATCTCTTTGAGTAAAAAACATATTGTCTTTGAAATTGAGGGTTATCTTGTGATTTCCCGCCTGCTTGACGGGGAATTTTTAGACTACAAAAATGCGATCCCCAAAAACAGCTCCACCACGGTCACAATCTCGGTCCGTGAAATGGTTGAGAGCATTGAACGCGTTTCCCTACTCATTACTGACAGGCTTAAAAGCCCGGTTCGCTGTGAGTTTGCAGAAAATGAAGTCCGTCTCTCCTCCGCCACTACCATCGGAAAGGCGACTGACTCGTTCCCATGCGAAACGAGGGGCAATAGTGTGGAGATTGGCTTTAACAATAAATACCTGCTCGACGCGCTCAAAGCCTGTCAGAGCGACCAGGTAAAACTGGAACTCAGCGGCCCGCTTGCACCGATGAAAGTCGTCCCAATGGACGGGGATAGCTTTTTGTTCCTCGTACTCCCGGTGAGGTTGAAAAATGAAAACTGAACGGGTGGCCATTCATACGGAATTTATCAAGCTTGATCAGCTACTGAAATACGCGGGCGTCGCGATGACCGGCGGTGAAGCAAAAGAAATTGTTGCCGTAGGAGTGGTTTCTCTCAACGGGGAACCCTGTCTTGTCCGCGGTAAAAAGATCCGGCCGGGGGATGTTGTCACGGTGGACGGTGAACTAGAGTTAAAGGTCGTCTCCGGAATATGAAGGTAACCGAACTCTCCCTTCAACAGTTTCGTAATCTTCAAAACGCCTCGTTTTTTCCTGGAGAGGGAGTCAATATCATTTACGGCGATAACGCCCAAGGAAAAACTAACCTGATTGAGGCAATCTACTTGTTTACTGGGCTTAAAAGTTTCCGCTCTGCAAGGGATGCACAGCTGATTGAGCAGGGACAGGATTTTGCCCGGCTGGATATGGGCTTTGAAGCGGGAGGCCGCATACAGCAGGCCTCCCTGCGGATTGATAAGGGCAGGCATGTCATATTAAATGATGTGGATCGGGGGCTTGCTTCCGCTTTAACGGGGGTATTCTGCGCCTGCCTGTTTTCTCCGGATCATCTCGAGCTCATCAAGGACGGCCCCGCGCTGCGCAGGAAGTTTCTGGACAGTGCGCTTTGCGTCGTCAGCCGACGGTACCAGAAACTTCTGCTTGATTATAATAAAGTCCTTGTACAACGCAATTCCCTACTCAAGGATGTGGCCTTTTCTGCGGATTTGCTCTCCATGCTCGACATATGGGATCAGAGTGCGGCAAGGCTCGGCGCCGCCATTTTGGATGTGAGAAAGCGGTATGTTGCAAGGCTTGGTACAGAGGCGTCCAAACTCTATAAGGGCATCAGCGGCGGGAAAGAGACTTTTTCCGTGACCTACCAGTGCACGGAATGCAGCAGCCCGGATGAACCCGGTCTGCTTGAGGCAATGGCCAGAGCTCGAGCCCAGGATGTGAGGACTGGGGTTTCCTCGGTCGGCCCACACCGGGATGATTTGGAAATTATGATAAACGGGATGTCCGCCAGAGAATTTGGTTCCCAGGGCCAGCAGAGAAGCTGTGTGTTGGCACTGAAACTTGCGGAGGCGAACATCTTAAGCGACAGCGTCGGGGAGCCCTGTGTGATTTTGCTCGACGACGTGATGAGTGAACTGGATAATACCCGCAAAGAATTCCTGCTCAACCATTTAAAGGGGCAGCAGGTTTTTATCACCTGCTGCGACGCCTCCTATTTTTCCTCTCTTGAGGAGGGAAATGTCTTTGAGGTCAGGAAGGGGAATATCTTCAAACAGCGGTAAAGGAGGAAAAAGAATGTACCTGCATTTAGGACAGGATACGGTTGTCCGGCTTGATGAGATCATAGGGATTTTCGATATTGAAAACGCGTCGATTTCCCGGCACACTAAGCGGTATCTCGCTCATGCCGAGCAGAAAGGAAGAGTCGTTAACGTCTCCTCGGAACTGCCGAAATCCTTTATCGTGTGCGAACAGAACCGGCGGGTGACCGTCTATATTTCCCAGATTTCTTCTCAGACACTCAAAAAACGTGCTGGATTTGTCCAGCATCTCAAGCTGTCGTGAAAAACCGTACTTTCATTAGATTGTTATTTTAACCCATGGATTCGGAGGTTTTTGTTTTGGAAAATACACCTCAGGCAAAAGACACCCAGTATGGTGGTGAACAGATCCAGGTGCTCGAAGGGCTGGAAGCCGTCCGTAAGCGGCCGGGAATGTATATTGGCTCAACTGGGCCAAAGGGCCTGCACCATCTGGTCTATGAAATTGTCGACAACTCGATAGACGAGGCGCTCGCCGGCTTCTGCTCGGAAATCAAAGTCCAGCTCCTGCCCGGCGATGTGGTGCGCGTTGTGGACAACGGGCGCGGTATCCCGGTCGGTATCCAGCCGAAACTTGGGATTCCGGCGGTCACGGTTGTCTTTACCGTCCTACATGCGGGCGGTAAGTTCGGTGGAGGCGGATATAAGGTCTCCGGCGGCCTGCACGGCGTCGGCGCGTCGGTGGTCAACGCCCTGTCTGAATGGCTGGAGGTGGAAGTCCGTAACGGCGAACACACCTATTTCCAGCGGTTTGAACGCGGAATTGCTACCGGCGATCTCAAAATCATCGGCGACACACAGGAAACCGGCTCCACCATTACCTTTAAGGCGGATCATCAGATTTTTGAGGAAACGGTCTATGATTATGAGGTACTGCTCAAGAGGCTGAGAGAGCAGGCATTTTTAAACGCAGGCGTAAACATCCTGTTCTCAGATCTGCGCGATCCTGAGCACATCAAGGAGGAAAAACTCCACTACGAGGGAGGAATCCGTAGTTTTGTTGAGCATATCCACAAAACAAGGGGATTGGAAGTCCTGCACAAGGACGTCATCCATTTCAGTACCTCCAGCGATACCTGTACCTGCGAAGTTGCAATGCAGTACAACGACAGCTACAATGAACTGATCTTATCCTTTGCCAACAACATCCATACCACGGACGGCGGTACCCATGAGGTGGGATTTAAATCCGCGCTGACCCGCGTGTTTAACGACTATGGAAGAAGAACCGGCCTGCTCAAGGAAAACGACAAGAACCTGAGCGGCGAGGATGTGCGTGAAGGTTTGACCGCCATTCTCTCCGTCAAATTGACAGAGGCCCAGTTTGAAGGGCAGACCAAGGCGAAACTCGGCAACACCGAAGTGCGTTCCATGATGGACGCCATGGTCTACGAAAAGCTGACCTATTATTTTGAAGAAAACCCCTCGATCGCCAAAGCGATTTTTGATAAAGCGCTCGGAGCCGCCCATGCGAGAGAGGCGGCAAGGCGCGCAAGGGATCTCACCAGGAGAAAATCCGCGCTTGAATCCGCTTCCCTACCGGGAAAACTTGCGGACTGCTCCTCCAAGGATAACACCTATACCGAAATCTACATCGTCGAGGGAGACTCCGCAGGAGGCTCTGCCAAATCTGGACGAGACCGGCGTTTCCAGGCCATCCTTCCGTTGTGGGGCAAGATGCTCAACGTGGAAAAGGCAAGGCTGGATAAGGTCTATGGCAACGAAAAGCTGATGCCCGTGGTCACGGCGCTCGGCTGCGGGCTTGGCGACGAGCTGGATCTCGAAAAGCTCCGCTATGGGAAAATCATCGTCATGGCGGATGCCGACGTCGACGGTTCCCATATTCGTACGTTGCTGCTCACCTTCTTTTTCCGGTATATGCGCCCGCTCATTGAGGAGGGCCATGTCTATCTGGCTCAGCCGCCGCTGTACCGCCTGACCAGGGGAAAACAGCACCGTTATGCCTATTCGGATGAGGAGCGGGACAGAATCCTTGCACAGATGAACGCAGAATCCTCTTCCAAAGTTGATATTCAACGGTACAAAGGCCTTGGTGAGATGGATCCGGAACAACTGTGGGAAACTACGATGAACCCGGAAAACCGGATCATGATCAAGGTGGAGATGGAGGACGCTGCCAGTGCGGATGAAACTTTCACCATTCTGATGGGCGACAAGGTCGCACCGAGAAGGGAATTTATCGAAGCAAACGCACAGTATGTCAACAACCTTGACGTATAAGGGGGAACCCCATCATGGAAAATGATTTTGAACTTGAACCGGGCTGTGAGGAAACTCCGGAACTCAGAGAACAGGAACTTCGGCAGGATATGCTGCAAGAAAGCGAAGAATTTCTGGAACCCGAAGAAAAGCCGGTTTTTGATTTCAAGTACACTCTGTCCGAACAAGAATATATTGATTTTAATCTGATGCTCTTTGAGAGGAATATGGCAAAATCTAAGCGGAAAATGAGAATTTTCGGAATTTTGGAAATTATCATTGCGGCACTGATGTTCAGCTTGTTTTTTAATTTGGAGAGCACTTCCCTGCTGATAAAAATCATGACGGTTGTGCTGTTCTTGTTCGGGATTTTTTCCCTGGCCTATTATTCGTATATTTTCCCGTCTCAGTTAAAAAAATCTGTTCGAAAGACCTATCAGGAAAGCGAAAACCTTAAAGGGGAATTCCACATCCGATTGTATGAGACCTTTGTGCGGGATACCTATGAGGAAAAGGAGACAGATGTCGCCTTTTCCGAAATTTTAGGAGTGCTGGAAAATGATCAGTTTGTCTTGATTTTACTCAACGATCTCCAGGCGTTTATTTTGCCAAAACGGATTTTTCAGGGCGATACCTATGAACGGCTTTCCGATTTCCTGTACCAGAAATGCAAAGAATACTCCAAAAGCAGACAGAGGCTTGCCAAAAAGCCCAGTAAAGCGAGAAAATAGTTATGGAAGAAAGAAAATTTGCAAATCAGCTACAGCAGGTCTGTCAGGACCGGGGCTATGAACAGGGAATTTCCCTGCTGAAAGAGCATAAAGTCCCTTATGCGGCCTGTACAGTGACCGTTCAATTTGAGGATGTCTTAAACGGACTGTGGCAGACTCAAGTGCTCAAAAAGCGAGTGCTCCGTATTGCGGAAACTGTGATTCTTGCCATACTTGCGGGAATGTATCTTATTTCCTTTGTGCGCAATTTCAGCTATGTTATGGGACTTGTGCTTGGGATTATTTGCCTGCTAATTCTGGCTGCTCTGTGGATTGTTCCGCATATGGAAGCACGCTCTACTGCTTCCGCCTATGCCGCCAATACCAAACGGTTTTCCATCTGTATCAGTAAAGAGGGGATTTTTGCAGACAACGAGGGGCTTTGCACCTTCTTTCCAATGGATGGGAACATGCTTGTATATGAGACAAAGAAATATTTTAACCTACTGATTGAAAACAGAAGGCTGTATGTGATTCCAAAAACCTGCCTTTCTGATGAAGATATCCGGTATTTGACCGGGCTTTTCAAAGAAAAAGTAGAGGGTTTCAAAAAAATGTGAGCCTGTGACGATATCGAGAGTAAGGGTGAATAAAATTGAGTACAGACAATAAATTGACGCCTCAGGAAGAGCTGAATTTACACAATACGACGGTCATCCCTGTAGACATTGAGAAGGAAATGAAGGAATCTTTCCTTGCCTACTCGATGTCTGTCATCGTCAGCCGTGCTCTTCCGGACGTAAGGGACGGCCTTAAGCCCGTCCACAGAAGAATCCTGTATACCATGTATGAAAACGGTCTGACGCCGGAAAAAGCGTACCGTAAGTGTGCGGATACTGTCGGTTCCGTACTTGGACGTTACCATCCGCATGGTGATACCTCCGTTTATGACGCGCTGGTGCGCCTGGCACAGGATTTTTCCCTGCGCTACCCGCTGGTAGACGGACACGGAAACTTCGGCTCCATTGATGGTGATCCAGCCGCAGCATACCGGTACACGGAAGCCAGGATGAGCAAAATGGCGCTACACATGCTCACGGATATTGACAAGGATACCGTAGATTATACCTCCAACTATGATGACCGTCTCAAAGAGCCGGTGGTACTCCCCTCTCGGTTCCCAAACCTGCTCGTCAACGGTTCGACTGGAATTGCAGTTGGTATGGCCACCAATATCCCCCCGCACAATATGGCGGAGGTTGTGGACGGTATGTGCTACCTTATTGATAACCCGGATGCGGAGCTGGAAGGGCTGATGGAGCACATCAAGGGCCCGGATTTTCCGACCGGCGGTATTATTATGGGTCGTTCCGGGATCCGCGCTGCTTATCAGACCGGTCGAGGGAAAATCACCCTGCGGGCCCGCGCGGAAATTGAAGAGGAGAAAAACGGGCGTTTTCGGATTGTTGTCACGGAAATTCCCTATATGGTCAATAAAGCGCGCCTGATCGAATCCATCGCCAACCTGGTCAAAGATAAACGAATTGACGGTATCTCCGACCTGCGGGATGAATCTGACCGAGACGGCATGCGCATTGTCATTGAACTCAAACGCGATGCAAATCCCCAGGTGGTGCTCAACCAGTTGTATTCCTACAGCTCCCTACAGGAGACGGTGGGCATTATCATGCTCGCCTTGTCCGACGGCGTGCCAAAGGTTATGCCGCTCAAGGAAATGCTCCAGAAATACATCGACTTCCAGTGCGAGGTCATTACTCGCCGCACCATGTTCGATTTGCGAAAGGCGAAGGAACGCGCTCATATTCTGGAGGGGTTGAAAATTGCCCTTGACTTTATCGACGAGGTCATCGCCGTGTTGCGCGCTTCCAAGTCCATCCCAGAGGGACGACAGGCGCTAATGGATCGCTTTGGACTGGATGAGGTGCAGGCGACCGCCATTGTCCAGATGCGTTTGGGTCAGCTGACTGGGCTGGAACGGGAAAAAATTGAGGAGGAACTCGCTGGACTGCTTGTCAAAATTGCAGAGCTGGAGGGAATTCTTGCCGATAAAAACAAAATCCTCACCATCATCAAGGATGAGGCGAGGGAGATTGTTGCAAAACTTAAGGATGGCCGAAAGACAGAAATTCAGACCGTTTCCGGGGAAGTCGATATTGAAGACCTCATCCCGGTGGAGGACTGTGTCATCACCCTCACTCACCTCGGTTATATCAAGCGCCAGCCGGTGGATGTCTATAAATCCCAGCGCCGCGGAGGGCGCGGGATTTCTGGCATGACCACCCGGGAAGAGGACTTTGTGGAGACGCTTTTTATCGGTTCCACGCACGATTATGTGTTGTTCTTCTCCAACCGCGGGAGGGTCTATCGTCTCAAATGCTATGAGATCCCGGAAAGCTCCCGTACCGCGCGCGGCGTAAATGTGGTCAACCTCCTTCCGCTCGAACCGGAAGAGAAGATTACCTCCATGATCCGCGTGGAGGAATTCCGCGACGATCACTATCTGGTCATGGTGACGAAAAACGGCATTATCAAACGGACGGAACTCTCTGCCTACCATACCACCAGAAAGGGCGGAGTCATCGCCATTTCCCTGGACGAGGGGGACGATCTTGCATGGGTACGTCTGACGGATGGAAACTGCGAGGTATTTGTCGCAACGAAAAATGGGATGATCATCCGCTTCCATGAACAGGATGCCCGTCCGCTCTCCCGTACGGCGCGCGGTGTGAAGGCGATTTCCCTGGAAGACGGGGATGAAGTTGTCGGCATGGCGAGAATCCGGGAAGGGGCTACCCTGCTGACTGTCACTACCAAGGGACAGGGCCGTCGCACCCGGCTGGAGGACTACCGAGTGCAGAACCGTGCCGGAAAAGGCCTGACAAACTACCATGTCAGTGAGGAAAAAGGTACGGTTGCAGGAATTAAGGTGGTGGATGAAACCGACGATATCATCCTGATTACGGATGACGGCATCATTATCCGTTTTGCCGTGGATCAAATCCCCATCCAGTCCCGTTATGCAGGAGGCGTGCGCGTCATGCGGACGTCGGAAAATTCCCAGGTGGTGACTCTTGCCCGCGCCGAACACGAGGAGGACGAGGAGGAATCCGCCGAATCCCCACAGGAAGCGGAGGGACAGGAAACTGAGGAACTCTCCAAAGAAATTTCTCCAGAGAACCCCTCCCCTGCTCAGGAATAACAAGGAAAAGAAAAGCCCCATGCAAAGAAGATTCTTTGCATGGGGCGTTTTTTACCCTGATTTTATCAGTGCCGGTAGTTGTCCATCCGGCGTTTGATATCTTCCATTTTTTCCTCATATTTTTTTTGCTTTTCTTGCCACTCGGCCAGTTTTTTTGGGAAAAAGGCAGTGACTGCGGTAAACAGTCCGACTGTCAGCAAGATTGGAGGAATCACAAGAGGGAATGTAAAAGAGGTTCTGTAATAGTCGAGGATTTCTCCAATAGAAAAAGAACCGGTGATTAAATACAATGCCCCGTAGCCGAAAGCAGCCAGAATCAGGCCTAAAAACAGCCGGAATCCATCTATGGGTAACTTTTTATGCTGTTTTCCTTTGTGCTTTTCCTTTTTACCAGAACTCAGAACTGGGATCAGGAATGCACAGGGGACAATGGCAAACAGCGCTCCCACCAGAATCATCGTTGTGTTCCCATTTGGGCCGATAACAACAGCGATCTGTGGGTCCGAGGGATTGTATCGGATTTCACGGGTAGTGCCGATGGTGGGGAGGATACTGGTGCTGTAATCCGTTGTCACAGTATATTCCGTCCCATTCACTGTGTAGTTGTAACTCAGGAAATAGATGGGATTGGAATGTGTTTTGCGCTTGGGGTTATATCCCCCTTCAGAATCCATGATATAATCAGAGAGGTATCCGGTCGTTTTCTCATAGTGCTTGGTTTTCGCATTTAATTGGACGGTATCTTTGATTCCTAGGAAAACAAGTACTATCCCGATAAGAATGAGAATGGAAAAAATACCAACATATACAATGAAAAAAGAATTGGATTTTGTTTTCATTTCACTCCTCCTTTCTGTTTTTACACTTATAATACCACAAAGGGAAAGAAGATAAGAGGTCTGGGAAAAAATTGTATAAAAGAATTTGTTTTTTTGATGAATAAAAGATGAAACAATGGGAAAACAACAGAATTTCTTGTGAATCTTTCCTAGAAGCAACGCGGTATCCTGTTCTAAATTATGTCACCTGAGGAAAAGTGCAAATTATTTTCATTTTATCTCTTTTTTCTGTAAGATAAATCAGGTATAATGGCATCATACGGCGTAAAAGGAAAAATTGCGCTGTTTCTTTTCTGTTTTATGATCGATAAAAGGAGTTTTTGATATGAACCGCATCAAGGTAAAACTCTATGGAAGCGAATACACTGTGGTGACAGAAGAATCTGCTGATTATGTAAACTCCCTTGCGGAGATTATCAACCGCGACATGACCGGGCTCTTAGATTCCAGCGCATCCATGTCTGTGATGTCCGCCGCCCTGCTGTGTTCCCTTAATTATTTGGACGAAAGCCGGAAAGCGGCAGAGTCCAGCGACCATCTGCGTACTCAGATTACAGAGTACTTGGAAGAAGCTCGTCGCGCCCGCTTGGAAGCGGATGAGGCTAAACGCCAGATTCTTGCCCTACAGACCCAGATTGAACTGCTTAAAGGGGAGAAAGGCAGCAAGAAATGAGAAAGAAAGCCGAAATTCTTGCCCCTGCGGGAAGTTTTGAATCCGTGCGTGCCGCAGTCTATTCCGGGTGCGACGCCGTCTATTTGGGAGCAAAGGATTTTAATGCCAGGAGAAATGCCTCCAATTTTGGTTTTGAAGAACTGTGCAAAACCGTTTCCTTTTGCCACGAACGGGGAGTATCCGTTCATCAGACGCTCAACACGCTTGTCTTTGACGATGAGATGGATCGGGTTTGCCGTGCCATTGAGGAGGCGGCAAAAGCGGATGTGGACGCCCTGATTGTGCAGGATTTAGGGGTGGCGGATCTGGCTAGGAAAATTTGTCCGGAAATGGAGCTTCACGGTTCCACGCAGATGTCCGTTCATACATTGGATGGAGTAATGGAACTTGCTAGGCTGGGATTTTCCCGGGCCGTTCTGGCAAGGGAGTGTTCTTATGAGCAGATACGGTATATCTGTGAACACTCCCCGATTGAAATTGAAGTTTTTATTCATGGCGCATTGTGTATGTCCGTATCTGGGCAGTGTACCATGAGCGCCATGATTGGCGGGAGAAGCGGCAATCGCGGGCTCTGTGCCCAGCCCTGCCGTCTCCCGTTTTGTGCGAACAACGGCGCCTATGATAAATCCCGGTACGATTTGAGCCTGAAGGATTTGTCCCATATCGAGTATCTTGGTGCGCTCTATGAGGCGGGAGTATCTTCATTTAAAATTGAGGGGAGGATGAAACGCCCAGAATATGTGGCATGCGCGGTGGCATGCTGTTACCAGATGCGGGAATATGGACATATCGATCCGGAACTTTCCCAGATGCTTCGGGCTGTTTTTTCCCGCAGTGGCTTTACAGATGGGTATTACAGGGGAATCCCTTCTCCTGCCATGTTTGGTACCCGCCAAAAAGAGGACGTTACTGCTGCCTCCGATGTCTTTTCCCGGCTGCATGAGTTGTATAAAAAGGAAATGGCGCGTGTGGGCGTAAGCATGCAATTTACCGCCAGAGCAGAACAACCCTGTGTTCTCTGTTGTATGGATGAGGATGGGAATACTGTCAAAACACAGGGGGATTTTCCACAGGCAGCAAAGACAAAGGCTGCGGACGAAACTTCTGTACGCCGGAATCTGGAAAAGACAGGAGGTACGCCTTATCGGGTCGACAATTTCTGCGCAGATCTGGAGGACGGTTTGTTTTTTCCAGCGTCCGCCCTCAATGAATTGCGAAGATCCTGTTTGGCGGAACTCTCCGCTATTCGGGGAAAACGGACGGAAAAACCCTGTTATCCGTTCAAGGAAGAATCGGGTTGCAAGAATACCTCTCCAGTTTTCCCTGTCCTGAGGGCACAATTTTTAAAGATTTCACAGATACCGGATGAGGTCTCCATACTGGAACGCATCTACCTCCCGGTACAGGAGTTGTTTGTTCATCGAGATACCTCCTGGGTACAGGAACATCTTCCAGTGCTCTGTGCCGTACTTCCTCGTGCCTGTTTTGAACGGGAAGAAGAATTGGAACAACAACTTGCCACTTTAAAGAAAAAAGGGATTTCCCGAACCCTTGTCCACAATCTTGGAGATGTGGCGAGGTGCCGAAGACTGGGTTTTCAGATAGAAGGCGGATTTTCCCTGAACCTGACCAATTCCCGAGCATTTCAGGCGGCAGCTGAGATGGGAATTTGTGAGGCAGTGGTTTCTTTTGAAACGCCGCTGGAATGTATCCGTTCCCTTGTGTCCCCTCTTCCGGTAGGGGTCATGGTATATGGGCACCTTCCACTGATGCTGGTAAGAAATTGCCCGTTGAAAAACGTGACCTCCTGCGGCAAGTGCCAAAGAGAGGGATACCATCTCACTGATCGGATGGGAAACCATTTTGCTGTGTCTTGCTCCTATGGAGCAAGTGAAATTTATAATCCAAAGGTTCTATGGCTGGCCGAACGCCTGGGAGAATTTTCTGGGGTGCATTATGCGCTGCTGCTTTTTACTACGGAGGAAAAGGAGCGGTGCGGGGAAATCCTTCGCGCTTACCAGAACGGAACCCGGGCAAATGAAGAATATACCAGAGGACTTTATTATCGTCGCGTACAATAGGACGGAGAAAGCGAGGAAAACAGGATGAATTTAAAAATCACACGGGTAAGCCCCACTGCAAAGCTGCCTACCCGTGCAACATCCGGGAGTGCGGGCTATGATTTGTATGCGGATCTGTCCTCCCCTTTTTTACTCAGAGCGGGGGAACGTGCACTAATTCCTACTGGAGTGGCCATTGCGCTGCAAAGCAGGGAAATCGGCGCTTTTGTGTATGCAAGGAGCGGGCTTTCTTCTAAGCATGGGATTACTATGGCCAATGGTGTGGGAGTGGTGGACAGCGATTACCGTGGGGAACTGAAAGTTCCGGTTGTCAACCTCTCCCAAACCGACTATTCCATTGAGCCGGGAGAAAGGATTGCACAGCTGGTACTGCATCCGGTCATCCCCTATGAACTGGAGGAAGTCTCTACGCTGGACGAAACTCAGCGGGGATCTGGAGGGTTTGGATCCTCTGGAAGAAAGTGAGGGGGTTTTATGCCGGAATTTGTTCTTGCCTCCGCTTCCCCTCGCAGAAAAGAACTACTTGGATATTTAATCAAAGAATTTACCGTCTCCCCCACTGACAGCGACGAGAGCCTCTCTGAGGGGATAAAAGCGGAAAAAGCAGTGGAGCTGTTGAGCAAACGTAAAGCGGAAGCTTGTGCAAAAAAACACCCGCATGCCGTTGTTATTGGTTGTGATACAGTGGTGGAACTGGATGGGCAGATCCTTGGCAAACCATCAAATGAATTGGACGCCAGAAGGATGCTCTCCATGCTTTCTGGGAAAACCCACCATGTTTATACGGGAGTGTGTATTATCTTCCAGAATCTGGCGCATACTTTTCATGTGTGTACTTCCGTCACCTTTGTATCCCTGACAGATGAGCAGATTTCCGCGTACCTTGCTACAGGGGAACCGTTTGACAAAGCCGGGGCCTATGGGATTCAAGGATATGGATGCACACTGGTGAGCGGCATCCATGGTTGCTATTACAATGTCATGGGCTTACCTGTGGCAAAACTGGGAGAACAGCTGAAAAATCTTGGTATTCTTTGAGGGTTTTGTATGAAATCCCATCCAAATTCAGCGGGAAAATTTACAATTTTTTTGCTGTGATTTTACTTGCCAATAGAGTATAATAGGAACATAACTTTTTTGTATTTTCTTAGGGAAATCAGGAAAAACAGGCGTTGCCGGGTGGACAGAATTCGGCAAAGTGAAAAATACACCGTATTGTCAAAAGGAAAGGGGAAAAACCATGTTTTCTCGCGATATTGGTATCGATCTCGGTACTGCAAACACATTGGTATTTATGAAGGGAAAGGGCATCATCATGCGTGAGCCCTCCGTTGTAGCGGTGGATACCCGCCACGATGCTGTCCGCTTTGTCGGAAGTGAGGCAAAAGAGGTAATCGGACGTACGCCGGGTTCCATTGTGGCAGTCCGGCCACTCAAAGGCGGCGTCATTGCAGATTTTGATATTACCGCAAGCATGCTTCAGATTTTTATTAAAAAGGTATTTAACAACAGCATTTTTGCACGTCCTCGCGTCATCATCTGCATTCCCTCCGGTGTTACGGAAGTGGAAAAACGTGCAGTCAAAGAAGCTGCGTTTAAAGCAGGCGCACGCCAGGTTTCCATTATTGAGGAGCCAATGGCGGCGGCAATTGGCGCTGGCCTCCCAGTTGCAGAGGCAACTGGGAGCATGATCGTCGATATTGGGGGCGGAACCAGTGAAGTTGCCGTTATCTCACTCGGCGGAATTGTCGTTTCCAGAAGCGTGCGTGTGGGCGGTGATGCATTTGATGCCTCTATTATCCAGTATATTAAGAAAAAATACAGCCTCCTTATCGGTGAACGCACCGCGGAAGATATCAAGATTGCTATCGGTTCTGCATATCCTTATGAAGGAGAGGACACGATGGAGATTAAAGGTCGCAACCTGATTGATGGGCTTCCGAAAAATATCACCATTACTTCTGAGGAAATCCGTGAAGCATTGCAGGATTCTCTTGCCTCTGTTCTGGAAGCAATCCGTGTAACTTTGGAGCGCACTCCACCTCAGCTGGCAGCGGATATCATTGACCATGGCATTACCCTTTCCGGCGGCGGCGCACTGTTGCGCGGCCTGGACAGCCTGATTTCCAAGGAAACTGGAATGCCAGTCAATGTGGCGGAAAATCCACTTGACTGCGTAGCTGTCGGTACCGGCAAAGTGCTGGAGGATATTGATCGTCTCAAGGAAGTTTTATCCGACGAAGACTAGGGCTATATGCTGGGCAGGAGGAACTTTTTCTGCCCTGCTTTCCACTGACAACATGGGAGGAGTCCGGCGGTGAGGGAATTTTTCAAAAGTATAAAATTTAAAATTCTGCTAGCTATTGTGCTTGTGCTGGGCGGCTTTATGGTGTATCAGGTGTCAACAGGAGGGGCAACTTCTATTACTTCGTCCATCCTCTCCTTCATTGTGACTCCTATCCAATCATTTTCCTCCCAAATTTCCTCTTCGGTGTCAGGTTTTTTGTCCAATATTATGAGCGCTAATCAGACCGCACAGCAAAATGAAGCGCTGCAAAGCCAGATTGACGAACTGAAAAAGCAGATGGTGGACTATGAAGAAATTTTGCGGGAAAATGAACAATATAAAGAAGCACTGAGTATTAAAGAGCAAAATGACGACTATGAAATTGTCCCAGCTTTTGTAACAAGTAGGGATCCCAATGCTTCCTATGACTCCTTTTTGATTGACAAGGGTTCCCTTCAGGGTGTGGCTGTTCAAGATCCGGTAATTACTTCGGCGGGACTAATTGGATATGTCTCCGAAGTTGGGCCGACTTATTCCCGTGTATCTACGGTTTTGAGCGCATCCACAAATGTAGGAGTGGTCAATTACCGAACCAGGGATACCGGGACTGTGCAGGGAACGTTGGAACTCTCCCAAAACGGCCAGTGTAGGCTTTCCTATATTTCCCGTGACAGTGAAATGCAGGCAGGGGATATTTTGATTACCTCCGGAACGGGCGGTGTTTATCCGCAGGGTCTAATTGTTGGGGAAATTGCGGAAATTGGGTTGGATCCCACAGGTTTGTCCAAATATGCTGTGGTGAACCCAGTGACGGATATTTCTTCGGTACAGGATGTTTATGTTATTACTTCGTTTTTGTATCAGGGAATCGGGCTGGAATCGGAGCAAACACCTCCCTCTTCTCAGCAGGCCCCTGCACAGGATAGCAGTACGTTATCCCAGTAAATAAAAAATGATTGGATAGGGGCCGCCATTTTGATGTGGCGGCCCCTTTTCTAAAAAGGTTAAGGTTCCTGTTTGAGGAAATCCTGGGAAGGAGGAGATCCCTTGAGTAAAAAAAAGGCCATCTTTTTAAAGTATCTAATTTACGCCATTATCATACTTGCATTGTTTGTCATGCAAAATACACCGGGTATGATGGAGATAGCAGGGATCCGCCCATCGTTTCTTCTGAGCGCGGCGGTTCTTTTTGCGATGTATGAAGGGGAATTTGAAGGGGCAATCCTTGCCATGGTGTGCGGGCTGTTCTGGGACTTTGGAAGCGGCGGCCTGACGGGTGCAAATGCAATTTTGTTTTTGATTCTTGGCGTAGGAATCGGTCTGCTGACCACGCATTTGCTGCGCCGTACCATTGGGACAGCGTTGCTCTGTTGTGCGGTTAGTATCCTCATACAAATGCTTGTTAATTTTACTTTTACTTATTTTATCTGGAATCAGGCACACAGTGGAATGTTCTTATTAACACAAATGTTGCCAGCGGCTCTGTATTCCATTGTTCTGTCTCCCTTGGTTTTTTTACTGATACGTTTTGTGTTTGAAAAATTTCAAATTATTTTACATCCTGAAGAACCGAATTCGATATAATGAAAATTTTTGAGAAGGAATATAAAAGATACCTGCCCGAAAGGAGATCACCCAATGAGAAAAGAAAAAATCCGTATTGCTGCGCTGGTAATGGCTCTGGTGGTTTTTTGCGGCTTTTTTGTGTTCCGCTTGACGGATTACCAGATTGTCAATGGGGATGAATACAAGGCGCAGGCCACACAGGGCTATACCAGAACGGTGACGCTCAAAGCCCCGCGTGGAGAAATTGTCGACCGTAATGGAGAACCGTTGGTTTCCAACCGGGTAGGCTTTAATATTCAGTTGGATAGAGTATATCTGGATACAGAAAAGCAGAATGACGTCATTCTCTCTCTGATTAACCTGATGGAACAGGAAGGACAGGAATATAATGACAGCCTTCCCATGGCAAAGACTTCTCCCTATACTTTTGATGCACAAAAGTCCTCTGCGGTGGATAGTTTGAAAGATGATTTGGGGCTAAATCTCTATGCTACAGAGCAGAATGTCATGGATGCCATGATTGAAGAATACGACATCGTCGGATATTCTCCGGATGATACCCGTAAGATTGCGGGAGTTCGCTATGAAATGGAAAAAATGGATTTTTCCATTTTGAACCCCTTTGTCTTTGCAGAAGATGTCTCTTTTGAGATTGCTACAAAGATTCAGGAAAACGCAATACAATATCCCGGAGTAGATGCTGTAGAAACTCCATTCCGTCAATATGAAATGGATGATTTTGCTCCACACATTCTTGGGACGGTCTCCCCTATCTATGCGGAGGAATACTATCCCCTGGAAGATGGGGAGGAAGCCCCTAGCAGCGGATATACCGACTTGCGATCCCAAGGATATGCGATGAATGATTCGGTTGGCCGTTCCGGAATTGAACGTGCGGCAGAGGAAAATCTGCGTGGAACGGATGGAAAACGGACGATTCACCTGGATGCGGACGGCAATGTTATTTCTACAGAAGAACAACCGGCTGTCTCTGGGAATACGGTGATGCTTACTCTGGAAAAAAATCTCCAGATAAAAGTGCAAAACCTGCTTGCAGATTTTATTGAAAATACCCTTAAAAAACGCGCGTATGGGGATGGCGGCGACGTCAAAGGCGGTACGGCCATTGTTATGAATGTGAAAAATGGAGAAATTCTGGCGTCTGCTTCCTATCCCTCCTATACGATGACCCAGTACAATACGGATTATAATTCCCTTTTGACGGCGGAAAACAATCCCTTGATTAACCGTGCTTTTTATGGGCAGTACCGTCCTGGCTCTACGTTTAAACCAAGCGTAGGCCTGAGTGCGCTGGCGGCGGATATTTTGGGGGCGTCCGATACGGTGAATTGTACCGGACGGTATACCTACTATTCGGATTACCAGCCAACCTGTATGGGTGTGCATGGGGCGACAAATATTGTCCATGCTTTGGAAGTATCCTGCAATATCTATTTCTATGATGTAGGGCGCAGGCTTGGGATTGATAAACTCAATGAATATGTCAGCAAACTTGGTTTTGGACAGGCGACTGGTGTGGAAACCGGGGAGGCAACCGGCGTCCTTTCCAGCCCGGAATACCGTGAGCAGCTTCATGAGCAGAATCCGGATATTGAATTGTGGCAAGAAGGAAATACCATACAGGCGGCAATTGGTCAGTTGGATACCCAGGCAACACCGCTGCAGATGGTGACTGCCGTTTCCACTATCGCTAATGGAGGAACCCGGTATCAGTCCCATCTGATCAGATCCATTAAAAGCTATGATATGAACGAGACAATTCAGGATGAAACACCAGTAGTAATGGATACGATTGAAACAGAAGAAGAAAATTTCCAGGCCGTACGCGATGGGATGCTTGCTTCTTCTTTGACTGGCACATCCCGGTATATCTTTGCCAATTATCCGATTAAAATCGCGTCTAAGACCGGTACCCCGGAGAATGTCGGGACAAAATCTGATAATATTGCCTATGTGGCCTTTGGCCCTTATGAGGACCCTGAGATTGCCGTTGCTATCTGTATTGAACAGGGTGGAAGCGGTTATTATGCCGCTCCGCTTTGCCGGGATATTTTTAATGCTTATTTTTATCCCGATGATTCAGGTACGGCTAGTTCTTCGGTCTCTTCCCAGCAATAAAGAAAATCCCCTATACCTTGTCTGGTACGGGGGATTTTCTCCTGCATATTACTATTGATGAAAAGGGAAACAGCAGAAATTTTCCATTTCGTCGCATGTATTTCCTGTTTTTTCGTGTGGAAATTGTAGGAATTAATTTTGCTATTTTATATAATTTAATGATAAAAAGTTGTGCATAATATGAAGGTTTATTTTTAGACACCTTTCTTTTGCACGAATATGACCAAATAGTGAAAAGTTTTTCTACTTTACTTAGTGTATTTTACATGATATGATAATATGTGAAAGATTATATGAGGTAGTAGGGATGAAGGGGAAAATTAGTTTAATCGCATCGGGAAAAGGCGGGGTTGGAAAATCCTCCGTCTGTTGTTTTCTTGGGGATGCCCTTGCGTGCCGAGGCCGTAAGGTTCTCATTATAGAGCTTGACTGCGGATTGCGCAGTTTGGATATTATGCTCGGTATTAGCGATAAAATTGTGTTTGATTTAAATGATGTACTTCTGTCCCGGTGTGAAGCATCCAAAGCGATTGTACCCTGTGAGTATAACCCTTCCCTTTTTCTGCTTCCAGCTTCACAAAATGAACGTACGAATATTGACGTATCCCGTCTGATAGAATTATGTCGCCGCCTGTCATCTTATTATCAGGATATTCTGATTGACATGCCCGCCGGTGTGGGAATGCATCTTCGTTCCCTTTCCACCATTGCTGACAGGGTGGTAATCTGTGTGACGCCGGATCCTATCAGTATCCGTGATGGAGCAAAGGTACTTTCTGTAATGGAGGAACCCATAAAAACAAGCCGCCTGATTATTAACCGTGTCCCCTCCAGCCCGCGTGCGCTGACTATGGTGCGTGATCTGGATGAGGTGATTGACAGAGTGGGCGCCCAGTTGCTCGGAGTAATCCCGGAAAACCGGGAATATGCCCTGTGCGCGGCGTCTGGAAAGCCATTACCCCAAGCAGAAACCAGGGCCGTCTTTGACCGCATTGCGGCGAGGATGACCGGGAAGCATATCCCTCTCGCATTTCACTGAAAACCAGTTCAAAAAGGAGTGTCAAAGACCATGAACATTGCCCTGATCGCACACGACACCAAAAAGGAACTGATGGTGCAGTTTTGTATCGCCTATTGCGGTATCCTGAGCCATCATAATATCTGCGCAACCGGAACCACTGGGAAACTTGTGGGAGAAGCAACCGGGCTGTCTGTCCAGAAATTTTTGGCAGGTTCCCAAGGGGGAGATCAGCAGATCATGGCCCGCATTGCGTGCAATGAGATCGACCTCCTGCTGTTCTTCCGAGATCCTTTGACGGTGAAGCCGCATGAACCCAAAGAAGCGGATCTGCTTCGGTTGTGTGACGTTCATAATATTCCGGTTGCAACCAATATTGCGACGGCGGAAGTCCTTATCCACGGCTTGGAACGTGGAGACCTTGAGTGGAGAAACATTGTCAATCCAAAACGTTAGATTATTTGATACCTGCTATGACCCGGAAAAAGTAGTGGAGAAACCGGTAAAAGAGAAAGTGCGTACCCTATTGACCGGGTGCTGAGAACGCGCTTGCCAATGCCTCCAGGAAAGACCTCCGGCGAGCATGTGCCCGTAAATTCCAAGGAAAAAGGGCGCCGCACCCGTTTTGTGCGTTATCAAGGAAAACGGCTGAGAAAAACCGCGAAATGCGGTTTAATCCGGGTGGCACCGCGAAGAAGAAGGACATCTTGCTTCGTCCCAGGAATGGGAGAGGCGGGGTGTCTTTTTTGTTGGCGGCAACCTGCCCAAATCCTCTGCGTTTTGCTGTAGTTTGACATGGCAAAGCGGAGAAAAGAGGAGATTATCCATACTTTCGTCTGGACAATCCAGGTAAAATATCCTATTCTTAATAAACAAACTTTATTCGCTTATTAAAACTTTTATAGAGAGGAAGGTCCTTCATGGCGATTTTGACAAACGCGCCGAGAGGCACGGCGGATGTGCTTCCTGCGAACAGCTTCAAATGGCGGTACGTGGAAAAAGTGGTTTCCCAAACGGCACAGAATTTTGGATTCAAGGAGATCCGAACTCCAACGTTTGAACATACGGAACTTTTTACCCGTTCTGTTGGGGACACCACAGATGTTGTGCAAAAGGAAATGTACACTTTTGAAGATAAGGGACATCGTTCCATTACTTTGAGACCGGAGGGGACCGCCGGAGCTGTGCGCGCGATTTTGCAAAACGGCCTGCTGGGAGGAGCGCTTCCGCTAAAAGTGTTTTACCTGCTCTCCTGTTTCCGGTATGAAAAACCACAGGCAGGGAGATTAAGGGAATTTCATCAATTTGGTGTTGAGATGTTCGGAACCGCCTCCCCTGCTGCGGATGCAGAGATTATCCTGCTTGCAAGTGAAATCCTGCATAGCCTGGGACTTCGCGAGATTTCCCTTCACATCAACTCGATTGGATGCCCGGAGTGCCGCGCAAAGTATCATGCTGCACTAAAAGAATATTTTGGGGCTCACAGGGAAAATCTCTGTGATACCTGCCTGGAACGACTGGAAAAAAATCCAATGCGCCTGCTTGACTGCAAAAACCCGGATTGCAAGGAAATTGCAAAGGATGCCCCTGTCATTCTCGATTACCTCTGTGAAGACTGTGCAAAGCACTTTGAAGGCCTGAAGGAGCGCCTGGATCTCTGTGGAATGCCCTATGAAGTGGATCCCCGGATTGTACGTGGGCTTGACTATTATACCCGCACGGTTTTTGAATTTATCACCGATACCATTGGCGCTCAAGGAACCGTATGCGGCGGCGGACGTTATGATGGATTAGTTAAAGAGCTTGGAGGAGCCCAAACGCCCGCACTTGGCTTTGGAATGGGACTGGAACGTCTTCTCATGGTCATGGAACAGGCTGGCTGTGACTTTGAACCGGAGGCAAAATGCGATATTTACCTTGCTAATATCGGGGAACAAGCTGCCCTCAAGGCGTTTTCTTTGACAAAGGAACTGCGCCATAACGGGTTCTTTGCAGAATGCGACACCGTGGGAAGAAGTTTGAAAGCCCAGATGAAATATGCAGATAAAATCGGCGCTGCATATTCCATGGTGCTCGGTGATGATGAGATTGCACAGGGTAAGGGGAAGCTGAAAAACATGGAGAACGGCGAGGTTCAGGAAATAGAACTCGATTCCCTGGCGCAGACACTCGCTACCATCCAAGCCCAAGCGGCGCTTGGGATGCTTTCAGATACGGTAGAACAGTGGAACCAATAATGACAGGAAAAGGTGAATGATATGGATACGATGAAAGGGCTTAAACGAACCCACTACTGTACGCAGCTTACGACTGCGGATATAGGAAAGGAAGTTGTCGCCGCAGGATTTGTACAGAAAGTACGTAACCTTGGCAATCTTGTATTTATCGATCTGCGCGACCGTACAGGGATTCTCCAGCTGGCATTTGACGATACGGTGGATAAGCAGTTGTTGCAAAAGGCGTCCGGCGTCCATGCGGAATATGTCCTGATGGCGGCGGGAACTGTGCGGAAACGGGAATCCGTCAATCCGGACATCCCCACCGGAGAAATTGAAGTGCTGGTCAATGATTTACGCATCCTCTCCGCTGCCAAGACTCCCCCGTTTGAGGTGACTGATCAAACCAATGTTAAGGATGAACTGCGGCTGAAATACCGTTATCTTGACCTGCGGCGCTCCGAAATGCAGCATACTCTGAAAATGCGCCACCAGATCACTAAAGCGGCAAGGGATTATTTTGATGACAACGGATTTTTAGAAATTGAAACCCCGATGCTCATCAAATCTACGCCGGAGGGTGCGCGTGATTATCTTGTTCCCTCCCGTGTATTCCCAGGCTCTTTCTTTGCACTGCCGCAGTCCCCGCAGCTTTACAAACAGATTTTGATGCTCTCCGGCTATGATAAGTACATGCAGATTGCCCGCTGCTTCCGAGATGAAGATTTGCGTGCTGACCGCCAGCCGGAATTTACCCAAATTGACTTGGAGATGTCCTTTGTGGACGAAAATGATGTTATGACCGTCAATGAAGGTTATATCAAGTATGTGTTCAAGAAGGTACTGGATATCGACGTCAAAACCCCATTCCTCCGTATGCCCTATGAGGAAGCGATGGAGCGCTTTGGCAGCGATAAACCGGATACGCGTTTTGGAATGGAACTGAAAAACCTCTCCTCCCTGCTGACAAACTGCCAATTTAAAGTATTTGCCGGTGCGCTTTCTACTGGGAGCGTGCGCGCCATCAATGTCAAGGGCGGCGCAGACAAACTCACCCGGAAAGAGATTGATAAACTGACGGATTTTGTCAAAACCTATGGAGCAAAAGGCCTTGCCTACCTGAGATGGACAAAAGACGCACAGTCTTCCAGCTATGAAAAGTTCCTTTCTGAAGAGGAAAAGCAGGCTATCCGCACAGCGATGGAAGCAAAGGAAGGGGATTTGCTCCTTGTGGTGGCCGATGCGGACAATGATGTGGTGTTTGCTTCCTTAGGAGCACTGCGTTGCGAACTTGCGAATCGTCTTGGATTGATTGATCCAAAGGCATTTCACTTTTTGTGGGTAACCGACTTCCCTCTTTTTGAATATGACAAGGAAGAAAACCGCTATGTGGCAAAGCACCACCCATTCACCTGCCCTGCCGAAGAGGATTTGGACAAACTTTTGACCGATCCTGGACGCTGCCATGCCCGCGCCTATGATATGATCTTAAATGGATGTGAACTCGGTGGAGGGTCCATCCGAATCAATGATCCGGAAATTCAGTGGAAGATGTTTGAAGCGTTGGGCTTTGACCATGATACCGCCTATGCACGCTTTGGATTTTTGCTTGACGCGTTCCAATACGGCGTCCCGCCGCATGGGGGAATGGCCTACGGTTTGGATCGCCTGGTGATGCTGATGCTTGGCAAGGATTCCATCCGCGATGTCATCGCGTTCCCGAAGGTTCAAAACTCCAGCGAACTGATGACCTCCTGTCCTTCAGAAGTCGATGAGAAGGCTTTGCAGGAACTTGGGATTGCAGTGGTAAAACAGGAAAATTAAGTGCAGAAAGCCTGGCCGGAGATCTCCGGCCAGGCTTTTCCTTAGATAGTACAATTGGAAAGGAAATCGATGGTGAAGGGCAGAAAAGAACTTATCGAGATTGATCAATTGGACATGCTTTTCGATGCTTGGAGAGAAGAACATCGGTCGGAACCCAATTTTGAGAACACAACAGTCTCTACTCCGATAACGGCTGCATTTCCTTTAAACAGACGGCAATGCCTTTGCATGGAAAACGCAAATTTTCTTGTAAAGATCATCGACCGCCATGGGAAAAAATATGCCTACTATCCTCCAATAGAACGAGATTCCTTTGTCAAAGATGGAGCCGTATGTATGGAATCTTATCAGCATGCACAGAAAAAAATCCTTTTCCTTTTAAAGGAGGCAAATATTCAAACCTACCGGAAGAAAGGAGAAATTCCTTCTCAAAGGGATCAGAGAATATGGTATCAAAAGTACGCTTTTTCGGAGCTCTATCAGGGTAATCCAGTGACTTGCAACAACAAACGGGTGGATAATCGAGCAAAGCAACTTGAAAAAATCGCGCGGATGGCCTGTTTTTTACTGACAGAGAATCTGGATCCAACACCGGAGGAATTACAGGACGCCATTTGCCAGGTAGCCTTCCTGAACCTGAATAAACGGGGCGGGAACAACTCCGAAAAAATTGTGAGGACTTATACAAAACGCTATCGGGAGTATATTTGTCGTGAAATTGAGCTTCTTTCCCCGGACAGTATCGTCTGCCTTGGTACATACAAATACCTTTCCCTTCTGCCGGATATATCGGGAGCCAGTTTTATCAATATGTGGCATACAAGTTGCCGGTTTCCTGGGAAATTCCCCTTGTGTAAGTTCATTTTGAAATCCACCGATAAAAATATTAAAAGATACATGGAGCTGTTTGTAAAAAGAACCATACGATAGAAAACCATGAAAAACACCGGTTGATTTGATATCCGGTGTTTCCAGAAAAAGGGAACTATTTTCCCAATTCCATCAGCTTTGCTTTTAAAAGCAAAGCCTGGGTTTTTGCATCCACAATATTCCCTTCTAAAACAAGCCTAACTGCTTCTTCGAATTCCAACACTCGGACGTCCAGAAACTCGCCTTCATCGAGCTTTTGGACGGTTTTAGTGAGATTCCGGGCTGCAAAGAGATAGATGACCTCATCGGTATATCCTGGAGAGGGATATAATTTTCCTAAATCCAGATATTCTCCGGCAATATGCCCGGTTTCCTCTTCCAGCTCGCGCATTCCGCATGCAAGCGGGCTCTCCCCTTCTCGGTCCATTTTCCCTGCCGGAGCTTCCAGAACTTCCTCTCGGTAGGGATAACGGTACTGGCTGACAAGCAGGACTTTCCCATCTTCCGTAATGGGGAGTACGCAAACACCTCCGCTGTGCTCGACGACCTCACGGTAAGATGTTCTTCCGTTTTCCAGTTCCACCTTATCCCGACGCAGGTTTAAAATTTTACCGTGGTAAAGCTCCTGTTGTTCCAATGTTTTTTCAAAATGTGCCATGGTATCACCCTGTTTCCTTATAGATAAAATTTTTGGATGAAAAAATGCAAAAGTCTTTGTCATTTTCATCATAGGAGAAACCGGGATCCCTGTCAAGAAAAGAAAACGGAAAAAGGATGTCCGAGGGGTGATCGGACATCCTTTTTCCGTTTAGAAGGGGGTCTTCTTAAAAAGGGAGTAGTGTGTGGGGTAAACACACCGTATGAAAAATATGAAAAGGAAATGCTTTGTACTCTTTGTGAGTACATGTTTATTATACCCGGGACTACCCCAAAATGTGTAAATAGAGTGTGACAAGTCTACTAACAATTCTGGGTGATTTTATGACGAAACCTTAGCAGAAGATTAAGGAAAAGGGGATTTCAATAGACATGGGATTGAACCGGGTTTCAAATCCCGTTATAATGAAACAAACAGGTTTTTATGGGATGGTAGCTATTCTTCAAAGGAGCTCCCAAGATAGACAGGACAGGGCGATGCGAGGATGGCGTCCAGATTTCTGTTGAGCAGCCGGGGACGAAATACCAGCCTTTGTATTTCATTTAGGGGAAGCCAGATACACTCTTTTTGCTGAAAGTCCCGTTCTGATGGATGTATCGGATTTTCCTTAGACAGTTCTGCAAGGAAAATATGGTGGATTCTGTGCGCATAATCGGGAGATTGTTGCCACGGGTTTTTATTTAACGAGATTTCCTCTGCCAATGCAGCAAACCGGATAATGTTTATCTCGTATCCGGTTTCTTCCAACACTTCACGCATAACGGCATTTTCCATGGTTTCCAATGGGTGTTGTCCTCCGCCGGGTAAATCAAAATATGTTTCGCCGGTGTCTGCATCCTGGCATCGATTGACTAAAATTTGCCCTTTATTTATGAGTATCGCTTTTGCAGAATTTCGAATGGCCATAATATCGCCTTCCTTGAAAATCGTAGTCGCTGAAAGATATCTCTATTTTATCATGGGGGATATCCGGTTTTTAACGGGTCTATCGGAATAGATCCCTCCGTCGGGATATCCCGTCTTTTCACAGGAGGAACCAGAATGAAATTTTGTGATTTAAAAGAAATAAAGGGTATTTCCCCACTTTCAGATGGGGGAAATCCGTTCAGGGCATGGAAAAGGGTATACTGCTGTGATTTGCTCAGCCATGCCCTTGCACATGCGCCGGCTGGCTGCGCTTTTATCACAGTCATTGCAAATGAAAATACTCTGGCCGTAGCCCTGCGCAGGGAGGTTTCCTGCGTGGTTTTTGCGGAGGGGGTCGTTGTTCCGGAAACTCTACTTAGTTGCGCAAAGCAACATGGAATAGCGCTTGCTGCGAGCACCCTACCCGCCTTTGAAACCGGGCTTCTTTTACAAGAAAATTAGAAATACGAGGAGTGGACAAAATGGCAAAAACAGTATTGATTACAGGGGCTTCCCGTGGAATTGGGCGGTCAACGGCCATTTCTTTTGCATCCAAGGGTTACCAGGTGGCGCTCAATTATTATGCAGATACGGATTCAGCGGAAAAAACTGCGGAAATTGTACGCAGTTTTGGAGTTTTTGCACAGACTTTCCGAACGGATGTTTCTCATGCGGATGCGGTCGATCAGATGGTCCGGGACGTGACAGAGCTCTTTGGAAGGATTGATGTGCTCGTCTGTAATGCAGGGATTGCCCAACAGCGCCTGTTTCAGGATATCACTGAGGAAGAGTGGAACCGGATGATAGGGGTGCATTTGAGCGGGACATTCCATTGTTGTCATGCCGTGTTGCCACAGATGATTCACCGGAAAGAAGGACGGATTGTTACGGTATCCTCCATGTGGGGGATAACTGGCGGTGCATGTGAGGTCCATTATTCCGCGGCAAAAGCTGGCATTATTGGACTGACCAAGGCGCTTGCAAAAGAGGTCGGCCCTTCCGGTATTACGGTCAACTGTGTGGCTCCCGGGGTGATTGAAACGGATATGTGTGCAGATTATGATGACCAAACAAAGCAGGCGTTGCGTGAGGAGGCGCCGCTTGGCCGCCTGGGAACCCCGCAGGATGTAGCGGATGCAATCTGCTTTTTGGCTTCAGAACAGGCTGGATTTATCACTGGCCAGGTACTTAGCCCCAATGGGGGAATCGTCATTTAAAGACATTGGAAATAGGATAAGTAACCCGTCCAGCTATGAAATCATGGATGATTCAGTAGTCGTTCCTATGAAGTAATACTGGAGCAGATAGAGCATTATATTCATGTGAGTACCAAGCACATGTGATTGTGCTGGTTCAGTAAAAAGTCCGCATGGAAATTTTCCATGCGGACTTTTCTTTTTGCCAGATTGCAATTTCCAATCATTGATGAGTTTTCGGCCACTTTGGTATTCCCCCGATATCCGGATCCACCTATCCATATTCCCTGAGAGGGTCAATAAATTCAAAAATTCCATCTTCCGTTGGTGAGCCCAAAGTTTTCATTTGCAACGTCTGGAAGCAGATACCCCATTTCCTGCGGTATATAAATCTAGTCTGTACGGGGCTTCGGCTAGCGCCATCACAGGGTCAATTTTGGGTCTTACAAAAAATGATCCCCCATTTCCAGGGAAAATTCCTCGAAAACAGGGGATTTGTATACTTCTTATGCGGATTGAACGCTTTCAAACTGGGAATTGTAGAGCTTTGCATAAAACCCTTTGCGGGCCAGAAGCTCTTCATGCGTTCCCTGCTCGACAATGTCGCCGTTATTCATGACAAGAATCAAATCTGCGTCTCGGATAGTGGAGAGACGGTGCGCAATGATAAAGCTGGTACGTCCCCGCATCAGATTGTCCATAGCTTTCTGGATGCGTTCCTCAGTACGGGTATCAACAGAAGAGGTTGCCTCGTCAAGAATCAGAATTTTCGGATCGGCCAAAATGGCACGGGCGATGGTCAAAAGCTGCTTTTGACCCTGGGAGACATTGCTTGCCTCCTCATTGAGTACCATATGGTACCCATCCGGCAGGGTTTTGACAAAATGGTCAACATGGGCGGATTTTGCAGCAGCTTTGACCTCTTCATCTGTGGCGTCAAGTTTTCCGTAACGGATGTTATCCAGAATTGTCCCATTGAACAGCCAGGTATCCTGAAGCACCATGCCAAACATTTCACGCAGTTCACTGCGGTTAAAATCTTTTACATTATGCCCGTCTATTAGGATTGCACCTCCGGTAACGTCGTAAAACCGCATCAGCAGTTTAATCATAGTGGTCTTGCCGGCGCCAGTTGGTCCTACAATAGCTATTTTCTGTCCTGGTTCTACTGCCGCGGAAAAATCCTTAATAATGATTTTTTCTGGATTGTATCCAAATTGGACATGATCAAAAGAGACGCGTCCTTGCAGTCCCTCAATAGAAACCGGATTTGGAACCGTCTGATCCTCCTCTTCTTCCGCAAGAAATTCAAATACGCGCTCTGCCGCGGCTGCTGTGGATTGGAGCATGTTGGTCACCTGTGCCACAGAGGATACTTGCTGGGTAAAGGTTTTTACATACTGGATAAAGGATTGGATATTTCCCACGGTAATAGTCCCGCCAATAGCCAGCCATCCCCCAAGAATAGCGACAACAACATAGCCGACATTGCCGATAAAATTCATGATCGGCTGCATCATACCGGAGAAAAACTGTGATTTCCATGCGGATTTATATAGGGTTTCGTTGGTTTCATCAAAGGTCTTTACGACATCTTCTTCGCTGTTAAAAGCCCGTACAATGTTGTGGCCTCCATAGACCTCTTCCACTTGCCCGTTGACATGGCCAAGATATTCCTGTTGTGCTTTAAAATACTTTTGAGAACGTTTGACAATGGCGGAGACAAGCAGCATGGAAACCGGGAGGATCAAAAGGGCAACAATTGTCATCAGCCAGCTGATGGAAAACATCATGATCAGTACGCCGATGACCGTAGTAACAGAGGTGATAATCTGGATGACGCTCTGATTCATGCTCTGGCTGAGGGTATCAATATCATTGGTCACGCGGGAGAGTACCTCTCCATGGGTTTTGCCGTCAAAATATTTCATCGGCATTCGGTTGATTTTCTCGGAAATTGCTTTTCTCAACTGATAGGTGACCTTTTGGGTGACGCCGGTCATCAGAAAACTCTGGATATAGGAAAATAGCGCGCTGACTGCATACATGATCAGTAAAAAGATGAGGATTTGACCCACCTTGGCAAAGTCAATTCCAGCGCCTCCGGAAACTTTGCTGACCAGGCCGTTAAAAATTTCCGTAGTCGCATTTCCAAGGATTTTTGGTCCGATAATGGAAAAAACCGTACTCCCTACCGCGAAAATTAGAACCAGTAGCAAGGAGATTTTATAAGCAGAGAGATGCCGAATTAGGTTTTTCATTGAGCCCTTGAAGTCCTTGGCTTTTTCGCCCTGCATTCTTCCATGCCCCATAGGGCCTCTTTTATTACTCATTGCGCCAATTCCTCCTTCGAAAGCTGAGATAGTGCGATCTGTTGATAGACCTCGCAGGAATCCAACAGCTCCTTGTGCGTACCAATTCCGACAATCTGCCCTTCATCCAGTACAACAATCTGTTCCGCATGCATAATGGTACTGATTCTCTGCGCGACAATGAGGACTGTGGAATTTACAGTTTTGTCTTTTAAAGCGGCGCGCAGGGCGCGATCTGTTTGAAAATCCAAAGCGGAAAAACTGTCGTCAAAAATATAGATTTCCGGGTCTTTGGCAATGGCTCTTGCAATGGAAAGCCGCTGTTTTTGTCCACCGGAGACATTCGTTCCTCCCTGGGAAATTTCAGAGTGGAAGGTATCTTCCTTTTGGCAAATGAATTCCATGGCCTGAGCGACTTCTGCAGCGGAACGCATCTGTTCGTCGCTGGCATCTTTTTTGCCATATTTGATATTGGAGGCGATCGTGCCGGAAAATAGAACCCCCTGCTGCGGGACATAACCAATTTTTTCATGTAGGTCGTGCTGGGTCATATCTTTGATATTGACTCCATCTACCAGGATTTTCCCCTGGGTTACGTCATAAAAACGAGGGATCAGGTTGACCAGAGTCGATTTTCCGGAACCTGTGGAACCAATAAAAGCGGTGGTCTGTCCAGGGTTTGCAGTAAAAGAAATGCCTGAGAGTACATTTTCCTCTGCATTTGGATAGCGGAAGGATACATTTTGAAATTCTACAACCCCACGCTTGGCAGGATCTATGGCTTTTGGCACAACCGGATCAGTGATTGCAGGCTCTTTTCTGAGGACTTCGGCAATACGCCCCGCGGAAACAGAGGCCCTTGGCAGCATAATAGAAACAATAGAAATCATCAGGAAAGACATGATAATTTGCATGGTATACTGCAAAAATGCCATCATATCCCCAACCTGCATCTGGCCTGCATCGATCCCTTTAGCGCCAAACCACACAATCATGATGGAGATGATATTCATCATCAGCATCATGGTGGGCATCATACAGGTCATGACCCGGTTTACAAACAAATTGGTCCTGGTCAAGTCCCAGTTTGCCTTATCAAAGCGTTTTTCTTCGTATTTTTCTGTGGAAAATGCGCGGATTACCGGGAGACCGGTTAGGATTTCACGAGTAACCAGGTTGAGCCTGTCCACCAGCTTCTGCATCACCTTAAAACGGGGCATGGCAATACAGAACAGTACAATCACAAGGGTCAGTACGGCTGCGACTCCTACAGCAATAATCCAAGTCATTGAAGTGTTGGTGCCGAGTACTTTGATTACACCGCCAATTCCGAGAATAGGGGCATAAAACACAATACGCAGCAGCATAACCATCAACATTTGAATCTGTTGGATATCATTGGTACTCCTAGTAATCAGGGAAGCAGTTGAAAATTCATCCATTTCCTGGCTGGAAAAAGAGACCACTTTTTTGAAAACTGCGCTGCGCAGATCGCGGCCCAGGGACGCTGCAACACGGGAGGCAAGAAACCCAACAAGGATGGTTGCAAGGACGGCCAGAAGGGAAACACCGAGCATTTTCAGCCCGGTACGGAGAATGTACCCGGTTTGAATGTTTGAGGCACTCATCCCAAGGCGTTCATATTCTGTTTTCAGAAAAGAGGCTGCTCCCTGTTCCACCATACTGTCAGAGAATTCCCCAAAAGATTCCTCGATTTGGGTAGTCAATTGTTCCATCTGTTCTTTTGGAAGATTGGATAACACTGCAAATAGATCGATCTGTTCTGCGGAAGTTTCCTGAGAAGAACCCGCAGGCATCATTTGGGCAAGCAGTTGTTCTTTGAGACGAGCGGTCTGTTCATTGTCCTGTTCCAGGAAACCTGTAAGGAGGATAGGCTTTGCGAATATGGAGGAGAGCTTTTCAATGGTGTCTTCATCCTTGGTATCCAGTACATAGATGGGTTCGTTTTCCAGAGCGGGATAGTCTTCCACATAATTTTTGTATTCGGAATCTGAAAGATTTTCCCGTTCAAGCAGGCGGTATTCCTGTAAAACTGTTTGCTGTTCGGATTGATTCATAAACAGCAGAATTTTATCCAGTTCGGCCTTGGTAGCAGCTTTTGGAGTGGCATTTTCAATTCCGCCCTGCTGGATACCGACATCGACGATTTTAGAGGTGTAGTCTGGGAGCGCCAGGTCACACATTGCCTGGACAACCAGTAGTCCAAAAATCATCAGAATGGGGATAATGGATTTTTTGAGGTATTTTGCAAGTTTCAGCAAATGGGTCAGTCCTCTCTTTGAAATCGATTTCTGGGAATATGTCTGCGGCGACTACTCTTACCGCCAGAGTCCTTCACAGTTTGTTTCGGGCCGGGTTTTGTCAGGTTTTCACGTATCTGTAGCAGAAGCCTGCGCATCAAAAGGCGCTCTTCCTGAGTAAACCCCTCAAGCGCTTTTTCTTCCACCTGTTTGATGCGCGAAGGAATTTGTTCAACAATTTCCTTGCCATAATTGGTCAGATAAATCCGGCTAATCCTCTGATCGGCCGTATCTCCCCGGCGTTCTACGTAGCCTGCCCGTTCCAGTCGCTTGATGGTGACCGCCACAGTGGGAGCTTTGACGCGGAGTAAATCAACAAGATCTCTTTGGCTAATGCCCTCATGATGTCTGAGGATTATGAGGGTAGGTACTTGCTTGGGATGGACGCCGAGTTCTTCCAACAGGCCATATGCTTTCAGCAATTGTAAATGACTGATCTGTCCCAGAAGAATTGGCAGGGAGTCTTCATGGCGGCATGACATCCGTTCTTCCTCCTTTTACTTAGTTGACTAAGAAACACTTTACCATAAATCAGGATATATATTCAAGAAACTCGGTCATAATTCAATTTTTATTTACGATTTGTTTTTATTTTAGTTTGTCTAACTAACTAATTTGAGTTTAGAATTGTAAATATTGCAGAAAACTTTTTCCTCCGGTATAATGGATTTATGGAGAATTGGAAACGAGGCTATGTCTGGCCTGCCCCATGGTGGCTCCATGAGTAGGGATAATTGATTGAGGGAGGAATTTGATGTACTACTATCGAGATTTGGCAGAATTTTTAGTCCTTTTTTGGACAGTGATTGTTGCTGTCCTGGCGATTGTAGCCATTGTGTTGATTGTTTTTTATGTTCTGGAAAGCATTGGCCTGTACCACATTGCGCAGTGTAGAGGGATTGACAATGCTTTCCTCGCGTGGATTCCCATTGGAAGAATGTATCTTTTGGGAAGTATTGCAGATCAGATTGAAATGCACGAGGGGAAAAATACCCGATATTCCCTGATTCTACTCATCTTTGGATGCGTCAGCTTTTTTATGGGAGTGTTTACAGGGTTATTTGATTTCCCTGTTATACTTTCTTGGGCGCTAATGATTGTATCGGCCGTATTTACCTATATTTCCTATTATCAGATTCTTAAAGTCCATGCACCCCAAAGGGCAACCCTGTTTTTGGTACTCTCCATTATCTTGGGATTGGGACCGGTTTTTGTTTTTGCAGTGCGCAACCGAGTTCCAACAGACATGGCGCCTCCGCCGCAAAATCCGTATCCGCCATATATGGGACAGGGCAGAAATTACTGGTAAGTGTGGGAAGTATACGGCCCTCATGGTTTTATCGTGGGAACCAACCATCATATTTATACAGCTTTTGCCTCCACAGATATGGGCGTTTTTTCTGGTCAGTCCATAAAATTCGCCAAAAAAATCCATAAAAACCGGGGGATGTTTTCCCTGTATAGTTATGGATTATGATAAAGTCTTCCGAGTGAGAAAAAGAGTGCTTGACTTATGGTTTTTTCCTCATTATAATAGGAAAAACTTCATCGCCGGTTTTCTGTGGGCTTTCTCTGAATAGAGTGGAATTTTATGGAAAACGGCGTATTTTTATTCAACCGATCCGTCATTTACAGAGAATTGAAAAGGAGACGATACTATGGCGTATTATTTCAGTGAGCCGTCCCATACGTTTAACGAGTATCTGCTGGTTCCCGGCTATTCTTCTGCCGAGTGCATTCCCAGCAATGTCAGCCTCAAAACCCCGCTTGTCAAGTTTAAAAAGGGAGAAGAACCGGCCATCTCCATGAATATTCCAATGGTTTCCGCAATTATGCAGTCTGTGTCTGATGACAATATGGCGGTTGCCCTTGCGAAAGAAGGCGGGATCTCCTTTATTTATGGTTCCCAGAGCATTGAAAGCGAGGCCGCCATGGTGGCCCGTGCAAAGAACTATAAAGCGGGTTTTGTACGCAGCGATTCCAATATCCGCCCGGATCAAACGCTTGCGGATATCCTTGCCCTGAAGGAAAAGACGGATCACTCCACTGTTGCAGTTACTGACGACGGCACCTGTGATGGGAAACTGCTTGGTATTGTCACCAGCAGGGACTACCGCGTCAGCAGGATGTCACCTGAGACTAAGGTCTCTGAATTTATGACCCCGTTTGAAAAGCTGATTACCGCAGAGGAAGGCACAACCCTGAAAGAGGCAAACAACATCATTTGGGATCACAAGCTCAATTCCCTGCCGATTATCGACAAAAACCAGAGACTCCTCTATTTCGTCTTCCGTAAAGACTATGACTCCCATAAGGAAAACCCAAATGAACTGCTGGACGCCTCCAAACGCTATGTGGTCGGCGCGGGCATTAATACTCGCGACTATGAGGAGCGAGTCCCTGCATTAGTTGAAGCGGGCGCAGATGTTCTGTGCATTGATTCTTCAGAGGGATTTACCGAGTGGCAGTCCAGGACAATTGACTTTATCCGCGCAAAATACGGCGATACCGTCAAAGTTGGCGCTGGAAATGTTGTGGATCGCGACGGGTTCCTGTTCCTTGCCAAGGCAGGTGCAGATTTTGTTAAGATCGGTATTGGGGGCGGTTCTATCTGTATTACAAGGGAACAGAAAGGAATTGGACGTGGACAGGCCTCGGCTGTTATTGAAGTTGCCAAGGCACGCGACGAGTATTTTGAAGAGACCGGCATTTATGTGCCTATCTGCTCGGATGGCGGGATTGTCCATGATCATCATCTCACCCTGGCGCTTGCTATGGGAGCTGACTTTGTCATGTTGGGCCGGTATTTCGCCCGTTTTGATGAAAGCCCGACAAATAAAGTAAACATCAATGGAAACTATATGAAAGAGTACTGGGGCGAAGGGTCTTCCAGGGCAAGGAACTGGCAGCGCTATGATATGGGCGGCGCGGCAAAACTCTCCTTTGAGGAGGGCGTCGATTCCTATGTCTCCTATGCGGGTAGCCTGAAGGACAATGTGCAGCTCACCTTGAGTAAGGTTAAATCCACTATGTGCAACTGCGGAGCGCTCACCATCCCGGAACTGCAGAAAAAAGCAAAGCTGACTCTGGTTTCCGCAACCAGCATTGTAGAGGGCGGCGCACATGACGTCGTACTCAAGGATTCCAGCAACGTCATTAAATAAGTTTTATAAAAAACGCTCCCCGGAAATTTCCGAGGAGCGTTTTTTTCTGTTTGGGTTTAACTCTTCTTTGCTTTGTTTGAAAGCCGAAAAGGAGAAACAGGTCGCTGGAAAATCCAGGGACCTGTTTCTCTATATGGGGGATTATTGTTCAAAAGTTTCTGCTACGTCTTTGAGCAGGTCAATAATGGGGAGATGCTGAGGACAGATCCCCTCGCACTGTCCGCAAGCAATGCATTCGGAGGCTTTTCCGTTTCCCTCTGCACTGACATTGTAGTACATCCGCTGATTGCCAAATACTTTTTCCCCGAATTGCTTGACTGCATTGTAGGCAGCAAAGTATTTTGGAATCTGGATGTTCATGGGACATCCTTCCACACAGTAGGCACATGCGGTGCACGCAACCATGGCGGATTCGTTCATAATGGAAACTACTTTTTCAATGGTGGCATGTTCCTTTTGAGATAGGGGCTCAAACTCTTCCATATAGGACAGGTTATCCTCGAGTTGCTCCAGGGAAGACATTCCACTGAGCACCATCATCACGTTCTCAAGGCTGGCAGCAAACCGGACAGCCCAAGAGGCTACAGACATTGCAGGATTTGCCTGTTCATAGAGTTCCTTTGCCTTTTGGGGCAGAGAATTAACCAGAATTCCTCCCTTGACCGGCTCCATGACAATGACTGGCTTGTTGTGTTTGACACAGACCTCATAGCAGGCGCGGGACTGGATGGTCTGGCTTTCCCAGTCAATATAGTTGAGCTGGAGCTGGACGAATTCCACTTCCGGATGTTTTGTCAGAATTTCGTCTAGCAGATCCGCCTCATCGTGGAAGGAAAATCCAACATGGCGGACTTTTCCCTCCGCTTTTTTCTGCATGGCAAAAGCAAAGCTGCCAAATTCCTCCGCTTTTTTGTAAGAAGTTTTCGTCAGGTTATGTAACAGATAATAGTCGAAATAGTCTACGCCGCATTTTTCAAGCTGTTCGTCAAAGACAACCTGCTGGTGCTCCGCGTCTTTGAGCATGGACATTGGCAATTTGGACGCCAATGTAAAACTGTCCCTGGGGTGACGTTTGACAACTGCTTCCCGGACAGCAATCTCACTTTTATGGTTGTGGTACATATAGGCGGTGTCAAAATAGGTAAATCCCCGTTTGATAAATTCGTCTGCCATCTGGCAAAACTGCTCCATATCAATGGAGGTGGGGTCGCTGCTGTCAAGCAGCGGAAGGCGCATGGTGCCGAACCCTAATTTTTTCATGGATATTCCTCCTTCTTGCCGTTCACAATGTCCTCGTTTTTCCGTTTTCCCTGCGGAAAAGAGGGAAACACTACTCATTTTACTGTTATTATAACACTTGGAGTTTGCTCTAAGTCAATTGTTTTTACAGGATTGGCATGGATCTTTTTATATAAGGTTATTCCCTGGTTCCCCATCCATCAATATCCGCGCGTTTCATGGCCCCAAACACCCGTTTGCGTAAGCCGGGATATTCTTGTTCCATCTGGCAGAGCCATTCTTTGGTCTTTTGTCGGTTTGTCACCCCGTCGACCGGGCATTTGCTCTTGACAATCGGCAGATGTTCCCTGACAGCTGCATTGCGGATTTCTCGCTCGGATGCATATACAAGCGGACGGATCATGGTCAAATCTTTTCTGGAAAGATAACTGACCGGGGAAAAGCATCCAATTCTACCTTCGTGAAACAGATTCATAAAAAAAGTCTCCACCGCATCATCAAAGTGGTGGCCGAGCGCAATCTTGTTGCATCCATTTTCCTTAGCGGTATCATGGAGTGCTCCTCTACGCATTCTGGCGCACAGGCTGCATGGATTTTTTTCCTGCCTGATATTAAAAATGATCTCCCCCATTCCGGTACGCTTGACCACATACTCCACCCCGTACTGCGCGCAAAGGGAGGAAATGGGAGAATAATCCTCCTGCCGTCCCTCAAACCCGGGATCCAATGTCACCGCGACAAGGGTATACTGGATTCCAATAAAACGCTGGAGTCGGGCAAGCCCAGTGAGCAGGACAACGGAATCTTTTCCGCCGGAGACGCCCACGGCAATTTTGTCCCCATCTTCAATCATATGGTAATCGGTAATGGCTTTTCGCATGTACCCGAGAATATCCTGCATAATCTGCTCCTTTTCCTCGATTTCAGTTTTCCTGTTTTCTAAGCTAAAGGTATTCTACACAAAACAGAGGCCGGTTGCAAGGAAAAAAATAAAATGGCGCATGAGAATGAGAGAGATAAATATATAAAAAACGAAGAAAACAGGAGATGGCAGGGATGTAAATTAAAAAAATCAAAAAAATGCTTGACAGTGTTTGTAAAACTTCCTATAATATAACTTGCCTGTTTCGGGGTCTGTCCATTTTTGGGCAGCTGGAAACGTAAATCAATTACTTGTGAATATATCGCAGGAGGGAAAAACCATGTCAACGTTTATGGCAAAAGCCGGCGAAGTCAGCCGTTCTTGGTATGTGCTTGACGCTACAGACAAGCCTCTCGGACGCGTCGCCGCAAAAGCAGCGGAACTTCTCCGCGGCAAACAGAAAGTTACCTTTACCCCGCATGTCGACTGTGGCGATCACGTCATTATCATTAATGTGGAAAAGGCAGTCCTGACCGGCAAAAAGCTGGAACAAAAGTACTACCGTCATCACACCGGATGGGTCGGCGGCCTCAAAGAAGTTAAATATGCTACTTTGATGGCAGAGAACCCGGAAAAAGCAATGACCCTTGCAGTTAAGGGTATGGTTCCGGATACCACCATCGGCCGCAAGGCGCTTACCCGTCTTCGCGTATACAAAGGTGCCGCTCACAACCATGCAGCACAGAAACCAGAAACTTACGAGTTTTAATTGAGGGGAGGCATTTTTGATGTACGATTCTAAACCATATTTTTATGGCACTGGCAGAAGAAAAAATTCTGTTTCCCGTGTCCGTATCTACGAGGGAACCGGCAATATCACCATCAACGGCAGAGACATTGACGATTACTTTGGTCTTGAAACCCTTAAGCTCATCGTCCGTCAGCCGCTGAACTTGACCAATACTGTTGGCAACTATGACATCGTCTGCACTGTTGCAGGCGGCGGTGTTTCCGGCCAGGCCGGCGCTATCCGCCACGGTATCTCCAGAGCGCTTCTCGGCGTCAATCCGGAATTCCGCGCTGTCCTGAAAAAGGCAGGTTTCCTGACCCGTGATCCGCGTATGAAAGAGCGTAAGAAATACGGCCTCAAGGCTGCCCGTCGCGCTCCGCAGTTCAGCAAGCGCTAAACTTTATCAAAAGTGGTCAAAAACCCCGGAACT
>CAJFSS010000013.1 GCA_904419745.1 Candidatus Pseudoruminococcus merdavium | reverse complement strand
GAACAGAAACGGGAGGCGGCAAAATTCCTATCAAGAAAGCTGGATTGTGGGGACAAGAAAAAATAAATATTTTTTTGTCGTGGACTTGACATAAGGGTGCGGCAAGGATTGCAATACCGATGAATTTGATTGTCTTCACCTCTAAAATCGGGATAGATCAACGGATTTCTGCCGGCGACACAGGAAAACCAACTAAAACAGGCTTAACTGGAGCGGCGCAGCCTCTTCTTTTGGTTTGGCGGCCTGTTCCTGTATGCTGCAGCGGGAGGGAACGTCCTCCAGAAACGGAGAGGGCTCCGCAGATGTCAGCAGAATCAGTTCCTCTTTGGCGCGGGTCATCCCGACAAAAAACAGCCGCCGTTCTTCCTCTGGATCTGCTGTTCTCCGTTCGGATTCATAGGGGAGAATGCCGCGGTTTACCCCGCATAAAAAGACTACCGGGAATTCCAGTCCTTTGGCTGCGTGCAGCGTCATGAGAGTAACCGCACCCGCCGCATAGGATTTCGCACCGCCGCGGAGAATATCTGCCTCTTCTCCCAAGGCCATAGCCTGTAGAAATTCATCCAGTTTCCGGTAAAATACCGAAGTTAAGCGCAGGCGTGTGAACGATTCGTCCTTGCTGAGACGGTATTCCTTTGCAAAAGAATCCAGGAGTTTCCGGGGCTTTTCGTGGATCCTCTTCCAATACTCTCCGGCGGCGTCCAAAAAACGGGAAAGATGTCCGGCGGATTCCCATTCGCTTCTCAAGTGATCCAACCGCTCTGGAAGAGGCAGTTTCTCCCAGGCATCCCACGCCTTTGCGGCACTCTCGCAGAGATCGGGAGGGCATTCATAGACAAGCCGCAGACAGGTGGAAAGGGAGAAAGAGTCCTCGGGATGAACCAGAAACCGGAAAAAACTCAAAACCCCGCGGACACAGGGCGCGGCCAGAAAATCGTCCCTTCCTGCAATCACACAGGGGATTCCCTCCTGCCTTAAGCATTTTTCCAGTAAATCCGCCTGGCGATGCGTCCGATAGAGGACGGCAATTTCGGAGAATTCCCGCGGTTTGTCCACTGCTTCGGAAACCAGCAGATCCCGTGCACTGAGCATGTCAATCCCGCCCGTCATCTTGGCGATTTCCTTAGCGGTAAAAATAGCCTCGGAAAGCGGAGAAATTGCACTTACAATGCGGACGGGGGCTCCATCCGGCACATGGGCGGAAAGGTTTCTTTCTTCCCCGGGATTGCGGGAGATCACCGGCAGGGCGCACCCCAGTATCTGCGGGGTGGAACGGTAGTTTTCCGTCAGACGGATTTGCTTCAAAGCGGGAAAGTCTTTTTCCAGACGGGAGAAGCATTCCGCAGAAGCTCCACGGAACCCGTAGATGGACTGATCCGGATCCCCGATTACAAAGAGATGGGCGTTTTCATGCGTCCATGCCCGGATAAGCTGGTACTGAACCGGGCTGGAGTCCTGAAATTCATCGACAAGCAGATGGGAAAACCGGGTTTTCCATTTTGCCGGGAGTTCCCCGATCTTCCATAGGCGCAGGGTTTCCAGCAGCAGATCGTCAAAGTCAAACACCTGCTTTTCCCTTTGCAGTGCACAATAGCGTTCGACAAGACCTTCCGGGATGGAAGGCTGCGTCTGCTTTTGCTGCATGCCGCTTTTATAAGAGGAGACCTCCTGCAACAAGCGTGCGGGGGAGATATCCGATCCCTGCTCTTTGAGCAGTTCTTTTGCAAGGCAAGCGGCTTCATATTCCTCCAAAAGGCGGATTTCTCCGAATTGCTCCCGCAGTAGTTCCAGACATAGGGAATGGAATGTGCCGATATGTACCGCACGGGCGGAGCGTTTGGAAGAAAGCTGTTGCTCCAGGCGCTGACGCATTTCCGCAGCGGCTTTGTTGGTAAAGGTCACCGCCGTAATATGGGAAGGGGGGACTTTCTTTTGTTCGATCAGATAGCCGATCCGGGAGACCAGGGTTTTCGTTTTTCCGGTTCCCGGCCCTGCAATAACGGCGACTGTAAGATTGTCCGTGCAGACCGCTTCCCGCTGCCTGGGATTGAGGGATTGGAGAAGATCTTCTTGTGCCTGCGGTACCGGAGGTTGTTGCAGAGTTGTATAATCCCCTCCGCTTTGCAGGGATTGCGGGGAAAAAATCAGTTCTTTTTTTGGTTTTGAGGGTTTAGAGGCAGAAAACCCGAACAGGCTTGTCTGTCCGCTGAATTTCTCGATTTCGGAGGAGGAGAGCAGCTGAATCACGCCGTATTTTCCGTCATAACCGGGGAATCGTGTGACTTCCCCATTTCTCAGGCGTCGAATTCCCTCCTGAATACAGGGCCCGGCGACTGCCCCGATCTCCTCCAGTGGAATTTGTCGGAGAATGGGGAACTCGGCCCCAAGCTGACTTAACATGGCCTCATATTGTGCAGCAACTTTTTTGCTTGCGGTGGTATACCCGGTCGAAGAGGCAATAACTTCCGGCAGTGGGATCAGGCTTTCAAAAGGTTTTGCATCTGGCAAAAGGAACCCCTCCGGGCGGGTGGCAAGTTCTTCAACGCGGTGTTCCACGCCAATCGTGATTTTTTTGCCGCATTTTGGACAACGCCCCCCATAGAGAACCGTCTCCGACGGACGCAGGCAGAGGTCGCATGTACGGTGTCCGTCCAGATGGTATTTTCCCTCCTCCGGGAAAAATTCAATGGTACCGGCAAGCCCTTCCGGGTTTGTCCCTTCAATGGCGGCTTTCAGTGCCGGGTAAGAGAGTTCGGTATTCAACAGAGTTGCCTCCCTTCCCAGTTTGGAAGGGGAGTGGGCGTCGGAATTGGAGATGAGCGTGTAGGAATCAAGCATGGAAACCCTCCAGTTCATTGGAGGATCAGAGGACAGACCGGTTTCTACCGCGTGGATATAGGGGGTTAAATCGCCAAAGCATTCGCTCACTGTATCAAAACCGGAAAAGGCGCCGAACATGGAAAAGTGCGGAGTCCAGATGTGCGCGGGGATGAACATGGCGTCCGGACAGGATTCCAGCGTGATTTCCAGTAGATCGCGGCTGTCAATTCCCAGAATCGGGCGTCCGTCCGAGTGGATGTTACCGATGGCTTCCAGTTTGTGGGCAAGGGTTTGGGCATCCTCCAAAGAGGGAAGGATGATCAGGTTGTGTACTTTACGAACCTTACCGTTTTTCTTGTAAATGGAACTGATTTCCCCCGTGACGACAAACCGGGGAGGATTGGCGTGGAAGGTGGTGGAATCTTTCAAAACATATTCCTCTTTCAGGATATAGAATCCTTCCTCTGCAGGAATAAGCCGTTCAGCTAGTTCTTCTCTCCACGCGGGATGGGTAAAGTCCCCTGTTCCCACAAGGTCAATCCCCTTGCGGCGCGCCCAGTAGTCTAGATGCTGGATGTCGCAGTCGCGACTGGTGGCGCGGGAGTATTTGGAATGAATGTGTAAATCGGTAATATACATAAACGGACCCCTTTCCGGTCTTTCTGTTGGATTTATTATAACTCTGAGGGGAAACCAAGACAAGGAATCAAAGAAAATAGAAAAAAAGAATTCCTGGGGATTTGACATGAAAATGCGATTGATCAATTGTGAAATTGACAAAAATTCTTATCAATCTGATGAAAAAGTTGCAAAAATACAGTATAGCTGATACAATGTCTCCAGAGGATTTCATGTCAATGTCCTCATCATCTTTTCCGCCCGGCGTCCAGGCGCCAGGCGGTTTTCTTTTATTCGGAGAAAAGGAAAACCTCTGCGGAAGAAGGATCCGCAGAGGTTTTCCCGGCAAGAAAATGAAAAGTTTGTATGTCAAATAAAAGGAGAAATCAAGTTTTAAGCGTTGGCCAGTGCGGCGCCAAGGGTTTTGCAAGCTTGGGAAGCCTCGTCGTCCGGCGCTTCGTTTGCGATCACACAATCACATACCAGAATGGCGCCGCTGTCTTTACAGGAAGCTTCCCATGTACGCATCCATTCGCCGTCTCCCCATCCATAGGAACCAAACAGGGCAATCTTTTTGCCGTGAATATCCAAAGCAGAGAACATGGGTTCAAATTCGGATTCCTCCAGTTGCTCCGCACCCATGGAAGGGCACCCAAAACCAACTGTGTCAAACTCAGCCATTTTATCCTGAGAAAATTCAGAAGCGGTGAAGAGTTCCACTGTAGCTCCAGCGCTTTTTGCCCCTTCTTCTACCAGATGGGCCATAGCCTCCGTATTTCCCGTACCGCTCCAGTATACAATTGCAACTTTACTCATCAAAAAACTTCCTTTCCTGATTGGTTATGCGGCTACTGTCAGCCTTGAAATTGGCGTGCCCTGTAAAAAGCACTTGCAATAGACCCGAGTACATTTTGCAAAGCGTTCAAATTGCCGTTTGGCATGCTGTTCGTCACAGTAGACTTTCCAGCATCCACAGCATTTGCAATTTTGCCCTTCGTTTTGGATAAAGCCCTGCACATCCGCAAATGGATACCCCAAAAACAGACCGATTTCATGCGGAAACCCTGTTTTTGTACATAGTTTTTGGGAAAGCCTTGCGATTGCCAGCTCCGGGTTTTTTGTATTGTATCCATACCGCTCCATAAAAGAAGAAACACCGGGTTGCTGCCAATCGTGCAACAGAAGCTTGCGCCGGCACAGATAGACAAGCGCGCGTCCATCCTGGATTTGCAGTATAAAAAGGCTTACGCCTTTTCTTTCCAGTACTTTTCTACATTGCCTGACTTCTTCCAACAAAGAAAAAAGGGAAGAAAAACGGTAACCGAAAAGATTTCCGGTTTTCATTCCGGCAAGCGTTGGGGCACAGTGCCGGACAAGATACTTTTCCATGGGCGTACTCCTTTTGGCGAATTTCGGTTAGAATACACTAACTATATTTGAGAAAAAATACCGATACCAAAAGGGGTTCGGTCTTCTTTGGTTAGTATTAACTAACCCATGGCTATACTATATCATTTTACTAGGAATATGTCAACACTTTTTTGGAATGTTTGCCTTGGATAAGAAAAGGGCGGTGTATCCATGGAAATCTGGAGTACACCGCCCGACAGAATTTAGTCTTTTATGGAGGCCTTATGCTTGTAGTAATGCTCTTTAATACGTGCAAAAGTATCGTCGCTCAAATCGTGTTCAATCCTGCATGAATCTTCATAAGCTGTTTTTTCCGGAACTCCAAGCTTCATCAAAATTTCAGCAATCACCACATGCCGCTCGTAAATGCGTTCCGCGATTTCCTGTCCTTTTGGAGTCAGGGAGATATAGCCTTCTCCATCCATGGTAATGTATCCGTTTTCCCGAAAGCGTTTCATTGCGACACTGACGGTTGGTTTTGAAAAATCCATTTCCCGGACAATATCAATGGAGCGCACCTGTCCAATCCTGTTTTTCAGCATGAGGATGGTTTCCAAGTAATTTTCACCGGATTCGTGTATCTTCATGGGTTCACCTCCAAAAATTAGACTTTGCTAACATTATTCTTATCATACTACAGAAGCCCGCTTTTGGCAAATTCGATGAAACAGCAAACATTTAGCGGTTTTCTTGCACGCAATGTCCCCATGTGTTAGGATACCGGTAAAGGAGGAAACCAGGATATGGGAAAACGCAGAGAACTGACAGCATTTCAGATAAAAGGATTTGCAATTGCGGCAATGCTGTTGGATCATATTGCCCGGTTATTTGTGCCGTCACAGTCTGCTATCGGTTTTTTGATGCATCTGCTGGGCCGAACAACAGCGCCGATCATGTGCTTTTTTCTGGTGGAAGGATACTTGCATACCAGGGATCTCAGGCGTTATGCGCTGAGGCTTGCAGTATTTGCGGCAATTTCCTATCTGCCCTACATCCTGTTTTCAACAGGAGCTTTTCCGACATGGAATAGTGTGGGAAAGTTCAATGTCCTTTATACGCTCCTGCTGAGCCTTGGGGCGGTAGCGGTGTGGGATAGAATAGAGAATGGTTATTTGCGTCTGATACTTCTGGCCGTCCTGTGCCTTTTGGCGACCTTAGGGGATTGGTCCTATTACGCGATCCTGTTTGCGTTATCTTTTTTTCTTGGCCGTAGGAATTTTTCAAGGCAGGCAAAATATTTTTCTTTAGCAGGGGGACTCTGGGTATTACAAAATACCGTATCCTACTTTCTCCTTTTGCCTGGAGGAGAAAGCGTGTCTTTTCCAGAGTTTTTGTGCGGATCCGGTGTGCAGGCAGGGGTATTTTTGTGTCTTCCGCTTCTCTCAGCATATCGTGGGCGGCGTGGGGGAAGCAAAGGGAGCGGATGGTTTTTCTATTTGTTTTATCCGGCCCATCTGCTCCTTTTATACGGTATCTGGCTGATGGTGCAGGGAACGTAAAACCGAATCTGGAAACGAAAAGTACCAGCCCGCCGGGGAAGTATTCCTGGCGGGCTGGTACAGATATGGAGGTTGAATTTATATATGGGAGGTTAAAGCAGTTGACTGCAAACTCCTCTCACAAGCAATTCGATCACGGCGTGGAAAGAACTCCCCAATTCCGTCTGGTGTTGCAGGGTTAAAAAGATGGAGCGGATTGCAGCGCTTGCCGTTTCAACCGGCACTTTTAGATGGAGCCCACCCCGTGCAAACAGGTCGCGGATATGGGCGTCATCGCTGCTGTAATATTTCTCCAACACATCCTGCGGAATTTTCCGAAGCAGATAGGAAAGGTCATTTTCAAAAAAATCCATCATGGAGTTTTCCTCCATAACTTTGCATGCGGTCAAAAAGGCAAGCGCTGCACGTTCTGCTTCCGGCAAATCCCTGCGGGAATCCAAAACGGAAAAAGCCGCGTCATAAATTTCCGTGTGCAGGCTTTCGAGTACCTCGAAAAAGAGCATTTCCTTGCTGTCGTAAAATTTATAGAATGCCCCTTTGGAAATATCCGCTCCATAGGCAAGCTGGTCGACGGTTGTTTTGCGCATACCAATGGTGGAAATGCATTTTCTTGCCTCTTCCATCAGCTTGGCATGAATCATTTGTTTTTCTTGTTCACTAAATGCAGTTGCCATGTCTTATCACCATATGACCCAAAAATGTTTATGGTCATATTGTATCGAATTTTTACTGAAAAGTCAAGCGGGGAATTGCAAGGAAGTGTTTGCATTTTTGGTAGTCGTTTCCGCACGGCTTCACAGGAAAAATCGGGATATCGGGATAATGGACAGATAGGACACGGGCGGGATTCTGAACCCTTTTCAAAATCCATTGATAAAAGGCGGCCGAGTATGCTCAGAATTCCAGCAGCATGTCATACCAGGTGGCTCCACCGTGTTTGGAAGCGGAAACTCCAAGGTTTTTGTAGCCGAACTTTGCATAATAATGCAAAAGGTGTTCTTTGCAGGTCAAAATGCAGCCGCGTCTGCCATCCTGTTTTGCATGGTCAATCAGGGTTTGCATGAGCTTTGCCGCATAACCTTTACAGCGGTATTCCGGCAGGACATCCAGGCCAAAAACTGACTGGTAGGCTCCGTTTTCCCTGTGAAGGAAGGCGTTTTCAAACATCTCATCGCAGATAGTCCGGTTATCGGTTACCATCCCGTTGATAAAACCAATGGGTTTGTCCTTTTCTTCCAATATCCAAAAATGCGTGGGAAATGCCTGAATCCTTTTTGAAAGCTCTTCTTGTGGTGCAGCTTCCGCCGCTGGGAAACAAGCTGCTTCTATCTGTGTAACTACTTGTAAATCGTCTGGGTGCACCAGCCGGATTTTCATATTTTTTCTCCTCCTGTGCATAATTTCCACATTATCATACCAAAAAACAGGAGTATTGTATACAGGGCAGGGAAAGTTTTCCTCCGATAAACAGAAAACAGTGGAAAAGATGGCAAAAATCCGTTATCTTTATCAAGAGGAGGGAGATAAAATGGAACAGGAATCTTTACGGCGATTCCGCCAAAAAATGTCGATACAGAACAAACGTGTTTTTCCACTGCTGTATCCGGGCAGGGAGTTTCCTGCAATGGAACTGAGACTGGAAAGAATTTATGAAAAATTTTGTTCCATTTTTTCCAAAGCTTCCGGGATACGGATGTTTTCTGTTCCGGGCCGGACAGAGCTTGGAGGAAACCATACCGACCATCAACATGGATGTGTTTTGGCGGCGGGGATCCATTTGGATAGCGTAGCCGCAGCGGCAAAAAACGAAACAAATTGGATACGGATTTTTTCCGATGGGTATGGGGAATACAATATTTGTTTGGCGGAGAAATCGCCACGACAAGAGGAAACACGGACCCCGGCAGCACTGATCCGAGGAGTTGCCGCATATGCAATGGAACAGGGATATTCAGTGGGAGGATTTGACGCCTTTATTTCTTCGGAGGTTCGGGCGGGATCAGGATTGTCATCCTCCGCCTCATTTGAGGTTCTTGTGGGGCGTATCATCAGCAGTTTGTTCCATCAGGGAAAGCTTCCCCCGGAGATTTTGGCGAAAGCGGGACAATATGCGGAAAACTGTTATTTTGGAAAAGCCTGCGGACAGATGGATCAGATGGCCTGTGCGCAGGGTTCCGTGGTGTTTATGGATTTTGAAAATCCCAACCGTCCGTTGATAGAGAAAATCCATTTTGACTTGGAACAGTGCGGATATGCCCTTTGTCTAATCAACTGCGGTGTTGGACATGAGGGCTTGACCGAAGAATATGGGGCGATTCCACATGAAATGAAGCAGGTAGCAAATTGCTTTGGCAAGGAGTTTTTGAGAGAAGTGTCTCCGGATGATTTTTTCTCTTCCATAAAATCTGTCCGGAGAAAAACAGGAGATCGCGCCCTTTTGCGTGCCATCCACTTTTTTGAAGAAAATTCCCGGGTACAGCGGCAGGTTCATGCGCTGAAAAGGGGAAGTTTTATGGAGTTTCTTCAGCTGGTACGGGAATCTGGGAATTCTTCTTTCCAGTATTTGCAAAACATTTATCCTTCTGGTGAGACATTTCATCAGGAAATGGCGGTCGCGCTTGCTCTCTGTGAAAAGCTTTTGGAAGGACAGGGGGCAGCCCGTATTCACGGAGGAGGGTTTGGAGGAACAGTGCAGGCATGGATCCCGTTTGAAAGGCTGGGATTTTTTGTGTCTGCAATGGAAAAAATTCTGGGAACTGGCTGCTGTCAAATCCTAGCCATTCGTCAAGCCGGCGCAGTGCAGATCGTTTGAATTTCTGTGATGAAAGTTTGCGTGGTACTGTGAAAAGAAAAAATGTTTTTTGTTGCAGATTTGTTATTGACAGCTAAAATAGCGCATGTTACCATAAAATAAAGAAAAAATGAAGGGGAATGACATAGTTCCAGTTCTGGGCACAAATTCATAGAATTGGGCTTATCAGAGGGGAAAATGGAAAATAGAGATGCGGCTGTCCGCCGTGCGCGGTACAGCCGCATCTTTTGTGTCATGGCCTGAGGAAAAGGAGTGCTTGAATGTCCGGTAAACTATCAAAATTATTTAACGCACAGGATATGACCGTGGGAAGCCCTGTCAAGGGGCTAATTCAATTTTCGGTACCGCTGCTAATTGGAAACTTGGCACAGCAGCTCTATAACACAGTGGATTCTATCGTGGTGGGAACTTATGTAGGGGACAATGCCCTTGCTGCGGTAGGAGCAAGCGGACCTGTTGTCAATTTGCTGCTGGTGCTGTTTATGGGAATTTCAACAGGGGCGACGATTATGGTTTCCCAGTATTTTGGGGCAAGGGAAAAAGACCATTTGTCCCATACGGCTGGTACTGCAATTACACTTTCCTTACTCACCTCCATTTTTATTATGATTTTAGGTCCGCTGATTAGTCGGCCGATGATGTCCCTGCTGAATACTCCTCCGGACATTTTTGAGCAGTCCTGCACTTATCTGGATATTATCTTTATAGGAATTATCGGAATGGCCTATTATAATATTCTGTCGGGGATGCTCCGTGGATTGGGCGATTCTGTAACACCCCTGTTGTTTTTGTTAATTGCCTGTGGACTCAACATTGTTTTGGACGTCTGGTTTGTAGCGGGTCTTGGCTGGGGAGTTGCAGGCGTTGCGATTGCCACTGCAATTGCGCAGCTGGTGTCCGCCGTATTGTGTATGGTTCGCCTTGTATTGTTGAGGGATATTGTCACAATCAATTTCAAGATGCTGAAATTGAAAAAAGTTTATGTTATGCAGTTGGTGAAACTGGGATTGCCGGCTGGCTTAACGCAGGCCATTTTCTCCATGGCCCAGATCGTGGTACAATCCTTGACCAACAGTTTTGGCACCGCAGTGATTGCAGCAAATACCGCTGTCATGCGTGTCGACGGATTTGCCATGATGCCGAACTTTACCTTCGGCAATGCAATGACAACCTACACCGGGCAGAATATGGGAGCAAACCGCCTGGACCGTGTCCACGAAGGGACAAAAGACGGGATGAAAATTGGGCTTATTTTTATTGCCGCACTTGTGGCCTGTATCCTGATTTTTGGCGAGTTTTTACTGCGGATGTTTACCAGCACCCCGGAAGTGATTGATTTGGGCGTGAGCATGCTGCGTGTACTTGCACTCGGATATCTGGCGGTGGCAGTAACGCAGATCCTTTCCGGAGTTATGAGAGGTGCTGGGGACACAATGACTCCGATGTGGATTTCGATTATTACTACCGTCATCCTCCGTGTTCCCATTGCCTATGGGATCGCCTATCTCACCCGGACAGAGGCTTCTCCGGTCGGTTCCCCGTACAGCTTGTTTGTTTCCCTGTTAATTTCCTGGGTAATGGGAGCCGTATTGACTGTTTTCTTTTTCAAGCGCGGTAAGTGGCGTTCGAAAGGGATAGTCAAACCCGGAGAAGAAGCAAAGACAATTACCATAGAATAACAAAAGTTTCTGATAACAGACTTCGATAAGAAATACAAGCCCACGGATACTCTCCGTGGGCTTGTATCTTAAAGGGAAAGAAAGGCTTTGCGTGAGTAAACACGCATCATTCATGGAATAGCGGTACCTGGGGTGATGGTACCTGGGGGGATATCTGCTGTTAGCAGAATCCCAAAATAGAGGATGGGAAAACTATTGTTTCAGTTCAAAAGACTTACAGTCGGTACACTGGTCCACAGTAGGGTTGAGTTCGTGGGTACCAATGGTAATGCAGTCAAGAGAGCAGTAGTTCTCATTCTCGCAATGGTTTGCGCACTGCTGGACAGTACATTTGATGCTCTGGTTTGCATGGCACTGTTTCATGGTTACAATCTCCTCCTTTATTGCTGCTGAGTAGCAGCAATACTAGTATGGCTTTTGCGATTGCAATTATTCCAATACCAGTGAAAAGAGAAAAACACAGGCTTGTTGATAAATCCTGTGTTTTCATTTCTCTAGTTATTTTTTGGAAAATTTTCATTTTTTTGTGTGTTTGGCTTATTTTCTGGTACATCCACATCAATCTGTTCGACAAAAAGGAACTTGCGGATTGCGAAAGCACAGCCAACTGCCAAAATACCAATCAGGGTTTCCAAAGTGCTTGTATGGTATACAATCAACTGCCTTGCAATGGCAAACAAAAGAACTTCAATTACTGCTCCGGGAGTGTGGCGGATGAGCATTTTTATAAACTCAACGCCTACAACCAAACCCAGTGCCTGGCTGAGAAAGGCGTCGAGCCGTTCTGGGACTATCAAGTCGCCGTTGAAAATACCAAGCTCGTATATCAGTGAAAACGAAGAAATCAGGATGGCTGCCAGTACAATCAGAGACAGAATGATTTCCACAGCCCCAGATATACGCAGCAGGATTTGAATGAATTTCTTTTTCATAGAATGGAACCGCCCCCTGAGTTCTATCCAGGAAATGGGATCTTTTGTGATACTTCTGCACCTTCTATTACAGTTTAACAGAAAAGTGAAAAATATACAAGAAAAAATTGGATATTTTTCTTGGAATCAGGGGCGTCATTGATTAGTAAACACCGGTTTATTAAAAAATATGCAAACAGATTTGCTCCTGTTTTTGAGATAGCGGGATAGAAAAAATAACGGTGTGTTTTAGACTGGCATGAAGAAGACAAAAATCCCCTGACAGGAAAATGAAGACCAGCCGATTTTAGAAAAAGAAAACCGCGCGGCTAACGCGCGGTTTTGCTTTACAGCCTGATAATGTTCATAGTAGCGAGAATATCGGCATTGCTTTCGACTGGGATATTGATTGCGGCGCTGGAAATCAGGCGCAATGTAGCAGGTGCGGTGGGAACCGTAAGAATTGCTTGACCGAATACTGTGTTGGAAGAAGCGGCGTCCGTTTTGTTGACATGAACCTGTGTTCCTGCAACACGAGCCCCGTTAAGCTGCAATGTTAGCTGTGTTGACAGGGTAGTGGCATAGGGAAGGTTCAGGTTATAAGTAACAGCATAAACACCCGGCTTTTGGAGTGTTATGGTATCCCCGGATACGAAAATGTCTCCGGAAGTATTTCTCACGGTAAACGCGATTCCGTTGCCAGCTACTGCGGTTAGGGGGGTGCTGGCGGTCAAAAAGGCATAGGTCGGTGTAGCGGATGGGGAAATTGGCTGCGGCGTAGGAAAGCAAGGGGAATAGCAAGAACAGTAAAATGGGAGTCTTGCTTCAATGCCGGGATAGTTTTCTGCAACCAGCTGTAAAAATTCTCTTTGCGTCATAGGGATTCTCCTTTTCTATCAGGGAAAACAGAGTTTTTTCTCTTCATTGTATGCAAAGCGATAGGAGATGTGTACACAAATGCAATGAAATTATCCTGATCTGTGGGAAAATACATAGTTATGGAAAAGTATCGGCCGTTTTACAATTTCCAAAGCCATGCTTTAGACAATCCCCGCCTGTACCCTGGCGCCAGAAAACAAAAACAGGAGTGAACTTGTTCACTCCTGTTTTGAAATCATATTCTTCTTACTTGGATTCAAAAAGCATGATATCAATTGCCTGGGCAATGTCATGTGCAGTCAGTCGTGCAACCCCGACAGAATCCAAAATTTCATCTACATGGGAAGCCGTATTATCAAAATAGTGGATGGAGACGCGCTGTCTTGCATCTGTAAGAACTCGAATATCCTCCTCAGAATTGGAGGGATCGGCAAGTTCGGCGTCAAACAGTTTTATAGCGACTGCAATGGCCTGTTCTTTTGTAAAGAGAGCGTTGGTAGCCTCCTGTTTGAATTCATCCACTTTGTTTAGAAAACGCATCCTTCATCCCTCCAAATTTTCTTATTTTTTAAGCTCCCCAAGGCTCAGGGCTTTTAAATAGGCGTTGATAAACCCATCCAGATCTCCATCCATGACTGCGCCAATATTTCCGGATTCATAACCGGTACGATGGTCTTTGACCAATGTATAGGGCATAAAAACATAGGAGCGGATTTGGGAACCCCAGGCGATTTCCTTGAGTTCCCCCTTGATATCTTCGATTTTTTCCAAATTTGCCCGTTCTTTAATTTCAATGAGCTTAGAACGCAGCATGCGCATGGCAACGGCCCGGTTTTGGATTTGGCTGCGTTCATTCTGGCATGCGACTACAATGCCGGTTGGAATATGGGTGATACGCACAGCGGATTCTGTTTTATTGACATGCTGCCCACCAGCACCGGAAGAACGGTAGGTGTCTACTTTTAAATCTTCATCGCGGATTTCCACTTCAACTTCTTCGCCAATTTCAGGCATTACCTCAACAGAGGCAAAGGAAGTATGCCGGCGGCCGGAAGAATCAAAAGGGGACACGCGTACCAGACGATGGACGCCGGATTCGGATTTTAAAAGCCCATAGGCGTTTAATCCTTCGACCAATATTGTGGCACTTTTAATACCTGCTTCCTCCCCATCCAGATAGTCCAGTACCTTGACTTTAAAATGGTGCTGTTCTGCCCAGCGATGATACATACGATAGAGCATTTCCACCCAGTCCTGTGCTTCCGTCCCGCCTGCGCCTGCATGGAAGGCCAGAATCGCATTTTTAGCGTCGTATTCTCCGGAAAGAAGGGTGGTAAGCTTTTGTTCTTCCAAATCCTTTTCCACATCCGACACTGCGGAACATGCTTCCCCATATAGGGATTCATCGTTTTCTTCGTCTGCAATTTCAATCGTTGTCATTGCGTCGTCATATTTTGAACACAACTGTTCGTATGCGGTAACTTTGGCCTTAAGTTGGCTGGTTTTTTGCAGGACAGCCTGGGAATTTTTCATATCTTCCCAAAAGTCCGGTGCAGCGGCCTGATCTTCCAACTGGGCGATTTCCTGTTTGATTTTTTCAACACCAATGGCGAATTTCAAATCGTCAATGGCGGGTTTTAGTTCTTCCAGGCGAAGCCTGAGTTCTTCATATTGCAGCATAACGTTTTCAATCATCCTTATCTGCCGGCAAAAGCCGGTTTTTGGGTATTCGGGTTCCGGGAATTTAAAAATAACCAGAAAAATCTCCCATATTTATTATAGTGCAACCGCCGTACAAAGTAAAGGCGGGTTCTTACAAAGTTTACAAAAAAGCTTTGAATTTATAGGAGGATCGTTTATAATATAAAGGTATGTAGTTTATCAAAAAAACGGTTTTTTCGTTGTTCTCAATAGAAAACCATGGTACAAGGAGATGTTTGAATGGGGAAATATGAAGGAATTCATTGCCCTATCTGTAATAAAGAATTTACGGAAACAGACGATATTGTTGTCTGTCCGGAATGCGGCGCTCCTCATCACAGGGAATGTTATCTGAAAAATGGCAAATGTGCATTTGCAGATAAGCATGGCACGGGAGAAACCTGGCATGCCCCCGGTAATCATGCGGAAGGGACGTCCGGAGCGACTGTCCAGTGTCCGTCCTGTGGCGCCTCCAATCCGGCAGAGGGTATTTTCTGTACCCACTGTGGAAAGCCCTTAAAGGGGTTTGGACCGCAGCAGGGGGCGCAAAATCCCTATGGCCAGCCCGGTTTTGGTGGAAATCAGCAGAATCCTTTTGGTCAGCCTGGGATGGACCAACGCCCGGGTGGACCTTTTGGAATGCCGTTTGGAACATATTCCATGGATCCCTATGGAGGGCTCTCTCCGGAAGAAGAAATAGACGGCGTCTCGGTACTGGAATTACAGGAAATTGTGGGGGAGAACAGCGCCTATTATTTACCGCGTTTTAAACAGATGAGCGAAGGGAAAAAAACTTCCTGGTGTTGGTCGGGCTGTTTTTTCTCCTTTTATTATTTCCTGTACCGGAAAGTTTACTCCATGGCAATTGTCAGCGCCCTGATTTCCATTTTGATTTTTACTGGGACAACCCTGCTCTCCATGCGAACATTACCGGATTTATTTTCTGCGCTTACTGGAATTGTAGCGCAGGGGGTTCAGGTGGATACCGCTTATCTGTTCAAAATTGAAATGGCTTCCCAACTGGTAAGTATCGCAGTGATGGCTATTTTTGGGTTATTTTCTACCCGGCTTTATAAATGGCATATTTTCCGTAAAATCAAAAAGTTGCGGGAACGTTATACGGCTGGCTCCCCGGAATACCATGACGCTCTGATCAAACAGGGCGGGGTCAATCGCAAAGGGATCATTATACTCTGCGTTGCTATGATGGCATTGTATATGCTTGGCAGTATGATTATGGTATTTGGCATGTTTTAATACTTACAGGTTTAAGCAACCATTTTAGGTAAAGGAGAAATGAGATGAAAGTAAGGAAGGCAGTGATTCCCGCAGCCGGATTGGGGACAAGGGTGTTGCCGGCGTCCAAAGCAATTCCAAAGGAAATGCTCCCAATTGTCGACAAACCTGCTATTCAATATATTGTGGAAGAAGCGGTCCGCTCTGGGATTGAGGAGATTTTGATTATTACCAGCCGCGGTAAAACAGCAGTGGAAGATCATTTTGACCATTCTCCGGAGTTGGAAAAACGGCTGGCAGATTCCGGTAAGGAAAAGCTGCTTTCTGAAGTTCAAAGAGTGGCAGAAATGGCAAATATCCAATATGTCCGCCAGAAGGAAATGAAAGGCCTTGGTCACGCAATTTTATGTGCAAAATCATTTGTGGGGAATGAACCGTTTGCCGTCCTTTATGGGGATGACGTTATTATTGGGGAGAATCCCGCATGTAAGCAGTTGTGTGAAGCTTATGAGGAATTTGGACTTGGCGTAGTGGGAATCAAAGAGGTTCCTTCCGAGGATATCCGTAAATATTCTTCTCTTTCCGTCCACCATGAACATGGACGGATGTATATGGTCGATAATATGATCGAAAAGCCGGCGCCTGGGGAGGAATTCTCCAATTTTTCTATTCTTGGCAGATGTGTGCTTCCACCGAAAATATTTGAAATTCTGGAACATACAGCCCCGGGAGCCGGAGGGGAAATCCAGCTTACGGACGCCATGAAAGAGCTCGCCGTGACAGAGCAAATGATCGGCGTGGACTATGAGGGCACTCGGTATGATATGGGAAATAAGTTGGGTATTTTACAGGCATCCATTGAAGTGGGCCTTGCGCATGAGGAAATTGGAGAAGGGCTTAGAAGCTATTTGAAAGAACTTGCAAAAACACTTTGAATTATGAGTTGACAAGCTTTACAAGTAGTGCTATAATTTGACTGTTATTGCGCCAGACGCATAACATCCTTGCTCCGGCGTCCTGCCGGGGCCATAAGTCCAAAAGGAGGTGTTTTCATGGCACAGGTAAAAGCAAGCTACGAGACCGTAATGATTCTCAGCACAAAGCTTGGCGAAGAGGGTATCAAGAATTTGTTTGAAAAATTCCAGAACCTTATCGCAGAACACGGTACTGTTGACAGCGTAGAGGATTGGGGTAAGCGCAGACTCGCTTACGAAATCCAGAAGGAGAACGAAGGATACTATTATCTGGTAAACTTCACCTGCACTCCGGAATTTCCGGCAGAACTTGACCGCGTTTACAAAATTACAGATGGAGTTCTCCGTACGCTGATCGTCAAGAAGGACTAATTTAAGGGTGGTGTTAGTATGCTCAATCGAGCGATCCTGATGGGACGTTTAACCGCGGACCCGGAACTGAGACAGACCCCGAACGGTGTGTCAGTTGCAAGCTTTACGCTGGCTGTCAACCGGAATTATTCCAAAAATGCCCAGCAGCAAACCGATTTTATCGATATTGTTGCTTGGCGACAAACTGCGGAATTTGTCTCCCGTTATTTTAGAAAAGGACAGCTTGTGGCGGTGGACGGCAGAATTGAGACCAGAAGCTATACCGATCGCAACGGTGTAAATCGTAAAGCGTTTGAAATTGTAGCAGATCAGGTCCATTTTGCAGAAAGCAAAGCCTCCAGTGAGCGTGCAGCTTCTTATCAGCAGCCTGCGCCGACACCTTTTGAGGTTCCAAGTTCGGTTGCTCAGCAGGCGCAGACCTTTGAAAGTGGAGATCTTGGCGATTTTTCCGAAATTCCGGCAGACGACGATTTACCGTTTTAAGCATTTGCATTTATCCTGATTTAAGGAGGTCATTACGTTGGAGAGAAACGAAAGAGGCGGACGCGGCAGAAGAGGCCGCAAGAAAGTCTGTTCCTTCTGTGTCGACAAAGTCGAGCACATCGATTACAAAGACGTGGCAAAACTCAGAAGATATCTTTCTGACAGAGCGAAGATTGTTCCACGCAGAGTCACTGGTACCTGCGCTCGTCATCAGCGTCAGCTGACAGTTGCAATCAAGCGTGCACGTCACCTTGCTTTCCTTCCGTACGTCGGAGAATAAGCAGATTTTCTGAATATAAGATGGAGTGGAAAGGCTTTCCCTCTCCACTCCGTTTTTATCAGAAATTTGAAAAAGTTCTAGAAAAAGCTTGACTTGTGTAATAAAATCAGTTATAATAATTAAGCGCTCTGAAGAGAACGCAGTGAAAGAAAACAATGGAGAAGTCGCCTAGCCCGGTTTATGGCGCACGACTGGAACTCGTGTATGCGTTAATAGCGCATCGAGGGTTCGAATCCCTCCTTCTCCGCCAAGTTAAAAGCTACATTTTGAGAAATCAAAATGTAGCTTTTTTCGTCGTTGTGCTCTGATTCTTTTATGCCACTAATTTTGAAACAGTGAGACAGCGGTGAGCCGTCGTTTCCGAATCGCGCACCTTGCTTTAGGGAGACGTTTTGTCTGCATCGGACAACACTTCAACATGGGATTGTGTTGTAAGGTAGCAAGTATAAGTATTCATCTGATCTATTCTATTTATTTTCACTTATACGCATTATATTGTTTTAGATTTTCGATGGTATCCTTAGCCGTTTTCAAATCCGCACCGGTTATTGTTCTAAACAACTTAATTGCCTGTATCTGTTCCCCTCGGTCAAGAAAATTGCAAATTTTTTTCAATTCTTCCTTACGGATCTGCGTATTTTCAATGCAGGGGCTATTGCTTTTCTCTTTCTCGTCCTTTTTAATTTCTGTAAGATTGTACGAAGAACCGCAATACTTACAAACTACAAAATCCTTAGATTCGTCAATTTGAATTGGCGCGCCGCATTGCGTACACTCAATTAATGTTATTTTCATACAAACTCTCTCCAATCGCCTTTTCCTACAGATAGTTCCTTAAAAAAATCAATTACTTAATAGATTATATCAATGGAAAAATGAAAAATCAATTTTGTTAAACGGATGGACCGAAAGAAATCAGGGGACAACAATCCTGAGCTGCTGGAAAACGATGCTGTGAAAGGGGTGCTATGAAGGTTCTACGGCCAAAATCCTGAAGGATGGGCCTGTTATAAGAAAAAACGCATTTGCCAATGGGATTCTCTAATGTTCTCGGCACAGGGCTCCGGGATATATGCGGCCCATCTTTTGCAAAAGTTCAGAAGGACAGTAAAATATTCAGAAAAAACTACTCGATGATTTACGAGAACTCTGATTTTATAATAGTGAGTAGGAAGTGTACATTAAAATGACATTTCTTTATTCAAATTTGCATTATAACGAAAAGCTGCTGCACCAAAAATTCGATGCAGCAGCTTTTTATTGTTAGGAATTTTGAACCTTGTAATTTTCTCCCCAATTCCACATGGCATCCAAAATGGGCTTCAAACTCCTGCCCAAATCCGTCAGGGAATACTCCACACGCGGAGGAACTTCAGCATACACAGTGCGGGTGAGTAGACCGCTTTTCTCCATATCACGAAGTTGGGCCGTCAACACTTTCTGAGAAACACTGCCGATGGATTTTTTTAGCTCGCCAAACCGTTTCGTCCCGGGCATTAAATCCCGCAAAATCAAAACTTTCCATTTATCCCCAATCAGTGTTAATGTAGTTTCTACCGGACAAGCCGGTAACTCCTTTTTTTCTGTTTGTGTTGTCATAAAATTTCCTCGCCTTACTAAATGTACAATAGTTTCTTTTTGGAACTACAGTATTTTATTATGCTTACTTTACAAATAAGCTTTATAGAATTAGTATAATGCTATAGCTGGATAAAGTCAAGACAGCCAATTTGGTTGGCAGGGTGAGATACGGCACATTGACGCGATTTAAGATTGTTTTTTGCCCTGGCCGAAAGGACACTATTATGTCAAGTACTGGGATCATTAGGCGGTAAAGGGAAAACAGAATCCTTTTGATTGAACGCAAATTGATGGGGCGAAGAAACTTATGGATTTGGATAAAACAGAGGTAAACTGAGCATTGGAGAAACATTTCCTCTATGATATCATGCAGGGTAATCCTCCGAAAAAGACGCCAATTACTTCCAAGGGGACATCTACATTTAGCGCAATATCAGTATTGCCGATGGTCTTTCCAAGTTTGAAACTACACTAGCGGCTCGACGGAGCAGGGAATGCCTATAATCTTCGACAAGCCCCATCAGGTATTAGGTGCTGGCTCAGGTCAATATCGTTTTGGCAGCCAGTGAGGGTACTTTTGGTGGCATATCCACTAGCTACTACGACCTGTGGCTTGTGGAGAATGATAAGATTGCCGGGCATTGGGATGTGATGAGACCCGTGCGGATGAGTCCACTCGACAGAATCAAAAAGGAAAAATTGAACGCAGATTGCGATGCCATTTTATCTGTGACAGCAAACGATACAATAAAAAACCCCCGGAACGTTCCGGGGGTTTTTATCCCTGATTGTCAGAGAAAATTACAGGCGGGCAACGCCGGAATCACGAGCAGCCTGTGCAACAGCTTTTGCAACAGCCTGAGCAATTCCATCTTCAAATGCACTCGGGATGATGTAATCCTTATTGAGTTTCTCCGGAGTGACAAAGTCAGCGATTGCTTTTGCAGCCGCAATCTTCATTGCATCGTTGATATCGCTTGCACGGACATCCAAAGCACCGCGGAAGATGCCAGGGAATGCAAGGACATTGTTGATCTGGTTCGGGAAGTCGCTGCGTCCAGTACCAACAACAGCCGCGCCAGCTTCATATGCAAGATCCGGCATGATTTCCGGAACCGGGTTTGCCATCGGGAAGATGATGGGGTCTTTGTTCATGCTCTTGACCATTTCAGGAGTAACACAGCCAGGAGCAGAAATGCCGAGGAACACGTCAGCACCGACAAGAACATCAGCAAGGGTGCCTTTCTGGCAGTTCTTGTTGGTAATTTCAGCCATTTCCTCTTTTTCTTTGTTCAGGCCCTCACGTCCCTTGTAGATAGCGCCTTTCCGGTCGCAGAGGATAACATTTTCACTGTTCAGGCCAGAAGCGATCAACAGTTTAATAATTGCAATTCCTGCTGCGCCTGCACCGCTGGTAACAACCTTAATGTCTTCCAGCTTCTTGCCGACAAGCTTCAAAGCGTTGAGCATAGCGGCCAGAGCAACCACTGCGGTACCATGCTGATCGTCGTGGAAGATAGGAATATCACAGCACTCTTTCAGGCGGCGCTCAATTTCAAAGCAACGCGGAGCGGCAATATCCTCGAGGTTGATACCGCCAAAGCTGCCTGCGAGCAGACGGACAGTGTTGACAATCTCATCAACATCCTTGGAGCGGATGCACAGAGGAATGGCGTCAACATCGCCAAAGTGTTTGAACAGGGCGCATTTGCCCTCCATAACCGGCATACCAGCCTCAGGGCCAATGTCGCCAAGGCCAAGGACTGCTGTGCCATCGGTGACAACCGCAACGAGGTTGCCGCGGCGGGTCAGTTCATAGCTCTGGTTAACGTCTTTCTGAATTTCCAGGCAAGGCTGAGCAACACCCGGGGTATAGGCAAGGGAAAGATCCTCGTGGTTTGCAAGCGGTGCACGGCAAACAACCTCAATTTTGCCTTTCCATTCTCTGTGTTTTTTCAGGGATTCTGCTGCGTAATCCATGTTTATCCATTCCTTTCTGAATGTTTTTTCAGCGGACTGTATCCAGTGATAACAGACAGTCCAGCTAAATAATTTATACATGCAGCCGCGAGAGCTGCTAAGGAACCCTTACAGCTCCAGCTGGCTGATAGTATCTTTGAGAGTGTTGGCGCTTTTATGTAACAGGCTGACCTCTTCTTCTGTGAGGGGAGGAACAACGGCACGAACAATCCCGCGTGCACCTACAACATAGGGAAGGCTAAGGCAAACATCGTTGATACCATACTGATCATGAACCAAGGAAGAAATTGTCATAACGGAATTGGTGTCCCGGACAATGCATTCACAGATCCGACGTACAGAAAGGGCAACCGCATAAAAAGTGGCGCCTTTGAGTGCAATGACCTTTGCCCCGGCATTGCGCACGTCTTCTTCAATTTCCTTGAGTTCTTCTTTGCCGCACAGGTTATGTTTTTCGCACATATCGGTGCAATAGCGGTTCATTTCAATGCCGGCAATGGTCGCGAGAGACCATGGGATTAAAGAGCTGTCTCCATGTTCTCCAAAAACATAGGCATGAACATTTTTGGAATTAAGCCCCACATGGTCTGCAAGACGGGAACGAAGCCGTGCGGAATCGAGCATAGTCCCAGAACCAATGACTTGGCTTTCCGGTAAATCTGTGGTTTTGAGAATTGCATAAGTGATGATGTCCACTGGATTGCTGACAACGACATAAACAGCGTCCGGGGCAACCTTGGTGATTTGCGGCATGACCTGCTTGATAATATTGACATTGGCCTGTGCGAGGTCAATCCGGCTTTGGCCCGGTTTACGAGCAAGTCCGACAGTGACGATAACGATATCGGAATCCGTGGCGTCCTCATAGGATCCGGAACAGACTTTTACAGGGGCACAAAACGGCGTTCCCTGCAAAATATCCATTGCTTCTCCTTGGGCTTTTTTTTCGTTAATATCGATCAGAACCAGTTCGGAGGCCATTCCGTCCAATGCAAGGGTGTAAGCGATTGTTGCACCCACATTCCCAGCACCAAGAATTGTAATTTTTTTGCCTTTTTTCATTTGTCAATTCCCCCTAAAACCGGAATAAACATTCAAAATTTTCTTGCCTTTTCAAATTGGTTTATCCGGTGAATACCTTCATAAGAAATGAGGCGGCATTCTATTTTTCTTTTTTTGCCCGCCTGTAATAGAATAGGAACCCCGGCTAAAAAGCCTGGAAAAAAATATCCTACTTGTTAAAATGATATCATGATGTGAAGCTTTTGTAAATAGGACAGATACGTAATTCCAGCAAATATTTATCTTTTTCTAACTTGAAAACATAATCTTGTGAAAGCTTATGATCTTCAGTAAAATGAATAGGGTTCATCGAGTGATTTGTCAATGGGAGGTTGTAGGTTATGACTATAACAGTGAATGGAGTCACACTTTTTTATGAGAAATCCGGAACAGGGAAACCGATTGTTTTATTACATGGAAACGGGGAAAATCATACAATTTTTCGTGAGTTTACAGCGCAGTTGTCAAAGCATTATACCGTCTATGCACTGGACAGCCGGTGCCATGGACACAGCGAGAAGACAAAACAGCTCACTTATCATTTGATGGCGGAGGATACCCGGTGTTTGATAGAACAGCTTGGGCTAAAAAAGCCCATAGTATATGGATATAGCGATGGAGGAATTATTGGGTTGCTGCTAGCCATCCAGTATCCGGATTTGCTCTCCAGGCTGATTATCAGCGGAGCCAACCTCACTCCCAGTGGGATGGGAAAACGCTTTGTACGCCATTGTAAACTGGTCCATTTTTTTACACGTTCCAAGTTATGGCGTCTAATGGCGTATGAACCCAATATCGATGTAGCGGAACTGTCACAGATCAAAATTCCTGTTTTGGTGTTGGCAGGGGAGCATGATTTGATATTGGAAGAGCATACGCGGATGATTGCAAGCCATATTCCAAACAGCGTTTTAAAAATTCTTCCCGGGGAAGATCATGGGAGTTATGTGGTGCACAGCGAAAAACTCTATGAAGTAGTCCGGAAGTTTTTGCCGGAATGCGGTCCAAGGACATAGAGCAAAACATTCCATGGTGTTTTGAAAAAAGAGCGTTCTCCCTGAAAAATTATCTTATGATTGCAGCCGGAATACATTGATAAAATAGTGCCCGTGGGATTGATTGTTTTTCAAATTGCCGGGTTTCCATGTACTATTGAAGATATTAAAAAATACCGGCCTTCCCAGGAGGGCCGGTATTTTTGATATAAAAATGTAAGTGCCGGATTATTTTGCGTGTTTGACAGACAGTGCTGCTTTTACAATGCTTGCTCCAGCAAGGACAGTTAAAACAACCCAGACCGCCAGGTTGGAGGAATCCCCAGTTTGCGGGGTGCTGGTGGTATCGTCCGGAGTGACCTGTGTGCCGGAACCGGAATTATCCGGGTTAGCTGGCTGTGAAGGATTGGACGTTTCGCCAGTAGCGGCAAGAATGGTATCTTCTTCTGTGATTTCCTTGGTCAAGGCTTCATCGCTGAAGTATTTGCCGCAGTCTTCGCATAACCAGTATTCAATATTGCCTGCCTGTGTGGCAGTTGGGGCTTTCGCATCCACATGGATGATATTCCCATGAACATGCGGGGTCACCACAGGCTCTTCAGTAACAGTTTCACCGTTTACAGTAACGGTTCCAGTACCGGTATTGGAAACGGATACGCCCTCAGTGACAGCGATCTCTGCATCACCCTGCATAATCTCAATCTTGTCGCCTTTCACCGCATTGGAAAGCTGGTTTGCAACGTCAGATGCAGAGCCTACGATGAAGGTTGCTACATCGCCGGTGGTGTATTTTGCAACGGTAGAAGCTCCATTGACATATGCGCTGTCCGGCTGTTCGGAGAAATTACCGCTGTTGACCTGCATGGTTCCATTACCAGTGTTATTGATTGTACCAGTAATAGTACCGCCGTTGATGACAACAGAGTCCTGCTGGGTGTTGATAACATCGCCGTTAATGACAGCAGAACCGGAAATTTCAAGGTTGCCTGCGGAAGCGGATGCAGTAAGACCTAGGTTGATATTTCCATTGAAAGTACCGTTGGAAATCTTAATAGTTCCGCTGTTTGTAGAACCTCCCATGGTTTGGAGAACATCAACTCCACCGCTGAAAGTACCACCAGAGATGGTCAACTCGCCTTTATCCATGGAATCATTGAGATAACCGTTAAGAACGACACAGTTGGAACCTGTATCCACTTGGAAAGTACCGCCTGTGATGGTTGCAGTATTCCAGTTGAGCAGAGCAGCCTGTGCGACATTTTCAAAAGTACCGCCGGAAATATGCAATTGACCGTAATCATCGTTTTTGATGGTATTCAGACCGCCGGTGAAATGACCGCCTTCAATGTTCAAAACAGAATCCTGTTTTCCAGTATTCTGATTGCCGTTATACCAGCCGTTTTCCAACAAACTGGAGAATTTCCCGTTTTGTTTTACCGTTGTACCGTCTTTAATGGTCATAGTACCATGGTTGACGATAGTGTAGTAGGAATTTTCTCCAGAATCAGATTCATTTTTTCCAGCTTCTTTGGAACGGTCAAAAGTGCCTCCGTTCAGAACAGCAGTTCCATTGTTTTGGAGCGCTGTCTTGGCATGGGAGACATTGTCAACAGTACCGTTTCCGGTGACGGTTAGAGTACCGTTGTTTGTAATAGTATCCTGTTTGTCAGTATTGGTCAAAGTGAATTCGCCCAAATCCAATGTGATGGTAGTACCTTCTGGAATGGTAACGCTCTCTGTCACATCAGTAAGCAATGTGACTGTTTTTCCATTTGCCTGGTTGATGGCCTCCTGTAGCGTAGCGTATTCCGTCGCATCGACGGACGCGACATTTTCATCTGCTGCCAATACACCCATTGGCAGGCAAATCATCGCTGCAGATACAACGGCGGCCAAAATTTTTTTAAAATTCTTACCCATTGTGTAAAACCTCCTTTTGTTATAATATCCCATGGATTTATGCGGTAAGTCTGGATTGCGGGATATGGCAATTCCAGTTTTTAAAATATATCTCCTCCTTTTTCCATGTGGTACTTACAGTATACCATTGTGGTCACAAATATCAATATAAAAATAAATAAATATATTTTATGTGACTAAATGGGCGTAAAAACAAGGTATGAATAGATAATATACTTCTAAAAAGAGCTGGGAGAAATTATTACGTGATGCCAAATACGGCAAAGAAAGACCATGACCAACAAAACGTGGTATTTTCAAAATGGCCGTTTTGGAAAGAATCAATATTTCTTTGAAGCGCTTCCTCTGCATTGGGCTATTTGTATCAGAAGGTTCGGATAGATCAGAAGTCCCGACGGCAGCAGGTAAAAAGTTTTCTTCTTTGGTAATTTCCTTTCCTGAACTACTTAGGGATTCGTGTCTGAGAAGCATTGACCATAATCTGGGCAACACCAGTATGTGATATGGCTGCCTGCAATGCACCTGGGAGATTCCAAGAAGGTTACGCGATGGGGCTTTTATATCCATGTATACTGCCAAATCGGATGATTGCGGGGGCATACTGTGATATGAATGTCAATCAGGACGATGGTGGTATCAGAGATGGAAAAAGCGGAGCAGTTCTTGAACTGCTCCGCTTAAAAATGATAAATACTTTATTTTGTGTGAACTTTTACACCGAAAGTGACTTTTTCCCCATTGATATCCCAATCCGCGGTAAAACCGTCCATGCTGTCCGTATGGATTTCCTCCGCCAGTACATCGTGCGAAATCTCCTGTGCATGTGCAGTGAGAAGGGAGGCTATTTTTTCATTGCCCTGACAATAGACGGAAATATGATCGGTGACGTTGAAATCCGCTTCTTTTCTCATGGATTGGATTTTGCTGATAATTTCACGGACAAAGCCCTCTTCCACCAGTTCGTCGGTAAGTTTGGTATCCAGTACCACAGTTACGCCGCGGTCGCTCAGGGAGGTGAGCCCTTCCATTTGTTTTTCCTCAATCAGCAGTTCTTCCTCTGTCAGGGAGACGTCTCCATCCGGCAGATGCAGAACAATACAGCCGTTTTGCCGAAGTTCCGCCATAGCGGTGTTTCCATCCAGAGAAGCAAGAGCGTTGCGGATTTCTCCAATGCGCTTACCGTATTTCTGGCCGAGGATTCTCAGCTGTGGTTTAAAGGTATAGGAGACAAACCCGGAGGCGTCATCGATGAATTCCAAAGATTTGATATTGAGCTCATCAAGAATGATATCCTCATAGACTATGTCAAGTGTGTGATCTGCTTTGACATAGATTTTGGCAAGAGGCTGGCGGTTTTTCCGATTTGCTGCATTTCTTGCCGCGCGGCCAAGCGTGACAATTTGAAGGACTTCATCCATATCCTCTTCCAGCTTTTTGTCCACATAGGCTGTATCCGTCTGTGGGAACTCACACAGATGGACGCTCTCGGGAGCTTCCTTATCCAGACTGCGCACCAAATTCTGATAGATTTCTTCGCTCAGGAATGGGACGAGAGGAGCAGCGACTTTGGAAACAGTGACAAGAGCGGTATACAGGGTCATGTATGCGCTTTCCTTGTCGTCCGTCATTTCGGTTCCCCAGAAACGTTCTCTGGAACGGCGGACATACCAGTTGCTGAGTTCATCCACAAAATCAGAGAGCGCCTTTGCTGTCTCCGGGATCCGGTAGTTTTCCAAATGATCGTCGACTTCTGAAATCAAGGTGTTCAGGCGGGAAAGCAGCCAGCGATCCATGACTGTCAGGTTCTCGTGCTTGAGTGTATGCTTGGTGGCGTCAAACTCGTCAATATTGGCGTACAGGACAAAAAACGCATAGGTATTCCACAGGGTTGAAAGGAATTTGCGCTGGCCTTCTACAACTGCTTTTTTGTGGAACCGGTTGGGCAGCCAGGGGGCGGAGTTTGTATAGAAGTACCAGCGGATTGCGTCCGCGCCAAAGGTTTCCAGTGCATCGAATGGATCGACGGCGTTTCCCTTGGATTTGGACATCTTCTGCCCGTTTTCATCCTGGACATGTCCAAGGACGATGACGTTTTTATATGGAGCTTTGTTAAAGAGCAGTGTGGAGATAGCAAGCAGGGAATAGAACCATCCGCGAGTTTGGTCGACAGCCTCGGAAATAAAGTCCGCCGGGAACTGCTGCTCAAATACTTCCTTGTTTTCAAATGGATAGTGGTGCTGTGCAAACGGCATGGAACCGGAATCGAACCAGCAGTCGATGACCTCCGGGACGCGCTTCATCTGTTTTCCACAATGAGGACAGGTGATCGTGACCTCGTCGATAAACGGACGGTGCAGTTCGATATTGTCCGGGCAGTTTGGAGACATGCTCTTGAGTTCCTCAATCGAACCGATGGCATGGCGGTGCCCGCATTCGCACTCCCAGATGTTGAGCGGAGTGCCCCAGTACCGGTTGCGGGAAATTCCCCAATCCTGTACATTTTCCAGCCAGTCGCCAAAGCGGCCTTTTCCAATGCTTTCCGGCATCCAGTGGACGGTGTTGTTATTGCGGATCAGGTCGTCTTTGACTTCGGTCATACGGATAAACCAGGATTCCCTTGCGTAGTAGATCAGGGGAGTCCCACAGCGCCAGCAATGCGGATAGCTGTGTTCGAATTTCGGCGCGGAGAAAAGCAGTCCTCTTTTGTCCAAATCCTTGAGGATTTCGGGATCTGCATCCTTACAGAAAGTGCCTGCCCAGTCGGTTTCCGCAGTCATTTCACCTTTGGAATCGACCAGCTGGACAAGCGGGAGGCCATACTTGCGCCCGACATTGGCGTCGTCCTCACCAAACGCAGGGGCGATATGGACAATACCGGTACCGTCGGTCAGGGTGACATAGGTGTCGCAGGTGATGTACCAGCATTTTTCCTTCGGGGAGACAAAACGGTAGAGCGGCTCATACTCGCGGTATTCTAAATCCTTTCCGACATAGTGTTCCAGAATGGTGTATTCCCCTTCTCCGAGTACCGCGTCGCAGAGGGCCTCTGCCAGATAATAGGTCTCATCTTTGTAAGAAACCTTGACATAGGATTCATTCGGGTTGACGCACAGCGCCACGTTGGAAGGCAGCGTCCAGGGAGTAGTAGTCCAGGCGAGGAAGTAAGCGTTTTCCCCAACTACCTTGAATTTGGCGATTGCAGAGCGTTCCTTGACGTCCTTGTATCCCTGGGCTACTTCGTGAGAAGAAAGCGGGGTGCCGCAGCGTGGGCAGTAGGGGACAATCTTAAAGCCTTTATAGAGCAGGCCGCGTTCCCAAATCTGTTTTAAAGCCCACCATTCGGATTCAATGAAATTGTTGTCATAGGTGACATAGGGGTGTTCCATGTCAACCCAATAACCGACCGTACGGGAAAAATCCTCCCACATACCCTTGTATTTCCAAACACTTTCTTTGCACTTTTCAATAAAGGGTTCCAGGCCGTATTCTTCAATTTGCTCTTTTCCATTGATACCGAGCAGTTTTTCGACTTCCAGCTCTACAGGCAGGCCATGGGTATCCCATCCGGCTTTGCGGGGGACGTCCCACCCTTTCATGGTGCGGTAACGTGGAATTAAATCCTTGATGACACGGGTCAATACATGGCCGATATGGGGTTTCCCGTTTGCAGTCGGCGGGCCGTCATAAAAAGTGTAGACAGGCCCCTGTTTGTTTTTTTCTACGCTTTTTTCAAAAATGTGGTTTTTTTCCCAAAATTCTGTGACCTGTTTTTCACGGTCTACAAAATTCAGGTCAGGCGATACCTTTTCGTACATGGCAAATCCTCCTGTTTTGAAGTAAAAAGGTTTGTAAGGCAATCCAGGGGAAACTCCCTGTGCTGGATATCATTGGGCAGAAAATAAAAAGCCCTTCGTCCCGTCGTGAAACAGGACGAAGGGCAAATGCACTTCGCTTCAACCACCTATTACGACATACCAGCATATGCGTCCCGGATAACGGCGGGAGACCGGCGTCCCTTACTAAAAACAAGCAATGTTCTGTTCAGTTTGCGACTACAGAGTGATGTTCCGCAACAACCTGACTTGCACCGGGCTTGCACTGTCCCCGGTTCGCTGAAGCGTTTGGTTCAAGCGTACTGTCTCTGTCACAGTCTTTGTGATTTTTAATTGGTATGATGGTAACACTCTTTTGAGAAAAAGTCAAGCAAATCACTGGTAATTTTCCATGAAATCGGTACTTTATAAAATCAAATGGATTTTTTGGGTTGGAGATTGGCAGGGTTGCCAAAATCAAGTATGATAAAAAGCAATAAAATTTTGTAAAAACCCCTTGACTCTGACGCGGCGTGATACCGTATGCTCTATGATGTAAGGAGGTCTTTTGAATGAAACTCTCAATTGGACAGGTGGCAAAACGCATCGGAATCAGTGTGCGCACACTGCATTATTATGATGAAATCGGGCTTCTCCACCCTAAGGGAAGAAGTGAATCCGGCTACCGGTATTATAACAGGGAATCGCTGCTAAGGCTCCAGCAAATCCTGTTTTTCCGGGAACTTGGTTTTGAACTGGCACAGATTGCGGAGATTTTATCGAAGCCGAATTACAATCCCATACAGGCGCTGAAACAACAGAGAAAACTCCTGCAGATGAAGCGGGAACGCCTGGACGCCCTGATTGCGCATGTGGATGAAATTTTACAAGGAGGTCATGAGATGGATTTTCGGGCTTTTGACAAGACAGAGTTGGAAAAGAAAATGGAATGCTACCGCAGGGAAGCAGAGGAACGTTATGGGAATACTCCCGAGTTTGCGGAGAGTGAAAGACGTACAAAAAATTACTCCAGAAAAGACTGGGAAGAAATTGAACAAGAGGCGGAGAAAATTTTTTCTGCATTTGCCGCTTTGCGGGGACATTCCCCGGATGAGGAAGAGGTACAGCAACTGGTAAGACAGTGGCAGGCTCATATTACAAAGTATTACTATCCATGTACAAGGGAAATCCTCAATGGATTGGGTCAGATGTATCTTGCGGATTCCCGTTTTAGGGAGCATATGGATCGTTACGGGCAGGGAACCGCAGAATTGATAAGCCTTGCCATTCAAAGGTACTGTCGTTAAAAAATTGTGATGGATTTCCAGAACCGGCCCCTCTCAATTCGAGAGGGGCCGGTTTCCCTTATGGGCAGGGGATATTGCATGGGATTTCCGAGCAGACTATCCAGTGTGAGGTGGTTTTATGCTTGGATACTGCATTCAATGCCGCCATGCTGGAAGAACCCGCAGATACCGCCAATATGGAAAAAAACGTACGGAACGGGAACCGGTACTCTGGTGTGAAAAATATCATTACGAAACTTCGGCGTCGGAATTACATGGCTGTTTTGAACCGGAAGAAAGGCAAAAAACATCGGAACGTCGGTAAAGGTTTAGAATGTCAAGGATAACTTTTTATTATCCAGATCTTGAAACGATGCAATGTAGTCAATACTTTTTAATGCTTTGGTATTTTCCAGTCTACGATTAGCATATATTACAGCGGATTTAATCACTTTAGAATTTAGATTTTGGGTTAGATATTTTTTGGCTTCAATAATAGTAACTCCATCTCGAGTAAAGCTGTCGGTTAATAAAATATGTTTAATTCTGTCGTTTTGTAGTATTTTCAAGATATCTTTATTACTAATCAATAAATCAGTTGAGTCAAAAACGGCTTTTCCTGTTCTTCTGTCTGCATATATTGCTAAAATAGGTATATTTTGTCCAAATTCTCTGGAAATTAAATCCGCAACCATTAACCCGCCCCGATTGATACCAATTATAATATCAAAATAGAATCCTCCCAATCCGGATGATTGTTTTAATGTATCTATTAAATTATTCAAATGATAAAAGTATTCATCCCAAGATAATTTTATATATCCTTGATTCGTATGCTTGGAAATATGATTCATAATACTTGAACAAATCATGCCTGCAATTGTATCCAGGTCGTCATCTTTTTCCATATTATAACAAATAGACTCTATTCCGTCTAAATCTGTCGGTAGAGAAATAGTATCTTTTTTTACAATCATAACATGTTCCAAAGAAAATTCGCTAATACACATTCCTAATTCAAGTAACACATTGTCCCTTGGAATATATTTTCGTGCCCCTTTCTTTTTCACTAGATCGTCATCACTACATAAAACAACAGCATAGTCATAGTCGGTTCTAATATTTGAAAAATGAGAAATATAGGATTTGGATAGTTTAAAAAAACCGTTTGTCCATATTTTTACTGCGTAATCTTTATGATAAAGGTTCCGCTGTATTGCTTCCGCTAACTTCAGTTCCTTTACCGATGAGAATATTATCAAACGTGTTTTCATCAAATTTCCCTCCTTAATAGTACCTGTAATTCTGTTCTAATGCAAAAAACATCCCTTTTCTAAATACACGCATGTAATTTGCGTTTTGGCTTTTGTAAATTATACCATGCTTTATGGTGCGAGGGCAGCGGTTTCTTAGCAGTAATTCCTTTTAAAAAAGATACGGGAGATATGATTAATCTTACAAATATAAAAACACAACAACAATAAATCCGAACCCGTCGCCAACCGGCGCAAGGTTCGGATTTATTCGTTGCGTCTAAGCCACATGAAAAAGATATTTTTGCGTTTTCGGAGGTGGGAGTTGAACTCTCGAACTCGCAAAAAGTTGGCAGCGACAGCGAGCCATGGTGAGGGAGTTTACAACCGAACAGGTGAGCCGAGCGTGACTTTTTGCGAAAGAGGAGGAGTAAGGGTGCGGGCGGATGACTTATTTTTTCTGTCGTAGACAAAAAAATAAGTCAGAGCAAAGCGAACTTTGCTCTGACTTGGTGGAGACGGTGGGGATCGAACCCATGACCTCTTGACTGCCAGTCAAACGCTCTCCCAGCTGAGCTACGCCCCCAAGACAAAAGTACAAGCGTTATTATAGCGGAGGAATTCAATTTTGTCAAGAGAAAACCAATTGTCGGAATTGCGGATGCAGCACTATTTATTTTTCCAATCAAAACCATATTTCGTTAAGAATCCGCAATAATAGTTTCCTTTTTAAACAGCGGTGATATAATAATTGCTGATAGAAAGATGATAGAAAAGGGGAGAAAGTGATTTTGAAACGGGAAAACAGGGAAAAAGGATTTTTCCTGAAATTATTCTGGTCCACTTTTACTTTGAGTGCCTTTACTTTTGGCGGAGGATATGTCATCATCCCCCTGATGAGAAAGAAATTTGTAGAGCAGTATCACTGGATTGAAGAGGAGGAGATGCTGGATTTAACGGCAATTGCCCAGTCTTCTCCAGGGGCGATTGCCGTCAATGCCTCCATTTTGATTGGATACCGCCTGGCGGGGATTCCTGGGGCTTTGCTCACGATTTTGGGAACGGTTCTCCCTCCGCTGATTATCCTGTCCATTATCTCCCTGTTTTATCAGGCATTCCGAGACAGTCAGGCAGTGAGCGCTGTCATGAAGGGAATGCAAGCCGGCGTTGCCGCAGTCATCGCCGATGTTGTACTTACCATGGGAATCAATGTGTTCCGGGAGAAAAAGGCGCTTCCCATCTTGATTATGTTTGCGGTATTTATCGCCTCTTATTTTTTCAATGTCAATATCATCCTGATTGTGGTGCTGTGCGGCCTGATTGGCGTGATAGACGCCTTGATAGGGGAGAAGCGCAGAAAGGAGCGCGGCGTATGATTTACCTGCAATTATTCTGGAGTTTCTTTCAAATCGGGCTGTTTTCCATCGGTGGAGGATATGCCGCAATGCCGCTGATTCAAAAACAGGTGGTGGATCTCAACCATTGGCTGTCAATGGGGGAGTTTGTGGATATCATTACCATTTCTCAGATGACGCCCGGGCCGATCGCCATCAATTCCGCCACCTTTGTCGGGATTCGTATTGGAGGGATTGGCGGAGCACTAGTGGCGACATTCGGCTGTGTGCTCCCTTCCTGCATCATTGTGTTGACCATTGCCTATTTTTATTACAAATACCGGCAGCTTTCTCTGATACAGGGCGCATTGTCCGGCCTTCGTCCCGCCGTGGTTTCCCTGATTGCAAGTGCCGGTGTTTCCATTTTGCTGCTGACTTTTTGGGATGGAGGGGTTATCTCCCTTTCCGGGTTTGACGTCGTAGCGCTCTGTCTGTTTGCAGCTGCACTGTTTATTCTGAGGAAATGGAAGCCAAATCCCATCCTTGTCATGGCGCTGTGCGGAGTGGCGGGATTTTTATTGTACTATTTGTTATAGAACAGTTGACTTTCAATTCGAGTTGTTATATGATAGCTATAACAATCAGTCATGAAAGGAGAGGGGATTTGCTCATGCTCCGCATTGAACATTTTTCCAAAACCTACCGCGGCGGAAAACGCGCGGTGGATGATTTGTCATTAGAAATTGCCGCGGGGGATATTTACGGCTTTATCGGCCATAATGGGGCCGGGAAAACGACCACCATCCGGGCAGTTGTGGGCGTGCAGTCCTTTGAAGAAGGGGATATCCTCATCGACGGGATATCTGTCAAAAAAGATCCGGTTGCCTGCAAACGGATGACGGCGTATATCCCGGATAATCCGGATTTATATGAACATCTGACCGGGATTCAGTACCTGAATTTTATCGGGGATGTCTTTGAAGTCCCGGAATCGGATCGGATACAGCGCATCCGGGATTATGGGGACAGGTTGGAAATTACCAAAAACCTGGGAGATCTCATCTCCTCGTATTCACATGGGATGAAGCAGAAACTCGCCGTGCTTTCCGCACTGATCCACGAACCCAAACTGCTTGTGCTGGATGAGCCGTTTGTCGGACTGGATCCCAAAGCGGCGCATACGCTCAAACTGATCATGCAGGAACTCTGCGCACGGGGGAACGCTATTTTCTTTTCCACCCATGTGTTGGATGTGGCGGAAAAACTGTGCAACAAAATTGCCATCATTAAAGAAGGCAGGCTGATTGCAAGCGGGACCATGGAACAGGTCAAGGGCGACAGCAGCCTGGAGGATATTTTCCTGGAGCTTATCGACCATGAGTAATACCTTTCGTCTTGTAAAAATTTATCTGATGAATAATATGGGAATCAACCGACTTGTCCACCAAAAAGGCGGAAAGCTTAAAGCTGCGGGACTCCTTGTCGGTTTTGTTCTGCTTGGGATTTTGCTGCTTGGCGCTTCCTTTTTCTACAGCTATATGCTGGCTGCGGCGTTTTCCATGATGGATATGCTGCGTGTGCTGCCTGCATTGATGATGGCGGTCAGCAGCCTGATGTCCCTGGTGACGACCATTTACAAAGCCGGCTCCGTGCTCTTTTCCTTTAAAGATTACGATTTGGTCATGTCCCTGCCGGTTTCCCAGAAGAGCGTAGTCGCCAGCAGGATTCTCATCCTCTACTTAATGAATGAACTGTTTGCCGTGGTGATTTTACTGCCCATGATGGTGGTCTATGCCATGGCTGCACGGCCGGGACTATTGTTTTACCTGGTGTTTTTGCTTACTCTGCTGTGTGTCCCACTGCTTCCGGTGGTTCTGGCTTCTGTCATTGGCGTTATGGTGAGTATCCTCTCTGCGCGGTTTCGACATAAAAATCTTGTGGGAACCCTGTTGATGCTGCTTGCCTCCCTTGCCATTGTATTCGGTTCGTTTGGGATAAGCGGCAATGCGGATAAGCTTGGAGAGCTTGGCGCGGCATTTATGGGGATGGTAAACCGCATCTATCCGCTTGCCGGAATGTACACCAGCGCTTTGTGCGACGGCAGTCTGCTTTCCCTGGCGGGATTTCTCGCATGCTCGCTTCTTCCGTTTGCCCTGTTTGTCGTGTTGGTATCACGGTGGTTTGGTACCATGCATACTTTTTGTACATCTGTAGGGACGCAATCTCATTTTGTTCTCAGTAAAGGGAAAACACACACCCCGTTTCAGGCGTTGTACCAAAAAGAACTGCGTAGGTTTCTGTCTTCCCCATTGTATATCCTGAACACAACGATTGGGGTAATTTTATCCCTTGTGATGGCAATTGCCCTGTTTTTTGTCCCCTCCCAAACCCTGGAACAGGTGTTGGGCTTTCCGGGACTTGCACAGATTCTTCCGCTGATTGCACCGGTTTTCCTCTGCTTTTTTATCGGGATGTCCAGTACCAGCGCCTGTTCGGTTTCCCTGGAGGGAAAAAGCCTGTGGATTGTCCGCTCTCTTCCCGTGAATACCAGGACAATTTTTGCTGCCAAACTGGGGGTAAACCTGACAGTTACGGTGCCATTTTCACTGGTAGACAGCCTGTTGCTGACTGTATTCTTAAAGCCGGATTTCCCCGATGGAATCCTGCTGTTTGCCATTCCCCTGTTGTACTGTTTTTATATTTCCCTGGCAGGGTTGTTTTTCAATCTCCGGTTCCCGAATTTTACCTGGACAACGGAAGTGGCGGTCATTAAACAGAGCGCGGCAACTTTCTGTGGCGTTATGGCGGGAATGCTTCCCGTGATTGGCGCCGTGGCTTTGCTGTTTGCCGTGCCTTCGATGGCCGGATGGCTGCCCGTGTTTTTTGGAGCCTTTACACTGCTTGCAGTATGTGTCCTTTGGGTATCCCTGCGTACGGCCGGGATAAAGTGGTTCGAGCAGTTTTAATTTACACAGTTTTGATTTTGGAAAGTTCTCCTCATCCGTTATGGGGAGAACTTTTTTGCCGGTTTGGTCATGTTGCGGGAAACTGATTTTAAATATCGGGAGAATTTCACAAAAATAATATCTGCAATTGTCTTTTCTTGCACGGAATTTTACAGAGTGATACAATGAATGGGAAAGGGAACTGGGATATCGCTGTTTACCTGGAAGCTTTTTGGAAAGATATGGTGCTTCGGTACCCATCCTGAAAGATAGAGGAGTGGAGGAATTTACTATGATTATGGATGAAAAGATGTCAAAGCTGGCCGAGGAATACTTTCTGGAACATAAGCAGGAATACATTGCTTGCGTGCAGCGTCTTGCCAAAATCAAGAGTATTTCGGACAGGACAAGCGAGACAAAGCCATTTGGCCAGGGATGTCGGGATGCGCTGGACGAAGCGCTCAAAATTAGCGAGGAATACGGATTTGAAACGGATAACTGCGAATATTTTGCGGGTTCTGCCTACTATCCCGCTAACCCAGATACAGAGAAGTTCATTGGACTGTGGGGACATCTGGACGTTGTACCGGAAGGGGACGACTGGATTTATGAACCCTACGGCGCCATCTACGATGAAGAACATGATTGCCTGATTGGACGAGGCGTGTCGGACAACAAAGGCCCTGCGGTCATGGCTTTGTTTCTTCTCCGCTTTTTCCGGGACAATCAAATTCCCCTGCGCTATAATTATAAACTCATCTATGGCACCAGCGAGGAAACCGGCATGTGGGATATCCCTGAATATTTAAAACGCCGGAAAACACCGAATTTCTCCATTGTCCCGGATACTCCCTACCCGGTCTGTTATTGTGAAAAGGGGATCTACGAGGCCAATATGGTATTCTCCAAATTCGACGGTAATCTTGTGGAAATGACCGGAGGCATTGCTTCAAACGTCGTCCCAAACAAAGCTTACGCGGTACTTAAAAAATCCGACGGCCTGCTTCAAACACTCTCCGGTTTGGGAGACGGTTTTGAGGTGACGGACGAAGGGGACACGATAAAAGTGCTGGCCCATGGAATTGGCGGCCATGCGGCGCGTCCCTATCAGTCGGTCAGCGCCATTCATAAACTGGCGGAAACTTTGACAAAACTGGATGTTATCACCGGCTCTGCAAAAGCGGATGTGGCTGCCATTGCACGGGCCTCTTCAGATTTTAACGGCATTGCGATGGAGATGGACTACCGGGATGAAAAGTCGGGTGAAACGACCTGCGTCATGGGGATGGTACGCACACAGGACGGCTGTCTTGTCGCCAATTACAATATCCGTTATTCGGTCAGTTATGATTCCAAAGAAATGACGCGGAAACTGGCCGATTGGGCCAAAGCACACGGCGCACAGCTTGAGGTTGTGATGGACAGCGAACCGTTTTATTTCCCAAAAGAACACCCCGCTGTTTCCACGCTGACCGAAATTTTTAATGAGGAAAGCGGCTGCAATCTGGCTCCCTATGTCAACGGTGGGGGCACTTATGCCCGGAAAATTCCAAACGCCATCTCGTTTGGCCCAGGGTTCCCCAAAAAGCCGGGAGAATATGATTTCCTGCCGGAAGGACACGGCGGCGCCCATGGTCCGGATGAACTGCTGGATTTGAAAAAGATGTGTCAGTCTTTTAAAATCTATGTCAATGCAATCCTTGCCGTGGACAAGATGGAATTTTAACAAATTCAATCCAAAACAAAAGTCCTGTTTTGGTCTGGAAAGCCCAGTATCCACGGATGCCGGGCTTTTTCAATCTATCATCTATGCTACGCAGGCGGGAGGTCCCGGATTGCCAGAAAGGAATGGAAAAAGATGCAGCAATTTGATTTTGAAACCCTGGCAGATGCGGCGCCCATTGATTTCGGGACGCCTTATCACCCGGAACATACGGTTTTGGCAGGAGCCCAGCTCCATTTGAAAACGGCGCCCTGTATCCTAAAAGCACTGGAACAACGGGTACGCAGCGGCCTGTTTGGATGGACAGCCTCGGATGTACCCCAGTATCTGGATGCTGTCCGCGGATGGATGGAGCAAGTGCGCGGCTGGAACATTCAGCGGGATTGGATTGTCCCATCCTACGGGACGCTACAGGCGATTAGTGCGGCTATTCGCGCATTTACAAAACAGGGAGATGGAATCATTGTCCAATCGCCGGCCTATGTGCTGTATGATCGGGTTATCCGAAACACGGGACGGAAAAAAATCTGTAATCCCCTGATCTATGAAAACGGCTGCTACCGGATGGATTTTGACGGGTTGGAAACCCTGATGGCAAAACCGGAAAATTGCCTGATGATCCTCTGTAATCCCCATAACCCAATTATGGATTATTGGGAAAGGGAGGATTTGAAGCGGGTTGCTTCTCTTGCCAGCCGGTATGGAGTGCTTGTAGTGGCGGATGAAATTTTTGCAGAGCATGTGTTTGCCGACATGCCGATGACGCCCTATGCTACACTGGAGGAAGCCATGGGAAATTGTATTGTCTGTACCTCCTTGGGGAAATCTTTCAATTTTACCGGGACAAGCCACGCCAACATTATCATTCCGGAAGAACATCTTAGAGAGCGCTATCGCCGCCAGAGGGACGAAGACCATTATGGAAGCCTCAGCCCATTTATGTATACGGCAGTGCTTGCCGCCTATACCCCGCAGGGCAAAGCGTGGATTGACGCCCTGCTTGCATTTGTGGAAGAGAATATCCGGCTGGTAAGGGAATTTTTTGCCCGATATCTCCCACAGGCGGTCATCTGCCGGCATCGCGCTGGTTCCCTAATCTGGGTAGATCTGCGTGCCTGCGGCACACAGGAACAGATTGACCGGTTGTTTGCAAAAGCCAATATCACGGTTGACGATGGATCCCAGTATGGGAAAGAAGGGGAGGGGTTTGTCAGGCTCCAGCTTGGAATCCCAAGGGAAGAGCTCACCCGCACCCTGTCCCGTCTGTTGAATGCGGGGCGGGAAATAAAAATGATTGCATAAAAAAGAAATCTTTCAAAACCCCTTGCACTTGGTGAAAAATGTGTTATGATAGAATTTGTTATTGAATTAATATTCATATTTTTGCATATTATACACTCTAGGAGTTTAAGCCGGGGATATCCCGCAAAAGCAGGGGACGGATGATTTTGGAAAAAGAGACAAAGTTCTGGGTTAAAAAGGTGCAGACAAAGGAGGAACAGGAACTCTTTGTGGACTGTCTGCTCGAAGCACACCAGTATCTGCTGAGCAAACATATGCCGCTGTGGACATTGGAAATGCTTCAAACAAAGCTTCTGTTTCACGAGGGTGTAACCGGGTACCTCGGTTACATTGGAAAAGAGGTTGCTTCCACCATGCTCTTGTGTGAAAGTGATACGGAGTTTTGGGGGGAAGAGAGCGAAGAGGACAGCGCCATTTATCTTCACAAATTTTCTGTATGCCGGAAATTTGCCTCTACCGGGATACCGGATAAAATGATCGACGCTGCCTGCAACATTGTCCGGCAGATGGGAAAGGAATACCTGAGGTTGGATTGCCGAGTCAATCGGCCCGCTCTCACCGGGATGTATGACCGGCTCGGTTTTGAACGAGTGATGGTACGCGATTTTGGGTACAAAGTGAGCGCTTTTTATCAAAAAAAGGTATGAGAATATGGTTTGAGAAAAAGCCGCCGGATTTCCGGCGGCTTTTTCTTTCGCTTATGTTTGAAACAACAATTCCTCCTTTTCCCACTTGTATTTGTTTCACAGTGTGAAGGGACATGCAGGCATTTACAAAGGCAATTCTGATGTATTGTTAAAATTCTCCAAAAAGCGGAATTGTTTTGAGTCCAGCATTGAAAATGTAAAAAAATAACTGTATAATGTACAGTATCAAAGAATCAATAAGGAGGAGACTCAAATGTTTGATTTGACAGGTAGAGTGGTTGTTGTGTCCGGGGCATCCTCCGGACTGGGGGCACAGATGGCAAGAGGGTTTGCCGAACAGGGTGCAGACCTGGTGATTACGGCCAGAAGAATGGACAAACTCCAGGCTCTTGCAAAAGAACTTGAGGAAAAAGGCCATCGTTGTCTCCCCCTGCAATGTGATGTTACGGATTCTGCCATGGTGGATGAAGTTGCCAAAAAGGTAGAAGCGGAATTTGGGAAAGTCGACGTCCTTGTCAACTGTGCAGGCTCTGCAAAAAATGCGGGCGTGCTGGATATGACCAATGAGGAATGGGATTTTACCATTGATACGGATATGAACAGCGTGTTCTATGTTACCCGTGCTTTTGGCAATATCATGAAAAAGCACAACTATGGCCGTATCATCAATATTGCTTCCATGTACGGTATGGTGGGAAATACGGCAATGGATACCGTTGCATACCATACCTCAAAAGGCGGAGTTATCAACTTTACCAGAGCCGTTGCGGCAGAGCTTGCAAAATATAACATCACCTGCAATGCGATTTGTCCGGGTTACTTTGAAACGGAACTCACTGCGGATACTTTAAAAACGGACGCGTTTACCGCTTATATGAAAGCGACGGTTCCTCTGGGACGCTATGGCGTCAGCGGGGAACTCAATGCAGGGGCAATTTTCCTTGCAAGTGATGAAGCCTCCTATGTAACGGGAGTCATTCTCCCAATTGACGGCGGCTATACCTGCGTATAATTTTGAATAACGAATAAGCAGAGAAATCGGGCGGCAGGCTTTTGCCGTCCGATTTCTCTGTTTCAGAAAAAACTGCCGATCGTCCTGACCGCCAGAGAGGCCAAAGCCTTCCCGGACATCTATTTTTTCATTTCCCTCTTTTTAGTAATCAAAGGATAATTTTGAAAGCCACGTATATAATAATACCAACCATGCAAACGATTATCACAATGGCTGAAAGGTAAGGTGGGGCAGTTGTCGCCAAATATCAAAATTCTTCCCAACGGGGATGGAACATATAATCTGATTTTGGACTTTCCACGTGCAGAAGCGGAATTTGCCGAGGAGTTTTCTAAAAACACAAACCGAAAGCCTGTTTCCAAAGATTTCAAACAAACGGTTTTGGAATTGTCAAAAAAAGTAAGGATTAAAAGTGTAAAAATCCTGATTTCCGGCGCTTTGGTAGCAACCCTTGCATTTTCCTCCTTTTTATCCGTTTTTGCCGCAACGGATCGGTATACTATGGGATATCTGTACAGCGGTACGGATATCCAGCAAATTGAATATGTGAACCAGGCAGGCGATGCATTGGATACTGTTTCGCCCAGTTATTTTGACATCCGCGAGGATGGAAGCCTGAAACTCAATTATCTCAGTCCGTTTTTTATCAAAAGCATGCACGACAAGGGGATGAAAGTCGTCCCGTTTTTGAGCAATCACTGGAACCGTACAGCGGGGATCAACGCACTGAAAAATGCGGATTCCCTTTCCACACAGCTTGCAGATTATATTGAAGAATATGATCTTGATGGAATCAATGTGGACATTGAAAATGTGACGCATGAACAGAGGGAGCAGTATACGGAGCTTGTCCGCCTGCTGCGTGAGAAAATTCCCGCAGAAAAAGAAGTATCCGTTGCGGTTGCAGCAAACCCGAAGAATTGGCAGACAGGATGGCATGGCTCTTATGATTATGCAGCCCTGGCCCAATATGCGGATCATCTGGTGATTATGGCGTATGACGAGCATTACGAGGGCGGGGAAGCCGGACCGGTTGCAAGCATTGATTTTGTGGAAAATTCAATTAAATATGCGTTGGACAAAACAACCTCGGATAAAATTGTGGTTGGTATCCCGTTTTATGGGCGTATTTGGAGCTTAGACGATAACCGTATCGTGGGAAAAGGCGCCAGCAGCAAGACCATCCAGCAAATTTTGAAAGACTGTGAAGCCACTGTCCAATATGATGAGGCCAGCGAATCTGTCAAGGCGGAGTTTACGGTTACAGAAGCCGATGGGAAATATACTGTAGGGGGAGACTTTGTCCTTCAGCCCGGAAACTATGTCGCCTGGTTTGAAAATGATGAGTCCTATCGGGAAAAACTGGGCTTAATTGAAAAATATGACTTAAAAGGCGCCGGAGCCTGGTCTTTAGGCCAGGAAGACACGGCTATCTGGGATCACTATGAGGATTGGATCAATGGAAATAATTCGGATACGGAAAATTCTCCTTCTGTTCCCTCTCAGCCGGAACAACCGGTAATACCGGACGTCTCCACTCCTCCGGAAACGGAAGACACAACTTCCGAACCTTCGGATGAAATTCCCTTTACTACCGCATATATCAGGAGGGGCCAGTCAAATGTATCCGTTTATCGCAGCCCGAATTTAAAAGGGAAGGTCATTGCAACCCTATCCGGCGGGACAGAGATTTCTGTACGGAAAAACGGAGATGGAGTTTACCAGGTGAAGCTCCCGGATGGTCAGACCGGATATCTGTCCGCTTCCTGTATCACGTTCGAACAGGAACCGGAAACCTCCCAGCCATCTACTCCTTCGCAGGAGTATTTTATTCACCAGGTCCGTTCCGGGGATACTCTGTGGAAACTTGCGGAGCAGTATTTGGGCCGGGGTAGCAGATACCGTGAGATCATGCGGCTGAATGACATGACCAGCGACCGTATTTATCCGGGAATGCAGTTGAAAATTCCGGGGACGCAGGGCAGTATGCAACCAAAACCGGAAGTTTCCTATCGGGAGTATACGGTTAAGCGGGGAGATACCCTGTGGAAAATTGCGCGCACTTATCTTGGGTCCGGAAACCGTTATACAGAAATTATGGAAATCAACGGGTTGGCAAGTGATATTATCCATCCCGGGCAGGTTTTAAAACTACCGCAATAAAAAATCTCCCATTTGAATACCGCTGGTATCCGAATGGGAGATGAGAAATAAAAAGCTGATATGGCAGAAAATCAGAATGGTTTTGTTCTGGTTTTCTGCCTTTTTTGCCAGCGGCAATGTAGGGGAACGGGGAGAGATAAAAAGAACCGTTTCATGGAATCCCCACTGCGGTGGTTAGCAGCCGCAACAGGAAGAGATACGCCGGATACAAGTTGCCGAAATTTGTGGAGGAAGGCTATTGGTCATGATGCCATTATAACAGATACGGATTCTATCCCCGACACAGAAGCATCTGGTGCAATTGGTGTTTACAACAATATCCTGTGAAGTGGAGCAATCCTGTACCAGAAGGCTATTTTGCCGTACCTCTTTTATACATGCAATGATAAGCATGGATTCAACACCTCCCTATTTTCTGGTATAGTACATCCTATGCCTGAGAGGAAGGAATGGGTTCCAGATAAGCGGTTGTATTCCAACGGGAAAAAGACGGGGAATGGACCGTTCCTGTTTGTCTTTTTGAAAGATTGCAGGGAAATGTTTTACCACTCTTTTCAAATTATAGGCTGATAAATAGTGTGTCAAAAGCAGAAAAGTAATGATGAGATTGAAGTATCATGTTATAATGTACACAAAGACAAATCTATATTTAACGAGGAGGTCATTATATGGACTTGACTGATAAAGTCATGTTTGGGATATTTTTTCCTTTAATGTTTTGTTCGATAGGTAGCATTTTTGCAAGACAAGGATATTCTTATTTTAAAACCAAAAGAGATAAGAAGCGCAGATGCTTATCACAAACATATGGAAAGATCGTAAGCATTAGTTCAATGAAAATGCAAAGACGTCGTGCTTATTTTCCGACTTATGAATATGTGGTTGGCGATGAGGTTATAAGGGTTGAAATCAATTTCGGAACAACATATTGTCCATATAAAAGAGGAGATCAAGTAAAGATTTGGTATGATAAAAATTATCCAAAGTATAGCTATATAGATGGTTACAAAGAAGATACTGTTTCCTCTGTAGGCTGCTTGATTTTAGGAAGTATAGCGGTATTATGTGGTCTGTTTGTTGGATTTGCTGTGTGGCTCAGATAGATAAAATGGTACACTATCGAAATGTTCAATCTGCTTTTTTATTGTAAATCAGTATTTGCAGGTAGCTAGCATATACATTACATAGACTCAGTAATCTAGACAAGTTGGCGGGAAAATCCCCAAGATTTTTTCTCCATGCTTGCAAGTGGCTGTGCACTTCGTCTGTGAGCGAGCCTGTGGCGGGCGATTATGAAGCCCACGTTATGACAAGGGGAGCACAAGAAACTGAATACTGCGCCTATGCCTAAAATGTAAATTCCGGATTATTGAATTAAAAAGCCTCGCTTCGGCGGGGCTTTTCCTGTCCTCAGTGAAAAAAGATATTAATTCTTGACAGGTTGCACCGCTGTTTTTGAACATGGAGTAGCTTCAAAAGTAGAACAGATCTTCAAACTTTTTATCCAATGCAATACAGAGAACCAGTGCCAATTTCGCTGTGGGATTGAACTGGCCTGTTTCAATGGAGCTGATCGTGTTGCGAGACACACCGACCATATCCGCCAGTTGACTCTGTGATAATTTCAATTCTGTCCGTGTTTCTTTCAGGCGATTTTTTAATACCAGCTTATCATCCATATTTTCCACCGCCTTACTGGATTGTGGAAGATACAATCAGGTTATAGATATAGTATCCGGACATTACGGATACCAATATCGTATAGGCGATTGCTATCATAAGCTCGTGCTTACGGCGAAGTTTAATATATTTCACCCAGTAGATTGTCATATTTGCGCTAAAAACAAGCGCCCATAGTCCCCAGTTTATGCCTTCGCCGACAAATATCTGTGTCACGAAAAAGAGCGTCGCCAAAACCATCTGAACTACAACTGCACTTTTACTTGCCTGCTTTAAGACTTCTTGCTCGTATACGTCCTTGTTTTTATTTTCCGCTCTGCTTTTTGCTAAAATTTCGTCCTTGTTCATAATGGAAACCTCCAAATAGAATTGCCAAGTTTTCTTGTCACATCTTATTATAGTATTGCCAAGTACACTTGTCAATAATTTTTGCCAAGTTTTCTTGGATTTTTTGTGCCAATAAAAAACAACATCGTTTTTGCCGTTATATAATTTATTATGGTTATCTGTACCGTTTTTAAGACGCTTTTCAAACACAAAAAGGAGGAGTAAAGTATATTATGACCCAAATGAAGGCCCCGCTTCGGCGGGGCTTTTCCTGTCCTAGGCGAAAGGAAAAAGATATGGTTTAGCCTTTTCGAGCTTGCATTTTGACCGTTGGTGTGTAAGCTGTCACTCACAGAAAATAAGTATCTTTGAGGAGGATGCAATCATGCTGCAAATATCTGAAATCGTAAAGAAAACCAAGGGAATGTTCGACCTGTTAATGAGCATTTTTACAAGGGTGAGCTGAACCACCCGGACATCACCGTATCGCCGGACGGAGGGCGCGGGGCTTATGTCTGGTGCAGTATCAACGAGATATGGAACGCCAGCCGCTTGCCGGTGGAAGGCACCACCAAGGGCAGGAGTAAGAAATCCATTAACCGCAGCATCAAATATGTCTGCCCCTGCTGCGGCACTATCATCCGGGCAACGCGGGAGGTCAATGTAATCTGCGGGAATTGCGGTGAGTCATTTGAACGGGAATAAGACAAAGGCGGGATCCGCAAGGTTCCCGCTAAATTGTTATCGTTGAAGGAAGGGGCGTTGTCCGGGAGCGGATACTTTTTAGCGTTTCCTTGTTTCTGATACAAAAGAGCCGGACAAGGGTGTCCGGAAACAAGTCGCCATGGGACAATGTGATCGCCGCAATAGAAAGCGGGCTGATGGCGGCCTATTCCGCCAAGTCCCGGAAAACAGAAAAAGCCCGGAAAGCCCATAATCTCAGGCTTTCCGGGCATAGATACAAAAACAGCCCTCCGATTTGGAAGGCTGTTTTTGTATGAAAGATTATATATGGTACGGGTGTTCATAACGACACTTTGACAAAGAAAAAATCCGAGTGTTCTTATGAACACTCGGATTGGTGCGGGTAACAGGACTTGAACCTGCACAGCCTTGCGACCATTAGAACCTGAATCTAACGCGTCTGCCAATTCCGCCATACCCGCATGTGGTGCGGCAAACGGGACTTGAACCCGTACGTCAAGGACACACGCCCCTCAAACGTGCCTGTCTGCCAATTCCAGCACTGCCGCATTCCGCTTGCAACAGCTTGTCGAATTTGTGTCCGACTCGCTGTGACGTATGCTATTATATCACCCCGGAATCCTTCTGTCAACGAAAAAATTCAAAATCTGCAAGCAAATCACACCGAAAACTTTTCCACATTTTAGGTGAAATCACACAACTACCCGGACGCTGCTTCCCATCCGGGAAGGGGACACCTCCACATGGGCAGGAATCCGTTCTTTCAGATCGGACACATGGGAGATAATTCCAATAAGCCGGTTTTCACCGGTGAGTTCCGTTAAGACGCGGATGGCTTCGTCCAACGCCTGGGGATCGAGCGTGCCAAATCCTTCGTCAATAAACATGGTATTCATTTCAATCCCTCCGGAAACCATCTGCATCACATCCGCAACGCCGAGTGCAAGCGCCAGAGAAGCCTGGAAGCTTTCTCCACCGGACAGGGTAGTAATATCCCTTGCCTTGCCGTTCCAACTGTCGATTACTTCAAAATCCAGGCCGCTCGCCTTGGCATATTTTCCGCGTTCCAGCTTGCGCCGGAGCAAATAATGGTATCCAGTCATCTTGGCCAGCCGCTGGTTGGAAGCCTCAATAATATCGTCAAAATAGGCGGCAAGTACATAGCGTTCAAAATCCACTTTTGCCTCGCCTTTTCCACTTGCAAGCCGGGATAGGCGGGACAACCTGGCATATTCCTCCTGTCTGTCCATGATGGATTGATAGAGTTCCCGCGCCCTGGAACAATGTTCTCGATTGGAAAAAAGCATTGCCTGAAGGGCGGAAAGTTCCCCGCTGCGCTGTTTTTGCTGTGCTTGAAGGGCTTCTTCCTGTTCCTTTAAAGCGGCCAGATTTCTCTTTTCCTGCCCCTGAAGCTCGGTTGTGAGCAGATTCAACTGGCTTTCACATTGTGCGGCGTCCCTATTGTATTGGTCCAAAAGCTGCTGGATCTCCTGTTCCTGCTGGAGAAGGGACAGGGTATTTTCCAAATCCTCTGCACAGGAAAATCCACGCTGTTGCAGCAATGAGGAAAATTCCCGCTGCTTTTGTCCATACAGTGTGAGATCGGAGGCCTGCCGCTCCTTTTGGCTGCGCAGCGACTCCTGTGCGCGCACAAGCGCTTCTTGACCCTTTTGATAGGCCGAGGTGATTTCGTCACACCGTTTTTGCAGGGTGCTCGCATGCATTTGCGTCTGTTCCAGTTTTTGCTGTAAATCCGCGACGGTTGTGGTGCCGCTTTTAAGACTCCCCATAAGTGTGGCAATGCGTTCCTCCACAGCACGGATTTTACTGGATTGCTCTGCCAGACTCAGTGTGTTTTTTTCTTCCGCCTGCTTTAAAAAGCTTTCTTCACGGTATTTAGGGTCGATCAACAGGGATTTGGTGATGCCCGGATATTTCAAAAGCATGTCCTCGATGGCTTTGACCTGATCCAGAATGCTTTTGGCCTGCGCGTCAAAGGAACGGATGAGCTGATGCAGCCGGGTTTGGGACTGGTACAGGCGTCCTGCTTCTATACCAATCGGTTCCTTTTCGTCGAACCATGCCGCACTCAGCTTTTCCAGGGAAATCCTTGCGTGGGTATCAATGTCCCGCAGGGCCTGCGTGGTGTTGTCAAGTTCCTGCTTGCAGTGCTCCAGCTGGTGTTCGGTGGGGATTTTCTGTTTGGAGACCGCAGGGGATGGGTGGTGGATGCTTCCACAGACCGGACAGGGAACCCCTTCTTTCAGAGAAGCCGCCAGAAGTCCTGCCTGTCCCTGTAAAAAAGCGGTATACACCATGTCATAGGTTTGCTGTGCCGATGTGTAGGCCTCCGACGCTTTCCAAAAGGACTGTACATCCGCGTCCAATTCCTTGCAGAGCTGTTGCTTTGTGTTCAGGGAATCCAGGGTGGACAATAGTTCCCGGCGCTGGAGGAACAGGGAGAATATCGTTTGGCGGTTTTTGAGTTTTCCCTCTGCTGCAAGCAAAGCGCCCCGCTCCCTGCGCGCGTCTTCCAGGAGGGTAACTGTGCCGCGTTCCTGTTCGAGTGAGGAAATCTGTGCTGCAGCCTGCTCCCGCTGCTGTTGCAGCTGGGGAAGCTGTTTTTGCAGCTCACAGGCGGCCGCCGCTGCTTTCTGTGCCTGTTCCAATGCTAGTCCGGCTCGTTTTATCTGCTCTTCCTGGAGGGCAAGGCGTTTTTCCAACGTGGCGAGTTCCGCCTTGGCAAAAGAGAGTTCCTTTGCCTTTGCCATGCGGGAAAGGGCCTGTTCCCATGCAACGGCTTGTTTCTTTTTATCCATCAAGGCCTTGTGCCGTCCCTGGAGTTGTTCGAGCAAATCAAACCGGGCGTTGAGGCGCTGTGCCTCTGCCACACCCAGCGCCTGAAGTTTTGCAGACAAGGCGCTGATATCCGTTTCCATCTCCTTTGCCTGTTGATCCAAATGGGAGCTTTCCTGTTCCATATGATCAAAGATGCGGGGGAAATCCTGCTGTGGTGCATGTAGCAGGGTAAGCAGCTGTTCATCCTTACTCTGATACATGTTGAGGTGGAGTTGGATGTTTTTTTGCTGTTCTGCGAGTTCTTCCTCCATCTTTTTGGTTCGGGCCTGGAGGGCTTCGGTTACATGCAGATAATCCTGCGTGGAAAATACTTTGCGGAAGATTTCCTGTTTTTCCTTGCTGTTGGCATACAGGAGTTTTTTGTATTCCCCCTGAGGAAGCATGGCGATCTGCTTGAAGCGGTCTTTGCTGATGCCCAGCAATTCGACAATCAGCGGGTCGACATTGCGCACACCGGTAACTGCGCTTTTGTCCGGCAGAGTGAGTTCGGCGTCAGAATTGAGTACCCGGAGATTCCCGCGACTGGACAGGCGCGTCTGTTTGGGGTAGCGCACAATCCGGTATTCTTTCCCTTTGAGAAGAAAGGAAAATTCCACCCGGCTCACCGCGTCGTCCGGCGCATAATCGCTTTTGAAGTTTTCACTTTCCCGGCTATCCCCACTGGAATCGCCGAACAGTGCAAAGGAAATGGCGTCAAAAATTGTAGTCTTCCCCGCGCCGGTAGGCCCGGTGATGACAAACAGATTTTGTCCGTCAAACCGGGTAAAGTCAATTTCCTGCCGTGTGACGTAGGGGCCGAACGCTTCCATTATCAGTTTAAGCGGCTTCATTCGTCTTTCACCTCCGCCTCTTTAATCGCCTGCTGTAATATCTTTCGGTCTTGTTCTTCCATCCGCCTTCCGGAAACATAAAAATGGAATTCCTCAAACAGTTCCAGTGGATTTTTTCCTTGCCGGAGCGTGAGCGCAGCATGCAGTGGACCGGAAACTTCCTCTTTTTGCTTTAGGCGCAGGCCAAGTGCATTCGGATAAACGGATTTGAGCCGGTACATGGCGTCCGGGATGAGATCCTGATCCTCCAGTTGGGCGAACACATAGTCATTCGTATTCACGGCATTTTTGTAGTCTGCCAGTTCTTCCAGCGTCCCCGTGATGATGCGCAGGTCACGCAGCGGAGAAAGGGATTTCTGTTCTATTACCATGTCGCCTTTTTCCAAAAAATCAATCACAGTAACAGATTTGTGCCGGGTGGCCTCCGCAATGGAATATTTGAGAAGGGAACCGCTGTAGCGGATTTTTTCGGAAATCACCCGCTGCGGCGTGTGGATGTGCCCGAGTGCAACATAGTCATAGGAGGACAGCCATCCAATATCCACCGCATCGCTGCCGCCAATGTTGGTTTCCTCTCCAAAAATTAAACCGCTTCCAGAAGTGAGATCGGTGAAAAAGCCATGGGCAATCAGCACATTGCGTTTTTCAGGATCGATGGATTGCTCGTGGAGGGAGAGCAGGCGCCCAACGGCCTCGTTTGCCCCTTTCAGCGAATCATCTTTCAAATCTGCACGGATTTGAGCCGGATCGGCATAGGGCATTAAGTGGAACACAATGTCCCCATAGGGATCTTGAAACGTAACCGTTTCGATTTGCTGGGAATATTTTGCGCACAGGTAAAGTCCGCTCTGTCGAAAAAGCCCGCTTGCAAAGGAAAGGCGCTGAGGGCTGTCATGGTTGCCGGCAATGGCGAGGATTTTTACCCCGGTGTCCTGGATGATCCCACTGAGTACCTGGTCAAGCAGCTCCACTGCTTGGGCGGGAGGAACTTTTCGATCATACAAATCCCCTGCAATGATTAAAACGTCTGCTTTTTGTTCGATCAGGAACTGTTTGAGTTCCCCAAGGATATATGCCTGGTCTTCAAGCAGGGAATAGTCGTTGAGAACCTTGCCGATGTGCCAGTCCGAGGTATGTACCACGCGCATAGCGATTCCGTCCTTTCCGTTGTTCTGTTTTTCAGTGTACCATATTTTCCGTACAGAAAAAAGAAAAATCCATTGGCCCATTTTTATGCCTTTCAAAGGAAGTACGGGCACAGACAGAAAAAAGTCAGGAGCCGGGGATTTTTCCCAGGACTCCTGACTTTTCAAGGGGGTATGAAAGTTTCTTCCAATGGGAAGAACAGAACAAAGCAGTTTTAGAATAGGAAATTAAATGCCAAAAAATTCTTTTGCCTGTGCAATCCTGCTGCGTACTTCCACATGGAACGGGCAATTGCGCTCACAGGATCCGCAGCCAATGCAGTCCGATGCATGGCGGTTGAGCTTGAGATAATGTTCCCCTGCCAATTCATCCCCGGATTTTGCCAAATCCATGTATTTGCTGACAAGCCCAATGTCGATACCCGCCGGACAGGGCTGGCAATGGTTGCAGTAAATACAGGCGCCCTGCATCCCTTTATTTGGAAGATTTACAAGGAAAGAATAGTCGCGTTCTTCCTTGGTGGATTCATAGTAGCTGAGCGCTTCTTTTAAATCCTGGACGGATCGTACGCCTGGCAAACAGGAGAGAACGGCAGGGCGATCGAGGGCGTACTGAAAACACTGGGGGATGGTCATCGCACGCCCAAAGGGGGAAGTCCCGGCATTGAGAAGCTGTCCGCCGCCGTATGGCTTCATCACCGTGATACCGATTCCGCGTTTTTGGCACTCCTGATAGAGTTCCACGCGTTTTTGCGACAGGGAGAGCATTCCATCAGCCGGTTCAAAATCGTAGGATGCATTCAGGCTCAGCATAAAGACGTCAAACGCCCCGGTTTCGATAAATTTTTTGCAGATATCCGGGTTGTGCGAGGCAAATCCCAAATAGTGAATCGTACCATCCTGTTTTAACTTGCTGGCATATTCAAAAGTACCGCCGTTCATAACCTCGTCAAAATCGTCCAGTTCATCCACACAGTGGATCATACCAATGTCTGCATAATCCGTGCCATATTTTTTCAGTTCCTGTTCAAAGCCTTTTTGGACTTCTTTGGGATTGCGGGTGCGCTGATACACCCCGTTTGGATAATAAGCGCCAAAATGGATTTGTATTTTCATCTGGCTGCGCACGCCTTTGAGCGCGTGGGCAATCGGTTCCGCGGCGGTGTCACGGTTCATGATGGTATCCATAAAATTGACGCCCCGCTCCATTGCATAACGGATGATGTTCTCCACTTCTTCCGCCGAGGCAAGTTCTAAGCTGCCCGCACCAATTCCAATGGTGCTGAATGTATCGTCCCCGTGGGGGATTTTCCGGTATTCCATACAAACATTCCTTTCTTGTCGATCGTTTGGGGTTTTCGGAATCAGGATTCTGCGTTTTTCTTCAGTTTGCGCTCTACAGGGAGAACGGACTGCTCGTAACGTTCAATTTTGAAATTGAGACGTTCCAGTGTGCTCTGCATCTCCTGGATTTTTTCGATCAGATGATCCCTCTGTTCCATGAGGATCTGTTTTCTGGCAGGTACTGTCTCATCGCCCTGCTGGAATAGAGAGACATATTCCACTAATGCCTCAATGGCAAGCCCGGCCCCTCTCATACACTTGGCGAATTCGATCCAACGGCAGTCCTCCTCTGTGTAATCCCGAATCCCGCCGGAAGTTCTTCCGACTGGGGGAATCAGTCCAATGCGTTCATAGTAGCGCAGGGTATCTGCGGAGAGGTTATATTGTTTACTGACTTCTGCAATTGTCATAGGGGGTCCTCCTTATTGATACATGCTGTTTGCCAATGTAGGGCGTTACAGGATGCGGTTGATAGCTTCAAAGGCTTTGCCCGGACGTTTGATTTCCAAAACAGCCGATTTTATGGGATGGAGCCTGTTTCCGGTGCGGTTGACAATGTTTTCCAGAAAGAGAATTGTATTCCCAAAAGATTCAAAAGCGGGAAAAGTCTTTCCGGCGTCCTTGGCTCATCACAGGGCATGACAGCTGCATTTTAACAAGAGCAAGAGGAAGGTGGCAACCCTTTGGTGATTTTGTCCGCTGTAAAAAATCTCTTCCTGTCAACCTGCATCAGATGGATTTCCCCATTTCATAGGCCTCTTTCAAAGCGGGATGGTTTTGGATGTCGCCGAGATAGTATGCGCCAGTTCCATAGATAACGCCGCCTTCCCGGACATTTTTCAGGTTTTCCAAGAATCCCCGGAAATCAGAAACGGCACCGGCTACGCCCTCTTTGGTTTTGGCTCCGCTTGCCAGGATAAAATAAGCGGTTTTATCGTGGATATCCGAAGTGTGGGAATAAGTGCGGTCAATTAGGGTTTTCAATTGCCCGCTGATGCTGCTGTAATAGACCGGGGAAGCCAGGACAAACACATCGGAAGCCACCAGTTTTTCCACAATTTCCTGTCCATCATCCCCAAGGATACAGGTTCCGCCATTTTTCCGGCAAGCGGCACATGCCTGACAATAGCCGATTTTTTTCTGATTCAGGGAAATTTTTTCTACTTCATGTCCTGCGTCGGCTGCTCCTTTGGCAAACATGTCGCACAACAAATCTGTATTCCCTTTCACTCTTGGGCTGGAGGATAAAATAAGTACTTTCTTTTGCATGACAAACTCCTCTTTTCTTGCGGCAATTTGAAAATGGCTTTTCTTTATCATAACCGTATCATTTGAAGTTGACTCCAAGTCAAGCAGTATCTAGAAGTTTAGAGGAATATTCAAAAATTCAAGTTGATTTTTGGGAAATATCGCTGTTTTATCAGCTAAAACTAGGACGGAAAGCTATTTTTCTACAGTAGAGGGATAGCAGTTTTCCATGGATTTTTCGTACATGGCAATTTTTTTATCCAGTACATTCAGGTTTTTCTGAAGCCGTTCAATCCGGCGCAGGATTTCCTTTCTTTGGCGGTTGAGCAGGTCTTTCCTTTTCTCCGCTGTCTTTTCTCCCTGTTGGAATAATGCGTTGTACTCAATAATAGTTTCAATGGCCAATCCCGCGCAGCGCATACATTTGATGCATTCAATGCGCCGGCAATCCTCTTCGGTGTAGTTTCGGATCCCGCCGGGCGTGCGTCCGACCGGGGGAATCAGGCCGATACGCTCATAATACCGAAGCGTATCGGGAGAAAGGTCAAAGCGTTTGCTTACCTGTGCAATCGTCATAAAGGACGCCTCCTTACAGTGCTTTTTTAAAATAGAAATTATGATTTTCCATGGAAAAGTCTATCACTTGGAGTTCACTTCATGTCAAGAGGGATTCTTAGAAGTTTCTATGGTGTGTATACACCTTTTTGGGCGGTTCATATAATGGTAAAGAATCGGTAGAATGGGGTGAAATATATGTGGGTGGCCGTAATCTGTACAACTGGCGTGTTGTTGCTCATACTGGTTTTTGACTACTGCGCGCTTGTTATTTCCAAGGGGGAAATACATAAGAGAAGACGAAGAAAAAAGAAAAATAGTAATTTGAGGTTGTAATTTTGTAAAAGGTCTGCTATAATAAAACCACTGCTTTGGAGGCATAGCTCAGTTGGTTAGAGCGTACGGTTCACATCCGTGAGGTCGTGGGTTCGAGCCCCTCTGTCTCCACCAAAAACCTGCGGTATGCAACTTGCATACCGCAGGTTTTTTCTATTGTTGGGTGTTGCGTTCCCACAAGGATGCTGGTAATGATTGAACAATGTTTTACCAAAACTTTTTGGACTTGCGGAAAGAGCCATTCTATGGGGCTTTTTTCTTATTGTTGTCCAAAGAGGTTTTGTGGCTGTGAACATAGAAGTTCCATATTCTGTTTTTCTGTATAACTAAATCCCATATTCTCTGAAATTTAAAAAAAAGGATTTTTTTGCTTCCCTTATAATGGGAAACAAGGAAGAGCCCTTGCAAACTATGGGTGAAGCCCGAAGCTACCCGGATTCCTGAAAAATTTTATTAAACAGGAACCAGCCGGATTGACAGAAATGAAAGCAGTTTGAACTTGCGAAAGGGGGGCGATACTCCAAACTGGCAGATGGATTCCCAAAACATGAAACAGCAGAGGAAGGGAGAATATCTATATGGGCAGAAACTATAATCAAGAGATTGCAATGTGCATTAAAAATTTTCTGGAAAAAGATGAATGGCAGTTCGATTTTGAGGAAGACAAGGGGGTTTTCCATTTTGGGCTTACTCTCCATAATAAAATAAAATCCCTCGAGTATCATATTGTGGTACGGGAATACGATTACACAAGCTACGGGGTCATCCCCATTTCTGCCGATGAGTGTAAGGCAGAAATGGCGGAATTCCTCACGCGGACCAATTATGGACTCAATAACGGCAATTTTGAGTTGGATTACCGCGATGGGGAAATACGTTATAAATGCTTTGTAAACTGTGACGGCGTTATGCCGGGAGAGCAAATTGTCAAAGACAGCATCTACCTTCCGGCAATGGTCGTCCGGCACTATGCGGATGGGATTTTGGCCGTGATTTTTGGGATGAAAACCCCGGAACAGGCAGTGAAAGACTGCGAAGAGGCTGAGTAAATCCAGTATCAGCAGGACTCCCCTTGGGACCCAGCGTCTCAAGGGGACATGTTTTTATCCTTGCTTTCTTTTGCACAATAAAAAGGCTTGCCACTTTTATTTGCAAACCGGCTTTTGCTTTGAAAAAAGACTGTGATATCACTTAAAAAAGTAGCTAAAAGGGAACAAAGAAAAAACTTATAGGTAACATATATAAAAAAACAACATACAATTGTAAAATATTGTTGATAATACACTAACCGAGGAGTATAATAGAGAAAATCCTGGAAAGTCAATTTTCCAAAACAGGTGGTGTATTTATGGAAGGGCAAATTCGTCTTTTAATTGTAGAAGATGAAGCGGAAGATTATCAGGCATTTGAAGAGTATTTAAAAGATGTCAAAGAAATCGACTTCATTGGCCAGACAGATAGTGCGTCCCAGGCTCTGGAACAGATAAAGCTCACGCAGCCAGATGCGATTATCTTGGATTTGGAGCTGGAGGAGGGCAATGGGATTGATATGCTTTTTAGCATCAAAGAACTGGCGCTTCCTTATGAACCATATATTGTCATGACAACCCATACCACCGACCAGATGACCCTTCAAATCGCGCGAGATCATGGGGTGGGCTACGTCTGTAGCAAACAAAAGAAAAATTATGGCCCGTCAGACGCTATCCAGATGATTTTACGAGCAAAAAAATATATGCACAGGAAAGCGGGCCCACTTCCCATGAAAGTACAGGAAAGTCCCCGCCATAAAACACTGGGTGGGAAAGAAAAGCATTGGCTTACACAGACCAAAATGGAATTATCCTATATTTGTATCACTCCAAAGACAAAAGGATGCCGGATTTTAACAGATGCGATCGTGGAAGCGTGCCGGTATGATCCGCAAAAACTCATGGTTACCAAAGATCTCTATCCCTTTCTTGCGAAAAAATATGATATCCCACTGAAAAATGTTGAGAGGAATATTCGCAGTACCATAGAATCTGCATGGAAAAGGGCACGCCCGGAGGCCCTGGAACTCCATTGCCCGGAACTGTATTGTGCAGCGGAAAACCGTCCGACCAATGGCGAATTCATCCAATACTATGCGGATAAGATTAGAAACGGCTAAAGTTTCTTTAAAACGGGGAATGCTGCCGGATGTGCATCGGAAAAAATGCATCAAAGCAGTAATTGGTCATGCTGTCAAAAAGAGAGGGGGAGTCGTAACGACTCCTTTTCTCGGGGGATTGATCTGATATTTTTGGATCGAGCAAGGATTTTCTTTCAATATTCCAGGATGTCCCCCCGTGATTCGGAAAATAGGAAACAATCAGAACAAGGGCTTTGCTATTTTCACGATAATAGCAAAGCCCTTGGGTTCTATATTTTTATCATAACGGCTGTGAGGAAAAGGGAGGCATGGCGCAAAAAGCGTGTTGCCGCATGTCGGCGGGAGAGTTCTTCTACAGCTTCTGAAATGGCGCAGAATTTATCCACCATGGTAAGAACATAGCTTTCTTTGTATTTTGGAAGGCTGATGGTTACCGGCCACATGTGCTTGAGGATGATATCGGTTTCCTTGTCGTTTAAAGCGGTAACTTTGAGCGCATTTGTATAGGCGGTATGCGGATGGGTAAAGGCATGGAACCCTTTCCTGCCATTTTCCCGTTTTCTCCAGTCGTATAAAAACAGGTCGTGCAGTATGGCTCCCCTGGCACAGGAAATGTGATCCCAGCCATGTTTGCGGCAGATAAGATAACAATAGTAGGACGCCGTCAGGCAATGTTCAAAACAGGTTGTACCATAGTGCTGGCGGAATTCCTTCATTTGCAGGACAGTTTCATTTTTGATGAGATCCCCAACAATCCCCATGAATTCCATATCGGAATAGATTTCTTCCAAAATGGCCCCCATCCGGTTACCCCTTTCTTTTACAGTGTAAAATGTGTATGAACTATGGATTTGTGTATTTTTCGCTTCGTATGCAGGAATAATCCTATCAATAAAATCCGGCAGATCAAATGCCGTCCCATTTACACGATAACATGTTTTTGAAAATATGCAATCTTTCCTTGCCATCTTACCACAATTTTAACGCGAAAAATGGGAAATCCTCCGGGTTATGCGGAGGATTTCAAAGCTTACTGCTGAGATTGCTGTGCTGCCTGTGCAGTGGCAGTTTTGATATTGGAAATGCTGTACAGAGTAATGGTTACTACCACAATGAGTCCGCCGATCAGGGCCATAATACCCGGGGTTTCTCCCATGACCAGGAACACCCATAATGGGTTGAGCAGCGGCTCAAACATCGAAATCAGGGAAGCAGTCAGCGGGGGGCAGTCCCGAATGGCGATTCCATACAGAATATAGGGAACGCCCAGTTGGAAGATACCGAGTACCAGGATTGACAGGACGGACTGAACGGTAAAAGTGGGAGGATAGAGAAAATAAAAGGGGATTCCAACCAGGAATGTGATAAAGTTCCCCATAAAAATGGCGCTCATGTTTTCATCAATGGAGGTGGACTTGCTCCCGAACACAAAGAAAATCCCCAGTGTCAAGCCAGCTCCAAGGGCAATGATATTTCCCAGCATATTTCCCGGGTTGAGATCGTCCAGGAAAAAAAGAACAATCCCCACAACAGCGGCGCATACCACAAAAATATCCTTTTTCAGTGGACGCTGGCGGAAAATGATGCAGGAAATCAACAGGATAAAAATGGGAGAGGTGTATTGCAGCATAATTGCGTTGGCTGCGGTGGTCATCTTATTCGCTGTGACAAAACATAAAAAGGACGCGCATAAGGTTGCTCCAGCCAGTATCGTCCTTTTGGAGACGATGAGCTTATAATGCATGGCTTTCATATATCCCAGAAACACAAAACAGGTAATCAGACTTCGTACAGAGGAAATGACGAAACTGTTCCAGGGCACCATTTTAATAAAGAGCCCGCCGATACTCCAGAAAAAACTACAGATGACCATGAAGATAACCGAGCGTTTTTGTGCAGATACGTTTGATTTGATTGACTGTTGCATTGTTTTTCCCTCACTTTACTGTTTTTCATTATAAAATAGTAGGGGAATCCAAAACAATTCTGTTTTTTCATAAAGAATCGGGTAGAAAAAAGGGGAATTTTCTCTTGTCTTTAACCTGCTACAACAGTGATGGGACAAAATATGCAAGTATCATTTTCGGAAAGATTTTTATTTGACACAATGGATAAAAGCGCTTTGAATTTTTCTCAGGAATTGACAATTGTGTTTTGTGCGCTTTAAGAGTAAAATAACAGGTGTATGAAACTTGGCTTTGCAGAATTTTTCCGGAACATCATATTTTGAACCGGGATGCTGTTGTAAAGCAAAAAAGTTTTATACTGTCTTTGATTTCCGCTTGCTAGGAAACGGAGACTCCAGAATAATTAAAACCTTAGGAGGTTATGGAAATGGGCAAGATAAAAGTAGGTATCATTGGCTGCGGTAATATTAGCAACCACCACATGATTGGCTACAACAACATTCCAGACGAAGTTGAAGTTGCAGCTTGCTGCGATATCAATCTGGAAAGAGCAAAAGCTTATGCTGAGAAATACGGCATCAAAGAGTACTATGGCAGCTATGATGAAATGCTTGAGAAAGCAGATATCGACGCTGTCAGCGTAACAGTATGGAACAACATCCATAAAGGCGCTACCATTGCTGCCCTGAAAGCTGGCAAACATGTTCTCTGTGAGAAACCAATGGCTCTTAATGAGGAAGAGGCAAAAGAGATGCTCGCAGTTGCAAAAGAGCATCCAAACCAGATCCTCATGCTCGGTTTTGTCAGAAGATTTGGCAAAAACGCACAGGTCATGAAAGACCTCATCAATGCTGGCAAATTCGGCGAAATCTATCATGTTGACACCAAATATGTCAGAAGAGTTGGAAACCCGGGCGGTTGGTTTGCTGATTCCAAGAGATCCGGCGGTGGCCCGCTCATCGACCTCTCTGTACATATGATCGACCTTGGCTGGTATCTGATGGGCAAACCAAACCCATCCGCTATTTATGGCGTTACCTTTGACAAGATCGGCGCTAGAAACAACATCAAAGAGTTCCCGAGATATCGTCCGGAAGATTATTCCGATTTCAACGATGTCGAGGATCATTGTATTGCAACCCTGAAATTCGACAACGGCGCTGTTATGACCGTTGAGGTTTCCTATTCTCAGCACATCAAGGGCGACGTTGTTTCCCTCGATGTTAAGGGTACCAAAGCTGGCGCAAGAGTTATGCCGGATATGGAAATCTACTCTGAAGAGTGCGATTACCTCACCGATACCAAGATTGTCTACCGCGAGGACGACATCATGGTCAACGGTTTCCAGAGAGAAATCAAACACTTCATCGATTGCATCAACGGCAAAGCTACCCTCATCAATACTCCGGAAGACGGCGTAGCAATGATGAAAATGCTCTGCGGTATCTATGAGTCTGCAAAGACCGGTCATGAGGTTATCCTCTAATTTCCGCAGCATACAAATACCTGAAAATTGCAATACCCGGGAATTTTCCCGGGTATTGTTTTATATACGAAATCTTGTGATACTGAAGAAGAAAAAGCACAGTATTTTGAGAATTCTTTCTGATTGCGCAGCAATCGAGCACGAAATAGCGAATTGTGGGGGGACACTTTGTGCAACTAAACAAAAATTGCTGAAAATTACAAAAGAGTGTTTACGGCTGGAAAGGAAGAAGGTATAATTATAAAGGTGTATTAAAAGGGTTTTGTTGGGGGCGATGGAATCCTTTTTCCTATGAAAAATGCACCTGCCGCAGCGGTGCGGCACAGATGGATTGTTAATTTTAAAATTCGGGTGATTGTGGAATGAAAAAAACATATGGAGTTGTGCTGGTCGGCTGCGGTCATATTGGTGGTGAACACATCGCAGATATTTATTATCGGGAAAATATCCGTATCTGCGGAGTCGTGGACAAGAACCTGGATCTTGCTCATCAGTTCGCAAAAAGATATCAGGCAGACAGCTATTCCGACGACTATAAGGAATATTTGACAAATCCGGATGTCGATATTTTCATTATCGCGACCTATACCAATACCCATCTGCCTATCTTGAAAGACTGCATCAAGCATGGGATCCATGTGTTGTGCGAAAAGCCGATGGCGGCAACCCTTGATGAGACGCGCGAGTTCCGTGATTTGGTCCTGGCGGCTCCGATCAAAGTCCGTATCGGCCATATTTTAAGATTTAACCACTCCTATTTAAAGGTAAAAGAACTGATTGACGCGGGAGCCATTGGAAAACCCATTGTAATGCGAATGGCCCAGAATCATCATTGTATGAACTGGCCCCGCTACAAACGCCTGTTGGATGACTGCCCGCCAGTAATCGACTGTGGCGTCCACTATTTTGACGTCATGCAGTGGATGACGGGTTCCCAAATCCGCAGGGTTTCCGGGATTAAATCCAGGTTGGATGACGATCTGGTTCCGGGAGCTTATAACTACAGCATTGTCAATTTGCAGTTGGAAGACGGTTCTGTTGGTTATTATGAATCCGGCTGGAGCAGATCGATGGCCGCATCCAATACCAAGGAATTTGTTGGCCCGCGGGGAAGAATCCGTCTGGTTTATCAGAATCTTCGTCCAAACCACCAGGAAGAGGGCGATGAGATTGAGCTGTATAACGCGGAAACCGGCGAATATCGGATGATTAACCTCCAATCCAAGTACAAGCCCATGTGGGAGCAGCTCAGCGGCTTAATTGAAGCCATTGAAAAGGATATCTCCAACGAGCAGCACATTGAGGAAGCCTACAGCGCCGCGCGTGTGGCATTTTGCTGCGACCAGGCGCTCCGTGCAAATGCGTTTGTGGATGTTGATCCAAATCTATAAATGGAAGCATGAAAAACACCTTGCAGAAAAAATTCTGCAAGGTGTTTTTTGTCGAGAAGGTACCCGTTTTATTTCTTTATAAAAACTCCCCTTCCGAGATATTCACCGGAAGGGGAGAATGGGATTATTTTACTTTTTTAACATCGTATATGCCTGGTACAGGCGTTCCATGCCCTCTTTAAGCGTACACATCGGACAGCCGACGTTCAGTCTGATAAATCCCTTTTGTCCAGCGGTATCAGAATAGGGGGTACCGTCCCCAAGGCCAATTTTTGCGTTTTCTACGAGGAAATGAATGATTTCCTCACTGGTCTTGCCAAACACGCCGAAATCCATCCAGATAAGGTAGGTGCCTTCTGGACGGGTGACCGGGATATCGGGCATTTTTTCCTTGCAGAATTCATAGACATACTTCATATTGCCGGCAAGATACTCGTTCATTTCGTCCACCCACTGTGCTCCATGGGTATATGCCGCTTCACAGGCAAGCTTGGAGAGAATGTTAGGACCGGAAGCTTTATTTTTTGCGACCTGATTATTTACCTTTTTCCGGGTTTCCTCATTGGGAACCAGGGCATTGGACACACCAAGACCGGCAATGTTAAAGGTCTTGCTTGGCGCCGTGCATACAACCAAACGATCATAGATGGAGGGGAAGAGCATGGCGGAAGTGAGTTTATGGCCGGGCATAATGATGTCGCAATGGATTTCATCCGATACAAGGTAGATGCCGTAGCGGTTACACAGTTCAACCAGTTTTTCCATTTCCTCATGGGTCCACACCCTGCCAACCGGGTTATGCGGGTTGCATAGCAGCATCATTTTAGCCCCATCCTTGAATTTTTGCTCCAAATCCTCAAAATCCATGGAATAGTAGTTGTTTTCATCCCTTTTCAGTTCACTTTTGATAAGAACGCGGTCGTTGGTAGTAACAACACTGTGGAAAGGAGGATATACCGGGGTTTGTATGACAATCTGATCTCCGGGTTTGGTCAGGCTTTGAATGGCGAGAACCACACTGCCCATAACGCCGGTGCCTGGGACAACCCAATCTTTTTGGATTTCATAACCATAGCGGGTTTTTGTCCAGTTTTCAATTGCACTGTAATAATTTTCCGGAGCGGCTGTATAACCAAATACCGGGTGCTCAATACGTTTTGCCATTGCCTGCTGAATTTCCGGAAGCACGGCAAAATCAGAATCCGCTACCCAGAAAGGGAGAAGCCCTTCCGCACCGAACGGCCCGGTTTGATGATCCCACTTGGAACTGTCCGTGCCGCGTCTTTCCACATATTTTCCAAAATCGTATTTCATAATGATTTGCTCCTTTTCTTAGAGTAAATTAAAATTACTACAGTCTCTCTACAAATTATAATGTCGAATAAGATGAGAAACAAGAGCAGTTTTCTCTAAGTTTTTTGTTCAAAATTATCTATTTCGCACGAATGGGATTGTCAGAATCGGAAAAAACGAGGGAGTACTTCCTGCAATCATTGCAGTTTACAAATCTGGGATTTATAATAAATAAAAATACTAGCTTTTTAATAGGAAAGCAGAAAAACAGAAATTTTTATATTTGAAAGGGGTTATTTCTATGTATTTTGAACGCCAGGGAAAACAGAACACGGAGGAAACGTTGAACATTGCTTTTGCACAGGCAAAAGAGCTTGGTATTCACGATATTGTCATAGCAACCAGCACGGGCGCCTCATTGGATTTTGTGAGCGAAGAACAGGCCAAAGAATACAATGTGGTCGCCGTAACCTGTGCATATGGTTCCAAAACCCCAAATGAAAACCGCGTCCCGGAGCAAAAGCGAGCCCAGCTGATAAGCCGCGGAATCAAGGTTTGCACGGCGGCCCATGTCCTTTCCGGAGCAGAACGCGGGTTGTCCACCAAATTGGGCGGTTATGGCCCGGTGGAAATTATGGCGCATACTCTGCGGATGTTTGGACAGGGGACAAAAGTTTGCGTGGAGGTTGCCGTAATGGCGGCGGATGCGGGACTGGTTCCGGCCGGTAAACCGATTATTGCAGTCGGTGGGACTGGCGGCGGGGAGGATACCGCACTGGTCATGCGTGTTTCCACAGCCAATACCATTTTGGATACCAAGATTGACCGGGTATTGTGTAAACCGATCGTCCAGGCGTAATCTGGAGGCGGAAAACCATGATTCCAACAAGGGAACAAGCTTTTGCGATTTTAAAAAAACACAATGAGTCCCAGGCGCTTATCCGCCATGCACTGAGCGTGGAAGCCGTCATGCGCCATTATGCCGCGCAATACGGCGAAGACGTCGAGTATTGGGGCGCCGTCGGCTTATTGCATGATTTGGATTATGAAAAATATCCTGAAGAACACTGCGCAAAAGTGTTTGAACTTTTGCGTGAGGAGAATGTGGACGAACCCTTTATCCGCTCCATTGCCTCTCACGGCTTTGGCCTTTGCAGCGAAATAGAACCGACCCACCGGATGGAAAAGGTGCTCTATGCCACGGATGAGCTGACAGGGCTTATCCATGCCTGTGCGCTCATGCGGCCTTCCCATTCTGTGATGGATCTGGAAGTCAAGAGCGTGAAAAAGAAATTCAAGCAGCATTCCTTTGCTGCGGGCGTCAACCGGGAAGTCATCCTGCACGGCGCTCAGATGCTCGACATCCCGCTTGAGGATCTGATTACCGGGTGTATTGACGCGATGCGGGGAGCGGCGGACGAAATAGGACTTGGAATGCAGACACAGTGACAAACAGAGAGGGGGAGACGCATGGCTGATAGAGCTGCGTTGATGGAACAGACAAAACAAATCCTCAGGGAACAGAGCTATTATCGGAGCGCTGGGGCTTTGATGAGCTGGGATCTCTGGCAGGGGCTGTCTGAGGACGGCCGGCCTTTTCGCAATGAGGTGAGCGGGTATTTTACCAGACAGGCGCGGGAACACCTGGTCAGCCGGGAAACAGCGCAGGTAGTCAGCAGGCTTCAAGAATTTCCGGAAGAGGAATGGTCATCCCCCTATGAGCGGGCGGCAGCCAAACTGTTGATAAAAAGCTTTCAGCATGCGGTTAGAATCCCCGCGGCCCTGCAGGTGGAGATGAACGAATTCACTTCCATGGCGCAGGGAAAATGGAGACAGGCTTTGCAACAGGCGGATTTTAAAGCGTACCAGCCCTATGCCCGCCAGCTTTTTGAACTGAAAAGGCGCACTGCCCTGGCACTGGAGCCACATGAGGACCCCTTTGACACGCTGATAGGGGAAGTGGATGAGGGCCTGAATGCAAAAGAAACGGGGATGATTTTTTCTGTTTTGGCAACAGGCGTGAGTAAAATTCTCCGCAGCGTGCGGGAACGCCATGCGGCCATTGACAACAGCGTCCTCTCCTTTGACTGTGAACATGAGAAAAAGAAACGCATTACCTTACATATCCTCGAACAGACAGGGTTTGACATGCGCAAGTCGAGTTTCTTTGAAGTACTGCACCCAATGTGTACTGGTGTGGGCCCTCAGGACGCCCGGGTGACGACCAATTATCGCAACCTCTTTGCGGGGATATTCAGCACCCTGCATGAAGGCGGACATGCACGATATAACTATTCCTCCAATCAGGAGGCGCAGGAATACAGCCTTTGGGGAGGAATCGGCGGGGCAATGCATGAGTCCCAGTCCCGTTTTTATGAGAATATGGTGGGAAAGAGCCGGGAGTTCTGGGAATATTTCTACCCCTATGTCCAATCCGAATGCCCGGAACTCCGGAAAATACCGCTGGAAAGTTTTTATCAGGCAGTGTGTAAGGCAGCTCCCGGCCCACGTAGAATTGGTGCGGATGAGCTGACCTATTCCCTGCATCCGATTATCCGGTTTGAAATGGAACGGGATTATTTTGCAGGGAAAATCCGGATTGAAGAATTTGAGGAAATCTGGAATGAAAAGTACCGCGAGTATCTCGGCGTTGTTCCCCAAAACGCTGCACAGGGCGTCTTACAGGATATTCACTGGGCTTCCGGCCATGTGGGATATTTCCAGAGCTACGCCTTAGGGGATTTGTATGCCGCGCAGTTTCGCCACAAGATGCTTCAAGATCGGCCGGACGCCTATTCCCGGGTTGCAAAAGGGGATTTTAGCGGAATCAACCAGTGGTGCCTGGAACAGATTCATCAGTATGGCCGAACCTATACACCCGGTCAGATGTTGCAAAAAGCTACCGGGGAACCATTGAATCCCCAGTACCTGTTGGAATATTTAAAGGAAAAATTTTGCACAACCTGTTCTGCTGTATAGCCGGAAAGAGTATAAAACAGAAAGGAATTACACCAGTTGCCAATTCAACAACCATTCATACAAAACAAAATACAGGAATATACGGATTTGATTGTCTCCACCCGCAGGTATCTCCATGAACATCCGGAACTCAGCCAGCGGGAATTTGAGACGAAAAAGCTTGTGCTGTCCCATGTCCGTCAGCTGGGGCTTTCCCATATAGAAGCGGGAACCAACAGCGTGATTGCCACACTGGATACCGGCAGGCCGGGCAAAACCCTTTTGCTGCGTGCGGATATGGATGCGCTCCCACTCCAAGAAGCGGAGGAAAACCTCTGCCAAAAGAAGACGGCGGTTTCCAAGAATAAGGGCGTCTGCCATGCCTGCGGGCATGATGGACACACCGCCATGTTGCTTGGCGCTATGCATGTGCTCTGCGATTTGAAAGAACAGCTGCGAGGGAAAATCCTGTTCTGCTTTGAGGAAGCGGAGGAAACCATGGCCGGCATCTATCCAGTGATGGAGGCATTGGAACCATACTCCATTGACGGGGCATGGGGGATGCACCTGACGGCAATGCATCCGGCAGGGAAAATCTCTGTCAATGAAGGCGCAGTCATGGCAGGCGCCAATCGATTTGAAGTTGTCGTCCATGGGAAGGGAGGGCATGGTTCCCGCCCGGATCAGCTGATAAGCCCGGTATTCGGAGCAGCCTATATCCTCTCCGCCCTGCCAAACGCCTGGGTCAACGAAATTGACGTCACCAAGACGGTGACGCTCGGCATCGGCCTGTTGCAGGGGGGACAACAGGAAAATGTCATTCCGGATACCGTGACTTTTGCAGGTTCCATGCGCTATTTTGATGAACAGGCAGGGATGGAAGCAGTAGAGGCGTTTCAGCGCATCTGTGAAAGCACTGCGCGGGCGCACCGCTGTACGGTAGAATATAAGAGCCTGCGCACACAATATCCGCCGCCAGTCATCAACGATGCGGCCAGTGCGGCCCGTGCGCAGAATGCGGTCAAAAAAATCCTGGGGGAAGAACACCTGATTCAGGGAGAACCATGGTTTGGTTCGGAGAGCATGGCGCTGTATTTGAAAAAATATGGCGGTGCGTTTGCTTTTGTAGGTATCCGCAATGAGCAGCTGGGAACGGGTGCGGTCCACCATAACGAGCATTTTGATATTGATGAATCCGTCCTCCCTCTGGGTACTGCGGTGACGGTACAGTATGCCTGGGATTTCTTAAACGAACATGAGTGGAGGGATTGTGATGGAAATACAGTATCGTCTGGCCAGGGAGCGGGATATCCCTGAAATCCTTGCGATAATCCGGCAGGCGCAGAAGTCCATTGGCAAGCTGGGAATTGGACAGTGGCAGGATGGCTATCCAAACCGGGAAGTCTTTGAGGAGGATATCCGCAAAGAACAGTGTTATGTCTTTGCATGCAGCAAACAGATTGCCGGCGTCATGGTTGTGAGTTTTGAAACGGAGGAATGCTACCAGGCGCTGACGGGAGGAACCTGGCTTTCAAAACGGCCGTATGGGGTGCTCCACCGGATAGCAGTGGCGGATTCCCTTCGAGGAAGCGGGCTTTCCGATCAGATGGTGGAGCTTGCGGAAATTCTCTGCCTGCAAAACGGGATTTCAAGCCTGCGGGTGGATACCCATGAGGGGAATCTTCCCATGCGAAAGTTTTTAAAAAAGCATGGTTTTTCCCTGTGTGGGATCGTCGATTACGGCGGGCCGGACGGCAAACGGATTGCTCTGGAAAAACTCTTGTAAAAACACCCCTGTCCATGGCACGGACAGGGGTGTTTTTGACCGGATGGTTTCAGGAAGAATCGGGAGTCCGCTGCAAAGCAGAAAGATCATCCCTGTAAACTGTCTGCAAACACACGAGCCCATTCCTCTATGGGGATGGGGGCGTTCTCAGAAGCCTGATAAAAGCTGACACACAGTACTTCTTCGTCTTTTCTCAGCAAAACAGTGGGAAAGATGGAGGAGTATGCAGAGACTTCCTCCACATCGGGCAGGGAGAAGGGAAGCGGTTCATAGTTTTTTGCGTTTTGGTCGCGGGTGAAGAGTTCCCGAAAGATTTCGCGTGCCAAAAAGGGGGTTGCCGCCCGGTAGTATTCTATGCTCAGCCCGCCGTCCAGAAACGTCCCATCCGAAAGTAAAATCTGTCCGTCTTGCAACAGGCGGATGGAAACCGGGGCAAGCGGATCGGATTTTACTGTGATTTTATTGGAAAGGCCGAGGGAATCGTCATAGGAAAACTGGCCGTCCGGGTTGAAATCTTCCAGGGTTGCAAAGGGGAGCGGCTTAGCATAATCCTGTAAAGGGATTTCATCGGCGCCGGTGTACTCCCGGTACCCCCCAGAGAAGATACAGGCCAACCAGATAGAGAATACCACCAGAAAGCAGGGAAATTCCAAGCGGTAAAACCGTGCCCACCGTTTCCAGTCCTTTTTGTGGTTGAGCGGTATCCCTTCCTTTAGCCGCCTGCGCAGTTTCCGCAGATGGAAATAGGAGAAAAGGCTGCTGCAAAGCCCCCAAATTGCCAAAACCGCCCCGAGTAGGAACAGCCCGGTACCAATTCCGATGATTGTCAGAAGCGGCTGATGGAAGAGAAACAGGACGGGATAGATTATCAGCCAAAACAGAGAGGAGATGAAATTTCCCCGTTCCCGTTTGCGTACCAAATCCAGGGCCAGAGCCTGTACTTGTGGATCGGTATCCAGTTCCCTGGCGTTGGGAATGCGGCAGCAGTACACATAAAACTCCCACCGTTTACACAGATATTCCCAGCCATAGGTTTTGCTGAACTCCACGGCTTCTTGCTCCGGTTCCCCGCCGGAGTCGCTCCACATGCTTGTGCTTTTAGGGGCGGCCTGAAGCCGATAGCGTACAGGTTGTGCATTTCCTTTTTCAAAAACAGCAAATCCCGCGAAAAAGTTCTGAAGGAAAAGGCCCTGTTCTGCCATGCTTTCCAACCAGCTTTCCGTCCCTTCAATGTCATAGACAGGGCAGGGAGGAAAACGGATAGCATGTTTTTTCCTTGTTTCAATCGCCATGGAAAACTCCCCTTTCGCTAAGCGCGTCCGATACGCATTGTTCAAGCCGTTTTAATTCCTCCTGATAGGCATTTTTTCCCCGCTGTGTGATGCGGTAAGTGCGCTTTCTTCCCTCCACCTCAATTTCTTCAATGTATTTCTCTTTTTCAAATTTTCCAAGGATGGTGTATAGCGTGGCAGGGCCAAGTTTCACTCTCCCTTTGGTCTTTTCTTCTATGTAGGCAGAGGCGTCGATTCCACACATAGGCTCCCGTTCCAATGCCATCAGGATATAAAACATGGTTTCTGTCAAAGTTTCCAGCGCATGTTTGGGCATCGCCGTTTCCTCCTGTATGGGATCATAATATCGTTTCATGATATCGTATAACGATATTATAACAGAGCAGATGCGGTTGTGTCAAATGGCAAAAGGGGTATCCCAAATTGTTTCCCTTGACACACTGTACCTGGCGTTGTTATGCTGAAAAAAATTTCTATTGGAGGAGAGAATAAGATGGACAAAACCGTTTCGTTTGGGAATTTATCAGCTGGCGCAGGGCAAATAGTCCGGGAATGGCTGCAAGTTCCGGAGGTTTCTTTTTCCATCCCCGCAACCTTGATTTGCGGCCGGACAGACGGCCCCACTGTATTGGTAAGCGGGGGAATCCATAGCTGTGAATATGTGGGAATACAGGCGGCGGTCGCCCTTTCCCAGCAGTTGACCCCTCAGGAGATACATGGCGCCCTTTTGCTGCTTCATCCGGTTAATCCGGTGGGATTCCAAGCGCGCACCGCTTCCCTGGTGCCAACGGATGGGCGGAATCTAAACCGGGAGTTTCCGGGTTCAGAACAGGGGAGTGAAAGCCAGCGGCTTGCCCATTTCTTTGTGACCGAAATTTATCCCAAACTCGATTTTTATCTGGATTTACACGGTGGAGAAATTTTCGAAAACCTCTCGCCCTATGTCTATTTTGGCGCGGCTGGTTCCAAAGAGGTGGAAGAGCGCGCGAAAAAAGCGGCGCAATGCATCAACGTCCCCTATATGGTGCGTTCCCTGGCAAAGACAGGAGCCTATAATTATGCGGGGATTATGGGTGTACCCTCCCTGTTGTTGGAACGCGGCTGTGCCGGGACATGGACCCCACAGGAAGTGGAGGAAGATATACAGGATGTCCGGCGGGTACTGGCCCATTTGGGAATGCTCGATCATGCACCACGGCAGTCCCAGGTTCCAAAACTTGTTACGGAAGTGCTCTACCAGAAACCGAATACCCCCGGGCTCTGGTACCCACAGGTGCAGGCAGGGGATTTTGTGCGATACGGACAGCCGATAGGGGTTGTCCGGGATTATTGGGGGAAGGAGCTGGAGCGTTATACCGCTCCTTATAACGGAGTGGTACTCTATTTGACCCGTACCCTCTGGGCGGATGATTTTATCGAGTTGTTTACCATTGCAAAGCTTGAAAAATAATCTTGCAATGTCCCAGTATCTTTTAAAATTTTGCGGATAGGATCACTAAGACGCCGATACTATGGAAAAGGGTTCGGGCCGGTATATATTCTGTTCCATTTGTCAAAAAACTCCCGGCACTGCCGGGAGTTTTTCAAAGCTTGAGCGGCGAGCAGGAAATAAATACTTCTCTTAACACAATCGAGATTACGGTTTGCCAACTGCCTAAATTGAAAAAAACGGACGGGATCACGGGTTTTTGCCCTTGTATGGAGTTCCACTGACCATGCTGGTAGTCTCCTGTCCGTCCGCCGCCGGTTCCGGCGATAACATTTGAATGATTTTATTTGATGTTCCCAAGAGACAATTTTTCAGCAAATGGGTAAATTCTTCCGCTGGCATACAATCTTTTTCCAGCAGCCAGCGTTTCATTGCACAGACAAATGCATCTGAATAAAAATTAACATAAAAGTCAAAATTTTCATCGCGGCCAAAAATTTCTTCCATATCGTCCGACAGAATTGTCACTACGATATCCCAGAAATACTCGGAAAAGGAATTTTGGCCATCGACATTTAATAGCTTTTTATAAAAATTGTGGTTCTCATAGAAATAGATACACAGATCTTCTAACAAATCCCACCCGGTTTTCTGTTCTTTTTGCGTTGCAACCATAATAAATTCGTTGCGATAAATCCAGTTTACGAGATCATATTTGTCCTTGAAATGATAATAAAAGCTTTTGCGGTTCATGTCGCAAGCCTCGCAGATATCGCTGACGCTGATCTTGGACAGGGGTTTTGCTTCCATCAGTTTCTTTAGAGAGGAAGCCAAAGCGCGCTTGGTGATATTGGAATCTGGCAAAGTCCCACCTCCAAACCATAGGAATATCCCAAGTATATCATAAAAATTAGCAGAAATCAACAAAATAATCCGCGTTTTTTCCATGATATTTTGGGGACAAATTGGCCGAAGTGTCCAAAAAAGTAACAATTTTTCATGAACGAGCAAAATTCTGACACCTTGTTTTTTTGTCCAATGACAAAGAGCCGGCGCGCTGATACAATAATACTATAATCCAAAATCCAATGACAGGAGGAATTTTATTTGATACCCCATGTGAAACCGCAGGCCGAACTTTTAAGCGGCCTACAGACTTCGCTGGAAAAGGGACTTAGCAGTCAACAGGCTGCCCGGCGTTTTCAACAGTACGGCGAAAACAAATTAGATGAGAAAAAGAAAAAAACAAATCTCCAGCGGTTTTTGGAACAGTTCAAGGACGTCATGATCATCATCCTGCTGGTTGCCGCTGTTGTCTCCTTTGTCATCGCCTGCGTTGAAGGAGATGCAATGGAATTTTTTGAGCCCGTGCTCATTCTGCTCATTGTAGTGCTCAACGCTGTAATGGGTATGGTGCAGGAAAGCAAGGCGGAAAAGGCGTTGGACGCCTTGAAAAACATGTCTGCTCCCCGTGCCAGGGTTTTGCGTGACGGAACGGAAAGTGTTATTGACGCAGCGGGGCTTGTGCCGGGTGATATCATCCGCTTGGAAGCTGGGGACTTTATTCCCGCAGACGCACGCCTGCTCAAAAGCGCCAGCTTAAAAAGCGAAGAGTCGGCTTTGACCGGGGAATCCGTTTCTTCGGAAAAAGATGCACAAGCAATTGTGGACGAGAAGGCCCCCCTGGGCGACCGGAGTAATATGGTGTTTTCCGGGTGCAGTATCACCTATGGTACCGCCACCGCCGTTGTCACGGGTACTGGAATGAATACCGAGATGGGCAAAATTGCCGGGCTGCTGGAAGGGGAAAATGAAGGACAGACTCCTTTGCAGAAAAAACTGGCCCAACTTGGCAAATATTTAGGAATCCTTGCCCTGATCGCCTGCGCGATCATCTTTGTGGTTGGTCTGATAAACGGCATCGATGTACTGGAAATCTTTATGACGGCGGTTTCCCTGGCTGTTTCTGCAATTCCGGAAGGACTGCCTGCCATTGTCACCATTGTCCTTGCCATCGGCGTACAGCGGATGGTGAAGAAAAACGCCCTGATCCGCCGCTTGCCCGCAGTGGAAACCCTGGGCAGTGCCTCAGTCATTTGCTCGGATAAAACCGGCACGCTCACCCAAAACCGTATGACTCTTACCAAAGTGTGGCTGGATGGTACCGACGAGCTGGAGCAAATCAGCAGCCAAAATTCTGAGGCGGCAAAAAAACTTCTCCGCTATGGTACTCTTTGTTGTGATGGTTCGGTAGTATTTGGAGACGATGGAACGGAACAACATATCGGCGATCCAACCGAGACTTCTATCATTGTGGCAGCCCATAAAAATGGGATGGAGTTAGAACAGTTGAACCAGGCCTATCCCCGGGTTGCAGAAATTCCATTTGATTCTGACCGGAAGCTTATGACTTCTGTCAACAAGATCGATGGCAGGAATCTTGTCATTGTCAAAGGTGCATTTGACGTGATGGCTTCCCGCTGTATTGCAGGGGATATGGAAGCCGCTAAAAAAATGAACGAGAAAATGAGCCGCGACGCTCTCCGCGTACTTGCGGTTGGATATAAGGAGATAGAAACTGTCCCGGCAAATCCCACTCCAGAGGAATTGGAAAACGGTTTGACCTTGATGGGGCTGGTCGGTATGATTGATCCGCCTCGTCCGGAGGCCAAGGCGGCTGTTGCCACTTGCCGGAAGGCCGGTATCAAACCGGTAATGATTACCGGAGATCATGTGGTGACCGCTTCCGCGATTGCCAAAGAGCTTGGAATCATGCAGTCCGGCGATCGTGCCATTACCGGGGCGGAACTGGACGCCATGACCGATGAACAACTGGATGGGGAAGTGGAAAACATCTCTGTCTATGCCCGCGTATCGCCAGAAAATAAAATCCGTATTGTCAAAGCATGGCAGCGCAAGGGCCAGGTGGTTTCCATGACCGGAGACGGCGTCAACGACGCCCCTGCATTGAAAGCCGCCGATATTGGTTGCGCAATGGGGATTACAGGAACCGATGTGGCAAAAGGCGCCGCAGACATGACCCTGACGGATGACAATTTTGCTACCATTGTAGACGCCGTTCGGGAAGGACGTGGGATTTACGCCAACATCAAAAAAGTGGTCGGTTTCCTGCTGGGAACAAATATTGGCGAGGTTATCACTGTATTTGTTGCCATGCTGCTGTGGCATAAGACGCCGCTTTTGTCCATGCAGCTGTTGTGGATCAATCTGGTGACCGATTCCCTGCCTGCAATTGCTTTGGGCATGGAAGCAGTGGAATCTGATGTGATGGATCGCAAGCCGAAACCGAAGGAGGAAGGCATTTTTGCTCATGGCCTTGGAGTTCGTGTGGTTTTACAGGGATTTATGTTTGCCATCCTCACCCTGATCGGGTTTGTTGTTGGGGAAAATGTCACTGGTACCCTGGCCGGAGGACAGACTATGGCCTTTATGGTATTGTCCCTGACCCAGATTGTCCAGGCATTTAATATGCGTTCTGAACATTCCCTGTTTAAAATCGGGCCTTTTACCAACCATAAACTCAATTGGGCAGCATTGGCATCTATTGTACTGGTATGTCTGGTGCTCTTTACTCCAGTCGGGATTGCCTTTGGCCTTATCACGCTTCCCTGGCAGCTTTATCTGTTGGGTTTGGGCTTGATTTTAGTGCCTTTGCTCGTTATGGAAATCTCAAAAGCCTTTGGTCTGATTAAGCACCAGCATTAAGCAACCCCTGTAGTTGTCGGTGGAAAGGTGATTGGCATGGACGAGAAGACACTGGAACTTATTGATTGCTGATTTCCTTTTCCATTGGGCGGTGCAGTCATTTCCCGTTTTATTGAGATCGCCCGTGAGAATGGCTTGGAACGCTGTATTTCATCTGATTGCGAAAACGGCCGGTTGTTTGGATGAAATGGTAGGACAACAGGCGATTGATGCAGTCAGGTCCAGGGAATCGTGTTTCTGCCTGGAATAGGGGAAAGAGAAAATTGGTTTAGAGTGTCCTCATAAGCGGTTCTCAATTTCCTGCGGGAAGTATTTCAGAATTGGCGAAAAGATAAGTAAAAGAAAAAAGAGCTACCTAATTTTGAAGTTGGGTAGCTCTTTTTGATGTGGAAAGCGCTGCTATAAAGGATGTTTTCCATAAGGAATCCCTTGCGGTGTTGGTGCGGATTTATGAACTTGACAGCTCACCACACGATAAAAGGATGGTTAGAGGCTACCGCTTAAGGCTGTAGGACGGCGCCTGCTCGGGTCCCGTTCCAGATTTTCAAATACGGAATCCCCATGCAGAAGATTTGTATATTGTCAAAGAAAAAAGTTTCCTGAAGATTTTGTTTTAACAGGAGGATTCGTCCGATATTTCCTCCACTGCCCGATGATTGGTAGAAATAGGAACTTCCTGTTTCTCAAACTTCGTAAGAAATCCGGAGGAAGTCAGCCCGATCAAACACACCATCAACCCGCTTGGAATCAGTACCCAATAGGCGTTGCCCGCAAACTGGTCGAACAAGGCACCGTAAACAATCTGTCCTATCGGTTGCGCACACATGGAAAGCGTAAATACATAGGACATCACCTTGCCCATCAGATGATCCGGCGTCCGTTCCTGTATGATGGAAATGGCATAGGTGGAAAACAGGCTGCACCCAAGCTGGCAAGCGCAGAACATTACCAGCAAAATCAGATAACGTGTAAAAGCACTTACCGGCAACAGGAAAGCAATACCGCACGGAATGAGGCAGATCCCAAAGGATACGAAAACGATGGCAAGATGGCGCATCCGCAGCTTTTTCGCCAATACCACCACGCACAGACTTCCCAAAACAGACGCAACACCCATGGCACTTTCCGCAATGCCATAATGGGTAGCGGAAAGTCCCAACACGGTACGCACCAAATAGGGAAAGCCTACCACAGCAGTACCCGCTACAAACAGGCTCACGGCCGCTGCCAGCAGAAGAAGTTTCATAATACCAGGCTGTTCCCGGCGCAAAAAGTGCATACTGACAGAGAAATCTTCTTTGATGATTGCGCCAATCCCCATTTTTTGTTCGGGCTTTTTGTAATCCAGCCGGATAAAGCATTCAAGCAGTGCCGTTACAAAGAAGCATACTACCGCCGCATAGAATACCGGCTGGATTCCAAATGCGGTATAAAATATACTGCCCAAAAACGGGGTAATCAGGGAAGCAATCGAAGCCACCTGATTGACGACAGCATTCCCTTTTACGATGTTATCCCCGGACAGCATTTGTGGGACACAGGCTTGCACAGTGGGCGATTCAAAAGCGCCCAACACCGACAAAAGAATCAACAATGCGCCGATGACGAAAATATCCTGACCGAGTGCCATAACAAAGCTGGCAATCAGTACGGACAGCCCGGAAAGAGTATCCAGCGCAACCATGATATTGCGGCGGTTTGCCCGGTCTGCGAGGATTCCGCCAAAAGGAGACAGCAAGATTGTAGGGAGCATTGCCAGCGCCAACAGCCCTGCAAAAATAGAAGCCGATCCGGTTTGCTCCAATACATACATGGACAGGGCAAATTTTAGCGTGTAATTTCCAATCAGGGAGCTAATCTGCCCTAAAATCAAAAAAGTAAAATTCCGGGTAAAAAGTTTCTGCTTCATTTTTTCCTCCTGAACACCAGTATTAGCGACAACTCAAACTGTGCGGACAACTCCTCAACTTTTTGGGTAAATTCTTTTTCCGTCATTGCTTACACTTCCATACTTTCTACTTGATAAAACATACTTCTCACAGCTACCATTGTGAGGATTGCTGCAACGCCCAACAGAATAAAAAGCACTGGACGGAAAGAGAAAGCTGACGATAACACTTGACATAGGATTGTTGCGGTGATGACCGCCGCTACAATCGTTACGGGAATAGATTTTTTCAGAAACCCAATCCATATCGCCAAAAGTGCCACAGCGCCAGCTAAAAGAGAATGGCACAGAAGGGAGAGAAACGCCCATCCTATCGTTTCCCGGGTGAGATGGTCAACACATAAGGGGAACAAGCTTTCGGTAACGAAGAACACACTGCCAATCACAAGTCCACACAGCAGCATGGCGGCAACAGGGTAGCAAAAAACCAGCCATAGCTTTGCGCCCATCATCTTTTTTCGGCTGATCGGATAGGAGAATGATAATATGGCCTTGGCCCCACTATATTCCTCAATGACAAATCGCGTCCCCATCACCGCACCTAAAATCCCAAATATAGCCATACTTACAAGATGATTCAAGTTAAACAGAAAGTCATAAGAAGAAAACATTGCAATGTCGGCCTCCGTTGGATCGATAAGAGGAATCGCAGCCATAAAATAGTGAAAAGCCAACAGGGTAAAACCACCGATCAGCACTGCAATATAGTAAGGACGCAGGCGGTTTCGCTTAACTTCCAAAGATATGAGTTTATTCATGGAGCTGCCCTCTTTCCATCACGCCGATCAGATAATCTTCCATATCGCCTGGATGATTTCGGCGGATTTCTTCGGTATCCTCCTCCAGCACGAGCCTTCCATCTGCAATCACCCCGATACGGTCGGTAACTTGCTGCACTTCGGATAAAAGATGGCTGGATAGCAGAATCGTTATCCCGTCTTGATCGACAAGATGGCGAAACAGGACGCGCATTTGTTTTATCCCCACAGGGTCAAGTCCATTAACCGGCTCGTCTAAAATCAATACCTCCGGATTATGAACAATAGCGCGGGCTATTGCCAAACGCTGACGCATTCCCAAGGAAAATTCACGGACGGGTTGTGTACCTGTGTCGGGAAGCCCTACACGTTCAAGCACCGGTTCCACCTCCATGTTTTCAAGCCCCATATAGGCCAAATGGAGGAGCAGATTATCGGTGGCCGATAGATGTTCGTAGAACACAGGCGTCTCAATCAGATTTCCGGTATGTTTTAGAATTTTGGCATTCTCTTTTATACTGTCCATACCGAGAACAGTAGCAGTTCCGGCTGTTGGTTTGAGAAAGCCGAGCAGTAATTTGAACATTGTGGTCTTTCCAGCTCCGTTTTTTCCGAGCAAGCCGTAGACCGTTCCTTGCTCCACGGAAATCCAGCAATCTTTGAGAACCTCTTTCCCGGAAAAGGATTTGGTTATCCGGTCTGTGGAAATCACGATTTCTTTCATTATGTTCTCCTTTCAATACCATACGACGGTATGTATAACCTTAAAGAAAATACGGTATCGATAAAATACCGTCCGAATGAATGTAAATGTCTAAAATAAAATTGCCCTTCGGCAACTTTATTTTTCTTCTGGCATTTTGTCAAAAAATTCTTCCACCAAAGTATAGATAGAATCGTCCATAAGGGGAACTCCCATCTTCTCCAGCATATCGCCAAGGAAGCGAAACTTGTGCTTCATCCCTTCCTTATCTGTGGGGAAAACGGAGGGCAGTAGCCATAAGCTGGTGAGCAATGGCATGAGTTCAGCAATTTCTTTGGCATACTCCGTATGCAGAGAGCCATCCCTGTTTCCCTCTTCCAGCAGTTCTTGATAATATGGGGTTAGAATACGCCGGTTGGATTCAATCATCTCTACCAGAAGCCGGGGATTCCTCGTGAGGGGAATAGATTGGATTGTCATGCTGGTCCGCGCTTCATCCGATTGATTCAGCCGGATAGCCTCCTGTAGTTTTTGTAGGCCGTTCAAATCCGAACGTTTTCGTACCTTTTCAAAAGGGTTATTGGCCGAAAACATCCGATCGCCCACTGCGTCCATGATTTCCTCTTTTGATTTGAAGTGGTGATAGACGGCGCCTTTAGATAAGCCATCCAAATGATCTACAATGTCTTGAATGGTGGTGTTGTCATATCCTTTTTCTAAAAATAACCGCCGGGCCACATCCAGTATTTTTTCCACGGTTACTTCCGGGTATTTGTTGCGGGCCATAACTTTGCCCTCCTTCAATTAACATACATTCGGTATGTATTTATCATATCCGATAGTGGATGATTTGTCAAGATAGATTGGTTGGGACGAATTTCAACATTCGGTCCCGTTGGGGGTTTGTTATTACTCCGATAGATGGGAGGTGATACTCCTTTTCATAAAAGAAATCATTCACAGAGCAAGGTTTTCTTGTATTGCGCAAACGGTGTCTCTCATTGAAAAATTTGTTGTATCTATCACATTTTGCTCATATATCCCAAGATTATGAAACTGCTCCTACATTGTTTCTACAAATTCCATATTAGTTTCTCTATTTAATTTGGAACGCCCAATGGCCCGTTTCCTAGTTTCTTCCTTATTGGCTCTTAAAACGATATTCTACTTTCTTTTACCGTCCATTCTGGTCAAAAGAGCGCCGGAGCTGTTCCCTGACTTTTTTATCTCCTCCCACTGTTGGTCGGCCTCCATCGCCCGTTTTACCTCCTGTGGGTCAGAGAACTCCATAATTGGGAGAGATATTACAAAACCCGCAAGTCCTTTGTCGCAAGGACCTGCGGGTTGAAAATTCTTATTCCCACTCGCTCCCTGCAAATCAATTCTAAACAAGTTTGTTTATGAGATTTATCAGAGAGTATCTACATTATTTGTATTATCGATAAAGCATACGCTATCCGATTTTTTGTTGCCATTGTGTTGCCACAAAGGATCTAATCCCGCACAGACTGCTCAATCAGAATTAAATTTTCAAGTAGGTTTATAAGTGCATTAGTATCCTTAGTTGTTGAACTGCAACTATAGTTGGCGTATCCAGATCGAATCGGCGCTACATAACCTATGTTAATTACTTGTAGATTCTGTTGTTCTGTCAGTAATAATTGTTGTGTCGTTAATGGCGTTAATAGTTTCATGTTTCCACCCCTCGAATGTTTTGGTCGTCTGGATAGCTTGTTGTGGCACTTGCCCTGGAACACCAGAAACAGTTACTTGCCTGATAACCCCTTCAGTAACAAAAGAGTCGCAGCCTCCATCAATACTCTCGATTATAGCTCTGGTAACACTATATGCGCCTCCGTTGATTTTTGATACTGCGATTGGATCAAACGGAAACCCAAACCCTAATTCTGTGCTAATATCATCATATATACTTTTGATAATAGAATAAAGATTGTCATCTGGCTTTTTTACATTCAAACCAAGTGTCTCTTTCGCTTCTCTTCTATTAATTGTATAGTCATGACTACCGGAATCACTGCAAAGGAAAGATATAATATCTTTAATTTTTGCGTTGTCTGTTACTTGATTCGTTAATAATTTCTCCGCCAACATTTTTATCTGTGCTCGTGCTCTATAGACTTGGCCCAACACAAGTGGATGAACATACTCTGACAGCTTGATCATGATGTTAGATAAAGCAGCATCATCTTTGATTGACAGTTCTTCTTTTGCGAAAGCAAGGTATCCTTTAACCGCTTCAACGCTTACAGGGTAGTTGCTTTGAGGTGGAGCATTAGGAATAGGAGGATTTAACGGAGTATTTACACTTGGATCGATTGGTCCTAATGTGGCCTGTTTGGTCATTATGATAGAGTTTGCACCAATGCTTATTAACGTTCCTGCACTATGCGCTTTGTGGGGAATCACAACCTCCAGTTCATCACAGTATTGACGTAAAAGGTTAACAATATTCCAGGCAGCCGCAGTATCACCTCCTCTGGTATACAAATAGAGTGAGATTTTTCGTTGTATGCCAATGCTGTCCAATTGATTAATGAACAGATCAATAACATCTTGGGCAATGCTGGCCTCGAAACCAGCACGATCACTTGTAATATATACAAGTACTTTACTACCCAAATTTTCTTCTAATTTTCGATACAATTCGATTCTATTAGTATACATAGTTTAATCCTTTCCTATATTTCAAGCATTTTTTCATCCGAAAACATAAAATCAATGCATTTTTTAATGACACAATTTTCTGTTTCCTGCTTTTTCATCATTTTCCTGATCGTACACTCCCACACAATCAGGCATTTGATATTTCGCTTCTGTAATTCATCTTTTACGACTTGATCCCGATTGACATTATCGTCAAATTTCCTTTGCCAGAACTCCTGCCTTGATTTTGGCATATATGCATATTTGCACCCCTGATGACGGTGCCAGAAACACCCATGAACAAAGATGGCCGTATTATATTTGTGCAAAAAGATATCGGGATGTCCTGGGACGCTTTTTTCCGATATGCGGTAACGGTATCCTCTTGCAAACAGAAGCTTCCGAAAATATATTTCCGGCTTCGTGTTTTTGGATCGGATTGCCGCCATGTTTCTGCTCCGTTGTTCAGGTGAAAGGATATCAGCCATCAAAGAGCCTCCACTTCCCGCACATAGTTCACAAATTGGGAAAGCGTCCATATCCTGTCCTTACGATCTGCCGGATAGGATGAGATGTATGGTTTAGGAACAACAAGAATTACATTTTCACTCTGCATTTCGTCCATCTGTGCAGGGGAAATCCCCTGTTGAAGAGTGCAGAGATATTTAGGTCTGTCCCGCAGCCGGTCAGCTTCGTTAATGACCTGCCTCCATCGATCCTTACAGGTTGTTTTTGCTGCAAGCGAAATCAATCTGTCTGTTGAGAAGGCCATATTGTGGTACGCCTCCTGCGAAGGAAAAATAAAGTCCGGTTTTTTGTTTCCTTCCGTTACTGCCTGTGCAGAATACGTAATACTGTTTCCGTCAAAGATGGCAGACAGATGATGTTCGAGACTCTTTCCTGCACGGCTTTTCCGACGATTCAAAACCATGTTTGCCATCGTAATAAAGGAATCCACAGAATCAAAACCACGGGAAATTGTCTCTCCATAACGGGCGTGTTCAATCGCCCTGAACAGGGCATATTCTGTATTCGTCCATTCAATGATTTTTCGATCTGGATTCGTTCTGATATATTCCAGATGGTTATGGACGCTGTTCTGAATGTTGCGTGCTGCCGCCGACATTTCTTCGGACAATGGGAAATCAACAGTCAGGCCTGAAATAAACTCCTGAATTGCCAGCTGTTCCCGTGTTTCAGTCTGCACCTGAGCGGTATCAATCAGCCTGTTTGTTTCGGTTGGTCCGATGCCAAAAGCATCAAGAAACTGGTCAATATCATCTTCGGAATTCAGGATATACGCCTGATAATACTCATCACTGCATTTTGCAAAGACGAACAGAGCACCGGTATATTCCGGTCGCAGAAAAGGAAATCCCCGGCCGAAATTAGTAATTCTGTATTCATTCCTTGTTCCCTGACCGTAATAAATAAAGCGGGTATCTGTTTCAATTTCATCCTGCCATTTGACCTTTACCCATTTCTCCCTGTTCTCGCCCCTGATTCCCGGCTCATCAAACAGAATGGGAACAGACGGTTTGGAAATATAAATGCCAGCCTGATGACCACCGGTCAACCCGGTATCATTAGCAGAGAGAAACTTACAATATGCTTTCCGACTGTTGAGTACAGCCTGAATCGCCTGTACGGCATAACTGTCCGGCATTTCATATCACCTGCCTTTGCGATATTCCTTCAAAGTTCAGCTTGGTCTGCTGTACAGCATCAAGCTGCTCCAAGTGTATAACAATCAGTTTTGCAATTTCCGTCATCAACGGAACGACAACAGAATTCCCGAACTGTTTATATGCCTGTGTGTCGGAAACCGGGATTTTGAAAGTATCCGGGAATCCCTGAAGCCTTGCGCACTCTCTCGGTGTCAGTCGGCGTGGATTTTTCCCTTTCTGTTCAATCAGAATTTCCGATCCGTCCTTATAATAACGGGCACTCATCGTCCGGGTAATCCCATCAGGCGGCGCAATACCGTAACCGAAGCCATTTCCTGCCTCCCTGTGTTTCGCAGCGTAGTTTTGCAGATAATCCCACAATTTATCAGACAGGGTATATTTGCTGTCGACTTTCGATTCAAGAATATCTCTCAATACAGGTTTCCTTTTCAGCGGATGCAGATCAAAATGAAAATCAATATTATTTTCATAGCGTAACATATCGAAACCGACAATCACGATTCGTTCCCTGTGCTGAGGAACATAATCCTTTCCATCGACAACCTGATAAAAAATTTTATAGTTCAACTCCGCAAGAGATTCCTGTATAACCTTAAATGTTCTTCCCCTGTCGTGGCTGCAAAGGTTTTTTACATTTTCCAGCATAAACGCTTTCGGTCGTTTTGCTTTCAGAATACGACATATATCAAAGAAAAGTGTCCCCTGTGTTTTATCTTCAAAGCCGGTTGCACGACCAAGACTGTTTTTCTTGGATACCCCGGCGATGGAAAAAGGCTGACAGGGAAAACCGGCAACAAGTATATCATGATCAGGAATGTTTTCTGCGGGGACTTTCGTAATATCCCCATCAGGCTGAACACCAAAGTTTGCATAATAGGTCTGCTGGCTGTATTTGTTCCACTCATTGGAATATACACATTGGGCCCCGGCAGCCTCAAAAGCGATGCGCATACCTCCAATACCGGCAAATAAATCTATAAAAGTATAACCATCAGGATTCCTGCCGGGTTCTTCTTTCGCTTTAATCAAAAGCTGCCTGATAGCAACCAGCATACAATCCTGAATGGTCTGACTGCTCACAGTAGAATAATTGTTTAACTCTTCATATGTATCATCATCAATTCTTATATGAATCTGTTTTGCCATGCAAATCCCTCCTGGGAAATAAATAATACCTGATTTATCCCTATTATAGCACGATCATGACAGAAACGCAATGTCATGGGTAAAAAAAGATACCTGTTTGTTCCCAGAAAACAAAGTGCCGCAGATAAATTAATTTTACCTGCGGCACGCCCTGCTTATCTCTGGTAAATCAACTCCGCAGTTACAATCTCCATTGCCTTGCTGCGAATGTTATTCATCCTGCCAACCCATTCCATTTGATTTTCCGCCTTTATCTGCTCAGTCACGCCTTCACGCTCCGTCAGTTGTTTTACCAGCCGGGAAAACATATCTTCAGCCTGCTTGTCAATATCCGCAAGATAACTGTTCAGCTTGCCGCTTGTAAGCAGGTTGGTATAAAGCGCTTTTCGGTGCTGTTTGAGATAGCGCAGATGCCGCTGTCCCCACACTCCAATGGGCTTGTTTTCTTTTTCGGCGGGTAGGGACAGGCAGGGGAGAAGATAATCTCCCTGCCGTACATAAGCGCCGCCCATTTCTTCAAAAATCGTCTTTGCCATTTTGTTTACCTCCTGAAAATTGATTTATCTTGAGCGTGTGTGGTCACGCTTTTGACCCTTGAGATTCCTCGCCTGTTCAAGCAGGCTGTCTATCTGTTTGTGTCCGAACACTCTGCGGAGCAGTGAATAGTTTTTGTTTTCAGCCCTCAGTCTTGTGTTTTCTTCGGTAAGCTTACCGTTGATTTTTGAGAGCTTTTCATTCTCCCGATACAGATTCCTGTTCGTCACATTCAGCCTGTTATAGCTGTCTATCGCCTTGAAATACCGTGCG
>CAJFSS010000012.1 GCA_904419745.1 Candidatus Pseudoruminococcus merdavium | reverse complement strand
TCAAGTTTTTGAGTGCTGCGCCGAGCATCGCATAGCACAAACGCGATAACCCCCTGCGGATGGTCAGAGCATCCGTCAATACGATAACATCAAAGGGGCCGAGCGGTCATTTGGTGGCTGATGACCGGTCTGTGGTGGACCGGAAAGTGCCAGGACGCGCAGCGCAAGGAACCGTGCCACTCACCGAAACTTACTGCGAATATGGTGCCAATCACCTATCGGCGGTATGCGGCGGCTTCAGCAGCCATCCGGCTGACTAACCCTGAACCGGCTTGAATATTCCCTGTATCGGGGGTGTGCTGATGGGCAGTCCTGCTGTCCAGAGAATACGATACAAAAAATAAGAGAGAAGCGGTGCTGCGTCGGGATAATCGGCGCAGCACTTCTTTGATATAAAGAGGTGATAAATGTTTGATTGGATTTCATACTTATTTCTTTTTGATTTTGGGAGAAATGGCTTATGGGAGATGAATGGAATGGCCTTGCGGATTTGCTTGCTGATTTAATCGAGAAGTATGCGGATGTTTTAGATATTGACAGTTTGCCAGACCCTAAAGAAAAGAAAAATATTAGTGAGTTTATCGATTTAAAGCGTGAATCTGTTGAAATTAAAGAGGCTGCATGATATAATTACATCGTGATTATATAGTCCAAACATTTTTGAGACTGAACCGGTGTATGATGATTATGTAGTGCACATCAGTGGCACTATGAGTGAGGTTGTGTATGGATAAGAGAAAAACAAAGGTTTATACCTACACCAGAGTGTCAACAGCAATGCAGATTGACGGATACTCTTTGGACGCACAGAAGTCAAGAATGAAAGCTTTTGCGGAGTACAATGATTATGAAATTGTAAGAGAATATGAGGATGCCGGTAAGTCCGGAAAATCCATTGAAGGACGAGTACAGTTTTCTCAAATGATGGATGATATTAAAGAAGGAAAAGACGGAGTTTCTTATGTCCTTGTCTTTAAATTATCCCGTTTCGGGAGAAATGCGGCAGATGTTCTTTCGACTTTGCAGATTATGCAGGACTTTGGCGTGAATCTAATCTGTGTTGAGGATGGGATAGACTCTTCTAAGGATGCTGGCAAACTGATGATTTCCGTTCTCTCGGCAGTCGCTGAAATTGAGAGGGAAAATATTCGTGTCCAAACGATGGAAGGACGTATCCAAAAGGCCAGAGAAGGAAAATGGAACGGCGGATTTGCACCGTATGGCTATCAGCTTGTGGACGGAAAACTGGAAATAAACGAGGAAGAGGCAGTAGCAATTCGCGTGATATTCGACCAATATGTGAATACCAATATTGGTTCAAATGGCATTGCTAAATATCTGGAAAATCACGGAATACGAAAAATACAACGGCAAAATGGAAAAAATCCTCTGTTTGATGCCCATCTGGTTCGCCTAATACTAAGAAATCCAGTATATTGTGGCAAAATCGCCTATGGACGCAGAAGAACAGAAAAAGTACATGGAACCAGAAATGACTATCATCTTGTAGAACAAGATAACTATTTACTGGTTGACGGATTGCATGAAGCCATTGTTTCCGAAGAAATCTGGCAAGCGGCGCAGGTCAAATTACTTGCTCAGGCAAAAAAATATGAGCATATAAATAAGGGAAAAGATACGAGAACTCATCTGCTTTCGGGTATTGTAAAATGCCCTGTGTGTGGTGCAGGAATGTATGGAAACAAATGTATCAAACACAAAAAGGATGGAACAAAGTATAAGGATTTTTATTACTATGGTTGCAAACACCGCACCATGACCCGTGGACATAAGTGCGATTACAGAAAGCAAATCAATGAGGAACTATTGGATGATGCAGTCGCAGAAATCATAGTAGCATTAGTCAGCAAGCCTAAATTTGCCACGATGATGCAGGAAAAAATCAATATGAAGGTAGACACTTCCACAATAGATCAGGAGGTGGCGAATCACGAAAAGCAACTTCGTCAGTATTATTCCACTAAATCCAAATTGATGGAAGAAATAGATTCGCTTGATCCTGATGATCGTCACTATATTAAACGAAAAGCAGATCTTGATGACAGGCTTTATCGAATGTATGATAAGATAGAAGAGGAAGAAAACCTTCTGGTTGAGGCAAGGGCGAAAAAGCAGGCTATTGAGGCTGAAAAGCTAACCGCAGACAACATATACAAGGTTCTAATTTATTTTGAAAAACTATACGGGGTGATGAATGACGTAGAACGGAGAAGATTTATAGAAGCGCTGATTTCAGAAATACAAATCTTTCCGGAGCGCCAGCCCAATGGACAGTGGCTCAAATCAATCAAATTCAAGCTACCAATCATTGGGGAAAATATGGAATTAAGTTTGGACAATGATAAGCATGTGGAGACGATAGTGTTGCTACAAAGAGAAAACTTGTAGAAGTCCTTAGATTTCGGCATTTTTCCCGCTATGTAGTGTTTGACGTAGAGGGTGGTAAACTCCGGAATAAATATACTCGGGACTACTATATCACCATGCCGGCAGTCATTGGTATGGAGTGTGGGGACATAAGAAATTAAATAGAAGCATAGAAACAGCATTGTATAAACGGTGCTGTTTCTTTTTGTATAGTCGCAAGCTGCAAAAGGTTTGCGGTTTTTTGTCTTAAATTACATAATTGAGCCCCAATAAGCCTTGATTTTTGCGGCTTTCCGAGCATGATTTTGAATACCTGAACCCTCAAAATTACGTTTACACTGCGTAACAAATTTACGATAAAGAGGTGAGGGAAAGTGGCTATGAAAAACTTGCTCATATTGGATACCCAACACAATTAAATAAAATATTTTAAATCAAGATCAATCAACCCATTCCATATTTCCTTTGAAGGAGAGCACAATAGAAAATCCAACGGAATGGAACAGAGGCGAAAACCAACAGTGCAGTGGTTACAAGGTCATAGAATACCTGCAAAATCGGTTGCTGCCCTTTATTCTCAATATTTGCAAGGCGGTGCGGGATATATAACTCGTTGCTTACCTTTTTCGGCTCTCATTATGAGCGTTTCTCATGATTTTTAACGCAGCCTCGAAAGCTTAGAAATTATATAACGATACAGGTCTTTTGCTATTTTCATTCGTTCTATTGTATTTTACAGTTCACCTTTCTTTTCGGATATGTCAATACAATCCCATAATTAACTTAAATAATTCATGGTATGCATTGTAAGGTGATGTAACAGGGTGGAAGAGGAGTAAGAATGCTTTTGCTTTTAATGTTTTAGCTCCCAATATAGACCTGTACTTCATAATTCCAGTGCAAAATGCCCGATACAACGATTAACTGTACTGTAAATGTTGGTTCAACACCATATTTTGTTCGGGCTATGTGTATTAACTCATTCAACATTTGTTTTCTATTTTCTTCAGTACAGTTAGCGCATAGGTATTTTCCTTTGGGCAATACCTTTAATCCATGTATATCCGCATAGCGAATGCAGACAGCAAAAAGCCTTGATAATCCGTTTTCGGTGTATATACCAGCTAAATCCTCAAAGGCAAATTGCTCTTTTAAGGAAGGAGTCACTTTATCATAGAAGTGGCTGAGATAATTCCAAAGAGTATCAAGCGTTGGTACTTCTAAAGTATCTGACAGCAAAATAACGCGTTCTGGAACATCTTTGATAAAGGTGCCGTTAGAATTTTTGCGCATCTGCAATTTTTTCTCATAGTCGGCTTTTGCTAACAGGATTTTGGATTTACTGTATTGTAATGCTGCAATTTTTTCATCGGCTTTTTTTTCCGCTTGCACTAAAAAATCCACAATTTTTTCAAGATCGTCATATTCTAAAACCTTTTTAATCTCCTGCAAAGGTAAGTCCATAAGCTGTAATGCACGCACCGTATTCAGACGAACAATATCCTGTTCGGTATAATAACGATAATTGGTCCATTCGTCTTTTTTGCTTGGCTTTACTAATCCAATACGGTCATAATGCCGCAGCGTTTCGCTCGTTGTATGAACAGCTTTTGCGGCTTCTCCAATTGAAAAATATTGCTTCATTTTTGTTTTCTCCTATTGACTTTTGTGTTACACAAAGGTTTATCATTCATTGTAGCATAGGATATTGTGAAAAGCAATAGAGATTGCAATGCTGTTTAGGAGGAATGGCTGCATGATAGAACTCAAACAAGTAACAAAGCAGTACGGGCATGCAACCGTACTGAAAAACATTACTTTGTCAATTGATGAACCGGGTATTTATTGCTTGCTTGGCAGGAATGGAGCAGGTAAAACGACGCTTCTCAAATCCATTGCCGGGTATCAAAACATTACCAATGGCACTATTCAAGTTGACGGTAAGATAATAACAACATCCACTTTGGATACAGGCGTTAGCTATATCGAAAACTTTGCAAAGCATTTTAATCTTCCGGTACGAAAACTGCTTCGGATTGCTTCCGAAGTAAACCCAAACTATGATTATGACTTTGCTTTGGAAATGATGGAACGCTTTGAATTGGACGGGAAAAAGAAGTTTCATCATCTTTCTCTTGGCATGAAAACGATGGTTTCCACAATTATCTGTTTGGCAAGTAATAAAGACGTCATTCTTTTAGACGAGCCTGTCCTCGGCTTTGACGCAATTATGCGTGTGGAGTTTTACGATATGCTGACAGAGAGTTTTCAGAAACACCCGCGAATTATTATTGTATCCACTCATATCATTGAGGAAATTGCAAAGGCAATTCAAAAACTGATCATTATTGATAGAGGAAGCATCCGATTCTTTGATACACTGCAGTCGGTTGAAACAAAGGCATTTCGTATAAGTGGACTGCAAAAAGATGTGGAGGTTGCAACCCGAAATCTCAATATCATCGGTCAAGATACGGTTGGAGGTCTTGTAACAAGTTATATCTTCGATAATCCGCCAAAGCAGACTGCTTCATTGGAAATTCAGCCGCTTTCTTTGCAGGATTTCTTTATTCAAATGGTGGGACATAAAGGAGGTGCAAAAAAATGACAGCTATTTTTGCGATTGTAAAGAGATTGCTTGCAAGCAATAAGATAAGTTTCATCATTACGGCTCTTGTGGTACTTTGTGCCACATCTTCCGGCAACGTTGTTTTAAGCAACGGGAATTATACTTGGCTGCTTGCGATCTTAACCCCATTCTTTTTTGTGTTTTATGATTTCACAAAGTTAATGCACTTGGGAACGAGCAAAAAAGATTACTTTTTCAGTTGTCTGATTAGCTATGGGTTCTTGGCGTTTTGCATTTCCCTTTTCAATACAGGAATCCACCTATTGATTGACCCCATATATTCAGCACAAACGGTGATCAATATGATGGACGTGTGTAAATGGACGGAAAACGGGATTATCACTGCCGGTTTACATCAAATGTTCTTTTTGCTGCTTGTTATGGTTTTTCTTCACGTGCTGTTATCCATGCAGGAACATTGGTATGGGTGGCTGACTGACGCATTATTCGTTGCAATTGTTTGTGTTTTTACACCGATTGCCCCATTACGGGCTATCCTGGCTGGATTTTTCCAGATAATCATGTTTAACAGCAATGCTGTCTTGCACATTGGTATCTGTCTGTTACTAAGCGCCGCATTATCTCTCTGTGGACTTGTGGTCTTAAAAAGAAAAACTTTATAGACAAGAGGGATAGCCATGATTCGGATAAAATCAGTTGACGCACAAAATATATTGGACGTATGTGAATTGACAACAAATCAAGATAGAATTGGTACGACAATGGAGGGACATCCCTGCTGCAATGCAATTTCTATAGCGGAAGCAAAATACTATCCAGAAATGCATCCCAATGCAATTTATAACAATAATGTGCTAATTGGTTTCTTTATGTATCAGCGTACAGAAAATCAAGCCGATATAGCAACCATTTGCCGCTTTATGGTAGATGATCGATTTCAACAGAAAGGGCTTGGGAAAAAGGCCTTTGAGTATGTCTTGAGAGGTCTAAAAATTCAAGGCGTTAAGAAAGTAATTTTAATGATAGATGGCGCGAATAAAATTGCCAAAAAACTATGTCTTTCTTTCGGATTTCAGTTTACGGGAAAGATCGATCATGACGAATACTACTATGAATTAGAATTGTAATTCTAATCTATAAAATTATGGAGGAATCACTATGAAGAAAATCATTTCACTTGTATTGTGCCTTATATTGGGCAGTTTCATTTTGTCGGGCTGTTCGAACAGCAGCGAACCATTTGAGGAAAAAAGCTATACGCCGGCCACGCAGATTCGTGGAGTCAATCTTGATGTACGGGATAGAGAAATTGAAGTGCCGTTGTCCGAAGACGAACAAGTCCATATTCAATATTCTGAAAACAGCCAAGAGTATTACGATATTTCTGTTTCTGACGAAAATGTGTTGACAATGGCAAGTACAAGCGACAAAGAATGGACGGATTATATTGGGGGAAAACCCTCTGCGGAAAATCGGAAAATATCGTTGCAGATACCGGACGCACTTTTAGATACCCTTACACTATCCACAACAAATGAGGATATAACACTTTCTGCATTGACTGTAACCGGAAGTATCACGATTTCTTCTAATGGAGGGAACATTGCCTTTGGAAACTTAGATATAGGTAGTGCCCTGACCCTGAACGTTAAAAATGGAGATATTTCCGGTGCGATTGTAGGAAGTCATGATGACTTTTCTATTCAGTCCGAAATAAAAAAAGGGGAAAGTAATCTGCCGGACAATAAAGATAGCGGTGAAAAAACGCTAAATGTATCCAGTAATAACGGCAATGTTGATATTCAGTTTGTAAAGGAATAATTTTATTTTTGAAAACCGTTGTTTTGCGGTTGGAGAATACTAATAAACTGCGGTTTTGAAATTATTATTTCAAAACCGCAGTTTTTTTCTTACTAGAAGCGCCAATAAAAAATAGGGAAAGGGGCATCCCCTTTCCCTATGGTAAAACTGCTTATCTTCAGATTTCGACAATTTCATATTCCCGGCTACCCAGACCCAGTTCAGCAGCGGCTTCCACTGTATGAATACCATGTTTGGAATCCATTCTCTCAATAAGGGAAGCTTTTCCAGGATCGGGAGAATTGACAACCGCATCGTAGCAGGCTTGATCCACAGCAACAGGATCTACCGATGCAAAAATACCGATATCTGCCATTTCCGGATCGTGTGGATTGGAATCACAGTCGCAGTCAATGGAAAGATTGTTTGCTACATTGATATAAACAAGATTTTCCTTTCCAACATGGTCGATGACTGCTTTACAGGCATCTGCCATGGATTCCAGAAAATGATCCTGTTCGGGAAGGTTATCCCAAAGTTTTGCCGGATCTTTTGTCACGCCGGCGGTGTGAATATTGGCTTTTCCATTGGAAGAACCAATACCGATACTCATATTTTTCAAAGCTCCGCCAAAGCCGCCCATTGCATGCCCTTTAAAATGGGAAAGCATTAAAATAGAATTGTAATTTTCCAGGTTCTTTCCAACCAAATTTGTTTTCAGATGGAATCCTCCATTTACAGGGATTTCAATCTCTCCCTCTTCATCCATGATATCGCAGGGGGCGATGGCTTTAAATCCATGATCTTCAACAGTTTTCCAGTGATCTTTTGGGTCCATTCGTTTGCCGCCATAAGCGGTACAGCATTCCACTATAGTTCCATGGAGCTTAGAGACCAAATCTTTGATAAGATTGGGGTTAAGGAAATTATGGCCGCCCGGTTCTCCTGTTGAAATTTTGACAGCAACATTGCCTTTCAATTCCACTCCCAAAGCATCGTAGATTTTAATCAGGCTTTCCGGAGTGATCTCTTTTGTGAAATAGACTTTGGATTTCATGGGTATTCCTCCTTCTGGTAAAATCCGCCTATCTTCTGATAGCCTTTACAAAAAGTATACTCCTTAAAGTCCACTCCAAGTCAAGCAATATCAAAACTTTTCTGTGAATTTTTTGGGAAATTAGGTATTGACATGACAAGAAGCCCGGTTTTTACCGGGCTTCTTCTATTCAAAATCACTTTCAATCACTTTTTCGCATTGCTCCGGGGAATATTTCCATGAACGGATATGATCCCCGGTAAAAAAGTATTCGGGTTCCAGCACATCGTATTGTGCATCAAAAGCGTCCACGATAATGAGCTTTACCTTCATCCGATCTGGGATTAGGCTTTTGATATATACGGATGCATATTGCCCGGAATGGATTCCTTCCCGTGGTTCTGCCAACCCTGCCAGATTTGGAGTGAGTTCTACAAAGGCCCCATAATCTTCCACAGAACGGATAATGCCTGCAACGGTCTCCCCGGGGGAGAAAAGAGCGGCGTTTTCCTCCCAGGTGCCCAGTAATTCTTTATGGGAAAGGTATACCCTGCCCGTTTCATCTATTGCTTTGACAACTGCCCGAATATCCTGGCCAACCCTAAACCGATCACACGGATGGGAGATACGGGAAACAGAGATGGAATCAATGGGGATCATGGAAGAAATACCACACCCGATATCGACAAAACATCCAAAGGGCTCCAGATGTGTGACGCGTGCGTTGATAACATCTCCGGGAGTAAGCGCTGCTATGTAATCGGAACAGCAAAGCTCTTGTACTGCCCTTCGGGAGAGCATTGCAACCGGGTTTTGCTGTTCATCTTCTGTCAACTCCATTACCTGGAAACAGACAGGCTTGCCAACGCGGGATATAATGGCAATGTCGCGAGTAGAACCTTCTGAAACGCCAAGCGCCCCTTCTTTACGCGGAATGATCCCCTTACAGCAGCCGAGATCAACAATCAGGTTATGCTGTGCATCGCAGACAAGAGCTCGAGCTTCCAGTATTTGATTTTGCTGCATGGCTTCGCCAAGAGTTGTCAGGTTTGCAAGTGCTTTTCTGTTTTCCATACTGTCTATCAATAAGCCTTCTGGTTGATACTTAAACATCTGTCTTTACCTCCCGTTTTCTGGTCCGTTGTACATGTATATGAACCGGGAAACGGAAATTAGAAGTATGCTTTTTTGATTTTAGTGTACAATATGAAAAGCACCATGGTTTCTCAGGCAATTATCAATGGTGCTGTCGTACTTGGAATCAGAAAATACATGCATGACAGCCGTTTTACGATGATTGTCCTTTTTATGATATTCCTCCGGCAGCCCGGAAAACAGGGATGGAGGAACAGGAGAGTAGATGTTGGCTGTAAAAGGACTGGAACCAAATCCGAGCGCCGAGACATAAATCGGATAAGATACATCCTGTACAGCACTAAAATTATAGTCGTCAGGAACATCAACATAATCTGCCTGAAGCATGATTTTACTGATTTTTGCATTGGTCTCACGCAGTCTGCGAACGGCAAGTTCCGCTAAATCCAAAGTTTCAAAATATGCAATTGTTTCATGAAGCATTTTTAATCACCTCCTTGTCTTAGTTTGGTTGGAACGGGACACAGTATGAGAGAAAATAATTGCCTTTCCTATACAAAAGATGTATAATATAGAGGACTAATTTTGCCAGAAGATATTGAAATGGGGGAACTGCCATGGATGTGCGCCCTGGAGATATTCTGATTATGAAAAAGAATCATCCCTGCGGTGACAACAGATTTGTTGTACTCCGTGCAGGAATGGATTTTAAAATCCGCTGCATGGGCTGTTCAAGGGAATTGATGATTGCGCGCAGCAAAATTGAGAAAAGTATTAAAAAAATTTTGAGGGAACCGGATGACGCCCTGTAGCGGACAGGATGGGAAAATCAAAATTGCAATTTTAAATTTGGTGGTGTCATCATGTTTGAACAACTAGAGTTTACAGAAAAGCGTTATCAAGAAATCAATGAAAAGCTGATGGATCCGGCGGTTGTCAGTGATAATGAGCAGTATGTCAGCCTTATGAAGGAATACAAAAATCTCACCCCGATTGTAGAAAAATACCGGGAGTACAGCAAAGCCAAGGCGGATTTTGAAGAGGCAAAGTCCTTGTTGGAAGAAGGGGGTCTGGATAAGGATTTTAAAGAAATTGTCCAGGAAGAATTTGAAACAAACAAAAATCTTCTTTCAAGCCTGGAAGAAGAAATGAAGATTCTTCTCCTTCCCAAAGATCCGAATGACGATCGCAATGTCATTGTGGAAATTCGAGGAGGCGCCGGCGGAGAAGAAGCAGCACTGTTTGCACACAGCCTGTTTCGGATGTATTCCATGTACGCGGAGTCCAAACATTTTAAATGCGAGGTGCTCAATGCCAATGAAACGGAACTCGGCGGGGTTAAGGAAATCAGCTTTTCCATTGAAGGGGAGGGCGCCTATTCCCGTTTGAAATATGAAAGCGGAGTCCATCGTGTCCAACGCGTTCCGGAAACGGAAACACAGGGACGCATTCACACTTCCACAGTTACAGTGGCGGTTTTGCCAGAAGCGGAAGATGTGGAAATTGAAATCAATCCGGCAGATTTACAGATTGATACCTACCGGGCATCCGGTGCAGGAGGACAGCATGTTAACAAAACAGAATCTGCAATCCGTATTACCCATTTGCCAACGGGATTGATTGTCGAGTGCCAGGACGAGCGCAGCCAATATAAAAATAAGGATAAGGCGATGAAAATCCTCCGTTCCCGCCTGTATGAAGCAAAACAGCGTGAACAGGAAGAACAGATTGCCAGCGAGCGCCGAATGCAGGTTGGTACCGGCGATCGTTCAGAACGAATCCGTACTTACAACTATCCGCAGGGACGTGTGACCGATCATAGGATTGGCTTGACCCTTTACCGGCTGGAAGCCATCCTCAACGGGGATCTCGATGAGCTGGTGGATGCTCTCAGCACGGCCGATCAGACTGCGAAACTCAAGGCGGCTGCAGAAGAAAACGAATAGGAACAGGCGAACAAATATGAAAACGCTTTACACAAAGATTGTTGATTTGCAGAGCCAGCAGGAGGAAATTGAACAGGCGGGCCAAATCTTGAGGGAAGGCGGTTTGGTTGCCATTCCCACGGAAACAGTCTACGGGCTGGGCGCCAATGCACTGGACGGACAGGCGGTTCGACGGATTTTTGAGGCAAAGGGAAGACCGCAGGACAATCCCCTGATTGTTCATATTGCACAGTTTGAGCAGCTTGCCACATTGGTGACTAATATCCCGGAGTCTGCAAGGCTGCTGGCTGAACATTTTTGGCCTGGTCCACTGACAATTATCTTGCCAAAAGCGGACTGCATCCCCTCGGAAACTTCCGGGGGATTGGATACCGTGGCAATCCGTTTCCCATCGCACCCGGTGGCACGGGCAATTATCCGTGCAGCGGGGGTGCCGGTTGCAGCCCCTTCTGCAAACCTCTCCGGAAAACCGAGTCCTACAACGGCAAGGCATGTCCTTGACGATATGGATGGAAAAATTGAAATGATTGTTGATGGCGGAGAATGCAGTGTGGGAGTGGAATCTACGGTCATTACCCTGGTTGGAGATCATCCGGTTTTGCTTCGCCCCGGTGGAGTAACTATGGAACAGATCCGTACTTTTCTCCCGGATGCACAGATCGATCCCGCGGTGGAACATAAACTGGAGGAGGGGCGGCGCGCTGCTTCTCCAGGAATGAAATACAAACACTATGCCCCTCTTGCCAAGGTGGTTATGGTGGAAGGAAACAGGGAAGAGTATGTTGAATATGTGAATTCCCAAGCAGATAAAGATGTTTGGGCTCTCTGTTTCGCTGAGGATGAGGACAAGCTCAAAGTCCCAGCGCTATGTTATGGGGCGCAGATGGATGGTGCTGCACAGGCAAAGCATTTGTTTGATGCGCTGCGCCGGTTTGATGAACTGGGTGCCAAGACTGTTTTTGCCCACTGTCCTGATCGTTCGGGAGTGGGGCTGGCGGTATATAACCGATTAATCCGTGCAGCTGGTTTTACAGTAGTCCATTTATAGAAAAAGGAGCGAGAAGGATTGATTTTGATTGGGTTGACAGGGCAAACCGGTGCCGGAAAAAGCACTGTATCGCTGATGTTGCAGCAGCAAGGCTTTGCCATTATAAATGCGGATGAATGTTCTCACGAAGTGACCAGGGTTGGCTGCCCAAGCCTCTCAGAATTATGCGAAGCGTTTGGGGCGGATTTACTGGATGAAAATGGAGCCTTAAAACGGAAACTGCTTGCTTCTCGTGCATTTTGCAGTGCAGAGCAGAAACAAAAGCTGGAGCACATCCTGTTCCCATACATCATCAAGAGTATTGAGCAAAAAATTGCGCTGCTCACAGCAAAAGGATACCAGCTTATCGTCTTGGATGCCCCCACTTTGTTTGAAAGCGGCGTAGATGCCATGTGTGACCGGGTTGTTTCCGTGACTGCACCCGAAGAAATCCGGTTATCCCGTATTTTGAAGCGTGATAAGCTGACAAAAGAACAGGCGCTTTTGCGAATGTCCGCCCAACACAGTGAGGAGTTTTACCGAAAGCACAGCCAGCATATTATAGAAAATGGAGGCAGCAGGGAGGAGCTTTCTAAGCAGATACATGAACTCTGCCGTCTGCTTGCAGAGGTGGAAGGATGTCACATCAACGGATAGCCCGTGCCGGGAAAAGAAAAAAGCAGCGGATTTTCCTTCTCATTGCTGTTTTATTGGTGTTTCTGATTGGGATGGGCGCTTTTTTGGCCCCAAAGATAATCCGGGAAATTGAAACAAACCTTTATCCACTGGAATATACCGAATATGTGGACAAATACAGTGAGGAATTTGGGGTGGATAAAGCCGTTATTTACGCGGTTATTAAAACAGAAAGCGGCTTTCGTCCAGACGTCACTTCTTCCGCTGGGGCAAGAGGATTGATGCAGATGATTGAGGATGCCTTTCATTGGTCCCAACAGCGGTATGGCACGAAAGAACCCGTGGACTTTGACAAAGCATTTGATCCAGAGACAAATATCAAGTATGGAACCTATATTCTCAAGCTTCTCTATGATGAATTTGGCGAAAATGACCTTGTCTTTGCCGCCTATCATGCAGGACGCTCCAATGTAATTGCCTGGCTGGAAAATCCCCAGTATTCCAAAGACGGCGTTTTGACGGACATCCCGTCGGACACAAGGCATTATATTAATAAAGTGAATCAGGCGCTTATCATGTATCATAAGCTATATGATTTATAAAATTTTTAGGAGGTAGTAACCATGGAAGAAAGCAAAAAAACCTATGGCGAGCAGCTGGCAGAAGAGCTTTGCTACTCCCCAAAACATGCAGGCGAGGTTGTCAGTGACGAAGAGCTTGCAAAAATTAATACCTTTTGTGAGGACTATAAGACCTTTTTGGATCACGCAAAAATTGAGCGCGAGGCCGTAATCACCTCAATTGAATTGGCAAAAGAAAGAGGATATACAGAGTTTGTCCCGGGTTCTCATTACCAGCCGGGCGATAAAGTATATTTCAATAACCGCGGAAAAGCAGTTATTTTCTCCACAATTGGTACAAAATCCTTGAAAGAGGGAGTCCGGATTGCAGCCGCTCACATCGATTCCCCCCGTTTGGATCTCAAACCAAATCCAATGTATCAGGATAATGACCTGGCGTACTTAAAGACCCACTATTATGGCGGTATCCGTAAATATCAGTGGGCAACCCTTCCTCTCGCTTTGCATGGCGTTGTTATCACAAGGGATGGGAAAACCGTGACTGTAAACATCGGCGAGGATGAAAACGATCCCGTATTCTGCACCACGGATTTGCTCCCACATCTGGCGGCAAACCAGAATAAGAGAACTCTGGGAGAAGGCATCCAGGGCGAAGAACTCAATATCCTGATTGGCAGCATGCCGATCAAAGACGATAAAGCAGGAGAAAAAGTGAAACTGAATATCCTGAAAATCCTGCATGAGAAATATGGGATTGTGGAATCTGACTTCCTTTCCGCTGAACTTGCTGCCGTTCCAAGGGAAAAGGCGAAAGATCTTGGCTTTGATCGCAGCATGATTGGCTCTTATGGCCATGATGACCGCGTATGCGCTTATACAGCATTAATGGCGGAGTTTGAGGCAAAGAATCCTGAGTATACTACCGTGACTGTTTTGACAGATAAAGAAGAAGTGGGAAGCGATGGCAATACCGGCCTTAACTCTTCTTACATGAAGTATTTCATTGAAATGCTTGCGGAAGCAGAAGAACTTCCGGTTCATTATGTCCTGTCCAAATCCAAATGCCTGTCCGCAGATGTCAATGCGGCCTTTGATCCGACTTTCCCGGATGTTTCAGAGAAAAACAACTGTAGCTATCTCAATAAAGGCGTTGTCATCACCAAGTATACTGGTTCCAGAGGAAAAGGCGGAACTTCTGATGCTTCTGCAGAATTCATGGGTGAAATCCGCCGGATGCTAGATGAAAACGGCGTCGTTTGGCAGATTGGTGAGCTTGGTAAAGTCGATATGGGCGGCGGTGGAACAGTCGCAAAATTCATTGCAAACCTTGATGTTGATGTCATTGATCTTGGTGTGCCCGTTCTTTCCATGCATGCTCCTTTTGAAGTGGTGGCAAAGACGGATGTCTATATGGCATATCGTGCATTTGCATGCTTCTATGGCAACAAATAAAATCGCGTAGATAAAAACACAGTGGGCCAGCATTTGCTGTTCCACTGTGTTTTTTACGGTATTTTTTGCTTACAGAAATTTCCCAAAAGACTTCTCTCTGAAATGGACGAAAGAATACGAAGAGTGGTTAGTTTACGCAGCCCTATCAAAGTTCTTTTAGTTCATAGAGATCGGTGCGCCGGGCAGATAAAATTGGAAGTTGTTTTCTGACAGCGTCGACTTTGTCCAGATCAATTTCAGACAGAAGAATCCCTTCTTCAAATCCAAGCTGCCCCAGGACGTCCCCCCAAGGAGAAGTGACCATGGAGTGTCCATAGGAAAGATAGGATGCGTCCGGGTTTTGAGCAGGGGCACACGCGGCGATAAACACCTGGTTGTCCAGTGCCCTGGCACGCAATGTCAGTTCCCAATGTGCGGGCCCGGTTGTCATGTTAAAGGCAGAGGGGAGTACGATCAGTTTTGCACCGCGCAAGGCCATGATACGGAAAGGCTCTACAAAACGCATGTCAAAACAGATGGCAACACCGATAGGGCCATATTCAGTGAGTACTGTTGTAATGGCGTTGCCGGCAGTCAAAATGGCGGATTCCTGAAAAGCAACCCCGCCTTCTACATTAATATCAAAAAGATGGGCCTTGCGGTGACGTCCAATCAGGGTGCCTGTACGGTCAAATATCAGGCAGGTATTATAGATATTTTCTCCTTCTCGTTCTGGAAAAGAGCCCGCAAAGAGATAAATCCCATGCTTTTTTGCGGCATTGGCTAACCGTATGGCAATTTCCCCATCCACCGGCTGTGCGTAAGAGGGAAAACAGGAATTGTCGTAAGGGCAGCAGAACATCTCAGGCAGCAGGACAATCTGAGCACCTCTGTGTGCAGCGTTTGTAATGTACCGTTCTGCCGTAGCAAGATTCTGTTCCAGGTCTTCCGTGACCGGCACCTGACAGCAGGCAATTGTGAGTTTCATGGTGAATTACTCCTTTGTTTTGGTTTTTCCAGGTCCATCCCTGCGAAGGTCTCCATTGGAAAATGTCTCCGTTAAAATAATAGGGGACTGAAAATCATGCTGTTCCAACTGGCGAGTGTATTTTTTTGCGAGGGAAATAGCTTTTTGTCCTGCAATTGTCAGGATTCCGAGTACGCTTTCTTTACGTTTTTTCTCGGGAAGATAGGGGTTATACCAGGCCGCATGTTTTAAGTTCAGACAATCCCATTTTGGCTCCTTTCCCTTAACATGGGATGAAACGAGGTTTTTTGAACGCATCAGTGCGTCAATTCCCTTTGTTGCAGCAAAAACGGCTTTTGATCCAGAAAACAGGAGTTTTTGGATCGTGAGCGTATCCGAAAAACATTTGACAATTTGTTCATAAGGGACGGATTGCCCATATACGTTTTTTAAAACATGGGTGTAAATTTTTGCAACGATATCACACTCCTCTTTGGGAATGGCATATAGCTTTTCCGGAGAAAAGGAGGTAATCGGCTCTTTTTTGAGCCGGGTATATAGGACGCTGTCGATATCGGTTTCAATTTGGCAGTGCAAAGCGGAACCGCTGACCGCAGGATATTTTTCCGCCAGCTCATATTGACGGCAATAAACATATGGATGTATTTCACTGTCCAGTGCATAGTGGCAGAGAAATCCATAAAAGTAGGACAAAGCAGTTTGTTTTTCCTGCCCGTCAAGCGCGTCAATATATTGGAGCATGCAGGTAAAAAGTTCAGTGTTTTTTTCCCCATGCATCATGGAAGCGTATTTATACAGCGGCCCGGAACCAAACAGTGCCTTTCGGAAAAACAGCAAATCAGGCCCTTGTAATCCCCAGTAAAATGCAGCGGGATGTAAATGGAAAACACGTTGGGCAACAGCAGGCAGGTCGGAAACCACCCGTTCGCCAAACAGGGTATGTGTAACAAAATCAGCCATTTTATCATCTCCTCAATGGAATTTCTATGGAAAGATAGAAAATTACAAAAAATCTAACTTATATTATACAGGAAAGGGGTAGCTTTGCGAAACAGACTCGTGTAAAATAAGCATGTACAAAACTTTAAATTTTTTGTGAATGGCAGGGTAAGAACATGAACGACAACAAGATGACCCGGACAGAAAAAAGCTGGATTTTATATGACATTGCAAATTCTGCTTTTATTCTGCTGGTATCCACAACAATCCCAATTTTTTTTAAAGGGCTTACAGATTCTGCAAACATTGATACTGTCTATGCTTCTGGGGTGTGGGCAACTGTTACGGCGGTTTCCGTGTTGATTTTAGCGCTGCTTTCTCCTATTTTGGGAGCAATTGCCGATTACCAGGGAATGAAAAAGCGGCTGTTTGTCTTTTTCCTGGTATTAGGGATTGGCGGCCTGATTTTATTGAGCTTGACAGAAAACTGGATGGCATTTTTGGCGTTCTTTGTCATTGCACGGCTGGGATATTCTGCCTGCAATGTGTTTTATGATTCTATGCTTACAGATGTGACCACGGATGAGAGAATGGACCGTATTTCTTCCCATGGTTATGCCTGGGGGTATATCGGCAGCTGCATTCCGTTTGTCATTGGGATTTTGTTGATCTTTGTCAAACCGTTTGGATTGAGTACCATGCTGGCTACGCAAATTTCTTTTCTGATTACGGCAGTCTGGTGGATTGCCTTGACAATCCCACTTCTGAAAAATGTGAAACAGACTTACTATTTACAGGACAGGAAGGGAAAAGTGAAGGATGCGTTCCAGCGTTTAGGGAAAACTTTTGGAAAAATTAAAAAGGATAAACGCCTGCTGTTTTATATTCTCTCTTATTTTTGCTATATCGACGGGGTCTATACGATTATTTCCATGGCAACTACCTATGGTGCTGAAGTAGGTATTGGGGATACCAGCATGATTCTGGCACTGCTGCTCACTCAGGTTGTTGCATTTCCCTGTGCGATTTACAGTGCGCGACTGGCGCAAAAATTCGGTCCTATCCGGATGATCCGTATCTTTATCCTAATCTATATTGGGATCTGTATTTTTGGCTATCAACTCGACAAAGCCTGGGAGTTCTGGGTGCTCGCTGTCGTCGTTGGGATGTGCCAGGGAGGGATCCAGTCCCTGTCCCGTTCCTGTTTTGGAAAAATGATTCCCAAGGAGGAATCCAATGAATACTTTGGGTTTTTCGATATTTTTGGAAAATTTGCAGATTTTTTTGGCCCGATGATCATTGCAGTTTGTGCGTTTCTGTTTGGGACTTCCACTTATGGGGTTCTGGCATTGGCGGTACTTTTTATTATGGGATATATCCTGCTTTGGCTCTCTGAAAGAGCAGGCAAACAGTCGAAAGAATAAATTTAAGAAGCAAACAGCCTGTGCGTATGATTTCATACGCACAGGCTGTTTGCTTATCTGTGTTTTTTTTCTTCTCCATAAAAAAGTTCAATCAGAAAATTTTTTAACTGCTCTTCCCGCGGTTTCAATCGAATTCCCTTTTTAGTAATCAGACATACAGACCAGCTAACATCCTCATACAGGGGAATTGCAAGACAATGAAACTTTGGATAGGAGGAATCCGGAAAGATTGGGGAAAATGCGAGAGTATTTCCGTCCTGGCAACGTTTATACATGTTGACTGCATTGTCTGTTTCGCTGATGCGGATATGATGGATTTTACGGTCGTGCAGGGTCTGCTCCCAACGCCGATTGGATTTATAATTTTTACCAAAAATGATTAGGTGTTGGTTTTCCGAATCTGAAAAAGTAAGGGAGTTTTTTGGGCAAGCGGATGGGATTCAGAGCAAATAGCATACAGTGGGTGGTGTGCCAGTGGAATCACATCAAAAAGGGAAGTGTCCACGGGCTCAACGCCGATGCCCATACAGGCAGTTTCCTCCTTTACCGCCTTATCGCATTGATAGTCGTAGAGTTCTAGGAGGTTTACACCGCTTTTTTCTAATTGGTTGAGTACATCCCAATAAGTATATAAGATGCCTGGAGTCACGGCCAGCACATTTTGGTGGATGGCGGATATACTGTTATCTAACAGCGGGGGAATGTTGCAATGAAAAAAGCAAAACTCTTTTACGGCTGGTATATCCTGATTGCCTGTATTCTTGTCATGGCACTGTGCTATGCGCCTGTTGTCAGCTGTGCAAGCCTGTCTATTTCGCCCATTACCACAGAATTTGGGTTTTCTCAGGGTGCCTTTACTGTAACAAAGACCATTGCATCCTTAGTTGGTATGGCAGTAGCACCGTTTTTTGGAAAAATCATGGCGAAAAAATACATGCATCTGGCATGGGTGATTAGCTTGATAGGGGTTGTCGCCGTTTTCTTTGCCATGTCTTTTGCATCTACTCTGCCCCAATTCTATATCATATCTTTTGTGCAGGGCCTGTTTACCACCAGTGCGGCTATGCTTCCGGTGAATGTCGTATTGACAAACTGGTTTCAAAAGAAACGTGCGTTTATCATCAGTATTGCGATGGCAGGTTCCGGAATTGGCGGGACGGTCCTGAGTAAACTGATGGGATGGCTGATTGTGGACTATGGTTGGCGCGTTACTTACCGAGTGCTGGCATTGATTATTCTTGTCATTCTAGTGCCTGTCGTCGGTATTTTTATTCGTAGAACCCCGGAGGAAAAGGGATTGAAGGCCTATGGGTATGGGGAAACCCTCCAGAGCGCTGGAAAGGCAAAACCAAGTCGGGAATGGAATGCGACCCTCAAAGAATTGTTTCAAAAGCCACTGTTTTGGGTGTTCATTTTCGGGGTTGCCATGACGAATTTTACCGGGGCAGCTATCTTGCATGTCCCAAGTGCAGTTGTCAGTGCAGGTTATACTCTGGAAACGGCGTCGACGGTTTCTTCTCTTTACCTGCTTGTAGCAGTTCCAGGAAAGATGATTCTCGGTTATGTCTATGACAAGTTCGGAGTTAAGGCTGGGATTCTCTTTGGAAACGCGACCATGCTTGTCTCCATGATCCTGTTGCTGACTATTTCCAGCCAGCCTATGTTGTATATCATGGCGGTTGCCTTTGGGTTTGGGCAGTGTATTGGGACAGTAACTCCATCTGTAGTTGCAAGCCGTACTTTTGGCACGAAAAACTACTCCGATATTTTTGGTTTTACCACCATGTTTGTCAATGGCGGATATGCTCTAGGCGTACCTGTCATTGGGTGGCTGTTTGATATCAGCGGTTCCTATACTCTGGCATGGATTGTCCTCGGAATCATGAGTATTGTGATGTCGTTATGCCTGGTTTTTGCCTATGTAGCAAGCCGGAAATATGCACAAAACGCCAAAGAAGAAGTAAAAGCATAACTTGATTTCTCGTTCATCTGCTGCTGGACGGAATATACCTCCCGGACAACCATGAAATTGTCCGGGAGGTATTTATATTCGTCTTGACTGTTCAGAAAATTCAATAAACGGCTTTTATACGGAATAAAACGCAGAGAAATCTCCGCCTATTTCAAGAGTTCCCAAGCAAATTCCTGCAATCCAAAAAAGGCTTGTATTCGAAAGGAGAATGCCATTTAATATGGGCCGGTGTATCAAAATTTTCTTTTCTGCTTGTACTGCATGTACAAAGAGCAGGAAAGTAAGTCCCATACACCTCTGCGTGCTGTTGTTTTCTGGACAGTTTTTGACTTTTACGGATAAACAGGATTTTGTTAAGTAAAAAGTCCACCGGTTTTACTGGTGGACTTTTTATAGTATCGTTTAAAGATAAAACCGTCTTCTCCTGCAAAAAACGAAGAAGCTGACAATAGCTGTTCTGTTTAAAAGTGAGCATTTCTACTTTAAGGGAGAGGATGCACTCTTGTTCTTTTAAATTCGGACATGATGTGTTTTCAGGAACCCGAAGGGCTGGTGGCGGCACTTTCCAATTTCGAACGTACTTCATTGAGATAGATTCCATCCGTCAATACAACCAGATTGTCCTGCGCCTGTAATATAGTGTCCCCTTTGGGGATAATCTCCATACAGCCGCGGTGGATAGCAACCAGTAAACTCTCTCTGGGCCAGACAAGATCCTTGATCTTCATGTGTTCCATGTAACTGCCGGGCTCTATAGACAGTTCAAGAATTTCCTTTCCGGTGGAATTGTGACGCTGTTCCTGTTTAGGAAGCATCCGTTCAAGCAGTGATTCATAGATGGGCTTTCCCGGCAATAGCTGCGCAGTTACATAAGCAAGCAGGCAGACCAGGATCACTGGTAGAAAGTTGCGGAAACTTCCACTCATCTCGGTAATGAGGATACTCGCAGTAATTGGAGAACGGACAACGGAAGTCAAAAACCCTGCCATGGCAAAAACAATAAAATTAAGAACATAATTTTTTTCAAACCCAAGGATGGATTGCATCCCATTTCCATAGAGAGCGCCAAAGCAGGCTCCCAGCGCAAGCAACGGTAAGAAGATGCCGCCCGGGGCGCCCCCTCCATAGGAAATCATGGAAAAGAGAAACCGTACCATTAAATATAGCAGTAATACAGTCAGTGGAAAATGCTGCGTTTCCACTAGGGTGATGATGTGATGTCCACCGCCCAGAAGTTCTGGAAAGAGTAACCCAATTGGAATAACTAGTAGAAAGGGGATTAGTATCCGGGAAAAGGGAGTAAAACGCCGGATTTTCGCATAGAGATCCTGTGTAGTAAGCAGTACTTTATTATAAAGACAACCGAAAAGCCCCAGCAGAATTCCCAGTAGAGCAACTAGAAGATATAGTTTGACTGGAAGTGGGGATAGCTGTCCAACATAAAGACTCGGCGTTGTTCCAAACAGGATTCCCGCGATTACTGACGCACAGACAGAGGATACCATAGAAGTCAGGAGGATGACGCTGGAAAAATTCTTATGCACTTCCTCCAACGCAAAGAGGACGCCTGCCAGAGGGGCGCTAAACGCTGCAGAAAGCCCGGCGCTCGCTCCACAGGTGATGAGGATTTTCTTTTCATAATCCGGAGAATGCAGTAAATCCGCCACTCCCTGTCCCACCAGGGCGTTGAGTTGAATGGAGGGGCCTTCTCTTCCAAGGAATAGTCCGGAACCGATGGAAAGCAGGCCGCCAATGTATTTTTTGAGGAGTGCCGGTAGCCAGTTGATATGGAATGCGCCTATCAGCTGGCCTTCTACCTGGGGGATACCGCTGCCTTTAATCATGGGCTCTGTTTTGACAATCAGGCCAACCACCATCCCAATTCCAAGATAAGCAAGAAGTAAGACTGGCAGCCAGATCAGGTGTTCCCGAACGAAGTAATACAGGGTCCGTACAAGGGTTTCCGACTGGGAGAGAAGATAACGGAATGAACAGATAATAAGCCCACCGACTCCTCCGACTAGGGCCGATTTTAAGAGTAAAGAGAGTTTGATTTTTCCAACTAATTCGAGTGTGTATTTTGTTTCACTTCTGGTTTCCATTTTTGATGACATGGCATTCACACCTTTTGGTGATATTTGCTTAAAATATAGCGTTTTTATTATAGAACATTCCAAATCTTTTTGTAAATAGGGTGGGAGAGTAAGAATCGGGATTTTTTACAAAAAATCAAAAAAATTCTTTGTTTTATGAATATGAACACAAAAAGTATACTGAAAGCAAGCGGGATCTATTCTCTGCGGTAAATTCAGAGAAAAATGGTTTGATTTTTCTCTGTCAATCACTTATAATGTTTGGTAGAAGCTTGCTACCGAATTTTTATAGGAGGCTGTTTAAAATGTTAGTATCTCTTACTGAAATGTGCCAGAAGGCAAAAGCTGGAAAATATGCCGTTGGCCAGTTCAACATCAACAATCTGGAATGGACCAAAGCAATCCTTTTGACTGCACAGGAGTGCAATTCCCCGGTTATCCTTGGTGTTTCTGAGGGCGCTGGAAAATACATGTGCGGTTTTAAGACCGTTGTCGGCATGGTCAATGGAATGCTTGAAGAACTCGGCATTACTGTTCCGGTTGCACTGCATCTGGACCATGGCACCTATGAAGGAACAAAGAAATGTATTGAAGCTGGATTCTCTTCTGTCATGTTTGACGGTTCCCATTATCCCATTGAGGAGAACATTGCTAAAACAAAAGAACTCGTGGAACTTGCTCATTCCAAGGGTATTTCCATTGAAGCAGAAGTCGGCGCTATTGGCGGCGAAGAAGATGGTGTTGTTGGCGGCGGTGAAGTCGCAGATCCGAACGAGTGCAAGATGATTGCGGATCTTGGCGTAGATATCCTTGCAGCTGGCATTGGAAATATCCATGGCGTTTATCCGGAAAACTGGACAGGCCTCAACTTTGACGTCCTTGCAAAAGTCCAGGAAGCTACCAATGGAATTCCTTTGGTTTTGCATGGTGGTACCGGTATTCCTGACGATATGATTAAGACCGCAATCTCTCTCGGTGTTGCAAAAATCAACGTTAATACTGAGTGTCAGCTTGTTTTTGCAGAAGCAACTCGTCAGTATATTGAAGCAGGAAAAGACAAACAAGGCAAGGGCTTTGACCCGCGTAAACTCCTTGCACCTGGCTTTGATGCGATTAAGGCAAAGGTCAAAGAGAAAATGGAACTTTTCGGTTCTGTAAACAAAGCATAGGATTTTAGATACGGAATATTTCTTTCAATCGGGACAGCAATTGCTGTCCCGATTTTTTTGGAGGTTCGGTAGTGTTGCTATATAATCCCTGCTGCTGATACTTAAAATAGGACAAAAACAGTTCGAAAATTCCCCTAATATGATAAAAAGCCCCTGTTTCTGGCTGGAAACAGGGGCTTATACTCTTGATCAGAGAAAAGGGTTAGGGCATTACAATGCCGCCGTTCGGGGAGATGACCTGTCCGGTAACATATTTTGCGTTGATCAGGTATTCCATGCATTCGGAGATGTCATGAACGTCACCGATTTCTCCCATTGGGATGGAAAGTTTTAGTGCCTGAACTTCGTCCTGGTTTACACCGCGGAGCATATCGGTCCAAATCATACCCGGAGCAATGGCATTGACACGGATATTCTGGCGGGCAAATTCTACTGCCAAAGCCCTGGTCAGGCCAATGACGCCGGATTTAGCGGCGCAATAATCTGCTTGGTTTGCAACTCCCATCAAACCGCCAATGGAGGAGGTGTTGATAATTGCACCGCCGTTTTTCACCATGTACGGAAGGGTGAGGTGGCACATATGAAGAAAACTCATCAAATTTGTATTGATCACACGGGTATACTGTTCTTCTGTAATGTCAATGAAGTTGCAGTTGTTGGTAATACCCGCATTGTTGACAAGGACATCAATCCTGTCTCCGAATTTGGCAACGGCAGCTTCAACCAGCTTTTTGCAGTCCCCGTATTTGCTGACATCTGCCTGAACAGCAAGCCCATCCCTGCCATACTCGCTTTTGAGTTTTGCTACCAGGTTTTCGCTGAGCTCTTTGCTGCTGTCACTGCGATAATTAACAACAACATCATAACCCATCTCACCGAGTTTGAGGACCATAGCTTCTCCGATTCCTCTGGAACCGCCGGTAATAATTGCTGTTTTGCTCATAAAAATTTCTCCTTTCAAAAGATGTATACGAATTTTAATAAAACTGTACATTGTACAGTTTTATTATAAGCCGGAAGTTTCACTTTGTCAATTATTTGTCGATCTTTTTTGGATGGAAAAAGAAAGAGAATAAAGATAAAGAAAACCATATTTTTAAAAATGGGGTAGCTTGTCAACTCCTGGGATTTTGGAGTATAATCATCCAATAGGAGGGAAGAGAATGGATGAGCTGAATACTAGAAGTCGGATTGTCAATACTGCGGTTAATATGATTCGCGAACATGGGTATCAAAATGTATCGGTAACGGATATTTGCCGGGAGCTTGGGATTACCAGAAGCGCTTTTTATTATTACTTTAAGAAAAAGGATGAGATTTTTGATTATTTTTTAATGGAACCGGATATCCATATTTCCAAGGATGTCGTTCCACATCTGGAAAATACAGCGTATCTCCGGCAATTTGAAGAGATCGTCAAAATGTTTTTAGATTATATAAATGGATTGGGACCTGAGATTTTAAGGATTGTCCTGAAAAGGCATGCAGATCGTGGTGTAGAAAAAATCACACCACGTCATGCAGCGCAATGGAATACCTATGTGATGCTGATTCAAAAGGCGCAGCAGTCGGGGGAACTGAACTGTACACGCAGTGCAGAAGAGATAGTGGAAACCGTGATTTATGCCATTAATGGCGTAAGCCTGTTATGGGTACATAAAAACGGCGGCTTTTGTTATCAGAAAGAGTGTGGAAAGGCCCTGCGGATTCTTTTTCAAGGGCTTGTATCTTCTTCGGATATACGGTAGGTATTTTCCAAGGCGCATTTTGCCAACAATTTTCTTGACAAGTCCTGAGGGAACCGATATAATTTGTTTTGTTGAGAAAACAAGGCCCTTTTCATAAAAGGGAGTAGCTTGCGGGCTTGCCCCGTAGTATGTCGCACCATACCGGTTTTGAAAAAAATCTGCACATACTTTAAAAAGCGAGACTTTTATGACAGTTGCTGAATGTGCTCTGTCATAAAGGTCTTTTTTTGTAGAAACCCTTCTGCAGATAAACTACAAAATGAATCCGGCGTTCAATATTTTTTAAATTAAAAATGGACAAAGGATTGATTGATAAAATTAAACTGAAGGATGGGATTTATGGGAGATCTATTTTCAAATGTACTCAACATTACCTGGCAGCAAGTGGTCATGTGGGTCATCGGCGGTGTTCTGATCTATCTTGCCATTAAGAAAGAGATGGAGCCGACTTTGTTGTTGCCAATGGGTTTTGGTGCTATTCTGGTTAACCTCCCGCTTTCTGGTGCGGTTACACAGATTTATGACACCGGGACCGAAGAGGGCGTCATTGATATTCTGTTTAATGCGGGTATCGCAAATGAGCTGTTCCCGTTGCTGCTTTTCATTGGTATTGGCGCAATGATTGACTTCGGTCCATTGCTTTCCAACCCGAAGATGATTTTATTTGGTGCGGCGGCCCAGTTTGGTATTTTCTTTACGATCAGCTTGGCGTCCCTGTTCGGATTTGAGATTAAAGATGCTGCTTCCATTGGTATCATTGGTGCAGCGGATGGTCCGACTTCCATTTTTGTCGCTAACTATTTTGATTCTAAGTACATCGGTGCAATTATTGTGGCGGCATACTCCTACATGGCGCTTGTGCCGATTGTCCAGCCGGCTGTCATCCGTTTGATTACCACCAAAAAAGAGCGTATGATCCGGATGCCTTATGAACAGAAAAATGTCTCCAAAATGACAAGAATTCTGTTCCCGGTTCTCATCACAGTGGTTGCGGGAATTGTTGCACCACGTTCTGTTTCCCTGATTGGATTTTTGATGTTTGGTAACCTGATTCGGGAATGCGGCGTACTCAATTCTCTTTCGGAGACCGCTCAAAATGCTCTTGCAAACCTGGTAACTCTGTTGCTTGGTATTACCATTGCAACAAAAATGCAGGCAAGCTTGTTCCTGACTCCGGAAACCCTTCTGATCATGGGCCTTGGTCTGATTGCCTTTATTTTTGATACGGTTGGTGGTGTTTTCTTTGCAAAATTCCTCAATCTGTTCAGCAAGAAAAAGATCAATCCAATGGTTGGAGCAGCAGGTATTTCAGCATTTCCGATGTCTGCACGTGTTATCCATAAAATGGGCCTGAAAGAAGATCCGCAGAACTTCTTGCTCATGCATGCAGTCGGTGCAAATGTCTCCGGTCAGATTGCATCTGTCATTGCCGGCGGCCTGATTTTAAGCCTGGTGGCCAGATAGGAGGAGAAAGGTATGAAGATCGATTTCGGTGCATTTTTGAATTCTCTTCCCATTATGGGCTGGGGAATGCTTGGCATATTTATTGTTGCCGTGACCATTATTTTGATTATGATGGCGCTCAATAAATTTACCAGTAAATAAATAAATATCCCCCTCTCCTAAATGGAGAGGGGGATATTTATTTTCTCATGAAGTGGTGATAAAGACAATTATTAAAGATCTACATAAATACAAGGATAATCCTTTGTGTGTTTCATACCCGCTGCCTGTACAGCTTCGGCACCAAAAGAATTGTGTTTGTATCCGCTCCATCCAACATATTGCAGGCCACGGTCTTTTGCCATACGCATGAATTCCGCTATCAGGGCAGGGGCGGTATTTTCCGTTTCTTTATTTTCTTCGGGAATGTTAAAACCAATTTCACAGCCGGAAAGATTGACATATTCCGCCATAGCCCATCCGGTAATTGTATGGTCTTTTACAGTACATACACCAAAGCAATATTTTAAAAAGTTTTCCGGGCTGGAGATTTCTGACTGCATTTCCTGCACCACAGTCTTGTAGTTTTCATAATCCTGCATGGTATTGTAAACTTCTTCAATATTGACAAAACGGTGGCCCTCCAGCAATGGGACATCCGGAATGTGATCGAGCATATTCAGCCGGTAATAAGTACGTGCAAAATATTTCGGATTGATTTTTGAAAGAATATTGAGCAGGACATCCTGCCATTCAGATTCCTGGTAATAGATAATCAGATATTTTGGCATATCTGGATCAGTATTGCCGATCAGTACGTTATCGAAGAAATCCTGTACTGCTGCAACGACATTTTTGTCCAAGGGATCGCCGGCAATTCTCATTCGGAATCCACGAAGAATGATGGCTACATGGGCAAAATCCAAATTATCCACATAAATATGCGCATCAGTTTTTCCTTCTTCCAAGGCAAGAAGGGTCATATCGTCATACCAATCGGAAAACAGGAGATCAACATCATCGCTGGTTCTTTTTTTATTGAGTTCAAACATATAAAATTCCTCCTATCGGCAAAGTAGGCTGAAACAAAATTGGCCGCCTGTCAGACGGACATACCATAGAAGTATATGTCATTTGCCATTCTTTCTATCAGCTTTTTTCCATTATAGCATAAATACAAAAAAAAATCATGCTAAAATTATATTTTCTTTAAAAAATAAAGTGAAAATATGTGCGATTTAACATTGTGTTTTCATTTAGACAACAAATGGCCAATTTTTATGGAAAAAAATAGAAATGAAAATAGAGTACCTGTTCTTGTATCTGGCAGTATCCCATGTTATAATATGACAAGAAATCTTTTTAAATGCTGCCTGTAAAAAACAGGGGCCATAACTGGAATCAGGTGAGAAAATGGAAAAATGGGTTTCCTACAATGGTTTTTGCCCTTCAATGCAAATGGACTACAGTATTGACGTCCACTATACTTCAGAAGATGGCAAAGTCTATACAGCAGATGGAGAAAGCTGCGCATATCATTCTATGGTTGGCTGTAGAACTTCTCAGTTTTGCCCGCTCAGAGCGCATGCACCCAACAAAATAGTGGTAGAAGATTAAGAAAACAGGCATGGAGCATACTCCTCCATGCCTGTTTTGATATATTTTCTCTAAGCTACAACAATGTAATCGCTGTAAGCGTAGCCGACAACATCATCGATTTCCACCACATACCAACCGTCTGTCTGGCCTACAATGGCGAGGGTTTCCCCATTGTATGCCCTGCGGATCACAGGGGCGTCTAAAGCGGGACGAGACCGAATATTCAGATAACTACCTGGGGATACACGGACTCGACCGTATCGGATCGGTACCGGCGTCACAAATGGGATACCAAAGTATTCTGTGAGGGAAAGTACCACGTTTTGGGCTATTTCATCAATGTTATCGCGTATCCACTGTGCATCCTCGGGATTATCGTGGTATGCAAATTCGATCAAAACTGCGGGCGCTTTTGTTTTAGTAACTTCCCCCAAATTATTTGTTGTCAGAGCGCGTACCCTGTTTGGATCCGGATAAATCAGTTTTAAATTATTGGCAATGATGTCGGCCGCTCGTTTTCCATTGCGGCTGACGGCGGCATAATAGACTTCACTGCCTCGTACCTGACCCTCTCGTCCTGCCGGTGCAGCATTGGAGTGCAGGGCAACATGTAAGTCATAGTTTCCCGCATTTGATGCGCGTATGGAAGAGGCGGCTGTCATATCCGGCGTATTGCGGACAAACTGAATGCCATTTGCACGAAGATAAGGTTCCATGGCGTCTGCAATCAGGTTCATATAGTATTCTTCGTTGCCGCCATCTACATATGGGTTCCACTCCTGTGTGGATGGGCTGAGATAAATAATGGGCATAAGGTTCCCTCCAGGTTCCCAGAATATGATATAGTACTAACTTATGCAGGAAAGCGTACATTGTTGATATGGATACGGAAAAGGGAACCCCTGTTTTTAGTTTTTTGAGGATTTTCTAAAATTTCTCTTGCAATTTGGATTGGAACCATTTATAATATAAAAACAGACATGCGGATATAGTTTAATGGTAAAATATTAGCTTCCCAAGCTGAGGTTACGGGTTCGATTCCCGCTATCCGCTCCATACAAAAAACGTCCTCTTTCTTGGAAAGAGGACGTTTTTTGTATCTGAATTTGGGATTATACAAGAGTGGAAATGAAGAAATCATAAAGGAAAGTATTTTGTATCTACTTACATATATTTCATGTAAATGCAAAAACAAAGCCAGTACTCCAGGGTACTGGCTTTGTTGCTAGACTTCTTTTTATCACAAAAATGACCTGAAAGGATCCCATAAAAGGACCAGCCGGGGACAAGGATTTCCGGTTTGATATGGCTATGTGTGTTTCCAGAAATATCAAGATAAGAGTTATAGGGTGGACAAAACGGATAAATCGCAGGAATTTTCAATAATCTTTGCAGCTTGCTCAAGCAACCGGGCCTCTGCAGAAGAAAACCGGGAGAATAGAGGGCTGTCAATATCCAGTACGCCAACTACTTGGCCATGGGCATGTAAGGGAATGACGATTTCCGAGTTGGAAGCACTGTCGCACGCAATATGGCCCGCAAACTCATGGACATTATCCACAATAAGCGTTTGATCCTGGCTGGCTGCAGTGCCGCAAACGCCTTTTCCAAGTGCAATATGAACACAAGCTACTTTTCCCTGAAATGGACCAAGAATGAGTTCCTTATTATGTAACAGGTAGAATCCGGCCCAATTGATGTTGTCAATCATTTCAAAAAGGAGGGCGCTGGCGTTTGAAAGATTGGCTATACAATTGTGTTCTCCTTCTAACAGGGCGGCAAGTTTTTGAGGAAGGGAAGGCGAAATTTCTTTTTGTTTTATCAGCATATTCATTTCCTTTCATAGAAAAGTTTCTCTTACTGCACGTTTTAAAGCGACATTTTTTTCGTTGTTCTTTACTTTTTTGTATGGTAAAATAGGGTAAGAAAATGGCAGGGTTTATAACTTCAATGTTAATGATGATAGCACAAATTGTCTGAAAAAGATAGTCTCTGCATAAGGAAATGCAGCGGGCAGGTCAGCCATGCATCGAATCTGGTTATAAACAAAGGAGCAAGAGGGTATTGATGTTAGGAAAAAAGCAGTTGGCTGGATCGACATTGGGAGTATGGAAGAAGGCGGGGAATTTCTTCATGATGGCTTTTTATGAGCGGCATAAGGTGATCGAGACACCGCGCCTAATTTTAAGACATTTTACCCACCGCGACGCGCAACAGGTCTTTGACCGTTGGATGAGTGATGAAGTGGTAGCAAGTACTGTCAATTGGGAAGCACACAAAAATGTACAGGTGACAAAACGAGTCATCCATGCTTGGGAACAGATGTACCGGCAGGGAGAATTTTATAACTGGGCGCTTGTTCTAAAGGGGACGGATTGCATTATTGGTTCTATTGATTTTCACGATATCAGCAAATTGGGACGCACTGCGGATATCGGGTATTGCGTGGCGCGTTCTTATTGGGGCCAGGGCTTTGCAACAGAAGCACTCAAGGCGGTACTACAGTATGGCTTTGAAGTACTGCATTTTGAACGGGTTAGCGCAGAGTATTTGTGGGAAAACCCTGCTTCTGGAAGAGTAATGGAAAAAGCCGGAATGCGGTTTGAATCGGATAAAAAGATTATTCACAAAGATCGTGTGAAAGATTCCAGAGTATATGTGATTACCAGGGAAGATTATATTCGGCAAAAGGAAACCGGAGAGCGGTAGCTCTCCGGTTTCCTTTTAGCAAATCATGCTCGATTTATCTCCTTCCCAGAATGATGTCCTGGGATTTTCTTTTGAAGATTAATTTTTCAGGCTTTGTAGAGGTGCGGGAATAGTTCCTCCCCGTGCGATAAATTCGGCTGGGGATGCGATGTTAACAGGCATTACGGGCCCATATCCGAGCAGACCCCCAAATTCAAGCGTATCCCCCACCTGTTTACCGATGGCGGGGATCAGACGGACTGCCGTTGTTTTGGAATTGACCATACCAATGGCTGCTTCATCTGCGATGATTCCGGATATGATTTCCGGGGTGACATCTCCCGGTACAATCACCATATCCAGTCCAACAGAACAGACCGCGGTCATGGCCTCAAGCTTTTCCAGATGGAGCACTCCACGTTGTGCGGCAGCGATCATGCCCGCATCCTCACTGACCGGGATAAAAGCGCCGGACAACCCACCAACACGGGAGGACGCCATAACGCCGCCTTTTTTCACTGCATCATTGAGCAGCGCAAGGGCGGCAGTGGTTCCAGGCCCCCCACAGGTTTCCAGTCCCATTTCTTCCAGGATATGGGCAACAGAATCCCCGACTGCTGGAGTGGGGGCAAGGGAAAGGTCTACAATCCCAAACGGGATGCCCAGTCGTTTAGAAGCTTCTGTACCGACCAGTTGCCCCATACGGGTGATTTTAAAAGCAGTGCGTTTGATAATATCTGCAATTTCAGAGATGGAACATCCTTTGGCCTTTGCGATTGCAGCTCGAACAACGCCCGGACCGGATACACCAACATTCAAAATACAGTCCGGTTCCCCTGGACCATGGAAGGCCCCGGCCATAAAGGGATTGTCCTCCGGTGCATTACAGAACACGACCAGTTTTGCACTTCCAATGCAATTTCGATCAGCGGTTAATTCCGCGCTGCGCTTAACTGTTTCTCCCATAATTCGCACGGCGTCCATGTTAATACCGGTTTTTGTCGAACCAATATTGACGGAGGAGCAAACGCGCTCTGTCTGGGCAAGCGCCTCCGGAATGGATGCAATTAGTTCTTTATCGCCCGCTGCAAATCCTTTTTGTACGAGGGCACTGTAGCCCCCGATGAAATTAACCCCTACGGTTTGAGCTGCACGGTCAAGAGTTTTTGCAAAACGGACGGCGTCTTTATTTTCACAAGCAGCCAATACCATTGCAATTGGAGTGACGGAAATCCGTTTGTTGATGATGGGAATTCCATATTCTTTTTCAATGTCCTCTCCGGTTTTTACTAGATTTTTGGCCTTTTGCGTAATTTTCCGATATATTTTTTCGCAGGCCCTGTCAATATCCGGGTCACAGCAGTCAAGCAGGGAAATTCCCATGGTAATTGTCCGAATGTCGAGGTGTTCCTCGGTAATCATCTGAATTGTTTCTAAAATTTCAGTGGTGTTAATCATTGCAGGGAACCTCCAGTTTAAATTCGGTGCATAGAATGGAAAATATCCTCGTGCATAACATGGATGGAGAGACCAAGGGAACGGCCAAGCATTTCCATGTTGTCAGAAAATTCTGCCAAATTACAGGTCATGGCGGAGATGTCCACCATCATAATCATAACGAATAAATCCTGTAAAACAGATTGTGTAACTTCCAGGACATTGACGTTTTTTTCGGAACATGTGTTACATACTTTGCCAAGAATTCCTACCATATCTTTTCCAATAACAGTAATGACAGCTTTCATATAAATCTCCTTTTGTTTCAGAATGTATGCTTGGATTGTGTGGATGTTTCCAGGTAGTCATTGAGTTCTTTTAAGAGCATTGCCGGGGAAATATCGGAGGGGAAGGAAAACTCTCCTGCTGTAAGAGAAACGGGACCAATGGCGGCGCTGTCCGGCGAACAACTGCGCTTAAACTGATTGGTAATAAAGCGTTTGAGGAAAAGGGTAAGCTTTTCCCGGATATAGTCCGGCTCCATCATCCCCTCAAAGGCTATGCAGGCGTATTCATAGAGTTTGGAAGGTGCAAGGCGATACCGGATAAAATAGTAGATAAAGAAGTCATGCAGCTCATATGAGCCGAGAATCACCTCCGTTTTTTGCTGAATCTTTCCAGTTTCATCCGGAGGAAGAAGCTCTGGGCTGACCGGGGTATCCAGGATATCCAGGAGGATATCCCGCACATTGGCAAACTCCGGTTTGTTGGCAACCTTCCCAACGATGATGCGAATAAGTGTTTTTGGGATATCTGTGTTCACATTGAAATTGGCAATATGGTCTCCTGCAAAAGTGCACCATCCGAGAGCTTCCTCGGACAGATCCCCGGTTCCCACCACAAGACCGCCGACTTGGTTGGCAATGTCTAATAAAATTTGGGCGCGTTCCCTTGCCTGTGCATTTTCATAGGTGACGTCTTTATTAGCCGGATCTTGGGAAATATCTTCAAAATGTTGGGTAACCGCTGCACGGATAGAGATATCGCGACTGACGCATCCGAGTTCTTCAATGAGATGGAGCGCATTAAAATAGGTGCGATCCGTTGTGCCAAATCCTGGCATGGTTACAGCAGTGATATTTTCACGGGGGATTCCAAGCTTGTCACAGGCGCTCACGCTTACCAGAAGGGCAAGGGTAGAGTCAAGCCCTCCGGAAATACCCAAAACCAGTTGACGGCAGCCAATGTGCTTCATACGAAGCGCCAGAGAATCGGATTGCAGGGAGAAAATTTCTTCACAATAACTGTCCATCCGCTGTGGATCTCTGGGAAGGAATGGGTTACGCGGCACTTGACGTTTCAGCTTTCCGAGTTTCTCCATTGCAGGGAAGGAGAAAAAAGCCGGAGTTATCCGGGAAGCTCCGTTATAGAGTGGACCATGTCTTTTTCGCTGTGCGTGGACAATATCGGCGTCTATATCATAAACGCAGTTCACAGTTTCAAAAGCGGATTGCGCAAAGGCGACTTCCTCCCCATCTTCACAAATACATACAAACCCCTGATAAATATGGGGAGCGCTGCTTTCTCCTACGCCGCCGTTGACCACGACTACCGCACAACCGGTTGATGCGCTGACCGCTTTGGCAATTTCCCGGGAACTACGTACGGAACCTGCAGTGGCCGGGTCACAGGAAGGGACAATTATCAGATCACAGCCAAGCCGAGAGATTCCCCCAAGCCTCTCAGGAAGAGCGTCCACTTTGGAGGGAAGGATGCAAAACCGCAGGGAACCGCAGGAAAATACGGTTGTATCGGGCAAAATATCCGTATCTGCGATTGTTCCGTCCTCACTCAGAAAAGCCCCTTCACAGGAGAGGTATCCCACCAACATGCCACGGTGAATAACAGCACAGACTTCTGTAAGCGTTCCCCCCGCAAGCAAAGGCATTCCAATTAAATAAACTGCATGGGAGTTTGCTGTTCGTTCCATAATACTGGAAAGGGCCTTCTTTGCATCATTTGCCAGTACTTCGTAGCCAAATAGCGCTTCACAGCTGCTCCCGGAAAGACATAGCCGCGGGAAAACCACAATATCCGGTTCTTCGGGTTTAATCTTTGTTATTGCATTTCCAATTTCCTCACAGCAAAGAGTGGGATTGGCCGCAACAATTTTGTTGGAAATACCTGCTACTCTAACAATGGATTTCATAGTCTGTTCCCTCCGGTTTTCGCAAAAAGGTTTTTATAAAAGGAATGTAATGCGGTAAATTGTGAAAGCATATGGACATCATAACACAGTTTGCCAAAAGTGGGTACGGATATTTTCACTAAGATTCTCCGCATTTGAAAGAAAGCATATAGGAATCATGATAAAAATATGGTATAATCACCTATTATACTTTCTTCTACATCCCAGTTTTTCGGAAATTAACGGAATTTCAACTTGTAAATGGTGCAAAATGGATGTGAAAATCATTGGAAAGTTGGGCTGCTTTTTTATTATACCATATTTTACAGGTTGCTTATATGATTGCAATAGAAATTTGTTACTTTATTTACAGTACAAAAAAGAAAGAAAAGATGAAAAGACGGCAGGGAAAAGCCGTCAAAACAAGGGGGAACGATTGTGATTCATCCGGTAAAGAGATATGATAATCATGTGCATTCGGATAATTCCCCGGATGCACAACACTCAGCAACTTATCTTTGTGTAGGCGCATGTGAAATTGGATTGGACGGCATTGCCATCACGGATCATTACGAATGTGATCTTCCGGAAAATAGCCGTTGGAACCAGGCAGTTAGGGATTCCTATATTGATTGCCTGAAAGAGAAAAACGTCTTTTTTGGACGGCTGGATGTCCTTTCCGGGATGGAAATTGGTCAGCCAATGCAAAACTTGGAACGGGCAAATAGAATCGCCACAATGTATCAACGGGATTTTCATCTCGCTTCAGTGCATCAGGTGGCCGGCTTTACCCCATTCCATTTGATTGATTACAACCGGGAAGACCCGTATGATGCTTTTGCGGCGTATTTTGATGAGCTGATTGAAACTTCCAAGTGGGAACACTTTGACAGTCTCGCACACCTGACCTATCCTCTGCGCTATTATGCCCGCGCGACAGGAAAACAATATGATCTTTCTCCGTTTGAAAACAAAATCGAACAAATTTTGAAAAATCTTGCCGGGGCGCACAAGGCTTTGGAAATTAATACCTCTGGATTGCGACAGGAATTAGGGGATACCATGCCGTCAGAATGGCTGCTCAAGCGGTTTTATGAGCTTGGAGGAGAATATGTGACCATTGGGTCGGATGCACACAGAAGAGAAGATTTGGCAGGGGATTTTCAAAAAGCATATGAGATTCTCTGGAGGGCGGGGTTCCGCTATACGGTCTATTATAAACGTCATCAACCACAGCTGATCCGGCTAGTGGAGGAATAAAAAATAGGGGGAATGACAGGATGAAACGGCTATTGCAATTACTGGAAAGGGACGCCCATCTCACGACAAAACAGCTCGCGGTGATGCTTGATCGGACGGAACAGGAGGTTACAGAAGAAATCGCACAGTTTGAAAAGGATGGGATTATTAAGGGCTATAAGGCGGTCGTGGACTGGGAACAGGCCGATCACCATTATGTAGAGGCACTGATTGAGTTGAAAGTAACGCCAAAAGCAGACCGAGGCTTTGAAGAAATTGCTGCAAAAATTGCTGAATTTTCTGAAGTGAAAAGCGTATTTTTGATGTCCGGCGGTTTTGATCTCGCTGTCAATGTAGTGGGAAAGACCTTCCAGGATGTGGCGATGTTTGTGGCCTATAAACTGGCGGTTGTGGATTCCGTACTCTCTACGGCGACTCATTTTATTCTCAAACGCTATAAGTATGACAATATTTCCTTTGCGGCTGAAGAAAAGGATGAAAGGAGGTTTCCCTCCCTGTGATGGATTACCAAAAACTACTCTCAAAACGCATCACGGGATTAAAACCTTCCGGTATCCGCCGCTTTTTTGATTTGGCGGGAGAAATGGAAGGGGTCATTTCCCTGGGCGTTGGGGAACCTGACTTTAAAACTCCGTGGATTATCCGGCGAGCTGGAATTCGCTCTTTGGAGGATTCCAAAACCTGGTATACAGCAAACGCTGGGTTACAGGAATTAAAAGATGAAATCGGGGAGTATTTAAGCAGGCGTTTTTGCCTGGAATACGATAGGAAAGATGAAATTGTAGTAACAGTCGGCGGTTCGGAGGCAATCGACATTGCTATCCGTGCTTTTGTGGAGGAAGGAGACGAAGTCCTGATTCCAGAACCGAGTTTTGTCTGTTACCATCCCATAACCGTGCTGTCCGGCGGTGTTCCTGTCCCCATTGAGACAAAGGAGGAGGATGAATTCCGTCTGACTCCCCAGGAACTTCAGGATAAAATCACAAAAAGGACAAAATTGCTCGTCCTCCCATTTCCCAACAACCCAACTGGCGCTGTCATGCGCAGGGAGGATCTGGAAGCAATCGCCGAAGTGCTCCGGGATACCAATATCATGGTGCTTTCGGATGAAATTTATGGGGAGCTTACCTATGGTGGGGAACGCCATGTTTCCATTGCGGAAATTGATGGAATGCAGGAGCGCACCATTTTGGTCGGAGGATTTTCCAAGGCGTTTGCCATGACCGGCTGGCGCCTGGGATATGCCTGTGCGCCAAAACAGGTGATGGCGCAGATGCTGAAAATCCATCAGTATGCGATCATGTGCGCTCCTACAACAAGCCAGTATGCAGCGGTAAAAGCCCTGCGGGATTGTGAGGAAAACGTGGCCCAGATGAGAGAAGAATACGACATGCGCAGGCGCTTGATTGTCGACGGGTTCAATTCGCTTGGGTTACACTGCTTTGAACCACGCGGAGCTTTTTATATCTTTCCATGCATTAAGAGTACCGGTCTTTCCTCCGAGGAATTCTGTGAGCGCCTGCTTTACAGCCAGAAAGTAGCTGTGGTGCCTGGTAATGCCTTTGGAGAAAGCGGGGAAGGGTATGTGCGCGTCTCCTATTCCTATTCGCTTAGCCATATCCAGGAGGCGCTCAAGAGGATAGAGTCTTTTTTAACTACATTGAAATAAACAAGAGGCAGAGAAAATGGACAAGGTAGTATTGTCCAAAACACCGGACTATAGCGAGCAGACACTCTATGAGAGTGTCTGCCGTCAATTTGCGTGTTTGGACTATGATTTCACAAAAATGAAGGGAAAACGGGTTTTGATAAAACCAAACCTGTTAATGAAACGGTCACCGGAGCAAGCGACCACGACCCATCCCGGAGTTATCCGTGCGGTGATCCGCAGGCTCAATGAGTTGGGCGTGGAGGATATTGTGGTGGCGGACAGCCCGGGAGGGCTGTATAATGTTGGGACCCTGACCGGAATCTACCAGGTAAGCGGTATGATGGAAGCGGTAGAAGGGATGTCTGCGCATTTAAACTACGATGTGACCAATGGAACCCGGCAGCTTCAGGGATACCGTCGGGTTTCCTCTTTCCCGTTGATTACTCCAGTATTACAGGCGGATTTTGTCATTTCAGTTGCAAAATTGAAAACCCATGGAATGACAATGCTCTCTGGAGGGGTAAAGAACCTGTTTGGCTGTGTTCCTGGGCTGATGAAGCCGGAATTTCACTGCCGGTTTCCCAAAAAGGAAGATTTTTGTGAAATGCTTGTGGATTTGTGTGAATGTGTTCACCCGGATCTTACCCTGGTTGACGCGGTAATCTCAATGGAAGGGGATGGCCCGTCCGGGGGAACGCCCCGGCACACAGGATATCTGTTCGGGGCGACAAACCCTTATGCGCTTGACTGCGTGCTTGCCCAATTTATCGGGTTTGAAGAAGATGAAATCGGGACTATCCGCGCGGCCAAAAAACGCGGACTGTGTCAAGGAGGCGACCGAATTTCCCTGTGCGGGGACACGGGGGATTTTTTCCCGGTGAAGGATTTCTTACATCCGCATTCCAAAGAAACCGACTTTTCCGGCAATGTTCCCAGGCTTTTTCAAAAACCCGTGGCTTTTCTGGTTGGAACGGTTGCAAAACCCCGTCCGGTAATCCGTCGTTCAGATTGCGTTGGTTGTGGAAAATGTGCGGAAAGTTGTCCGCAGCACACAATTTTCGTGCGACAAGGTAAGGCGCATATCCAGTATGGAAACTGTATTCGGTGTTTTTGCTGCCATGAAATGTGCCCGGTCAGGGCGATTGATATCAAACGGTTCCGATTATTTGATTTGTAAAAAGGAGGGATACCATGCAGTCGATTCGTGCATATGCGTATGCAAAAATCAATCTCACGCTGGACGTGCTGGGAAAACGCCCGGACGGATACCATGAGATGGATATGATTTTACAGTCTGTCAGCCTGTGCGACGAACTGGTTTTGACAAAGGCCGAGACACAGGGGATTTCTCTTTCCTGTGATCGAAAGGAGATTCCATGTGACGAGAGGAACCTGGCCTATCAGGCGGCTGATCTGTTGTTTAGGGAGCTGGAAGAGCGGGATTTTGGAGTATCGATCGAGCTGAAAAAAAATATTCCCGAACAGGCGGGGATGGCGGGCGGTAGCGCTGACGCCGCCGCCGTGCTTGTGGGGATCAATGAATTATTCAGTTACGGTCTGACAGAGGAGGAACTCTGTAAACTTGGAGAACGCCTGGGTGCGGACGTCCCGTTTTGTATCCAGGGCGGAACTATGCGAGTGCGTGGATTTGGGGAACGACTGACCTCGCTGCCGGATTTTCCCAAACTTCCAATCGCCATTGCCAAGCCGCGGGAAGGGATGAGCACAGCACAGGCGTTTGAAAAGATTGACAGCTGCAAACTTGTCCATCCTCCGGTACAGCAGGTAGAGGATTTTCTCCGGACAGGCGATATTCCTACTGCCGGGCTCTATTGCGGCAATGTTTTTATGCAGGTGACTGAAATCGAGGACGTCTTTTCGTTTTGCCGGTATTTCCATACCCATCAGGCAATTTTTTCTATGATGACCGGAAGCGGGACGGCGGTATTTGCCGTATTTGAACAGGAGCACCCGGCAAAAATGTGCGTCAAAGGCCTGATAGACGCCGGAGAACGCGCCTATCTGTGTTATCCGGTGAAGCAGGGCGTGGAACTGATCCGGGAGGAGGACGCACGGTGATACGCAGGGACTATAGTGACTTTGTACTCAGGGAAATCAGTATGCTGGTGAGGTTTCTTTCCAAAACGGTATTACACCGGGAGGCACAGGAAGAAGAAATCATCCTCTATGATCAGACCGCCCAGCAGAAAAATGACGATTTAGATACCGAATTGATTCTTTTAGTGCGGCAGGGAAAACTCAATGAGGCGGAGAACCGCTTATTTGAAGCATTGGAAGAAGAATGTACACCGGAAAATTTTGCAAGCGCCATCCAGTTTTACCTGACTCTATATGAGATGGAAGAGGAAGAGCTGGCAAAACATGATTTTTCCAGAGAAGAAATTGCCGAAGGGTTTGCGGATGTACGGAAGCTCTTTGGAATTGAAGACGTCCTGTCAGTTTGACTGGGACGTCTTTTTTTCTCTGTACAGATGAAGCCTGCCGCTGTCATGCAGATTTTTGAGGATGACCACAACAAACGGGACGCCAAAAATCCCAATGAGTCCAAACAGTTTTCCCCCTACATACATGGCAATCAGAGTGATGAGAGGATGCAGCCCCACCTGTTTGCCCAGGATTTTTGGTTCTGCAACATTACGGATTGCTCCTGTAGCAAAGAAGATGACCGTCAGGCCAATGGCCAGGGTGAAATGGCCCTGTGCTGCCTCCAGGAATATCCAGGGAAGAAGGACCGCTCCGGTGCCAAGGACGGGCAGAAAATCGACAAAAGAGATCAGAAATGCTGCTGTGGCTGCATAATCAATCCCAATCAGCCAAAAGCCAATAAACAATTCCACAAAAGTAAGTAGAAATAGCAGGGTGTAGGCCTTGAGATATTTTGTAACGGTTCCGAGAAAATGGGTTTTTGCTTCGAACACAATTCCACGGATGCGTTTGGGGAGCTGCCTTGTCAGGAAACTCATGATATCCAGGTAATCCAGGCTGAAAAAGAAAGAGGACATCACGGCAAAAACTGCGGTCAAAATCCAGTTTGGCAGATTTTTGAGCAGTAGGGGAATGGATTCCAGAAGTTTTGTGGATATAGTTGTTACAATGGAGGAAGCGGACTGTTCCAGCGCCGTATATAATCCGCTGATTTGCGCATAGACATCGGGAGGAAAACGGGAAAACAACCCATCTAACCAGTTGGAAACGGTCTGGATCAGTGGCTCAATGTTTTGACGATACACTTCCGGCAGGCTCTGGATAATAGCGGTTAGTTCTCCAAAAAAGCCAGTAAGTGCAAACCATAACAGAACAGTTACTACCGTGTACACAAACAACAGCACAAAAATAGAGCATAGTTTGCCTGAACATTTGGAACGCCCGCATAAAAACTGGGTAAGAGGACGCAAAAGGACAGCAATGATAAAGCCTATGACAAAGGGGAGAAACAGGGGAATTAAAACTTTAAAACAGAGATAAAACAAAGCCGCCACGACCGCATAAAAAGTGATATTGAGCAGGATTTCTTTTTTTCTTGAAGTGGTCATGGCAATCCTCCCCTATTACGATTTGAATGAAACGGAAAAATCTTTTCCATCGTATTTTATACAAAACGGGAACATTTATACTCAGTCGAAAATTTCCGAAAAAAGGGATAGGAAAAATGTGTGGCTTGTAGTATAATCGTAAACAAGTGAGTTTTGGACGAGCACACTCTTCAAAACAAAAAAGAACAGAACAGGACGGTGATTCACAACATGGAAAGTCATACCTGCTATTTTTTAGTGGACTCTGATGTGCTCCCGGATATTTTTAAAAAGGTAGTACAGGCAAAAAAACTGCTGGCCCAGGGAAAGGTCAAAAATTTGTCGGAGGCGGCACGAGTAATGGGAATTTCCCGCAGCGCCTACTATAAATATAAGGATAAAGTCTATGAATATGACCGTGGGGTCGCTGGAAAAATGGTCACATTGTCGGTCACGTTGGGCGATGAACCCGGCCGGCTTTCTGAACTGCTCAACAATTTGTCTGGCGCAGGCCTGAATATCCTGACGATTAACCAGAATATTCCGGTTGACGGCGTGGCTCCTGTAGCCATTTCGGCGCGGACCGATGAACTACAGATGGACATCAGCCAGCTGATTTCCCTGATACGCGGGATGCCGGGTGTTGTGGAAGCGCGTGTCCTTTCCGGGCAATAGTGTTGCCCATCCTATCTATTTGTGGAAATACATCGGATGTCAGGAGGAAAGAATATGGTAAAAATCGCGGTTTTGGGGCATGGTGTTGTTGGCTCCGGCGTGATGGAAGTCCTAAAAAAGAATCAAAAGAGTATCGAGCGCAAAACTGGACAGACCATTGAGGCAAAATATGTGCTGGTACGGCATGATTACGATGTGGATTATAAAGAAAAATTTGTTCAGGATTTTGATGTGATTTTACAGGATCCGGAGGTTTCCATTGTCGTGGAGGTCATGGGAGGAGTCCATCCGGCCTATGATTATGTCAAGGCGAGCTTGCTTAGCGGGAAAAATGTCGTTACATCCAACAAGGAGCTTGTCGCAGTCAAAGGCAACGAGCTGCTAAAAATTGCAAGAGAACACAACCGCAATTTCCTGTTTGAGGCGAGCGTTGGCGGGGGAATCCCGATTATCCATCCTCTGCATGCGTGTCTTGCTGCTAACCAGATTAGTGAGATCGCGGGAATTCTCAATGGTACCACAAATTTTATTCTCACCAAAATGATTAAAGAACAGATGTCTTTTGAGGATGCTTTGGCACTGGCACAGCGTCTCGGTTATGCGGAAAAAGACCCGACAGCTGATGTGGAAGGATTTGACGCCTGCCGGAAAATCTGTATTCTTGCTTCCCTTGCCTTTGGGCGGCACGTTTATCCCCAACAGGTAGAGGTGGAGGGAATTACCAGAATTACTCCGGAGGACGTAGCCTATGCGGAAGACTGTGATAGCGTGATTAAGCTGATTGGGTGGGTAAAACGTAATTTTGAGGAGAACACCATTGTCATCCGGGTGTGTCCGGCGCTGTTATCCACCGACAGCCAACTTGCCAGCGTGGACGATGTGTTTAATGGAATCCTTGTACGCGGGGATATTACCGGGGACGTTATGTTCTATGGCAAGGGTGCGGGAAAACTGCCAACTGCCAGCGCGGTGGTTGCAGATGTCATTGAAGAGGTGAAAAATCCGGAAAACATTGCCACTATGTACTGGGAAGACGCACCGGATCACTATGTGGTGGACGCCAAAACGGCCGTGCTCTCTTATTATGTACGCGCCAAAGTGCTGGATACGAAGCGCGCAACCGAAATTGCAGAAAAGATGTTCGGAGAAATCACCGTTCTCAGCCGTAAGGGGCAGCCGGAAGATGAAATCGCCTTTTTAACGCCGGAAACTGTGGAGCGGACGCTGGATGACACGCTTGCAAAATTCCAGTCCATTGCGGATGCAAAACTGCTGGGGTTAATCCGCAGGCTGGACTATTGATATTAACCGTGATTTGAGGGGACAGGACAATGAACTTAGTAGTACAGAAATTCGGGGGCACCTCTGTTGCGGACAGGGAACGCCTTTTTCATGTGGCGTCCATTGTGACGCAGACATATGAACAGGGGAACAATGTTGTGGTTGTGGTCTCCGCTCAGGGAGATACGACGGATGATTTGATTGAAAAAGCGTCGGAAGTCAACCGCCACCCGTCTGCAAGGGAACTGGACATGCTGCTCTCCACTGGGGAACAGATTTCCATCTCCCTGCTTGCCATGGCAATTGAGGCGCTGGGGTTTCCGGTCATTTCCCTGACCGGATGGCAGGCGGGATTCCAGACCACTTCTTCCCATGGAAAGGCGCGGATCGATCGGATTGATACAGAACGTATTGCAAATGAACTTGCTAAGCGCAATATTGTGGTGGTAGCGGGTTTCCAAGGCCTATCCAAGTATGACGATATTACTACGCTCGGGCGTGGGGGATCGGATACTTCGGCGGTGGCGCTTGCTGCGGCGCTGGAGGCGGACGTTTGCCAGATTTATACGGATGTGGATGGAGTCTATACAGCAGATCCACGGATTGTACCGGGGGCGCAAAAACTATCGGAAATCACTTTTGATGAGATGATTGAACTTGCATCCCTGGGTGCACAGGTACTGCAAAGCCGCGCCGTGGAGATGGCAATGAAATATAATGTGGAACTGGAAGTGCTTTCAAGCATGCAAAAGCTGCCTGGCACGAAAGTTAAGGAGGTTGTAACTGTGGAAAAGATGCTCATTCGCGGCGTCGCCTGTGACGATAACGTCGCACGAATTTCCGTTATCGGCGTACCGGATACGGTCGGTATGGCAGCGAAGATTTTTATGATGCTTGCGAGCAAAAAAATAAATGTCGATATTATCCTGCAAACAGTCAGTGTAGGTGGGAAGAAGGATATCAGTTTTACCGTCACCAAAGAGGATCGGGAACAGGCTATGGAATTGCTCCAATCCATCCAGAAGGAATATGGGATTGATGAATTGCGCTATGATGAAGATGTAGCAAAAGTCTCCATTGTTGGTTCTGGGATGCAGTCGAACCCCGGCGTCGCGGCAACTTTGTTTGATGCACTTGCCAGTGCGGATGTCAATATCCAGCTGATTTCTACCAGCGAAATCAAAATTTCCGTGCTGGTGGAGGCTTCTGCTGCAAAACGCGCGATCAATGCCATTCACAGTGCTTTTTTTGAATAAGAGATAGCAGGAACCGGGCAGGAATCTGCCCGGTTCTTTTCTATTCTACAGGATTTTTTGCGGACAAAAATGCGGGGAATTTTTCCCCGCATTTTTACCCTTTATTTTTATCTCCTTTAATTCTGTCCCAGTACTGTTTGAATGCCTGTTCATTTTTATTTTCCCCAAAATGGTAGTACTGTGCGTTTTTGATAATATCCGGCAAATATTGCTGATCCACCCACCGACCGGGAAAATCATGGGGATACTGGTAAAATTGTCCTTTTTTCTCCACCTCTGCGCCGTCATAATGTTTGTTTTGCAACTGGCGGGGGATTGGCCCCACCTTTCCAGCGCGGATATCAGCAATCGCTAAATCCACCGCTACGTAGGCGGTATTGGATTTCGGGGCGTTGCAAACAAGAACCACCGCGTCTGCCAATGGGATACGGGCTTCCGGTAGTCCTACCTGGAATGCCGCATCCACACAGGCCTTGACAATGGGGATGGCCTGCGGATAGGCAAGCCCTACATCTTCACAGGCACAGACCATCAGACGCCTGCATACGGAGGGCAGGTCGCCTGCTTCCAGCAGCCTTGCCAAATAATGCAGAGCTGCATTTGGATCGGAACCGCGCATGGATTTTTGGAAAGAGGAGAGCAAATCATAGTGTTCATCCCCTTCCCGGTCATAGCGCATGGCGCTTTTTTGGGCAACCTGTTCGGCGTCCGCCAAAGAGACTTGATAGGCTCCCTCATTTTGTTTGGCGGCAAGGGAACATAGTTCCACTGCGTTGAGAGATTTCCTTACATCCCCGCCGCAGGCCTGTGCAATGTATTCGCAGACGCCCTTTTCCACTTCCAGGGGATGTCCCATTTCCTCTTCCATCAAAGTGAATGCTCGGGAAACAGCAGGCACAACTTCCTGCGGTTGAACACTTTTGAACTCAAAAACCGTACAACGTGAGAGGATGGCGTTGTAGATATAAAAATAGGGATTTTCCGTTGTGGAGGCAATCAGAGTGATAGAACCGTCCTCAATGTATTCCAGCAGAGTTTGCTGCTGCTTTTTGTTGAGGTACTGGATCTCATCCAAATAGAGCAGGACGCCATTATATCCGGCAAACGTATCCAATTCGCTGATGACAGACTTGATATCCGCAATGGAAATGGTCGTCCCATTGAGTTTGTGCAGTTTTTTGTTTGTACTTTTTGCAATAATGCGGGCGACTGTGGTTTTGCCGACACCGGACGGCCCGTAAAAAATCAGGTTTGGGATGTGGCCCGATTCAATAATGCGGCGCAGGACCTTGCCTTCGCCGAGGATATGCTTTTGTCCGACCACGTCGTCCAGCGTCTGCGGGCGGATTTTATCGGCAAGCGGCATTTAAATGGCTCCTTTCCTGAAGTTTACTAAAATTCATCTTTTAACGTACGCAGGAAGAGACCGGAGAGGACTTTCTTTGGCTCCTGCTTAAGGTGGATGACTTGATACACTGCATCACAGATGGGTAAGTCCACCTGATAACGCTCTTTTAACAGCATCAGTGCCTTTACAGTGGAAACTCCTTCCGCTAATTCCTCATAAGGTTCCCCTTTGACAAATAGTTCCCCGAATTTTCGGTTGTGACTGTGTGGGGAAAAGACGGTGGCTTCATAGTCCCCCAGATGGGAAAGGCCATATGCAGTCATCTCATTCCCGCCCATTGCTTTGATGAGACGGGAGATTTCCCTGGCGCCTCGGGCCATCAGGGCGCCTTTGAGCGAGGTGCGCCCCAGCCCATCGAGCATCCCCGCCGCAATGCCAATAACATTTTTGCTAGCCGCCCCAATTTCGTTTCCAATGAGATCGGTGCCGTAATAAAAACGGATCAGATCGCTGGAGAGATCGTGAACAATCTGACGCTTGACGGTTTCGTTGTCGGAATCAATAATCATGCAATTGGGAACCCCCCGGGTAAATTCCTGTACATGTCCGGGACCCACCCATATGGCGCTGATTACCCGGTCGCCCAGTACTTCGTGTACGATCTGGGTGAGTCTATCTCCTGTAGTTTCCTCAATCCCTTTCATACACAGGACAATCAGTTTCCCGTCCACAGGAAGTGGCGCCAGCTGGGCCAGCAGGCTGCGCAGGTTCTGGGAACTAATCGAAATCACCAGGACTTTTGTCCGATGAACACAATAGGGGAGATCCGTACTCAGTTCAATCGAGTTGGGGAATGTGATCAGCCCATTACTACGTGTTTGACGGATTTGCAGGTAGTGCTGGGAGCTTTCCCTTCCCCAGACTGCGACGTCATGCCCCATTCGATCAAGATACCATGCGATAAATCCCCCCCAACGACCGCTTCCAATCACTGATAGTTTCAAAATTACATCCGTCCTTCCATACTGCTGTCAAAAAACGCCAGAGCTCGTTTTACACTTTCGTCCCAAAACGGCCATTCGTGCCCAGCCTGTGCCTCATATCCCTGCACCGTGTAGCCGAGTTTGACCAAATGCTGATAAAAGCGTTCGTTATTTTCGTACAGGAAATCCTGTGTGCCACAGCTTAAAAAAAGCTTCGGAAGAGGCCCTCCAGCCTGGACGGCCTGCTCCGCTAGACGAAAGACGTCCTCTTTATCTGAAATGCTCTCCCCATAAATAGCAGAGAATTCCCCGGAGAGTACGGAATTTTCCGGTTGTGCAAACAATTGCCGAATATCCACCGCCGAAGAGAATGCTCCGCAGGCCGCATAGAGTTCCGGATAAGTCAGGGCGCATTTGAGCGCGCCATGCCCGCCCATAGAAAGCCCGGCAACAAAGCGGTCTTCTCGGCATTGGGAAAGAGGGAACATCTTCTCGCACAGGTCGGGAAGTTCTTTTGAGATATAAGTAAAATATGCCATACCGGACGCCATATCTGTGTAAAAACTGCGTTGCACCTCCGGCATAACAACGGCAAACCCATGGGCAAGTGCATAGGATTCTATGTTGGAACGCCGCAGCCAACAGGTATAATCATCCGTCAGCCCATGCAAAAGATAGACGGTTCGCAGCGGGATTTTACAACACGAATCCATATCTAAAGGGAGAATGACATGGACGCCCGTCCCCATTTTTAAAGCAGAGGAATAAATATGGCAAGAAAGCAAGGCCATAGTTTTTCGCCTCCTTTTTGTAATGCTTCTAGTATACGATAACGGGACGGAGAAAACAAGGCGGGAAAAGTCGCAAGTCGGTTTGGGAGTTCTCCATTCACCAGTTGGGATCTGCCTGTAAGGAACTTTTTTCCTATAAAACAAGGGGAATAAAAATACCGCCTTTCCTGTTACTGGAAAAGCGGTACTGTCAATTTTTCTTTAAAATGGTCTTATCCTGTTTGATAAGTTCTCGTTTATCCACCCCATCGGGGACAAAACGGAAGACTGTAAACAGACAGGGAAAATCTGTTTCATTGGAAAGCGTATGGATGGACCGTTTTACCCGTATAATTTCATCTTGTACAACTGGCCGGCGCTTTAAATTCCCATTTTCCATCCAGGAAAGCACCAATTCTCCCTGTGTGACCACGATCACCTCTTCAATCTTGGAGTGAAAGTGCCATTCCTGCGTACAGTGAGGAGGAATACGGTTGCGATGAATTTCAAATTCAGGGAAAATAAAATAGTCTACTACCGTGCCGTTTATCTTTTCCACATGAATAGCATCGCTTTTTGAAAAGATCTCAGGCAAATTCATTTTTGAGCCCCTTCCTGCTTATCATGTTCTTCTTTGGTTTCCGGTTGGGGAATAAAATCAGTTGCAGGTCCTGCGGTATGGACGATCAATCCCTTTTTCGTAAGGCGTTTGCGAGTGGAAAGGCTGAGCAGAGAATAGAGGACTGCAAATACAGGGATACCGATGAGCATTCCCGGCAATCCGAAAAAACTACCGGCAACAATTAACGCAAACATAACCCAAAGCCCTCCAAGGCCAATGGAACCTCCGACTACACGGGGATAGATAACACTGCCTTCAAACTGTTGCAGGCAGACGATGAAAATTAAAAACCAAATGGCTGATATGGGTTTTACCATGACTATGATAAACGCTCCCCCAAAAGCGCCGATATAGGCGCCAAAAATAGGGATCAGAGCGGTGATGGAAACTATGACGCTGACCAGTAGTGCATAGGGCATCTGGAAAATCGTCATGCCAATAAAGCATAGCGTACCGATAATGCAGGCCTCTATTAACTGTCCGGAGATAAAGTTTCCCAGTGATTCGTTGAGTTTGCTGCCAACATAAACCGTCTTGTCGCAGACTTTTCTGGGTAAAAAGGCATATAAAACCCGTTTCACATTAGTAATCAGGTTTTCCTTGCTTGCGAGCAGGTAGATGGCAATGATGATGCCCATAAACATATTAAAAATGCTGGTGGTGATGCTGACCGTGATATTGAGCAGATGCGGAATGGTATTGGCAATAAAAGTTCCGACTTTCTGGATAATGTCTCCCCAGTTGATTGCAATCTGATCCAGGACGATACTGTCGATTCCCCATTCCGCCATGGTCATATTGATGAAAGCTTCCAGTGCATTGAGATAAAATGGCATACTGCTGACAAGCATTTTTACACTTTTTGTCAACTGCGGGATGACAAAGAGAATCAGGGCTGTCAGAACTAAAATTAAAAACAAAAACGAAAGGACAATTGAAATTGGACGTTTAAACTTCCCAAGTTTTTTCTTCGTTTTACGTTCCAAAAAGGCGATTGGTTTTTCTTCCAAAAAACGCATGAATAAGTTTAATACAAACGCCAGACAGATTCCAAAAAGAAAAGGGCTCAAAATTCCTAAGAACCGGGAAATCAGGGAAAATACGGACTGGTAATTTGTCAAAAGAAAATATAAAACCAAAGCATAGGTAGCAACAAGCAGGCAGTTTTTGACTGCTTTTTTATTTTCCATAATCCATAACCTCCAAGCCTGTCATGAATACTAGCTTATCAGAAACAGGACAGAAAATCTACGCTTTTTGTTCTTTTTTGATGTGTTTTTTGATGAAAAAAGCGCTGCTCTCACCCCGGCGATGGCGCAGGAATATAATACAGTAATCCCAAAGGAGAAAATTCAATATTAAAAATGGGAGAGGTGAGGGAAACATTGGAAAGTTTGAAAATTGACCATATTATCAAAAAATACCAGGCGGAAAATGGTGAAGTCACTGCACTTGACGATATTGAGTTTACAGTGCAACAGGGGGAATTTGTATCCCTGGTAGGTCCCAGTGGATGCGGTAAATCAACTTTGCTGTCCATTATCGCGGGGCTTGAGCAACCAACTCATGGCAACGTCTATGTCGGAGGGAAAAAGGTCTCCGGAGTATCCCCTCAAATTGGTTATATGTTGCAAAAGGATAACCTGCTGGAATGGCGCACAATTTTAAATAATGTCCTGCTTGGTTTGGAAATCCAAAATAGAAAAACAAAAGAAAATGTGGAATATGCAGAACAACTATTGCAGACATACGGTTTGTATGAATTTAAAGACAAATATCCGTCCCAGTTATCCGGGGGAATGCGCCAGCGCGCGGCACTAATCCGTACTTTGGCGGTAAAACCGGATATTCTTTTGCTTGACGAGGCTTTTTCTGCGTTGGATTATCAGACCCGCCTTGCCGTAACGGATGATGTCTACCGGATTTTGAAACAGGAGGGGAAAACCACTTTGATGGTTACCCACGACATCCCGGAAAGTATTAGCATGTCCGATCGAATTGTCGTGATGACCGGCCGTCCGGCAACGGTAAAGGAAATCCATACGATTACCTTTGATTTGCCGCAACGTTCCCCCTTGTTGTGCCGGGAACAGCCCGAATTTAGTAAATATTTTAATTTAATTTGGAAAGAGCTTGATGTCCATGTCTGAAACAACGATTTCAAAAGAACGTCAAATCTATCTTCGTCACAAAAAAAGGCGTAAACGCTCCATTCTTGTAATCCAGGTTTCCATTGTGGTCGTATTTCTTGTTCTTTGGGAAGTTCTTGCCAGGGTCGGGATTGTTGACAGCTTTATTCTCAGCCAGCCATCCCGGATTCTCGATACCTATGTCAGCCTGTTCCAGGATGATTTGTGGATGCATATTGGCGTCACTTGTTATGAAACCCTCATCGGCTTTTTGCTTGGGACGGTCCTTGGAACCTTGGTTGCCGTAGCACTATGGTGGTCGAGTTACCTCTCTAAAGTGATGGAGCCGTTTTTGGTGGTTCTCAACAGCCTACCTAAAATTGCGCTTGGCCCAGTCATCATTATCTGGGTAGGTGCGGGAATGCAGGCGATTATTGTAATGGCGCTTGCCATTTCCCTGATTGTCACGATTATGGATGTGTTACATGGTTTTTTAAATACGGATGTGGAAACCATTCAAATGGCCCGCACATTTGGGGCGACCAAACGACAGATTTTTTTAAAGATTGTCATGCCTTCCAATGTGCACACTCTGTTTAACTCGCTCAAAGTCAATATCGGCCTTTCCATGGTCGGTGTCATTGCGGGAGAATTCCTTGTTTCCAAAGCCGGGCTGGGGTATCTGATTGTCTACGGGGGCCAGGTATTTAAACTGGATTTGGTGATGGCGAGCGTGATTATTTTGGCTGTGGTGGCTGCACTGATGTATGAAGCGGTTGTTTTGTTGGAACGCTTTGTCAACAGTCGGCTGAGCCACAAGCCCTAATTTTACTTCAGAAAGGGAGAATGCAGTTTGAAAAAAGGAATGAAAGCACTGGCGCTGCTGTTATGTGGGGCGTTGTGTCTTGGTACTTTTACTGGGTGCGGTACAAAACAGGAGGGGAAAACCAAGGTCCGCGTGAGCGAAGTGACTCACTCGATTTTCTATGCACCTCAGTATGCAGCTATCAATCTTGGTTTTTTTGAAGAAGAAGGGATTGAACTGGAACTGTCCAATGCAGGCGGTGCGGATAAGGCAATGGCAGCCGTGTTGAGCGGACAGATTGATATTGGTTTTGCTGGACCCGAGGCCGCGATTTATGTCTATAACGAAGGCAATGAGGATTATCCTCAGGTATTTGCACAAATGACCCGCCGAGATGGTTCTTTTATTGTTGCCAGAGAACCAAATGAAAATTTTGACTGGTCTGAAATGAAGGGTAAAACCATTCTGCCCGGAAGAAAAGGCGGTGTACCCTATATGACGCTATGCTATGTGCTGCGGCAGAAGGGATTGGAACCTGGAAAAGACATTATCCTCGATGACAGTATCCAGTTTGACGCAATGGCAGGAGCCTTTGTTGGCGGAAGCGGGGACTATGTTTCCCTGTTTGAACCAACGGCGTCCACTCTGGAAAAAGAAGGCCAGGGATACATTGTATCCTCCATTGGTGAGGAGGCAGGGGATATTCCCTATACCGCATATTTTGCAAAACAAAGCTATCTTGAAAAAAACAGCGACGTTGTAGAGGCGTTTACCCGCGCCGTTTACCGTGGACAGCAATGGGTGAACGAACACAGCGCCGAGGAAATTGCCGAGGCGATTGAACCATCTTTCCCGGATACCGACCTGGAAACCCTGGCGTCCTGCGTGGAACGCTATAAATCCATCGATGCATGGAATACCGATCCAGTGCTCACCCAAGAGTCCTTTGATCGCCTTCAGGAAGTCATCATTGAGGCGGGAGAACTGGATGAAAAAGCCCCTTATGATAAAATTGTCAACAACAGCTTTGCCGAGAAGGTTATGAAGGAGAGCAAATAACTGCTTTTTGACAGCATAATAGAGCAAAGGCCCTGTTTCTTCAGGGCCTTTTTTGTTTTGGGCAGAAGACTACAAAAAATATGGGGTTCCAGTTTCCGGTTGATATAAAATCGGTTAAGTCATCGAGAAGATTCCTATGTAACGGCTTTCAAATCATAGGTTGATTTTGAAAAAAGAACGATAGCATTAAAATATCATGTTATAATGAATAAATAAAAGTTGTCCAAATCGGTCAAGACAAATTCCATATAAACCTAATACAATATGGATGGAGATGATTGAGTGAAAGAGATAGAAGCAGTTTTGAAAATGCAGAATTATATACGCGCACATTATAAAGACGGGGACTTTCATGCGGATAATGTCTGCTCCACAGTTGGGTATTCCAAGCGGCAAGCCAATCGCTTTTTTAAGAAATATTTTCATAAAACTTTGCAGGAATATATAAATGCTGTTTGCCTAACGGAAAGTGCCAATGAATTGCTGAATACGAAAAAGCCCATCCTAGAAGTTGCTTTGAATAGTCATTTTCAATCACATGAGGGATTTTTACGTTCATTTTACAAGAGGTTTCACATAACGCCCTCTGTATATCGTGACAAAAAAGTGGCTCTTCCACTTTTCACTCCTCATCCGATCAGTCATTATGGTACGCTGTTGAAACACAAGGAGGAATTGTCTATGAGTAATGAGTGGAATTTTTGTACGGTTACTGTAAAAGAACGCAAAAGAAGAAAACTGATTTATCTTCCGTCGCATACTGCGCAGGATTATTTTTCGTATTGTGAAGAGGTGGGCTGTGAATGGGAAGGGCTTCTGAATAGCATTGTAGAAAAAATGGAACCTGCTGCTTTACTGGAGCTTCCGGATAGATTCGTGGAACATGGGTTTTCAAAAATAGCGGCGGGGGTCGAAGTCCCTTTAAATTATGATAAAGAACTCCCAGAGCAGTATAAAATTGTGGAGCTTCCAGAATGTATCATGCTTTATTTTCAAGGAGAGCCATATGAAAATGAGGAGAATTTCAGTAAAGCAATTGAAAGCCTATCTATGGCAATAAGAAAATATAACCCCGCTTTATATGGATATCAATTCGCATATGATGTGGCTCCAAGTTTTAACTTTGGCGCAGATACCAGTACGGGAGCAAGATTCGCTATTCCGGCACGATATACAAATTGATAAACGAATTCCAGCTTATAAAAAAGACAGAGTTACTCACATTCGGCAGGGTATTCCAGCTATGGCGGCAGATGTTTAGCGGATAAGCCCCAGGTATTTAATAAGGAGGTACCGAAAACGCCCAGTGAAGTGCAAAGATCTATCGTGGAATTGCGTATTTGTACTTTTGAGAGCACGGGATACAATGTATTAACCATACAAAACATGGAATATGAAAAAAGACAGTTGATAAACAATCAACCGTCTTTTTTTATGCAGAAGAAAATTTCTTGGAATCTTTAAGAAAACATAAAGTTGCTTGACATATATCATCTCTTGATATATCATTCAGACATGTAAAATTCTTGAACTTAAAAAGAGGGTGGGGAATGACATGTTTGAGGTGAAAAATGTCACCAAACGCTATGGAAATGTGTTGGCAAACAACAATATCAGCCTGTCTGTCGGGGATGGACAGATTGCTATTCTGCTCGGGCCAAATGGCGCGGGGAAATCAACAATCATCAAATGTATTACCGGCCTTTTGCGTTTTGAAGGGGAAATTACCATTGATGGGCATCCGAACAAGAGTATTGAGGCAAAAAGGCTGCTCGGCTATGTGCCGGAAATGCCGGCGGTCTATGATCTTTTAACCGTGTCTGAACACTTGGAATTCATTGGGCGAGCTTACCGTCTGGAAAACTGGCAGCAGGAGGCAGACCGGCTGCTGGAACGGTTTGAACTAAACGATAAGAAGGACAAGCTTGGAAAAGAACTCTCCAAAGGTATGCAGCAAAAGCTGAGTATCTGCTGTGCATTGCTTCACCGACCCAAAGTTATTATATTCGATGAACCAATGGTTGGACTAGATCCCCATGCAATCAAACAGCTCAAGGAGATGTTCCGGGAACTCCGGGACAATGGGACTGCCGTACTCATCAGCACGCATATGCTGGACAGCGTGGAGGATTACTGGGATGTTGCGCATATTATGATGAATGGGGAGTTTGCTGCCACCCGGTACCGTACCCAAATTGAAGCCAGCGGAGAGAGCCTGGAAGATCTGTTCTTCTCCATTACCGAAGGACAGGGGGAACATCCATGAGCGCGCTGCGTTATCTGACTTTGACCACTCTTAAAAATGGAATTCAGGAATTGAAAAAGCGACCGGCACGGTTGATTGCCTATCTGTTGTTTCTTGGCCTGATGGTTTTCCTGATTTTTGTGGGAAATGGAAACAATGGAGCGGGCTGGGAACCGCGTCCCATGGAAGAACTTGGGCTGATCGTCCTTGCCTTTTATGGCATGATTTTTGTCGCGGATGTACTCAAAGGGTTTTCTTCGGGGGCAACCTTTTTTACCATGGCAGATGTAAACCTTTTGTTTTCCGCTCCCATCCGACCCAAACGGATTTTGTTTTATGGCCTTATCCGGCAGGTGGGAATGACTTTATGGGTTGGGGTTTTTATCTTTTTTGAATATGGGCTGCTGCATAATACTTATGGCGTGGATCTGGGGCAGCTTTTCCTGCTTGTCTTGGGGTATGGTTTTACTTATTTTTGTGCGGAAATTACCGCCATGGCGATATACATTTTTGTCAATGGAAATCCGGTTAGAAAACGCTGGATGCGCATAGGGCTTTATGCATTTGTTGCTCTGCTTGTTTTGGCGGTGGCCTATCCGTTTGTCCAAAATGGGTTTATCAACCCGCTGGAATCCCTGTCCGAAGGGGCGGCGTCCCCGCTGGCGTCATTTTTTCCGGTTTTGGGCTGGGCAAAATCCTTTGCCTATATGGCGCTTACCAGAAACATGGGGATGGCATTTTTGTTTCTTGCCCTGATGGTTCTCTTTATTGCTGCGATGGTTCTGCTTATTACAAAGATGCAGTCAGATTATTATGAAGATGTTCTTCAGGCGACAGAAGTGACCTATGCCCAAAAGGAAGCGGCAAAAGAGGGAAAAGTTCAGGAGGCCAGTCTCAGCCTTACTGGAGGGAAAGTCAACCGTGGACATACTGGCCTGCGAAAAGGCTGGGGAGCTGGTGTATTCTATTACAAGCACATGCTGGAAAACCGTCGTGCCGGGATTTTCTTTTTCGATAAAATGTCCCTGTTGTTTCTGGTCATTGGAGGGATCATGGCCTTTTTCATGAGGGATTTCGGACTTATCGGCATGTTTTCCATGTTTACTTACTTTCAACTTTTTACCAGTGCTACCGGCAGATGGCTGCGTGAACTCGATATTCATTATGTCTATCTGATTCCGGAACGTCCGTTTTCCAAGCTTATCCACCTTTGTATGGAAAACATCTGTAAAGTTGCAGTGGATGCGACAGTGACCATGCTGCTGATTGGTTTGATTATAGGAGCGTCTCCAGTAGAAATTGTGGCGGCGATTCTCGCACGCTTTGGATTTGGTATGGTATTTATGGCGGGGAACATCCTCAGCCAAAGAGTTTTGGGGAAAATTGCGAGTAAAGGTCTTTTGATGTTTTTATACTTCATTGTGATGATTTTACTCTGTCTGCCAGGTATATTGGGCGGCGTGCTGCTTGGGATTTTGGTTCCGGTATCCGCTGAACTCCAGATAGGAATTGGCCTGTTGGGAACCCTCATTTTTAACCTGCTCTTGAGCACCCTGCTTTTGTTTTTGTGCAGGAACGTTCTTGACAATATTGAACTCAACAAAAAATAGCTGTGGATTTGGGGAATGGCTTGTTCCGAAATGGGCCATTCCCCTTGTGTTTACAGTCAAGTATTTTTATAATAGGAATAATAGAGCTATGAAATGGATCAAAAAACGGGTCTATTGTTGTAGAAGGAATTGGGTTTGCCCGTTGTTCTAAAGGGACTCGAATGCGGAAAAGGGAGAAAAATACTATGGTGGAACTGAAAGAGCTTCAAAAAAGCGTATATCAAAATAAGGTGGACAAAGGGTTTAACACCACAGATATCTGTATGGAATTTTGTCTAACCCATGGAGAACTGACGGAGGCCTTTGACGCCTGGAGAAAAAAGCGGGATGATGTTGGAGAAGAACTCGCAGACGTAGCCATCTACCTACTGGGTCTATCAGAGATTCTGAATATTGACTTGGAAAGCGAAATCCTCCGGAAAATGGAAATTAACAAAAACAGGGTCTATGTGGAGAAAAACGGCGTAAAAATTAAGGCGGAAACCCAGGGAAAATGACGGAATAATGGACATTCCCTTTTGAATACAATGGATGTATAAAGGGGGAACCTGCCATGAACTGCCGGTTTAAAGAACTCTGCTGCAAACAGGTCATCAATGTTCGCAATGGCGCTTGCCTTGGCAATGTCTGCGATGTGGAAGTGGATACCAAATGCGCCCAGGTGGTGGCTTTGGTTGTCTATGGGAAGCTGAAGTGCTTCGGATTGCTTGGGCGGGAGGATGATATTGTGATCCCCTGGTCCAACATCAATGTGATTGGCGAAGATACAATTTTAGTTAGTTGTGAACCATGTCGGGGAAAAATCAGGCGGAAAAATAAGTTTTTAGAATGGCTTTTCGGCTAAATTTGAAAAAAAGCTTGCCAAATGAACTATTTTGTGGTATTCTTTTATGGCAAAAATCACACGCCAGGTATGCTGTAGCTGGTGCGTTCTTTCAAAAGGAGGACGTTGCTCGACAGGGAATGCCGGCGGAGGAAAAAACCTAAGGAGGAACAACAAATGGGTGTAGTCTCTATGAAACAGCTTCTTGAAGCAGGTGTTCATTTTGGACATCAGACAAGAAGATGGAACCCGAAAATGGCTCAGTACATCTTTACTGAGAGAAATGGTATTTACATTATTGACCTGCAGAAAACGGTGAAAAAGCTTGAGGAAGCTTATATGTTCATCCGTGACCTCTCTGCAAATGGCGAGAGCGTGCTGTTCGTTGGAACCAAAAAGCAGGCCGGCGAATCCGTTCGCGAAGAAGCGGAACGTGCAGGTGCGCATTATGTCAACGCCCGTTGGCTCGGCGGCATGCTGACCAACTTCAAAACCATCCGCCGCAGAATTGATCGCCTTGAACAGCTGCGTAAAATGGAAGAGGATGGCACTTTTGACCTGCTTCCGAAAAAGGAAGTTGTCAAACTGAATCTTGAAATTGAAAAGCTAGAAAAATTCCTCGGTGGCATCAAAACCATGGATAAACTTCCGGGCGCTCTTTTTATCGTTGACCCGAGAAAAGAGAGAATTGCTGTAGCCGAAGCAAAGAAGCTTGGTATCCCCATCGTTGCAATTGTTGATACCAACTGCGATCCGGATGAGATCGACTACGTCATTCCGGGCAACGACGATGCAATCCGTGCTGTGAAACTGATCTCCTCCACTATGGCAAACGCTATCATTGAGGGGCGTCAGGGCATGCAGACCGAAGAAGAGGCAGCACAGGCTGAGGAATCTGACGAGCAGGCTGAATAATTCAAGAGAATAAGGAGAATGCCCTGGCAGCTTCTGTTAGGGCATTTTTCAGGTAAACTGATACTTTTCACAGAAAGTTTTAGGAGGAATACAAATGGCTGCTTTTACAGCAAAAGATGTACAGGCACTCCGTGAGAGAACCGGATGCGGTATGATGGAGTGTAAGAAGGCACTGACTGAAGCAAACGGCGATGCAGAAAAGGCAATTGAACTTCTTCGTGAGAAGGGCCTGGCTGCTGCGGCAAAAAAAGCCGGCCGTATTGCGGCTGAGGGACTTGTTTATGCCCTGATCAATGATGAAAACAATTGTGGCGTCATCATCGAAGTTAACTCCGAGACAGACTTTGTTGCAAAGAATGCAGATTTCCAGAAATTCGTTGATACTTGTGCACGCACAGTCATTGAAAAAAATCCGGCTGATGTTACTGCTCTTCTTGCAGAAAAAGCTTCCGGCAGCGAGCAGACTGTAGAGGAAATGCTCCGTGAGAAAATCCTCACCATTGGGGAAAATATGAAGATTCGTCGTTTCGCCAGAATGGAAGGAACTCTTGTTACCTATATCCATGGCGGCGGAAGAATTGGCATCCTTGCAAAATTTGAAACATCTGCTGACGTTGCAGCAAAAGAGGAGTTCCAGGCATATGCAAAGGACATTGCTATGCAAATTGCTGCTGCAAACCCGACTTATACCAATAAGGAAGATGTCCCGGCTGACGTAATCGAGAAGGAAAAAGAAATCCTTACCGCTCAGGCAATCAACGAGGGTAAACCAGCAAATATTGCTGAGAAAATGGTTATGGGCAGACTTGGAAAGTTTTATAAGGAGAACTGCCTGGTTGAACAGCCATTTATCAAAGATGGTGATATTTCTGTTGCGAAATACACTGCAAACACTGCCAAAGAACTCGGCGGCGACATAAAAATTGTTGGTTTTGTCCGCTATGAGAAGGGCGAAGGCCTTGAAAAGAGAGAAGACAATTTTGCAGATGAAGTTGCCAGCATGATGAAATAATCCCTTGATAAAGAGGAAATCAGAGCCCGAGATAAATTTTATCTCGGGCTTTTCTCTTTGTCAGACTGACAGGCTACTTTTGAGTTAGAACCGGAAAAATGACATGTTGATACATCGGTGCCCATAGCGCGGGAAGAAAGTGCCTTTTCCGAAAGATAGTCAGTTTATCATTTGGACAAAATTGACAAATACATCGTTCTCCAATTGGAATCTCCAATAATTTTGCCCGGATTACGAAACGGACTTGTATGGTTTGAGCGAAAGAGAATCACAATATCCTTTAAAATGTAGTGGTACTTTATTTCCTGTAACAGTATGTTTTAGCCGGGAATGAGAAAAAATCGCTATGAAATCCTTTGGATACAGCTTTAAAATCCCTATTTGAAATCCTATAATGGCAGATGGGAAATTTTTATCAATCATTTCTTTGAAAAGGGTGAAAGTTAGAAAAAACTTTAACAGTGTAAGGAAGCTTTTATTTTTCTCTTTACATCAAACTGCCATTATTGTACAATAACAGGAGAGAAAACTGGGGAGTGATTACGATGTCTTTGAAATACAAACGCATCTTGATAAAGCTCAGCGGAGAAGTGCTGGCTGGAGAAAAAAAATTTGGCCTTGATTTTGATGTGATTTTAAATATCTGCAAATATATCAAGGAATGTACGGAGCTTGGTGTGGAAATTGGGATTGTTGTCGGGGGAGGAAACTTCTGGAGAGGACGTTCCAGTGGAAAAATGGATAGAACTCGCGCCGACCATATTGGGATGCTCGGTACTGTGATGAATGCCTTGGCTCTTGGGGATGCGCTAGAACAGCTTGACGTCCCAGTGCGTGTGCAGACCGCAATAGCCATGCAACAGGTAGCAGAACCCTATATCCGCAACCGTGCAGTCCGTCATCTGGAAAAGGGGAGAGTCGTCATTTTCGGATGTGGAACTGGAAACCCGTTTTTCTCAACCGATACCGCTTCTGCACTCCGTGCGGCAGAAATTGATGCGGATATTATTTTTAAAGCTACTATGGTTGATGGGGTTTATGACAAAGATCCTCACAAATACGATGATGCTGTCAAATATGAGGAACTGACATTCAGCGAAGTCCTCAATAAAGAGCTTGCTGTCATGGACAGTACAGCCGCTTCTATGTGCAGGGATAATAACCTTCCCATCCTGGTGTTTAATATTGAACAGCCGGAAAACCTTGTCAAAGCAGTTAAAGGAGAGCCGATCGGTACTCTCGTAAAATAAGCAGATACAGGAGGAACACCCCTATGAATGAACAGTACAAACCCTTTGAGGAAAAAATGCAAAAAAGCGTGCATGCTTTGGAAAAAGAACTTGCAACAATCCGTGCAGGACGTGCCAATCCAGCAGTTTTGGATAAAGTACTTGTGGATTATTATGGCGCCCCAACCCCAATCAATCAGATGGCGGCGGTTTCTGTTTCTGACGCCCGGATTCTGGTGATTCAGCCATGGGACATGTCTGCTCTCAAAGCGATTGAAAAGGCAATTATGGCTTCTGATATCGGAATTAACCCGACAAATGACGGTCGTGTCATCCGGATTGCATTCCCTCAGCTGACAGAGGAACGCAGAAAAGAATTGACCAAACAGATTTCCAAATATGGAGAAGAGGGGAAAATCGCTGTTCGTTCTATCCGCCGGGATGGAATTGATAAATTTAAGGCAATGAAAAAGAATTCTGAAATTACAGAAGATGATTTGAAAGAGGCGGAGAAAGATTTCCAGACCTTGACAGACAAATACTGCAAACTTGTGGATGAAGTTGTAGCAAAAAAACAAAAAGAGATCATGGAAATTTAGTATTCTGTATCGGACAAGGCGCAGCCCGGCGGAGCATTCCGGTTGGGCTGCGCTTCAAATACGTTATGGGGAGGCACGGGCAAAATGGGCCGTGAACCACAGAAAATACAAGGCGTGCCGCGCCATATCGGCATTATTATGGATGGAAATGGCCGCTGGGCAAAACAGAGAGGCCTGCCGCGAACCGCGGGCCATAAAGTGGGCGCAGACACATTTCAAAAGATTACAAATTATTGTGCGAAAATTGGTGTGGAGGTTCTGACAGTCTATGCCTTTTCAACAGAAAACTGGGCTAGGCCAAAAGAAGAAGTCGACACCATTATGGATTTGCTGCGCAGTTATTTGAAGAATTCTTTTAAGCAGACAAGGAAAGATATTATTGTGCGATTTATTGGAGACCGCGCGCCGCTTGCTGAAGATATCCGCCGAATGATGGCTGATGCTGAAGCGCGGACCAGGGATTCCAAGGGAATGATTTTAAATGTGGCGGTCAACTATGGAGGTCGTGCAGAAATTGTCATGGCGGCGCGTGAATTGGCGCAACAGGCAGTGAATGGGGAGCTCTCCCCCGAGTCGATTACGGAAGAACTTTTTTCTGGGGAACTCTACACGGCGGGACAGCCTGATCCGGATCTGATCATCCGTCCAAGTGGAGAACACCGGATTTCCAATTTCCTGACTTGGCAATGCGCTTATTCGGAATTCGTTGATATGAACGTACTCTGGCCGGATTTTAAAGAAAAACATCTTGATGCGGCAATTGAGGAATTTAAGAGCAGAGACAGAAGATTTGGGGGAATATAAGGGGATGAAACAGCGTATTATCACTGCGGCAATTTTAATTGTAATCCTGTTTGCCGCCTTGTTTTTTTACTATACGCCGGTCTTTAATGTCATTGTCAGTATCATCTGTATGATGGCAACCTATGAGATTTTGCATGCTTATGGGCTTTTGAAAAACATCCCGCTTTCCATAGTAAATTTCGCATTTTCCGCTTTGGTTCCTTTTTTTATGATGCAAGGACTGAGCCACTACGTTATGCCGATCACCTTTGTCTATGTAATCGCGCAGTTCATTGTGGTGATTGCGGATTCCAAACGGGTAATGGTTTCCCAAGTCGCAACCATGTTTTTCACCACTTTTGTAACCTCTTTCGCGTTTAGCACCATTGCTTATATGAAGGTGGTTCATCCGCAACATAGTATGTTCTATTGTTTCATCATGTTTATTGCAGCATGGATTACCGACAGCGGCGCCTATTTTACCGGACGTCTTTTGGGAAAGCACAAAATGGCGCCCTATATCAGTCCGCATAAAACTTGGGAAGGGGCTGTTGGCGGCGTTCTTGCCAGTACTATCGGCGCGGTAATTGCCGGACTGGTTTATCAGGCGATCTGTTCTTCTTCTGGTACCATGGTGGAAATTGACTTTTTGCTGCTTGCTCTGACTGGATGCGCAGCTTCAATAATTGGGGAACTGGGAGATCTCTCCGCTTCCTGCATCAAACGGCAGTGCAATATTAAGGATTTTGGTTCTATTATGCCGGGACATGGAGGGATCCTCGACCGGTTTGACAGTTTAATGTTTGTAGCACCGTTTGTTTTTCTGGTAGTAAAATACTTCCCCATCGCTGGATAGCAATGCTTGAGAGAAGCAGTATGAGATGGATTGCCTGTATGAGGTAATCGAAAAGGAGCCCGGAAATTGTACAGACAACCTGAACGCAACAGCCGACAGGTTGTCTGAATTTTCATAATGTGAGAGTGTTAGTCTTATGAAACAACTGGTAATTTTAGGTTCTACAGGTTCCATTGGGACGCAGGCACTGGACGTCGTGCGAAAGCACGGGTTTGGCGTTACAGGGTTGTCCGCCCATTCAAATGTGCAGCAAATGGAGCGGCAGGTGAGAGAGTTTCATCCCCACGCGGTGTGTATGGTGCGGGAAGATGCCGCGAAGGATTTAAGACAGCGTATTGCGGATACAGGGACGCAGGTACTCAGCGGGGAAGAGGGGCTTTGTGAACTCGTTCGGCTGGAACAAGCCGATATGGTGTTAAATTCTGTAATTGGGATGGTAGGCCTTCGCCCCACGCTTGCCGCATTGGAAGCAAAAAAGCAGTTGGCACTTGCCAATAAGGAGACTCTGGTTGCAGGCGGAAAGCTTGTTATGGAAACCGCGCGTAAGAATGGGGTGAAAATTTTACCGGTTGACAGCGAACATTCTGCAATATTCCAATCCCTGGGTGGGCATAATCCCATTAACCGGGTGAATAAAATCATATTGACTGCATCGGGAGGTCCTTTTTTTGGTTATACGTCAGAACAGCTCAGGCAGGTAAAAAAAGAGGACGCCTTAAAACATCCAAACTGGGATATGGGCGCAAAAATCACAATTGATTCTGCCAGCATGATGAATAAGGGACTGGAACTGATTGAGGCTGTCTGGTTGTTTGGAGTACGCCCAGAACAAATTGAGATTGTCGTACACCGGGAAAGTGTGGTACACTCATTGATAGAGTACGAGGACTATTCTGTGATTGGGCAGTTGGGAGTGCCGGATATGAAAATTCCCATCCAGTATGCACTGACCTATCCGGAGCGGACGTCTTGCCCAGTCGGTAGGCTGAGCCTTACCGAATATGGAAAACTCACTTTTTACTCGCCTGATGAACAGACTTTTCCTTTGATCAGAACCTGTCGCGAGGCAATCAAGCGCGGTGGATTGTTCCCCTGTGCGGCAAACGGGGCAAATGAAGAGGCGGTACGCCTGTTTTTGCAGGATAAAATCGGGTTTACGGATATTTTTACCCTTGTTGATGAGGCAATGAGAAAGCAAAAACAGGTCGAGGAGTATACATTGGAGGAAATCCTGGAGGCAGATAAGGCGGCGCGCGAATATGTGCGCACCCATGCGGCCAAAAAATTTTGACAGATGGGTTGTGAATTAAAATTTGAATATTGTACTCACGATTATCATTACCATTTTAGTATTTGGACTTTTAATTTTTATTCATGAATTAGGGCATTTCCTGGTTGCAAAGGCCATGGGAATTCGGGTCAATGAATTTGCACTGGGAATGGGCCCACGTCTTTGTGGTTTTGTAAAAGGGGAGACAAAGTATTCCCTGCGTTTGCTCCCCATTGGCGGCTACTGCGCTATGGAAGGGGAGGACGATACCAGCCAGGATGAGCGTGCATTTTGCAACAAGCCTGTCTGGAGAAGAATCCTTGTAGTGGTTGCCGGCGCATTTATGAATCTGCTTCTCGGCTTTATTCTGTTGATTATCCTGGTGTCCACCATGAATCTGGTTGGTACTACTAAGATTGCCCAGTTTAATGAGGGCGCTATCAGCAACCAGTACTTGCAGGTGGGGGATGAAATCCTTTCCATCAATGGTTCCCATGTGTTTATTGACAATGACATTGTCTATGGCCTTCTACGCGATAGGGACGGGGTTGTGGATATGGTGGTCAAAAGAAATGGGGAAAAAGTAAAATTGACGGGGGTCACTTTTCAGACAGAGGATTTAGGGGACGGTGTAACCGGGACGAATATTGACTTTAAGGTCTATGGTGTGGAAAAGACCTTTTTCGGTGTTCTAAAGCAGTCGGCATGTTGGACTTTGTCTGTTGTTAAGCTGGTATGGAGTTCACTGATTGATTTGATAACTGGACAATTCGGTTTAAACCAGCTTTCCGGCCCGGTAGGTGTTGCCTCGGCAATTGGGGAAGCTTCTACCATGGGCGGGCGTTCCCTGCTGCTGCTTGTAGTGTTTATCACGGTGAATCTCGGCGTGTTCAACCTTTTGCCCGTTCCGGCGTTGGATGGCGGCCGATTGGTTTTCCTAATTATTGAGGGAATTCGTCGTAAGCCGGTGAAACCGGAACATGAAGGCTGGGTGCATATGATTGGCTTTGGACTTTTGATGTTGCTGTTTGTTGTGGTAACCTTTAACGACATCGTTAAACTATTCCAATGACAAGGTAGAAAATAGGGGAGGAACGACATGAGAGAACGCAGAAAAACAAAGGAAGTAAAAATCGGCGGCCTTGCCATTGGAGGAACCCATGAGATTGCCATTCAGTCCATGCTGAACGTTCCGTCTCTGGATATTGCTGGAAATGTAGAGCAGGCAAAACGTCTGGAAGAGGCGGGATGCCAAATTATCCGTCTTGCCGTACCGGAGATGGGCGCGGTGAAAACCGTGGAGGCAATCAAAAATGCGGTCAGCATTCCATTGGTGGCAGATATTCACTTTGATTACCGGCTTGCACTGGAATCTGCGGCTGCCGGGGTGGATAAAATTCGTATCAATCCAGGAAATATCGGCGAGGATTCCAGGGTCAAGCAAGTCGCAGATACCTGTCGGCAGAAAGGGATCCCTATCCGCATTGGCGTCAATTCCGGTTCCGTGGAGCGCCATATTCTTGCCAAATATGGAAGGCCCAGCGCCGAAGCAATGGTGGAAAGTGCTCTTTACCATGTCCGTTTATTGGAAAAGTTTGATTTTGAGGATATTGTCATCTCCATTAAATCTTCCAATGTCTCTGAAATGATAGATGCTTACCGTCTCATTGCAAAGCAGTGTGATTATCCGCTGCATCTTGGCGTGACAGAAGCGGGAACGGAACGGATGGGATTGATCAAATCAGCAGTGGGGCTGGGTTCCCTGCTGGTAGATGGAATTGGCGATACTATCCGCGTATCCCTGACCGCCGATCCGGTGCGGGAGGTTTATGCTGCAAAAGATATTTTAAAGAGTATCGGTCTGTATTCCAAGGGGGCAGAACTGGTTTCCTGCCCAACCTGTGGACGGACGAAGGTGGATTTGATTACCTTGGCCAACAGGGTGGAAGAACGCCTACGAGAAGTGGACAAGCATATCAAAGTTGCTGTAATGGGCTGTGTCGTCAACGGACCGGGAGAGGCAAGGGAAGCGGACATTGGCATTGCTGGTGGAAATGGGGAAGGAATTTTGTTTAAACATGGAGAAATCCTTCGCAAAGTGCCGGAAGAAAACTTGCTGGATGAATTGATGTTTGAAATTGAAAAACTGTAAGGCGGGGAACAGGGTTGCACAGAAAAGATTTTTTGGAACTGTTCGGTGCGTACCTTGATGTACAGGAACTGAGTTCCTGTGCTCAAGGCGCGCAGATTTTATCCATTACATATGAACAGGAACATGCGGCGATGGAGATTACCACCGTATTCCCATCATTGCTGGAAAAGGAAAAGCTAGGGCAGCTTGAGCGCAAAATATCTTCGGCGCTCGGGCTGTCCTCGGTCCGTATTTTCCCAAAATACCGGCCCGATCAACTGTCGGAAGGGTATTTTAGTGAAATTTTTCAAGAGCTGAAAAACCGGAATAAAATAGTCAACGGTTTTTTGGAGGACGCTTCTATCACGTTGGAAGGTGATTCCGTTATCATTGGCCTTTCTCATGGCGGTTATGAAATTCTGACTCAGCATGGCTGTGACCGGGAAATTGAAGCGATTGTACGAGAAGAATTCAGCAAAAACATTTCTGTTTCTTTTGATGGAGTGCGCGCCCTGGATCCGAATGAGGAAAAATACCAGGAAATTATTTCCTCTGCCCCCAAGATGGAACCTCCGGTGGTTGTTTCCACACCGGTTTCCAAGGGAAATGGAGCGAAAAAGGGAAGGAAGGAAACAAAAATTGGAAAAATTTCCTTTGATATCAGCGACCTCCCGTTTGAACCCGATTCTTTGTCCGTGCTGACTGGACGCCCCATTAAGGATAAACCAACTCCTCTCAATCAGATTAATGAGATGAGTGGGCGCATTGTCGTGTGGGGAGATTTATTTGCCGTTGAACGTAAGGTGACAAGGGATGAATCCAAAGTCATATTTACATTTTCCATTACGGACTACACCAATTCCAATAATCTTAAAGTGATCTGCAACAAAGATGAGGCGGATCTCTATGATGAGCTTTCCAAAGGGGATACTCTGGTTGTACGGGGGGACGTCTCCTATGACAAATATGATCGGGAAATTTCCATCCGGCCCTATGATATTTGTTTGGTGAAAAAAGTGGAGCGCAGGGATACCTGTGAAGAAAAACGGGTAGAACTGCACATGCACACGAATATGTCCGCACTTGACGCCATGACTCCAGCAGAAAAACTTATCAAGCGCGCCTATTCTTTCGGGCACAAGGCGGTTGCGATCACCGACCACGGCGTTGTGCAGGCCTTTCCAGAGGCAATGAACGCAGTGGACGAAATCCGGAAAAGGGGTGGAGAATTTAAAGTCCTCTATGGGGTGGAAGCCTATTATGTTAATGACATGATCCCTTCGTTCAAAGGGACGAGTACCATGTCCATTGACGGCGAATTTGTGGTGTTCGATATCGAAACGACCGGATTAAACCCTGTATCGGAACGCATAACGGAAATTGGCGCTGTCCGCGTCAAAAATGGGGAGATTTTGGAGCGGTTTAATATTTTTGTAAACCCGGAGAAGATGATTCCTGCAAAGATTGTGGATTTAACCGGGATTACAGATGAAATGGTAAAGGACGCGCCAAAAGAAGCGGAAGCTCTCCGGCAGTTTTATGAATTTATTGGGCAGGATGCGGTTCTTGTCGCCCACAATGCTGACTTTGATACGGGCTTTATCCGTGCTGCCGCTACCCGATGCAATATGGAATATTCCTACAGCCATGTGGATACTCTGGTCGCTGCAAAGGCTCTGTATCCGGGATTAAAAAACTATAAACTGGATACCTTGGTCAACCATTTGAAGGTTGGTCCGTTTAATCATCACCGTGCCTGTGATGATGCGGAAGTCACTGCAAAAGTATTTCTCGACATGCTAACTCGGCTCAAAGAAAAATCGATTGCCACGGTGGATGGGATCAATAAGGCGCTTTCCAGTGGGGATTATAAAACCCAGCGGCCGTATCATATGATTCTGCTTGTCAAAAATCAGAAGGGGCTGAAGAATCTTTATAAACTGATTTCCTATTCCCATCTGAAATATTTTTATAAAAAGCCGAGGATTCCCCGCAGTGAACTGGAAAAACTCAGAGAGGGTCTTCTTATTGGTTCTGCCTGTGAAAGCGGCGAGCTGTACCGTGCCGTTTTAAACGGAAAGAGTTGGGGAGACTTGTGCTCCATTGCCAAGTTTTATGACTTTTTGGAAATCCAACCAGTTGCGAACAACCTGTTCATGGTCAGAGATGGTCTAGTGCCGGATGAGCACGCAATTCAGGAGATGAACCGCACCATTGTACGCCTGGGTGAAAAGCTTGGTATTCCAGTTGTGGCGACCTGTGATGTGCATTTCATGGATGAGAAGGATGCAATTTTCCGTGAAATTTTAATGTCCGGTCAGGGTTTTAAGGACGCGGAAAACCAGCCCCCGCTTTTTTTCCGTACAACGGATGAAATGTTGGAGGAATTCTCCTATTTGGGCGAGGAAAAGGCAAAGGAGATTGTCATCACCAATACCAACCGCATTGCGGATCAAATTGAGGATATCTGCCCGTTCCCAATGGGAACCTATACCCCAACCATTGAAGGTTCAGAGGAAGAACTCCAGCGTATCACCTGGAACCGAGCCAAAGAAATTTATGGCGACCCGGTCCCGGAATATGTGGCTAACCGCCTTTCTAAGGAGCTGGATTCCATTATCAAGCATGGGTTCGCGGTGCTCTATATTATTGCGCAGAAACTGGTTGCAAAATCGGAGAGCGACGGCTATCTGGTTGGCTCGCGTGGTTCAGTCGGTTCCTCTTTTGTTGCAATTATGGCGGGGATTTCCGAGGTAAATCCTCTGGCGCCTCACTATGTCTGCCCCAACTGTAAGCACAGTGAATTTATCATGGACGGAAGTGTTGGTTCCGGTTTTGATTTGCCGCCAAAGGATTGCCCTGACTGCGGTACGCCGATGAACCGGGATGGACACGATATCCCATTTGAAACCTTCCTTGGCTTCCATGGAGATAAATCCCCGGATATTGACCTCAACTTTTCCGGGGACTATCAGGCGACTGCGCACAAATATACAGAAGAACTCTTTGGTTCCGACCATGTGTTTAAAGCGGGAACTATTTCAAGCGTTGCAGATAAAACAGCCTATGGGTATGTGAAAAAATATTTGGAGGAAAAGGGAAAAGTTGTCCATCGTGCGGAGGAAAACCGCCTGACAATTGGTTGTACCGGCGTAAAGCGGACGACTGGACAGCATCCAGGCGGAATGGTCGTTGTGCCAAGTGATTATGAAGTCTATGACTTTACCCCTGTACAGCATCCGGCGGATTCTGTGGATTCCGATATAGTCACCACGCATTTTGACTTCCATTCCTTACATGATACCATTCTGAAGCTGGATATTCTGGGGCATGATGTCCCGACCTTGTATAAACACCTGGAAAACATGACGGGGATTCCGGTTACCTCCGTTTCCATGAGCGATCCGGAGGTCATGAGCCTGTTTACCAGTACTGAGGCGCTTGGTGTGACGCCGGAGGAAATTGGAAGCCAGACAGGAACCCTCTCCCTACCGGAGATGGGTACCAACTTTGTCCGCCAGATGTTGGTGGACTGCCAACCGAAATGTTTTTCCGATTTGCTCCAGATTTCCGGACTATCCCATGGAACGGACGTCTGGCTCGGCAATGCACAGGATCTGATCAAATCCGGGACCTGCGATATCGGTCATGTGATTGGAACGCGTGACAGTATTATGACGACCCTGATCTACAAGGGACTGGATCCAAGCATGGCCTTTAAGATTATGGAGATTACCCGTAAAGGTAAGGCGCCGAAACTCCTGACAGAGGAACATATCCAGGCGATGAAAGAGCACGATGTGCCGCAGTGGTATATCGACAGCTGTCTGAAAATCAAATATATGTTCCCAAAAGCACATGCGGCGGCCTATGTCATTGCGGCAATCCGGCTTGGATGGTATAAAGTCCATAAACCACTGGAATATTATGCCGCTTTCTTTACGGTCCGCGGAGAAGATATTGATGCGGAAGCCGCTGTTCGCGGGAAGGCAAGTGTCCGGATAAAGATGGACGCCCTCAAAGCTAAGGGCAATGAACGCACGGCAAAAGAGGAGGATCAATATACCACTTTGCAGATTATCAATGAAATGCTCTGCCGTGGGTTTGAATTTTTGCCGGTGGATCTGTACAAATCAGACGCCTCTGTTTATCAGATTGAGGATGGAAAAATCCGCCTGCCTTTTAATGCCCTGAAAGGATTGGGTCTGGCCGCAGCCCAGAGTTTGGCAGAAGCCGGAAAACAGGGAGAATACATCTCTTGTGATGAAGTAAGTACCCGTGCGGGCGTTGGAAAAGGCGTGATTCAAATTTTGGAAGATGCCGGTGTGTTTGGAGATTTGCCGAAGAGTAGCCAGATGACCTTCTTTTAACAATTGGCAGCGTGGGAAGTATTGTGTCCTGCGCTGCTTGGTATGTAAGACAAAGAAACAGAAAATGGGGGAACACCAATGACAAAAACCGTGATTTTTGATTTGGATGGAACATTGATAAACTCGCTGGAGGATTTGGCGGACGCTACCAATTATGCGTTGCAAAAGCATGGTTTTGCAACGCATCCAATTGAAAAATACCGCTATTTTGTTGGCAATGGGGCGAATAAACTGGTGGAACGCGCGTTGGGGGAGTCCAATACCCCGGAAAATTTTACAGCGGTTAAAGCGGATTTCAATACCTATTATGACGCCCATTGTTTTGATAAGACCCATGCCTATCCGGGCATCCCGGAACTGCTTGCATGGCTTGCAGAGCAGGGGATTCAGACAGCGGTGCTTTCTAATAAGCCGCATGAATTTGTTGTGCAGATTGTAAAGCGGCTGTTTGCAGGCCATACTTTTTCTGTGGTACTCGGTAACCGCGCGCAGTTTCCCACAAAACCCGATCCGGCACAGGCCAATTATGCGATTGCACAGATGAATGCCAGGAAGGAATCCTGCCTGTTCGTCGGGGATTCCGGAGTGGATATGCTCACCGCAAGAAACCTGCATGTCCCTGGAATTGGCGTGACCTGGGGATTTCGAGAAGAAACGGAGCTTGTGGAAAATGGAGCGGATTTTATTGCACGTAATGCACAGGAACTGAAAAAAATCATTGAAAACGCTTGACATTTTTTGGACGCAGCGTTAAGATAAGAAAAAATCAATAGCCCACAATGGCAATGACAGAGACAGGAAAGGGAATGTCCATTTTTTCAGAGAGCCGGGGGTTTGGTGGGAACCGGTAAAAATGCTCCTTTTCAAATCACTCTTTAGCTGGGGGCTGAACGGCAAAAGGCCAAGTAAGTACTTCCGTAGCGGCCGCGTTAAGGCCATAGGCTTGTTGGAGCCTTGAGCGGCACTTTGCAAAAGTGCAATTTGGGTGGTACCGCGGGAATGAGAATTCATAACCCGTCCCATACTTGTATCAGGTGTGGGACGGGTTTTTTATATTTAAAAACAGGAGGAGATTTTGTTGAACGGAAAAATAGCGGAAATTGCTGAGCGAATCCGGACTTTGCGGGAAATTTTGGAGATTTCAGAAGAGGAAATGGCGGCTGTCACGGAAACTTCCGTGGAAGAATACCGTGCGGCAGAAGCGGGAGAAAACGATTTTTCCTTTACCTTTTTGTATAAATGCGCGGAACATTTTGGAGTGGACATTGTTGAACTTCTGACCGGGGAACCCCCAAAACTTTCTTTTTATACTATTACTCGTAAAGGGCAGGGGATCCCCATCAAACGCCGTGCGGGGTTTGAATACTTACATATCGCCCATCTTTTCAAAGAGAAGACTGCAGAGCCTTTCATCGTCACGGCTCCATACCGGGAAGAAGAACAGGATCGGCCAATCCATTTGTCCCATCACGAGGGACAGGAATTTGATTATATCCTAGAAGGACAGCTCAAGGTCGTGATGGAAGAGCATGTCGAGATTTTGAATGAAGGCGACTGCATTTATTATGATTCCGGCCATGGGCACGGTATGATTGCTACGGGTGGAAAACCGTGTACCTTTATGGCAGTTGTGCTCAAACCACAGGAAAAACAGGAGGACAAGGGGAATGAGTGAATTTTATCAGAGATTTTGTACCGAGGGGTTTGATGAAAACGGAGTTCTCAATCATTTTGAACTCCATTATCCGGAAAATTATAATTTTGGATATGATGTGGTGGATGTCCATGCAAAGGAAACCCCAAAGGAAAAGGCGCTTGTCTGGTGCAATGAAGAGGGGGAAACTGCGGAGTTTACTTTTGAACAGATGAGTAAACTGAGCAATCAGGCGGCTAATATGTTTACTGATTTCGGGATCAAAAAGGGGGATAAAGTCATAGTGGTGCTCAAACGCCACTATCAGTACTGGTATACTCTGGTTGCCCTTAACAAAATCGGGGCTGTCGTGATTCCAGCAACCCATCTGCTGACGAAAAAAGATTTTGTCTATCGCTTCAATGCTTCGGATGCGGTTGCCATTGTCTGTACCGGGGAAGGAGAGGTTTCCGAGCATGTAGATCAGGCACAGCCGGAATGTCCGACCTTTGCTACCAAATTTTTGGTAAGGGGCGGAGAACGGGAAGGCTGGATAAATTTTGACGAAAAACTCAAAGCGTATCCGGATACTTTTGCACGCAGGGAAACCAAGGCGACAGATCCGTTTTTAATCTATTTCACCTCCGGGACGACCGGGTACCCGAAGATGGTCATGCACGACCACACCTATTCCCTGGGGCATATCATAACAGCACGTCACTGGCATACGGAAGAACCGGGGGAAATGCACCTGACAGTTTCAGAAACCGGATGGGGCAAGGCGGCCTGGGGCAAACTTTATGGACAGTGGATTGTCGGTTCCACCATCTTTGTGTATGATTTTGAGAAATTCGTTGCTGCGGATCTGCTACACCTGATTGAAAAATACAAAATTTCCACTTTCTGTGCGCCTCCAACCATTTTCCGATTCTTTATCAAAGAGGGAATGGAAGGATATGATTTTTCCAGCGTGCGCTATGCGAATATCGCAGGAGAGGCGCTCAACCCGGAGGTCTATTACCGTTTTCAGGAATATACAGGCCTGAAACTGATGGAGGGATTTGGCCAAACGGAGACGACCCTACTTCTTGCCAATCTCAAAGGGATGGAACCAAAACCAGGTTCCATGGGAAAGCCTTCTCCCATGTATCAGGTAGATCTGGTGGATGAAGATGGAAACAGCGTCTCTCCAGGCGAAGTTGGCGAGATTGTTGTGCGTACCCAAGAAGGACAAAAACAGGTTGGTCTGTTTATGGGATATTACCGGGATGAGGAAAAAACAAAGGCTGCATGGCATGACGGCATGTATCACACGGGAGATACTGCCTGGAAAGACGAGGACGGTTATTACTGGTATGTCGGCCGCACGGATGATGTCATCAAGGCCTCCGGTTACCGGATTGGCCCCTTTGAAATTGAAAGTGTGTTGATGGAACACCCAAGCGTACTGGAATGTGCAGTCACTGGTGCGCCGGATCCGGTAAGAGGGCAGGTGGTCAAGGCAACGATTGTATTGACCAAAGACTATCAACCTTCGGAGGAACTTAAAAAAGAACTGCAAAATTATGTCAAAAAGCAGACAGCACCCTATAAATATCCGCGGATTGTCGAATTTGTCGAAGAATTGCCAAAAACAATTAGTGGAAAAATCCGTCGGGCGCAGATTCGGCAGGAAAATTTTCAGAAAGCGTGAGAGTAATGCCTTTTTCAGCACAAACACTGGATTTTCTCTTTGAAAACAGAATGCACAACAGCCGCGAGTGGTTTAAAGAACACCGCGCACAATTTGAAGAACTGGTACAGCGTCCTCTGGTAGAATTGAGCATGGCTCTTGGAGAGACGATGCTCCAAATCGATCCCATGCTTATCACCGAGCCAAAGACAGGGAAAACTATTTCCAGGGTGTACCGGGATACCCGTTTTTCCAAAGACAAGATGCTCTACCGGGCTAATATGTGGTTGATTTTCATGCGGGATAAAAAGCTCTATGATGGATTACCGGGGTTCTATGTGGACATTTCTGAACATGGGCTTTCCTACGGTTGTGGATATTACAAGATGAGCGGCCAGTCCCTGGAGAGCTACCGGGATTTGATTTTGCACCGCGACCCAGTATTCCTGAAAGCAAAAGAATGTCTGGAACAATCAGAGGTGTTTTCTTTGGAAGGGGATCTGTACAAACGCAGCAGATTCCCGGACGAACCGGAGGAAATGCAAAACTGGCTGAACCGGAAAAATGTGGACGCCGGTTGTCTGAGCAAAGATTTTCCTCTCATCTTTTCCGACAGGCTTGCGGAGAAATTAAAAACAGAGTTTCTTACTTTGAAGCCATTTTATGAATTTTTATGTAAGGTGGAAAGCCACCGTCCTCATCTTCAGGCGGGGGAATAGAAGGGCTGGAAACAGAAAGAAAAGCACCCTGAAACCAATTTTGGTTTCAGGGTGCTTTTATAAAATAATCGTTTCTGATAAATCGGATTTTCCATCCACCGCACGCTGCGCAAGAATTAGCCGCAGGGTCTGCGTAATCAAAGAAAAAAGGTTTACAAGGGTTTCCAACTCCAAATCATTGGATTTGGAGGCAAGGGAAATAGCGATAGTACTGGCAACCGCAGCCATTTGTTCCGAATGCCCCTGCAAACGAGCCTGTTGTTTTCTTTTCTGCTTTTTGCCGGAAGATTGCCCGGGATGTGGATGGCCCTGCATAGTGGATTCCCCCGAAAAGAATAGAATAATACAGTATACTCGTTTCGAGGACAAAACAGAATCAGCTTTTTTTTGCGTGCAGGGCTTCGGCAATTTTTAGTCCTGTTTCCGTAACCGCTACTCCGCCCAATGCCGTTTCACGCAGCTGATAAGGAAGCATGTGCCCGACTTTATACATGGCCTGCACGACTTCGTCAAAGGGGATCACGCTTTTTACGCCCGCTAGCGCCAAATCCGCACAGATCACGGCATTGACCGCCTGGGAGGCGTTGCGCTTGGCACAGGGGGATTCCACCAGTCCTGCGACGGGATCGCAGACAAGCCCCATAATATTTTTAATAGCAATTGCCGCCGCATGGAAAACCTGCTCAGGCGTACCGCCTGCAACTTCTACCACTGCTCCAGCAGCCATGGAAGCGGCTGCCCCGCATTCTGCCTGACATCCCCCTTCTGCGCCGGCAACGGTGGCGTTTCTAGTAATAACCGCCCCAATTCCAGAAGCGGTCAGCATTCCGTGGACGATTTCCTCATCCGAGAGGTTCAGGCGTTCTGCCATGGTCATCAGGACAGCGGGAAGAATTCCACAGGAACCCGCAGTGGGAGCGGCACAGACCCTTCCCATGGAGGCATTGACTTCCAGGCAGGAGAGGGCACGGGCCATCAGCAGATTAATGAGTTCTCCGCACAGGGAGTTTCCCTTTTTGGCATAGTCAAATACCCGCTTGGAATCCCCTTTAATAAGATTTCCAACCGTAGGAAGCTCAGTTGAAAGCGCCTTCGTTGCGGATGCTTGCATTACGTGATAATGCGTCAGAAGATTTTCTTTTATTTTTGATTTTGGCAGGCCAGAAACCTGTGCTTCATTTTCCAAAACAATTTCGGAAATAGGGCAATGTTTTTCCTGGGCAAGGGCAAGTAATTCCGATCCATTGTGGTACATGGTACTATAATCCCCTTCCTTTAATTTTCTTTTAAAGTGATTGCGCGCGCACTGATAATATGCGGCAGCATGGAAATGAGTTTGACCACCTGGGCTGGAATATCGTCGTCAGTTTCAATAATCGTCGTGGCAATATCCCCTTTGCCCTGGCGAGTCAGCTTCATGACAGCAATATTGATGTTATTTGTGTTCAGTACGGAGGAGATATCATTGATCACACCTCGCTTATCATATTGCGTGACAATCAAAGTCGGGCTGTCCCCGCTGATTTCGACTTCACAGCCGTCAATATTAACAATTAGAATGCGCCCACCGCCAATAGACGAACCCGTTACCTCGTGGATTTCCCCATTATCCGCGGTAAAAACCATCCTTACCGTATTCTCGTGCCGGCCTTCCAGTTCCGTTTCCTCGAAAGAATAGAAAAGACCTTCCTGTTTCGCCAGCTCAAAAGAATTGCTGAGCTGTTCGCTGTCCTGTTTTAATCCCAGCGCACCTGCAACAAGCGCCTTATCCGTTCCGTGTCCATGATAGGTTTTGGCAAAAGAACCGTGCAGGTAAAAGACGACTTTATGAAATGGTACGCCAACAATTTTTCGTGCGGTATAGGCAAGCTTGGCCGCGCCCGCTGTATGGGAGCTGGACGGTCCTATCATAATTGGACCGAGCACATCAAAAATGCTGATTTCCATATGTAAACCCCTCTCCTGTTCCCGGCATGTCCGGGATTGTGATACTTCTATCATACCGGATTATATCGGGGAGTGCAACTGAAAAATAGGTTTTCTATGCAGTTATTTTGTTAGAAAATAGCAAATGTTTTAGTTTATATAAATCTTAGGAATCTTTTTATTACCATAACTGTTGTGGTGAAAGTTCTAAAAAAATATCGGATTTTTCAAAATCCTTTTTATGCTTTTTTGCATGGGGGGAATAAAATTGTATCATTGTTTTCAATCCAAGCCTGTCACTCCGAAAAGGCTGTTCTTTCGTTCCGCCGACCAGACATGCCCCTGGTACTGCTGCCCATCCACCCTGTGAATAAAAGGGGACAAGAGAAGGTTTGCAGGTAAAAATGCTGAGGTCTGCTCCCTGTTTTTCAATGAAGAGGGAAGCTTTGCGTATTAAAGTGGTTCCCAAGCCCTGGCCTCGAAAGCCCGGATGTGTTACAACCTCACTTAAACCATATACCAGATAACGACAGTCTTTGTGGAAAAGTTGTTGCCTGCGGATGACAATGTGGCAAAGTACCTGTTCTTCCTCCATAAGGAGAAGGGAAGTAACATAAGTATCCGGTTGTGTGGGAAAACAGTTGTCTAATTTCGGATCTCCTGTTCCCAGACGGAATTTTCCAATTGAAAAATCTGCTTCCGGAGCATTTGGGCGTCCACCTGTTGAGGGTATTGTACAATTATCATGTTTTCTTCCTCCTTTTTATCACTACCCCATTCAGAGCTTGTTTTTTGTGTACTTGGCTTTTGCTTACAACCTGATCAAATTTTTAGCAATCTGCGCGCATTATCAGAAAAGATGAGCTGTTTTGCATGTTCGGAGATAGCAAGACTATCCACAAACCGGATGGTATCGGCGGGATTGTCCCAAGGACAGTCACTGGCAAACAGGATTTTTTCTGCACCATGTTTGGAGATGATTTTTTCCGCCATTTTTGAGGACATCCTGTGTGCACAATATGCGGTATCCAGGTAGACGTTTTTTCCAGCTAAAACATTGTAAACCTCTTCCCACTGGTCATACCCGCCAAAATGGGCGCAGATCATTGTCAGCTTTGGAAACAGCTCGGCTACCTTAGCCGTCCTGTGTGGCGGGGCATGGATGAGATCCGGGGAAACAGCGTCAAACCCGCAGTGGAATAAAATAGCCATGTTGAGCTGGGCACAGGCGTCATACAGGGGAAATAGACGCTCTTCATCAATCATAAAATCCTGAAAATCCGGATGCAGCTTGATCCCGGGTATTCCGAGTGATTTTAACCGGGAAAGTTCTTCCAATGTATCCGGTGCATCCGGATGAAGGGCGCCGAATCCTATGATTTTGTTCGGATTGCGACTCTGCTGTTCTAAAATCCAGTCATTGATGTGTTTTGGCTGTGTAGGTTTGGTTGCAACACTGAGTATGACAAACCGATCAACACCCCATTTTTCCATTTTAGTAAGGGTATCTGAGACAGTTGCGTCTGTATACATCGGTTTGGAACCGTCTGCATTGAGATTATGCAGGGCTTTGGGCGCCAGGGAATCTGTAAAAGTATGGACATGGAAATCAATTACCATGAAATTGCCTCCTTTTTAATAGAGTGGATAGAATAAGGAATGGGAAAAACAGGGACAAAACTGGTTCCTTCTCCCAGAGGAATAAAACGACATCGAAAAACAGTTCCCAGAATAGGAACAGGTAAGAATTCAGTCTCATTATATCATACTCCTTTTTACGGGGAGAACGAGGAAAAAATTTCTTTCAAAATTCCCTTGACAAGAGCATATAAAAGATCTATTGTATATATAGTATATATACAATATGAAATGAGGAAACACATGTGGATATCTTCATCAGCAATGCAAGTGGAGTTCCTATTTATGAGCAGATTGTCTCTCAGGTGAAAAACCTGATTTTAAACGGGACTTTACAGGAGGGGGAAGCGCTCCCTTCCATGCGTCTGCTTGCAAAGGAGCTTCGTATCAGTGTGATTACGACAAAACGGGCCTATGAAGAACTGGAACGGGAAGGGTACATTGTCTCGGTTGTGGGAAAAGGGAGTTTTGTCGCGCCAAAGAACATGGAACTTGTCCGGGAAGAAAAACAGAAACAGGTAGAAGAGCATCTCTCACAAGCGGTGGAGACTGCAAGGACTTATGGGATTTCCCTGGAGGAACTCATTGAGGTGCTTACCATGCTATATGGGGAGGATTAAAGATGGAATACAGCCTTCAAGTAGAGCATTTATGCAAATCCTATGGCAGTTTTGCTTTACAGGACGTTAACTTTTCCCTGCCAAAGGGGAGTGTAATGGGTTTTATAGGAGAAAATGGAGCAGGAAAAACAACCGTTATTAAGTGTATTCTCGGGATGGTGCGAAAAGATTCAGGGAACATCAAATTGTTTGGACAGGAGCAGCGGGGAGATATGCTGGATGCCAAACAGGATATCGGCGTAGTATTTGACGGCAGCAACTTCCACGATCCCATGCGTGCAACCGATATTGCTGCGATGATGGAAAAAATTTATCGCAACTGGGACAATACTCTTTTTGAAAAATATCTTTACCAGTTCCAAATCCCTTCTCACAAGTTATTTAAAGAGTTTTCCCGTGGGATGAAAATGAAACTGTCCATTGCCACGGCAATTTCCCATCATCCGAAACTGCTAATTTTGGATGAAGCGACAAGTGGATTGGATCCGATTGTCCGGGATGAAATCCTGGATGTCTTTTTTGAATTGATCCAGGATGAAGAACACTCTATTTTGATGTCGTCCCACATCACCAGTGATCTGCAAAAGATTGCGGATTATATTACCTTTATCCATAATGGACGGATTTTACTGTCCGAAGAAAAGGATTTGATGTTGGAAAATTACCGAATCCTCAAGTGCTCCAGGAGCCAGGCGACAAAAATTGCGAAAAAAGATATCATCCGTCGCCGGGAAAATGAATTTGGGTGTGAATTTTTGATGAAGACGGAATGCGCTGCACGCTATCGGGAATATCTGTCTGAGCAGCCGAGTTTAGAAGATATTATGCTCTTTTATGTAAAGGGGGAGTTGGTATGACCGGCTTGTTGAAAAAAGATTTTCGCCTGCTTGCTATGTATGGTAAAATCCTGCTGTTGATGATGGCTATTTTCCTGTTGACCGCTGTATTTATGGAGACGGTCACATTGGCTGCCGGAGTGATCCTGATTATGGGGTTGAGGATGACAGTCAACACAATTAGTTATGACGATATGTCGCATTTTTCAGAATATTCGGTTACGCTTCCGGTATCCCGTACTGCCCAGGTAGTGGAGAAATATCTTTTTTCCTGCTGTATCTTGGGAATAGGAGCAGGAATTGTCGCTGTTTTAAATTTGGTTTTCCGCATGATGTTTCCTGAAAGTACGGATATGGTGGAAAATGTGGCGTCCACACTGCTGTGTATGGCACTTGGGATGGTACTTATTTCCCTGATGATTCCACTGGTGTACAAATTTGGGGCGGAAAAAGCAAGGGTGCTGATTATCCTGATCGGAATGTCCCCCGCACTGTTGATCTTCCTATTGGCAGGGGATACAGGCTTGGAAGTCTCCATCAGTGAACGGATCATATTCCTGCTGTTCAGCTGTTCTCCCTTGATAGGGCTTGTGTTTATGATTGTCTCCTGTCTGATTTCCATTCGGATTTATCAAAACAAGGAGTTCTAATAGCAGATTGGAATGGGAGATACCCCGTATGCTATTTATCAGTAGGACTTAAGAAGTCATAAAATAGTCAGTCCCCCTGCCTTCCCAGAATAGGAAGGCAGGGGGACTGTATGTATTAAAGAATATGCCCACTTTCATAAAACTGTGCAGGAGAAAGATGGGGGTTTTCCGACTGCATTTCATAAGCAAGCCATTGTGTCAGAATGGGAAAGGAACCAAATTCAGCAATCCGGTACTTAAGGTTTTCTACCATACGGGTATGAACATCAAAACCGTCTGGCGCAATTTCAATCATCTCGCCATATTGACGATGTTCCCCAAATATCTGATGAGAACGGCAGCGGAGAAAAAACAAATTCTTAATGTAATAATTTTGAATGTCTACCAAATCAAGCTTGTTCTCTCCGTTGTACTGGATAGTGTCGGAAAAGAAAATTTCATGGCCGCAACAGAATTTGCTGCGGATCTCCATCAGAGAAAGAGCAGTTCCCTTTCCATCATGGATATAACAGCAATAAGTTGGATCCAGCATTACCCATCGTTTGAAGGTATCCCAATAGATTTCCACGACCACATGGTTATCAATATCTTTCGTGTCATAGGGCATCATATAGACAACGCGGGCCGGGATAGACAGCGCCAAACAACATTCTGTCAAGACAATAGAGAGTGCCAGGCAATTGATGCCAGACTGCTTTTTATGGTAATAACGGGATAACAGGGTCAGAGCATCCTGAGAATCCCCATTCCCATATGCTCCATTATGTCTGATAGAATGGGAAATCCACTGCATCAGGCGTAGGCTTTTGGAAAAGGCGTCTCCATTCCCGGCGATTTGTTCCAGGGAATAGCGTGACTCAAGTTCCTGAGAAGAGACGGGATCCCTGTGATAGGCAATGGGATTTGCAGTTGTAGCACGGAATATGGAGTATTTCTGTAAATAGTGAATCCATTGTTGATTCATGATTTCTGATTCTCCTTTGCTGTAAAAAATGTACAATGCAAAGGAAACTGGTTTCCTTTGCACGCTTAGCGTACAAAGGGTTTGTAACCTGCATAAAAGAACATGGCCTTCCCTCGCTCTCCTTATGTTTGAGGATAGGGTAATCATAACACGGATTTTTGATTGCAGCAAGCGACAGATCGGAAGATATCCGCCTATTCTCCGATGTCCTAAAGACTTTTTGATTAATTAGCCGTAAAATTTCCATTTATTTTTTTACTTCTATTTTGTTTTGTAAAAAACATACAAAAATTAAAGAAATCTTTTAAACAGTTCATGGATTGTGCTTTTCGTACCGCCTTGCTATGATGAAAAAAAGCTGGCGAAAGGGGCGATTAGATGTCAAAAGTAAAAGTTGCTGTGATTGGATGCGGAACGATAGCCAATTCTGCACACATCCCTGCCTATATGGCAAACAAGGAAGCAGAAATCAAATATTTTTGCGATATTATCCCGGAGCGGGCAAGACATGCCGTGGAGCAATATGGATGTGGGACTGCAATTGTCGACTACCATGATATTTTGCATGACCCGGAAATTGAAGCGGTATCGGTGTGCACCCCGAACAATGTACATATGCAGATTGCTACAGATTTTCTGCGCGCAGGAAAACATGTGTTAAGTGAAAAACCGGCAGCTCGAACCTATGAAGAAGCTCTTCAGATGCAGCGCGTCCAGCATGAGACGGGAAAGGTGCTCAATATCGGCGTGGTGAACCGGTTTCATACAAGCGTCAATCTGATTAAGGAAATGATTGACCGGGGCGATTTAGGAGAAGTTTATCATGTTGTGATCAGTTTCCGGGAACACCGTTCAATTCCCGGAATCGGGGGCGATTTTACCACAAAAGCCATTGCCGGCGGAGGGGTACTCATAGATTGGGGCGTCCACTACCTTGATTTGGTGATGTATTGTCTGGGAGATCCGCAGCCCAAAACTGTTTCTGGCCAGGCATACAGCAAACTTGGAAAATCGATACCGGATTATACGTATACGAAGATGTGGGCAGGCCCGCCCGTGTTGGATGGCACCTATGATGTCGAGGATTTTGTCTCTGCTTTTATCCGTACGGAGGGGCCGACGTTTTCTCTCAATGGGGCTTGGGCGCAGAATATTGATGAAAAAGAAACTTATATTGACTTTTTGGGCGATAAAGCGGGAGTACGCCTGATTTATGGTAAGGAATTCAAAGTCTATCGAGTTGAACACGGCATCCTTTGCACCCTGATCCCAAAATATAATATGGAACCGATGTTTCAGCGAGAAATTGATGCATTTTTGCGCTGTATCCGCACTGGAGAGCGCTTGCCCTCCCATATTGACAATGCGGTGCTTACCTCAAAAATTATGCAGGCAATCTATGACTCCTCACAACAGGGGAGAGAAATCGTGTTTGAATAAAACTGAAAAAGGCCTCCTGTTTTTCAGGAAGCCTTTTCTTATCTTCATACGACCGTTGATCGAAAACTTATTCAAAAGAAAATAACTGGGAATCCCCAATTTTCTATTTTAAGAAATGCTGAAGGGCATGGGCAATTCCGTCCTGGTCATTGGAATCGGTAATATAGTCCGCACATGCCTTGACTGTTTGCGTGGCGTTTCCCATGGCAACGCTTATTCCTGCAAACCGTAGCATATCCAGGTCGTTTTCGCTGTCTCCAATGGCCAGTGTGTCCTTTTTGTCAACCCCCAGATAGGAGCACAGTTGTTGGAGTCCAACCGCTTTGGTAATACCCTGATTTGTTACCTCAAAGTTTTTAATATTGGAACTGGTCAAGTGGACTGTTTTTCTTTGGGAAATTTGAGCGCGCACTTGCGCAAGCCGCTGTGTATCGGGGCAGTAGGCAAAAATTTTATCTACCGCGGTGTCGGTTCCCGGAGGGGAATTCCAGAGAAATTCCCGAATATCCGGCACGATATGGGCAATCCGATCAGAGTCTGAACGTTTTGGAAAGTACTGGTGATATAGTTTATCCAGGCGCCTATCCCGGTAATTTTCACTGCCGATATAAAGCTGGAAAAAGAGTTCTGGGGTTTCCAAAAACGGCAGGATTGCCTGCATGTCCTGTTTACGAATAGAGTTGCGGTAGATAATCCGCTTTGTGTTTAAATCAAGGACAAGGGCACCGTTGCATACGCTAACAACTTCACAGACACCCAGCTTGTCAATAATTTCTTTGGCGTTGGAGTAATTGCGTCCAGTAGAAACTACGACATGGATTCCCTCGGCTGCTGCTTTCTGGACTGCTAAAATGGTGCTGCTTAATACTGTACGGTCACTGGTGAGAACCGTATCGTCTAAATCCAGTGCGATCAGTTTAACCATTGTGAAGTACCCTCATTTCTGTAAATCCAATTCATCTCCGTGGTTCTGCTTGCTAGCAAATCCGATGTCCTGTTTCAATAGAATTGCATAAATTGCCCGCCAATCCTATCTATCTTTTTTAAAGAGAACAATGGGCGGAGGCATTTTCTTCTTGCTATTTTTGAACGTTCTTGCGCTCCTGTTCGATCCAGTCCAAGGCGCACAACAGGCCATCCGTATCAAGGGAAAACGAAGATTCCTTTGCTTGCTGCCTGAGTTCATAACACAGATCGTTGAGCCATACCGTTGCCAACAGCTTGTCCTCTGATTTTTCAATCCGGTAACGGAAGGTACCAATGTTTCCACTGTAAACATTGCCGCTTTCAAAATAAGCAATGGTGGGGATATCGTATCCATGATGCAGCATGCTGCACTTTCTCCCTTCAAAATATTTCTGTCTAATAGTATACGGGATTTCAGTGGCAATTGCAAGAAATCCACAATTTCGGATTTGCCGAAATTTTATCATAAAATGAAAGGAGTAATTTCAGTTTTTGTATCTGCCTTTTCCTCCTGAATTTTCGTAAATTGTCGCGAAAAATCGTGTTTTTTCGCGTGAAATTTCCCTTATAGGGAACGGTAAGTATCCATTTTAGGAATTTTTATTGCTATTTATTTTTTGCTTTTCTATAATAAAAAAAATTGTTGAATTTTGGGGGAGAACGGGAATAAATGGTAGATAAAATTCGGCTTTTACTGGTAGAAGATGATAAAGAGGATTGTAAACGGTTAGAGGAATACACCCAAGAAATTGAGGAACTGGAAATCGTCGGAGTAACTGGAAGTGCAGAACAGGGAATCCAAATGGTAAAAGAGATGCTGCCAGATGTTGTTATCATGGATTTGGAACTCAGTGAGGGCGATGGAATTGACGCGATTTTCCGTATTAGGCAGTTGGGACTTCCGTTTGATCCCTATATTTTAGTAACCACCAATACAACTTCTCAACCCACACTGCAAATGGTCCGGGACAATGGGGCGGATTTTGTTGTCACAAAGCAGACAAAAGGATATGGCCCAAAACAAGTGGTAAATGTAATTCTGAGAACAAGAAAATATTTGCGCAAAAAGGCGGACAGCCCGGACATTTCAAGTAGGCCGGTTGTAGAAGTGGTTTCCCAGGATGCACGAAGAGAAAGGATTACCCGCCGTATCAAAACGGAGATGTCCTACATTTCCCTGATGCCCGGGAAACAGGGATATCGTTTGATTGTAGATGCCATTTTAATTGCAATTGAACGCCCCAATGATATCCTGATGGTTACAAAAGATATTTATCCGGCTCTCGCTAAAAAATATGGAATCACTTCCAAAAATGTGGAAAGGGCCATACGCAGTGCAATTGAATCCGCATGGAATCATGCGGGGGAAGAAGCACTGAAGCAGCACTGTCCGGAATTGATTAATTCTAATAGAGACAAACCGACCAATAAAGAGTTTATCTACTATCTGGCTGACAAAATTCGTTCCAGCAATCTTTTTTAAATAAAAATCCCAAAGGATATTTGCCCTTTGGGATTTTTATGTTTTTACACCAATTTTAATAGGGCAAGCGCTATTAACATGACACCGCTTAACCAGGATAAATCTAAGGAAGCCTTTTGCGCAATCCGGTTGCCAATGGAACTTCCCAAAAGTACGGCCAAGGCATTCACGAAAATGGAGCAAAACAGCGCCTGCAACAAATGGACATTTCCAAGCGCCGCACCGAATCCAGCGGCCAGTCCATCCAGGGAAAGTGCGGTCGCAAGGGATCCGGCTTCTTTTGGGGAAAGAGTATGGGATTGATCGGAATCTGCTTCCACTGGATCCGCGTAGATGTTGAGGATAAATTTCAGATGTAGAGCGGAAAAAGAAATCTCTTTATGGTTTGAGCAGTGTTTACGAATATAGTGCTTCATGGAACTATCACACAGTTTCACAAAACCTAAAATCATCAGGACAGCGCAGCAGATAATCTTGGTCAGCTGTGCCGGGACAAAAGGGCGGATCAGGGAACCAAACAAAAGGGAAATGCCCAGGATAAGGCTACATACCAGGGTGATTACCACAACTGAAATAGGGGGAATTCGGATGTTGGAAGCGCCATAGGCCAGGCTCGCGACAAAAGCATCTACAGAAAGTGCCGTAACCAGTAGAATAATTTGAAAAAAAGAAGCATACCAAGATTCCATCTTTCGCCACACCGCCTTTTTCGGGTTTCATATCATTTTATTCTGAGTCCCGAAAATAGTGACAAAAAATATCCGATTCCAGGATGATAAAGGAATCGGATAGTGTTTAATTGTCTGCTGGAAAAACAATCCCGGCTGTTTTTCGAACTTCATCCATACAGGCGAGAGTCATACGGGTGATTTCCAGTTCCTGTTCTGGAAAAATCCCTGCGCAAGCATACCGGAGGAAAGCTTCCAATTCATAGCGCATCTCTTCGTCCGGAGTTTGATGGTAAAGGATTTCGTTGCTGCCATCCCGATACTGGATTTCTACTTTGGACATATTTGTGATACGATCAAATAACAAATTTCCATTTTCTCCCTGGATTTCACAGGGAAGGGAGGAATTCGTGATTTTGGAGTAGGTAACTTCCCCTATCATTTCCCCATAGTCAAACAGGATACTTCCTTCCCCATCTACTCCTGTATGCAGGGGAACTAATAGAGAATTGACAGAACGAGGGGCGCCGAATAGGGAAATCATTGTGTGAATGGGATAGACACCAATATCCATAATCGCCCCTCCTGCAATGTCTGGGCGAAAAGCATTTTCTACGATGCCGCATTTAAAGTTGTCATAGCGGGAAGAGTATTGGCAAAAGCGCAGACTGGCCCGGCGCAGGGTTCCAAGTTTGGAAAGCCCCTTGCGAACTGACTGGAAAGCAGGAGAATAATCACTGCGCATTGCCTCCAATAAGACCACGTGGTTTGCCCGCGCTGCATTTATCATTTTGGAAAATTCCCCTTCATTAAAGGCAATCGGTTTTTCACACAGAATATGCTTTCCGGCATTCATTAAGCGAATCGCCTGGTTGGCATGACAATAGGTCGGGCTTGCCAGATATACTGCTTCAATAGCGGGATCCTGTTCCAACTGTTCTAATTTTGTATAGTAAACCGGCGCCCCGTGGATGGACGCATATTCCCGGGCGCGTTTTTCTGTTCTAGAAAAGATCGCATAGAGTTCGAAATTCTCACACCGCTTGCCGGCGTTAAGAAACCAATCTGCGACAAAATTGCTCCCAATAACAGCGAATTTCATAAAATACCTCCTAATTTCAGGGATAACAGGGTGAAACTTAAAGGCAGAGCTTGAAAGAGGTAAAATTGCAAGTGCTCCGCTAAATTATACTTTTTATTTAATTATAACATAAAGGGAAAAATTTGGGGACATAAAAAATCTCCGGCTATTCAGCCGGAGATTTTTGTTTCCCAAATGATTAATAAGCGGTCGTTGTGGATGTGGTATCGATTTCATGGACAATGACATTTCCTGTAAACGTAGCGGTACCAGCTCCTGTATATCTCAAATTAAGCGTTACAGGTGCATTGGTGGTATCGACCAGGAAGGATCCATGGAGCGTAAACTGATTGTTTGGAGAAGCCTGGGTTACCTCATTTGCCTGGCCGTATGTGGCGGCCACTCCGTTGAGATACGGAGTAATCTGTACAAGTCCGGCAGAAGAGGAAGTTCCATTGACCGTATAGTCTACCTGGTAAATATGTCTGGCAGCTAAGGTCAATGCTGTAGTGCCTCCCCCTGTGATCAAGGTACCCCCTTTGTTAATTTGTGGGGTAAATGTCAGGGAAGTCCCGCTGGTGACAGCAGTCCCATTGGTCAAAAAAGAAGCATATGGGCGAGCAGTCGGCGTTGTTGGATGAACTGGGCAGGGTACATAGCAAATGCGTGGACAACAATCGCCGCAGGAGCTGCGATAGAAATTCATAGAAATTACCTCCATTCCCAGTGTATTCAGGAAAAAGAGAATCGGTTCCTTGCTATTTTTCTTTTGCAAAATTGGATGAAATGTGTATAAAATACACAGAATAAACAAAATATTGATGAAAAGATTTTCTTTTTTGCCATTTACTTTTGTAATGTAGAGTGTTAAACTATAGTCCGACACATTTGGAAATCTGTTTAGACAGGAAAGACATGATTCCGGATTCTTCCGGACAGGGGATAGGAGAGAAAAAATGAACAGCAGATTAAAGGATGTTAATGCAGAGTATTTGTTTGAAGCTGTCTTATCGCTTGAGACAATGGAGGAATGCTATAAATTTTTTGAGGACTTGTGTACGGTTCCGGAACTGAAAGCATTGTCTCAACGGCTTCAGGTTGCAAAAATGCTGGATGAGCAGTATGTTTACAGCGATATCGTACGGGAAACGGGAGCTTCTACAGCGACTATCAGCCGGGTAAATCGATCTTTGGAATATGGATGCGACGGTTACCGGATTGTCTTTGATCGTCTGGATGAAAAACATAAAAATAAGGAAGAAAAATAACATGGCGCAATATGGTGAGTTTGCACAGTACTATGATGAGCTCATCTGCAATGTTGACTATGCCGCACGGGCAGCATATTTTGACCAGTTAATTAAAAAATTCGGGGGCTCGCGCGGCATTCTGCTTGATGTGGCATGCGGTACAGGCTCCCTTTCGTTTGAAATGGAAAAGCTGGGCTATGATGTTATTGGGGCGGATATCTCAGAAGAGATGCTTGGCATTGCAAATGAAAAACGCTATGAGTTTGGGAGCAGAGTATTATTTTTAAACCAATCCATGCAGGAACTTGATCTGTATGGAACTGTTGATGCGGCGATTTGCGCATTGGACAGTGTCAACCACATTATAGAACCGGAAGAACTGACGCAGGGCTTTCGTCGGATTGCCCTTTTTCTGGATCCAGATGGGATTTTTATATTTGATGCAAATACGATTTATAAACATCAGCATATCCTTGGCAACGAGACTTTTGTCTATGATTGTGAAGATGTCTATTGTGTTTGGCAAAATGAATACCATGAACAAAACCATGTGGTGGATATCCAACTGGATTTTTTCGGTGAGTGCGAAGATGGCCGGTATGACCGCGCACAGGAACTATTTTGCGAACGTGCATATTCGGATGAAGAAATGCGCACGATGCTCTTGGCAGCTGGTTTGCAGGTGATTGCATGTTATGACAGTGACAGTTTTTCACCTCCCCGTCCAGATAGTCAGCGTGTTATCTATGTCGTAAAACACACAAGTAAGTAAAAAACGGAGGGCTTATGGGAAAATTAATCAGAGCAATTTCTTCAGATGGTGGAATTATGATGTGCGCTGTTGATTCCACGGATATTGTCGGAAAAATGGAACAGATTCATAAGACGTCGGCGGTCGTAAGTGCGGCCCTGGGCAGATTGCTCAGCGCCGCTTCTATGATGGGATCCCTGCTCAAAGGGGAAGATAACAGTATCACCTTGCGTTTGACAGGAAACGGCCCTGCCGGATCTGTCATTGCGGTTTCCGACAGTCGGGGAAATGTCAGAGGATATGTGGCAAACCCGGTGGTTGAACTACCTCTAAATCAGTATGGAAAGTTGGATGTCGGTGGGGCTGTCGGTAGAGAAGGCGCCCTTTATGTTATCAAAGATTTGGGACTCAAAGAACCTTATATTGGCCAAACACCGATCGTATCTGGAGAAGTGGCGGAAGATATCACTTCCTACTATGCAACAAGCGAACAAATTCCGACTGTCTGCGGCCTTGGTGTTTTGGTAAACCCAAACTTGACTATCCGCTCAGCAGGCGGTTATCTAATACAGCTTTTGCCTGGCGTGGAAGAGGAAGCCATTGATCAGCTGGAGGCAAACATCAACTCTCTGGATCCAGTTTCCAAAATGCTGGATGATGGACTCACCCCGGAAGATATTTGTAAAAAGGCATTGGCTGGGTTTGAGCCGGAGATCCTGGATTCTTTCCCGGTGGAATACCGCTGTAACTGTACTCGTGAACGCGTAGAAAAAATGTTGCTGAGTTTGGGGGAAGAAGAACTTTCTTCCATGGTACAAAGTGGGGAAGTTACAGAAATTTGTTGTCATTTCTGTGATAAGAAATACCATTTCACTCCGCGGGAAATCGAACAGTTGCGCCAGAATGCAAAAAAATAATCCGGGAGGGGATTTTCCGAATGAATTCAAAGAACATTCGGAATCCCCTCTAATAAAAGGAATTTGTTTGAGAAAAAAGGTTTTTGAATTTTTTTGCAAAAACCAGGAAAAAACTGTTGACACTTTTTCGTTCCTGTGGTATTATAAATCACGTCGCAAAACGGCGGTGGTCCTTCAGGACAAACGAATTGTGAACCATGAGGAACAGTGTGGGAGCATAGCTCAGCTGGGAGAGCACCTGCCTTACAAGCAGGGGGTCACAGGTTCGAGCCCTGTTGTTCCCACCAAAAGAAATGGCCTGGTAGT
>CAJFSS010000011.1 GCA_904419745.1 Candidatus Pseudoruminococcus merdavium | reverse complement strand
CCGCTGCATTGGGTTACAGAAGCCCCGTTCAGTTCAAAACCGAACGGGGCTTCTGATAAATATTCTTTTTACTGTCTACTTTCTCTTGACAAGTGCAAACAGAAAAAACTGTTCTCCCCTTTTGATATTACCCAAAAATAATATGTCTTACAATATTTAGCACTATTAAGCTTTTGTGAATGGGAATTCCGATTTTCAACAAATATGCATAGTACCCAGAGAACGATGGATGTCAGCAGGAAGGGATATCGCAGCTTTCATTAAAAGAGAAACCGATTGTCTTCTCTAAAGCTACAGTGTGAGGGATTGCCCTCTGCACGATAGATACGATGGTTTTTCAGATCATATACTACCGACCAAACAGTATCTTTTCCCGTTTCTCTGTCATATTGACAGAGAAATCCGCTTTTTCCAGCAAGCAGTTCTTTGGCATCCTCTGGACCCATTTGCGTGGCCTTATGTTCCAGCGTCTGGACCATTGTCTGATATCTCGGTTCGGCCTCCCAGCTGTCGATATCAGGCAGGTTTTTAGAGGCCAATTTGTCCGAATGAAATAGATTTGTCGCACAGACATAAGGGGCGTCACTGATAGGGCGCATAACTTGTAAACTGTCGGTGCAGCATTCTAATACGGCGATATCTCCTATAGAATCAGCAACCGTAAAGGTTTGCGCAGAGCTGATGGGCAGTTTTTCTGTCCACTGGATGACTTCTTCCACAGTTTGGCATTTCTCTAAAAAGAAGCGTAGCAGAAGTCCGGCATTCATTCCAGGTTGAATGGAAGGTGGATAAACGGAAGTCAGTCCTATTGCGAGCCCCTTTTCGTTCACACCATCTTCCATTTGTATAAAAGATGTTGTGTTCCCGGTAAAAGAATAGGAGTTCGAGGAAAACTGGTAGATTACATTTTTATTGTCTTTTTCGAGTTCTGTAAGAAAATCGCTGTTACGGCCAACAAGAATATGTTCTCCATTGGCTACAGCAAAACAGGAACAGCTGCAGGCGGGAGGAATGGCATACATGCTGAATAAAACTGCCTGTAATTGTTCGACAGAGCACTTTTGCCCATCGGAAAGCCCCTGAATTTCCATCACAATTTGCGGAAAATATTCCTGATATACTGGAAGACATTGATTTGCAAATTCCATTCGTTTCTCTGTTATTGGAAACGGAATGTAGTCTAAAATTATTTTTCCGTGCTTCGCCAGCAGGGAACCCCACCGAAATCCAATTTCATAGTGGTTCCCCTTGAATCGTACATGATACATGATTCGCTCTCCTTTTCAAAATTGAGAGCTGCCGGCAACTCTGTAAACAGCGTAACGGAATAAAAAATTATTGTCAAGGGTCTGTGGAGAAGGGTACCAGGTTTTGATTGACAGCTGAAAAATAAAAGGTTATAATACATACAAATATGAATTTCATATTTGTATGTATTATAACTGGGAGGTGCAATCAATGGAGATACCAAAAGGTCATTATGTATTCGGCACAGTGAAGGTGGGAGAACGCGGCCAGATTATTATTCCCAAAGAAGCCAGAGATGTCTTTCATATTAAAGCGGGGGATACCCTCATTGTCTTGGGCGATGAAAAATGGGGAATTGCAGTAACAAAATCAGATGTATTAGAACGGCATGCCAATGATGTGTTTCGAAAAATATCGGAAGGGGATAAAGATGAACATCAGTGAAACAACGTTTTCCTTTTTGCAGCAAGACTGTATTAAAGAATTTGGAAACCAAAAGGGGAAGGAGCTCTTTGAGAGCACGGAACAGATGTATCAGCACCTTTTGAATACAGCGGATTACAAAAACAGTGAAGTAATTCAGGATCATCTAAAGAAAAAACTTTTCCCTCCCATGGCTTATTATAAAGTCCTGCTTGCAGAAGGATATGAGAAAGGTATCGCATTGGATTATGTGAAAAAAGAAACCCATAAAGCGGCTCTTGTAAAAAAAGAAGAAATGAAAAGACTTGCAAAAATGCCCTTTGCCTATGCAATATATCGCATGGGAGTAAAAAGGTATATGAGAAAAAATTTCCCTGATGAAGGCTGGGAGACACAGTGGGTACGCTGTGATAACCGGGAAATCCACTTTAATTTACACCGTTGCATCTACTCAGAATTATCAAAAGCATATGGGTGTCCGGAATTGTGCTGCGTCTACTGTGAAAACGATGATATTTCCTTTTCCGGACTTCTTCCCAAAATAAAATTCAAACGAACCGGCACGCTTGGCTCCGGATCGTCCTGCTGCGATTTTCACTTTATTAAAGCTTGAAAATGAGGTATCGCCATGGATGTTATTATTTGTCTAGATGATAAAAACGGTATGATATTCAACCATAGAAGACAAAGCCGAGACCGTGCAGTTATTGCAGACATTTTGAATTGTTTAAATGGGAAGCGGTTACTTATTAACAGTTTTTCGGAGTCGCTTTTTAAAAATACAGAAGAAAATATCACAATTGAGGGAAACCCGCTGGCCAAAGCAACGGAAGAGGACGTCTGTTTTATCGAAAATTTTGCCTTACTGCCTTATATAGAAAGGATTGATAGGCTGATTGTTTATCGGTGGAATCGTATATATCCGGCAGATCGGTATCTGGATATCTCGTTGGATTGCAATTGGAAGATGATATCCACAACGGAAATCTCCGGATACTCTCACGAAAAAATTACAAAGGAGATTTATACAAGATGAAAAAAATACTTTTGGCTTTTCTGCCGTTCCTGTTGGCATTTTCCGTTGTACTTGGGGGATGTTCCCTATCGCATGAATTGGTTCCGGATAGTTCCGCGCCAGGTTCTACTGTTTCCCTGAATGAAATTCCGGAATTCAGCAATTCACCGTATGTAGAAATCAATGGAAATCAGCCAGAGTTTACAGAAGAAGAGAAAACGAAAGAATCCTTTGAAACTTACAGCGATCTGGATCATTTGGGTCGATGCGGCGTTGCCTATGCCTGTGTCGGACAGGATTTAATGCCAACAGAAGATCGGGAGAGCATTAGCCAGGTGAAACCATCTGGCTGGCAGACCACCGAATATGATTTTGTGGATGGAAAGTATTTGTACAACCGCTGTCATTTGATCGGATTCCAGCTGACCGGTGAAAATGCTAACAAGGAAAATTTAATTACCGGAACGCGCTATATGAATGTTGATGGCATGCTTCCATTTGAAAATATGGTCGCCGATTACATAAAAGAAACCGGTAATCATGTGCTGTATCGGGTAACCCCCGATTTTGAGGGAGAGGAGTTGGTAGCCAGAGGCGTACAGATGGAAGCATGGTCTGTAGAGGATGGCGGCGAAGGTATTTGTTATAATGTCTATGTCTATAACACGCAACCGGGTGTTACGATCGATTACCAAACTGGAAATAGCTGGGCCGGCGATGAAGAGTCCTCAACCTCTAGAACGGCTGGATCATCTGAAGGCCAATCGAATGAATATATTTTGAATGTAAGTTCTCGCAAATTTCATCTTCCGGATTGCCCTTCTGTGAGTGCCATTAAGGAAAAAAACAGGGAGGATTATCACGGAAGCCGTGACAATCTTATTGCAGAAGGCTATGAGCCATGCCAAAATTGCAACCCATAACTATATTACAATAAGCAAAATTATGATTTCTCGAACCATGGCCGGATTGGAATTTCTGATTTTACGCAGATCTTAACACAAAAATTAGAAAGCTTTTGTTTTAGATTCAGTATGAATTTACAACGGACAATGACATACCACAAAATGTCAACCTTATTTTCAACTTGGTTGATTCTCTCAACACGGCGTGTTATGATTAGCATCATTGGGAGATGAAAAAATGGGTACAAAAGAAAAATTACTTGCACTTTTTGAAGAAAATAAAGGAATTTATTTTTCTGGAGAAGCCATTGCCGAAAAGCTATCCATATCCAGGACAGCAGTGTGGAAAGCTGTAAAGAGTTTGCGCAATGAAGGCTATCATATTGACGCCGTCCAAAACAAAGGTTACAGTTTATCCAAAGAAACTGATATACTTTCTTCCCAAGGAATACGGAAATATCTGAAACCAATTTGTTCCGAAATAGAACTGACCGTATTGCCAACCGTGGAGTCCACAAATACATTGGTACGAGAAAAAGCTGCGGCTGGCGCACCGGAAGGTTACACCATAATTGCAAACAACCAGACAAAAGGAAGGGGAAGAACCGGCCGTTCTTTCTTTTCCCCAAGTGAAACAGGGATTTATATGAGTTTGCTCCTTCGTCCACCCCATTGTTCTTCCCAGCAGGCGGTGAAACTTACAACAATTGCTGCCCTGGCTGTGTGCGAAGCTATCGAAGCCATTTCTGAGGAAACGGCGCAAATCAAATGGGTAAATGACATTTTCGTGGGTGGGAAAAAAGTCAGTGGGATTCTAACAGAAGCCTCGTTTGGATTGGAAAGCGGCTTATTGGATTATGCGGTACTGGGAGTGGGGATCAATGTTTATCCACCAAAAGAAGGTTTTCCAAGTGGATTGGAAAATATTGCCGGTGCTGTATTTCAAGAACCTAAAAGCGATGGGAAAAACCAATTGGCTGCAGAAATTCTCAACCGTTTTATGGCATATTACTCTTTACATGAAAAACAGCATTATGTAGAAAACTACCGGGAACGAAGCCTTGTAATTGGAAAAGAAATACAGGTTCTTTTTCCTGATAGCTCCAAAAACGCAGTTGCAGTTGGTATTGATGAGAATTGTCGGTTAATTGTAAAATACCCCGATGGGAGTGTGCAATATCTGTCATCCGGTGAAATCGGTATTCGGCTTTCTCAATGAAAAACTATTATTGTTATATTAACAGGTAGAAAAATATTAGAATATTGGATTATTTTTTAGGAAAAGAAGACTGGATATTCATAGCAAAATCATTTAGAACGCCCAGACGGGCGTTTTTTTCATTTATTATGGAAAGTTAACTTGACATATTGTGGGCAATATGTCTAATAAAGCTATGGAAAGCTTGCTTTCCATAGCTTGGATAGGAGGGAGTCTGATGAAAAATCGCCTGGAAGAAATCCGAAAAAGCCGCGGCATCAAACAGGAAGATCTGGCAAGTGCCCTGGAAGTTTCCCGGCAGACCATTGGTTCATTGGAAAACGGTCGGTACAACCCCTCAATTATTTTGGCGTTTAAAATCGCTAGGTATTTCCATATGACGATAGAAGATATCTTTATTTATGAGGAGGAAGAGGCATGAAGATAAGAGCCAAAACCAAGCTGTATCTGGTTTTAGCAATAACAGGAATTGTACTGGCTGTTGTTTCAAAACTGGCGTTGCACAATATTTGGAACAATACGCAAATTGCTGCGGCAATCGGTATTGGCGCCGGGTTATTCGGGTTTGGACTTGCGAAATACCGGTTCAGTCGGTGGGAAGAGAAGAATCCGGAGTTCATGAAGCAGAACGCCATAGAAGCCAAAGATGAGCGTAATCAGCTGATCCGAAGCAAAGCGCAGGCTCTATCCGGAGAGGTATTACATTGGCTGATGATAGCCGGAGCCTGGATTGCTATCTTTTTCAACGCACCCCTATGGATCACCCTTGTCTTTGTGGGCGTATTCCTGCTAAAGACTATACTGGACTTTGTTATCATGGCCTATTATCAACGCAAACTGTAATCGGAGGAAATCATATGAATTTTGTCATTGAACATTTGTCCAAGCACTTTGAGAAAAAGGAAGTCCTGCGGGATATCAGCTTTACCTTTGAAAGCGGAAAGATTTATGGCCTTCTGGGACGCAATGGCGCTGGAAAGACCACGTTGTTTAACTGTATCAACCGGGATATCAAAGCGGATGGCGGAAGCTTCTGGCTGGAAGAGAACGGGACTCGGCGGGAAGCAGTAGCAGAAGACATCGGATATGTACTATCCACCCCCACTGTTCCAGAGTTTCTTACCGGGCGGGAATTTTTAAATTTTTCCTGGAAATTAATCAAAAAAGTATTCAAAATCCAAAGTCTATTGACGAATACTTCGACTATATGAGTATTGAACCAGAGGATCGGGATAAGCTTTTAAAGGATTACTCCCATGGCATGAAGAACAAAATGCAGATGCTCATCAACATCATTGCACAGCCAAATCTTTTGCTGCTGGACGAACCATTGACTTCCCTGGATGTGGTGGTGGCTGAAGAGATGAAGCAGCTGCTCCGTTCTCTAAAACAGGGGAGGATTACTATTTTTTCCACCCATATTATGGATTTGGCACTGGATCTGTGCGATGAAATCGTGCTTCTCAATCATGGGGAATTAGAACGAGTGGATAAATCCAATCTGGACAGCCATGAATTTAAAGAGAAAATTATTGCCGCTTTACGGGAGGAAGGACATGAATAGGACGCTCCGGATTTCTTTTTCTCTGAAAAATACCTATCGGGTCAATGGAATCCTGTATTCCCTCAAACAGATTCCGCTGGTTAAACGGATCCTGCCGGAAACCCTATATCGGGTGCGGGGGTTAAAAATCTTTGCCAATGTACTTTCTGTGTTATGGGAAGTTATCTCGGTTTTTCTGGGAAAATTCCTTTATTTCCTTACCTTGATAGGTGGGATTGGGATACTTTACGAAAATGCACCGGCTAATCAGGTATTCCTTCATATTCTGCTCTTTTTGACGGTCATTGGCGCATGGATGAATACTAATCTTTTTAATCCCACCAGGGACAAATATTATGCAATGATCCTGATGCGGATGGATGCCAGGGAATATACGCTAGTCAATTATATCTATGCAATTTTAAAGGTAATCATCGGCTTTCTTCCGTTTTCTATCTGGTTTGGTCTGGACAGGGGGCTTCCTCTATGGCTCTGTTTGTTGATCCCGTTTTCAGTAGCGGGGATTAAAATGGCCGTGGCAGCTTCTTCTTTATGGGACTACGAAAAGAGTGGATTTGTCTACAATGAAAATAAACTACGCAAGCATCTTTGGATCCTGGTATGTCTGCTGCTTGCGGCCGCCTATGGTTTACCCGCAGTGGGAATTGTCCTTTCGGAAATGGTTTCGGCTGCTATAATGATCGCCTTTATTCCGGCAGGAGCTATTGGACTTTGGAAAATCCTGAATTTCCGTGGATACCGGGAAATCAACCAGCAGCTTCTGGCGCAGCTGACGAATCAGATGGACACCATCGCACAGGCCACTCAAAATCAGAGTCAAAAGGCCATCAGCACGGACGCCAATATTACCAGCCGGAAAACGGGATTTGAATACCTCAATGAACTTTTCATCAAACGGCATAAAAAAATCCTTTGGAGTTCTGCAAAAAAAATTGCCATTGTTTGTCTGTTTCTGCTTCTTGGTGTCCTACTATCTTTTTATCTTGCGCCGGAAATCAAAGATAGAACTAACGAGCTACTGATGACGTTCCTGCCTTATTTTGTCTTTATCATGTATGTTATCAACCGTGGAACCGGTTTTACTCAGGCCCTATTTATGAATTGTGATCACAGCCTGCTGACCTACTCCTTTTACAAACGTCCGCGTATGGTACTCAAGCTCTTCCGTATCCGTCTGCGGGAAATTATAAAAATCAATTTGCTGCCGGCATTGGTCATCGGCGCTGGGTTAGCAATTCTCTTGTATGTGTCCGGAGGGACGGAAAATCCCCTTAATTATGCAGTGCTTTTTATTTCCATACTCTGTATGAGTATGTTCTTTTCCGTCCATTATCTGACGATTTATTATCTTTTGCAGCCCTATAATGCGGGAACGGAGATAAAGAGCGGTACATATAGGCTGGTAATGTCCGCCACTTATTTTGTGTGTTTCTTTTTGATGCAGGTAAGGATGCCCACAATGTTGTTCGGGATTATGTGTATTGTCTTTTGCATCTTATACTCAATTGTGGCATGTATTCTGATTTATCGGTTTGCACCAAAGACTTTTCGTCTTCGGGCATAAATGCATTGCAGTACCCATCCGGATCTTCCATTTTCAGCTAGAATTTAGTTTGCCAATATCTTTTATCTTTGTTTGATATCAAGAATTTTATAATGGATTAAGGATTTTGGATCTCCATAGGTAAGATGTGGAATTCAAAAGATTTTGAGGATATTACTGGAAAACTGTTGGTAAGCAAATAAAAAAGAGTAAGGAGGGGAAATATTTCCCCTCCTTACTCTTTTTTGTAGGAGGATACGATTATGGAATCTGCTTGAAAAGGCAGAAAAGAAGTTATTCAATTTCAATCTGGTGTCCATTGTCCAATTTCTTTTGCTCTTCTTTTGGCAATTTCAAAGAAAGAACGCCGTGTTTATAAGAGGCACTGATATTCTGGGCTTGAATCCCACTGATATCAAAGCTCCTGGAATAAGAACCATACCTGCGTTCTTTCCGAATAAAGGAGTTCTTCTTTTCCTCCTGTTCCTGCTTGTGTTGAGCAGTAATTGTCAGGCAATGATCCGTCACATTGATATTAATATCTTCCTTGTTAAAACCTGGAAGCTCTGCTTGGAGTTCGTAGTGGTCTCCGCGATCGAGGATATCCGTCCGGAATTGCGAAAATCCACGGTCAAAGTCTCCAAAAAATTCTTTTTCCATCTTGTCAAGATAATGGAACAGGTTTCTTTCGTTACGGTCAAAAGGGATTAAATCAAACATATATAAGCCTCCGTTCAAAGTGTTGTTATTAATATGGTTTGTTTGATATACAATTATTTTCTTTGGTGTTTGTCATTGCTCTCGCTTCCTTTCAACATTTTTTAGTATAGCTTTGGATTGTTACAATTCAAGCGTAAAATTGTGACAGAATTATTAAAATTAGCACTCTCAAGATGCGAGTGCTAATTTTAATTTTGAAAGGTTTTCATTTACCCCACACATCATCTTCACCTACCGGTGATATATTGTTTTTTAAATCAACAAGTGGGATGGTGAAGTTGCAATTGAAAAAATAAATAGAATGAGGGAGCGTCATCCGCTCTATTTTCCGATATATGTCATGTGTTTCCTGTCTATTCTCGGTCTGTTGCTTTCCTGCACCCAGAATACACAACAGACCCCAACAAACACAAGTGGAAATGCGGAGATATATTCTTTGCATAGGGGAGAGATTACACCTGCACAGTGTGAGGTTTTCGAAGCAGGCAGTACTTGTGGTGTCAAGCAGGAAATTAAATCGATCATAGAAGAGTTTTTAACAGAGTATCACAATGCGGAAGCGGCTTTACAATCAAAGGATCTTACGCTTTATTTTGCCCAAAGTAACACACAGTCCTATGAAAATGCGCTCATGAATCAAGCGGCTTTGGATTTGCTGATACAAACGCGCCAGATGCAGGAACAGGATTTGCGGATGACCGCGTGTTCTGCTACAGTTGATTATTTGTTTTGTGAAGAGGAAGAAAATACTCTTACGGTTTTGCTTAAGGAGAATCAAGAAGTGCAATTTGCCTGTCTGGATGTAACCTCTCAAACAAATGGAATCTGGCATAGTTTTGTTTTTTCAAAGAGCGGAAATGATTATGAAATGGTATCCCATGAACGGTATGAAGATCTCTTTTTGCTTGTAGAAGAAGAGTATCAGGAACAAACGGAAGATCTCTCTAGAACGATGTCAGAAATAAAACAGGCTATGAATGATGTAACACAGACGCTTTTAGAAGAATCAAAACAGAATATATCCTTGCTTTTACAAGAAAAAGAAACATATTTGGGCTCGCCGGAGGATTTTGATATCCAAAGGCTTTCCTGCGATGTGGAATATAATCGGGAAGAAGCCGTATCCTATGCAATGAAATGGTGGAACCAACGTAATGAAGAGTGGATGGAGTACGATGACTTGGGCGGTAACTGCAACAACTTTATTTCCCAATGCCTATATGCTGCTGGAATTCCTATGGACTACGAAGGAGAGTCGACGGTTCAATGGAAATGGTACTCTGATGACATCAATTTAAGTGAATCGGATTGGGGAAGAGTTCCCTCGTGGACAGGTGTTTCTGCTTTTTATGATTACTGTGGGCTCAATGAGGGGAGCGGCCTGTGTGGATGGGTGAATGAAAATGTATTTAGTGCGCAGCCAGGAGATATTATACAGTTTGGCGCAGCAGATGAGTGGAGGCATTCTGTCATTGTAACTGATCGAATTTATGATGAAAATGGGGAAGTGGTGGATTTTCTGATAGCTTCTAATACCACGGATCGGGTGAATTACCCATTAAGTGCTTATGGATATACATCAATTCGCCTGCTGCGCATTTATGGGTATAATCAATAGGAAAAATTTCCTTTGCACATGGACAAAACCAGTGTTTTGATGTACAATAGGCTCAGAAACCGAATTCATCATTAGGAGTGAGCGTTTTGAAAATTATAAAGACAAAAGATTACGAGGAAATGAGCCGTAAAGCGGCAAATATCATTGCCGCACAGGTGGTATTAAAAAATGACTGCGTTTTGGGCCTTGCAACAGGTTCTACTCCGGTTGGGCTGTATCAGAATCTTGTAAAAGGTTATGAAAACGGGGATTTGGATTTTTCCAATGTACGCACAGTTAATCTGGATGAATATTATGGCCTGGATGGAACCAATGATCAAAGCTACCGTTATTTTATGAACCATAATCTGTTTGATCATGTCAATATTGACAAAAATAACACCAATGTCCCCAACGGCAAAGCTGCAGATCCCCATGAAGAGAGTGCCCGTTATGATAAGGTAATTGAATCCATGGGCGGTGTGGATATCCAGCTGCTCGGTATCGGTAACAATGGGCATATTGGTTTTAACGAACCCAATGATGAGTTTGACAAAAATACCCATTGTGTCAATTTGACAGAAAACACTATTCAGGCAAATTCCAGATTCTTTGCATCCATCGATGAAGTTCCAAAACAGGCCATTACCATGGGAATTGGCGCTATTATGAAAGCAAAATGTGTTCTCCTTGTTGCAAGCGGTGAAGCAAAAGCCCCTGTGATGTATGATGCGTTCTTCGGACCTGTAACTCCACATGTTCCGGCATCGATCCTGCAATTCCACCCCAATTTGATTGTTGTTGCCGATGAAGCAGCACTGAAAATTGTCAGTGAAAAGTGTCCGGAAGCACTTGCATAATTATCCCGGATTTTACAGGGGCGGAAAACTTTATCTGCTGTCTTTGAGGAAATCCTGAGAGATATACAACCGGAAGGTAAAATGCCTTCCGGTTATTTTGAGCAGGAAATTTGATAAAACACTATTAACCTTTAGGTATTAACAGCATAACGAAACGAGACTTCTGTAGAAGTCTCGTTTTTTTTATAATATAGACAACAAGAGGAAAAAGTGGGTGAAAAACATGAAAAAATCGGCTGTTATCATGATACTAATCTGCTGTTTATTTTGCTTTATTGGATGCGGTACAGAAAATGCCGCAAATACAGCGATTGATATTGAAACATCATCTGAAAATGTGTCAAGAGAATCAGGGGATGGGAATACAGTGTACACACAGTCGGGTACCAGCGAGACCTTTACCGCGGATACAAAAATAGAAGAGGTGATAAACGACCCGGTTTTTGGAAAGTACGGGCGGCTAATCTTCCCCGTGAACAGCGGATATTATAGAGGTGATACATTAGGGGGACTCCACCTGACCTGGTATAACAATATCGATCCAAATGAAACAGTGGAAATTGTCAACTACCTAAAAAGACATGCCGAAGCAGGAGAAACTGTTTTTTATGATATTTATACGGAAGAAGAAAAAACAAAGGACCCGGAAAAGGCCAATACAGGCTTGTTTTTCTTCAAAGGGACTCCTGGAGAAAAATTTGCTGTATGCAATGCCGGCGGGGGATTTGCCTATGTAGGGGCAATGCAGGACAGTTTTCCCCATGCCCTGGAATTATCCAAGCAAGGCTATAACGCGTTTGCACTGATCTACCGTCCAGGTGCACAGACTGCATGTGAGGATCTGGCCAGGGCCATCAGCTTTATTTTTGAACATGCAGAAGGGTTGGGAGTGGACACGGATGGTTACTCTCTATGGGGCGGATCAGCTGGAGGAAGAATGGCGGCATGGATGGGATCCTATGGACCTGCGGTTTTTGGCGGGGATAACTTGCCTCAACCCAGTGCAGTGATTCTTCAGTATACGGGGCATGCGGATTATACGGAAAACGATCCGCCAACTTTTGCTTGTGTAGGGGAAAATGATGGCATTGCAAACTGGCGGATTATGGAGCGACGTCTAAAGGCATTGAATACGCTGGGCATTCCTACACAATTCCACCATTATCCTGGTCTGGGACATGGTTTTGGTTTGGGTACTGGTACCGTTGCAGAGGGGTGGATTGACGAAGCGCTGGACTTTTGGGAAGCACAAACATAATCCAAAAATAAAAAGAAAGGAAGCTTTTTATGAACAATTTTATCTTTCAAAACGCAACCAAAGTTTACTTCGGGAAGGGTTGCGTAAAGGAATACCTTTCTTGTTTAACAGGACCATATCGTACAGTAATGTTGGCCTATGGCGGAGGTTCTATCAAGCAGAATGGCATATACGATGAAGTTGTTGGCATTTTACGAGCTGCCGGGAAAACCATTTTGGAGTTTTCTGGTATTATGGCAAATCCCACCTATGCCAAGGTGTTGGAAGGGGCTAAACTTGCACGAGAAAATAACGTGGACATGATTTTGGGGGTTGGAGGCGGCTCTGTAATGGATTGCTGCAAAGCAGTATCTTTATCTGCTCGGTATGGGGGAGATGTCTGGAACGATTTCTGGGCTCGTCCCGGTGTGGTGGATTTGGAGCCGCTGCCATTGGGTGTGATTGTTACAGTGGCAGGTACTGGCAGTGAGTGTAATGGCGGTGCTGTGATTACCAATGAAAAACAGAAAATTAAAACTGGCCGCGACTATCCTAAACTAAATCCACAGTTTGCGCTGATGGATCCCACTTATACATACAGCGTTCCGGTTAGACAGATGGTTTCCGGTGGATTTGATATCCTCAGTCATATCATGGAAACTTATTTTAGTGAACCAAACGAGGACAACGTTTCTGATGATGTCATGGAGGCATTGATGAAGAGTGTTATCCGCAATCTGCGGGCATCTATTCGTGACCCAGAGAACTACATTGCCCGTAGTAATCTGATGTGGGACTCTACGATGGCGGAAAACCGGGTTATCAAGATGGGCAAAAAATGTGATTTCGAGTGCCATAACATGGAACATCAACTTGGCGCCTATATCAATTGTAATCACGGCTGCGGCCTGGCAGTGCTTCATCCGGTGTATTACCGCCACATTTACAAGGAGGGATTGCCAAAATTCATACGATTTGCAGAAAATGTCTGGGATATCTCCCGCAATGGCAAAAATGATGAGGAATTTGCCAAGGCCGGAGTGGATGCTTTGGCAGACTTTATCAAAGAAATTGGACTGCCTACAACACTCAAAGAACTGGGGATGACTGACAAAGGTCAATTAAAGGAAATCGCTGATTCCTGTGCAATTTCGGTAGGCAGTTATAAAAAAATGACCCATGAGGAAATTTTGGAAATTTTTACCGAATGTTTTGATTGAAAGGAGACTTTACAATGAAAAAACTAACCGCTCTGTTAATGGGAATTATGATGGTATTGGGACTCACAGCATGCAGCAGCGCGCCATCTTCTAGCTCCTCTACAGCAGAGAGCTCTCAAGTATCTGAAACAGCAAACACTTCCTCCGTATCAGAATCGAGATCAGGGGTTGGAAAAACACTTGTCGTCTACTACTCGGCAACTGGGAACACACAACAAGCTGCGGACTTGATTGCAGAGGCAACGGGAGCCGATATTTTTGAATTGGAGCCGGCAGATCCCTATACGGATGAGGATTTAAACTGGACAGAAGAAGATAGCCGGGTTGTCCGTGAGCATGATAATCCGGATGCCAGAGATGTTGAACTTGTCGCAGATACAGTGGAAAATTGGGATTCCTACGATACTGTGTTTATCGGCTATCCTATCTGGTGGGGAATTGCGGCTTGGCCGGTAGACGGTTTTATTGAAGCAAACGATTTTACTGGGAAAACAGTCATTCCCTTTTGTACTTCCAGCAGCTCTGATTTAGGGGATAGCGGAAATTTATTAGAAGAGGCAGCCGGCACTGGAAATTGGTTGGAAGGCCAGCGCTTTTCTTCCAGTGTCTCCCAGGAGGAGGTCCAAACTTGGGTAGAAGGCCTCGGCTTATAAAAATGGATTTACTGGAAAGAGATGGCCCTATGAAAAGAGTTTTTGTCTTTTTCTTTACAATTGCTCTGGCATATAGTCTTGTAGCGTGGCGCTAACAAATCTAAATTACTCCTCAGAATCCACAATATCTCCTGTAGAAAATAAAATCTCGGAACAGGGAGGGGCTTACACAGGAGTTTCGTCTGAGGCCGAAAAGGACAGCACCAAGATCCTGATTGCTTATTTTACCATGCCCGAAGAAGTGAATACTACCGGCGTGGATACCGTTGCCGGAGTCATTGTGATGGTAAATGAATGGCGGCGAAATCATGGGAACTTTGTCATCTCCGGTTCTAAGACTACATCCACATGAAAGAGAATTTTGATCTGTTTCATCTTTCCTTGATTGAAGAAGAGACGGCGCTATTTGCTGCCATGGAGCAGAAAAAACGTTATTATGTGAGTACCCCAGAAATGCCAAAACGTATGTGCAGATGGTTCCTTCAGTGGGTGAACAAAAATAAAACCACGCAAAAAGGAATTTTATCTATTAACTACCAAAAACAGCGTACACTTGTGCGCTGTTTTAATTTTATGAGATTGAGAGAGTTTTGTCCCAATGACAGATGTCTCCCTGGTTGTTTATAAAAGTTTCCCAATCAAGGGATTTATCATATACTAAAGCAGGAGGGATTTTTATGGAATTTTCTATGACGGGAAAACTGCTCAGCCAAATAAAACACTATGCACCGGATGCGGAAGCTGCTCTAAAGGGTTCGGCAGAGTATCCACAGTTGCACGGAAAGGTACTATTTTGGCAGACGAAAAATGGGTGCCTTGTTCTTGTGGAAACCGAAGGGCTTCCGCAAGGACAAGGGGATTGTAATCATCCGATATTTGCGCTTCATATTCACGAAGGTAGCCGCTGTGCAGGGAATATAGAAGATCCTTTTGCAGAGACAAAAGGGCATTATAATCCGGAAAATTGTGAACATCCGGCCCATGCGGGAGATCTGCCCCCACTGTTTTCTAATCATGGAATGGCATGGATGGCTGTTTTGACAGATCGTTTTTCTGTACGTAATATTATCGGCAGAACCGTGGTGATCCATCAGCATCCCGACGATTTTCGAACACAGCCTTCGGGAGATTCTGGGGAAAAAATTGCCTGCGGGGTAGTTCGTGCCACCTGGAATTGACCGGTGACAATTCAAAAGCATGGAAAATTGTTAGACGGAATTTGATGAGGATATATACTTGAATCGAATAGAAAGCTATGTTAAAATAAAATGTACGACAAACTACAGAATCATTCGAAAGGACGAAAGTACATATGTCAGGACATTCGAAATGGAATAATATTAAGCGTAAAAAAGAAAAAACCGATGCTCAAAAAGCAAAAGTCTTTACAAAAATTGGACGTGAAATTTCCGTAGCAGTCAAAGAGGGAGGCCCTGACCCAAACTCAAACTCAAAGCTCCGGGATTTGGTGGCAAAAGCCAAGTCCAACAATGTGCCTAACGACAACATTGAGCGTATTATCAAAAAAGCGGCGGGCGGAGACGACAAAAACCAGTATGAAGAAATCATGTATGAAGGATACGGCCCAAATGGCGTTGCCGTTATTGTGGAGACTTTGACTGACAACCGTAATCGTACTGCTGCAGATATGCGCCATTACTTTGACAAATTTGGCGGAAACCTTGGGCAGACCGGATGTGTTTCCTTCATGTTCAGTCAAAAAGGAGTTATCACAATTCCAGGTGATGGGATTGATGAGGAAAAAATGATGGAAGACTGCTTTGACGCCGGAGCAGAGGACTTCAGCATAGAAGACGGTATTGTTGAAATCGTTACGGCTCCTGCGGATTTTTCTGCCGTAAGGCTTGCCCTGGAAGAAAAAGGATATCAAATTGATTCTGCGGAAGTAGAGTATATCCCATCTACCTATACCACGCTGGATGATGAAGAACAGATTAAAAAAATGGAATTGCTCATCGAACATTTGGAAGACAATGACGATGTCCAAAACATATACCACAACTGGGATATGCCAGAAGAAGCTGAGGAAGAATAAAATTTTACTGACAAAAAGGGCAGAAGAATCTGCCCTTTTTTCATGGCTTTTTCCGTGAAAAGTATTCTATCTTTACATGTAAAAAACCATCTGTCAAGCGGGTTTTGACGTAAAACCCTTTCTTTTTAATCCTGTCTCATGAAGAAGTAAACTTCGCAAAAGAAGGTGTAAAGTGATATGACTGTACATGAATTGCTGCGTGAAAAGGGGATTTCGCTCAATCAGCAGCAGCTTCAGGCAGCCTCTACATTTTCCAAGCATATGCTTTTATTGGCTGTGCCGGGAAGTGGCAAGACCACAGTAATCCTTGCGCGGATTGCCTCCATGATCTTGGAAGAAAAAATCCCTGCGAGCAAAATTTTGACTGTTACGTTTAACCGGGAATCTGCCAATGATATCTCTTCTAGGCTTGTTTCGATATTTGGCCAGCAACTACTTGGAACGCCTTTGATCAGTACGATTCACAGCCTCTGCTACCGCATCTTAAATACCTATGTTCATGCGAAGGGGACTGTTATGCCTTCCTTATTGGAAAGTGGCAAACCGGGAATCCCCTCCAAATCCAGACTTCTGGCCGAGGTGTATCGGTCCATTACAGGGGAACTTGCCGGGGAAGATACCTTGGAAGAGCTGGATAATCTATTGTGCAGGGCCAAAAACAGTATGATGGACAGGGAAGAGCGAAAAAAGACGGAATGTGTGGGTATCTGTTTGGAGGATGCCTTTGTGCGTTATGAAAAATTAAAGCGTACATATGGCGTCATGGATTTTGACGATATGCAGTCATTTGCTTTGACTGCCCTAAAACGGTTCCCATCTTTGCTGAAATGGTATCAGGATCAGTATCCCTATCTTAATGTAGATGAAGCACAGGATACTTCGCGTTTGCAGCATGAGATTATCCGGCTCCTAGCAGGCAAAAATGGGGCACTCTTCTTAGTGGGGGATGAAGATCAGAGTATCTATGGTTTTCGTGGAGCTTATCCCCAGGCATTGCTTGAATTCCCAAAGCGATATCCGGACGCTCTGGTTCTTAAAATGGAAGAAAATTATCGTTCCACAGGAGCAATTGTGACCAGCGCCGCCCGGATGATTGCGTATAATAAGATGCGCTATCCAAAACAGATGATAACGCACCGAGAGCAGGGATTGCCGCTTGAGATTAGGAAATTGGACAATCTTAACGAACAATATGATGAGATTGTCCGTATACTGCAAGAAACACCGCAGGGCGATACGATTGCGGTAATATATAAGAATAATGTCAGTGCTCTTCCCCTTATCAATGCTTTAGATAAATACAGGATCCCCTTTTATATCCGGGAGCATAGGGCTTCCTTTTTCAAACATTTTGTTGTACAGGATATCTTAACTTTTTTCTCACTCAGTTTTCATCCAAAGGACGGGGATTTGTTTTATTCTCTTTACTATAAGCTGGGTCTGTATATCAACCGGGAAACAGCTTTATATGTGCGGGAACATTGCAATGAATATGACGATGTGTTTGAAGTCCTGCTGCATTCTGGACAGGTAGAAAAATCGATCAGAGAACGCATTCAGTTTGTCCGGAGAAAAGTGGATGCTCTGCGTTCCATGGAGCCCTTTTCAGCCCTGGAATGTATTGAGTACGATCTTGGGTATGCGGAATACCTGGAATACCGGGCAAAACACGGTTACAGGGAAGAAGTTATGACACAAAGACTCGCCACGCTCAAAAGTATCGCGCAGGACTATACCACGGTGGAAGAATTTCTCAACCGGCTTGATGAGCTCTCCGGTATTATTCAACAACATAGCCGGACAAGGGATGTTTCTGTTACCCTGACAACCATGCATTCCGCAAAAGGGCTAGAATTTGACCGGGTCATTTTAATTGACGCCTATGAAGGTCAGCTTCCATCGACGCAGGCAATCAGGGAACACCTGGAGGGAAATGAAGAACCTATGGAAGAAGAGGCGCGGCTTTTTTATGTTGGGGTTACCAGAGCCAAGAATCAATTGACAATCCTCTGTTCCGAAAAACTGGGAGAAGCCCAGATCAACCCTTCCCGGTATATTGGACGGTTGTTAAATGACAAAAGCCAGGCCGATTTTGAAAATACGGAGCCGTTGAGCGCTCAAGGCAGTTTGAAAAAGGGAACCTGGGTGCTTCATAAACGGTTTGGACTTGGCGTCATTGCTGGAAAAAAAGGGAGTGATGTAATCCGAGTAAAATTCCAAAAACACGGGGAGAGATTGCTCTTTGAAAAGGCGTTTTCCGACACCGGACTCATCCGTCTCGCGCCCGAAAAACCAAAAGGATAAAGAAAATCCATCCAGGTAAACAGTTGTGATAACTTTTTTGAAAGCGGGAAGCTTGGAAACCCAGAAAATAAAATTGTTTTTAAAGAGCACAAAGCAGAAAGGCCCGTTTTCGTGGACCTTTCTGCTTTGTAGTTCAATGATAAAATATCAATCTCTTTTTCAGAACGCAGCAATATCTCCTATATTGATTTCCATCGTATTCTTGAAAAAATTCCTCTGTCTTAAATTGACATTTTCGATAAAAACCAACGGCACCGTCGTCTGTTTCTGCAATGAAAGCAGAAATGGGAAGAACCTGAAAAATGTGATGTATCATTCGTCTTCCAATTCTTTTTTTCTGTTTTTTGGCTTAATGGCAATTCCAAAAATTTCTGCTGTTTGGAAACTTTGCAGCTTTACTACAATTATCCCACACAGTTGCTGATGCTCCAGCCAACCAAAAAATATGTACATCCAGGTCATGGCGATAGGACTTCGCCTTTGTTTTAAATGTTCCCCAGGAAGGACGGTACATACAGCATGAAAAAATATTTATAGCATTCCAGCGTCAAAAATTTATTTTTCCAGTCGACAATCATTTTCAGGAGTCTCCTTTGTGAAAGGAAAGCACTCATCTGCAGAGCTATTTATTTTCCAAAAAAATATCCTATTAAAATTAGAACTGCAATCACAGCAAGAGTCATGATCAAAGTTCGAAGAACGGAAGGTTTTTTTCGTTCAAAATTCTCTGTACCAAATGGGCTTTTTTTGGTTGTGGGTTGTTTTTCCGGTGGCTGTTGAGGCATAGAAAACGTCTCCTTATCAAAAAATAATTGCAATTATAATTCTCTCATTTCCTCTTTGCATCCATTACACTTTTGGAAAGGAAACTTTATCAATAATTTATCATAATTTTATGGGATTAGCAATATATGTACGGTTCTGGTACTATCTTTTTGACAAAAAAGGTGCTATAATAGTGACCATGTATGAACAGCAATTAAAACAGGAGCTTGGCTCTCATAATACTACTTATTTTGTTTTTCGAGGTGTCATTCTATGCAATCCGAAAACACCATTAAGGTAATGACATTTAATCTTCGCCGCGATAGCCGTCACGACAATGAAAACCGGTGGAAATACCGTAGAGAACTTGCCGCTGCATTTATCAGACGATCAGATGCCGCCATTATTGGCGTTCAGGAATTGCTGCCTTCTATGCGGGAAGATATCTGTAACTTGCTGACAGGATACAGCATTTTTGGAGAAGGCCGCAATAAGGAAATGAAAAACGAGCACAGCGATATCATTATTAACAATGAAAAAGCAAATGTGCGGGATGTGGAGACTTTCTGGTTATCCAAAACCCCGCATATTCCCGGCAGCCGTGCCTATTTTGCAGTATTTCCGCGGATTTGTACAGTAGCAGACGTGTATTTGAAGGACAGTGGAAGGCGAATTCGGGTGTTTAATACCCATTTTGATCATATCTGTGGGCCAGCGCGTCATCTGGGGGCAGATTTGATTCTGCGCCATATGGCAGAATTTATGAAAAATGATCCCACGCCAATGATTTTGATGGGAGATCTCAACGCAAGACCCACCAGCAAGACTGTCAAGATTCTTTTGGAACGCTCCAAAAAATATGGCATCCCTCTCAAAGATGCTTATCTCGAAGGCGGGGCCTATCATGATGGTTATGTCAATACCCATCATGGGTTCCATGGGAAATTTGTCAATAAAAGAAAGAACAAAAGCCATATTGATTATATTTTTGTCTCTTCGGACTTTGAAGTAGTAGAAACCAAAGTGGATTGCTATAACGAAGCCGGGAGATATCCATCGGATCATTATCCGCTCACAGCAGTTCTTAGGCTGAAATAATTTTTCGGGAGGACAGGACATGCTGACATCCAATATTATCTTTTTTCCCTGCAAGGATCTCCATGCTACTCTGGATTTCTATGCCACCGTAACCGGGATAACGGTATACAGGGAAATGGAAAATTGCATCATTTTGGACAGTGGATATGGCTACCTTGGATTTTGTAAATATGACGATGGGAGACCCATGGCCGACGGTGTCTGTATTTCTTTTAATGCACCCGAGATTGAAGATGTAGACAGGTATTACCAGGAAATCCGTAAGAAAAAACAGGAATGCGTCTTATGCCCGCCAAAATATCACGATAAGTTTCCTGTTTATTCTTTTTTTATGAAAGATCCGAACGGTTATACCGTTGAAATTCAAAAGATATTGTAATAAAGAGGGGGGCAAGATATGCAGCAGCCAAACTATTACCAGGACAATGCCAGGACAATGAAACATACCTGTACGGTTCTTTCATTTGGGTGCGTTGTAATGATGATTATCATGCAAGCCCTTGGGGTTTTATTGATTTTGGGCATGCAGTTCCTTTCTCGAAGGGTCGCCGCTTCCCAACTGTTTTTGAACCTTGTTTCTGCTCTATCTTTTTATGGGGTAGGAATTCCTGTTTTTTATCTGATTGTAAAAACTATTCCTGCAGTCCATGCGCAGCAAAAGCTCCGTATGCGGGTGGATGAAATTATGACTTGGGCAGTGATTTCCCTTGGCGGAATGTATCTTTTTAATTATTTTTCCGTATGGCTAAACGAAGTTATCAGTATCTTTAAAGGTTCTCCAGTGATAAACCCTGTTGCTTCGGCAACGGAAAACATTTGGGTAACCATTTTGTTTTCAGTTATCCTGGCGCCTTTTTTTGAAGAGCTGGTGTTCCGTGGAATGATCTTAAACCGATTGAAGCCTTATGGGGAAAAAATGAGTATTTTCTTTTCTGCACTTCTATTCGCTATGTTTCACGGAAATCTCTATCAAATGTTCTATGCCTTTGCAATTGGATGCGCTTTTGCGTTTGTGGCGCTACGCACTGGGCACATTGGATATACGGTGGGGCTACATATGTTTGTCAATCTCTGCGGAGGCGTTATTTTCCCACTGCTTGCCACATCAAAATGGGAACTCGTTATTGGGTTGATGGGAATTTTTGTGATTGTGTTGATGATCTCGGCAATTGTGCTATTTGCTGTGAATTTTTATCGCTTTCGCAGACTTGCGCCGGGGCTTCCGGTATTTGGGAAGACAAAAGTCAGGCTTGCTCTGTGCAATCCAGGAATGGCGGTTTATGCAACCGCAACCCTTGTACTTATTCTTGTGAACATTTTGGCATGATAATATGAAACAAAGAATTTGTGCCAACTGTCGTTTTTTAGTGGAAGATCAAAGAAACCATATTTACACAAGAAGAGGGTACTATTTTTGCCGGAAACGGGGAAGTTTTTTTAGCCGTAATTTCCGTGTTGGAGAAGGCACCAGAGTGGCAAAAGATTTTCCTGCGTGCGAATGGTTCGAAGAAAAAGGATAAAACAGCCGTATTTTTAAACATACGGCTGTTTTCTATGGGAAATTTTTCTGTTATCAACAGAAAAAGGCACAGGATACATTCCGTATGGAGCCTGTTTTTTCATTGACGAAAACACAGGAAAAAGGTATAATTAACAGTACGGCATTTACGTCGCAATTTGTCATGAAAGGGCACTTCCAATCTTATTTTAGGAGGCCCTGGAAAGGAACTATAATACATGGCGAACCTAAATAGAAAGGTTGCGGTTCCCGCCGAAGAAATTGACCGGCAGCGGGAATTCATGCTGTTAGTGCATGATATCAGTGAAGCGCGCTTCCTCAGTCAGGGCAACTATCCAAAAGCATTTGTGCGCACTTATGGGTGCCAGGGAAATGTAGCGGATGGGGAAAAGCTAAAAGGAATGCTCGAAGAAATGGGATATCAGCTTGTGGATTCCCCAGAAGGCGCGGACTTTGTTCTGTATAACACCTGTGCTATCCGTGAACATGCGGAAGACCGGGTTTTTGGAAATGTTGGAGCTTTGAAAAACAACAAACGGAGAAATCCTTCCATGCTGATTGGTTTGTGCGGTTGCATGATGCAGCAGGAACATGTTGCTCAGAAGATTAAAAAGAGTTACCCTTATGTGGATTTGGTGTTTGGTACTCATGCGATGCATCGGTTTCCGGAACTCTTTTATCAGGCATTGTCATCCCACTGCAGAGTGTTTGAAATTTCCCAAAGCGACGGCGTGATTGCAGAAGGACTGCCCACCCATCGGGATGGGCAGTTTAAGGCATGGCTTCCCATTATGTATGGGTGCAATAATTTTTGCACCTATTGTGTAGTCCCCTATGTCCGGGGAAGGGAGCGCAGCCGTCAACCTGAGGATATTCTGGAAGAGGCAAGGGAACTGATCGCACATGGGTACAAAGACATTACCCTGCTTGGGCAAAATGTAAATTCCTATGGAAACGACCTGCAAAATGGGATTCGCTTTCCTCAGCTTTTACAGAAAATCAACGATTTGGATGGGGAATTTCGTATCCGTTTTATGACCTCTCACCCCAAAGACTGTACCCATGAATTGATTGATACGATTGCCCGCTGTGACAAAGTCTGCAATCATATCCATTTACCGGTTCAAAGTGGGAACAGCCGGGTACTGAAAGCGATGAACCGCCGGTATACCAGGGAGAGCTATCTTTCTTTGATTGAATACGCAAAACAGAAAATTCCAAATGTCTCTTTTACCAGTGATATTATCGTTGGGTTTCCAGGGGAAACCTATGAGGAATTTTTACAGACAGTGAGTTTGATTGAACAAGTAGGATATGATTCTCTATATACCTTCATTTTTTCTCCCCGGAAAGGGACAAAAGCTTATGACATGCCCGATCCTGTTTCCCAGGAGGAAAAGGGAAAATGGTTCCGGGAATTACTCGCTGTTCAGGAAAAAATCGGAGAGGGAAAATATCAGGCCCTTGTTGGCAAGACCTTGCGTGTTTTGCCGGAAGGACCGGGAAAAACAGGGGAAGGCTACCTTACCGGACGAAGCGATTCCAACGTGATTGTGGATTTTCCGGGAGAAGATTCCCTGATAGGAAAATTTGTCAATGTAACTATTACCAAAGCGCTCAACTGGGCTGTGCTCGGTGAGCTGAGATAATTAGGAGGAAAAACCATGGATTTGATTCAATTAGCACGTGATCTCGGTACAGCAATCCAAGAGGATGAAGCATATATCACCTTGCAGATGGCCAAAACCGCAAACGACAATGATAAGGATTTGCAGGATGCAATTGGAGAATTCAACCTAAAACGCATTGCTATCAGCGAAGAAATGAACAAAAAAGAAGAGGAAAAGAATAATGAACGCCTGGCTCATCTGGATAAAGAGTTGCGCGACGCTTACGGTAAAATTATGAGCAATGAAAATATGATGCGGTATAATGAAGCGAAAACAAAAGTGGATACCATGATGAACCAGATCAGCGCAATTTTGATGATGGCGGTCAATGGAGAGGATCCGCAGACGGTCGACCCCGCTGCATGTACAGGAAGCTGTTCCTCTTGCGCTGGTTGCCATTAAGTGAAAACGACATTTTGAGGAGGACGGAGAGAAGATATGGCACTTTCACCCATGATGCAGCAATATTTGAAAATTAAAGAGGAACACAAGGACCATATCCTGTTTTTCCGTGTTGGCGATTTCTATGAAATGTTCTTTGATGATGCAAAACTTGCAGCAAAAGAACTCGATTTGGTACTGACAGGCAAGGACTGTGGTTTGGACGAACGAGCCCCCATGTGTGGAGTGCCTTTTCACAGCTGTGACGCCTACATCTCCCGTCTTGTAAAAAAAGGATATAAAATTGCAATTTGCGAACAGATGGAAGACCCCGCGACCGCCAAAGGCTTGGTGCGCCGCGAGGTCATCCGCGTTATTACACCAGGTACTGTGATTGAAAGCAATATGCTGGATGAAGATTGCAACAACTTCATCGGCTGTATTTATATTGCAGAAAACGAGCGGACGGGTTTGTGTTTTGCGGATGTCTCGACCGGGGAAATCCATGCGACCCTGCTTTTGGATGGAGAACAGATTAGTATCATCAATGAAATTGGAAAGTTTTCCCCAACAGAGATCCTGTTTAATCAGAAAATCCGGGAAAAGAAAGACATTACCCATTTTCTTAAAGAAAAAATCCGTTGCGTGGCAGAAGTACTTGAAGACAGCGAATTTGAATTGTCCCAAACCAGGGAACTTGTCCAAAGCCACTTTGGCGTGGATAATCTGGAACGTCTGGGCATGGTGGGCTGTGAGGAAACCGTGCGGGCTGTTGGTGCTCTAATTTCCTATCTGGGAAAAACGCAGCAAAATCTCATTACCCGTCTGACTTCTCTGGATTTTTACCGGGAAGATTCCTTTATGGTACTTGATTCTTATGCGAGGAAAAACCTGGAATTAACTCAGACAATCCGTGATTCTGAAAAGAAGGGCAGCTTGCTCTGGGTACTGGATCGTACAAAAACGGCAATGGGCAAACGGCTCATCCGCAGCTATATTGAACAACCACTGTTGAATCCGGCGGCCATTCTCAAACGCCACGCTGCGGTATCGGAACTTTACAGCGATCCTATCTTGTGTGACGATCTAACTGTACAGATGGGTGGTATCTATGATCTGGAACGTTTGATGACGAGGATTGTATACGGTACGGCCAGTCCCAGGGAAATGCGCTCTCTGTCAGATGCAGCGGGGAGTATTCCCAAATTAAAGGAACTGTTAAAAAATGCAAAATGCGGGTTGCTCAGGGAAATACATACACAACTGGATACCTTAGAAGACGTCAAAGAGGTTATCGAAAACGCAATCATTGACGATCCTCCCATTTCTACAAAAGATGGAGGAATGATTCGTCCCGGTTTTAACGCGGAAATCGATGAACTTCATAGCATTTTGAAAAACAGCAAACAAATCCTTTCCGATATTGAGGCAAAATACCGGGAAGAAACCGGAATAAAGACTTTAAAAGTCGGATATAACAAAGTGTTTGGCTATTATATTGAAGTCACAAAACTAAATACGGCTTTGGTACCGGAAAGTTTCATTCGAAAACAAACATTGACCAATGCGGAACGCTATATCACCCAGGAACTGAAAGACATTGAGGATAAGATTTTAGGGGCAAGTGAACGGGTGGTTGCGCTGGAACTGGAGATGTTCCGTCAGGTGCAGGATTTTACCGCTTCCCAGCTCCATCGAATTCAAAATACTGCTTCTGCAGTGGCAAAATTGGATGTCATGTGTTCCTTTGCCAATGTTTCCCGTGCAAGGGGATACTGCTGTCCGGATGTGACCATGAATGGAGAAATTATCATTGAGGAAGGGCGCCATCCTGTGGTAGAAGCCCTGCTCAAAGACACTGCTTTTGTACCAAACGACACCCGTATGGATGAAAAGGATAATCGGATGCTGGTCATCACCGGCCCAAATATGGCAGGAAAATCCACTTATATGCGCCAAGTTGCGCTAATCTGCCTGATGTCACAAATAGGCTGTTATGTTCCTGCAAAATCCGCAAAACTTTCGGTCGTGGATCGGATATTTACGAGAATTGGCGCTTCAGATGACTTGTCTTCCGGACAATCTACCTTCATGGTAGAAATGAACGAGGTTGCACATATCCTGAAGAATGCGACAAAACAGAGTTTGCTTATTTTGGATGAAATTGGACGGGGGACTTCTACCTATGACGGAATGAGTATTGCGCGCGCGGTAATCGAATACATTACAGATCGTCGAAAGCTTGGCGCAAAAACCTTATTTGCGACCCATTATCATGAACTTACGGAACTGGAATCCCTTTTAGACGGAGTGGTCAACTATAATATTGCCGTCAAAAAGCGTGGGGATGATATCACGTTCCTGCGCAAGATTATCCGTGGGGGAGCGGACGAAAGTTATGGTATTGAGGTGGCAAAACTGGCGGGAATCCCGGAAAGTGTTGTCAGCCGTGCAAAGAAAATTTTAGCGGAACTCGATCAGGGCGGCCCAGTGGCCAAAACAAAATCCGCCCCGGAACCCACGGAGGATTTGGGGCAGATTTCCTTTACCTCTTCCGCAAGAGATGAACTTGCCGCTGCGATTGAACAGATTGATTTGAACACACTCACTCCGATTGAAGCACTCAACAAACTCTATGAACTAAAAGCAATGCTATAAAGGGAAAGGAGCTGAAAGCATGGCAAAAATTCAGGTACTTGATAAGCACGTTGCAGAACTAATCGCCGCGGGAGAAGTCTGTGAGCGCCCATCTTCTGTAGTCAAGGAATTGGTGGAAAACTCCATCGACGCAAAGGCAAGCGTAATTACAGTGGAAATAAAAAACGGCGGGATTACCTATTTGCGTGTAACAGATAACGGGAGCGGAATTGAACAAGACAGTGTAAAAACTGCATTTTTACGCCATGCAACCAGCAAAATTTCTTCCGAAGATGATTTGGAACATATTCTGACTTTGGGATTCCGTGGGGAAGCACTTGCTTCGATAGCAGCGGTATCCCGTGTCCAGATGATGACAAAAACAGAGGGTTCTCTAGCTGGAACAGAAATTTCATTGGAAGGTGGGGAAATCATCTCTTTTGGAGAAGCTGGATGTCCACAGGGGACAACCATTATTGTAAAAGATCTGTTTTATAATACCCCGGCCCGTATGAAATTTCTGAAAAAGGATGTTTCTGAAGCAAACTCCGTATGCGGAGTAGTGGAAAAAATCGCACTATCTCATCCGGAAATTTCTTTTCGGGTTCTGCGGGATAACAGGGAATACCTCAACACTCCTGGAGATGGAAAGCTCCTTTCTGCTATATACAGCGTACTTGGAAAAAATGTTGCCAAGGGAATGTTGCCGGTTGAATATACTTTTGATTGTGTAAAGGTAAGCGGCTTTGTTTCCAAACCAGAACAGAGCCGTGCCAATCGCACTTTACAGAATTTTTTTATAAACGGGCGATTCGTCAAGTCCCGTACCTGTGCTGCTGCTCTGGAACAAGCATACAAACATGCAATTATGGTGCAAAAATTCCCAGCTTGTGTTTTAATGGTAGAAATGCCTGCCGAACTAGTCGATGTCAATGTACATCCGGCAAAAATTGAAGTGCGTTTTGTGCAGGAAAAAATGGTATTCGACGCAGTGTTCCATGCAGTAAAAAACACGCTTTCAAAAGAAATTGAATTTGAAAGCATTGTTTTGAAAGAAAAGCCGTCGGTTCCACAGGAAAAAATTGTCCCGCCTCAGCAGATGTCGTTGGGGCAATTCAAGGCCATTTCTGCATTGGAGCAAATACATCAGGAAGGAAAAGGGGAACCCATTTCTTTTTCTTCTGGATCGTCGCGTCCTTATAAGGAAATGTTCTTTGACAACGGATCACTGCATGGGATTGGAGATTCCTTTACAAAAAGGAAAGTGCCTGTGGAGATCTCCCATGAAGAAGCAAAGCCTTCTTCTGGAATGCAGAGGTTTTCTGATTTCCTTCAAAAAAAAGAAGGCGCGCAGTTCCATTTTTCGAACTCCCACCAAAAGCGTCAGGAGACTCCTCCTAATAAAGAAACCCCGCCACAATCCATGGCTTCCAAAGCTGCTGATATTAACGGGGAAGAAAAAGGGTTTCACATGATTGGCGAGGCTTTTGGGACATATCTGCTGGTAGAACGTGGAGAGGAGCTTCTTCTGATTGACAAACATGCAGCACATGAACGGATCCTTTTCAATCATTTACGTGCAACCGATGATGCTTCCAACAGCCAGGTCTTACTGGAACCACTGATGATCTCCTTATCCGCGGAAAATTATGCAACTCTACTCACTGAGCTTGACATATTATCTACTTTGGGAATTGAAGCAGAGGATTTTGGTTCCAAAACATTGCTTGTACGCGCTATGCCAATGTACCTGGAAGAAGATGATATACAAGAGCTTTTGGAAGAACTTGCAGGAAAACTTTCTGGGGGAGTTCACGATTTGACGCCGGAAAAACTTGACGATCTGTACCATTCTGTTGCTTGCCGCAGCTCCATCAAAGCACACGATAAAAGTACCCCGATGGAGATGGAAAGGATTGTGCAAACCATCCTGTTTGAAGATGACGTCCGCTATTGTCCACATGGCAGGCCGGTTGCCATTACACTGAAACGCAGTGAAATTGAGAAAAAATTTGGACGTCAGTAGGGGGACTGTACCATGTGTGAAAAATCTGGGATCCCACTTGCGGTGATTGCCGGACCTACGGCTTCTGGAAAAACCGCTCTGGCAATAGAATTAGCGCTCAGGATGAATGGGGAGATTGTCTCAGCAGATTCTATGCAGGTGTATCGCGAAATGGAAATTGCTACGGCAAAGCCGAGTATTCAGGAACGCCGGGGGGTCCCCCATCATCTAATGGATTTTTTGCCTCCGGAAAAAACATATAGCGTAGCGGAATATGTCCAGGATGCTAGACGCTGTATTGATGAAATTGCATCTCGCGGCAAGCTGCCTATCTTAACAGGGGGAACCGGGCTGTATATCCAGTCCGTTGTCGATAATATTGAGTTTTCCCCGGCAGAAGCGGACGAAGCGCTGCGAAAATCTCTGGGCGAACTGGCAGAACAAAAAGGAGGAGAAGCCTTACTGGAAATTTTACGGGAATTTGATCCTGAGACGGCCGAAAGACTTCACCCCAATAACCTTGGGAGAATTATCCGGGCGATTGAGATTTATCGGGTGACAGGGATTACAATGTCGGAGTCCCTTCGCCGTTCCCGGGAACATCCGTCCCCTTATATTACGAGAATGCTCCTGTTGAGTTTTGAAAACCGTGAGACATTGTATCAGCGGATTAACCAGCGTGTGGACGCGATGATGGACGCAGGATTGATGGAAGAAGCCCGCCGGATGTACCGCAGGCGGGATAAGCTTTCTGCAACGGCGCTGCAGGCAATTGGATATAAAGAATTATTCCCTTATTTTTCCGGACTGACAGAACTGGAAACCGCAATCAATCGAATGAAAATGGAAACAAGACGTTATGCGAAACGGCAGATTTCCTGGTTCAAACGGGATACTCGGTTTCATCCGCTCTTTGTTGACAAGTATCCTGATTTTGATTATATTAGGAGACAAGCAGAAGAATATTTACAGGTTTTGCTATAAATGGGAGGAAGAACAATGACAAAAAATTTGAATCTGCAAGACGTATTTTTAAACCAGGCACGGAAAGAGCGAATCCCTGTCACAATTTATCTTACCAATGGGTTCCAGTTTAAAGGGATGGTCAAGGGATTTGACAGTTATATTGTGATTTTGGACAGCGAAGGGAAACAAAATCTGGTTTACAAGCATGCCATCTCCACGATCATCCCTGTACGTCCTATCAGTGTTTTAGAACCTACCGAACATGAGAACATGGGACCGGATCACAGGTAAGAAACATGAAATTTATCATAAAGGCGGTTGTTGCCATATTGGCAGTACTTGGCGTCTGCCTAATTGGCTTTCAGGTATATCGATACTTTTACACAGACATTAAAACCGAAGTCGCTTACAACTATACAGTAAGTGATTCGATGGAGGCCAGCGGAGTTGCCGTACGAAGTGAAACAGTTATTGAGCAAACCTATGATGGCGTTATCAACTACAATTACCAGGATGGAGAAAAGGTTTCCAAGGGAAATCAAATTGCCGAGGTATATTCCAGCGAACAGAGCGCAGCGGCAAAATATAAAATTTCTCTTCTGGAACAGGAGCGTACGGCATTGACAGACGCCCAAACTCAGACACAGGCCAATTCTGTTCATGTTGATGGGCTCAATAATCAGATTCTAAATGCAGCCACCGAACTGTCTAACCTGCTGGCAGAAAATGATTTTTCCTCTTTGCAGGAAAAAGAAAGCGTCCTAATCTCACTTATCAACAAAAAACAATTACTTACCGATCAAAATACAAATTTCACTTCCAGAATTGAAGCAATCAACTCAGAAATCTCTTCTTTACAATCTTCTCTGGATACCAACACAACTCTCATTACAGCCCCACTCTCCGGTTATTTTGTTGGAAAAGTTGACGGTTATGAGCAGATTTTAACACCGAAGAATCTGGGTTCCCTGAGCGTTTCCCAGATAGAAGAAATATTAACGGCCGGCAATAGCGCTATTTCCCAGCAAAATTATGTTGGGAAGGTTCTTAACGATTTTGAATGGTATTTTGCCGCGGTTGTGGAAAAGAAGGATCTCTCCAAGTTTCGGGAAGGAGCTTCCCTAACCGTAAATTTCCCCTTTGCAGGAGTGTCAGATATTCCTTTTACAGTTTTTTCTGTAAAAGAGGATGGAGAAAAGGGAGTTGTCATTTTGCACTGTGATTATGTCACTGCAGAGCTGACCAGTTTACGGGGACAAACAGCACAACTGAATTTTTCTACATATACGGGGCTGTTAGTCAATTCCAAAGCAGTACGTTTTGAAGACGGTGTACAGGGTGTTTATGTCAAACAAGGCTCTCAGATCAAGTTCCGCAAGTTGGACATTATCTACGAAGGGGACGGCTTTGTAATAAGCCGAGCAAATGAGGCAGACGGCGAACTTTTGCAATCCCATGAAGAGGTTGTTGTGGAAGGAAGAGATCTCTATGATGGAAAACCAATCGGGTCCTAACGTGGAAGAAAACCTGGCAATCATCCGGAAAAACATTGCCCACGCCATGGAAAAATCCGGCCGTAGCGATTCTGTTCGGATCATGGCAGTGACAAAAACGGTATCTCCCGAACGTGTGAACCAGGCCCTTGCCCTTGGGATTGATCTGATAGGAGAAAACCGCGTCCAAGAGCTGATCGAAAAATATGACTCCTATGACAGAAAAAAGTGTGAGATCCATTTCATCGGACATTTACAGACAAATAAAGTAAAATACATTGTCGATAAAGTCGATATGATTGAATCCTTGGATTCTATCCGACTCGCAGAAGAGATAGAACGCCAATGTAAAAGAATTGGACGGACAATGAAAGTGTTGGTTCAGGTTAATGCGGGAAGGGAAGAAAGCAAGTACGGTGTGTATCCGGAAGATGTGCCGGGATTTATGGAAAAGGTTTCCTATTTTCCACACCTTCGGGTACAGGGCCTCATGGCGGTAGTGCCAAAATGTAAGGAATATGCGGAAATTTGTAAGTATTTTATGAATATGAACCATTTATTCCTTGACAGCCGTTTGAAAAACATAGATAATATCAATATGGTGTGCCTTTCTATGGGAATGACAAACGATTATGGTTTGGCAGTAGAAAATGGTGCAACGATTATCCGAATTGGGCGCGGCCTTTTTGGGGAACGGCCCAAAGCACTATAAATATACAGGAGGAAGCATTATGGGATTCATGGATAAAATCAGGGGTGCCCTTGGTGTGCCAGAAGACGAAGAAGAATATGGTTATGAAGAAGAGGAAACCACTCCCTCTGTGGAAGAAAAGAAGGCAGATCCTGATATGATTGCTTATGAAGATGCGGCTGCCCGCAGAAACAATAAAGTCGTCAATATTAACACCAAAACCCAGCTCCAAGTCGTTTTGGTAAAACCAGAAAAGTTTGAAGATGCAAGCTCCGTTGCAGATCATCTCAATGCCAAGCGTACCGTGGTACTTAATCTGGAATCTGCACCAAAGGACATTGCACGCCGTTTGATTGACTTTTTAAGTGGAGTCGCTTATGCAAACAATGGACAGATCAAACGGGTTGCCAACAGTACATTTATTATCACCCCGTATAATGTCGACATTCAGGGCGATCTGCTTGATGAACTGGAAAACAATGGTGTTTATTTTTAATGGATGAAACAGGACAAGTATCTGGAATCCTTATGTAGGAATGGGGAAGAGAAGCTTCTCCTTTCCCGTGTACAGGATGCTGTAAACACCGCCCAATTTCACATGACGCCAAAATATCTCGGCTTTTTATCCTTATCTGAGCATGCACTGGTTCAACAGGCAATCCGTTTACTCGGTTTTGCAAACGGGCATTTTTTTGGTGGTTATGAGCAGGCGGAACGCGTCATATTTGGTGCTTTGCCCGATTATTTGGAATTTAATCCAGAGGAATTTCCCTTACAAGCTCTGACATTCACCTATCGCAAACAGGACAAATTGACGCACCGGGATTTTCTGGGTGCTCTCATGGGCCTGATGATTAAACGGGAAATGATTGGCGATATTCTGGTGTCAGAGGGAAATACCGTGGTATTTGTCCACAAAAATGTTGTCTCCACCATCCTTCAGGAAGCGACCAAAATTGGAAGGACGGGAGTCAGTATAACGGAAGGGTTTTCCCTGGAAAACTTACCGCAACCGGCTTTTAAAGAGATGCAATCCACAGTTGCTTCCATGCGCTTTGACTGCATTCTCTCCTTTTTGCTAGGCCAGAGCCGGGAAAAATGTTCCCGGCTGATCCGCTCCGGTGCAGCGGCTGTGAATGGGAGAATTGTAGAAAGTATTTCTTCGGAAATCCATGTGGGGGACATTGTAACTGTCCGTGGATATGGAAAATTTGAGATTACAGAGCAGGATTCTGTCACACGGAAGGGGCGACTGGTTATCCGTGCCCAAAAATATCTATAATCCGTCAAAATATGAGAGAGGTGTCGATTTTCATGACAGTGCAGGAACTTCAAAATATAAAATTTGAAAAAGCTGCTTTTGGATATCGCCCAGACGATGTCGATTCCTTTTTGGAGCAGGTTATTTCTACCTTGCGTGAGCAGGAGAAAGAAAAAGCAGATCTAGAAAAAAAGATTATGATTCTTGCGGATAAAATTGAAGATTATCGTTCTGAAGAGGATAGCCTGAAAGCCGCCCTGCTTGGCGCCCAAAAGATGGGAGATAGTATTATTCGGGAATCCAAAGTAAAAGCAAAACAGATCGAAGAAGATGCGTCGATTCAAGCAGAACAAATGTTGCGCGCTTCCCAGGAGGAATTGGAAAATACGAAATATGAACTCACCCGTATGAAACGGGAAGTTTCCTCTTTTAAATCGAAAATGCTCTCCTTATATAAATCTCACCTGGAATCAATTGGACTCCTTCCGGATGCGCCTGAAGAACCAAAGGCTCCTGTTGCAAAAGAACCGGAACCAGCCCCTCAGCCAGAACCGCAGGCCACTGAAAAACAAGCGGAACCGGCTGCTGAACAGCCATTGGATGATGAGGAAGTACGGTCCCAGGCTTCCAATGTTGAAAAAAAGGCTCCTGTCAGTGAAGCGGAGCACATTTCCCGTTGGCGTTCTTCAAAATATGGCCCTTTACAGTTTGGTGATAACTACAAAGCCGAAAAATAAGCAAAACCATCACATACTTGCAGCTTGCAGGCTGTGAGTATGTGATTTTTGTGTCCAAAATATCATAAAAGATGTAAAAGAGGGGTTTTATGCAGATTTTGATACCATTGCTGTCTATCATTGCGATTTTGGGCATCGATCAGCTCTTGAAATACTGGGTCATTGAGTCCCTTGCACCAATTGACGTGTTTCCTTTGTTAAAAGGGATTTTTCAGCTACGCTATTTGGAAAACCGGGGAATGGCCTTTGGCATGATGCAGGAGCAATGGTGGCTGCTGATTGGTGGTACGGCCTTGATCTTGATTGTCGGTCTTGTTCTTATCTTTTTGCAAAAAATCCATTCCAAATGGCTGCTTGCAGCTATTACATTGGCAATCGGCGGAGGACTCGGAAACCTGATTGATCGGATTTTCCGCGGATATGTGGTGGATTATTTGGATTTCTGCGCCATCCATTTTCCAGTGTTTAATTTTGCAGATATTTGCGTAAGTGCCGCCATGGTGATGTTGATCATCTGGTTACTGTTTTTTCATACAGAACCCGAGAAAAAGCAGGGGAAAAAATGAAATGAATAGGGAAACAGAAATTGTAGAATTACCATGTAAACAAGATGGTTCCCGAGCGGATAAGTTTATTTCAGAAAATCTAGAGGGACTGACTCGATCCATGGTGCAAAAGCTGATGGAAGAGGGGCATGTCCTCATTGGCGAAAAACCTGTTGCAAAAAACTATCGACTGAAAGCTGGGGAAACTCTTACTATAGAAATTCCGGCGCCAGAAGAACTAGATGTTCTGCCAGAAGATATTCCTCTTTCCATTGTCTATGAAGATGACAGTTTACTGGTTGTCAATAAGCCGAAAGGGATGGTTGTACACCCTGCCCCTGGCCATTACACAGGAACTTTGGTCAACGCGCTGCTATTTCATTGCAAAAGCAGTTTGTCCGGAATTGGCGGAGTCATACGGCCAGGGATTGTACATCGTATTGACAAGGATACAAGCGGACTTTTGATTGTCGCTAAAAATGACGTTGTTCATCAGAATCTTGCTGTACAGATCAAAGAACATTCTTTTACCCGTATCTATGAAGCTGTTGTATATGGAGCAATGAAGGATGATGAGGGAACGGTTGACAAACCTATCGGACGCCATCCGCAGGATAGGAAAAAAATGGCGGTCACCCAGGTGCATTCCAGGGAAGCTGTAACCCATTACCAGGTACTTACTCGTTATGAGGGATTTAGCCATCTGAGACTTCAGTTGGAAACTGGGCGAACTCATCAGATCCGGGTTCATATGGCCTCAATCGGGCATCCTTTGGCAGGCGATCCGCTCTATGGACCGAAAAAAGTTATTCGGGAACTGAATGGACAATGCCTGCATGCCAAAGTAATTGGGTTTGTCCATCCAATCACCGGAAAATATCTGGAGTTTGATTCTGAACTTCCAGATTATTTCACGTCGTTTCTCAAAACCCTCCGTCAGAAGCTGTAAAAAACCTGTCGGACAGGAGAAACAGAATGAAAGAAATGCAAAGAAGCCCCCTGTAAGAATCGATCGATTCTTACAGGGGGCTTTCTTAAATACCCAAAAATCATAAATACATGATCCGCTAAATGGTCAGATCTATTTTCAAATATTTAGACTTAACCGGAATACAATTGATGTAAATCATAATCTTATTTATTGCAGTAATGGATGAAATTTTAGGATATACTAATGACATGTGTTACTGATAATCGTAAAGCCGGGCAATAGAATTATCTAATAATTTGGAAATGGAGGATTTTGATGGGACGCAAACAGATTTACAGTGGTGGAACTATTTTGACAATGGAATCGGAAGGGACTGTACAGGCGGTTTTTGTGGAAGATGGGATAATCCGTGCGGTAGGAACCAAAGAACAGATGCAGGAAATTGCAGGTACAGGAACAGAAGAAATTTTTCTGAATGGCCACACCATGCTTCCGGCCTTTCTTGATGCGCACAGCCATATTACGGCGCTTGCCTCCACGCTCTCCCTTGCATCACTGGAAGGGGCGGCAGATTTTTCTGAAATTATTTCCCGGCTGAAATCTTTTGCAAACAAAAGGGGAATCAAGCGTGGAGAATGGATTGTGGGCTTTGGCTATGATCAAAATACACTTCGGGAACATACTCACCCAACTAAGGAAATCCTTGACCATGCATTTACAGATTCCCCGGTAATGATTGCTCACAAATCCGGACATATGGGTGTAGTAAACAGCAAGGCGCTCTCCTATTTTGGCATTACTGCAAAAACAGAGAATCCTGAGGGGGGAATGATTGGACGAAAGACAGACGGTGGAGAACCAAATGGATATCTGGAAGAGACAGCTTTCACTTCATTAACTCCGCCTTCTATTTCAGAAGAACAGAAAATGAAACAACTGGAACAAGCACAACAGATTTATTTTTCCCATGGGATTACCACCATCCAGGACGGCCTAACCCGTACCGAGGAATGGGACCTTCTTTCGAAAATGGCAAAGCTTCACCGTCTGAAAGCGGATATTGTCTGTTATCCAGATATGGAAAAGACCCCTCAGATTTTAACTTTGCACCCGGAATTTGTAGGGCATTATCATGGAAGGCTAAAAATAGGAGGATATAAGATTTTTCTAGACGGTTCTCCGCAGGGACGTACTGCATGGATGACCCAGCCCTATGCCGGAGAGGAGGAATATACGGGATATCCCATTCATTCGGACGAAAAAGTGCGGGAGTTTGTAAGGCAAGCCGTACAAAAACGAATCCCTCTGCTTGCCCATTGTAATGGTGACGCTGCTTGTGAGCAGTTTATACAGGCGTTTGAACAGGCCGAATGTCGGGGAGAAGACCTTCGACCTGTGATGATTCATGCACAACTACTGCGCCCAGATCAAATGCCGCGTTTACGCCAGGTGGGGATGATCGCCTCCTTTTTTATTGCGCATACTTATTATTGGGGCGATGTACACTTGAAAAATTTTGGAAAACGGGCACAGTTGATCAGTCCGGCAGGTACTGCTCTGCACAAAGGGGTGACCTATACATTCCATCAGGACACCCCGGTAATTCGGCCGGATATGTTGGAAACCATCTGGTGCGCCTGCAATCGAATGACATCAGGTGGGATAGTTTTGGGAGAAGAGGAACGAATCAGCGTGCTTGATGCACTAAAAGGCGTAACCAAAAACGTGGCATTCCAATATTTTGAAGAAGGAAAGAAGGGAAGTATTGCCCCCGGAAAGCTGGCGGATTTTTGTATTCTTGATAAAAATCCTCTAAAAACCCCAAAAGAGGAACTTCGCGAGATAAAAGTCATGGAGACAAGAAAAGAAGGTAAAATTGTTTACCAACGAACTTAAAAGCGGCACTTCTTTTTCCATGGTTGAAATGAAATATGTTCCTGTTTTTTTCTCTTTGAAAAAACGTCTTTCCCCTTTACATTGCCATGTATGGGAAAAGACGTTTTGCTCTATTTTTTCTTTTTCGGTTCCCTTCCGGGGGGAGAACTGATAGACGCAGTAATCCGGTGTTCTCTCCGGTTTTCAATTTTACTTTTAGGGATGCCGCGTTTTTTCAGTCTGGAAGCTGTTACTTCACTGAGCAAAATGTAGAGCACAGAAGCAATTGGAACATTGATGAGCATTCCGAAAATTCCCATTGATGTCCCACCGACAGTCACTGCCAGTAGAACCCACAAAGAAGGCAGTCCAACTGAGGTACCGACTACTTTTGGATAAATCAGATTTCCTTCAATCTGTTGTAAAACAAGGATGAAAAGAATGAACCACAAGGCGGAAAGAGGATCCGTGACAAAAATCAAGAAAGCGCCGATAGCCGTACCAATAAAAGCACCAAAAATCGGGATAAGCGCGGTAAAACCAACCAAAACGGAAATTGTCAGGGCAAAGGGAAAACGAAAAATCATCATCCCGATGAAACACAAACATCCAAGAATGACAGCTTCTGTACATTGCCCGGAGATAAAATTTGCAAATGCACGATCAGATACCCTGGCAATTCGTACAACTTCGTCAGCATATTTTTCTGGAACAAAGGCATATAAGAGCTTCTTACACTGAACGGCAAGCTTTTCTTTTTGCATTAAAAGATAGACCGCAAAAATGAAACCAAGAATAAAGCTGATAATCCCGCTGAACAGGGAGGTAGTCAACGTTACGGTTGCATTCACTATGCCAACTGCACCTTTTTGTAAGTAATCAGCAATGGTTTCCATATATTTTTCCCAGTTAATATCAAGGCCGGAAATCCAGTTACTGATAGTTGGAAGATGCTGTTCATATTTTGACCACCAATCCTGTATTTGCTGGACGAATTCAGGAATATGATCCCTTAGCAAGACAATGGTTTTTGCCACATCCGGGATGACTAAAAATAGAATAAAAAAGACAATCAGCAAAATCAGAAGCAGGGTGATTGCAATACTAAGCGGGCGGATTGCTCGTCGAAAACCTTTATGCTCCCTTTTAGTATGGATACTTTCGAACAGGTGTTCAATCCGTTTCATTGGCACTTTCATGATAAAGGCGAGAGCAAGACCCACCAAGAAAGGGGTAAGCAACCCGACGACAGTCCCAAGCAGATCAAATACCTTTGCCAGATTGAGCAGTATCCAAAACAGGACTACGCCAAAAGCTACTATGAAGAGAATTCGTTTTGTATTATTCCGGTCAAGTTCCATGCATGTCATCCTTTCTGTCACGTCTATTATACACAGTTTTGGAGAGGCCTGTCTTTTTTCCATGAATTATTTAAAAAAAATTAAGGATTGTAACTTTTCTCTAAAGAAAATAGTTACAATCCCATAATCGATCCGGTAAAAAGATACTACCCTTCTACGATTTCTTCGAGGCCAATACTGTTTGACCTCCCATATTGCAAACAGAAAAATCACATTCCACTATAGAGGCCATCTCCAAACATGACCACAAACATAATTCCACTTTGCCTTGACATGGGACAGGAAGCGGGAAACGTTTTGACTGTGTATCATTTTTAATACACAAAACACTTTGCGTGTGTAAATCATCCAGGCCATGGAGCATCACAGTCAGATAGGTTCCGCCCTGTTTCGCAGGCTGAATATAGAGTTCTCCTGCCGCGGAATCATTCTGTGTACAACTTTCTAATAGAATCGTGATTTCTCTACGAAACTTCATAGGATGTCCCTCCTGATTTTTTCAATTATATTGTATCCTATGCCATAGCACGGGGAATGGTGTGCAAAAGGGGTCCGAAAATAGGAAAAGCAAAGCCTGAAAATTAGGATACAGGCTTTGCTTTTATCTATCGTGGATTAGTAGGGCTATTCTTATTTTATTTGCGTCTGACTTTTGGATCAAAAGCCGGATTAAATGCATAGAAATTTTTAGAATCCAGTCGATCTTGTGTAAGGCGCAGTGCTTCGCCGAAGCGCTGGAAATGGACAATCTCCCGTTCCCTTAAAAATTTAATCGGATCGCGGACATCCGGATCATCAACCAACCGGAGGATATTGTCATAGGTTGAACGTGCTTTTTGCTCTGCTGCAAGATCCTCAGTCAAATCGGTGATAACATCGCCTTTGGACTGGAAATAGGCAGCAGTAAAGGGAACTCCCGCCGCTGATGACGGGTACAACCCGGTAGTGTGGTCAACAAAATAGGAGTCAAATCCCTGTTTCTTGATTTCCTCCGGTGTTAAATTACGTGTTAACTGGTAGACAATCGCACAGATCATCTCGATATGCGCCAATTCCTCAGTCCCGATATCCGTCAAGACCCCTTTTACTTCATTATAGGGTGCAGCATAACGCTGGGCAAGATACCGTTGTGAAGCGGCAAGTTCCCCATCCGGTCCGCCAAACTGAGTGAGGATGACTTTTGCAGCTGCGGCATCTGGCCGGGCAATTTTAACTGGATATTGGAGTTTCTTATCATATTTCCACATAATCTATTCCTGCGCCTCCTTTTCCCATGGCCAAGCAGTTGTCGCCCAAGTCCAGACCGGACCGCCATCATAATCCGTGCGCATTAGAGGACCATATTTCTGGGTGTACTCCTCTTTTGCTTTGTTCATTAGCTCCATGTATTTTTGATAATATTCCAGGGCCTCTTTGTTCTCTGGGTGAGTATCCAGAAACAGAGCTGTTTCCTCCAGAACAAAATCACAGATTTGTACCCGTTTGAGTAGGACTGCCCTGTTATTTTCCATTCGGTACCGCCTCCTCACCAATAAAAGGGAAATCTAGCTGGCGGAACATGGTTCCACGCTGTAAAGCCAGCTCTGGGTCATAGAGTTCCTTCCATCGCTGAATAGGGACATAGGCCATCCCAAGGGGGAAACAGGGAGGGCCGAACTCCTCTTTTGCACCGTTTATCATGGAAACGGTAGCATTTAACTCATTCACAGTAACATTCTCCTTTGATAAGAGATTGAAAGCAGAAGATGCTTTTGGTATCAGTATATTGTCCCAAAAGCTGGACCGTGAACATTGGATATTCCCTCTGACACAGTAAAATTATGCAATCGGCTTCCTTTATGGAAAATAGAAAGCCAGGACAACAAATTTTGAAGGATTTTTTATCAGGAAAAAATTTGTATTGCTTTTGGAGTTCGTGCTATAATAACCGCATACTACTTAGCTCATTTAGGATTGAGTTATCTGAAAATATTAACAACGTTAAAATTTACGGATAGGAGAGGAATAGAATGGGGATTGTTATTGGAATTGATGTTGGTGGTTCCACAACCAAAATAGCTGGATTTCGCAGCAGGACAGAAATCATTTCCACAATGCAGGTCAAAGCCACTGATCCGATGACATCAGCTTATGGCGCACTCGGCCGTTTTATCAATGTCAATCATCTGCAATTGGAAGACGTGGAGCGCCTGATGCTCACTGGGGTAGGGGCGTCTGTTTTTGAAGGGGATCTCTATAATATTCCCACACAAAAAGTGGATGAATTCCGTGCGATTGGCCTTGGAGGATTAGAATTATCGGGAAAATCCAAAGCATTGGTTGTCAGTATGGGAACAGGTACTGCCTATATCCGGGCCAGTAAAGAAAGAATTGTACATATTGGAGGCAGCGGCGTTGGCGGGGGGACGCTAGTCGGCCTGTGCAGCCGTCTTGCAGGTGCTAATCACTTTGAAAGTATTATTGATATGGCGCAGGGCGGAAATTTGGATAATGTTGATCTGGTAATTGAAGACATCAGTAAATCTCAGGTGGGCAGTTTTCCGCCACATACCACTGCTTCTAATTTTGGAAAAATGCGCGATTCTGCATCTATTGCAGATGTAACACTGGGCGTCATCAATATGGTTTTTCAAACCATTGGAACATTGGCGGTATTTGCGTGCAAAAGTGATGGCGTTCAGGATATTGTGTTGACTGGCAGCCTTACCATGGTTCCACAAGTTAAAGAAATCTTTCAATCGTTGAGTAATTTGTACGATGTCAACTTTATTATTCCAGAAAACGCAATCTATGCCACAGCAATAGGGGCGGCACTCTCTTATCTGGAAAATAAAAAGTAATCCGAATTCGTCTGTTTCCCTATACTATACGGCAATACAAATACGTCCCGAGCAGAGGAGTATTTCTCTACTTGGGACGTATTTTGCAGTTATCTTATTTTTATTCGTCGGGTTGTTCGAGCAGTGTTTTTACGATATCCATTGGTAGCCATCTTGTTAATGGAAAGGATCGTGTTTGAGCGGAGGTTCATTTTTCAAATAGGCCCGAAAGACCCCTGTTACATCAACTGTTCCAAGCAGAACTGTTTGAATATCCTTTATCTTATTATCCTGTAATTGTTTTTGCAGCCAATTTTCGTCCCTCCCGCAGCTTTTCAAGGCGCTTTGCATCAAGTTTCCGTCTAATATCACATTTGCAACAAGTCCTTCACTTGCAGGGGAAAGTCCTATGTCACGGGGAGTGACAGGGCGTACATCCGCTTTTGCCAAAAAACTCAGACGCCCGTCGGTTTCCATAACAGCACATTCAATTTCTGAAACATCAAAGTATCCGTTAATCCGGCATTCTGTAAGTAAGTCATTTAAATCATATTTGATTTTTTTCAGGCTTGCTTCAATAATCTTTCCTTTATTGATTACAATGACAGGGGTTCCGGTAACAAAAGAACGCAGTCTGATGCTTTTAGTCGTCAAAAAGGAGATAAGCACTTCAATCAATGCATAAACCGCCATTGCCGTAATTGTTGCATAGTAAGGAATATCCGGATCAAAAGCCATTTGTGCGGCAATGGAGCCAATGGAAATACCGACAATATAGTCAAATAAATTGAGTTGAGAAATTTGCTTGAATCCCATGAACTTTGTCAATAAGAACAAAACAAGAATGGAAACAAGCGCACGGACTAATACTTCGAAAAAATTTCCGGCAAATTCTATCATGAATCAGACCACTCCTTCATCCCGTAGTATAACCGAAAAAGGAAAAGTGAATTCATATAAAAATGCCTATGGCTTGCACAGTTCCACTTTTTGTTATATGATAGGGCAAGCAAACAAGAAGGGGAGTTTCTTATGAGAATGAGGACGAAAAAATGGGCGCGGCCAGAGCTTGCAGCCTGTGATTTTTTTATAAAAGATCCTGCAAAAGAAATTGGGCACTGGAAAGAGCTTTTTGAGCGACCGGAAAACCCAATCCATTTGGAACTGGGATGTGGAAAGGGCGTTTTTTTATCCAAGCTTGCCTGTGACCATCCGGAAATCAATTATATTGGAATCGACCTAAGCAGCGACGTACTCGGTGTTGCAAGGCGGCTGATTGTTTCTGAATACGAGCAGGCAGGGCGGGCTATCAACAATGTTAAAATTCTTTCCTACGATATTGAACAGATCCTGAGAATATTTTCAGAGTGTGACCAGGTAGAACGTATTTACATCAATTTCTGTAATCCATGGCCAAAAGCCGGCAGTCATAAAAAACGCCTGACCCATACAAGACAGTTACTCAAATACCGGACATTTTTACAGGATAACGGGGAGATTTGGTTTAAAACAGATGATAAGGATTTATTTCTTGCTTCCCAGGGATATTTGAAAGAAAGCGGCTATACCATTGAGTATTTGACAAAGGACTTACACCAAAGCGGCTTTTCCCCGAACTATACCACGGAACACGAAGAGCGTTTTACAAAAGAGGGGATCCCTACAAAATTTTTGATTGCGCGCAAGGCACATCTTGAAAAAATCCCTATTGATAAAAAATATTTGATTTTAAAAGAACCTGAATGACTATAAAAGACATCTGAAACAAGTGACAATTTGAGATACCATGTAGGAATAACGTCATCGTTGTGATGAACTTGGCTTTTTCAGGAAAGTATGCTGTCAGTAAACACTCTTTCCAACATGTCCCGGTTGAAACTCTACTAAAAAGGTTGCAAAAGCCCAGCCAATTTACTATAATAAACAAATGTAGAACAATAGGTATTTGGCAGCATGAAAAACGAATTGCTGTTTGTGAACATAAAGGAGATTAAGGGATGAATCAAACAACCCAACACAAGTGTCTTTCTCTGCCAATGATGGCATTACGCGGGCTGGTAGTATTTCCGGAAATGGTCCTGCACTTTGATGCAGGGCGGAAAAAATCCATTGAGGCGCTTACCGCCGCCATGGCAGACGATCAGACTATCTTTTTGGCTGCACAAAAAGACATAGAAACAGAGGACCCAGCTTATGACGACATCTATTCGGTGGGGGTTGTCGCGCAGATTAAGCAGATGCTCAAACTGAGAGATGAAGGGATCCGAGTGCTGGTTGAAGGGCTTTACCGTGCGAAAACGATTTCGATTCGCGACAAAGACGGATATTTGCAGGCAATTGTGGAAGAATACCCTCTTGTCGAAGAGGGCGAGCTGGAAAACAGCATGATGGCGGCCGCACTGATGCGTACAGCGAAAGACCTTTTCCGGGAATATGTCGTGTATGCACCAAAGATGCCAAAAGAATTGATTATGAGCATTTTCTCACAGGACGACCCATCTACCTTTGTACACCTAGTTGCCGGACATATTTTGCATGAAACAAAGGAAAAACAGGCGATTTTGGAAGAATCCAGTCTGATTCGCCGTCTGGAAGAACTGGTACGTTTCCTAAAAGAAGAAACCCAGATTCTAAAACTGGAACAGGAAATTGCAGATCGCGTAAAAGAACAGATGGATGCAAATCAGCGCGATTACTATCTCAGGGAGCAAATGCGCGCCATTTCCGCAGAACTCGGCGAAGGGGAAAATGCGGTAGACGAAGTCGAAGAGTACCGTTCAAAAATTCTGGCGCTTGAAATCGACGATGATTCCAAAGAAAAGCTTGTCAAAGAGGCGGAGCGCCTGTACAAAATGCCGCTTAATTCACAGGAGGCGGGGGTCATCCGCACTTACCTGGATACTTGTCTTTCCCTGCCGTTTGGCATATATACCAAGGACAAGCTCGATGTGGATAAAGCGCAAAAGACGCTTGACAAAGATCACTATGGGTTACAAAAAGTCAAAGAACGAATTCTGGAAATGATTGCTGTGCGCAAATTGGCTCCCGATTTGAAAGGTCAGATTATCTGTCTGGTAGGGCCTCCGGGCGTAGGCAAAACTTCCATTGCACGCTCCATCGCCAAGGTACTCGGAAGGAGCTATGTCCGTGTATCCCTTGGCGGGGTGCGGGATGAATCCGACATCCGCGGGCACCGCAAAACCTATGTAGGGTCTATGCCGGGACGTATCATCAACGCTTATTTGCAGGCAAAAACACAAAATCCCCTGATTTTACTCGATGAAATTGACAAGATGGGGAATGATTTCAGAGGGGATCCCTCATCCGCTATGCTGGAAGTGCTTGATTCTGAGCAGAACTACGCCTTCCGCGACCATTACATAGAAATTCCATTCGATTTGAGCCGCACCCTGTTTTTAACAACAGCCAATGATTTATACAGTATTCCAGGGCCTTTGCGTGACCGTATGGAAATTATTGAATTGTCCAGTTATACCAGGGAGGAAAAATTCCAGATAGGGAAAAAATACCTTGTACCTAAACAGCTTGAAAAAAATGGAATCACTCCCAAACAACTGAGGATTACGGATTCTGCTCTCTATGAATTGATTGATTCTTATACCAGGGAAGCGGGTGTGCGTACTCTGGAGCGGGAAATTGCAAAATTGTGCCGCAAATCTGCAGTTAGCATTGTAAAAGAACCGGAAAAACGCGTGACCATCCGTGCTAAGAATATTGAAGAGTATATGGGTGTGAAACGCTTTAAACCAGAGCGCATAAGAGAGAAAAATGAGGTCGGCGTTGTGACGGGCCTCGCATGGACTTCCGTCGGCGGGGAAACCATGGAAATTGAGGTTGCGGTGATGGAAGGCAATGGAAAAGTGGAATTGACCGGATCGCTGGGTGATGTTATGAAAGAATCTGCACATGCAGCAATCACCTGTATCCGCACCCGCGCCTCTCAATGGAACATTCCAGAGGACTTCTATAAGACTAAGGACATTCATATCCATGCACCAGAAGGCGCTGTGCCGAAAGACGGTCCTTCCGCCGGCGTCACAATGACAACGGCAATTGTTTCCGCACTCACCGGCATCCCAGTGAGAAGGGACATCGCTATGACGGGAGAGATCACCCTGCGTGGGCGTGTGCTTCCTATTGGCGGATTACGGGAAAAAACAATGGCCGCCTATAAAACCGGTGTAAAAACGGTTTTAATCCCGGCAGAAAATGAACCGGATTTGGAAGAAGTAGAACCGGTTGTCAAAGAGCATGTCCAGTTTATCTGCGCGTCTACGATTGATACTGTACTGGAACACGCGCTATGCGTCAATGTGACGGGGCAAATTGAATATGAAAAAAATGATTCACACCAGAAAAACAACGCTTACGACCCAGTCCCATCAGTACAGCCGCAGCCTGCTACAACAGCAGTACAGGCCAGGGAGGATGCTTGATGAATTTCCACAATGTAAAATTTGAGGCATCTTATGGACTGTTTTCGCAAATTCCTCCAAGCACTATCCCGGAAATAGCAATTGCGGGGCGTTCCAATGTCGGCAAGTCTTCTTTAATTAACAAACTGCTCTCCCGGAAATCTCTTGCAAGGGTAAGCGCAGTTCCGGGAAAAACAGCAACCATCAATTTTTATGATATTGATAATACGGTGAAACTTGTGGACTTGCCGGGCTATGGATTTGCCAAAGTTTCCAAGGATGAAAAAAAACGCTGGGCCGGGCTAATTGAAGAATATCTTACGGATGAACGGCGGGATTTGGCACTGGTTGTCTGCCTGATTGATATCCGCCACGATCCAACAAAAAACGATTTGTTTATGTTGGATTTTCTGATTGAAGGCGGCTATCCGTTTATTGTGGTCCTGACCAAGCGTGATAAACTTTCCAAGCGAGAATATGAAGAACGGATGAAAGCTTTCTCCCAGACCATCCCCTATGCGGAACAGATTACCATGATCCCTTTTTCTTCTGAAACAGGGGAAGGGGTCGAAGAACTGCGTACCGTGCTGGAGGAATGTGTGGAAGAAGCTCCGGAAATCTCTTGTGAAAATTTGGAGTAGCCTGGACTAAAAATAGAAAATGGCTGTAAACCATAAAGGAGTAGGGATATCATGTTTATTTCAGAATGTCTTTCTGTGAATGATAAAAATCATCTTACCATTGGCGGAGTGGACACTATAGAGCTTGCGGAGAAATATGGAACTCCGCTGTATGTAATGGACGAGGGACAGATTCGGAAAAATTGCCGGATGTTTCGTCATTCAATCGATTCTTATTATGGCGGCAAGGGGCTTGTCACCTATGCGAGCAAGGCATTTTCCTGTAAGGAAATGTGCAGAATCGTCGCAGAAGAAGGGCTTGGGCTGGATGTCGTTTCCGCAGGAGAAATTTACACGGCTGTCCAGGCAGGTTTTCCAGCCGATCGGATGTTTTTCCATGGAAATAACAAGACGCCGCAGGAAATTGCCTATGCGTTGGAAACCGGCGTTGGCCGAATTGTTGTCGATAATTTGACGGAATTGGAACTGCTGGAAAAAATGGCATGTGCTGCCGAAAAAACAGTAAAAATCCTTTTTCGCATTAAACCCGGCGTGGATGCACATACCCACAGCTTTGTACGTACCGGGCAAATTGATTCCAAATTTGGTTTGGCGCTTGAAACTGGAGAAGCAATGGAAGCAGTAAAACAGGCGGCAAAACTTAAGAATGTTGAGCTTGTTGGGTTACACTGTCATATTGGTTCACAGATTTTTGATATTGAACCTTTTGAACATGCCGCTGAAGTGATGCTCAATTTTATTGCACAGATTAAAGAGGAAACCGGCCTTACCATTCAGGAGTTGGATCTCGGCGGAGGGTTTGGAATCAAATATGTACCGGAAAATGACCCCGTACCGTATGATGGGTACATGGAACGCGTCTCTGAGGTGGTTAAGAAAAGCTGCCAAAAGCTTGGAATTGAACAACCTTTCATTATCATTGAACCGGGTCGTTCCATTGCAGGCCCTGCAGGCATTACCCTGTACAAGGTTGGTTCCATAAAAAATATTCCCAATGTACGTACCTATGTTGCCATTGACGGGGGAATGACTGATAATCCGCGTTATGCCCTCTACCAATCTGAATATGAACTGGTTGTCGCAGGCCGTGCAGGTGATGCACGGACGCAGAGTATCACTCTGGCTGGAAAATGCTGTGAAAGCGGAGATCTCATTGGCAAAGATATGAGTACCCAGGAAATCCAGGAAGGCGATATCGTAGCGGTGCTTGCAACCGGCGCTTATAACTACTCTATGGCCTCTAATTATAACCGGATTCCAAGGCCGGCTGTCGTGATGGTAAAAGACGGGGCTTCCCGTATTATCATTAAACGCGAAAGTTTGGAGGATTTGATCCGAAACGATATTTAAAACACTTTGAAACTCGCCTGGCAGATTTTTGCCAGGCGAGTTTTTTACGCCTTTTATAAATCTCTCTGGACATGGCTTTATGAAAAGTGAATTTTCTCAAAGAGCTCTCATTGTTTGTATTATGTTACCAATGCTGAATGATACTTCTGTGCATTGATACAGTTATAATGAAAACAATACAGAAAAATCAAATCGAATTATAGAAAAAATGCCAAAAAATACAGAAATAGCAGAAAATCTAGTCCGAAAAATCCATGGATATCCAAGCTCTCCAGTATAAGCAGATTATTGCAAATCACAAAAAATAGTGATAGACTGAAAATAAATACTACAATTTTAGGAGGATTTGGGATGAAAAAACGGATTGAAATTGATCATTTTAAAAATTTCAAATTTCTGTCCAATGTGAAAGTCAGCAATCAAAACCAAATTGCTTTTCTTGTCAAACAGGCTTGCATGGAGGAAAACGGATACCACTCAAACCTGTATTTGTTGCAGGAAGGCCGGCCTGTGGCTTTAACCGCTTCCAATGATATCAACAGCTTTTACTGGTTGGAAGATTCCATTGTATTCCCTGCACTACGCTGCCAAAAAGACAGGGACTACAAGGCAAAGGGGTTCCCTCTCACTGTATTGCAACAGCTTGTTCCGGGAATGGGGGAAGCACAAGAATTTTTAAAACTGCCGTATAATGTGACAGGAATCTATTTTATCAGCAAAACGGATTTCCTCTTTACTGCCACTTATAACCCCTATATTGAACAGATGATGGCAGCAAACGGCGGCGCTACCGAGGCAGCAGCAGCGGCAATTAAAGCAGAAAACGATTACCATGTCTTTGACGAGCTTCCGTTCTGGTCGAATGGTGTTGGAATTGTCAACAAACAGAGAAACCGCCTTTATCATTATAAAGATGGAAATGTAACGCCGGTAGTCGATGAATATACAACGGTTTCCCAATGTGTAAAAATCAAGGATACAGAAAAATTCATCGTAGTCTCCAAACGTTATGAGCATAAAATGGAAATTCCAAATGACCTGTATTTATTCGATGCATCAACCAACAGTATGAAGGACATTTCCTTTGAAAAGGACTACAGCCATCAGAATTTTGCCGTGGTCGATGAACATACTCTATTTTTACAGGGGACAGACCGTAAAAAATATGGGATTGGAGAAAACGGCGCATTTTATCTCTACAATTTTGAAACGGGAGAAAAAAACCTTATCGATCAGAGCTATCTTTATAGTGCCAGAAGTTCTGTCGGTACGGACGTCTCTCTGGGTACACCGGGAAATATCGCATGGGTCTATGACGGGAAGGATAAAGTCGCCTTTCTCCAAACACTGGATGACAGTTCTTATATCTTACAGTGCAGCATCAGTGAAAAGAAAGTCAGCCGTGTGACAACTCAAAAGGGCAAAGTTTTAGAGTTTGTACCTTATCAGGATCATTTTCTTGCAATCTGTATGCGCGGCGACGATGGGGCAGAGCTGTATGAGGTATCGCTTGATGGAACAGAGACTGCTTTAACGGCTTTCAACAAGCATTTAAGTGAAAAATATACGATTTCTACCCCGGAAGAAATTACTTTTAGCAATGAAAACGGTGTGGAAATCAAGGGCTGGTATATCAAACCGGTTGGTTTTGAAGAAGGCAAAAAGTACCCGACAATTTTGGATGTCCATGGCGGTCCCAAAACGGTTTATGGTACAATTTTCTTCCACGAAATGCAGTATTGGGCAAATGAGGGCTATGGTGTTATCTTCTGTAACCCGACTGGAAGCGATGGCAAGGGAAACGAATTTGCAGAATTGCGCGGCCTGTACGGAGAGATTGACGTGCGCGACGTTGAAAAATTCGTGGATGTCTGCCTGGAAAAATGCCCATGGATTGATGCGGACAGATTAGGCATGACTGGCGGTTCCTATGGCGGATGGATGGCAAACTGGTTCGCCGGAAATACTGACCGGTTTAAGGCGATCGCGTCTCAGCGCAGTATTTCTAACTGGATTTCCAAAAATAACACAACGGATATTGGCTACTATGGCGACCAGGATTCCGTGGATTCCAATCCCTGGGACAGCCATGAAAAAATTTGGAAACAGTCTCCGCTCAAATATGCCAACAAGGCAAAGACTCCGACCCTGTTTATCAACTCCAATGAGGACTATCGCTGCTGGATGGCAGAAGGACTTCAGATGTTCTATGCCCTGCGTTATTTTGGAGTACCGACCAGAATGTGCTTGTTCAAAGGGGAAAACCATGAATTAAGCCGTTCCGGAAAACCAATCCACAGGGTCAGAAGATTGCGTGAGATTACGCAGTGGATGGATAAATATCTCAAAGCATAGTTTTTTCTATCAGGCGCCGGAAATTCGGCGCCTGATTTTTTGCAGGATCATTCCCGTGGAAACTGGCGTAGATGGAAAAATATTATCCGTATTTTTATCTAGTTTGGAAATTGAAACAGTTTCGTGGCAGTGCTAGACTGGTAAGTGCAGATGTATAAATTGATGAAGGAGGAATTATCCCATGAAAAAGGTCACGATTGACCAATTTTCTGCATACAAATATTTATCCAATATAAAGGTAAGCAATTCTGGAAAAATTGCTTTTATCCTGAAAAATGCTTCCATGGAAGATAACTGCTATTATTCCAATCTCTATCTTTTGGAAAACGGCAATCCCATCCCTTTAACAGCAAGTGGGGATGTAAATAGTTTTTACTGGGTAGGAGATTCGATTTATTTTCCAGCCATTAGAAAAAAAGAGGACAAGGAATATCTTGCAAAGGGTTTGCCGTTAACAGTAGTACAGCGTCTTACCCCGGAAATGGGGGAAGCACAGGAAGTTTTGCGGCTGAACCACAATGTTACCGGATTCTATTTCCTCAACGAGGAGGAGTTCCTTTTTACTGCAAATTATGATGCAAAGGTTGCGCATTGCCTTGCTCAAGCGGGCGGAGATACCCAAAAGGCAGCGCAACTCTTGGAAGCGGAAAACGATTATGAGGTTTTGGATGAACTTCCATATTGGCAGAATATGGCCGGTTTTATCAATAAAAAGAGAAATCGTCTGTATGCTTATGACCATGGAACCATCACCGAGTTGGTAGATACATTCACCGCCGTCCAAAAATGCGTTCCGATTCCAGGAACCAAAAAGTTCATTGTAACTTTAAAGCGCTATGAGAATAAGATGCCAATTGATGACGAAATGTATCTTGTGGACTTTACAGATAAATCGCTTAAAAATATCTCTGTCAAAGAACATGTAACCCACACAAATTTGGGAATCGTCTCACAGGACACGATGGTTTTGCAATACACAGACCACAAAAAGTACGGTATGACGGAAGATGGCCCGATTTGCCTGTATAATTTTGTTACAGGAAAGACCGAATTGATTGACGAAAGCTATTGTTACAACGCAAGTAATTCGCTGCACTGCGACATTGTTATGGGAGCTCCTTATGGAAAAGCATGGGAATATGACGGAAAAGACAGCGTGTATTTTATCTCCACTGACGATGATTCCTCCCATATTTTCCGCTGCAATTTTAAAGACAAAACGATTACAAAAGTGACAAAGGAAAAGGGCGCAGTCGATGAATTTGTCCTTTATCAAAATGGTTTTCTTGCCATTGTCATGCGTGGAGATAATGGCGTAGAATTCGCACAAATTGATAACCAGGGCAATGAAACGCAGTTAACTCATATCAATACCCATGTTAGTGAAGAATATTCCATTGCAACCCCAGTTGAAATCACATTCAAAAATGAGGTTGGCAACGAAATCAAAGGCTGGTATTTAAAACCGATTGATTTTGAAGAAGGGAAGAAATACCCGGTCATCCTCAATGTACACGGGGGACCCAAGGCAGCGTGGGGAACCGTATACTGCCACGAAAATGAATACTGGGCAAATGAAGGATATGGCGTCATCTTCTGTAACCCGACCGGAAGCGACGGCAAGGGAAATGATTTTTCTGAACTGCGTGGGCAGTACGGGGAAATTGATTACCGTGATATCATGAAATTTGTAGACGTCTGTCTGGAAGAATGCCCGTGGATGGATGGTGATCGCCTGGGAATCACTGGCGGCTCTTACGGCGGATTTATGACAAACTGGGTCATCGGGCATACCGACCGGTTCAAAGCGGCAGCATCCCAGCGTAGCATTTCCAACTGGGTGTCCCTGAGCAATACGGCAGATATTGGATATACATTTGATGTTGACCAAGTGGACGCCAATGTGTGGGAAAACCATGACAAAGTCTGGAAACAATCTCCTCTGCAATATGCGAATCAAGCCAAAACACCGACTGTCTTTATTCATTCCAATGAAGATTACCGTTGCTGGATGGCAGAAGGACTCCAGATGTTCTATGCCCTGCGCTATTTTGGAGTAGAGACAAGGTTTTGCCTGTTTAAAGGTGAAAACCACGCCTTGTGCGTTATCGGAAAGCCCGTTCATAGAGTCAGAAGAATTCAAGAAATTACCCAGTGGATGGACAAATATCTCAAAGCATAAAAGGAAACACAGTAAAATTCAGGCAAGAAAATTTTCCTGCCTGATTTTTTAGTGCCATTTTCTTGCATCAAAAGAAAAAATCTTTTATAATAAAACAAATTTTGTTGGGGCAAGGATATATCCACCCACCGATATGACGGCATATGACACAAACCCTGCTATGCCAGAAAAATGTCGGTGGTTTTTATGCAAGGGGGATCTCCCGTGGAGCAAGAGCAAAATAATTACCGGAAATTTGATGGCCTTGCAGAGATTTATCATTCTGCAAGGCCTGCTATGCCGGATTTCCCTATACAAATTATTCGCAGATACTTAGGAAATTCTCCGGATACGATTGTGGACTTGGGATGTGGAACCGGGCTTTCTACCGTGGTTTGGCAGCAATATGGCAACCGGATCATTGGAATTGATCCAAATCAGGAAATGCTGGAAATCGCCAAGAGCGCATTCCCATGCGGGCTGGAATTCCGAAAAGGATCATCAGGAAATACCGGACTGAAAAAGGAAAGTGTTGATGTAGTAGTATGTTCTCAATCATTTCATTGGATGGAACCGGTTTCTTCCTTACAAGAAATTTCCCGTATTCTAAAACCGGGCGGCGTTTTTGCAATAATCGATTATGACTGGCCCCCTGTTTGTAACTGGAAAGTCGAAAAATGCTTTTCCCAGCTGTATCAATTTGCAAAAGAGGTAGAACAAAAAGAAAAGGCGTCCTATCAGCGATGGAACAAGGAGGAGCATCTTCCCAATCTCCAAAAAAGCGGGCTTTTCCGCTATGTAAGGGAAATGTTATTTTCGGACACACAGGTATGTAATGCAGATAAATTGTACCGTATGGCCCTGAGTCAAAGCAGGATACAAACTGCGCTCAAGTACCAGCCGCAGACCATGCGGGAAAAGTTACAAAAATATCGGTTATTGATAAATGAGATCTGGGGCAGCAGGGAATTTGAATTGTTCTTTTGCTACCGGATGAGAATTGCCGTAAAATAATAAAGGCATAGGGGGATTTTGCTTTGAAGGGGAGTAATCGGGTGACAACACCTTCGCTGACTTTTTTTAAAGGGGTAACGGATGGAATTCCCATCTGTTTGGGATATCTTTCTGTTTCGTTTACCTTTGGCATGATGGCAACAGAGGGTGGGCTGCCTGTTTGGATTGCCGTTTTGATTTCCATGACAAATATGACATCGGCTGGGCAATTTGCAGGGATGGCACTGATATTAAACGGCGGATCGTATTTTGAACTGGCAATCACGACTTTCATTATCAATTTACGGTATATGCTGATGTCCCTTTCTCTTTCTCAAAAACTGGATCCACTGATGAATATGTTGGAACGCTGTGCTATTTCTTTTGGAAACACTGATGAAATTTTTGCAGTTGCAATGCAGCAGGAGGGAAAAATAAACGGGGCATATTTTTCTGGTCTAATGTCCATGCCCTATCTTGGCTGGGCGGCGGGAACTTTGATAGGGGCGACTGCTACCAACCTGCTTCCGCTTTCCTTGAGAACAGCCTTGGGGATTGCAATTTATGGCATGTTCCTTGCAATCATTATCCCCCCGGCCAGAAAACTAAAACCAGTTTTTTATACCATTGTTATCTCGGTCGTTTTGAGTTGTATTTTCCGGTGGACTCCTTTTCTCAATCAGTTTTCCAGCGGATGGGTCATTATCATTTGTGCAGTCATTGCTTCCTCATGCATGGCCGTTCGTTACCCGGTTGATACGGATGAAGAACAAATACAGAATACAGAGGAGGCAGGGGCGTGAATTATCCCAGAATATTATTTTGCATTTTTCTCATGGCGCTTGTCACCTATCTGCTGCGTATGCTTCCAATAGCCGTGTTCCGCAAAAAAATCCATAACCGTTTTTTTCAGTCTTTTCTTACATATATTCCCTATGCGGTACTTGCTGCAATGACCTTTCCGGAAGTACTCTATTCCACCAGCAATGGGGAAGTCACCATAGCGAGTTTTACAACAGCACTATGCGGGTTCTTGGTGGCCTTGCTTCTGGCATACCGGGGAAAAGGACTTTTAACTGTGGCTCTTGGCTCTGTGGCAGTAGTCTTTCTTGTTGGACTGGTCGTTCCATATTTTCCATTTTTCATATAAGAATACGAAACTAAAAAAGAGGCCACGAAGGGAGAGGCTACCTAAAGAAGTAGTCTTTCTTATAGCTTTTTTGTATGTAATATGGTAGTATTTATATATCGCTTTATTTTGAAGAAATGGTGGATTTTATTTATGTGTCTAATCTGTGATAGAATTGAAATGATAAAAAGAGGAGACAATCCTTATTTTGTCAAAGAACTTGAAACCGGTTATGTTGTTATAGATGATTTTCAGCATTTCAAAGGATATACTTTGTTTTTATGTAAACAGCATAAAACAGAGCTGTTCTATCTCGTTAAAGATTATAAGTTAAAATTTCTGGAAGAAATGTCAATTGTAGCGGAAGCTGTATATAAGGCTTTTGGTGCAAATAAAATGAACTGTGAACTTCTCGGAAATGGGGACTCGCATCTTCACTGGCATCTCTTTCCAAGATATAATGGTGATCTTGCAGGTTATGAGTGTGGTCAAAAAGCCGGTCCCGTATGGTGGTATCCGATAGAAAAAATGAACTCACCCGAAGCAAGACCGTCAGATGATGAGCTTAACAAAATGAAAAAAGCATTATCAAGCGAACTCGACAAACTATTAACACTATAACGAGCTTTGGATTGCGGAAAAGTGCGAGGCTTTATCGCTTGAAATCAGGTTTCTCAAAGAAAGCCCACTATGCCAGCTTTCCATTCAGAAAGTGTCATAGTGGATTTATATGCTTTCATAAGTATTTTCAGCAAATAAAAAACTGCTTTATGCAGTACACCCCAAAAGCAAAATTTTTCAGTTGGTGTCAGGTTTTCCGTGGCTTGTCGCTTAATACTCTGTTTTTATGCCGTTTGAAAATAAAATTATCAGGATTTTAATATTAAAATCCGATGCTCGCTAAACAAATAGACAAGCCTTGGGGCACTTTCCTTACGGAGAGTGCCCCAAATGGCCTCTTTTTGCGTAATAACCCACATCTTCCGTTCGTATAAATGAGATAAAGGAACGGTGATGTTTTTGGAAAATCGTAGAGGAGTACAGCGAAACGAAAGGATATTAATTTCTGTGATTTCCCTGTGCGCGGTGATTGTCTTTGCCATGCTTGCTGTCCAAGTGTCTGGTGCGGATTCTAAAGAGGGGGAGAAGAAATATATTAAATGGGTGGAATTTGATGTGTGTTATTCTGCACTGCAAAAAGCATTGGATGAAGATATTGCAACCCATAATCAGAAAGACCCCATTCCCTGGACGGAAACCCTCGCCTATTTAGGCGCAAAGTATGGAGGGGATTTCTCCCGCTATAAACCCAAAGATATGGACGCCTATTTTACAAAACGCAGGGAAGGGCAAACACAGGCGGACATTACAGCGGATATGGAATATTACAATTATTATTACAAGGCATATTCCGCAGTACTTGGGGGATTGGTGGGAAGTTATGCCGTTGAATTGGAAGATGAAAATGGTAATAAGGAAATTAAACAGAGTTATGGGTTAAAAGCTTTCTCTCCCATTGCGCAGGGATACAGCTATTCCCATTATGAGGATTTTGGAAATTCCAGAAGTTATGGGTTTAAACGCAAACATCTGGGAAACGACCTGCTTGGCAGCATTGGAACTCCGATTACCGCAGTGGAATCCGGAATTGTAGAGTGTATTGGATGGAATCAATATGGTGGATGGAGAATAGGAATTCGTAGTTTTGACAAAAAGCGTTATTATTACTATGCCCATCTGCGAAAAGATCACCCCTATGCAGCAGGATTGCAGGAAGGCCAGGTTGTCACTGCTGGCGATGTCATTGGTTATCTTGGAATGACTGGATACAGTACTCAGGAAAATGTTAACGGAATGAATGTTCCACATCTTCATTTTGGATTGCAGCTCATCTTTGATGAATCTCAAAAGGAAGGGAACAATGAAATTTGGGTGGATGTCTATGATTTGGTAGAGCTATTGGAACAGCACAGAACCTCTGTTTATAAACAGGAAAAGGAATATTATCGAAAATATCCATTCACAGATCCGTCAGTTTTGAATTATACAGGCGGATAAAAAGACGGAAGGAACTTTTGCGTTCCTTCCATCTTTTTATCGCACATGAATCTATTTCGTATACGACGCAATGGGCTCTTCCTGTTGTTGCGCAAGAGGAATTGGTTTGCGCCGTTTTCCCTTTGAAACCTTATTCATAAACTGTTCGGTTGAAATGTTATGAACTCGGTTATAGCGCATTAGCAAATAGAGTTCTTCCGGATTACCTGACAGAACATTGATTCCCTCCTCACAGGAAAAACTGGCTTGGAATCCCAAGTCTCTTATAATCTGTTTCGATGTTTTTGTAATGTACCCAAACGGATAGGTAAACGTAGTTGGCGCAATACCAAGATTTCTTTTTACTTCGTTTTGTACCTGGAGGAGATCTGCTGAAATTGCACTGCAATATTCTTCTTCAGTTTCTCCATCTTTTTTCCGGAGCCCTCTTCTGGTATTGTTCCCATGCATATTATAGGTATGGTTTTGTATTTCAAATACACTGGATTCCACCATTTCCCTCAGCTGTGTCCATGTAAGATGAGAATAATTGATATGTTTTTCCTCTGTTTTAGAATACAGATCCGTATAATACCCGATAATGGATACAACCGCCTTCATTCCATATTGTTTTAAAAGAGGGTAAGCATACTCATACACACTCTCATAGCCGTCGTCAAAGGTAATCATAACCGGTTTTTCCGGGAGGGTGCTCTCTCCATTGCAAAAAGAAATTAAATCCTGAACCTGGACAGTTGTATATCCATGTTCTTTCAAATATTTCAAATCATTTTCAAATTCAGTTGGAGTAATCGTATAGTCCCCAAGCAACTTACTGCTTTTTAACATATGGTGGTACATCAAAATGGGAAGCTCTATTGTATTATCTTCAGCCGGGATATGACTGTTATCAATAGAGGCTGATACTGTTTTAATGCTGTAGGGAATTAAAGCAGCTAAAATTATCGCAGCGAATAGTCCTGCAAGGATTCTCAAATTGATTTTGATAATCAAAAGAAACGCCCCCTAACTTAACTGATACTATGTATATGAAGAAAGCTGAATGAATTTCCTGAAATGCTGTTTCTTTTACCGTACTTGGTGTGATATACTTTTGGAATGTAAAGTATATCAGCAAAAATCCGGGAGAATGATTATGATTAATCCGACCAGAAAAAAAATGACAAAAACAGAGACAATTCTTGTGATTACCGTGTGTATCCTGTTAAGTATTGCTGGAATTTTTCTTGCTTTTTTCCGTCGCCCCGGAGAAACTGTGGAAATTACAGTAGACGGCCATCATTATCGAACGGTGGATTTGGAGCAAGTCATCAGCGAATACGATATTCAAATTGATGCAGCATACCCTGTTACTTTGCATGTGACAAGAGAGGGCGTCACTTTTGTCCATTCCCAGTGCCCCGACAAGCTGTGTGAAGGCTTTGGCTGTGTGCCCAGGGATTCCAACTCTGCGGTTTGCTTACCGGCAAAGGTTGTTGTCCGTTCTACGCAAGAAACCTTTGTCGTTGGAAGGGGGGCAGAATGATGCAACAAAAAACCAAAAAAATAACAGTGCTGGGACTTTTATTTGCAATGGCATGTACTCTCTCTTTTCTGGAAAGCCTGATTCCTACCACGGGATTACTTCCACCGGGAGTAAAACTGGGGCTATCTAATATCGTCCCCATGTTTGCAATGCTGTTTTTAGGATTTCGCTCTGCATGGACTATTGCCATATTAAAATCTGCTTTTGTTCTCCTGATGAGGGGGGCTGTGGCAGGGTTTATGAGTATCAGCGGAGGAATGGTTTCTTTGCTGATTATGGGAATACTGGTTTATAGTAAAAAATTATCTTTTACCCTGCAGTTTGTCAGCATATGCGGCGCTGTGGGGCATAATCTTGGGCAACTGGCTGCATCTTCATTTTTGCTTACATCTTTTACCACTTTTGCTTATGCTCCAATATTAATTATTTCTGGAATAGTGATGGGATTGATCACTTCAGCCGTGCTGTTTGTTTTATTGCCGGCATTAAAAAGGATTTGTACTAATTAAGAAAAATCAATATAAAAAACAGGCTGTACAGGAAAATCCTGTACAGCCTGTTTTTTATGCTTACTTAACGGAGTTTACGGAGATACCTGGGACGAAACCAGTGTATGTAAGCCGTAATCACACGTGATACAGCAATGTCATAGACGATAAACACAGCATTGAGAAATAAAATTCCCAAAATAACACCAATGACGCCATATTTCCCAAACATTGCCCAGAAATCCTCCATCGAGACAAACAATTCCATCAGGCAATAGGTAACAACCACTGCTGCATTAAAGAGAACCAGTTTCCATATCCATTCAGGAACCCGTTTGCACTTTGTCTCGAGCACCGATTTTACAATGGGGTAATAACCAAAGAAAAGGATAAAAAGCAATGCTGCCATCCGATCCGGTGCAACCAGCAGAGAAATCAGAGAAATGGCGAGATAGGCGATAAACGCCCATTTTTTACTCGTCTCCACCACTAAAACAATGAGAGTCAACCCCGCGAGGGCGGGAAGAGCATAGGTAGCATAGGGGAATACCCCGGTTAAAAACATAAAGACAACGCTCAAAGCACACATCATACCGCAAAGCGAAATTTTGGAACTTTTTTTCATTGCGCAGCCCCTCCTTCTTTAACAGCAGGGAACCAAGTCTCCACCCATACATTCACAGCAGCAGTCCGCACAGATGAGGCCGCTGCACATATCGCAGCAACTGCATCCTCCCACGGGCGCCTGTCCAGGAGCCGTACGGTAAGGACTGTATCCTCCATTCATCTGTCCATTTTGCTGGTTTCTCATAGCATTTAATGCCGCCTGATATTCTGGATTGGAAGGATTCATGGAAACGGCCGTACTAAAATAACGCATAGCTTCATCAAGCCAACCGCGGGCATAATAGACGCTTCCCTTAAGAAAATGCCATTCTGCATCACGGTTATGCTGTGGTACGCCATCCAGTAATTCTTCCGCCTCCACAATTTTACGCGCATTGATAAGCCTTCTGATATCTGCAAACTGGGATTGAGAAGTTCCAGAGGACTGATATCCCCCGGAAAATCCGCCGGCATATTGCCCCTGGTTTCCCATACGGCGCTGGGACATAATCGTGTCATACGCCTCATTGATCTCTTTCATTTTTTCTGTAGCAAGATCGGAAAGGGGATTGCCTGCATAGGCATCGGGATGGTATTTCCGAGCAAGCTCTCTATAAGCGTTTTTCACTTCGTCATCCGTGGCGTTTGGGGAAACGCCTAAAACTTGATAGGGGTCTTTCATGCAGTTTAATTCTCCTTTTTTATCAAGGTCTGTCGTTGGGCAAGCGGCAGACCAAGATAGACAATATTATAAAAAATCGGCTCAAATGCTTTTACATCGAGCAGAACATAAGCGTTTGCCAATTCTCCAAGGGTCAGGTTTAATGCACCTACAGCATATTCTTTTGCCTGTTTTATCTTTTGTTCATCCGGCTCAATAATACCAAACCGGAGTAAGAATGGATTATAGTTTTTGTTTTTCAAGTCCTCTTCCATGTCATCAAACGCATCCATCAAATAAACCCAGCGTCCAAGGCAATATCCAAAACGTTCCAGCACCCGTTTTTGTTCTGGCCGTTGTGTTAGCAGCATACAAATTTGAGAGAGAGCCTGGGCCGTTGGTTCTGCAGCGCGATCAATACTGGATACATCCATGTGTTCCAGTTCTGCCTGCCGCTTCATACAGTCTCCAATGATATTCCCAAGTTGGGGATACACTCGGCACGCCTTCTTATAAGCAGATTTTGCAAAAGGTTTTAAAAGAAAATACCCGCATTTTTTAAAGCCCTTGCTGTCCTGAATATTGTCGACCACTTTATAATAGAGCATTACCATGGCAGCTGCAGCGGAAAACTCCAAAGAAGGGTTTTGCAGGCAGCAATTTTTCTTTTTCAGTGGGTTGACAAAACAGCATTGCTTTGCAATACGTGCTTTTTGCCCATTGACAGACATGTGGAGCAAAGAAAGGAAAGCAAAGTCATAACTAAGGGTCATTCGTGCAAACGGGCCATATGCACGCCCAAGCTGCTTGCACAGGCCACAGTATACACTGCGGTACAGCTCGAATTCTTTGACCTTTAGATCCCCTTTTGCAGGGCGAATATAACCAAACAATGAGATTCTCCTTTTATTGCAGCATCATACTAAACAGGGGAATAATCGTCCCTAAAACCACAATTGCCGCAGCAATTACTGCAACAATCTTCACGCTTTTCCGTGACATGTTCCGCCATCACCTCATAGCAGTTTTTATCTGTCTAATTATATCATTTCATGGTTACATGTACAATCGCAAGTATAATAAATTAATATATTGTTTAAACACTGGATACTTTGTAAGATTTTCACTGGAGGAGCATATGGAATTTGTATTTCTCTGTTTGACCGCTTTGGGCTTGTCTATGGATGCATTTGCTGTTTCCATTACAGATGGGATGTGTATGAAGCAAGGCGGAATAAAGCACGCCATTAGAGTTGGGCTGTTTTTTGGAAGTTTTCAGGGGTTTATGCCAATACTGGGGTATTTTGGGGGAAAGACCTTTTCGGAACATGTACAACACATTGACCACTGGATTGCATTGTTTCTACTCGGTACCATCGGGGGAAAAATGGTATTTGAAGCAGTCAGGGAAATATGCAATCCCCCACTTTATCCAGTTGTTCATATTTTGACCAACAAACAGCTTTTCTTTCAGGCGATTGCAACCAGCATTGATGCACTAGCCATGGGAATAGGGTTTGCTGTGATAGAAATCCCTATTGCCTGCGCAGCCGGATTAATTGCATCCATTACCTTTATCTGTTGTTTTATCGGCGTTTATCTTGGTAAAGCTTTTGGAGGCCTATTTCAGCACAAAGCAGAAATTTTTGGGGGAGTTATTCTGATTTTACTGGGAATCAAAATTTTTACAGAGCATATTTTTGCATAAATTGACAGAGAATCACCGAATACTTCCGAAAAAATTCTGTCACCCTTGACAAAAAAACTCAAAAAGCGTATTATTGGATTGTCTCACTTGCTTTAAACTAATAAAGTAAATGGAGTCCGGAAGCTTTTGTATCAAAATGGGAAAGCTGCCATATGTCTACTCATACGGCAGCTTTTACCTGTTTTCACATGTGGTCAAAGAAAAAGGAGAGGAATGTCATGTTTTTTGACAGAGAAACGGAGACAATGCCACGTTCACAGCTTGAACTGACACAGCTTGAGCGTTTAAAGTGGGTAGTCAGACATTGTTATGAAAATGTGGAATTTTATCACTACCGTATGGAAAAGGCAGGAGTAACCCCAGACAAAATCAAAACGCTTTCAGATATCCAGTACATCCCTTATACTACAAAAGCAGATTTGAGGGACAACTATCCCTTTGGTATGTTTGGCGCAAGTATGAAAAAAATTGTGCGGATTCATGCTTCTTCGGGTACGACTGGAAAACCCACGGTCGTTGGCTATACCAAACGGGATTTGGAAAATTGGTCGTCTTTAGTAGCAAGGCTTGTGATGGCCGCAGGGGCCAGCGAGGATGATATCGTACAAATCGCATTCGGTTATGGACTTTTTACCGGCGCACTGGGCCTGCATTATGGTTTAGAAAAAATTGGAGCTACCGTTGTCCCAACATCAAGCGGGAATACGCAAAAGCAGGTCATGCTGATGAAGGATTTTGGGACAACGGCAGTTGTCAGCACCCCTTCCTATGCACTCTACATGGCCGAAGTTGCACAAGAAATGGGATACCAGAAAAAAGATTTTAAGCTGCGTCTTGGGTTATTCGGTTCCGAAGGGTGTACAGAGGAAATGCGCGACAAAATAGAACAGGCGTGGGGGCTTTTTGCGACTGATAATTATGGAATGAGCGAGCTGATGGGACCGGGGGTTGCAGGGGAATGCCAGGAACGCAGGGGCATGCACATTGCAGAAGACCATTTTCTTGCAGAACTCATTGATACAAAAACAGAAGATGTGATCACCCATGAAGGGCGGGCTGGGGAACTCGTTATTACAACCCTGACAAAAGAAGGATTCCCGGTGCTGCGGTATCGGACAAAAGACATCACCAAGCTTGATTTTGAGCCCTGTCCCTGTGGGCGCACTCATGCCAGGATGCATAAGATTATGGGGCGCAGTGACGATATGCTCAAAATCCGCGGAGTTAATGTATTTCCCTCCCAGATTGAAAGCGTCCTGATCGCAATCCCACAGGTTGGGCCGCACTATCAGCTCATTGTCCGCCGCGAAGGATATTTGGATACACTGGAGGTCCTGGTCGAACTCATCGACAGTTCCCTTTTGGAAAAATATGCACAACTAGAGGCGCTTCAAAGAGAAATTCATGATAAATTGAAAACGGTTCTCGGGATTGAATGCAAAGTAAATCTTGCAGAGCCCAAAACCATTCAGCGTTTTCAGGGAAAAGCGCAGAGGATCGTGGATTTGAGGAATCAGAAGGAGGTATCCCCACAATGAAAAAGGAAATCATGCTTGGCAATGCAGCCGTAGCACGCGGTTTATATGAAGCAGGATGTCAAGTTATCTCCAGCTATCCCGGTACACCGAGTACCGAAATTACCGAAGAGGCTGCCCTTTATCCAGAACTGTACTGCGAATGGGCACCGAATGAAAAGGTCGCCGCAGAAGTTGCTATTGGAGCTTCCATTGCAGGGGCAAGGTCTTTCTGCGCGATGAAGCACGTTGGTCTCAATGTAGCGGCAGATCCCCTTTTTACCGCTTCCTATACGGGCGTAAATGGGGGAATGGTTTTGGCAGTTGCAGATGATCCGGGCATGCATTCCTCCCAAAATGAACAGGATTCCCGTCATTATGCCCAGGCTGCAAAGGTACCGATGTTGGAACCCTCTGATTCTGAGGAATGCAAGGAATTTGCCAGGATGGCGTATGATTTATCTGAACAATTTGACACTCCGGTGATTCTCCGCCTTTCTACAAGGGTTTCCCATTCACAGAGTATGGTGGAATGGAAACAACCAAAAGCGCAGAAACTCAAGGAATACCGAAAGGATCCTCAGAAATACGTCATGATGCCCGCTATGGCAAAACAGAGGCATGTTGTAGTGGAAAAACGGATGCAGGACTTGCGCAACTATACAGAGGAATGCCCATTCAACCGCGTAGAGAAAGTTGCATCCAGCAGTATTGGTGTTATTACCTCCGGAGTGGCCTATGAATATGTCAAGGAAGTATTGGGCGAAAGCGTAAATATTTTAAAACTCGGACTTGTGAATCCTTTACCGGAAAAGCTAATCAAGGATTTTAGCAAAGGCTTAGATACTGTTTATGTAATCGAAGAACTGGACGATATAATAGAGACTTTCTGTAAGAAAATCGGGGTCTCCGTTGTAGGAAAAGAAGTATTCCCATGGACCGGGGAATACTCTCAAACTATGCTAAAAGAAAAACTGCTTCATAAACAGGAAAAACATTTTACATATCCTGAACAGCTTCCCGCACGTCCTCCAGTCATGTGCGCGGGGTGCCCGCACCGTGGGTTGTTCTTTGTATTGCATGAGTTGGGGCTGACTGTCAGCGGTGATATCGGTTGCTATACTCTAGGTGCTCAGCCTCCGCTTGCGGCAATTGACACTACTATCTGTATGGGCGCTTCTGTTTCCGGATTGCATGGGTTTAATAAGGCGAGAGGAGCAAAGAGCGAAAAAAATACAGTGGCTGTGATTGGCGACTCAACCTTTGCACATTCCGGTATTACCGGGCTTGTTAATATTGTTTATAATCGTTCCAATTCCACGGTTATTATTCTGGATAATAGCATTACTGGAATGACTGGACATCAGCAGAATCCCACAACAGGCTATACTATCCGAAACGAACCAACCACCGCAATTGATATGGCAGCGCTCTGTCATGCAGTTGGGATCAAGCGTGTTACTGTCATAGATCCAAACCATGTCAAAGAACTAAAGGAGCTGATTCAGCAGGAAGTAGCGGCAGAAGAGCCTTCTGTCATTATTTGTAGGCGTCCGTGCGCCTTGTTAAAACAAGTAAAACACAATCCCCCTGTTCATGTGGATACCAATCGCTGCCGGATGTGTAAAGCCTGTTTTAAAGTTGGATGTCCCGCTATCGTCAAGGGAGATGGTGCGGCCTCTATCGATACAACACTATGCGTAGGCTGTGGACTGTGTACGCCGCTATGTCCGTTTGGTGCAATCAGCGAACCGGAGGAGGCTTTGAAATGAAAGATTGTACAAATATTATGATTGTCGGCGTGGGAGGCCAAGGCACACTCCTTGCAAGCCGGATTTTGGGTCATCTTTTTTTAGAGAATGGGTTTGATGTCAAAATCAGTGAAGTACATGGAATGTCTCAGAGGGGAGGTTCCGTTGTTACTTATGTCAAATACGGGAAAAAAGTTTACTCTCCAACAGTCGAACAGGGGGAAGCCGACTTGATCCTGGCTTTTGAAGGGTTGGAGGCCGCCCGCGCATTGCCTTACCTAAGCTTGGAAGGGAAACTCATTACCAATACACAGCGTATTGACCCCATGCCGGTAATTACTGGAGCAGCGGTATATCCACAACAGATTATGGAAACTATCCGCAAACAGGGATGCAATTTGTATGCATTTGACGCCCTAAGTCTTGCGGAACAAGCAGGTTCCTCCAAAACAGTCAATGTGGTGCTGATTGGATACTTGTCAAACTTTCTTCCTTTTGAAGAATCACAGTGGCTTGATTCTATTGCAAACTGTGTAAAGCCGCAATATGTTGAGATGAATCAAAAAGCATTTTTTCTGGGAAAAAATGCTGGAATACCAGTAAAATGATCAGGGAGGAAGCTAGAAGATGAGTGAACAGTATTGGAATCCAGCTGCAGAATGTGCCCCTTTGCATGAAACTGAGCATTTGCAGTCCCTGCGGTTATCCCGAGTGATTCGAAAAGTTTATGATAATGTTGCCTATTACCGAAAAAAAATGGATCAAGTCGGGATAAAACCGGAGGATATCCATGACATTAAGGATATCGCAAAACTCCCCTTTACCGTAAAACAGGATCTGCGGGATAATTATCCCTATGGACTGTTCGCAGTTCCAATGGAGCAAGTGTCACGTGTTCACGCTTCATCCGGAACTACAGGAAAACAAACTGTCGTAGGATACACCAAAAATGATGTTGAACTCTGGAGTGAATGCGTTGCTAGGGCGCTCACTGCCATCGGTGCCAGAAAACATGACTTTGCCCATATTTCCTTTGGATATGGGTTATTTACTGGAGGATTGGGACTACACTATGGGGCAGAGAAACTTGGAGCATCTGTCATTCCCGTATCAACAGGAAACACAAAACGACAAATCCAAATCATGAAGGACTTTGGTTCCTCTGTTTTATGTTGTACTCCTTCTTATGCGGTGTATCTTGGGGAAACCTTGCGCGATATGGGAATGACCCCGGACGACATCAATCTGAAAGCAGGCCTGTTTGGAGCGGAACCTTGGACGGAAAATATGAGGCTACAGATTGAGCAGCTGCTCGGCATTAAAGCCTATGACATCTATGGCTTGTCAGAGATCATTGGCCCGGGTGTTGCATTTGAATGCAGCGAACAGAGCGGCATGCATATTAATGAAGACCACTTTTACGCAGAAATTGTGGATCCGGACACCGGCGAAGTATTGCCAGAAGGGGAACAGGGGGAACTGGTATTTACCTGTTTAACCAAAGAGGCTCTTCCGCTTATTCGGTACCGAACCCATGATATTGCTGTCCTCAGCCGGAAAAAGTGCAGCTGTGGGAGAACTTTGATAAAAATGAGTAAACCGCGTGGGCGCAGTGACGATATGCTGATTATTCGTGGCGTCAATGTATTCCCTTCCCAGATTGAAAGCGTATTGCTTGATCTTGGCAATACAGCACCGCATTATCAGTTGATTGTCGACCGAATCAACAATAAGGATACTTTGGAAATCGTTGTAGAGATGTCTGATGACCTCTTCTCTGACTCTGTGAGAAAGATAGAAGAAAAGGGACGCGCCATCCGTGCTGCTGTAGAATCCACTCTGGGTATCTCTGCAAAGGTGACGCTCGTTGAACCAAAATCCTTGGAACGCTCGGAGGGAAAATCAAAACGTGTCATTGATAAACGGAATATATAATCCTGTCTTGAGCACAAGATAAACTGGGAATCTCTGCGCTTTTATGGTATAATAAATACAATACATAACTTGTTTTGTTTGTGTGGTTTATCGCCGAACAACAGGCTGAAATTTTTGAAGACGAATCCTTATTTACATGAAGTATCAACGGGATTGGAGGGACTTCTTTATGTTAATTAAACAGATTTCTGTTTTTGTAGAGAATAAGCCAGGACGCCTAGCAGATATTACAAAAACACTGGCGGCCAATCAAGTAGACATCCGTGCACTATCCATTGCAGACACTACCGATTTTGGAATTCTTCGCCTTATTGTCAACAAACCCGATATCGCGGCCGACGCATTAAAAACAGCTGGATATACTGTTTCCATTACAGAAGTCATAGGAATCGGGATTGATGATCAGCCAGGTGGATTGTGTGATGCGCTGAGTATGCTTTTATCGGCCGGTATTACTGTGGAATATATGTACGCTTTTATTGGAAGGGCCAAAAACACTGCCTATGTAATTTTACGTGTGGAAAACACTGAAGCTGCGATACAGACATTGCAGGAACACGGAATTAAACTAATCCGTGGAGATGATATTTATCAGCTTGTTCAATGAACAGAAAAACAGGGCCATGGAAATTCCGTGGCCCTGTTTTATATCGTACAAAAAATGAATGGAAAACGCATGAAATACCGTCTGTTTTTTTCTTGACTTTAATGATGGAATCTAGTAATCTGTTTAAGTGAATTTTTAAGCAGAAAATGAAATTAAAGGAGGAGGAACTATGACAAAATATATTTTCGTGACAGGGGGAGTCGTATCCGGCCTCGGCAAGGGCATCACCGCTGCTTCACTTGGACGGCTGTTGAAAGCAAGGGGACTGACTGTCGCTGCACAAAAACTTGACCCTTACATCAATGTCGATCCGGGCACAATGAGCCCATATCAGCACGGGGAAGTATTTGTTACAGAAGACGGACTAGAAGCCGATTTGGATCTTGGACATTATGAGCGGTTTATTGATGAAAACCTAAACAAATTCTCCAATCTAACAACGGGTAAAGTTTATTCAAATGTTATTCGTAAAGAACGGGCAGGGGAGTATCTTGGACAGACCGTGCAGGTAATCCCTCATATCACCAACGAAATTAAAAGTTTTATCTATAATGTCGGTAAAAATTCCAATGCAGATATCGTCATTACGGAAATTGGCGGTACTACAGGAGATATTGAAAGCCAACCATTTTTGGAGGCAATTCGCCAAGTCTCGATTGAAGTCGGACGGGAGAATTGCCTCTTTATTCATGTAACATTGGTCCCCTATATTAAGAGCTCCGGGGAGCACAAATCAAAACCAACCCAGCATTCCGTAAAAGAGTTACGTTCTCTGGGAATTATGCCAAATATTATTGTAACCCGGGCGGATGAACCGATTGATGAAGATGTCAAACAGAAAATAGCCCTTTTTTGCAATGTAAAACCAGACTGCGTTATAGAAAATCTGACTTTACCAGTACTTTACCAGGCGCCACTGATGTTGGAACAAAATAATTTTTCTGATATTGTCTGTAGGGAGCTCCATATCGACCTTCCCAGAGGAGATCTCCATGAATGGAAGGAAATGCTTAATCGAATTGCGGGCCGTGATAAACGAGTGAAAATTGCGCTTGTTGGAAAATATGTGAAACTGCATGACGCTTATCTTTCTGTTGCGGAAGCTCTGCACCATGCAGGATATGAGAATGGCACGGTAGTAGATATTGAATGGATTGAAGCAGAGGATGTCACAGAGCAGAGCGCTGATTGCATTTTTGCCGCCTGTGATGGAATTCTGGTACCGGGAGGTTTTGGAGACAGGGGAATAGAAGGAAAAATCATGGCTGCAAAATATGCAAGAGAACACGATATCCCTTATCTTGGTATTTGTCTTGGAATGCAGACTGCTGTGATTGAATATGCAAGAGATGTTCTCCACTTCGCAGACGCCAATTCCAGTGAATTTTCCAACACAAGTGTGCACAAGGTCATCGATCTGATGCCGGATCAGTCGGGGAATATTCCCAAAGGAGGAACCATGCGCCTGGGAGCATACCCATGTAAAATCCATCCTGATTCCATAATGCATCATGCCTATGGGCAAGAGGAAATCGCCGAACGGCATCGCCATCGCTACGAATTCAATAACAAGTACCGTGAGGAGTTTGAGGAAAAGGGAATGAAAATAACCGGGACATCCCCAGATGGAAAACTGGTAGAAGCGGTTGAAATCCCTTCCAACCGTTTTTTCATTGGCGTCCAGTATCATCCTGAATTTAAAAGCAGGCCAAATCGCGCACATCCACTGTTTCGGGAATTTATAAAAGCCTCATTGCAATAAAAATTACAAAGTTACAATAAAAAGGACATCCACATAACACTGGATGTCCTTTTTATTGCAGTAATACAAAAAAGCAATTTGCAATAATATTATATGATATTTCATACAGAAAACCAAATCAAACTGTAGGAACTGAATATTATATTAATTATCCATATAATGAAAAGATAAATTGGATAATTTATACTAATATAAGAATGGGATTCTCCTTTTAATGTCAAATTATCAAAGTACAAACTGTATAAATTGCAAGAATTCACTAGAAATACTGCAAAATAATTATGGTTAGAATTGACACACCTATTGGTTAGGTATATACTCATAACTAGATGATTTGACTCACAAAATTACATAGAGAGGGGAGATTTTTGTATGAGCACACAAGTGAAAACAAAAGCTGATAAGTGTACTCAGATTTTTGAGCATACTCATGACGTAGCTCTATCCGATAAGGTACTGGAAATGGAGGAAAAATTAAAAGCCGATCCCAAAAATCCAGATCTTTGGATGCAAAAGGGAATCGCTTTAAGAGGGCAGATGCTGTTCCGCGAAGCAATAGAAGCCTATTCGATCGGCTTGACTTATGATCCTTTCCATGCATTGCTTTACCGGCATAGAGGGCATGCCATGGTGAATATCAGGAGATATCAAGAAGGCGCGGCTGATTTTGAGCTGTCTTTGCGTATAAACCCAATGAATTGGGACTGCTGGTATCATCTGGGACTGGCATACTACCTGATGTCTGATTTTGAACGCGCACGATATGCTTACGAGAGATGCATTGAAATTACGGATGACGATGAATCTTTAAGTGCTGTTACCGACTGGTATTGGCTGACCCTGATGAATTTGGGCGAATTCGAGCTTGCACAAAAAGCAGCTTTAAAACTCTCCAAAGGAAAAAATATTGTCGCCAATAAAGATTACTATCAAAGGGTACTGGTCTATGGCGGCCAAGCAGATGTGAAAGAGATTCTGGATTATGCAAATTCTCTGGAAGATGACCACATGTATGCGACCCAAGGGTTTGGCATCGCTTTTTATCTTCTTACAAAAGGCGAATTTGAAAAAGCCCACGAAATCCTGATCAATATTACTAAACGCGATACCACATGGGGTGGTTTCGCAGAGAGCGCAACATATGAACTGCTAAAACGCTGGGATGAGGAGTGTGAAAAATGGAAAAAATAGCTAAAGAATTACAGGTATTGCCTTTTGAACACGCCAATGTTCCCTTGTCTGATGAGGTAAAAGCTGTCGACGAAAAATTAAAGCTCAATCCAGACAATGCAGATCTTTGGATGGAGCGGGGGTTAGCACTGGCCAAACAACTGCTGTTTCGGGAATCTGTTGAAGCTTTTTCCAACGCCATTGCACTCAATCCATTTTGCGGCATCTATTACCGTCATCGTGCCCACAGAAACCTGTCTTGTTGGAGGATTGAAGACGCTAGGGCAGATTTTTCAATTGCTTCTCGTCTGATTCCTGATAACTGGGCCGTTTGGTATCACCTTGCACTGTGCCATTTCCTTTTAAAAGATTTTAAAAAGGCCGAAATTGCCTATCGTAGATGCTATGAACTCTCCACGACCCTAGAGTTAAAAGTAGCAGTCAGCGACTGGTATTGGATTACTTTACAACGGCTTGGAAAACCGGAAGAAGCACAAAAACTTTTGGATGCGATGAAACCAGCCTTTGACAATCCAGATTTTGATCCAGGTGCGGATCTCGTTTATTATCAGCGTCTGAAGATGTACGCTGGGATAATTACTCCAGAAGAACTTATGGATATTCGCGATCATTCTGAAAGCCTTGTCCACAAACTGACCATCAGTTTTGGGCTTGCAAATTATCTGAGAGTTCAAGGGCAAGAACAGCAGGCAGAAGAGATTTTCTCGTGGATGCGTAAAGCCGGGGAAGAGGAGTATTACGCCTTTGCATATATTGCCGCAATGATGGATCAGAAGAACTGAGTAAGAAAGGATGAAATACATACTATGTCCAAGTTGCAGTTAGACACATTTACATCTTATCAGTTTTTGTCTGCGCTGAATTATAATGAATGTGCAGACAAGGCTGCTTACCTGGTGCATCAAACCAATGTGGAAAAAAACAACTATATTTCCAATCTTTGGGTATACAACAAAGCGACAGGTAAAAGTGAACAGATTACTGAAACAGGAGATGTCAAATCCTACATCTGGTATGATGACAACACGGTATTATATCCTTTGGCAAAAAAGGAATGCAAATCCAAAGAAGAGTATGAAGAGGATTCCACTACTTTTGCCCTGTTAAATATCGGCAATAAGAAGAGCAGCAAATTATTCACGGTTCCTTTAAAAGCCTCTCTGGTTGGCAGGATCAATGATGATACGATTGTACTGACTGCTACAAAGCATGTCCTTCGCTCCGCAATGTTGGAAGGCAAGCAGGGTCAGGAGCGTAAAGAATTACTCCATCAGTTTAAAGAAGAAGATGAAAGTTGTACAATTTTTGACGAATATCCTTTCTGGTCCAATGGGACTGGCGTTATCAATAAAATCAGAAATGGGATCTATCTTTATAGTGTAAAGAATGAAACCCTTACACAGATAACAGCGCCGTATTTCGCTGCAAACCAGGTGAAAATTTGTAAAGAAAAACAGCAGATTCTGTTTACCGGGTTGGAGTTTGACACTATCCGTTCTCAAAAATCCGGAATGTATTTGTATGATTTGGATTCCTGTGAAACCTCTTGTTTGGTAGAGCCGGAACTCTTCCGGATTGGGGAAATGGGCTTTTTCAAGGACACAGTAGTTTTCGTTGGAACGGAAAATAAAGACTACAGTATTACCGAATGTCCAAAACTCTATCAAGTGAATCTTCAGACCCACACAAGAACCGTTCTTTGTGGGGATGAACTGAGTGTAGGAAACTCTGTCGGTTCCGATTGCCGTTATGGAAGCGGTTCTGTTTTCCGTATCCATGGAGGCAAGATGTATTTTATTTCGAATATTTACGACGCTTCCCATATTCAGTGCTGCGGAACAGATGGAAAAATCTCCACCATTCTTGCAAAAGATGGTTCTGTTGACATGCTTGATGTCTGTGATGACGAGATCATCTATGTGGCAATGCATGATATGCGGTTAGAAGAACTGTATGTTCTCCCCTTGGAAGGAGGAGAAGAAAAGAGAGTTTCATCCCATAACGATGCATTTTATCAAGAATTTCCTCCCGTCATGCCGGAACGCGTATACTTTACCAATTCGGATGGAATTGAAATCCATGGCTGGGTTTTAAAGCCAGTTGGCTATGATTCTTCGAAAACCTATCCGGCAATTTTGGATATTCACGGCGGTCCAAAGACAACCTATGGTGAAGTATTTTACCATGAGATGCAGTACTGGGCAAATCATGGATATTTCGTCTTCTTCTGTAACCCACGGGGAAGCGATGGCCGTGGAAACGAATTTTCATATATTGCTGGACGTTTTGGCACCATCGATTACCAGGATTTAATGGAGTTCACAGATGAAGTCCTCAAAAAATATCCGCAGATTGACGAAAAGCATGTAGGTGTAACAGGCGGTTCTTATGGTGGATTCATGACAAACTGGATTATCGGCCATACCAATCGATTCTGTGCCGCTGCTCCACAACGTTCAATTTCCAACTTTGTCAGTATGGAAGGAACAACGGATATTGGCAAAGTATTTGTTTCCGGGCAAATGCTTGCGACCACTCAAACCGATGTGGCAAAAGTTTGGGCACAGTCCCCTCTAAAATTCGCCCATAATGCAAAAACCCCAACGCTTTTCATCCATTCAGATGAAGATTACCGCTGCTGGATGGTTGAAGCTCTCCAAATGTACAGCATGCTCGTTGACAATGGTGTGGAAGCCCGTCTTTGCCTGTTTAAAGGCGATAACCATGAACTTAGCCGTTCTGGAAAACCTAAGAATCGGATCAGAAGGTTGCAAGAGATTACCAACTGGATGGATCGCCACTGCAAAGCATAAATATATTTTAAAGAAAGCCTGGGCAAAAACCCAGGCTTTCTTTTATTCTATTGTATTTCAGAGAGATTTTGACGTATCAGTTCATTTACTGAAATGGGTACATTTTACAAGGAACTGATTGTTGAAAAGGGGAAATTCTGCTATAATAACTATAAATTGTATTTTGAATTTTCCCTTTTAAACTATGCGTTCTTCATGGCGGCTTCTGAAAAAAATCGGGCCATACTAAGTATATTGTACACAAGTAGGAACTATTAGATTCGGGCAGGTGACTGGCATGAAAAAAGCAAGTGGAAAAAAAGCCTTTGTATTGGCGGGAGGAGGTTCTCGCGGGGCATATCAAATTGGCGCTTGGCAAGCTTTGAGGGAAATTGGGTATGATTTCTCTATAGTTACTGGAACCTCCGTAGGGGCTTTAAATGGGGCTATGATTGTACAAGGCGATTTTGAAAAAGCAAAATGGCTTTGGGAAAACATTACACTTGAACAGGTCCTTGATATTGTGCTGCCAAAAGATTTTAAGAAATTGGACGAAAAAGAACAGATTCAGGTTCTTCTCAAAACCGCCATTAAAAGCGGGGGAGCTGGGTTTGAATCGCTAAAAAAGCTTTTGACAAAGTGCCTGGACGAACAGGCTGTACGTAGCTCCAAAATAGAACTTGGAATTGTAACTGTCAAAATTCCAGGGTATACTCCCTGTACTTTGTTCCGTTCCGAAATTCCAAAAGGCCAACTGATTGATTATCTTTTGGCCTCTTCTGCGTGTTTTCCTGCAATGAAGAGCTATTCTATTGAAGGAAATTCCTATATTGATGGTGGATATTTTGATAACCTGCCAATTGAGATGGCACAAAAACATGGAGCTTCAGAAGTTTTTGCTGTTGATATGGACTCCATTGGATTGCGTCGCCGCTATGATAAGAAGAAATCAAAAGTACATGTTCTGCATCCTAGAGAGGATTTGGGGTTTTTCCTCAAATTTGATCCGCAGCTCTCAAAAAGGAATATTCGGTATGGATATTACGACACAATGAAGTATTTTGGAAAACTGGACGGAATCCGCTATACGTTCCGTAAAGGGGAAGTTACAAAAAATTATCAGGTTTTGCGTCCCATTGCTGCCCAGCTCTCCAAAAAACTAGGAATCTATTTGGACGGGAAACCGCAAAACCCCTTGGAAAAAATTGCCCGTTTTTCCGCTTTAAAAACGCTACGGAAGCATCAGAAGGGGACGCTTAACGATCGTGATGTTTTTGTATGTGCTCTGGAATTTTGCGCGCAAATCTTTTCCCTGGACTCGAATAAACTCTATCGTATGGATGAGATGCATTCCCAAATAAAAACATCTTTTGAAGCGGCATACCGAATCTTCGATCACAAGCTGGAACAGATCTTTTATGCATCAAAAGAAAACAAAAATGCCGCAGATATCATACGAAAACAAGTAAGTAATATTGATCAAAAAACACTGATATGTCTGAGTTATTCGTTATTGAAAGAGGTAGTGAGCAACCGGAAAAACCAAATGCTGTTTTGGCTCGCTTTGTGTTGTATTCCCACAGAATGCCTTTGTGCCCTATATTTATGGCTTATTTTTGGACAAAATTCATAAATAGAATCTTCAATAAAAATAATTTTTTACTTTTAATTGAAAAAGCTTCCTTTTTGTTCTATAATTAGGAAATAAAAAGGAGGCTTTTTTATGATTTCTGCGGTTCAAATTCAAGAAATATCCAAATCCATTAAAAATAACGTTGCAAAAGTGATTGTCGGGAAAGAAGAAGTGGTCAATCAGATCTTGGTTGCGCTGTATTGCCGCGGTCATGTATTACTGGAAGATTTGCCTGGAACAGGAAAAACCATGCTTGCAAAAACAATTTCCCGTTCCATTGACTGTGATTGCAAAAGAATTCAGTTTACCCCTGATTTGCTCCCATCCGATGTCACTGGTATCAATTTTTACAACCAAAAGGAAGAAGAGTTTATCTTCAAACCCGGCCCGATTTTCACTAATATTATCTTAGCAGATGAAATTAACCGTGCAACACCAAGAACACAATCCAGTCTGTTGGAATGTATGGAAGAACGTCAAGTTACCATTGATGGTGTAACCAGGAAACTGGATGAACCGTTCTTAGTCCTTGCCACCCAAAACCCATTGGAAACCCAGGGTACTTTTCCTCTTCCGGAAGCACAACTAGATCGCTTTTTTATGAAATTGGCGATGGGATATCCGGATAAACAGGAGGAAGAAACCATTTTGAACCGTTTTATTGCTGGTAACCCCTTGGAAGAAGTCTCCCCTGTTGCTTCAAAGAAAGATATCATGGAAGTGCAGGAATCGATCCCTCAAATAAAGGTCTCCTCAGCAGTCATGGAGTACATTGTAAACCTGATTTATGCGACAAGGCATTCTCAGGATATCCGTCTTGGCGCATCGCCCCGCGCCTCGATTGCACTGACAAAAGCTTCCCAGGCATATGCCGCGATTAATGGGAGGGACTATGTACTTCCGGATGATGTCAAAGCTGTGTGTGCAAATGTTCTTGCCCACAGGATTATCTGCCGTGGAAATACGATCCAGCGTTCTGCACAGCAAAGCTACGATACTATTCAAGCAATTGTGGAACAGGTTCCCGCGCCAACAGAAAAATAATCATTCTATGGTGAAAGGGGGAATCCTGGGTGAAGCTTGTATTTTTAGTTGTCCTTATTTATGCAATCGTCTCTTTACAGGCTTACATATTCAAAAAGTATTCCTTCCAGGATCTTGACTACTCCTATAAGTTTGACAGAGATGAAGTCTTTGAGGGAGAAAATTTTTCCCTGGTTGAAACGATTAAAAATAATAAAATATTACCCTTGCCGTGGCTGCGTTCTGATATTACAGCTTCCAAATGGCTGGAATTTGGGGAGGCAAATGCACAGGCGATTTCCGATGATACCCGAATCGTCTCTAGTTTCTTCACATTAGGGGGATACAAAGCCGTTACCCGAACTTGGAATGTAAACTGTACCAAACGAGGGGAATTCGAGATTAAAAAAGCACATATGGTTTCCAGTGATCTGTTTGGTCAAGCAAAGATTTCAAAAGGAGTTGAAGTTTCCTATACGGTTCTTGTGCTTCCAAATACAGTCGATTTAGAGGAAATGTTTATTCTTCCGCGTTACTTGCAAGGAGATACTATCACAAAACGACAGATCGCCGAAGATCCATTTTATATTTCCGGTGTTAGGGAATATACCGACCGGGATCCTATGAATTCCATTCATTGGGCAGCTACGGCCAAAGAGCAAAAGCTAATGGTCCGCAATTATGAATATACTTCCCAACAGAGTTTAACGATCCTGCTCAATATCAAATCCCAAGAGATTGAATATGGGGAAATTGTCCACCCAGATCTCGTAGAGGGTTCTATTCGAGTTTGTGCATCTTTACTTTCTCTTGCCACAGAAGAGGGAATTCCAGTGAATCTGTATGCAAATGCGCCTACGGATGATATGGGAACAGATATCACTGCAACCAATATGGCGTCAGGAAATGAACATGCTATGGACTTGTTGCGGATTTTGGCAAAAATCCGCATGAAATCGGTTTGTACCGTAACTGAATTTTTTTCCTATGTAGATTCTGCGGTGAGTGGAACCGATCTGGCAATTGTGACGCCATATCTTGATACTGCTATTTGCAATTATGCCAGAGACAAAATGTATAACAATGTCCATGTACAAATTTATCTGACAAATTTTGTGGAACAGAAAGAAATTCCGGACGATTTGGAAATCTATATTATTAAGAAGGAATTCGTACAAAAAACGCAAGAGAGCCCTGAGGATGGTGATGCCGCATGACAAAACTTTTAAAGCCGGGAAAAAACATATGGTTAACCCTTGCAATGATGACGGCATATTGTTGTGTACTCACTTGTGTTTCATCCTTTTTGTTTGCGCTGATTCTTGGAAACTGTTATAAAACCGAATCTCTTTTACTGTTTGTGGGGGGGATGCTTTGTTGTATTGCAGGGTATCTTACCCGTCTATGCGCACAAAAAGAAAAATTGGTACTTACTATTGGCAGTATTTGCATAGGAATCGCATTCGGCGTGATTTTAATGTATCTGCTATTCATCTGGAGCCAGGCAAGTATGATTGCCGTTTTCTGTTCCTTTTTATACCTAATTGCTGGATGGCTGATTCAAAAAACGCCATTTTCAAAACTTTCTTCCTCTATTATGATTATCGTCTGTATTGGAATTCATATAGCGGTGTATTTCTTTTCCTATTTGATTGCCCGTTTACTAAAACATTTGATTTTTTACCAGTTCCCTTATCAGACCTACATCTTCCTCATTTTTCCCATGATTCTCATTCTTCTGTTATTCCGCAATCAATCCAATTTGGATGAGCTGATGACATATGGAAGAAAACACATTGCAAAAAACGCAACAAATAACAAGATGAGTGTGAGTTTTACGGTTGCTGTGGTCTTACTTGTCTTTTTGTTGTACTGTTTAGGAGGACCTGTTCTCTCGCTTCTTTCGTTCATTGGAAGCTATTTGAAATATGGATTAGATTCGTTCTTACAATGGTTTTTTGAACTGATTAGTAGCGATAGAGATCCGGATTGGATACCAGATCCTGTCGCTGACCCCCCAACTCCCGGTAAGCCTGAACTGTGGATGATGATTGCAATGGGGTTTATTGTCGCTATTATTGTATTCATCATAGCAATTATGCTGATCCGCTGTTTTCCCACAGTTTACCAGGCAATCTGCGAATGGCTGCATACGTTCAAAAAGAAATTCTCCAAGTTTGGAACCGTAAAAAAAACGGAAAACAAATACTTTTATGACAACATCACAGATATCGATAAAGACTTGCATACTTCTTTAACCTTCAGCCATTTAAAACGATGGGGTTCCTTTTCCAGAGCATACCGACATGAAAAAGATCCTGTTCAGCAGATAAGACTGTGCTATGCCTATACACTCGGATTGCTACGATCAACGGAAGACCCTCCTTTAGATAGCGATACCCCATTGGAAATCCTGCATAAAATGTTACAGAAAAAAGGGATTCGACAAAAAGTGGATCTTTCCAATATTACACGAATTTACTCTGATGTACGTTATGCAGAGCTCTCTCCTACAAAAGAAAATAACGCCAAAATGTTTGCTGAGGTAAAGGCCATATACAAGCGGCTGAAAATGAAGTAAAAAAAACTCTGCCCGTAATTTTCGGGCAGAGTTTTTTATACACTGATTTTATCAGCTACATATAATCCATTAGCTGCTGCTTGGGAAAGGGAACGGGTGAACCCCGCGCCATCTCCAAGAGCGTAAATTCCCTGGCAACCTTCCAGTTCAAAATCATGACATTTTGGCCTTGCAGAATAGTATTTACATTCCACTCCATATAAAAGGGTGTCGTAGTTCGCAGTGCCAGGTGCAATCACATCAAGAGCATGCAGCGTTTCAATGATATTATCAAGTTGTCTTTTGGGCATACAAAGGCTCAAATCTCCTGCCACTGCGTGAAGTGTTGGATGCACTGTAGACTGCTTCAGACGCTTTTCATCACTTCTGCGGCCTGCTTCTAAATCCCCTAGACGCTGAACCAAGACGCTTCCGCCGCTGATCAAATTAGCCAAGCTTGCCACATGTCTGGCATATTCGATGGGATCACGAAACGGTTCGGTAAATCGAATAGTCGATAAAAGAGCAAAATTAGAGTTTTCTGTTTTTCGATTTTCATCCCTATAAGAATGACCGTTGACAGTTAGTACTCCGTCCGTATTTTCCATAACGACCTGTCCACGTTCGTTAAAGCAAAACATACGGGTAGTATCGCCGTACTTTTTACTGCGATACCAGATTTTGGGTTCATAAATCTTTTTGGAAAAATCTTCCCAAACTAAAGAGGGCAGTTCCACCCGCACACCAATGTCCACTTGATTGTTTTGCAGCGGGATTTGATTTTTCACACACCATTTTGAGAAAAAACGGCTGCCCACACGTCCGACAGCAAACAAAATTTTATCTGCTTTAATGGAATGTTCGCCTTGTTTATCCTGTATTTGTAGGGCATGGGACCGAACATCAACATCAAGAACTTCCGCATTACAATAAATGTCAACTTTATCTTCAAGAAAGCGGATCATTTTCTCCATGGTTTCATAATTGGAGTCCGTTCCCAAATGTTTAAGCTGTGCCTGGCTCATATGCAGGTCATGCTGGAGACAGAGTTTTTTCAACTCGTTATTTGGCTGAAAGCGTTCCGTTGTCGCCCCAAAAGAAACCAGAATTTCATCTGCCTGCTCAATGTATTCAAGTACAGTTTTGGGGGAAATAAATTCCGTTAACCAGCCGCCATATTCAGTGGAAATAATGTATTTTCCATCTGAAAATGCTCCTGCTCCCGCCATTCCCTCCATTATGGCACATGTAGGGCAATGAACGCAGGTGTCGGACCGGTTTGTTACGATTGGGCATCTACGATGTTGTAAATCGGGACCTTTTTCCAACAATATGACCGATAGGGAAGGAGAGTTTTGTATCAACCGATATGCTGCCATTAACCCTCCAATACCACCGCCTATAATGGCAGCATCATAATATTTTTTCATAAAGACTCCTCATTTCAAACAAATCCCCCCAGTCATTGGGGGGATTTTTCAATAGACTTATTAAAATTGTATGCGTTAATGCCGGTCTTATTCTTTTTGTTCAGCATGTTTTTGTTTTTCCAAAGCACCGGAATAGATGGTAAGGAGATAATTAGCCAAGTCAATGGCACCCGATTTTTTTACAGATTCAATAACAGATTTTTTGAGAATGGCCAAATCTTCAGGGGATTTATCACGGATTTTTTTCATTTCCTCTGCCATTTCTTCAGCAGAATTAAAGACATACCCATTAACCCCATTTCTCACCTGGTTCTCATTCAATCGATCCAAACGCTGTAAAACAGGAAGACCGGTTGCCATCCCTTCCAGCATAGAAATAGAATTTGTGTCAGAAGTCGAAGCTGTAACATAAAAGTCGCATGCTGCCAAATAAGTAGGGAGATCCTCGTGCAAAATCTTCCCAGTAAAAGTGACCATACTGTTAATATTCAGTTTTGTAGCCTGCTCCTTTAATTCATCAATACAGGGGCCGTCTCCAATAACAATCAGGTGCAGTTTGTCCGCCGGAGTAATTGTTTTGGCCCAGTAATCCAGCAGAATATCCACACTCTTCTCCCTTCCAAGACGGCCGACAAAACAACAAATCGTGGCATCTGAGGGAATTTGGTAGCGTTTTCTCAGTTCATCCTTTACTTCTTGGGAAATATTGTCAGGATTAAACTGATCCAGTTCTACCGCATTCGGGACAACATTCACCATTTTTGTGACGCCAACGTTTTGTAGATACTCCTGACATTTTTTAGAGGGGCCGGTAATTGCATGCGCAGAATTTGCAATCGCTCGGGAGTATCGATGTGAGATCTTTTTCACTACCGGCAACAGGGCCCTTGGTGCAACATAATAAAGATACTCGTCATACATTGTGTGCAAAGTGTAGACAAGCGGCTTTTTTAAAAGCTTTGCAATCATTATTCCAGAAAGCCCAATGCCAAACTCCTGGTGAATATGAATGATATCCGGGTCAAAATCTTCTACAAATTTAAGCCGGCGGCGGCTGACTGGACTGGCAAGTCCGTAACCATATAGACGTTGGGAACGGTGGGCAGGACAATGCAAAACATTATCTTTTAGGTAATGGTGTTTTGTATCCGGGTCTGCAGTTACAATTAGAACAGTATGCCCCAACTGTTCTAATCCTTCCTTCAAAATTTTTATGTGTGTAACGACCCCATTGATATAAGGCAGGTAGGTCTCGGCAAAAATTGCAATTTTCATTTTAAAATGCACCCCTTTATTTTCTGAGATTCCTGCATCGTAATTTTAGATTTATAAGGAATAAAACCCAATAGAAAACCAAGGACTTCCAATTCCTCTACGCTATTATACCATAAAGGAGTAATTTCGCAATATCTGTGACAAAAGCGTAAGAATTTCAAAATTCCATTTGAAATTCACAATAGTATCATGTATAATAAAAACATAAATATGTATAATTGCGTTTTTACATTTGGTTACATCGCTCAGTAACGCAATACATATTTATTTGAATTGCACAAGTCTGGGGTTAGGGGGATAAGAATGAATACTACTTTTCATGTTAAACTCAGTAAACTTATCAAAGAATTCCATCTGGAGACACTTTATATTCCCTGTGATCCTTCGGAAATTTTAATTCAAAGCAGTGACGTCAATCGTCCTGGACTGAATCTCGCTGGTTTTTTTGAGTACTTTGACAATCTCCGGATTCAGATTATTGGAAAAGCAGAATCGGCGTATTTGGACAGCATTTGTGAAGATGCAATCGCTTACAATATGGACATGTTCTTTTCCCAAAAGCCCCCGGCAGTTGTTATTACACGCGGGTTGGAAGTAAAAGACATTATGATGAAATATGCCAAGCGGTATGAAGTTCCTATCCTAAGGACAAATGAAACCACCTCCACTTTTATGTCCAGTCTCAACGCATTGCTCAATGTCGAATTAGCCCCCAGAATTACCAGGCATGGCGTGCTTGTCGAAGTATATGGGGAAGGAATTTTGTTGCTGGGAGAAAGTGGTGTTGGAAAAAGCGAAACCGCTATTGAACTGGTAAAAAGGGGACACCGTTTGATTGCAGACGATGCAGTGGAAATCAGGCGGGTATCCAACCGAACTTTGGTTGGAAGTTCGCCGGAAAACATACGCCACTTTGTGGAATTACGCGGGATTGGGATTATTAACGCCCGCCGTATTTTTGGTATGGGTTCTGTCAAGGTGACAGAAAAAATTGATATGATTATTCAGCTGGAACTCTGGGATCAAAATAAGGTTTATGATAGAATGGGAATGGAAAATGAGTACACTTCTATTCTTGGATTGAAAATTCCATCATTGACAATACCAGTAAAACCTGGACGTAATCTGGCAATTATCATCGAAGTTGCAGCCATGAACAACCGTCAAAAAAAGATGGGCTATAACGCTGCACAGGAACTTTTAGAAAAATTAGGTATGGTTCCCAGTGATGATAATGGTGTTGATTGGAATGCTTATTGATAAAACTTGTTGACCTGAACAATGAATGATGCTTTCTATTTAATATTGTTTATTTTATTGTTTAAAATATAGGAGGACAAACACATGAAATACTGTATTGGAATTGACCTTGGGGGAACAAACATCGCAGTCGGGGTTGTTAATGAAAATTATGAAATCGTTGCACGCGCTAATTTAAAGACGAATGCTCCGAGACCAGCTGAAGAAATTGCAGATGACATGGCGAAAGCCACTCATATGGCAATTGAAAACGCTGGCCTTACAATAGAGGATATTGAATGGGTAGGTATTGGAACTCCAGGCGCTGTCAATAATGAAACTGGAGAGATTATCTTTGCAGGGAACTTAGATTTCCACGACGTCAATATGAAGAAACTGATGGAAGAGCGACTGCACCTGACTACTTATGTGGAGAATGATGCAAATGCCGCTGCTTTTGGAGAGTGCCTTGCCGGTGCTGCAAAAGGTGTAAGATATTGCGTGATGGTAACCCTTGGAACGGGTGTCGGCGGTGGAATTATCATTGATGGGAAAATTTACTCTGGATATAACCATGCAGCGGCCGAGGTGGGACACATGGTCATTGAGCGCAATGGCGTCCCCTGTAGTTGTGGAAGAAGAGGATGCATGGAGGCCTATGCTTCTGTAACAGGCTTAATCCGTATGACAAAAGAGGCCATGCTGAAAGATGAAGAGAGCGAGATGTGGAAAGAAGTAAACGGCGACATTAATGCGGTTAATGGTAGAACTTCCTTTGATGCAATGCGGAAAGGGGATGCTTCGGCACAGGCTGTTGTCAATGAATACATCGAATATCTTGGTAATGGTGTTTCCAGTTTTGTCAATATTTTACAGCCAGAATACTTAGTAATTGGCGGTGGAATCAGTAAAGAAGGGGAAACTTTATTAGCTCCTCTGCGTAAAATTGTTAAGAGAGAGTCTTTCAACGTTGGCGGAGAGGCCATGAGAACAAAAATTGTTGCTGCGCAACTTGGCAATGATGCTGGTATTATCGGAGCAGCCTTCTTGGGGAAGAACGCTCAATAAATTTTCTGGAGGTTTCCCAATGTCTTATATTACAGCACTCGAGCAGATCGCAAAGCAGACCGGCTGTGAATATAAGCTTTCGGAACCGATGTCCAAACATACCACATTCAAAATTGGTGGACCGGCGGATATTTTTTTGGAGCCGGACTGCGAAATACAAATTAGCACTGCACTCCGTTACTGTCACGATAACGGGGTGCGCTGCTATATTATTGGAAATGGTTCCAATCTTTTAATCAATGATAAAGGAATTCGTGGTTGTGTTATTCACATTGGTCCAAAGCTTTCTAAAATTTCCTTAAGCGGGGAAAACGAAATCACTTGCATGAGTGGAGCCAAGTTATCGGCATTATGCCAATTTGCTCTCAGTCATGGCTTGACCGGGTTAGAATTTGCCTATGGTATTCCAGGTTCGGCAGGAGGAGCGGCTTTTATGAATGCCGGAGCCTATGGCGGTGAGATGAAGGATGTTATCAAACAATGTCACCATATGACATCTGATGGCAAGCTTGAAAGCTTTACATCTAAAAAACTGGCGTTTGGATATCGTCAGAGCATCTACTCTCTCTTTCCCTCTGAATACTGTATTTTATCAATTACTGTTTCCTTAGCCCCCGGAAATCCGAAAGAAATCAAGTGTAAAATGGATGAGCTTTACAGCAGAAGGGTTTCTAAACAGCCTTTGGAATACCCCAGTGCCGGAAGCATGTTCAAACGGCCTCAAGGAGCTTTTGCGGGTGCTCTGATCGAGCAATGCGGTTTGAAGGGATATCAAATAGGGGGAGCCGCTGTGAGCACAAAACACAGCGGATTTGTCATCAATCGTGGAAACGCCACCTGTGAAGATGTGCGAGCTTTGATTGCACATATCCAGAAAACTGTTTTTGAGCATACTGGTTATCAGCTGGAATGTGAAGTCAAGCAGATTTAGGTCGTTGTAACTACAGGGAAATTTTAAGGAGTAAAGTGGAATGGATCTCATCATCATAACCGGGTTATCCGGCGCGGGGAAAACAAAAACATTACAGGTTTTTGAAGACCATGGTTTTATGTGTTGTGACAACGTTCCTCCACTCTTACTTTACGAGACAATTCACACCTTTGAAACGGTTACACAGAAAATTGCAATTGCCTGTGACTTGCGTTGTGGTAAACTTTTTTTGCAGTGGAACGACTGTTTGGATATGCTCAAACAAAAAGGCTATCACTTTAAAGTTCTTTATTTGGATTGTGAAAACTATCAGCTTATTTCCCGCTATAAGGAACTCCGAAGAGTCCATCCCTTTAGCGACCAGTTCACACAGATAGAAAGCGCAATCGCCGCAGAGAATGAATTATTAAAGTCAGCAAAAAAGCGCGCAGATTTTCTGATTGATACTACACATCTTTCTTTAGCGCAACTGAAAGAGACCATTTCCCAAATTTGCCTGAGTTTTGTTCAGTCGATTACCGTAAGGTGCGTCTCTTTTGGCGTAAAATATGGGGCTTGTACGGATGCGGATTTGCTGTTTGACGTCCGCTGTCTTCCAAATCCTTATTATATAGCAGATTTAAAAGATCGAACGGGGTTAGAAGAGCCAGTGCAAGATTATGTGATGCAGTTTTCCTCATCTCAAACGCTTTTAAAAAAGCTGATAGAACTGCTCGACTTTATGCTTCCTTTATACCAAAAGGAAGGGAAAAGCCTGCTGACTGTGGGAATTTGTTGTACTGGAGGAAAACATCGTTCGGTTACATTTGCAATAAAGTTAAGTAAGGCATTACGAAATAAGGGCTACTCTTGCTTCGCAATCCACCGGGATCTCGAAAAGAAAGGATAGGAGCGATATGTCTTTTGGATCCGATTTGAAAAAGGAATTGTGTGCGCTCACCATACAGGAAAATGAATTGCAAGCAGCCCTTGCATATGGATTATTTTTGTTTTCCAGAACATTTTCCCCTATTTCCATTTCCATCCAAACAGAGAGTCCCTATGTCTTAGAATTATACTGCAATCTAATGCGTTCATTGATAGGGATTTCACCTTCCGTTAATTCCAGTATACCAAAACGGGGTATTAAGCGTACCTATTCGGCTGTTGTAGAACAGGAAGAAGCATGTAAACAGGTTTTTCGCTTTTTTCATCACCGAATTGATGAAGTAAAACTCCAGATCCATGGAGAAAATGTTGATAGCCTTGCCAAAATTGCTTGTTTTATACGAGGAGCCTATCTCGCCTGCGGGAGTATCAGCGATCCAGTACGCGGATATCACTTGGAGTTTTCTACACCCCATCAAAAGTTAGGAAAAGATCTCGCACGTTTGATTGAAGAATTAGGAGCTTCTCCTAAGATAACGCAACGGAAGGGAAGTTATATCCTCTATTTAAAAGAAAGCGAAAACATTGAGGATTTACTTACGGCAATGGGAGCCGTGCATTCTTCCCTTGAGTTGATGAATATTAAAATTTATAAAGAGCTCCGGAATAAAGCAAACCGTATTACCAACTGTGAGACTGCTAATATCGAGAAAACTGTGGTTGCAGCATCGGCTCAAGCCCAGGATATCCAATACATTATACAAAAAAGAGGCCTGGATTTTTTACCGGAAGAACTACAAGAAATTGCTAAGCTCCGTTTAAATCACCCGGACCTTTCCCTTAGAGAATTAGGGGAACTGCTAAATGAACCGATCAGCCGCTCCGGCGTCAACCATCGGCTGAAACGTCTGAGTGAAATTGCCCGAAAACTGCAAAATTCAGAAAAATAATTATAAAGAAAGGAAACCGGTTACTATGTCCGATCCATTCGTACATCTGCATGTTCATACGGAATACAGTTTACTTGATGGGGCGTGCCGAATAAAAGAATATGTTTCCCGAATTAGAAAGATGGGACAAAAAGCCGCCGCTATTACCGATCATGGTGTGATGTACGGGGTAATCGATTTTTACAAAGAATGCAAACGGCAGGGAATTAAACCGATCATTGGTTGCGAAGTATATGTTGCACGCCGCACCCGTTTTGATAAAGTCCACCGCATTGATATTAGCCCCTACCATCTGGTATTATTATGTAAAAACATGGAAGGATACCGCAACTTGAGTAAATTGGTATCCTTAGCTTATATTGACGGTTTTTACAATAAACCCCGTGTGGATGAAGAACTTCTGCGCAAATACAGTGGAGGGTTAATTGCGCTTTCTGCATGTCTGGCAGGTCAGATCCCACAGGCTCTTTTGCACGAAGATTATGAGACCGCACTGAAGTATGCGCGCAATTTGGAAGACATCTTCGGAAAAGGCAATTTTTATTTGGAATTGCAAAACCATGGAATCCGTGAACAACAGGTGATTTTGCCAAAACTGGTGCAATTGTCAAAGGATACGGGGATCGGTTTAGTTGCTACCAACGACGCCCATTACATACGCAAAGAGGACGCCCGTACGCAAAATATCCTTATCTGTATCCAAACCAACCATGTTGTTGGGGAGGACAACGGAATGGAATTTGCCACGGATGAGTTTTATCTAAAAAGCGGGGAAGAGATGAAGGAACTGTTCGGTGATATACCGGATGCTCTTTCCAACACTGCCAAAATTGCAGAACAGTGCAATCTGGAATTTGAATTTGGCGTTACGAAATTGCCACGTTTTTATGCGCCGGATGGGCGTAATAATACCGAGTACTTTATGAGCCTGTGTGAAGACGGGCTCGAGCGCATTTATGGAAAGAACCCCGCTCCTGAAGTACGGAAACGGCTGGATTATGAAACCAGTGTCATTAAAAAAATGGGGTATGTGGACTATTTCTTAATTGTTGCCGATTTTATTCACTATGCAAAATCCCAGGGGATCCCAGTAGGCCCTGGAAGAGGATCCGGCGCCGGCAGTCTGGCCGCATACTGTATGGGAATTACAGGAATCGATCCCTTGAAATACAATCTTTTATTCGAGCGTTTCCTAAATCCAGAACGCGTAAGCATGCCGGATTTTGATATTGACTTTTGTTATGAACGCCGCGGCGAGGTAATTGATTATGTCATTCGCAAATATGGCAGCGACCATGTTGCGCAAATTATCACATTTGGCACAATGGCGGCAAAGGGAGCCGTCCGCGATGTAGGCCGGGCTTTAGGAATGTCCTATCAATCCGTGGACGCCGTTGCTAAAAAAATCCCATTTGCTTTAGGAATGACCATTGAAAAAGCCCTGAAAGAATCCAAGAGTTTAAAAACAATGTACGATTCGGACCATCAGGTAAGGGATCTCATTGATACGGCACAAAAAATTGAGGGGATGCCACGCCATGCATCTACCCATGCAGCTGGTGTTGTAATTACCGATCTTCCCGTGGTCGAATATGTCCCTTTACAGAAAACAGAAGACATGATAGTCACCCAATATCCAATGACTACTCTGGAAGAGTTGGGATTATTAAAAATGGATTTTCTTGGGCTGAGGAACTTGACTGTTATCCATTACGCGCAGGAGATGATTCGCAAGCAGCACCCGGAGTTTGATATCAACAAAATCTCAACAGAAGATAAAGATGTATATGAAATGCTTTCCGCTGGCCAATCCAACGGTGTGTTTCAGTTTGAATCCGGAGGGATGAAGCAGGTTCTCATCGGACTGCGTCCGGAAACCTTGGAAGATTTAATCGCTATTATTTCACTGTATCGCCCCGGCCCTATGGATTCCATCCCACGATATATCCGCAACAGGCATCATCCGGAACTGATTACCTATAAACACCCCTTACTCAAAGATATTCTGGACGTGACATATGGCTGTATTATCTATCAAGAACAGGTAATGCAGATTTGCCAGAAGCTTGCCGGTTTTTCTTTGGGACGGGCAGATTTGATTCGCCGTGCTATGGCAAAGAAAAAACATGATGTGATGGAAAAGGAACGGCATAACTTCATCTATGGAATTGTGGAGGAAGATGGAACTGTCGTTTGTCCGGGTGCAGTGAGAAATGGAGTCAGCGCAGAGATTGCCAACGACATTTTTGAAGAAATGTCCAGTTTCGCTTCCTATGCGTTTAACAAGCCTCACGCTGCTGCATATGCATATCTTGCCTATCAAACCGCATATCTAAAATGCCACTATCCCAAAGAGTATATGGCGGCTTTGATGTCAAGCGTATTGGACAATACCTCAAAAATCATCGAATACATCAATGAATGCCATCGGCTTTCCATAAAGGTTTTGCCGCCGGATGTCAATGAAAGCTCTGAAAACTTTACAGTCTCGGAAAATGGGATCCGCTTTGGATTGCTTGCAATTAAGAATTTAGGCAAAGCAGTTGTACAAAATATTATCCGCATCCGACAGGAAGGAAAATTCACCTCCTTTTTTGATTTTTGTGAAAGAATGTATGGAGAGGATGTAAATAAACGAGCCGTGGAGAGTTTAATCCGTTGCGGGGCCCTGGATTCTTTCCCTTCAAACCGCCGTCAAATGCTTCAAGCAGTGGACAGTGTTCTGGACAGTATCGATGAACAACACAGAAAAAATTTAGATGGTCAGCTCAATCTGTTTGAAAGCCCCGATCTTCAACAACCGCAAGAGCCAAAGCTCCCTTATGTGGAAGATTTCTCTTTAAAAGAACGACTGATGATGGAAAAAGACACCATTGGCATTTATGTCTCAGGCCATCCGGTAGGGGCGTACGAACGCCTCATAGAGCAAAAACAGACGGATTTAATCGCCAATATTTTAGCCCAGGATATGGGCACGCCTTACCGCGACAAATCGCCTGTGGGAATCGTTTGTACAATTGAGTCCAAGCGCACAAAGAATACCAAAAATGGCGCACTCATGGCTTTTCTTACAATTGAAGACACGACATCCAGCATGTCCGTATTGGTATTCCCCACAATACTTCAGGAATATTCAAACCTTTTAATCGAAGGAAATATTGTTTATTTAACCGGGAAACTTTCGATTTCAGAGGAGGAAGCCCCCGTAGTCCTTTGTGAAGCAGTGTATACACCTGCTGAATTACAGGACATGAATGTCAAAACATCTGGAAGCAGCAGGGGAAGTAGCTCGTCAATGTCATCCATCCATGATGGCTCTAATCCCGTCTTAGCAGTACCTGATCTGACTGCAGCAACCACATCAAAACGGTATGGCCTTTACATAAAAGTCAAAAGCAAAGAAGATCCTTTGTTTGCAAAGGCACTCAATGTTATTTCCATTTTTGAGGGAATAACTCCGGTTTATGTATACTTTGAAGACAGCAAGAAATACACCTGTGCGCCAAAGCATTTATGGACAACCATCAATGAGCCGCTGATAAAAGAACTCCAACGGATTTTGGGCCCAGAACGCGTGGTTCAGCGTGTTGCTCCATCAAGCTGAATAAGTCACAAAATTTCGCTTGCAATTTCTCATGCTCGTGCATTGACACGGGGAAAAAACAGTGTATTATATTATTAGGATAATAGGCAAAGTAAATCGCTACTTTGACAGGAGGATTTTGTATTATGGGAAAGACGGTAAAGACAATTGGTGTTTTGACCAGTGGAGGCGACGCTCCAGGCATGAACGCCGCTGTCCGTGCAGTGGTTAGAACTGCTATATTTAATGGAATTAAAGTAATCGGTATCCGTCGTGGGTACAACGGCCTGCTCAATGGAGATATGTTTGAAATGAATTTAAGAAGCGTTTCAGATATTATTCAACGTGGAGGCACTATTTTATACACAGCTCGCTGCTTGGAGTTTAAAGAACCTGCCGGCGTGGAAAAGGCTAAAAATATCTGTATCGAAAGTGGCATTGATGGACTGGTTGTCATTGGCGGTGATGGATCGTTCCGCGGCGCAAGGGATCTTTCTAACCTTGGAATTCCCTGCGTTGGAATTCCAGGTACCATTGACAACGATATCTCCTCTACAGATTACACTATCGGCTACGATACCGCAATGAATACGGCGGTTGAGATGGTAGACAAAATCCGCGATACCGCGCAATCCCATGACCGTTGCAGTGTAGTTGAAGTAATGGGCCGGCATGCAGGTCATATTGCACTCAACGCAGGAATTGCCTGCGGAGCAACCTGTATTATTGTTCCGGAACTTCCATTTGACCTGGATGAAATGATTATGAAGATTAAACGCATCCAAAAGACAGGTAAAGAACACTTTATTGTCATCGTTGCTGAGGGTGTGGGAAATGTCTCCAAAATTGCGGAGGAAATCGAAGCAAAAACCGGAATCGAATCCCGCGCAACAATCCTTGGACATGTTCAGCGTGGCGGTTCCCCAACAGTACGCGATAGGGTGATTGCAAGCCAGATGGGATATCATGCCGTTTCTCTACTCAAGCAGGGAATTGGAAACCGTGTTGTCGGTATGAGGGGCAATGATATTGTTGATTATGATATCAACGAGGGCTTGGCCATGGTCAAACCATTCGATAAACAGCTCTATCAAATTGCAGATGAAATTTCCATCTAAAAAGGAATAACCGGAACGCAAACAATTTCACCTCAAAAAATTGTGCTTAAATACCTCCTTTGTTCTATGCGAGGTATTTAAGCATTTTTCTTATCTAAAACTATATACCAAATATTAACGATAATTAGTCTTCATCTTGAGAGGATTTCTTTCCAGATTTAGTCTTTTTCTTTATCCCAGAAAGGGGAGAGGCGTCCGATGCTTTTTCTAACTGAGAACTTGTAACATGGGTATAAATTTCTGTGGTTCCCAAATTTACATGACCCAGGATCTCCTTAAGCACCCGGATATCGACATTCCCATGCTGATACATGAGAGTTGCCGCAGTATGACGTAGTTTATGCGTCGAATACCCCATATTTCCAAGTCCGGCATCTTGAAGATGCTTGGATACAATTTGTTGTACCCTACGTTTATCAATTCGTTTTCCAAGTCTTGATAAAAACAATGCATTCTTATCCTTGATATGGCTGACGTTTTGAGTCCGTACAGAAAGATAGGACTCAATTGCTGTAAGACACGCTTCGTTCAGATAGACTATTCGCTCTTTGTTTCCTTTTCCTGTTAACCGCAACGTATTATCCTGTATATCAGATAAATTAATCCCTACCAATTCAGAAAGACGCATACCACAGTTTAAAAAAAGAGTTAAAATACAGTAATCCCGTTCTTGGTATTCACCCTCTACGTGGTTGAGCAATTCCAGGCTCTGCTCTAAAGAAAGGTATTTGGGAAGACTTTTTTTGAGCTTAGGAGTTTCCAAATCTTTTACAGGATTTTCCTCTAACAAATGTGCTTTTGATGTTAAATAATTAAAAAAACTGCGTAAACAGGACACTTTTCTAGCACGTGTTTTGGCGGAATTGGAGCGTTCGGAAAGCGTATAGTTGAGATATTCATAGACATCGGATAGTGTAATCGTCCGAATCAAATCAATAGTTATGTCCTCGATCACTATATCTTTAAAATCAATTTCCTTAGGTATCATGCCGCGCAGTTCTTTTATAAATCGAAAAAAGTTGCGCAGATCAATATAATAGGAATTGACAGTGGCTGGCGAACGTCCTTTAATCGTTTCCATATAAAACAGGAAATCCCGTAAAACTTGGGGACAATCTCTTAATATTTTTTTATCCAATTCAAGCACCACCATATTGCACATGTTAATTATTTCATCGTGTGTCCACACATAAATTATAGTATAAACAGCCGTTAGTATCAAATGAATGTTTCGGTAAATCAGGCTTCCCTTAATTTCGCTAAATTTT
>CAJFSS010000010.1:101930-104010 GCA_904419745.1 Candidatus Pseudoruminococcus merdavium | reverse complement strand
CTATCGGAGAAACACCGGAAAAAACTCACCGTCGGCCAGCGGATTTATTATGAAAAACAAATCATGGAATTGCTTGCCGTTTTGGGAGAATCGTTCCCAGTCCGCCTGAGCCTGCCCCAGCAAGGCGCATTCCAGTTAGGTTATTATCATCAGACCCAGCAACGGTATCAGAAAAAGGAGGAAAACTGACATGAGTGAAGCCATTCAGAACCGGTATGAATTTGTCATTGTATTTGATGTGGAAGACGGAAACCCCAACGGTGATCCGGATGCCGGCAATATGCCCCGCGTGGATCCGGAAACCGGCCTGGGGCTTGTCACGGATGTCTGTCTGAAGCGAAAAATCCGCAATTATGTGGAGACGGTCAAGGAAGATGCTGCCGGGTACCGCATCTATGTAAAAGACGGCGTACCCTTAAATCGCAGCGACAACGAAGGCTTTTTGGCGGTGGATATTCCCAATGCGGCAAGCCAGAAACCGGAAGATCTCAAAAAAGCGGTGAAAGCGAAAAAGTCCGAAGGAATCGATGTGGATTTGATGGTGCGTGACTGGATGTGCAGAAACTTCTTTGATATCCGCACCTTTGGCGCAGTTATGACCACCATGGTAAAGGGCGCCCTCAACTGCGGGCAGGTCCGGGGGCCGGTACAGCTGGGCTTTGCCCGAAGCGTGGAACCGGTGGTGCCTCAGGAAGTGACCATTACGCGGGTCGCCATTACCACCGAAGCGGACGCGGAAAAGAAAGGTACGGAAATGGGCCGGAAATATATCGTGCCTTATGCGCTCTATCGCTGTGAAGGCTATGTTTCCGCCAATCTGGCCAGAAAGATCACCGGATTTTCAGAAGAAGACCTGGAACTTTTGTGGGAAGCTATCCTCAATATGTTTGAGCAAGACCATTCCGCCGCCCGGGGAAAAATGGCCGTGCGGGAACTGATCGTTTTTCGGCATGATTCGGAGCTGGGCTGCGCGCCGTCCTGGAAACTTTTTGACGCGGTAAAAATCGCACGGAAAAATCCCGATGATCCTTCTCCCGCCCGGAGCTATGGGGATTACACCGTCACTGTGGTGGAAGATGCCCTGCCGGAAGGCATTACCTGCCAGAGAATGTGATGGAACAGAAAGATGAATATCTCCAGCTTTCGGGATTGCAGCATTTTGCGTTTGCCGGCGCCAGTGGGCTTTGATCCACATGGAAAATCAGTAGAGTGAAAACTTGCGGACAATAGAAGGAAATTTATTCCACATCCCTATTTGGGGGAGAAGATACCGTGGAGGTTAGTGCCATATGTACAAGCATTGCTGCTTGCCCGCACACTCCGGGAAGATTTAGAAGAATATCCACCATTTTTATGGAAGTGAGAAAAATACTTGTGTTAATTACTTATGACGTTAATACGGAAACATCCGCCGGCCGAAAACGTTTGCGGCAGATCGCCAAACAGTGCGTAAATTATGGACAGCGGGTGCAAAACTCTGTGTTTGAATGCCTGCTGGATGCCGTACAATGCCGGATGCTGTAAGCCAAGCTGTGTTCTATTATGGATCCGGAAAAGGACAGCCTGCGCTTTTATTATCTCGGAAATCAGTACGAGAAAAAAATTGAACATTTCGGCTGTAAAAGCACCTATCGTCCGGAGGATCCGATGATTTTATAATGGTGCGAAGGAAAAGTGCTCATGGTTTTTCAGGGATGTTCGCACCGAAGTTTTGGAAGATACGATAAGATATTTAAAAGAAACAGGAAATAAATAGGATCAATCATTTTGACTTTTGTACAACATGTATAAGCTATATGCTTTTTCAGGAATATCTTTGGATATTTCTGCTGTCGCTCCCCACACGGGGAGTGTGGATTGAAATATGGGTGGTGTTTTGCGTGGCTTTCATCCAGTGCGGTCGCTCCCCACACGGGGAGTGTGGATTGAAATCACATTGTTCCGTTTCTGGATAAAATGCTCTTGGCGTCGCTCCCCACACGGGGAGTGTGGATTGAAATCAAAAAAATTTTGGGGCGCGTGATTTTTTGGCCTTGTCGCTCCCCACACGGGGAGTGTGGATTGAAATCGAGACGATTTT
>CAJFSS010000010.1:0-101877 GCA_904419745.1 Candidatus Pseudoruminococcus merdavium | reverse complement strand
AGACGTCGCTCCCCACACGGGGAGTGTGGATTGAAATCGGTCTGGCTCCTGCACACCTGGGCGCGCATACCGTCGCTCCCCACACGGGGAGTGTGGATTGAAATCGGACAGTTGCATGATGGGGAAAATCATGCAGATAGTCGCTCCCCACACGGGGAGTGTGGATTGAAATATGTAGGCGACCAGTTCTTTGGCCGACATTTGGGTGGTCGCTCCCCACACGGGGAGTGTGGATTGAAATCAATTAAATGGTATTGGAAAAGGGCTAAGTGGTGGTCGCTCCCCACACGGGGAGTGTGGATTGAAATATTATATCAGCTATTATTGCCGCTGTGCTCAAGGTCGCTCCCCACACGGGGAGTGTGGATTGAAATCCGGACAGGCGGAGGAGAGACCCGGATAATTACGGTCGCTCCCCACACGGGGAGTGTGGATTGAAATTGTCCCTAATGGAGAGGAAAAGGAGCTTACACCTAGTCGCTCCCCACACGGGGAGTGTGGATTGAAATCTTTCAAACGGCTTTGCGGAATCGGACATATATTGTCGCTCCCCACACGGGGAGTGTGGATTGAAATATATGGCAGCGGAGGTCCTATTAAATGAGTATGAGTATGACGCTTGGGGTAATGTTGTTAGCAAAAAAGAAACGATAAAAAACCTTGCTTGTCGCTCCCCACACGGGGAGTGTGGATTGAAATAATTTCAGGTTGGCAGACAAATCATTGTGTACCGGTCGCTCCCCACACGGGGAGTGTGGATTGAAATTCTAAACGATCGTATTAAAACACTTGGCCGGCGGCGGTCGCTCCCCACACGGGGAGTGTGGATTGAAATTTTAACAGGTATAGGGTAACGTCCGCCCACGCATTGCGTCGCTCCCCACACGGGGAGTGTGGATTGAAATGCGATCTGACTGAGGATATCGGGAGAGTAATCCTGGTCGCTCCCCACACGGGGAGTGTGGATTGAAATTGATTATTGATGTTTTTTAATATGATAGACAACATGGTCGCTCCCCACACGGGGAGTGTGGGTTTGTTAACGCGAATTTTCTTCTATCCCACGTTGGAACATTGCGCACTTACTTCGACAGGATACAGGTATCTATTTTGTAACAGTCAGACAGGCTGAGCCTGGACGCACATCGCGTTCCAGGTTCGGCTTTTTCTTTTTGCTCTCCGCTCCCGTTTAAGGCGGATATCTATTTCGTAACAGTCATTCATACCTGCGGTCAGTAATTCTCGACCGCAGTTTTTTTCTATTTTAAAGGTTTGTGCCTGCGTTTACAGTTGGTATTTATTTTGTAACTGTCAGGCATAAAAGCCATAGGGGGAATACTTTATTTGTTACTGAATTTTAGTTTTAATTGAGAAATGGTGATATTTCAATCTTATTGTATAATACATAACACCTGTATTTAATTCATTTATAAAGGTTTGATTTTATTTGTATAAGGACGGGAAATCAAAAATAGAAAAACTTTTTGATTTGTAATATAGAGAAATACCTTTATTTCCAAAACATTCCGCGTAATTGTACGAAATTAGGTCGTATTTGAAGGACGATTAATGTATAAGAAGCGGGATACTATGTTGAGTAAGCGACTCAAGTTTTGTCATGTTCACTCGATATAAGATACTATTCAGGAGATTTCTGATCAGAAAAGAAATATTAATACACATTATAACTGAATGCTCATATAATAAATTGGGGGTGAATCTCTCATGAATTCATGCAAATTGACAGCTTCCATCACTGCCATTGCCAATGCACTTGCTTGCAACCTGACTGAAGATGAGTTGAATCTGCTTGGTATAACCTTGACACTACTCGCCGATACCTTGATTACCATTGCGACCCAAAGAAGTATTTTATGTCGTAAAAGTGGATAGATATGGAATTTAAGAAAAAATAAGGCATTCTCAAATTAAGTCTTTTATGAATGCTTTAAGCTATTTTTAAAGCCTTATTTTTGGGGTATCTATCATGATACAGCTCCATACTGAATTTGTGTTCCGGACTCAGTTTTCTATTTGTCTCGATTTTCGCATTTTTAGCGGATATCTATTTCGTAATAGTAGGACAAGATCTATGGCCAGCAAATTTTTTCAATTCTTTGGCTTTTCCCTTGTGTTTTCAAAGGAAAATAATATAAAGCTTTCTATTTACAAACAATGAGATCCTCATGGTTTAAGGAATTGCGCTTATATTAACGGATTGGCAACGAACAAAGCCGTTATCCGGGATGATATGTTCAAAATCGCGTGTTTCTATGATAAAAATGGGAAATGGCAGACGATATTAGCGGTTAATACAACTCCATTCATGGAAAGCATGAATATGCAGAAATACTGTTGAATCAGGTTATGCGTAATGCAAAAGAACAAGGGCGTACCTGACATGTAAAAAGAGCTGATCCCCTATTATGAAAAGTTTGGGTATCAAAGCGAAGGGGTTTTGCATTCCTGTTTGGCTGGCGAAGTGTGGTATGATATAAAATTGACGTTTTAAAATAGCGCCACTTATACTATGCTTTGACTCGGAAGATCTGACAGCCTATATCGATGGAAAAGCCATGGCAGTTCCACCACCCTGATTGACATGGATGATTTGAATATGGTATGATAACCCCATAGGTTAGTTATAACTAACCTATGGGGTTATGCTTGAAAAAGCATTGAAACCTCTCTTAACCACTTAATGTATGAAGGAGTGGATATGGAAAGCGCGCGCAGGGATGCATTCCATTGGGCGCTTTACAATACCGACAAAACCATGGACGTGGTCCGTGCAACAGAAGAGCGCTATCGTGTCAAATATGGGCTTCGGGGAAAAAGACATTTTCAGGCTCTCTACTACGCCAGAAACTCGAGGAAGGTTCCTATCGATTCCCGTTTGTGATTTACAGAGAACAAGTAAAAAAACGGAAATAACCTCTCTATGGGAAATGAGGGGTTTGAACACCCATGTGTTCTTCATGTAAAGGATGGGGTGGGAATCATTCAGCTCCGGGCATTGGATATTCGGGCCCACTCTGCACTCAATGGTATGAAGATGTGTGGGAAAGTGAAGAATATGAAATACCTCGACCATGGAATCTTTCGGAATGCAGAGCTCAATGGAGATGTTTTACAGTTTCCAGTATCGGTTATATCTTTTGTCAATTTGGTTTCTGGAGTTGGACAAATTCTGCATGGCAGTGTGTGCGTCAAAATGGAATGCTCAGTAGGTCCCATTCACATGCCGGAATCCATGGCGATTTTTACGATTTTGATCTAAATAGGAACTTTTTAAAAAAGTTGTAGCATATCTGCAACACATTTTATATGGGATAGTCTCAAGGAGTATTGCCCGTACAGATGGAACTCCACCCGGGTTTGTTGCTTTAATGCTACAAAATTCTGTGTGTCAAACGGGTAGAAATCTGTTATACTGGATTTAGTAAAATGTCCCCCAAGGGGGTTCTTTTTCAAGCGTTTAGTTAGCTTATACTAACTCAAATCGTATAGCACACAATTTTAGAGAAGTTTGGCTCTGAATCAACTGGGGAAGAGGAGGGATTTTTTGTTGGAAAGCAGCGTTGTCTTCTATCGCTTGGTTAGTTATAACTAACCAAGCGATAGAAGACAACGTGTAATTTATGAGATCGGGTGAATTGCCAGAGATTTGTACATCAGAAAATATCTCATACTTTTTTCTGTTGATTGCCGCTTACACTTACAAGTCGGAGTCTAAAATTAACAGTCATTATCTTTATTTATTCAAAACCAAATGAAAAGGAGAGTTACATATGGTTCATACGGATTTAAAAAAAGTTCAGATACTATGCAGTTTGTTGCTTGTGCTGGTATTTTTTATAGGATTGTTGTCTGTACCGGTTTTTGCAGCGTCCAGTGGGATTTATCTGGCTACGGCGACTCCACATTATAAACACCCCACAACCGGGACTATTGAGGATTCCGGCGGGGAAAACTCATCCGTACTTGGACAGTCCATGACGGATAGCGCCACCCATAAACAGGCATTGGTGGAAGTGGATGCCAATGGCAATACCTACATCACGGTACGCCTGAAACTCATGGATAATATTCAAAATCCCCAATTTCAGGTGGATGGCAACCGCAGCGGTTCCTTTACTCCTGTCACTGCTACGGCAATGCAGGAGGATTTGTCCAACAATACGACCGATTACCGGATGAAAGTCCCCGGTGAAAATGCGATTATCCGTTGCAATATGTATGTAGTCCCCATGGGAAGAGAGGTTATTTTCTACATCACAGTTTCCAATCTCCAGTCTGGCTCCGGGGACTTTGTGACCAGTATTAAAGTGGCCCAGGAACCGGCTTCCGGCTCTAAAGAACCGGCGGCAGCATCCAGCCAAAAACCGGTTGCCAGTTCCGCAAAACCTGCACAATCCCAGGCGCCTGTGTCATCGACGGCTTCTTCTGAGGCGTCCACTGCTTCTGAAGCCACTTCTTCTCAGGAATCCAGTACCATTTCTGAGGTTTCCTCCGCAGCGGCAGGATTGGAGGAGTTTGACGCGTCGGGTAATGAAGTCAGTACCTCTTCCCAGATAACTTCTTCAAACAGCGGAGTAACCGGGGTCCTATGGTGGGTACTGGGCGCAGTTGTTGTGATTGTCGTTGCGGGAGGCTGCATATGGTATTTCTGCTTTTTCAAGAAAGGAAGAACCATTGCTTCCCTGTTTAAAAAGAAATAGGGGAGAGGAGGAAAAACATGAAATTCAGACGTCTTCTCACATCCCTGATGGCAGGCGTTATGGTCCTGTCAATGGCCGGATGCGTTAATCAGCATCCAGGAGAATCTTCCGGAAAAGCCGACACGGATCGCCTGCGGATTGTGGCGACTTCCCCAGCAACAGTGGATATTTGTGATAGGCTGAATCTTGACCTGGTCGGCGTGTGTTCTTCTACGCTGAGTACAATTCCGCAGCGGTATAGTGACGCAACTCAGGTCGGAACGGCCATGTCTCCGGATTTGGAAATTTTAAAATCCCTGAATCCGGACTATGTGCTTTCCCCAAACAGCCTGCAAAGCGATTTGCAGCCGAAGTATGCATCTATCGGGGTAAACTCGATTTTTCTTAATTTAAAGAGCGTCGAGGGCATGTATGCTTCCATCGAAGGGCTTGGAGAAAAATTTAACCGTCAGGAGGAAGCCCAGGCCCTGGTAGAAGAATTTAATGCCTTTATAGAAGAGTATAAGGATAGAAACGGGGAAAAAGAATCCCCGAAGGTTCTTGTGCTGATGGGATTGCCCGGTTCTTATATAGTGGCCACGGAGAGCAGTTATGTTGGCAGCCTGGTCAAGCTGGCTGGAGGAACGAATGTGTATGGAGATGGAGAAGGGCAGGAATTCCTGACTGCCAACACAGAGGATATGAAGACAAAAGACCCGGATATTATCCTGCGTGCTGCTCATGCGCTTCCAGATCAGGTTGTGGAGATGTTTGCAGAGGAATTTGAAACAAACGATATCTGGAAGCATTTCCGCGCTGTTCAGGAGGGAAAGGTCTATGACCTCTCCTATGAAAAATTTGGGATGAGCGCAAAATTCAATTATCCGGAAGCTTTGGAAGAACTTCAGCCAATGCTGTACGGAGAACAGTAGGAATCACTACAGAGCCGGGTATTTGCCTGCCCGGCTTCGCACTTTGCAAAAAATCAGGAAATTTCTTTATAAAGGAGGATTGCCCATGGTAAGCAAAAGAAAAAAGATACTCTCCTTTGTTATCACTGCGGTAGCGCTTTTGCTGTTGTTTTTATTTGCTGTCAACACGGGAAGTTTAAAAGTGACCCCGCTGCAGTTGTTCAAGGGTTTGTTTGTTAAATACGATGAAAATGTGGCAACGATATTTGATTTGCGGTTTCCACGTATTTTTATTGCCATGTTTGGGGGCGCGGCAACTGCCGTTTCCGGTGTGTTGTTGCAGGCCGTTATGAAAAACCCGTTAGCGGATCCGGGGATTATCGGAATCAGTTCCGGCGCCAGCCTGATGGCCGTGCTGATTACTGCGTTTGTGCCTGCTTTGTATTTTTTCACCCCGCTTTTGGCGTTTTTGGGAGGAATGATTGCCTTTTTGCTGGTCTACAGCCTTTCCTGGAAGGGCGGGTTGTCCCCGTTGCGCATTATCCTGGTCGGTGTAGCGGTAAATGCCATGTTTACTGGGCTGATGAGTGCATTCAATTCCGGGACAGGCAGTAACTATTCCGGTGTTGCAAGCATTGTCAACGCCAATATTACCATGAAAACCTGGGATGATTTTACCACTCTGCTCTGGTATGTCACGATTGGGCTGTTGGCTTCCTTTTTTGTTACCGGGCAGTGCAATTTACTTGCCCTGGAGGATAAGACGGCCAGGAGTCTCGGGGTCAATGTCACCCGCAGCCGGATCATCATTTCTGTCATTGCAGTACTGCTGGCCAGTATTTCCACGGCGATTATTGGGCCTATCAGCTTTTTGGGCCTGATTGTCCCCCACATTGCAAGGCTGTTGGTGGGCAGCAACCATAAGGTGCTGGTTCCTTATACAATCATTCTGGGAGCGTTTACCTTGCTCCTGGCGGATACCGTGGGCAGGACAATCGCAGCTCCGTATGAAATCAGTGCATCCATTATCATGTCAGTAGTTGGCGGCCCGTTCTTTATCCTGTTGCTGAGGAGGTCAAGACAAAGCTATGGACAATAACATTTTTACGGTCAAAGATCTTCACTTTGCATATGGAAAACAAAACGTGCTTACCGGTTTGAACCTGACTTTGCATGAAGGGGCAATCACCACCTTGATCGGGGCCAACGGCTGTGGAAAATCCACCCTGTTCAACCTAATGACAAAAAACCTGAGACCGGATCGGGGGGAGATCCTCCTGAAAGAAGAAAATATTGCGGAAATAAAACTCAAAGAGTTTGCAAAACAGGTATCCATTGTCCATCAATACAACACAGCTCCAACCGATTTGACAGTAGAAAAGCTGGTATCCTATGGGAGAACCCCTTACCATACCATGGGACTTTCTCCGGATGCAAAGGAAGATGAAGAAAAGGTCCAGTGGGCGATGGAGATTACTCATACGCTCAAACATCGTCAAAAACCTGTGTCCGAGTTGTCCGGGGGGCAAAAACAGAGAGTTTGGATTGCTATGGCCCTGGCGCAGGATACCAAAGTCCTGTTTTTAGACGAACCGACAACTTACCTGGATATCCGTTACCAGCTCCAGATTTTACAGTTGATTCGCAATCTCAACCGGGAATATGGCATTACGATTGTCATGGTGCTCCATGACATTAACCAGTCGCTGTATTACAGCGATGAAATTGTAGCGATGAAAGATGGAAAAATGATTGCCCAGGGACTTCCGGAGGAGATTATTACTTCGGAACTGGTGCAATCCGTCTATGGCGTCACACTCAATATTTCCAGTGTGGATGGAAAGCCATTTGTCATCCCGGTGTGACAATGCCGGGGTAAACCCAGGAAAGGAGGCCGAGTTGTCGGATGAAACAGAAAAAGGTTGTAGGCGATTATCTGAAGACAATTTATATTTTGCATCGGCGCAAGGGAACGGCGCGCGGCATTGATATTGCAAGAGAACTCAAAGTTTCCCGGCCAACAGTCTCGGTTGCCCTGAAAAGTCTGGAAGAAGAGGGATACCTGCTTACCGATAAGTCACATGAAATTCATTTGACTGTATTGGGCCGGAGAATAGCAGTAGATACTTAAACGGCATCAGACTTTTCAAAGGCTTCGGATGGATTTGGAAGTTGACAGGCAGACGGCCTCGCAAGACGCTTGCCAAATGAACATGTGGTCAGCCCCAAGAGTTTTTGGGCTTTGAAGGGGCTATTCAGGAAACATTGGATGCATTGGAAAAAATAAAAAATTGACTCTTTTGGAAAAATCACAGAACTGTTTTGGTTGGGAGGATTCTATAATTTATGAGATTGAGAAGACTGATTTTTCTGATTTTAGGTTGTATTTGCCTGGGACTGGGCTGTGTGGGCATTGTATTGCCCATTTTGCCAACGGTTCCTTTTTTTCTGGTGACTGTTTTTTGCTTTGCTAACAGTTCCCAGAAGCTGCACGACTGGTTTGTGGGGACAAAAATGTATCAAAAACACCTGGAATCCTTTGTGCAGAAAAAGGGGATGACGGTACAGACAAAGGTTGGTATTATTGTACCAGTAACGCTTTTGATGGGTTTTGGATTTTTTATGATGATGCGTGCGGAGATCCTGGTGCCGAGCATCATTCTCGCCGTGGTGTGGGTCTGCCATATTATTTACTTTGTGTTTGGAGTAAAAACACGTAAGCCGAACAAGGAAACTGCAGCTACAGCTGCAAAAGAATCTGAGTGAAAAATAGGAAGAAATATACCTTTTCTGTGGAAAAATTATCAAGAAAGCAGAAAGAGGCTTCTGACATGTCAGAGGCCTCCTTATTATGCTCTTGTTGTTTTGAGTATTTTAGATAGGGAAAATGCCCGGGCTTTTTACTGGAAAGAAGGCGGAGTCACTTTGGTATCGCGGAAACCGTTTTCCGGAGAGGGGCTTGACATACTAAAATACATTTTGGCAGCTTTTGTGGTTCCAAAATCCTGGTTGGAACCCGTATCCTGCACGCGGTTGAACGCTTCCCGGAACATGGCGTTGTGTGCTTCCTCCCGGTTAAGCAGGAAGTCGATTGTTTCTTTCACTTTTTTGTCGTCAATTTGCCGGTAAAGGTATTCATAGACCACCTTGGCCCTCTGTTGGAAGCAATATTGGAAAACAAGTTCGCGCAGAGATCTCCTGTGACTGTCACATAGTCTCCGGTCCAGGAATATCCAGAAGCATTGATTAGTCCGGGATTGAGACCAAGCAATACATGGGGTTGAATTTCTCCAGCCGGTACAGTACTGGCATCTATATCGTGGCCGTCGGGCAAGTTAATGGTCTGTGCTACCATTTCCATATGCCCAAGTTCTTCTGCGGTTATATCCAAAAAATCTTTAATTCCCGGATCTTTCATCCGAAAACTCTGAGACATGTACTGCATCGCAGCTTTTAATTCCCCGTTTGCACCGCCGAGCTGTTCTTGAAGCAAAGCAGCAAACTGTGGATTGGGTCGTTCCACTTCCATTGGATGGAACAGTTGTTTTTCATGGTTAAACATGCGTTCTGTTCCCTGCTAGTATGGGAAGATTTTCTTGATTTCTGTGTTCTTCATGTTGAGTTTTTATCCCATAAAGGGCGTCTGGAAAAAAGAGTGGCGGAAATGGAATCCTCTGTTGGTAGATTTTTGTGGAAAGGAACCTTATAATCAGTGATAGAATCAATCGGGAGGGAATTGTAATGAGTTTGGGAAAAAATCTGTTTCAGGCAAGGAAACAAAACGGGTTCTCCCAGGAAGATATCGCGGAAAAACTTGGAATCAGCAGGCAAACGGTGTCCAAATGGGAAACCGATGAGAGCTTGCCGGATATCCAACAGGCAAAAAATTTGGCTCTGCTTTATCACCTGTCGTTGGATGAACTTGTAGAATTTGATGCCGATATTAAGGAAATTGAACAGGTTATTGAAAACACCAGTGAAGAGGTGCAGCAAAAAATTGACTGGAGCAAACTCTGGGGTAAAAAATATCCAGTCCTTCTGTCCTATCCAAAAGAAGTCAGGGTACAGGAATATGCTAAACAACTTCGGGCACTACTGGAACGCCTGAAAAAAGAGTATGGATACGGGGAAACGGATGCGCTTTTGGTGCTCAAAGATATTTTGGCGCATGTTTGGAAGCAGGAAGAACTGTAATTTAAAAAGTACAATTCCCCTCGCCTTATAAGGCGAGGGGAATTGTATGGAAAAATTGAGTAAGAGCCCTGTTGGCACAAGGATTATTCACATTGCCCTATTTTTTTCGTGGCGACTATCCGACGGACTGTTTTAACAATTTCCACCTGTACAATGGAGAGCAGGGAAAGGCCGAGAACAATCAGCCACTCATACCCGCTCAGCAAGGTCAGATGGAAGACGCTCCGAAAAGCAGGGAAGAACAGAATGCAGGCCATCAGTGCCGCAGAAACCAAGAAAGAGACAACCAGCCAGGGATTGTGCCCTTCAGCTCGTACCCAGATGGGTTCGGTGTTGGAACGCTGGTTAAATGCGCGCAGCATCTGGGAAAACGCCAATACGCAAAACGCCATGGTCTGACCAGCAGAATGGCCATCCAGAGCAATGCCGATCCAGTAAGCGGACAAGGTGAGCGCTGCGACAAAGATCCCTTGGGTTACAACACGGCGGATCAGATCTTTTTCAAACAGAGTACCGGATTTCACCGGTGGGTGCTTCATAATGTTTTTGCTTGCCGGATCTACGCCGAGTGCCAGGGCCGGCAAGGTTGCCGTAGCCAGGTTGACCCAGAGGATATGTACGGCCAGAAGCGGGGCGTCCCAGTTAAATAGGGTCGCCACAAACAGGGTAAGGATTTCCGCAATATTCCCCACCAGCAGGAACTGGATGACCTTTTGGATGTTGCGGTATACGCGGCGCCCCTCCTTGATGGCATAGGCGATGGTGGTAAAACTGTCGTCAAGCAAAATCATATCTGAAGCTTCTTTTGCCACATCGGTACCGGTAATGCCCATGGCAACGCCGATATCCGCCGCCTTCAGGGCGGGAGAGTCGTTGACGCCGTCCCCGGTCATCGCAGCAACCTCACCGTCACGCTTGAGCGCTTTGATAATCCGAAGCTTATCCGCTGGGGAAACACGTGCAAATACGGAGGTTGTCTTGACAGCTTTGTCAAGCTGATCGTCCGTCATATTCTCAAGTTCCTCACCAGAGAGGACGGTGTCCCTCTCCTGATAAATGGAGAGTTCTTTTGCAATGGCAAGCGCCGTGGTTTTATGGTCGCCGGTAATCATCACTGTACGGATACCGGCTTCTCGGCAGGTTTTTACAGAAGCGGCGACTTCTTTTCTTGGGGGGTCAATCATACCGGCAGCGCCAAGGAAGGTCATGTCAAATTCCACATCCTCCCCATCTTCCTGTGGAATTTCCGAGAGTGTACGCATAGCAAATCCCAATACGCGCAATGCATGCGAGGACATGGTGTGGCACAGGGAGAGAACCTGTGCCCTGTCCGTCTGTGTCATCGGGCGGATGCCTTGTTCAGTGAGAATCTTCGTGCACAGGGGGAGCATCTCATCCACGGCGCCTTTTGTATAGCAAATCCACTGGCCGTCAATGGAATGGACGGTGGACATTCGTTTTCTTTGGGAATCAAAGGGCTGTTCATAGAGGCGGGGATGTTGATCTTCCAGCAGTTCATGGTCAATCCCAAAATCCTGTGCCAGAAAGATCAGTGCGCCTTCGGTTGGGTCGCCGATAATTTCCCCTTTCCGATCCGGGTCAAGGCTTGCGTCGTTGCACAGGGCCGCAGCGTAAACAAGCTGCTGGTATACACCGGGATGTTGGGCGGCGGCCTCTTTGACAGGAGTGGTTTTTCCGGCTTCAAAGTCCCCGTTAACGGCAATTTCCGTGACGGTCATCTTGTTGAGCGTGAGCGTCCCCGTCTTGTCGGAACAGATGACGGTCGCGCTACCGAGCGTTTCCACAGCCGGCAGCTTCCGAATCAGTGCATTGCGTTTTGCCATGCGCTGTACGCCCAGGGCCATCACAATGGTTGCCGTAGCGGGCAAGCCCTCCGGAATAATGGAAATGGCAAGGGAAATTGCCACCAAAATTTGAGGGATCCAAGGGCGTTGGTACAGCATGCCGATGAGGAAAATGAGCACGCAGACGATCAGCCCCACAACAGTAAGAGTTTTTCCAACGGCGGAAAGCTTTTGTTTGAGCGGAGTATCCAGCTCATCTTGGTTTTCGAGCATACCTGCGATGCTTCCCATTTCCGTGTCCATGCCGGTGGCGACAACGATACCGACGCCCCGCCCATAAGTGACAATCGAGGAGGAGTAGGCCATGTTGTTTCTGTCTCCAAGAGGGCAGTCTGCATGGCAGATGTCCTCCGCCTCCTTTTCGGATGGGACGGATTCCCCGGTGAGCGAGGCCTCTTGAATTTTTAGGTTCGCGGAATCTATCAGGCGCAGGTCGGCGGGCACCATGTCTCCATCTCTGAGCAGGACAATGTCTCCTACAGTGAGTTCACTTGCTAGGACAATGCTTTCCTCTCCTTCGCGAAGAACGCGGGCAGTCGGAGCACTCATACTGCGCAGAGCCTCTAGGGAGGACTGCGCCTTTTTTTCCTGTACAATGCCAATGACAGCATTGAGCACGACAATTGCAAAGATGACGCCAGCCTCCGTCCACTCCTGCAAAATGGCTGAGAGTGCGGATGCACCGATGAGAATTAGCACCATCGGGTCAATCACCTGGGAAATTAGCATTTCCCAAATGCTTTTTGGAGGCTTAGCATTCAGTTCATTGCGCCCGTTTTTTCGAAGCCTTTCGGCAGCCTCGGCATCGCTTAATCCCTGTTCAGAGGTTTTTGTCATTTGAAAAACTTCCTGTACTGGTTTTGCATGCCAAGGCATGCGCTTGTGATTATCCATACGGATAAACCACTCCTTTCTAGAATTGATATATTTCTGATCGCCTTTAGGCGAGAATCAGCCAAAAAAACAACGCAAAAAGGCATAGCCCATATTCCCATAGGGGAATGCGGGTTATGCCTGACTGTTTTTTATTAACATGATGATTCGGTCCGCGTCGCTACTGTCGGCGTCGTCCATAAAAAAGCAAAATCCTTTCCAAATTGAATGATGTCATTATAGAGGAAACGCCCACAGGCTGTCAAATGTGCATTTGGGGAAATTCACCTCTAAAAATGGGGTTTTAGGGTCAAAAATACCGCTTTGTATACTCAGTGCGTCAGTTTGCACGGCCGGAGTAGTCCGCGCCTGTTCTTTCGGGATTTTCCATCTATCCACCGATCCCTTTCCATAAAAGGCTGTATCGTCCGCCGCAAATCTTAGGACAAATTTTCCCCATAGGGAATAATTTTGAGCTTGAACTTTCTGCGGGATACTTCCAGTACCCCTTCTTTTTGTAGCGAGGAAAGGACGGAAGACATGGCGCTGCGCTCCACACAAAGATAGTCCGCTAGCTCCTGTCTGCTGAAGGGGATGGAGAATTCCAGGTTTTTGTGCGTTGTCGCCTGTTCGGTCAAAAACGAAAGTAGCTTATCTCTGGTAGTTCGTTTGGATAAATGCCGGATTCTACGGCCAAGCAACTGATTTTTGTCTGCAAGGATGGCCAGCATGTTTCTAATTAATACTGGATGCCAGGAACGAGTTTTGGAATCGGGCTGCACAAGCCAGCGATAGTCAATCCAGAGTACGGAACTCTCGCTCACCGAAAATACGGAGACAGGGAGTATGGCGCCGCATTGAGAGGAACAGGCAAAGGCTTCTGCAAAGAGTTCTCCGGGCGCAAGTTCTGTCAATATGGTTCGGTTTCCCGAAAAATCCTCCTGAATTACTTGGACACGCCCGTCCAGTACAATGCCGATTTGTTCAACGGGATCGCCTGCGTGTAATAGAAATTGGAAAGCAGAATAGGTTTTTCTGTCAGCATGAAGGGAGTGCAGTACCTGTCCCAGGTCGTTTCCAGGAATACCAGCAAAGAGAGGGCAGGCGTACAGACATTCTAAAATAGATTGCATTATTTTCTCTCCTTTTTTGTTGGAAATACAACATACAGTTTTTTCTCAGTATAGTATACTGGGAATACAAAAGACAAGGAGGAATCACAAATGATTCGTAAAATTATAAAAATTGATGAGGAAAAATGTAATGGATGCGGCCTGTGCGCCAAAGCCTGCCATGAGGGCGCCATTGGCATGGTAAACGGAAAGGCAAAGCTCCTGAGAGAAGACTACTGTGATGGTTTGGGAGATTGTCTGCCGGCCTGCCCAACCGGTGCCATCCGCTTTGAAGAACGGGAAGCCCCGGCCTATGATGAGGCTGCAGTCAGGGCAGCACAGCGCGCAAAAGCTGAGAAGATCCCAGCCGGCTGCCCAGGGATGCAGTCCAAATTTTTTGCACGCCAGCCGCAAGCATCCTCTGTTCCTCCGGCTGACAATTGTGCAAGCGAACTGTCCAATTGGCCGGTGCAGATAAAACTTGCCCCGGTAACGGCTCCGTATTTCGAAGGGGCAAAACTACTGATTGCGGCAGATTGCACAGCCTTTGCCTACGGCGCATTCCACCGCGATTTTATCAAGGGGACGGTCGCACTCATCGGCTGTCCGAAACTGGACGAGGGGGATTATGCCGAAAAGCTGACGGAGATTATTCGCAGGAATAATCTCAAAAGCGTCCACGTTGTGCGCATGGAAGTACCCTGCTGCGGTGGAATTGAAAATGCGGTCAAACGGGCGTTGCAGCAAAGCGGGAAGTTTCTCCCCTGGAAGGTAACGGTGCTCTCTGTTAATGGTGGGGTTTTGTCTGAATCCTGATTTTTTCCCTCCCGGTTCTTTGGGAGGGATTTTTCTGTCCTGTAAGAAAAAAGAATCCGTTACAGGGGATATTTTCAACCTGCACAAGGAATGAAAGATGTTTTTGTGCGGTGTGCGCTTTTTTCTTTCTCTAATTGTATTTTGCAGTTTTCTATGATATATTTGTAAAGGATGTACAGTGTGTTTTCAAATATCTCTTTTTGATCATACAAATTGTACAATATAAATCCTGTTTTTTGTATAGGATAGCTGGAATCCCTGTTCTACAGTGGCATTTCCTACCCATATCACAGAATGCTCAAAGGAGGATAAATGCAATGAGCAAAATCACCGCACCGGAAGAATTTTTCGGATTTGCACTTGGGAGCGACCGCAAGATGGCGCGCTGGGACAAGATTGTCGAGTATTTCAACCTGCTTGACAGTCAGTCCGATCGCATCCAGGTCATCAATATGGGTCCTTCGACAGAGGGGAATCCTTTCCTGGAAGTCATCATCACCTCTCCGGAAAACTTCGCGCACTTGGAAGAAATCCGTAAAACAAACCTTGCTATCGCTGATCCGCGCGGCATGAGCAAAGAGCAGATCGACGCCCTTGTGCAAAAGGGAAAAGCCGTCTGTGTTCAGAGTATGAGCCTGCATGCATCCGAAATCGGGGGTACCCAGATGGCTCCGCAGCTTGCACATGATCTGCTTGCAGGCGACAGTGAGGATATTAAACGTATCCTTGACAATGTCGTCTTTATCATGGTTCCCTGCTTTAACCCGGACGGTCAGATCATGATGACCGACTGGTACTATGAGAACCTCGACACCCCGTATGAGGGCTGCCAGTACCCGAAACTCTATCACAAATATACCGGCCACGACAACAACCGCGATGCCTTTGCGCAGAATATCATCGAATCCGTCTATATGGGCAAAATCATCTTCCACGACTGGATGCCGCAGGCATACCAGGATCACCACCATATGGGCAGCTTTGGCGCACGTCTGTTCATTGCTCCGTATAAAAACCCGCTGCGCCCATACCATGATCCGATTCTGTGGAGGGAGCTCAACTGGTATGGTGCAAATATGGCTTATCAGCTGGAGTCCAAGGGCTTGGATGGCGTCACTTCCGGCGCACAGTTCCCATCCTGGGGTCATTATGGATATCACTGGATTACCAACTCCCACAATATTGCGGGTATGCTGACCGAATCCGCAAATGCAAAACTTGCGACCCCGCTGTACATTGATCCGGCAAATCTCAAGGGAGACGGCGATAATTTCATGCCGGAATATGAAGCGCAGACAAACTTCCCAAGCCCATGGCCCGGCGGCTGGTGGCACATTGGTGATGTGATGAAACGCCAGTATACTGCTGCCTATGCGCTGTTGGATACCATGGCGAAGAACAGGGAAGCTGTATTGCGCAATATGACTATCAAGGCGCTCAATCAGACAAAACGCGGGGAAGAGAGCGAGACCTATGCGTTTATTATCCCGACAAAACAGTATGACAAGGGTGTCTTTGAAAAGTTCATCAAAATTCTTCAAGGACAGAACATTGAACTGAAAGTGGCGGACAAACCGTTTACCGTCGGCCATGCCTCCTATGAAGCAGGTACCGTGGTCGTGTTCCTTGCACAGCCGAAATATGCGCTGATTATGAATCTGCTTGGGGAGACTCATTATCCGGACAATATCTGGACAAGGGATAAAAATGGCGCGCTCAGCGCATTCGATTCAGCCTGTGACAATGTCAATGAATTCATGGGTGTGGATGTTATTCCGGCAAACCAGAAATTTGAAGGGGAATTCAAACTGTTCACCGGCTTGAAAAACGAACCACAGACTTTTGCCGAGAAAAAAGATGGCTATGTCCTCAGTGCTAAGGAAAACGAGGGATATCATGCGGCAAACCTGCTGTTGCAGGCCGGCTGTAAAGTTTCCCGCATTGATATGTGCCCGTTCCATGATTTCTATGTGGAAGGCGATGCACAGACCATTGAGAAGGTCATTCAGGAAACCGGCGTCACCGCCAGAACTTCTGCACGGCCGACCGATGGATTGACCGAACTCAAACCGCTGAAAGTCGCTATGTATGAGCGGTACTATGCTGGCAATGCGGAAGAGGGATGGACTCGCCTGCTGTTTGAAACCTATGGATACAAATCCACCCCGGTGCTCGACGCAGATATTATCGGCGGTGCGCTCAAAGACTATGACGTCCTCATCCTCCCGAGCGATGAACCGGAAATGCTATACGGCCCGAAATACGACCCGACCAACCCCAAAAACGCCGGTTCCTTCTCTTACTGCGGGAATCAACCTCCTAAGTATCAGAGCGGACTTGGGACCGAAGGCGCTCAGGCGATAAAGGAGTTTGTCGAAAACGGCGGACGCCTGCTTACCATGGGCCATTCCTGCGATTATGCGATTAAGACGCTTGGTATTGGGGTTAAAAATGTTGTAAAGGATAAACCCTTTGCAGAGTTTAACACCCATGGTTCTACTCTCCATGTCAAGGTGGATGTCCAGCATCCTGTGGGCTATGGCATGCCGGAGAAGGCGCTTATCCTCCATTGGAATGGACCGGTCTTTGAAATTTCTGATACGGCAAATTCTGATAAATATCACACAGTTGTCCGGTTTGAACAGAAAAACCTGCTCAAGAGCGGCCTGCTGGTTGGAGAAAAACTGATTGCTGGTAAAGCGGCGATGATGACCGCAAAAGTTGGAAAAGGTGAAGTTTACCTCTATGGTTTTGCACCTCAGCAGAGAATGCAGACCCATGGAACCTTTAAACTGCTCTTTAATGCTCTTTACAAATAGCAGTATTTCCTAAAGACTGTCCAAAAGAATACTTTAGAAAGCCCTCGGCAGAACGCTGAGGGCTTTTTCAAAGGATTTTTCTGTGCAGGGGATTGGGATATCTTTTGCTGATATATCAAAAGATGTGGACCATTGAACCGATCAGCGGTTCTTCCATGTTTTATACAAATAGTATATTTTGTCGAAAAAGTTCAAGATCAAATAAAGGAAATCCCTGGTATTTTATCAGGGGTTTTCTTTATAAAGCTTTTGTTTGTCATAATTGTTCAGAAAATGCAGTCAAAACATGGATTGCTTTTCCCTCGACAACCGGGTGCAAAAGGGGACGAATGATAGCCGGAGCATTAAAAAACCTTCCTCTAGTACTAGAGGAAGGTTTTTTAATTTAGTATTAATGGAAAAGCTTTTATGCTGCAGGGCTGGTGACTGTACTACCCGACGAAGTCCCTCCGCTGGAAGATGTGGAGCTGGAAGAGCTGGAGGAACTACTACTGGAAGATTCCTCCGATGCCTGGGAAGGCGCAGAAGAACTTTGACTGGAAGAAGTTGTCTGACTACTGGAAGAGTTGGAGGAAGTGTTTGTTCTACCGCTGTGAGTAGTACAAGTACCGGGAAGGGCATCCGATTTATAGTATCCCGTCAGAGTACTTGGACAATTACTGGTTGCCAACATTCCGCTTTCCGTGCAGTAAGTTTCTGCAACAATATTTGAACTGAGTGTAAAATTCTTGTGCTCCAGGTTTTCATGGATTTTCTGCATAGCCAATCTCCATGCACGGATGGAGGGGTGAAGGCCTGTATCGGTATAGGTGACTTCTCTTGGGATTTCATAACCATACCAGGTAACGCCGACATAATAGGGGGAAAGTCCACAATACCAGTGATCCCAGTTGTCAGAAGAGGTACCGGTTTTTCCTCCAAGCTGCCAGGAGCCAAAGTTACCCTGCTGTCCGCTTCCTTTTCTTGCGTTGTCCTGTAACAGCAAGTTCATGATAGAAGCGGTTTCTTCAGAGAAAACACGTTCTGGATTGGGGGTATATTCCAAAACGGTATTTCCCTCATTGTCCACAACCTTGGTGTAAGAATGGGGTTTGTTGTAATACCCTCCATTGCCAAACGCCTGGTAAGCGGCGGCCATTTCCACCAGTGTCACACCGTTTGTCAACCCTCCAAGAGCCATCGCACCCGGAGAATCGGCGTCTTTTGCTTCCACCAGACTGCCGTCAATCACGCCATTTTCCAGATCATTGTCCACACTGAAATGGAGTTTATCTCTCAAAAAATCAAAAGAGTTCCTGGTTCCAAACAGTTCATTGACGCGGACAGCAACCGGGTTAGTAGAAAGTTCCAATGCACGGACAACGGTCATATTGCCATAATAACCACTGTAATAGTTCACCGGCCAGTCTTGCCCATCAATCTTTCGTACCGGGGCATCATCAAATATGGTGGACCAGTTGATGAGATTGTTTTCAATTGCCGGTCCATAGGATGCAATGGGTTTAATGGAAGAACCCGGCTGCCTGTGGGCGTCGCTTGCAAGGTTTAAAATCCGGTTTTCTGTTTTTTCACCGCGCCGGCCGACAATCCCTACAATAGCCCCGTCATAATCCATTACCACCATTGCGGATTCCGGCTGGACATCCCCTCGTTTTTGGAAAAAGGTATCTGATGAGGTATAGACTTCCTCCAATGCCGCCTGTACGGAGGGGACTTCTGTAGTATAAATCTTATATCCTCCACTGTAAAGCTGCTGGGTTGCATATTCCTCCGTATAGCCCTTTTGTTCTACCAAATCGTTGATGACGTCGTCAATAACAAGGTCTACAAACCAGCTGTTAATGGTACCGCCGCTGGAAATAGAATTTCCTTCCATGCTAAAGACCAGTTTTTCCGCCATTGCCTGGTCGTACTCTTCTTTGGTGATTTTTCCTATTTCATACATTTTCTGTAAAACATATTCCTGGCGTTTTTTGTTATTTTCCGGATACCGGAAGGGGTTGTACATCACAGGATACTGGGTAATTGCTGCAATACTCGCTGATTCGGCAATGGAAAGATCGCTGACGTCTTTTCCAAAATAGAGGTTCGCCGCAGCCTGCACTCCATTGGTGTTGTTGCCAAGATGGATTTCATTGAGATAGGCTTCCATAATGTCATCTTTAGTGTATTCCTGCTCCAGTTTAAGGGCTTTAAAAATCTCCTGTACTTTGCGTTCCACTCGGACGTCATCGTCACCTGTAATATTTTTGACCAGTTGCTGGGTAATCGTGGATCCGCCTTGCTGTGTGTCATAAAATCCTAAAAACAGGTTTGCCGCTGCGGCAATGGTACGTTTCCAGTCTACCCCGTGGTGGGATTCAAACCGTTCGTCTTCAACGGCAATAAAAGCATCCTGTAAATGTTGGGGAATCTGTTCCAGATCTACCCAGATACGGTTTTCTGTCCCGTGTAGCCGTTGGAGTTCTACTTCCTCCCCGTTTTCATTGGTAACATAGAGAACAGAGGTGTAATTGAGCTCTTGATCCCTGAGGTTAATGGTATCGTCCGGGTTGACAAATTTCATTACATAAATTCCCATTGCCGTACCGACAATACACCCGGTAATAATACAAATTAGAAAAACTGTCATAACGCCCATTCCGATATAGGAACAAGCTTTTCGGGTAATATGCGCTGCATGTTCCAGCTTTTGCCTCGTTTCGGGCGTGATTTTTTTCATCAGGTCATGGCCTCCTTTTGCGTTGCCTTATAAGAATCCTCAACTGCCTGTCCTGTAAAAAGAAAAACAGGCTGAATTTGCTTTTATGCAGTGATAAAAGTGCATTTTTCACCATACCGTCCATTTGGGCAGCATAAAAGCCCTACAGCCGTTTCTTTCCGTCTGGCGTTGAGCAAAACCATTCTTATTCTAATAATTATCATTGCCGCTCTGCGGCTATTATAGCATATGATGGAGGAAAAGTGTGAACATTTTTTTAGAGGACCGGCTTTTTTACATAATCTGGAAAATAAATGGCGGCAAAATTCGAAAAAAGGCAATTATGCTGACACTTTCCAGAAAGGGCGTATATCCTATAAAAGTACCGTACATACTATAACCGAAAGAGTATTTTCGGACAGGTGCATACGCAAATTTTGTTTCATGGAGGAAAATAAAATGAAACACAGAACAAATCGAATCCTTCAGGCCTCTTTAACTGTAGTTATGGCCTGTACGTTGCTGTTAGCAGTCATCTATATCCCGCTCCAACCAGAAGCAGCTGCAGAGGCGGGACAGAGCCAGGAAGCAGATTATCCCGCCTATGTCCTTAAGGATTATCATGGGAAAATCGCCGTGTTTGAAACCAGCAAGGATCAGCCGGATATTGTCTTTGACGTCTATGTTTCAACGCTGCCAGAATTTGATCAACAGGCGCTCCAGACGGGAGTTTTTGCACAGGACATGAAGGAACTCAACCGCTTAATTGAAGATTACACCAGTTAATTTCTGGTGTTTTTTCCTTTTTTTTCGCGTTTAGAATTCATTCTGTCCAGAAAATAGTTGTTAAATAAAATTCCACCAATCCCAAGTGCTCCCGCTATGGCAAAAATTGCAACTGTCATCCACAGGTTGCCTTTGCTCAGGTTTTCCCCAATAAAGCTGGAAGTGATAATGGAGGGAATCCGTGCAAATGTGGCGATCAGGAAAAAACGAAGTGGACGGATATCTGTCAGCGGTACCAGATAGGTCAGCACATCTTTTGGGGTGCCGGGAATAAAAAATAGCAGAAAAGTCACTGTTTCCAGCCGCTTTGCGTCCGAAAGGAACTTAAAGCGGCCCATTTGTTCTTCAGAGACAAATTTCCGAACCAGAGGATACCCAAATTTTTTAACAGCAAAATAAATGGCAGCGGTACCAATTAGAATTCCCAAAAGGCACAGGCAAAGCCCCCCTAATCCGCCATAGAGGACCCCGGCAATGATCTCTACAGGTTCGCCTGGAATAATGGCAATGATAACCTGGAGGATTTGGATCGCAAGCATGACAAAAAATCCCCAAATACCCAGGGAATTTATCCATGCTTCAAATTGGGTCCGAACAGCTTCATCTTTCAGCGACAGGACATAAGGAAACAGCCAGATACAAAGCAGGACAACTCCAATAGCTATCAACAGTATAATTGCTATTTTTCCGATTTTTTTCAGTCTTTTCTTTGAATTTTCCATGATTGCACAACTCCTTTTGGATTGTGGTGGTAACATTATTTTGCGAAGTTTTGGGAACCCTAATCCATGTGCCGCCAATATATTTCAAAAGAGAGGGTGAAAACCCGATTGAAACGAAGATATGGATGGCTGTATGCTATTGCCTTTGCATTGATATTAAACCTTGCGGTTGCTGGCGCTTCACGCTCCTATCATTTGATGGAGGTGAGGCAGGATCAGACAGGAAAATCTGTAACACTGACGTCTCGGATTCCACGTCTGTCCGGACTTAAGGACAGTTCGGAACAGGCGAAACGCAATACGGAATTTCAGGAGGAATCCAAAAAAGCATTGGTTTGGACGCAGATGTACCGGGCGAAAACCGGTGCACAGACAGCGTCGGCAGATCAGTATTATGAGGTCTCGTTTGCCGATGAAAACTGCCTGAGTATTGTGTTCCAAACAAACTTTTCTGCATCCGGAGCCAATGCCCAGTGGAAACAGGGGCATACAATCCGGCTGTCAGATGGAAAACCCCTGTTATTTTCTGACCTTTTTGAGCAGGACAGCGGGTACCAACGGGTTGTTGAAAAAATGATTCAGCAGGCTCTGCAGGATCCTTCCTTTCAGTTAAGTCCACGCCAGTCTTATTACCTGACGCAGCAGGATCTGGTTGTTCTGGTTGGATCGGTATCCAACTTTTCCCAGAAGGAAGTTGCTCTTGCCCGGGATCAGCTACAGGGTTATCTGAAGCAGGAATTTTAAATATGAAGGACAATTTGTGCGGCACAGCACAGGAAATGCTTTCCTGTGCTTTTACATACTAACATTATCATACCTTTTTTGGTTTTAGATACAACAATTTTCTGTCTAAAAAAGCATAAAACTTCTTAAAAATCTATAAAGAAAACAGTAATGGGAAAATCTGTTTTGGGAATTCTTCCTTCCGTTTCATGATTTATTAATAACTCTCCTGTATAATAAAAGCATCAAATTTGTATTTTGGTTTTCACCATCAAACAGGAGTTGTAAGATTTTCATGAAACTCGATCAGCCAATACATAACAAGTCAACCCTTGTCTTTGTCACTGACCAGTTTGCCTGCGATCGCCTTATCCGGGTGGGCAGCAAGGTGGCGAACTTATCCAAGACAGAGCTTTTTGTTATAAATATTGTCTCAACCAACATAGAAACGATTAACCGCAACGCGTTGGAACATTTGTATACCGTGTCCATGGACTACAATGCCTCAATGAATATCTTGAATGCAGAGCATCCTTTTTCTGCCATGGCGGACTGTATTCGAGAATATAACGCGGAACATGTCATAACTGGCGCGCCAAAGGAAAATAGCGTGTTTATGGCAAAACTTTGGAAATCTTTCCCGGAAATCTATTTTTATACGGTATCCGGCAATAATGAGGTCCAAAACATCCATTCCTCTCCCGGGATTGCCGCACAGAGTTAAGAGGAGGTTTTACCATGCATACCTGTGATATTTTTTATCCAAGTACAAACGGGACAGACACGATAGTGGCAAAAATCTGGCAGCCGGATTTCCAAGCACAGGGAATTGTCCAGATATCCCATGGGATGTGCGAATATATCGATCGGTATGCCGGATTTGCTGAGTTTTTGACAGAAAATGGATTTATAGTATGTGCAAATAATCATTTGGGCCATGGCGCTTCTGCGGCTTCGCAAAAACAACTTGGGTACTTTGCCAAACGTGGTGGGGAAAAATTTTTAGTGGATGATCTGCACACCCTGACCAATATGATGAAAATCAAATACCCTGATTTGCCGATCCTTCTCTTTGGACATAGCATGGGTTCGTTTATTGCGCGCAATTATGTGACAAAATATGGGAAAGAACTCAGCGCGGTTATTTTCTGTGGTACCTCTGGCCCTAACCCCGGAGCACGAGCTGGGAAAAAACTTGCAGCATTGGAATGCCGCAGGCACGGAGAACAGTACAGGAGTTCCTGGCTGCAGCACCTTGCATTCCATGCATATAATCGACGCAACGCCCGCCGGACAAAATTTGACTGGCTGTCCCGTGATGAAAAAGTTGTAGATCAATATCTTGCCGATCCATATTGCGATTTTACGTTTACTGCCTCTGCGTTTGAAGACCTTTTTACTCTTTTACTCCAATGCAGCGATCCGGAGTGGTTTTCCACTTATCCCAAAACGCTTCCTACCCTCCTTATTTCAGGGGATATGGATCCGGTAGGGGATTATGGGAAAGGAGTCTCCTATGTCTATAAGACCCTGATCAGCGCCGGCGTGCGGGATGTCCGTATGAAGCTCTATGAAGGGGCGCGCCATGAACTGCTCAATGAGATAAACCGGCAAGAAGTATATGAGGATATTCTCCAGTGGATTTCCCATTTGGAAGCCTTTGGCCAGGTACGGAATCCTCCGGTAGAATAAATCAACGGCAAAAGTAATCGAAAAGGCTTTCTTGAATTTTTCGGGAAAGCTTTTTCCGATTCCTGTACAGGAACTTCATGATCTGAAAGTGCCAATTTTTCATCCATTACTGGTAGTGGCGTCAGAGAATCCCCGTTTCTCAAATTGTTTGCCATGGGCTAATTTTTCTGATAGAATAAGATTCATCATTGTAAAGAATTTGGGGGATTAAGAGATCATGGGGCGGCCCGCGTACAGAGAGTTATATGAACATTTGAAACGGGACATCATGGAGCAAAAGTATCCGGTGGGAGAACTGCTGCCCACGGAAGGACAACTGGAGCAGATGTTTGCGGTCAGCAGGAGTACTATTCGCCGTGCTGTGGGAATGCTTGCACAGGAAGGGTTTGTTGAGGTAAAGCAGGGGAGAGGAACCCTTGTGCTGGATTACAAAGCAAAACAGGATCTGAAACAGGTTACTTCTGTGACAGAAACCCTGCGAAAAAAGGGTTATACCGTTACAGTAGGGAGCATGTACATCGATATGGTAGAAGCGCCGTCTCATGTCAGCCAGGCGCTGATGCTCAAAACGGATAAACGGGTTGCCCGAGTGCAGAGGATTCAAAATGCAAACGGCTGTCCCATTGCAATTATGGTCAATTATATCCCCGCATCATTGGTACCGGGATTTGCAGAATATACTGACCGTTTTTGCGGATTATACCAGTTTTTGGAGGAACACTACCACCTTGTGATTGAAGAAGTCCACGATAAAATCTTTGCTAAAAATGCGGATTTCACAGAAGCGCAAATGCTCGGTGTTCCGGTTGGGGAAGCCCTGCTGTGTTTTTATCGGACTTGCTATCAGGCGGGCCAACCGATTTGTTTTGACGACGCCAAGCTTATTGGGAAAAAATATGAGGTGGAAAACCAGGTTCGCGGCAGAATGCGCGTTTATTAACCATAAAGGCGGAGTGAACGATGGATAAAGATTTTATAAGAAGTCTCGCCAGATATCTGGATTTCAGCTGTGTACAGGCCCAAAATACACAGGCGGAAATTGATGACATGGTGCTTGCAGCAAAACAGTATGGACCAGCAGCTGTCTTTGCCCTGCCGTGTTATACCTCGTACTTGGCACGGCAGATACGGGAAATTCCATCCGTTAAGCTTGGCGGCGTGGTTGGGTTCCCTTCCGGCGCACAGAGTACCACAGGGAAGAGGCTGGAGGCGGAGGAACTTCTGGCGTTAGGATGCCGGGAACTGGATATGGTGATGGCAATCGGCAAGCTCAAAGATGGGGATATCAGTTATGTTGAGCGGGATATCTATGCAGTGGTGGAAGAGGCGCAGGGAGTCCCTGTTAAGGTGATTGTGGAAGCGGGCTATCTGTCAGCAACGGAATTGGAACTTGCCTGCAAAACGGCAGTTTGTGCTGGGGCGCAGTTTGTCAAGACGGGGACAGGTTGGTCCGGGATTCCCTCTACAGTGGAGATGGTGCGCCGGATGAAAGCCGCTGTAGGCGACCAGGCAAAGGTGAAAGCGGCTGGGGGTATCCGAACCCTGGAAACGATTTTGCAAATGCATGAAGCTGGCTGCGAACGGTTTGGAATCAGCGCAGCATCAGCTATCCGGATCCTAAAAGAAGCAGAACGCGCTTTGAAAGAGTGTTAATTTAGAAATAGAAAGAGACCCTTGTCAAATATTTTGAAAGGGGACGATATTATTGGATACTCTTCATGGAATCCCTTGCCAGTATTCAAAAGTGGATGCAGGCAAGGGAGGAATACACATAAGAACAAATGTTTGCATTTCTTCACAAACTGTGTTATGATAGAAAAAACGGAGCGAAAAAGGAGGCGGAACTTTTTGCAGAGCATACTAAAAAAATTGGAAATTTTATCGGATGCGGCGAAGTACGATGTCTCTTGTTCTTCCAGCGGGAGTAAGCGCGGAGGGCAGGCAGGAAAACTGGGGAGCGCCCTGCCGGCGGGTTGCTGTCATACCTGGACGGAGGATGGACGATGCGTCTCCCTGCTAAAAGTCCTGATGAGCAATGCCTGTTGTTATAACTGTATATACTGTATCAACCGCAGTTCCAACGACGTCCCTCGCGCTACTTTTTCACCAAGGGAACTTGCAGATTTGACCATGGAGTTTTACCGCAGGAACTATATTGAGGGGTTGTTTTTGAGTTCTGCTGTGGTGAAGAATCCGGATTATACCATGGAACGGATGATCCAGGTACTGAAAATCCTGCGGTGGGAATATGGATTCCGGGGATATATCCATGCAAAAATCATTCCTTCCAGCGCGCCGGAATTGGTGGAGGAAATCGGATGTTTGGCCGACCGTATCAGTGTGAATATGGAGTTTGCTACGCCTCGATCTCTGGCGTTGTTGGCCGGGGAGAAATCGCATCGGAAAATTCTGGAACCAATCAACTATATTCGGCAGCGCACGGTTCAAAACACAAAGGAACTTGTCCGGTACCGTCATGCCAAGGCATTTGCACCGGCAGGACAGACAACACAAGTGATTATTGGCGCAACGCCGGAACGCGATGAGTTGCTTTTACGTATGAGTGAAGGCCTATACCGGAAATTTGGTCTGAAACGGGTTTATTATTCCGCTTATATCCCACTTGTTTCAGATACAAAACTACCGGCTGTCACCACAATGCCTCCGCTGCGCCGGGAACACCGATTGTATCAGGCGGATTGGCTACTGAGGTTTTATGGATTTGAAAGCCGCGAAATTTTGGACGAGGAACATCCAGATCTCGATTTGGAAGTAGATCCTAAAATCAGCTATGCGCTGCGCCACCCGGAACTGTACCCGGTGGAGATAAACCGTGCGGATTATCAGACGCTACTTCGTGTCCCTGGGATTGGGGTGGTCAGTGCCAGAAGGATTATCGGGGCAAGACGGTATGCCTCTCTGGATGAAATGGCTCTTAAACGGATTGGAGTAGTACTTAAACGCGCGAAATATTTTATTACAGTAAAGGGAAAGTTTTTGGGAGAGTGTACACCGGATAACCCCTACCTGCATGAGGTGCTTCGAGACCGGCAAAACTTTTCGCAAATGTCCCTGTATGATACTGCAACGGTTTCTGGTTTTGTTCGCGAAGAAAAATCTCATGTTCTTTTGCCGGGATAGGGGGAAAAATTATGTTGTATCTGATTTATGACGGGAGTTTCCCGGGATTTTTAACCGCTGTTTTTGAAGCGTTTGAGAAAAAAACACAGGAATTGGATTTTGTTTCTGTACAAAACCATGTCCCATCTTTTTATGAAGAACATATGGTCGCATACGACCGGAAAAAGGCGGGCAAGGTATATCATGCGATTACGCAAAAACTTTGCGTATCTTGCTATGACCGGATTTTTCACGCATGGCTGTCGCATCAGGTTGGGATAGAACGGGACATTTTCCTGTTTTTAAAGATGTCTTTTGCCAGTGGGAAGAATTTGTGGGCCATGCTTTCTGAACCGGTGATTTCCCGCGTTTCTACTGCGGCAAGGGCCGTGGAGCGGGAAGCGGAACTCTATCTTGGGATTTTGCGTTTTCGCAGGGCATCGGGGATTTATGTGGCGGATATTTCATCCAAACGGGAAGTTCTTCCCGTGATTGTACCGCACTTTTCCCAAAGATTTGGAGACAGCCCGTTTTTGATACGGGATTTGAATTTTTCCCAGGCGTTTTTCTGCGCAAAGGGAAAATCCGAATTTGTCCGAATGGAAGAATTTTCAGATTTGAATAAAATTTCTGAAAATGATGAATTTGAAACGATGTGGAAAGCATATTATCGGAGTGTGTCCATCAAAGAGAGAAAGAATCCCAAGGTTATGCAGTCGCATATGCCAAAATACACATGGAAATATTTAATAGAACGAGAGGATATGGAAAGGAGCCGTGTCAGATGAGACAGATGTTTTTTGTAAAGGGTACCAAGGAGATGAAAGTTGCCGTCAATGCAATGGGGGCGGTATCCGTCCGACGTTTGCCAATACAGGAGGATCGACTTACCCATGCTAGGCGTGAATTCTACCGGATTTTTTCTACCCAATCAAGCCCTATGTGATTCAAAATCTACGCAGGACAGCGTTCTTTAAAAATATTTTTAAAAACCTCAAAAAACATCATGATGTTTTTGAGGTTTTTTCTAAATTATGGAGAAAATAAGGGACTAAAACAAATAGTATTCCACATTATTGTAGAATATATACGAAAAATACAGAAAAACATCATAAACAATTCCGACAAAAAAGGATTGATTATATAGTTAGGATCGTTTATAATAGATAGTGCAAGATGTTAATTTATTAACAAGCCATTATTAAAATGTAAAGGAGTAAAGCAACATGAAAGGTTACGCAATGCTTAAAATTGGCGAATCCGGCTGGATCGAAAAAGACAGGCCCGAATGTGGACCTCTTGACGCCATCTGTAAACCTCTGGCAGTGGCAATCTGCACCTCTGACGTACATACCCTGTGGGAAGGTGCGATCGGCGAACGCCACAACATGATTCTTGGCCATGAGTGCTGCGCAGAAGTTGTAGAAGTCGGTTCCCTGGTAAAAGATTTTAAACCGGGCGATCGTGTCCTTGTTCCGGCAATTACTCCCGACTGGAATTCTTTGGAAGCCCAGGCCGGCTATTCCATGCATTCTGGCGGAATGCTTGCTGGTTGGAAATTCTCCAACTTTAAAGACGGCGTATTCTCCGAGTTCTTCCATGTCAACGATGCGGACGGCAACCTTGCACATCTCCCTTCCAATATTTCTCCGGTTGACGCATGTATGCTCTCTGATATGGTTCCGACTGGATTCCATGGTGTTGAGCTGGCGGACGTCCAGTTTGGAGACACTGTCCTTGTTATTGGTATTGGACCTGTTGGTCTGATGTCCGTTGCAGGTGCAAACCTCCGTGGTGCTTCCCGCATTATTGCAGTTGGTACCCGTCCTGTCTGTGTCGAGGCTGCAAAAGGTTATGGCGCTACAGATTTTATCAGCTACAAAGATGGCAGCATTGAAGATCAGGTTCTTGCAATGACCGACGGTAAAGGCGTTGACAAAGTCATTGTTGCAGGCGGTGGATGCGAAACCTTTGAATCCGCAGTCAAATGCCTGAAACCAGGTGGAAAAATTGGTAATGTCAACTACCTGGGCAGCGGAACCTATGTCACAATTCCTCGTGTAGAGTGGGGCGTTGGTATGGGCCACAAACAGATTAACGGTGGTTTGATGCCGGGCGGACGTCTACGTATGGAAAAACTGGGCGCGTTGGTTTCTGCTGGAAAACTCGATGTCCATCCGTTGGCAAGCCATGTTTTTGAAGGTTGGGAGCACTTGGAAGAGGCTCTGTTCATGATGCGTGACAAACCGTCTGATCTCATCAAACCGGTTGTCAAAATTTCCGACTAATTGAAGTAAGGAAGTCCTGATTCTATGAAGATTTTAGTTATCTCCGGGTTTTTGGGAGCGGGAAAGACCACCTTTATCAAAGAACTTTCCCACCGGACCCACAGGGATTTTGCCGTTATGGAAAACGAATACGGCGAAGTCGGCATTGACGGACAGCTGCTTTCCGAACAAGGGGAAGAGTCTTCGGAGAAACTGAACATATGGGAACTGACCGAGGGTTGTATCTGCTGTTCGATGAAATCGGATTTTGCTTCTTCTATCCTGACAATTGCCAATACCGTGGATCCGGAATACCTGGTGGTAGAACCGACGGGCGTGGGACTTTTGAGCAAGGTCATGGAAAACATCCGCCAGATTCAGTATGAACGGATTTCCCTGCTCAAACCAATTACCATCCTGGACGGCAACTCCTTTGACCATTATTTGCAGGAGTTCCCGGAAATCTACCGGGATCAGATTGCAGCGGCCGGGAGTATCCTCGTTTCCAAAATGGAGGGGGCTAATAAAGAGGATTTGTCCCATCTCCACGCACAACTGGAGAAGATAAACTCGGAAGCCGAAATCTTCACAACGCACTATACCTCCAATCCGGATAGCTGGTGGGAAGAAGTGCTTTCCCGTCCACTGGATGCATCACAGGCCATACAAACACAGGCTGAGGCTCCTGATTTGGAAAATCTTGGATTAACTGATGTGGAACTGCCGTCTGAAAATCATCTGCTGCTGTTTTTGCAAGGGGTTGTCTCCGGTGTTTTTGGAGACATCTGCCGGGCAAAGGGGTATTTGAAGACTGGCAATGCCTGGCTCAGATTTGATGTGGTGGACAGGACTTATAGCATTACTGGTATGGAAGAAATGCCGGATTCCCGCGGCGTCTTTATTGGGAAAAACCTCAAACGCGGGTTGCTACGCGAAGCTTTGCAGAAAAAGCTGAGAGTAGTCCCTGTGAAAAAGAGCAAACGTTAAAAACATCATCCAAATTTAACTCCCGGCGCAAACATGGCGCCGGGAGTTTTTTCGCGTAAATGCTCTTATTCGGCGAGTGGTTCCACAAGGCGATAAATGCTGGGGATTTTGTTGAAATCTACAGTTTTTCCTGATAAACTATATTTGCATCAGTCAGCAAAAGGAGGCAGAATGATGAAGAAAAATGGATGGCTTGCTGCTTTGCTTGTACTGCTCTGTCTATTATTTGCAGGGTGTAGCGGAGAACCTTCTATATCGGGTTCAAATCCTTCTAATAGCTCATCTGGTAGAGAACAGATAACCTCCGGGTTGCCTTCGGATCCCTCACAAGCTGAAAAACCCAAAGCTGATGGAATAGCATCCGATTGGGAATCATCGGATAGCGGTCCCCATGAGTTTTTGGAAATCGACCGAAATGGCGCGCTTTCCCTGGCGCTGCAAAATGCAGGCGTTCCAAAAGAAGACGCCTATAACATTAAGGTGGAACGAGACCGGGAAAACGGCATTCCAATTTTTCAGGTTGAGTTTGAAACCCAGTATGGTGATTATGATTTTGAAATCGCCGTTGCAAACGGAAGAATCATAGGAGCCGATTATGAAGTGGATGAGGAGTGGCTGGATACCATAGGGGGAAACCCTATTACCCTGAAAGAGGCAAAGAGCATTGTTCAGGGGAAGGTTCCAGGCTCTAATGCCGAAGATGTCCATGTTTGGGAAGAACATGAAGATGGACGCGGACGTCTGGAAGGGGAGCTATTTTACAACGGGATCAAGTATGAGTTTGAAATCGATCCACAGACCGGTATTGTTTATGATTGGAATGCCGACCTACGGGAGTAATGGAAATATGGAATTAAAAATAACAAGAGGAAAAATGCCGCAGGCAGCCATTCCCATTTTATCCGAAATGCCTATGGAAACCGCGAAGGAACTGTACTTTGGAGAGGCTTGTCCAGATGCAATTTGGCTGGTTGCATTTGAAAAAGAAGAACCAGCGGGGATTGCCCTTCTGCTAACAGAAGAAGGGGAGGACACTGGATATCTGCATCTATATATTAGGGAGAAACATCGTAGCAAAGGCATTGGCTCTGCGCTGGCATCCCAGATGATACAGAAGGCGAGGGAGCTCGGGCTCTTTCAGATTTTGTCTGATTACTGCGTTGATATGGGAGTACGGGAAAAGGCGGAATCATTTGCTTTTAAATTTGGGTTTCAGGGGCAGTTTGTCTCCCGTTATATGGTGTATAAAGGAGGATACCTCCCGGAACCTGCGCTGAAATTTGTCCCTTACCGGGAAGAATATTTCGACGAAATGTATCGACTGATCAGCAATGCCTTTTATCCAATGAGGGAAGCAAACCATCTGGAGCCCTACCGTTTTACCTGGGGGAAAACAGAACGGAGGGAATTTGCCGAACACGCATCGGATTTTTTCCTGTTGTTTGAAAATGGAGAAATGATTGCTTCTGGATACGCAAGCGGTGGAGAAATAGACCAGGTGGCCGTCCGAGAGGATTGCCGCGGAAGGGGGCTTGGCCGAGCCATTGTGTGTCATGGAGTGAATCAATCGTTAAGGAAAGGCTTTCAGCAGGTATCTTTGTACGTTTTGGAATGGAACCGTCCAGCATGGTCGTTGTATGAATCCCTAGGGTTTGTCACATATTCGAAGCGGATGTTTGGAAAAATTGATCTGAGCCCCTCTATGTTAGCGGGACTCTGTGCAAAATTAACCCGATAGGGTCTGTTTTCACAGTGCCTGTTATCACTAAAACCTATTGCTTTATAAAAACTCCTCTGTCTGTTTCAGACAGAGGAGTTTTGATTATCAAAAGATCTATATCCTGTAAATCGGCAAAGCTGGAATGATTATCTTTTTTTCAGCACAAAATACCTCCAGCCAAAACTACAGGCAAAAAGCAGAGTAGAAGCTGTAAGCAGCCAGTACTTTTCCTCAAAACTATCCAAGGACAGGGAAAAAAGATAGAGTTTTCCCAATTTATCCCCCACAAAGAAGTTGAGCATAAAATATCCCGCGGAAACAAGATATCCAGCGACCAGGTTTCCGGTAAACGCACAGGTAGTAAAACCCAATGCCCCCAAAAACAGTGCGGAACTAAAGGTGCCAAACAGCATTTTCCCGGGATGAAATTCACAGCCACAGGCCGCCATCGCCCCGAGAAAGGCGCTGGTCAAAAGCAGGAGCATCAGAATGGATTGCAGTACCCGCAGGATCAGCGCATAGGAAAACCCTGTCCGTTTGGATTCCGCTATTTCCCGGATGTTCGGGTTCTGTTCCGGGAAAAACAAGGGGGTAAAGAGCAGAGTCCCACTCAGAGCGATGTAGCGCTCTAATACATAGCTGCTTGCTATTTCGTCCAGGTTTGCAATGCCAAAGATCAGGGGTGCAGACAGGGCGAGCAGGATGCACAGGAGAAAATTAGCCGCGATGACGAGTTGGAACTGAACCTTTGACACGGCTAATAATTTTCTGAAGCTTTCCATAGACATCGAGTTTTCCTCTCCTTTTGAGTTCATAGAGTATGACGGTTGCCGCAATCAGAACCAAGGATACTGCGACATAGAACAGACGGTTAAAGCACAGTGCTTCAAAGTTAGAATGGATAACATCTGCATGCCATAAATTGTTGTGGCGGATAGCAAGGGAGAGACCATACTGCCCACTGGAAAGGCCGTTTGCCGTAAAAATGCTGAACATGCTGTATAAAAACATGAGCGCCACCCCAATCGGGGTATCCGTCAATATGGTAAAGAAAAATCCCACGGAAGTGCAGAACATCAGAGTCGGGACAAGCCATGCAAAAATATATTTGACAAAGGCCAGATAATCCACACTCCATCCCTGGGAAGCACCGTAGACAGCCAGTTCAACAAGCGCCGGCAGGGACAGCAGGAAAAAAGGGATTGTGAGCATGGTAAGTACGGCGAGATACCGTATCAAAATGAGACAGGCAGAGGGGATACAGCGGGATGCGATCAGCTGGGCACAGCCGGCACGTCTGTCCCGAAGCAAAAAGGCGACCGGCACAAAGACAGAAAACAGGGCGCAGACAATCCCCATGTAGTCGCAGAATAGTCGGGCATATGGGCGGGTGACTTTTTCCATGGTAATGATTTCCTTCTGTTCTGCTGCCTTTTCTTCATACGTAACCGGCACATGCCCATAGGACGCCAAATTTTCCAGCGCATACCCGGAACCGCCTCCAAGGGTGGAATCAATTTCTGCCATGTAGGCTTTAAATTGTTCGTAACTGACCCGAATCGGGACAAAATCTGAAAAATTCAGGGAATTTTCAAAAATCGGCAGATTGGGATCGAATTTGGAAAAGGCCTTCTGAACCGTATTACCCAATTGCTCAGGGGTTTGTCCAGTGATTTCCTCAATAATTTGAGCAATCCGTTCCTGTTGGGAATCGTTCAGGCGTACATTTTTATAAAAGCCAATCGGATAACAGAGATATTTGTTTTCGGAATATTCTCCCCATAAGCGGTAAGTAGCGGCGGGCATGACCTGCTCCGGGATCTCCGCACTGCGAGTTCCGTAATTCTCCAGTCCCTGAGGGGGCTCCATCAACGGGTTGGAAAAGTTGTAAACAGTACTCTGTTTTGCCTCCTGGATATCATCACCTGCAAAATTCATTCCTAACTGGGTAGTATAGAAGACGAGGATCACACCAAGAAAGACCCAGTAAAGAATGCTTTTGAGAATCTGCCGGCATTCCTTGATAAAGAGTGCGGGTACCATTAGTGGAGCCCCCCCATCTTTTTCATGTAAGCGGCTTCCAGACTGTCCTCCTCACCGATGTAATCGACCAGGGTTCCATGGTAGACAATCCGTCCTTCGTTTAAAATGGCGATGTTTTTACAGGTCTTTTCAATGTCCTCTACAATGTGGGTGGAAAGCAGGACAATCCGATCCTTTGCAATTTCGCACAGTAGGTTGCGAAAACGCACCCGCTCTTCCGGATCCAGTCCAGCGGTCGGTTCGTCGACAATGAGAACCTGAGGGTCGTGCAGAATGGCCTGAGCAATACCAAGCCTCCGTCGCATTCCTCCGGAAAGCGCACGCACCCGGAGATTTTGGCAGTCATCCAGATTGACCTGGGAAAGCAGGAGAGGGATTCTCTCTTTTCGGATTTTCTTTGGTACATCTGAGAGAACACCCAGATAGTCCATTGCCTGATAGACGGTCATGTTAGGATAAAAGGTAAAATCCTGCGGCAGGTATCCAATCAGCGCACGTACTTTAGACGCCTGTTCAATGGGAATATTGCAGACAGTAATTTCCCCCTCTGTTTTGTTGAGCAGTGTGGCGAGAATCCGCATCAGGGTGGTTTTTCCCGCTCCGTTTCTTCCAAGCAGGCCGAACATGCCGTTTGTCAGGGTGAGATTCACCCCGCAGAGCGCCTGCTTTTGGCCAAAGCGTTTGGATAGGTTTTTTATTGTAATTTGGGATTTCATCGGTCATTTGTCCTCCAATCGAAAATTGTGGGATAATACCCCGTCTATGCAAAACCCGATTACCAGTATTGCGCTGCAAGCTCCTAGTAAATAGGCTGTTTTTGTATAGGGGATGGAGATGAGAAAGAAAAACAGGACGGCAAGTGTACAGTAAATCACTCCATAACAGAACAGCAGGAGCCGGTTTTTTTTTCGTGCCGTCTGTTTTTGCCGTTCTTCCATTTGCAGCCTATCGGCGATGTTCCACATTTCGTCCAAATATTTCCGGTCGTCTTTCATTCTGATTCCCTCCTCAAAAGCTGTTTTTTCAAAGATTTTCTTGCACGGTGCAAGGTGATTTTGATCTGTGCCTGAGTTTTGCCCATGACTTTGGCAATTTCGCGGTAGTTCATCTGCTCATAGGCAAATAGGTAGAGCGCCGTGCGGTACTCCGGTTTCAGACGGGAAACTGTGTCAAAAATTCTCTCCCGTTCTTCCCGCGCCAAAACCGTGGTTTCCGGAAGCCCCTCTCTGGAAATCAGTTCCAGTTCTTCCTCGGAAACCTCGGGTTTTTCTCGTTTTAAGCGAAAAAAATCCGTACATCGGTTGCGAATCATGGTATAAAGGTAAGCTTTGAAGGAAGCACCGTCTTTCCACTGTTCCCGCCGGACATAGAGTTTCGCGAAACACTCCTGGACAATGTCCTCCGCATCATAACGGTTTGCAGTGAAACGGGCAGCGAACCGGACAGCATGTTCCCGGTGACGGAGTACCAGTGTCTCAAATGCCTCCTTGTCACCATTTGCTGCCCGCCGCATCAGCAGATTGTCTTCCTCCATGCATGTCACCTCCTGTTCCGGTTCCATAAGCTTATACGAATTAGTTTTTGAAAAGTTACAGGGATCATTAATTTTTTCTTTGTTATTGTTTTGTGAAGAGGGAAATGCCTATTTTTTGTAATGAAAATGAGCAAGCGCCGCGTTCTCAAAAGAACCGGAAACTCGGCCGATTTTTCTAGTCTTTTAACCAAGGCAAACAAAACCTGAGTCACTTTTCCCAGCACAAACACAGGTGTGTTCGTTGACAAGCCATAGGGGATGGGGTAAGATAAAAATAGTCGATTTTGCCGGTGGTTCCTTTGTAGAACAGACGGCAGAGCGCAAATCGGAAAAAATGAAGTCCAAACGGTGCCCGGCCGGGCATGAACAGCCTGCCGGGAGAATAGGGAAGACAGGGTGAAAATCCCGCGCGGTCCCCGCCGCTGTAAACGGATGACACACCGGCATCATTGCCACTGCCGCCAAAAGGCTGGCGGGAAGGCGCCGGAAGAAAATCCGCAAGCCAGAAGACCTGCCTTTGGGCGCTCGAAAACGTATCTGTCCACGGAAGGATGGGCTGGTACATGCACCGGAATCTCCGTCGGGGTTTCCGGATTTTGGTGCATGTCCGCTTTGGAATTTTTGTTCCGGAGCGGATATTTTTTCATCATGCACGTCGATAAAGAGAGGAATATCCATGAAAAAACAAGCAATCATCATGGTAAGTTTTGGGACAACCCGCCCGCAGACAAGGGAGCGTGCCATCGGAGGAATCGAACGCGCCGTACAGGCGCGTTTTCCCGGTATTCCGGTGTTCCGGGCCTTTACTTCCCACATTGTTATCCGGGAAATCGAAAAAAATGAGGGGATCTCGGTTCCCTCGTTGGATACCTTGCTCGCCTCGTTGAAAGAGGAGGGATATACCCGTCTTGTCATTCAGCCGACCCATATCATCCACGGGGAGGAATATGAAAAACTCCACGCCCAGATTCAGGGCTTTGTGCATAATTTCGAGGAAATCCGCCTTGGAGCCCCCCTGCTCAACCGGACGGAGGACTACTTCGCCCTGCTCAAAGCAGCCATCCCCTTTTATCATCTCCAGCCGGAGGAGGCCCTGATTTGGATGGGACATGGTACGGCGCATTTTGCGGACGCCGCCTATTCTGCGATGGACAGCATGGCAAAGGACGCCGGCTATGAGCAGGTTTTCGTCACCACGGTGGAAGGGTATCCGACGCTTGCCGCTGCGGAGAAAAAACTCCGTCGAGCAGGATACCGAAAGCTCTGCCTTGCCCCGCTGATGGTAGTTGCAGGGGATCATGCGGAAAACGATATGGCCGGGCCAAAGGACAGCTTTTCCTCCGCCCTGGCGCAGCAGGGCTATCAAGTGCGCTGCGTGCTCGCCGGTCTGGGGGAGATCCCCGCCGTACAGGAAATCTATCTTTCCCATCTTCAGCAGGCAAAAACGCTGTCCTGACAGGATGAATGGAGAGGTGCCGCAATGAAACTGGAAGAATATGTGTTCAAAGGTTCCAAACGCCTGCGGTGCGGCTACACCACCGGGAGCTGTGCGGCGCTTGCGGCGCAGGCCGCAGCGAAAACCCTGCTTACGAAAACCGCCTGCCGTACCGCCGGCCTCGTAACCCCCAAAGGGATTGCGCTTGAGGTGCCGGTGGAGGAGATCACCGTGGGGGAGGATTTCGCCCGCTGCGCTGTGCGCAAGGACAGCGGCGACGATCCGGATATCACGGACGGCGTCCTTGTCTTCTGCGAAGCCCGGCGGGTTCCCGGAACCGGGATTACCATCGAGGGAGGGGAAGGCGTCGGCCGGGTCACCAAACGGGGGCTTGATCAGCCGGTGGGAGCAGCCGCTATCAACCGGGTACCCCGGCAGATGATTGCCCAAGCGGTGGAAGCGGTCTGCGAGGAAACTGGGTACGACGGGGGCCTGCTCGTCACGGTGAGCATCCCGGGGGGCCGGGTGCTCGCCGCACGCACGTTTAACCCCCGCTTGGGAATCGAGGGCGGGCTGTCCATCCTCGGGACAACCGGGATCGTCGAACCGATGAGCGAACAGGCGATGGTGGACAGCCTGGAGCTGGAAATTAAGATGCGCGCGCAGGAACCGGGAAAAATCCTGGTGCTCGCGCCCGGTAACTATGGGGCGGATTTTATCCGGGACACGCCTGCCCTGCAATTGGCGCCAGTCGTCAAATGCTCCAATTATATCGGGGACGCGGTGGAATTCGGCGCGCGCTATGGTTTTGGGGAGATCCTGCTTGTCGGGCATATCGGCAAGCTTGTCAAGCTTGCCGCCGGGGTGCGCAATACCCATTCGCGTTTTGCGGACTGTCGGCTGGAGGTGCTGACCGCCTATGCGGCGCTTTCCGGCTGTACGGAACAGACGGCGCGGGAACTGATGGAAAGCGCCACTACGGACGAAGCGGTACGCATTTTAGAAGAACAGGGCCTGCTCGGGGCGGTTGTCCCGATGATCCTTGAAAAAATAGAAAGCACACTCTCCCGGTTTGCCGGGGAGGGGATTCGCGCAGGCGCCGTGCTCTTTGGGGCGCGGGGGCTGCTCGGATTGACGAAACAGGCAAAAGCAATCATAAGGAGGAATCAGGATTGAAACAGGGGATTTTGTACGGCGTTGGAATTGGTCCGGGAGATCCGGAACTCCTCACCCTCAAAGCGGTGCGGGTTTTGCAGGAGTGCCCGGTCATCGCCTGCCCTCAGACCGAAGGGGAGAAAAACCTGGCGCTCGATATTGTGAAAAGCGCGGTGCCGATTGAGGGAAAACGGATTTTGTACCTACCCTTTTCCATGCGGGGGAACCGGGAGGCACGGGAAAAAGCCCATCGGGAAACTGCAGGGCTGATCCTTTCCGAACTGCGGGCGGGACGGGACGTCGCCATGATCACCCTGGGAGACGTCACCCTGTATTCCACCTATGGCCACTTGGAACCCTTTGTCAGGGAATCCGGCTGTGAAACCAGGATGATCCCCGGTGTGCCGAGTTTCTGCGCGGTTGCCGCCCGGCTTGGGCGGAGCCTGACGGAGGGCTGTCAGCAGCTCCATGTCCTGCCGGTTGGGCATGCAGGCTGGGAGGACGGACTTTCCCAGCCCGGCGCCAAGGTGCTGATGAAAGCGGGAAAGGATTTACAGGGCCTTGCAGAAATTCTGCGGGAACGGGGACTGCTGGAACAGGCCGCGTTGATTCAAAACTGCGGGCTTTCCGATGAGGTGATCTGCCGGGACTTGACCGGGGAACTGCCCAAAACCGGGTACTTTACCACAGTGGTCATTCCAGAGGAAAAGGGGAACAAGCGATGATTTTCTTTGTAGGGGCGGGCAGCGGCGCGCCGGATTTGATCACCGTGCGCGGACAGAACCTGTTAAAAAAAGCGGACAGAATCATCTATGCGGGCAGCCTTGTCAATCCGCAACTTCTGGAAGTGGCAAAACCCGGCTGTGTCATACAGGACAGTGCGTCCATGACGCTCGAGCAGGTGGTTTCCTCCATGCTCGAATGCGAGCGGGAGGGCGGCCTGTGCGTGCGCCTGCACACCGGCGATCCCAGCATCTACGGCGCCATCCGGGAGCAGATGGATTGTCTGGAGCAAGCCGGCGTGGAGTATGAGATTGTCCCCGGCGTTTCCAGCCTGTGCGGAGCGGCTGCTGCCCTGCGGGCGGAGTATACGCTCCCTGGAGTTAGCCAGGCTGTGATTATCTCTCGTATGGCGGGGCGTACTCCAGTCCCGCAGGGGCAGGAGGTCAAAAACCTTGCGAAACACGGGGCCACGATGGTGCTGTTTTTGAGTGCGGGACTGCTCAGACAAACGCAGGCGGAATTGTTAGAGGGCGGCTATGCGCCAGATACCCCGGCGGCCATCGTGTACAAGGCCACCTGGCCGGACGAGCAGGTATTTCGCTGTACGGTCGGCACGCTGGCGCAGACGGCGGAAAAAAACCATATCAGCAAAACGGCTTTGATCACAGTCGGCGGGTTCCTGGGAAAGTCCTATGAGCGATCCAAGCTCTATGACCCCGCCTTTACGACCGGGTACCGGAAAGGAACGGAGATATGAAAGCGTCTCTGATCGCTTTTTCCCGGCGGGGCCTCGCGCTGGCGCAGAAGATTGCCGCAAACCTGCCGCAGGAATACGGGGATACGGCAGACGTGTCCGCCTGCTTTGGGGAGAAAAAGGTGGATTTGCACGCCTTTACCCGACAGGCGTTTGCAGAGTCCGATCTGCTTGTCTTTGTAGGGGCAGCGGGGATTGCCGTGCGCGCGATTGCCCCATATATACACTCCAAGCTGACCGATCCGGCGGTGGTGTCGGTGGACGACGGGGCACAATTTTGTATTCCCTTGCTCTCCGGACATATCGGAGGGGCAAACCGTTTTGCCCGCCGGATTGCGGAGATTACCGGCGCGGTTGCCGTTGTGACGACGGCGACGGACGTCCACGGCCTGTTTGCCGTGGACGACTGGGCGGCACGTCAGGGCTATTTTCTGGAAAACCCCGGGGCGGCCAAACGGATTTCCGCGAATCTGCTTGCCGGCAAGCCTGTCGGGGTCTGTTGTGATTTCCCGTTGGAGGGGAATCTCCCCGCGGGCGTTATTCAGGGAAAATTCCCGCCCGATTTCCGTGTGACGCTGCACACCGGGGAGGGAGACCCGGAGATTCTGCATATTGTCCCGCCGTTTGCCGTGCTCGGGATTGGCTGCCGCAAACAGACCCCCGCAGAAAAAATTGAGCAGGCGTTTTCCTCCTTTTGCCGGGAAAACCGGCTTTCCCCCCACGCGTTTTCCAGGGTGTGCAGCATTGATCTCAAGCAGAAAGAAGCGGGAATCCTCTCCTTCTGCTCCCAACATGGATTGGAATTTGTCACCTACTCCGCGCAGCAGCTTGCCGCTTTGCAGGGGGCGTTTACCTCCTCTGCGTTTGTCAGCAAGGTGACGGGCGTAGATAATGTCTGCGAGCGCGCGGCGGTGCTTGGGGCCGGGTCGGGCGGAAAATTGCTGGTGAAAAAGACGGTGTTCGAGGGCGTGACCCTGGCGGCCGCTGTCACAGCGCAGACTGTCTGTTTTCATCTGGAGACGGAGAAACCGGTTTGAGCGGGAAAGCAGGGGTGCTCCAGATAAAAACTTTTTCAAAACGCAGGAGGCCCCTCTATTTGCTGAGAGGCTCCTGCGGCGGAACCATTGTCCGGCCTGCCCCGGCGGGCGTGGGATGTTTTTCACATTTAAGAATTTCCGGAGGTGTGCAATGAAACTCTATGTCATCGGAATCGGGCCGGGCGGCGGGGAGGATATGACCCTGCGCGCGGTCAACGCGCTCAAGGCCTGCGATACGCTGGTCGGATACCCGGTCTATGTGGATTTGGTAAAACCCCTTTTTGAAGGGGAACGGGTTTTGACAACCCCTATGAAACGGGAAATCGAGCGCTGTACCATGGCGGTGGAACAGGCGCTGGCAGGGCATACGGTTGCAATGGTCTGCTCCGGGGACGCCGGGGTCTATGGGATGGCCGGGCTAATCCTGGAAGTGGCAAAGGGACATCCGGAACTGGATGTGGAGATTGTCCCCGGCGTCACGGCGGCGCTCTCAGGCGCGGCGGTGCTCGGCGCACCCCTGGCGCATGATTTTGCGGTGATCAGCCTCAGCGACCTGCTCACCCCGTGGGAGACGATCGCAGCAAGGCTGCGCGCGGCGGCGCAGGCGGATTTTGCGGTGTGCCTGTATAATCCAGCCAGCAAAAAGCGCGCAGATTACCTGCACCGCGCCTGCGAAATCCTGTTGGAGACAAAATCCCCGCAGACAGTCTGTGCGATTGTGCGCAATATTGGCAGGCAGGGGGAGAGTTCCCGGATTCTGACGCTTGAACAGCTCAGCCAGACTCCTGCGGATATGTTTACCACGGTTTTTATTGGCAACAGCATGACAAAGGTGATCGGCGGGAAGATGGTGACCCCGCGCGGCTATGAGGCCAGGGGGACCTTATGAAGGTATTGATTTTTTCCGGAACCACCGAGGGAAAGCGCCTTGCGCAGACCCTGCTTTCCATCGGCGACTTCCAGGTCACTGTGAGCGTGGCGACCGAATACGGCGCGCACAGTATGGAGGGCGTTCCCGGCTGCACGCTGTTGGAAGGGCGGCTGTCCTGTTCCGAGATGGAACATCTGCTCACAGAAAACGGGTATAACGTAGTGGTGGACGCCACGCACCCTTATGCGCGCGAAGTAACGGAAAATCTCCGGCTGGCCTGTACCCATGCGGCAGTGCCGTACCTGCGCCTGATCCGGGAATCCCCGCCGCCGGATTCAAACAGCCTGCTTGTCCCCGGTACGGAGGAAGCGGTGCAGGCGCTCTGCCGAATGCCGGGGAATATCCTGCTGACGACCGGGGCAAAGGAACTCGCCCGGTTCTGTGCCATCCCCGGTTACCGGGAGAGGATCTACCCCCGGGTACTCCCAATGGAATCCTCGTTGAGGGCCTGCCTCGCACTCGGATATGAACGCAGCCATATCATCGCCATGCAGGGGCCTTTCTGCGAGGAGCTGAACCTCGCGCTGATCCGGCAGTTTTCTATCCGCTGCCTGGTCACAAAGGAGAGCGGACGGGAAGGCGGATATGAGGAAAAACTTTCCGCCGCCAGAAAAGCGGAGATTCCCGTAATTGTTATCGCACGTCCGAAGGAAGTGGGCAATTCCTTTGCAGAAATTGTCCGAATTCTCACAGAAAAGAGGGGAACATCATGAAATTGTCCTTGGTTTCGTCCGGCCCGGGGGATCTTTCCCAGATGACCTACGCTGCCGTACAGGCTGTTTCCCGTGCGGACTGCCTTATGGGGGCTTCCCGGCTGCTTGCAAACTTCCCGGAACATCGGGCACCGCAGGTTCCGCTTGCCCTGCCGGAACAAATCATCGAATATCTGCACGCCCACCCGGAGTTTCAAACCCCCTGTGTGTTGCTCAGCGGGGACGCCGGCCTTTACAGCGGTGCAAAAAAGCTTGTCGAGCACTTTGGGGCAGAGCAGACGGAGGTTTACCCCGGGATTTCCAGCGTGTCCTGCTTTTCCTCCCGCCTGGGGATCCCATGGCAGGACTGGCACCTGGTCAGCGCGCATGGGACTGCCTGTGAGATCGCGGCGCATGTGGCGAATTTTGAAAAGACGTTTGCCCTTACCGGGGGCGCGCAGACGCCGGATTCCCTGTGCCGGGAGCTGGATGCCGCCGGCTTTGGGGAGTGCGCCGCCTATGTGGGGCAAAACCTCTCCAGCCCACAGGAAGCTGTTTTCCATGGGACTGTACGGGAACTTGGAAAAATGAGGTTCGCCCCTTTGAGCGTCCTGCTGGTGATGAATCCGCGCGCCTGTGAGAGGAAAGCCTCTTCGTTTGGCCTGCCGGACGGGGAGTTTCTCCGTGGGGACGTCCCGATGACAAAATCTGAAGTACGCAGTGTGATTTTGTCCAAACTCCGCCTGAAGGAGACGGATACCCTCTGGGATATCGGGGCTGGGACCGGTTCGGTCAGTGTGGAAATGGCGCTGTTTGCCCGGTTTGGAAAGGTCTATGCAGTGGAGTGCTCAGATGAAGGATGCAGCCTGATCCGGCAAAATGCGCAGCGCTTAGGGCTCTATAACCTCAGCCTGATACAGGGGATGGCGCCGCATGTATGCGAAGGCTTGCCTGCGCCGGACGCGGCTTTTATCGGCGGGAGCAAGGGAAAGCTGGAGGAGATCCTGTCCCTGCTGCGCCAAAAGAATCCGGCTGTGCGGGTCTGTATCAGCGCTATTACCCTGGAAACCGCATGCGATTCCCTCAAACTCCTCGCAGAATTGAGTTTTGAGGAGATCGAGGCGGTTCAGGTGTCCATATCCAAAACAAAGCGTGCCGGGCGTTCCAATCTTTTGATGGCAAATAACCCGGTTTTTGTTATCAGTGCAGCGGGGAGGAATGACGGATGAAATGGGAACTTCCACGTATAATGGTGACCGCCCCCGCCAGCGGCGGGGGGAAGACGACAGTGACCTGCGCCCTGTTGGGGGCGCTGCGCAGGAGAGGGCTTGCGCCCGCGGCGTTCAAGTGCGGCCCGGATTATATTGATCCCATGTTCCACCGGGAAATTTTCGGGACGGTCAGCTCCAATACGGATTTGTTTTTTGTCCAGGAGAATACGGCGGTTTGTTTGGCGGCACAGCGGTCACAGGGCTGTGATCTCGCCGTATTTGAGGGGGTTATGGGCTACTATGACGGCGTCGGCACAGGCGCATGTGCCAGCAGCTACCATGTATCCCATGCGCTGGGAGTACCGGCTCTGCTGGTAGTGGATGCGAAAGGGGCGGCTTTATCCCTTGCCGCGCTGGTGAAAGGGTTTGCAGATTTCCGGACAAGATCCCAAATCCGGGCTGTTTTGCTCAACCGGTGCTCGAAGCAGGTGTATGAGATGCTCAAGCCAGTCATCGAGCGGGAGTGCGGAGTGGAAGTTGTGGGGTATCTTCCATTTGACGAAGGATTTTCCCTTTTAAGCCGCCACCTGGGGCTGATTCCTCCCAAAGAAGTGTCCAAGCTGAAGGAAAAACTTGTCCACTTGGTCAGCGTTTTTGAACAGACTGTGGACCTTGAAAAACTGCTGGGATTTGCAAGGAACGCACCTGCTGTGGAGTATGAACCGCTTTCGGCTCCGCTGAAGCCGGAGAAAACCCTACGCCTGGCCGTCGCGCAGGACAAGGCGTTTTGCTTTTATTATGGGGAGAATCTGGATTTACTCAAATCGTTTGGTGTGGAGTTACTCCCCTTCTCTCCCTTATGCGATAAAAAACTCCCGGAGAATATCGACGGGATCTATCTGGGCGGGGGATATCCGGAGGTTTTTGCGGCAAAATTGGCTGCAAACCGTTCCATGCTGGAATCCATCCGCAGCGCCGTACAGGATGGGGTTCCCACCTTTGCAGAGTGCGGCGGATTTCTGTACTTGCATGAATTTTTGTGCGACGAACAGGGAAAAGAACATAGGATGGCTGGGCTTGTCCCCGGGCGCGCAGTCAAAGGGGAACGCCTGCGCCATTTTGGATATATTACGCTAAGTGCAAACCGGGATACCTTTTTTTGCAAAGCGGGGGAAAAAATTTCTGCGCATGAGTTTCACTATTACCAGAGCAGCCAGGAAGGGGATGCGTTTACTGCGGCAAAAAGTTCTCGCCAGATTTCTTGGGATTGCATCTATACAAAATACAACCTGGTTGCGGGCTTCCCCCATCTCTATTTCTATGCAAACCCAAAGTTTGCCCAGGGGTTTGTGGAGGCCATGAAAACCTATGCGGAGGGATCAGAACATGACGCTTGAACAGACGGTACAGGGGATTTCCCCACCAAAACAGATGGCATACAAACAAGCGGCGCGCCGCTGGGACAGTATCGCCAAGCCCCTGCATGGGCTTGGGCTTCTGGAAGATGCCATCTGTCGAATTGCAGGAGCCCAGGGGACAGCACAGGTGCGGATTCAAAGACGTGCCCTGGCGGTGTTCTGCGCGGACAATGGGGTCGTTCGGGAAGGCGTTACCCAGACAGGAAGCGAGGTCACTGCGTTGGTTGCCGGGAACCTCTGTCATGGAGCTACCAGCGTCAGTAAAATGGCACAGGTGGCAAACGTGGACGTCTATCCGGTTGATATGGGGATGAACACCCCAGTGGAAGAGCCGGGGATGATTGACTGCGCAGTTGCACGGGGGACGCAGAACCTGGCGCGTGGCCCGGCCATGACCCGCGCGCAGGCGGTACTGGCACTTGAACGGGGAATTTCCCTTGCCTGTCGCCTTGCCAAAGAGGGATACCGGATTTTTGCCACTGGAGAGATGGGGATCGGCAACACCACAACCAGCAGTGCGATGGCGAGCGTGCTCCTCTGCCGCCCGGTCGAGGAGATGACTGGACGCGGTGCGGGCCTGAGCAGCGAGGGACTTTGCAGGAAGATTTCCGTTATTGAACAGGCGATTCGGCTCAATCGGCCCAACAGGAGGGATCCCCTTGACGTGCTTGCCAAACTCGGGGGTTTTGATATTGCCGGCATGGCGGGTTTTGCCCTCGGCGCGGCGGCCTGCGGGGTTCCCGTTGTCGTGGATGGGTTTATCTCCTCTGTTGCGGCGCTGACCGCGGTGAGATTATGTCCCGCTGCGCAGGGCTATCTTCTGGCAAGCCATGTGAGCGGGGAGCCGGCGGGAAAATTAGTGCTGGATGCCCTGGAGCTTTCCCCGATTATCACCGCTGGAATGCATCTGGGAGAGGGGACGGGAGCTGTGTCCCTGTTCCCACTGCTGGATATGGCGCTTGCAGTCTATGAAGGCATGAGCACTTTTGAGGATATTGAGCTGGAAGAATACCGCCCTTTGGAATAGGGACGTGGGGGGAAGTTTTGATGACGGCGTTGGTGTTTGGGGGTACGGCGAGCGGGAAAAGTGAATTTGCAGAAACCCTTGCCGCGCAGGGAAAGCAGCGGACAAGGATTTATCTTGCAACGATGGAACCCTTCGGACAGGAGGGACAAAACCGGATTGCCCGCCACCGCCTGCTGCGCAGAGAGAAAGGTTTTGTCACCCTGGAACAATATACGGCGCTCAAATCTTTACATGTGGAATCAGGGAGCACAGTGTTGCTGGAAGATCTGGGGAACCTTTGCGCAAACGAAATGTTTTCCCCCGCCGGCTGTGGAGGTTCCCGCGCGTACTGGGAAATCAGGGAAGGGATTTCCACACTGTGTGCGCAAGCAGAGCGCATTGTGATTGTCTCCAATGATATTTTTTCCGGCTGTGAACAGTATGGAGGGGAAATGGCGGACTATCTTTCGCTGATGGACGGGCTTCATCAGTGGATCGCAGGTTTCGCAGATCTGGTAGTGGAGGTTGTCTGTGGCATTCCCATTTACCACAAAGGAGGACAGGCATGTTAATCCAGTCGTTTGTCATTGCATTCGCCATGTATTCCTCCCTGCCCATGCCCCGGGTGGAATGGAGCCGGGAAAATATGCAGTATGCCATGTGTTTTTTTCCCTTTATAGGGGTTGTGATCGGAGCGGGTATAGCGCTGTGGCGGTTTGCCTGTTCTCTGCTCGGCCTGTCTCAAATCCTGTTTGCAGTAGGGGCGGTTCTGCTTCCTGTGCTTGTGACCGGGGGAATCCATCTGGATGGGTTTTGCGATACGGTCGATGCGCTCTCCAGCCATCAGACCAGGGAGAAAAAATTAAAGATTTTAAAAGACCCTCATACCGGGGCATTTGCCATCATCGGTCTGTGTTGTCTGTTTCTTATATTATTTGCCCTGTGGCAGGAACTGGATTCCAATTGGAGCACCCTGTCCGTCCTGGGGATCGGATTTGTACTTTCCCGTTGTCTAAGTGGATTTGCAGTAGCCGCCTTTCCTCTGGCAAAGGATACCGGGCTGGTCCACACATTTGCGAGTATGTCCGCGAAAAAGCGCGTTCGTCTCTGGCTCGCCGTTTTTGCGGTTTTGTGTACCACAGGAATGATCGTTGTCAGTCCGCTGGAAGGCGGTATCTGTGCGGGAGCATCCCTGCTCTGTTTTGGCTGGTATTACTGGATGGCGAAGCGGCAGTTTGGCGGGATTACTGGGGATCTGGCCGGATATTTTCTTCAGATTTGTGAGTGTTCCCAGCTCCTTGCAGTTCTTTTTGTGCAAAAACTGTTTTAAAGTATGGAAGAATATGTTAGAATAAAGGCAATCTTTGCCTGATATTTGTGTTGACTGGGAGGGAAAGGAAATGCTTTTGATTGTCGGCGGCGCCGGGCAGGGAAAACTAAACATTGCCCTGGAACAGACCGGCTGTACCGTACAGGATGTCGGGGAAGACGGACTCATTGTGGACAGCTTGCACCTGCTTATCCGGGAACGTCTGGCACAGGGGCGGGAGCTTTCCACATGGTTGGAACAAATGCTTCCCAAACAGGCCGTTGTCTGTGATGAAATCGGTTGCGGCGTGGTGCCTGCGGACGCCTTTGAACGTCGGTGGCGGGAAGAAGTCGGGCATGCCTGTCAGTTCCTTGCACGCCATGCCCGGCGGGTTGTCCGCGTCACCTGCGGAATCCCCATGGTACTCAAAGAGTCCTCCCGGCCGTCTTTCGCGGGAAATACGGAAAAGGAGAACGTGGAATGACAGCGCTGTATTTGCTGCGCCATGCCTGTACGTCCTCGAACCTCTGTGGGCGGTATCTTGGAAGAACAGATGAACCACTATGTAAAGAGGGGGTTGTCCAGGCGAGCCGGCTTTCGCTTGGAGCGGTAGACAGGGTGTTTGTCAGTCCGCTTTCCCGCTGCGTCCAGACGGCTCGGATTGTCTTTCCACAGGCACAACAGACGGTTGTGGAAGGGTTTCAGGAATGCGATTTCGGGGAATTCGAAGGGAAAAGCTACCAGGAACTGAGTGGCGATCCCCGCTATCAGGCGTGGATTGACAGCGGGGGAGAACTCCCGTTTCCCTCTGGAGAATCCAAAGAGGAATTTTGCCGGCGCACCTGCCGTGCTTTTGAGGAAATCCTGCCTGAACTGCTGGGATGCGCCGCATGCGCGGTGGTTGCCCATGGCGGAACATTGATGGCGCTGCTGGAACGGTATGCCTTGCCCAGACGGGGATATTATGAATACCAGGTAAAAAACTGCGGCGGTTTTTTGACACAGCTTACCATGCAAAACGGGCGGGCTCAAATAAAAATTATGGAGGAACTCTCATGTTGATCGGTTGTTCCATTTTGGCTGGCTTTGTGCTGGATATGATTTTTGGCGATCCCCATTGGCTGCCGCACCCCGTGCGGTGGATGGGCCACGCGATTGCCTTACTGGAAATAAGGCTTCGCCGGCTGTTTCCTACAACCAAAAATGGAGAACGTACAGCGGGAGCAATGCTTGCCATCATCCTCCCACTCTGCTCCTGGGCTCTGGCCGTCCTACTCCTGTGGCTGTGTTCTTTGGTAGGAAAATGGCTTGTCTTAGTCGTACAGAGTCTGCTCTGTTATCAGGTGCTGGCCGCAAAATCCCTGAAGGTTGAGAGCATGAAGGTGTACCATGCCCTGCGAGCAGGGGATATCCCCGGGGCGCGGTATGCGGTAAGTATGATTGTTGGGCGGGACACCCAGTCGCTTGATGAAAAAGGAATCGCCAAAGCCGCCGTGGAAACGGTCGCGGAAAATACCAGCGACGGGGTGGTGGCTCCGCTGTTTTACTTGATGATTGGAGGCGCCCCGCTTGCCCTTGCCTATAAAGCAGTCAATACCATGGACAGTATGGTGGGATATAAAAATGAAACATACCTGAATTTTGGCTTTGTCCCGGCAAGGCTGGACGACGCCGTCAATTTTATCCCCGCGCGCCTGAGCGCTCTGCTGATGGTGCTTTCGGCTTTTCTTCTGCGTATGGATGGACGCGGTGCATGGAGGATTTTCCGGCGGGATCGTTTTTGCCATGCCAGCCCGAATTCTGCGCAGACCGAAGCGGTGTGTGCAGGCGCGCTTGGCCTTCAGCTTGCAGGGGATGCAAGTTATTTTGGAAAACCTGTTCATAAACCGACCATCGGGGATGCACTGCGGGAAATTGAACCGGAGGATATCCGCCGGGCCAACCGGCTGATGATTGCCACGGCAATTCTAACCCTGCTTTTCTGCCTTGCCGTACGATTTTCAGTATGCTTGATGCTACAAGGAGGATTTTAATATGCCAGAATCTATGCATGGGGGAGATATCTATTCCTATGAACGGGAATATGGGGAAAAACCGCTTGATTTTTCTTCCAATATCAATCCGTTAAGGATGCAAAAGGCGGTGCTGGCGGCTTTATGTGAAGCGGCTATCCATGCGGATTGCTATCCGGATCCCCATTCGACATCCCTGTGCCGGAAACTTGCGCAGTTTGAGCAGGTTGCACAGGATTGGGTGCTGTGTTCTGGCGGCGCTGCGGATTTGATTTACCGGATTGTCTATGCATATAGGCCCAAGCGTGCCCTGTTGCTCGCTCCGTCGTTTAGTGAATATGAAGCGGCGCTCCGTGCTGGAAAATGCCGAATCCAGTTTGCACGTTTGGAAGCAACCGAACAGTTCCAGCTGACGGAAGCTTTTTTGGAGGAATTGACATCAGGATACGACATCTTATTCTTGTGTAACCCGAATAATCCGACCGGGCAGATCATTCCGGCAAATTTGATGGAAAAAATCGTCAAAAAGTGTAGGGAAAATCAGATTTTGCTGGTGGTGGATGAGTGCTTTTTGGATTTTTCTGAACACTTCCAGGAACTTACCGTCAAAAAATATCTGCAAAATAACCCATATTTGATTGTGCTCAAGGCGTTTACCAAGACCTTTGCGCTGGCTGGGGCCCGGCTGGGATATATCCTCTGTTCCAACAGGGATTTGCTGGAACAGATTGCAGCGGCAGGCCAGCCGTGGCCAGTATCCACATTGGCCCAGGCGGCGGGGGAAGCGGCACTGCAAAACGCAGCAGAATACTTGGAAAAGACTAGAAAATATTTGAAACGGGAACGGGAATTTCTGCGTTATGGTTTGACCTGCTGCGGTTATAAAGTTTTTGAATCCCACGCTAACTACCTGTTTTTCCTCGCGCAGGATACACAACTTGTCCAGAAAATGAGACAGGAAGGGATTTTGATCCGCGGATGTGAGAACTACCGAGGGTTGGGGCCGGGATATTACCGGATTGCCATCCGCAGGCACGAGGATAACATCAAACTGCTCGGCGCATTTGAACGGATTTAGCGGAGGGAATTGCGATGGCAAAACCGATTATGATACAGGGCACGATGTCCAATGCCGGAAAAAGCGTGATAGCCGCCGGATTATGCCGGATTTTTCATCAGGATGGATACAGGGTAGCTCCTTTTAAAAGTCAGAATATGGCGCTCAATTCCTATATTACCAAGGACGGGCTGGAAATGGGCCGCGCGCAAGTCATGCAGGCTCAGGCGGCTGGAATTGAGCCTACTGTTTCTATGAACCCGATCCTGCTCAAACCGTCCAGCGATGTTGGCAGCCAAGTGATCGTCAATGGGAAAGTTTTGGGAAATATGCGGGCGGTGGATTACTTTCGGAAAAAGAAATCGCTGATCCCGGATATCCTCAACGCCTATCAGATCCTGAGCAGCCAAAATGATATTGTGGTGATTGAGGGGGCGGGTTCTCCGGCGGAAATCAACCTCAAAGCGGATGATATTGTCAATATGGGGCTTGCAAAGCTTGTCCATGCCCCTGTCCTGCTGGTGGGGGATATTGATCGCGGCGGCGTCTTTGCAAGCCTGTATGGAACAGTTAAACTGTTGGAACCAGAGGAGCAGGAACTGATCAAAGGTCTTATCATCAACAAATTCCGTGGAGATGTGGAGATCCTCCGCCCCGGTCTTACTATGATGGAACAGCTTTGTGGGAAACAGGTTTTGGGAGTGGTACCCTATGCTCCACTGGATTTGGAAGATGAGGACAGCCTTTCCACCCGGCTGCAGGCAACAAAAACAGATGCCCTGGTAGACATTGCGGTAATCCGGTTTCCCCATATTTCTAATTTTACGGACTTCAACCCTCTGCAATCCCTGGATGGAATTGGCGTCCGGTATGTTTCAGAAGCCTCCCAATTTGGTTTTCCGGATTTTGTGATTTTGCCCGGCACCAAAAACACGATGGGGGATTTAAAATGGCTGCGTCAAAATGGGATGGAATCCCTGGTTCTCAAACACGCTGCCGCTGGAAAAGGAGTCCTCGGAATCTGTGGTGGTTATCAGATGATGGGCCGTTTGTTGGAAGATCCTCATGGGGTAGAGGAAGGCGGAAGTCTGCGAGGTCTTGGCCTGTTTGATACAAAAACCGTTTTCTCACAGGAAAAGGTGCGCACGCAGGCGGCAGGAACCATAGGCGCTATTCCCGGAATCCTTTCTGGGATATCAAATCTCCCAGTCGAAGGATATGAAATTCATATGGGAGATACTGTGCATCTTGGCGGGGAAGCTGTTTTTTCCACGGTATCGGTTCCAGGTTGTGAACAGAAACGGGACGGTTGTTGCCAGGGGAACCTCTATGGTACCTATTTGCACGGACTGTTTGAATCCGGAGATATTACCTCCGCATTTGCCAAATCTCTCTTGCAGGAAAAGGGCTTTGATGGGAAAGAAGTCCGGGCAATGGATATTGTCCAGCTGAGAGAACAGGAATACGATAAATTAGCGGATATTCTCCGAAAAAGCCTGGATATGGAAAAGATTTATCACATTCTGGAGGCGGGTGCATGAGAGAAAGGGGACTCGTTCACATCTATTGTGGAAACGGTAAGGGGAAAACGACGGCCGCTATGGGGCTTGCCCTTCGTGCCCTGGGGCAGGGTCAGCAGGTTGTAGTAGTTCAGTTTCTGAAAAACCATGCAACCGGGGAGATTAAACTGCTCGAGCAACTGGATCATATCCGTATTTTTCGGGGGAAAGCAGGGGATCATTTTACCTCTTCCATGACAGAAGAGGAACGGAAGAAAACCCGGAAAATTCATGAAAAAAATTTTGCCCATGCCCAACAATTGGTAGTGGAGGGAAAATGCGAACTGTTAATTCTGGACGAAATCCTGGATGCAGTGGCAAAGGAAATGTTTGAGGAAAAAATGCTGCTGTCCTTTTTGGAAAACCGTCCTCCCTTTTTAGAAGTAGTACTTACTGGAAGGGAAGCCTCTCCTGTGATAAGGGAGTGCGCAGATTATATCACCAGGATGGAAAAGGAACGGCATCCCTTAGACAGGGGAATTGTTGCCAGGGAGGGAATTGAATATTGAGCAAGGTGACATTGCAGAAGGTTTTACCAAATGAAATTGAAAAGCGCAGTTTTGAAATTATCTCCCAGGAGCTTGGGGATAAAAACCTGGATAGGGAAAATGAACCGGTTATCAAACGAGTCATTCATACAACGGCAGATTTTGATTATGCGGATACTCTCTGTTTTTCGGAACATGCGGTAACAAGGGCAGTGGAGATATTCAGACAGGGCGCCGTCCTGGTGACAGACACAAAAATGGCTTTTTCCGGAGTAAATAAATCGGCCTTACAGAAACTCCGGGGAGAAATCCACTGTTTTATGTCGGATGAAGATGTTGCCCTTGCTGCAAAGCAACAGGGGACAACCCGTGCCGTTGCAAGTATGAACAAGGCGAGTACTCTTTCCGGAAACTTGATATTTGCGGTAGGAAATGCCCCAACGGCCCTGGTCAGGCTGTATGAACTGATTACAGAGGGGAAAATCCATCCGAAGCTTGTCATCGGCGTTCCGGTAGGGTTTGTCAATGTAGTGGAATCCAAGGAACTCATTATGAGTAGCGGGGTTCCCTATATCGTAGCACGTGGAAGAAAAGGTGGCAGCAATGTGGCGGCTGCCATTGTCAATGCCCTGCTGTATCAGGCAATGGGGCGCATGCTATAGAAAAACAGAACAAATCCCCTGTGAGGTAAAACTCACAGGGGATTTTCCATACTTAATTTTATCAGACTGAAAGCCCTTTTTATACACAAATCTCTTTTTTATAAGTGCCTACTTTATCGCTGTGGCAGGTAATTGTCAATGTTGTTCCCTCTTTTGCCGTGATTATCCAGGAAACCCGCTTTTCACAGGGCAAATCATATTCTGTGCTGAGTCCGTTTACAGAGACATTCTGGGCAACAATTGCGGAATAGCCTTCCAGTTGTCCAATATCTTGTTCCTGTTTTCCCTGAACAAAGGCAATCCCTTCTCCAGAAAGGGAAACCTTGATCGGCTGTTCCACTTGGAGTTTCAATGCCTCTCTTGTAATATAGGTAGGTAGATAACCGGTATTCATGACATAGGCGTCAATCTTATATACACAACCGTCAATGTGCTGCACATCGACTTTATGGAACTGGATCATCGGAAGGGATTTGACATGCCGGAGCAGGAAACGGGTGTGTTTTTCGACTTCCTGTGGTAAAAACTTAGGCGGTGGGTTTTGGACGACATGTTTATAGTCAATGCCGCCGATCTCCACCTCACCAAGTTGCGGATGGTTAAATTTTGTCCACGGCAGATAGCCTTCTCCATCATTTTCCCGTTCAATCCACTGAATATATTTCAGGTGGTGCTCCGCAGCTTCCTCGTCCGTCTCATCCTTCATAATCGGATAAGTGAAGGGGATTCCCGCACGTGGATCCAGATCCCAACATTCAATGGTGTAGGCAGGAATACCCAGCGTGAAGTGGTTAAAATCATCAAAGGCGCCGACGTCCACCCGTGCGTCTGCAGGGACATACTCGTCATGTGCATTCACTGGGGGATAAGTGGTCTCCTGTGTTGCCATTTTTCCAATTTCCACATAGCGGCGCATATCCGCTTTGTCCGCCTCGCTTCTTGGTTTGATTCCCGGTGGATACAAATAGGCTCCGGTCATGGTGTGGAAATCAATGATGCTGCAAATGTTCTTATGGCCGATGATAAAATCCGCCACAGTTTTTGTCTCAATGTTGCTCAGCGGATAGTTCCCGGCGCCACGCTGTTCACTTTCATGTTTCCACATAGCCGGGAAGTTGCGATTGAAGTCATTTCCCCATTTTTGTGGAGCGGATTTGACGGTATACCCATCAAAGTCCAGGATTTCTCCTTCGGTAAAAACATTGTAAAATTCCCCATCCATATCATCCGGGGCACGTTTGACCATCAATCTTGGATCTTTATCGGATACTTTCCATGCGCCATAGGGGGATTTTACTCTCATTTTACGGATTACACCGTCCCCGTCCATATCCTTCGGCTGAAGCCCGGGCATCAATTCTGAATACGGATAGAGCCGATTGACAGAACGGATGGTGTCCGGAGTTGTCAGATAACATTCTGAACCATCTGGAGAGACGCGGGGAACCATATAAAACGTATATTTTTTGAGCAAGCTTTGTACTTCCGGATCGGTTTTGTAGTTGGTAAACATATAATCCAAAAAGTACATGGCGCTCATACAGCCTGCCACTTCTCCTGCATGGATATTTGCCTCAATATAATAAGCCGGTTTGTCCAGATAATCGCCGGTTGTGCGATCGGTAAATTCAATTGCCCAAATATTGCGCCCTTCCGGGGTTTGGTTCAAGGCAGTTAAACGGACCATTTCCGGGAATTCTGCCTCATATCCTTTGAGGATGGAAGTGATCTCCTCATAGCGGTAGTAATGATCGTAAGTGTTTCTCACTTTCTTCAAAGGATGCAATCCTCCTTTCTAATCATTCAAAAAATCGGCGGCGGCTTTTGCCGCCGCCAGCAATGTTTACAGGGTGACTGTTGTGGCGCGTTTGCCAATTTTACTGTTATAGCAAGTAATTGTCAGTTCAGTACCAGGTTTTGCTTTGACAATCCAGGTGACTTTTTTCTCACAGGGACGGACAATTTCAGAACTTGCACCGAGAGAGCCGCCTCTTGCAACAATTCCGGAATAACCTTCGAGCTGTCCAATTTCCTGAATCTGTTTTCCTTCTACAAATTCAAGATCGTTTCCACACAGAGAAACCTTCAAATCCTCGTCGATTTTCAGTTTAAATGCTTCATTGGTGACTTGAGTCGGAAGGAAGCCCGTGTTCATGACATAGGCGTCAATTTTGAAAGTGGACTCGTCGACTTTTACTGTATCGACCTTGCGGAATTGGACTCTGGGCAGGGCTTTGACATGGCGGAGAATAAAGCGGGTGTGCTTTTCGACTTCCTGCGGCAGGAATTTTGGCGGTGGGTTCTGCACAACATGCTTGTAGTCAATACCGCCGATTTCCACTTCGCCAAGCTGTGGATGATTAAATTTTGTCCAGGGTTTTACGCCTTCTCCGTCGTTTTCACGGTCAATCCACTGCAAATATTTCAGATGATGTTCTTCTGCCTCTTCATCGGTTTCTTCCCTCATAATGGGGGAGCCGAAGGGGATCCCGGCACGCGGGTCCAGATCCCAGCACTCAATTGTGAAATCGACAATGCCCATATTGAAATGATTGAAGTCGTCCAAGGAACCGACAGCGGCGCCTGCTGCGGTGCCCTCCGGCAGATAGCCGTCCAAAATACAAACTGCTGGATAACCGGATTCCTCCGTACCGATTTTACCCATTGCTTCATACCGGGCCATGTCTGCAGGATCGGCGTCTTTTTTATGTTTTAATCCCGGTGGATAGAGGTAAACGCCGGTCATGGTATGCAGGTTCAGAGAACTGCAGATATTTTTATGGTTGATAATAAAATCGGCAACGGTTTTTGTTTCAATATTGGAGAGTGGGTAGATACCGGAGCCCTTCTGGATACTGCTGTGCTGCCATCCACAAGGGAAATTGCGGTTGAAGTCATTTCCCCATTTTTGTGGTGCAGATTTGATGTTGATTCCATCGTAATCGAGAATTTCTCCTTCTGTGTAGACGTTGTAAAAGTCCCCTTCCACGTCATCCGGAGTGCGTTTGGTCATGAGCCGCGGATCACGATCCGAAACCTTCCATGCGCCATAGGGGGATTTTACTCTCATTTTCAGGATGACCCCATCCCCGTCCATATCTTTCGGCTGGAGTCCGGGCATCAGGTCAGAATAGGGATACATCCGGTTTACAGAACGAATGGTATCCGGAGTTGTAAGATATGCTTCTGATCCATCCGGGCTAATACGCGGAATGACATAAAAAGTATAGTGATCCAGAATTTTCTGAATATTTTCGTCCGTTTTATAATTGGTAAAAATGTTGTCAAGCAGGCACATTGCGGTCATGGAACCGGTAACTTCCCCACAATGGATGTTGGCATTGACAAAATATGCCGGCTTTTCAGAAAAATCACCAGTGGCAAGGTTGGTGACTTCAATCGCCCAGATGTTGCGCCCTTCCGGGGTCTGATTGAGAGCTGTCAGGCGGCACAAATTTGGAAATTCTGCTTCATATTTTTTGAGAATCGAAGTGATTTCCTCATAGCGATAGAAATGGTCATATTTGTAGGTCAAATTCATTCGCTAAAAACTCCCTTTCTATAAAATTGCTTGTAATATTGTGCAATAGTAGCAAGTTAAAGCACTGATATTTATTGTACGCTTCTGTCAAAAGGATGTCAATTCCTGTTGCAATGGTAAAATGCACAGGATTTTAGTTGGAATTTTGTATGAGGTTGCATTTGGAAACGTAAAAACTTTTTGCTGTATGAGCACCCCGACGGATCCAATTCCGTCGGGGCGCCTAACCTCAGACTAAAAAAATTCTCGTCAATTACAGAGTAACTTCTGTTTTGCAGGTACCGATCCGGCTGTTTTTGCAGGTAATGGTAAGATGTGTGCCAGGAGCGGCTTTGACAATCCAAGTGACTTTTTTCTCGCTCGGCCTTGCACGTTCACTGCTAAGTCCATTTACAGAAGCACTGACGGATGAGATGGCAGAGTATCCCTCCAGCTGCCCAATTTCCTGGGTCTGTTTTCCGGAAATAAAGAGAATATTTTCTCCGTCCAGTGTAACTTTCAAGTCTTCGGCGATTTTACGACGCAAACTTTCCTCAGTAATCTGGGTGGGGAGGAATCCCGTGTTCATAACATGTGCGTCGATCTGATAAAAGGTTTCTTCAATCTGTTTAACGTTGACTTTGCGGAAAGAGACCTGCGGCAGGCAGTTTGCTTCCCGGAGCATAAAACGGACATGCTTTTCGACTTCCTGGCGCAAAAATTTAAGCGGTGGGTTTTGTACAACAAACTTATAATCAATACCGCCGATTTCCACTTCACCGAGCTGTGGATGGTTAAATTTGGTCCAGGGCTGTACTCCCTCGCCGTCGTTTTCTCGGTCAATCCACTGCAGGTATTTCAGGTATTGGTCTTCATTTGCCTGATCAGACTGTGGTTCCATCACTGGATGCGGGAAGGTGATGCCAGCGCGCGGATCCAAATCCCAACACTCAACTGTATAATCAATGATTCCGTGCATAAAGAAATTGAAATCATTGAATGTGCCGGCAGAGCCGATTTTGGTGGAGGATGGCACATAGTCGTCACGGACATTGACAACCGGGTACCCGGTTTCTTCTGTTGCCATTTCCCCGATCAGTTGGAAAGTTCTAATATCACGGGAATCCACTTCTGATTTATGCATGGCCCCCGGCGGATGGAGATAGATGCCGGTCATTGTATGCATTTCTAGGGCACAGCAGATATTTTTATGGGTTGTAACAAAATCAGCCATGGCTTTGGTTTCCACGTTAGCCAGTGGGTAAGCACCTGCACCGGACTGGACGCTCTCATCCATCCAATTAAAGGGGAAATTGCGGTTGAAGTCGTTGTTCCACTTCCGGGGAGCTGATTGGATAGTGACCCCATCAAAGTCCAGGATCTCGCCTTCTGTGTAGACGTCGTAGAATTCGCCCTTTACCTCATCCGGACGGCGTTTGGTCATAAGTCTTGGGTCACGGTCAGAGACTTTCCAGGCACCATAGGGGGATTTGATGCGCATCTTGCGAATGACGCCGTCCCCATCCAGATCCTTTGGCTGAAGGCCCGGCATCAGTTCCGAATAGGGATACATCCGATTGGCAGAACGAATCACTTCTGGTGTGGTCAGATAACATTCTGAGCCATCCGGAGTGATCCGTGGTACAACGTAGAACGTGAAGTGGTCGAGCAGATACAGGACATTTTCATCCCCATTTTGGTAGCCGGTAAAAAGGGAATCAAGAAGCCCCATGGCCACCATGGAACCGGTAACTTCTCCGGTATGGATATTTCCGTTAACAAAATAGGCGGGTTTTTCGCAATAATTTCCGGTTTTCAGGTTTGTGACTTCCATCAGCCAGATACTGCGTCCTTCCGGTGTGGTAGCTAGAGAACTCAAACGGCACAGCTCGGAAAAATCCTTTTCATATCCTTTGAGAATCGAAGTAATTTCCTCATAGCGGTAAAAATGATCGTATGCGTGAGTCAGTTGCATAATTCCTTCCTTTCGCAATTGGTGGGTAATAAACATATCGATAACGCTGGGCAAAGAATAGTGGGAATTTGCCCAACAATTCTATAATACTGCTAAGTTTTTTCGAAAACTACTGGTAATTGTTACAGGAATCCTAAAAAGATTTTGTTTTTGATGATTTAAACGGAAAAAAATTATAAAAAAATTGTGCGAAACAGAGAGTGGAGTAACTCCAGATAAACGAACTCACATTTGAAAAACACCATTGGAAAAAGCGCCGACAAGGAGAATCCTGTCGGCGCTTTTTTCATGATTATTGGATGATGAGTTGTTTTGTGCACACAAATCCCATTTGTTCATACAACTTAACTGCATGTTCGTTCCATTCCAACCAGGTTTCCTTTTTCCATCAGTATAAAAAGATTTTTCCTCTTTCCTTGTATCTGTTTGGCAGAGAAGTAAAAGAAAACGGAGTGATCTTCAGCGCTTTCCTCGTGGAATAGAAGCACCTGTTATAGACAATCCGGTACTGTTCAAGCAGATCCTATGACAGGGGCCCCAGATGGATGGTGGAGAAAGGGAAAACCGTACGTTTATATTTCATTTCGTAGGAAATGATTTCCAGTATGGTTGGAACCTCCAAGGGAATAGATTAGATGACATAGTCGCAGGCTGCCCGTTCGGTAATGACTTGATGAACAAATTCCTGCACTTTCTTATGGGCTGGATGATCCCGATAGGCTGCGAGGTGTTCCTTGGTGTCAAATTCTGTACAAAGGCAGAGATCCCAGCCGTTTTCTGGAATACCAATTCCAACTTCTGCTTTTAACAGCCCCGGAATGACGCCGACGAGGGATTCGAGTCCTTCTTTGATTTTTAAAGCATTTTCCGCTTTAACCCCATTTTTTGTTTGCTCTTTGAGATTCCAAAATACGATGTGTTTTACCATGAATGTTCCGTCCTTTCTGAGTTGTTGTGTGAAAATGTGTTTTTTATTTACTCCAGTATTTGCGGTCTAAACTGCGGTACTGGATGGCTTCTGCAATATGTGCGCTGTCAATGGTCTCAAACCCGCCCAAATCTGCAATAGTCCGGGCTACCTTGACAATCCGGTCATAGGCCCTTGCGGAGAGGGAAAGGCGTTCAAAGGCATTTTTCAGTAATGTGTTGGCTGCATCGGTGAGAGTACAGAATTTTCTCAGTTCTGCTGGGCCCATCTGGGCGTTTGCATGGATCTGTGTTCCCGAAAAGCGTTTTTGCTGGATATTTCTCGCTGCCTGTACTCGTTTGGCGATGTCTACCGTGGGTTCGCTTTTCTGCGTAGAGGTAAGATCGTCATACTCCACAGGGGCAACGTCAATATGTAAATCCAGCCGGTCCAGCAAAGGGCCGGAGATACGAGCAAGATAGCGGGAGACCGCGGACGCTGAACAGGTACAACTTCTGGTCGGATGTCCAAAATAACCGCAGGGGCATGGATTCATTGCTGCCAGGACAATCATGGAACAGGGGTATGTCAGCGTTCCACTGACACGGGAAATTGTAACTTTTCCGTCTTCCATTGGCTGTCGAAGAATTTCCAAGGAGGAACGAGAGAACTCAGGTAACTCGTCCAAAAAAAGAACTCCGTTATGCGCTAGGGAAATTTCCCCTGGTTTTGGCACGGACCCGCCCCCGGAAAGTCCCACTCCGGAAATGGTGTGGTGGGGGGAACGGAAAGGCCTTGACTTAATTAGCCCTTCCTGTGCGTTCAATAACCCCGCTACTGAATAGATTTTTGTGGTCTCCAGCGCCTCTTCAAACGTCATTTTTGGCAATATGGAAGGCAGGCGTTTAGCAAGCATGGATTTTCCGGAACCGGGAGGCCCAATCAGGAGGGCGTTGTGGCTGCCAGCCGCGACAATTTCCAGTGCACGCCTTGCTTCAAACTGCCCCTTGACATCTGCGAAGTCAAGGGCATCTAAAGGGGCAGCATTTATTTGCTGGGGAGAGGGTTTGACAGGACACAGTGTTTTTTCTCCACTCAGATGTCCGAGGACTTCCTGAAAATGGCGGACCGGGTAAATGGAAATCCCTTCGACAACGGCAGCTTCATAGGCGTTATCAAATGGAACAAACAGGTGTTGAACCCCATGTTCCTTTGCGCACAATGCCATTGGGAGGACTCCAGTTACCGGACGTATTTCCCCGCCCAGGGAGAGTTCCCCAAAAAAAGCGGTGCGTGCATCGGAAAACTGCGCCTGATGGGTTACCCGCAGAATGGAGAGCAGGATGGGCAGGTCATAGATAGAGCCGGCCTTGCGAATATCCGCCGGGGCAAGGTTGATCGTTACCCGGCCAAGTGGAAAATCAAACCCGCAATTTCTCATGGCCGATTTGACCCTGTCGCGCGATTCCCGCACGGAAGTATCCGGCAGCCCTACAATGTCAAAGGAAGGGAGCGCTTCGGATACATCCACCTCTACCGTAACAGGATAGCTTTCCAGTCCAAAGACGCCAAAACTGAGGAGTTTATCAAACATACAGGAATCCTCCTAGTCTTTTTTCGTAAAGAAATGAATCAAAAGTTTTGCAAGCTCGACGACTACAAGCGGGGAAATACTGAGTAAAACAGCAATTCCAAGATGGGGCACAGCAAGCGGCGACAATTTAAACAGGGCAGTCAGTGGAGGAATAAAGAGTACAGCGGCTACTATTACCAGGGATGCAAGGACAGCAAGCAAAAGGTATTTGTTGGAAAAGGGATTGATAGTGAACAGCGAGTGAGAAGTACGTACGTTAAAGGAATGGAACAGCTGGGAAACTGCTAATACCGTAAACGCCATGGTTTGTCCATATGTGTGGTTGCCAGCGGAAAAGACAAAGGCGCCAAGATAGTAGGCAACCAGTGTGATGACGCCAAACCACAGGCCTTGCAGGGCAATTTGGATGGAGTAGCCTTTGGTAAAAATCCCCTCTGTTTTTGGCTTGGGTTTGCGTTCCATGACGTCGCGTTCTGGCGGCTCCACGCCAAGTGCCAGGGCGGGCAGGCCATCGGTAATGAGATTTATCAGCAGTAACTGGATGGCAATCAGTGGAGCGCCCCAGCCGAACAGGATGGCGCAGAATACCGTAAGTACTTCGCCCAAGTTGCAGGAGAGCAGGAACTGAACTGCCTTTTTAATATTGTCATAAATGCCGCGTCCTTCCCGGACGGCAACCACAATGGTGGCGAAATTATCGTCCGTGAGCACCATGTCTGCTGCGCCTTTTGCAACGTCTGTTCCAGTAATGCCCATAGCGCAGCCGATATCCGCGGCTTTGAGTGCAGGAGCGTCATTGACGCCGTCCCCGGTCATAGATACAATTTCTCCAGCGGATTGCCAGGCTTTTACAATCCGGATTTTATCTTCTGGGGAGACACGGGCGTAGACAGAGTAGTCTCGAATATGAGAGGCGAGCTCCTGATCGCTCATGGCATGCAGGTCTTCCCCGGAAAGGGCTTTGTCCCCGTCTCTAAGGATTCCGAGCTGTTTTGCAATGGCACATGCTGTGACCACATGATCCCCGGTTATCATAACCGGGCGGATTCCCGCGCCAATACAGGTAGCTACTGCCTTGCGGGCTTCCTCCCTTGGGGGATCGATCATTCCCAGCAATCCAATTAGAGTCAGTCCGGATTCCAGTTCTTCCGGGGTAGGGGAAATAGGAATTTCATCAATTTCTTTATAGGCGACAGCAAGTACGCGCAGCGCCTCTTGCCCCATCATGGCATTCACTTCCTTTGCACGCTGCAAATCGCCGGTGGTACAAAGGGCACTGAGTACATCAAACGCACCTTTTACAATTACGACTGGCCGTTCACCAATCATGTTGACGGTGGTCATCAATTTGCGATCGGAGTCAAAAGGGATTTCTGCCACACGAGGAAGTTCACGGTTCAATTGATCTTTGTCAAATCCAGCCTTTTGCGCCGCGGATACAATACAGGTCTCTGTCGGGTCGCCAATCTGTTTTTCCTGTCCGTCTACTATTTCCACAGAGGCGTCACAGCAGAGAGTGGCGAGTTTTAGCATGGCCGTAGCGGAAGAGGGAAGTACTTCTCCGGTGGTGATATCGATGAGATCGCCCGGATCCGCCCAAAGGCGTGTCAAAGTCATCCGGTTTTGTGTCAAAGTTCCCGTCTTATCGGAGCAGATCACCGATGCGCTACCAAGCGTTTCCACAGCGGGCAGTTTTCGGATAATCGCGTTTTTCTTGACCATTCTTGTAACCCCAAGTGCCAACACAATAGTGACAATGGCAGGCAGGCCTTCCGGGATGGCGGCAACGGCCAGGGACACAGAGGTCATAAACATTTCCAACGGAGATTCCCCGGTCAGCCAGCCTATGAAAAACACAACCACACAAATGGCAAGCGCCAGGATCCCAAGGTATTTTCCCATTTTAGCGAGCTTGTGCTGCAAGGGGGTCATTTCGTCCGACTCACCTTCCAACAGGGCGGCGATTTTACCCATTTCTGTTTCCATACCGGTTGCAACAACGAGCCCTTTGGCATGTCCATAACTGATCGTACAACCGGAATAAAGCATATTGAGCCGGTCGCCAAGCGGGGCGGTTGTCTCCACCTGGGCATCGGTCCGCTTTTCCACCGGAAGGGATTCCCCGGTCAATGCAGATTCTTCACATTTGAGAGAAGCGGCTTCCAAAATCCGGGCGTCCGCAGGGATAAAATCCCCGGCTTCTACTAAAATGATATCCCCTGGGACGACATCTTTAGAGGGAATAATATCCACAGAACCGTTTCTCAATACTTTTGCGTGGGGTGCGGCCATGTTTTGCAGCGCGTCAAGAGCTTGTTCTGCTTTGGATTCCTGCACTACGCCGAGAATAGCATTTAAAATGACAATCCCAAGAATGATAAATGGCTCAACAAAATCCCCTTCCCCGCCGATAAAAGCAAGTACAAGAGAAATCAGTGCAGCAATAAGCAAGATGATAACCATAAAATCTTGTAGCTGAGCCAAAAAGCGCTGAAGCAGCGTTTTTTTCTTTTTGGCAGCCAACTCGTTTTTCCCAAAACGTTGTGCCAGTTCCTCGACTTGTTCTGGAAGAAGGCCCGTATGCAGGTTTGTCGCAAATTTTTCAGCAATTTCCTTGATTTCAGCAGTATGCCACTGCACAAAAATTCCCCCCGTACTCATAATTGTCATAATTTATCTTTTGTAAAATGTCTATCTTTTATCATATAGTTTTCCCTGATCGAATGCAACAAAACAATAGGAAAAAGAAGCTTTTTTACCGTGAATCCACAGATTTCACAAAAAAATAACGGGATATTACACAAAATAAGTTGGAGGACTCCCAAAATCATCTATACAAATTGACTTAAATATTGTATAATACCAGTGATTACAGGCGATTCCAGTTCATAACTGAAGGTGGTATGACAATGAAAGAAAGAGAACTCTATCTGCAATGGAAAGCACGTCATTTGGAAGACGAAGATTTGAACCGTGAAATTGAAGAAATTGAACAGGACGATGAGGGTATTTTTGACCGGTTTTATCGTGCGTTGGAATTTGGCACCGGGGGACTGCGTGGAGTCATTGGCGCAGGTACAAACCGGATGAACATCTATACAGTCCGCCGTGCGACACAGGGACTGGCAGAATTTGTGAAAGAGAAATATGAAAACCCCTCTGCGGCAATCTCCTATGATTCGCGCATCAAATCCGACCTGTTTGCAAAAGAGGCGGCAAAAGTACTCGCGGCAAATGGTATTAAGGTCTATCTGGCCTCTACGCTGATGCCAACGCCCATGCTCTCCTTTGCGGTACGTGATTTTGGATGCAAAGCCGGTATCATGGTAACGGCGAGCCACAACCCCTCCAAATACAATGGATATAAGGCCTATGGACCGGATGGCTGCCAGATGAATTTGGAGGATTCTGAAGCGGTCATTGAACTTGTCAATAAACTGGATATGTTTGAAGACGTCAAGGTCAAGGATTTCGATGAAGCGTTAAAAGATGGCTCTATTGAGTACATTGACGATGAGATCTTTACAAGATACCTTGCAAAAGTAAAAGAACAGGCGGTTAATCCAGGTATCTGTAAGACGGCGGGGCTGAAAGTGGTCTATACCCCGCTCAACGGCACGGGAAACGTCCCAGTTCGCCGTGTTCTCAAAGAAACTGGCGTCAGCGACGTCCATGTGGTCAAGGAGCAGGAGATGCCAGACGGAAATTTCCCAACCTGTCCCTATCCAAACCCTGAATTCAAAGAGGCACTTGCCTGCGGTTTAAAGCTGTGTGAAGAAGTTCATCCGGATTTGCTGCTTGCTACCGATCCGGATGCCGACCGGGTTGGCATTGCCGTTGCAGACGAGGGAGAGTACAAGCTGCTGACCGGAAACGAAGTAGGTGCGCTGCTGTTCCAGTATATTGCCTCCTGCAAACAGGCGGCAGGAACCATGCCGAAAAACCCAATTGTTGTAAAGACGATTGTGACCACCAACATCATTGAGGCGATTGCCAAAGATTATGGGGTGGAGGTGGTCAATGTCCTGACTGGGTTTAAGTTCATTGGCGAGCAGATTGCAAACCTGGAAGCAAAAGGGGAGACAGAACGGTATCTGTTAGGCTTTGAAGAGAGCTACGGTTATCTGTGCGGGACTTATGTCCGTGATAAAGACGCGGTAGTCGCTTCCATGCTCATCTGCGAGATGGCGGCTTATTACAAAAAACAGGGCAAGAGCCTTGTCGACGTATTAAACGAGACCTATGCAAAATATGGGCGTTACTATAACCGTACCGACAATTTTGCTTTTGAAGGGGCTAAGGGTATGCAGGAGATGGCGGACATGATGGCCAAACTGCGTGCAGACCAGCCGAAGGAAATCGGCGGGCTGAAGGTTCTGGAATTTTTGGATTACCAGGCCTCCAAAGGACGCCGGTTATCAGACGGAGAGGAATATGCCATTACACTCCCGAGTTCCGATGTGGTGGAGTTTAAACTGGAGGATAACGCAGGCGTAATCGTCCGCCCATCCGGTACGGAGCCGAAAATCAAATTCTATTACACGACAAAAGGACGGGACACCGCCCATGCACAGGAAATTGCGGAGTCGCTTTCCCGGTCCATGAAAGCGGAACTTGGCCTGAAATAGTTTAAGATCATGAAGCCCGCTGTGCCAGCACAGCGGGCTCTCACTGCGGAAAAACAGATTATGAGGAGTAGGAAATTATGAGAGTAGAAGAAAGATTATTGCACTATGTGTCCTTTGGTACCAATTCCGACCCTGCCAGCGAAACCTGTCCGAGTACCCCGAATCAACTGGTACTTGCCAAGGCCCTGGTGGAAGAGATGAAAGGGCTCGGGATTTCCGACGCGCATGTAGATGAACACGGTTATGTCTATGGGACTATTCCGGCAACACCGGGCCGTGAAAAAGAGCCTGCCATCGGCTTTATTGCGCATATGGATACTTCCAGCGCTGCAAAAGGCGATGGAATCCAGGCGAAGATTGTTAAAGACTATGACGGCGGAGATATCCTGCTCAACGAGGAAAAACAGATTTATTTAAAACCATCTGAATATGAAAGCCTGAAGCAATATGCCGGACAGGATTTGATTGTGACCGATGGGACAACTCTTCTGGGTGCGGATGACAAGGCGGGGATTGCAGAAATCCTGACCATGGCGGAGAAACTGCCTGGCAGCGGAAAACCGCACGGAAAAATCTGCATTGGCTTTACCCCGGATGAGGAAATCGGCAGAGGAGCAAATCGGTTCGACGTGCAGAAATTCGGAGCGGATTTTGCCTATACTGTTGACGGAGGGGAACTTGGAGAAGTAGAGTGTGATAACTTTAACGCCGCTTCCGCAAAAGTTGTAATCCATGGACTGAGTATTCATCCGGGCTCCGCAAAAGGAAAGATGAAAAACTCCCTGCTGATTGGTATGGAATTTCAAGGAATGCTCCCTGCCTTTGAAAACCCGGCATTCACCGAAGGGCATGAGGGTTTTTCTCATCTCGGTTTTATGCAGGGGACGGAAGAACAGACTGTAATGGAATACATCATCCGTGATCACAACCGGGAAAAATTTGAGAAGATGAAAGAGCGTTTTGTAAAAACGGCGGACTTTTTAAATGAAAAATATGGGAAAGGCACTGTGGAAACGGAGATCCAGGATTCCTATTACAATATGATGGAAATCGTAAACGAACACCCTGAGATCCTTGAACGTGCAAAACATGCAATGGAGGCAGTTGGGGCGAAAGTGCTGATGAATCCTATCCGCGGTGGAACAGACGGTGCACGTCTGTCCTATATGGGGCTGCCCTGCCCGAACCTTTCCACCGGCGGGCACAATTTCCACGGGCGTTTTGAGTATATCCCCGTACAGTCCATGGAAAAGATGGTGGAAGTCCTGTTGCAAATTGCAAGCTGTTAATGCCCCTTCCGCTGTACTGGGATGGGTAGGAAAAAGATTCTCGAAAAAAGTACTTGCTTTTTTGAAAAGTTTATGATAACATTGCTTTGTTAATCTGATGGCAAATCGAAAGAGGTGACGTGCAGTGAAAGAGGGAATCCATCCGAAGTATGAGAAAACGGTCATCAAATGCGCTTGCGGAAATGAGATTGAAACCCGTTCGACAAAGGAAAATATCCGTGTAGAAATTTGTTCGAAATGTCATCCGTTCTTTACAGGGAGACAGAAACTTGTTGATACCGGCGGACGTGTTGACAGATTCAAAAAGCGCTTCAACATGGATAAATAAGCTTGACCGGCTCATAGTTTCCAAACAAGTCGTTAGGGCGGCGCATTTTTGCGCCGCCTTTCTTGTATTACCCGGGCGAAAAAAGTCGAACAACAGGAGGAGAACGTCATGTCCTATCTTACCCTGAAAAAAATCGGAACCGACGAATTTGTAGAAAAGAAATCCCGCTTTATCGGCTGGGCAAAGCCGGTCACTACCGAAGAAGAAGCGCTTGCTTTTTTGGAGGAAGTACATGCCAAATACCCGGATGCTCATCATGGAGCTTATGCCTACTCGCTCAGGGAAGGACAACTGAGAAGGTATTCGGATGCGGGAGAGCCCCAGGGGACGGCGGGAGTCCCCATTCTGGAAGTACTTACAAAGCCGGGGATTGTGGACGCTGTAGTGGTAGTTACCCGGTATTTCGGCGGAATTCTGCTTGGCGGTGGAGGACTCATCCGCGCTTATGGCCACGGGGCGTCCATCGCGGTGGCCAACGCAGGGATTGCCACAATGGTTCCCTGTCAAACACTGCAACTGGTCTTTGATTATGCAATGTACGGGAAGATCAGTTACCTACTGCCGGATTATAAGATTGAAACGATTTCTTCAGATTTTGGGGAACAGGTGACGCTCGTCATTAAAATGCGCACCGAGCGGGTAGAGGCATTTTCCAAGCAGCTCAGTGAACTGACTGCGGGGACTCTGATTCCAAAGCTGATAAAAGAAGAATATGACGACATGGAATGAGATGTCCATGCATACTATTTTGGAAAAACTTTGGACCCTGCAAAGAAATTTTGCGGGATACAAAAAGTTTTAAAAAATTTTAGAAAAAAAGAGGAAAAAAGGATTTGGCTGAGTAATAATAAAATATAAGGGGAATTTTGTGCTTTTGAGGAAGGAGGAACTTCCATGACGATTCGGGAACAGACCTGTGAGATTGAAGCGAGAATCCTTTCAAAACGCGCGATGCTTTCTCAAAATACCAGGGGGCGCAGGGTTTATGAAGACCCCTGTCCCATCCGCACAGAGTATCAGCGCGACCGGGACCGGATTTTGCATTCCAATGCGTTCCGGCGCCTGAAGCACAAAACCCAGGTATTCCTGGCACCTAAAGGCGACCATTACCGCACGCGGCTGACCCATACGCTGGAAGTTTCTCAGATTGCGCGCACCATCGCCAAGGCAATGCGCTTAAATGAAGATTTGACAGAGGCCATTGCATTGGGACATGATTTAGGGCATACTCCATTCGGCCATGCTGGAGAAGCGGCGCTTGCAAAACTGTCCCCGCTGGGATACAAGCATTATCTGCACAGCGTTCGGATAGTCTGTTTTGTGGAAAACAATCTCAAGGGATTAAATCTTACCTGGGAGGTGCTCAACGGCTTTGCCTGCCACACCAATCCGGAGCCAAAAGCCAAAACGTTGGAGGGGCAGATAGTCCGGTTCGCAGACAAAATCGCCTATGTCAACCATGACATTGAAGATGCCGTGCGCGCCGGTGTTCTCAGTGAACAGGATTTGCCTTGGGATAGCCTGTATGTGTTGGGAAGGACGAAATCGGAACGGATCACTACCATGGTAACCTCCATAATTGACTCGAGCCAAGAGAAAATCCAATGCGAAAAACATACCGCTGAGGCGTTTGAACGTCTGCGACAGTTTATGTTTGATACGGTTTACCTAAATCCGGACGTCAAACGGGAGGAACGCAAGGTATTCAGCCTGTTGGAACGGTTGTACTCCTATTTCCTCCGGCATGTTGAGCAGATGCCTCCCGAATACCATACCATTGCGGAAATGGAGGGGAAAGATCGGGCGGTGACGGATTACATTGCGGGAATGACGGACCAATACTGCATCAGCTTGTACGAAAATCTCTTTGTTCCCAAAGGATTTTGGACGGGCTGGTAATCGAAACGAGGAAAGATACATATATGGTAATATCAAGGACAGCAATTGTTGTACGATATGCGGAAACGGATCAGATGGGAATTGCCCACCATGCAAACTATCCCATCTGGTTTGAAGCCGCAAGGACGGATTTTATCAAATTGCTTGGATATACTTATTCCGAGATTGAACATATGGGAATCCTGCTTCCGCTTGCGGAATTGACTTGCCGCTATATACGTCCTTCTCACTATGAGGATGAGCTGATAGTGGAAACCCATATAGAACGGCTTACCCCGGCAAGGGTTGTATTTGGCTACCGAGTACTCAAAGCGGGCGAAGATGGCCCGCTTTGCACGGGAACCACCACTCATGCATGGACGGGTAGGAATTTAAAACCGATGAACCTGAAAAAGAATCATCCGGCGCTTTATGAGGCGTTGCAGGCGGCTTACAGGGAGTAGACAGTCTACTTTTCTCTTGAACAGGAGGTGACGGGCGATGATTCCAGAAAGTTTTATCAACGAACTGAAATACCAGTGCTATATTGAAGACATTGTTGGCGGATATGTCAACTTAAAGCGCGCTGGGCGAAATCTGAAAGGGCTTTGCCCTTTCCACAGTGAAAAAACCCCGTCATTTACTGTGTATCCGGAAAACGGTTCTTATTATTGTTTTGGATGTGGTTCCGGCGGAGACGTTATCACCTTTATCCGAAATATCGAAAACCTGGACTATGTGGAGGCCGTCCGCTTTCTCGCCGCCAAGGTGGGAATGACAGTCCCTGAAGAGGAAACGGACAATGGGACTGCGAAACTCAAAACCCGGATTTTAGAGGCAAACCGCCTGTCTGCACGGTTCTTTCATGAAAACCTGATCCATACGCCTCAGGCACTGGCCTATATCCGGGACAGGGGGCTGACCGACCGTACAATTCGGCATTTCGGTCTGGGGTTTGCCAAAAACTCCTGGGATGATCTGCATCATTTTTTGCGTTCCAAAGGGTATTCGGATGAGGAACTCTATCAGGCGGCCCTGATTTCCAAAGGGCGCAATGGATCTTATTATGATCAATTCCGCAACCGTTTCATGTTCCCGATCATTGATGTGCGCGGCAATGTTATCGGGTTTGGCGGGAGAGTTTTGGACGACTCCAAACCAAAATATTTGAACTCTGCAGACACCCCAGTCTTTAAAAAAAGCCGTAACCTCTTTGCACTTAATTTTGCAAAGAACACTAAGGAGCGCTCCCTGATTTTGGGGGAAGGATATATGGATGTTATTGCGATGCACCAGGCGGGGTTTACCAATGCGGTTGCAACACTGGGAACTTCCTTGACTGCGGATCAGGCACGCATGATCTCCCAATATGCAAAGGAGGTTATTATTGCCTACGATTCCGATTCTGCTGGACAGACAGCAACCAAACGGGCGCTCTCCCTGTTTGAGGAAACGGGGATCAAGGTACGTATCCTCTCGATTCCAGATGCAAAGGATCCGGACGAATACATCAAGCGTTTTGGGGCTACACGTTTTAAACTCCTTTTAGAAGGCTGTTCCAATGCGATAGAATTTGAGCTCGCCAAGGCAAAAGCAAATTTTGATCTTGAGACTGCGGATGGGAAGGTTGGGTATCTTAAAGAGGCGGCCAAAGTGCTTGCCGGAATACGTTCCCCTGTCGAAATCGATGTCTATGCGGCAAAAATTGCAGGAGAAACAGAGGTCTCCAAAGAAGCGGTCAAGCTCCAGGTGCAGGACTATATGAAAAAGAGCTTTTATCGCAAACAGCGGGAAGAACACAGGGATTTACATCTGGCAGGGTTTGAAAAAAACGACCGTGTGAATCCTCAGCGCCGGATCTATCCAAAAGCAGCGCGGGCAGAAGAAGGACTAATTTCCGCAGTGATGAAAAACCCGGACTTTATGAAGGAGTTGTCGCTGCAACTTACACCCGAAGAATTTGTGACGGATTTTAACCGGAAAATCTATGAAGTACTCTCCTCACGGTTGAAGGAAGGGAAATCCATTGACTTGATGGCGCTGTCTTCGGTGTTTGATTCTGATCAAATGGGACGTATCAGCGCTATCCTCGCAGCTTTCCACGACATCAACCATACCAGGGAAGAAGTCGCAGATTATGTGAGGGTTCTCAAAGAGGAAAAGAGAAAACTATCCGTACAGGACGTCAAACAGATGGACAGCGAACAGCTCAAGCAGTATATTGAAGGGCTAAAGAAAAACAAATAGCAAAGGATAATCCCCTTTGTTTTAAGATAGATAAAATCAACGCCTTGTATTATGAGAGGCGGCAGGGAGTGGAAATTGTCTATGCCAAATCAGGAAAAAAAAGATGTTTTAAAAGAATTGCTCGAACATGGGAAACAAAAAGGCCAGTTGACAACCAAGGAGATTAACGACGCGTTGGAAGAACTGGATTTTGATGTGGAACGTGTGGAAAAGCTGTACGATACATTGGAAAGTATGAATGTGGAAATCGTGGAGGATTTCACAGACGAAGGAATTGAGGAACTGAAAAATGAGGATTTGGAGTCCAGCCTTGCCTCTGAGGGAATCAGCATTGATGACCCAGTAAAGGTGTATCTCAAGGAGATTGGACGGGTTCCGCTGCTTACTCCGGAAGAGGAAATCGACCTTGCCACCAGAATGGAACAGGGAGATGAAGAGGCAAGAAAACGCTTGGCAGAGGCAAACCTACGCCTGGTTGTCAGTATTGCGAAACGGTATGTGGGGCGCGGGATGCAGTTTCTGGATCTGATTCAGGAGGGAAACCTCGGCCTTATTAAAGCGGTAGAAAAGTTTGATCACACCAAGGGCTTTAAGTTCTCCACCTATGCGACCTGGTGGATCCGCCAGGCAATTACTCGTGCCATTGCGGACCAGGCAAGGACCATTCGTATTCCGGTACACATGGTGGAGACTATCAACAAAGTAAAAAAAGTGACCAGCCAGCTTCTGCACAAAAACGGGCATGATCCTTCTGCAGATGAAATTGCAGCGGAATTGGATATGCCGGTGGATAAAGTGCGTGAAATTATGCGGGTGGCCCAGGAGCCGGTTTCTCTGGAGACCCCGATTGGCGAGGAGGAAGACAGCCATCTTGGGGATTTTATCCCGGACGATGATGCACCCGCTCCGGCCGAAGCCGCTTCCCATACTCTGCTGAAAGAGCAGCTTTCCGATGTCCTCTCCACATTGACTCCAAGGGAAGAAAAAGTACTGCGTCTGCGTTTTGGCTTGGAAGACGGACGTTCCCGTACTTTGGAGGAAGTTGGAAAAGAGTTTAATGTTACCCGTGAACGAATCCGGCAGATTGAAGCAAAGGCCTTGAGAAAACTGCGCCATCCCAGTCGTAGTAAGCGTCTGAAGGACTTCTTAGACTAATTTCGTAGATTTTCCATTGACAATCATTTTAGGTTGTACTATACTAATATGTAGTATTTTAGTATAGTAAGGAGTGGACGCGCATGCATATCACTTTGGAGTCTGATTATGCAATTCGCATTGTCAATTGTCTGTGTAAATCCGGCGTCCGAATGGATGCGCGTAAAATTTCTGAGAGCACGGGGGTTACTCTCCGGTTTGCTTTGAAAATTCTACGGAAGCTGGTTGCAAGCGGAATTGTCAAGTCTTTTAAAGGTACCCAGGGTGGTTATGAACTGGCAAAAGAACCGAAGGATATCACACTCAAAGAGGTCATTGAAACGGTGGAGGGCTCCTATGTCCTCAGCCGTTGTCTAAATCCGGGGTTTGAATGCACTAACGATCATAGCGATGGTCCATGTCGATTCCATAAGGTTTTTGCCGAGATTTCTAGGGATGTGGAAAAAAGGCTGGATTCTGTCACTTTTGAACGCCCATCTTCCCGTACATAATCCATGGAAAAGAGACAAATCCCCAGCAAGCAACAGGTTTTGTGCTTGCTGGGGATTTTCATGTGTACGAGCATTGATCAGTTGAAAAGGCCGCCGGAAAATCGGCGGCCTTACTTATAACCATTTTATTCCTGATAAAACGAGCCCATATAGCGGATGTACTCATCCTCCGTATGGTTTGCCTTCCAGTCATGTACACTTTTCTTATTTCGTTCCCCAGCAATGACGGAGAACTCTTTCCCAAGTTTTTCAAAAGCTTCTTCTACAACTTCTTCCGGGGTCTGGGCAATTTTCATGACAGCTTCCCCTTGAGGCCCGCCAGGAAGGTTGTTGAGGAGGCTGGGTGTAAGGGTGGTTCCAAGGGTGATTACTTCCACATCAACATTGGTTTTTTCTGTTTCGCATGCCACTGCTTCTGTCATCTTTAAAATATAAGCTTTTCCCGCGCCGTATTGTCCATTCCATGGTGAACTGGAAATGCCTGTCATAGAGGAGACATTGATAACAGCGCCGCGATCCTGTGCGGCAAATATTTTCATGTAGTGGTAAAAGCATTTCATAAAGGTAACAACATTGACATTGATCATTGCCTGATGTTTTTCCCATGGGGTATCTTGAATTTTCCCAAAAGAGTGAAGGCATGCAACATAGGACATAAAGCCCATGTCCAAACCCTCTGTTGCTTCAAAAACAATGTCTGCTGCATTTTCCTGAGAAAAGTCAGCTTTTACAACTTTGTAATCCACCCCATATGTCTTATGGAGTTCCTGTCCCAACTCTTTTAACTTTTCCTCCCGACGGCCAACCATTACGACATTCATGCCGCCCGCTGCAATTTTTTCGCAAAAGGCTTTGCCAACGCCTTCGGTTGCGCCCAGGATAACGCCCCATTCCCCATATTTTTCTTTCAGATTCATGGTACTGCCTCCAAACTTTAAATTTGATATGTCCATTCATATAAAAACATAAACATAGGATATATACAATAATTTAACAGAAGTTTTACCCGATTTCAATGCGAAATATTAAAATTTCTTTGAACAGCATTTTATCCATTTGACCTTAAAAGAACAGACAAGCCGTACCGGAATTCCGGTACGGCTTGTCTGGGTTAGGGGATAGGGTATGGAGGTTAATGGGAGTCCGCCGCGTCTCTATCACGGAACAAAAGGGAAATACACCAGATGCCCGCAATTGCGACGAGCGTATATACGATACGGCTGATGATTGCTCCCTGGCCACCAAACAGCCATGCGACAATGTCAAAAGAAAAAATACCGATGCTTCCCCAGTTGAGGGCACCAATGATTACTAAAATGAGTGCGATTTTATCGAGCACAATAACATCTCCTTTTAAGGCCGGTTGGCCGTTTGATTTCTGTCTTTAGTATGAACCGTGAGAATGGGCTCTATTCAAATAGCTTTGAAATTTTTTGACCAATGGATTCAAAAAATTCTACAATGGCAAATTTGACTTCATATTTCTGAGAATTTTCCATAATATCCTCCTGCTGTTCGGAGAATACTTGATCAGGAGGAGTTTTTTGTTCTGCGGCCGGTAAGCACATTTGAGGAAAAGCGATACACCACCAATTATGCCCGGATGCTTTTCCAATTTCAACACGAAGGGCATCATAGGTTCCCGCAGGAAGGGTTAGGTTTTCATAAAATCGAGTGGTAAAATAGGTTTTTTCTAAACTCACATTGACTGGATAAGCATAACCCAAGCGTTCCAATTCTTCTTCCGCGGCCAGTTTTATCTGTGGAAGATAATGGGAAAGTGCATTCAATGCGTCCTGTTTTGTTCCATTTGGAGCAAAAATATCCGAACATTCAGTTAAAATACGGTCACGGATTTTAATCTTCAATTCCTGATCTTCCCGTGTATTGGAGTTGGCCAGGATATGAATTCTTACTACTTCATCACGGATGTCGGAACACTCTCCGGCAAAAGCAGTGAAGTCTGCGGTCATGGAAATCAGGATGGACAAAATTAGTCCGGCGAAAACAGATAAAACAAGTTTTTTACGCTGTGTCATAATTGGTATACTCCTTTGATGTCGTTGACAAGAGTATGTCCAACGGTTTTTAAAATATTCATGCCATCATTTATTTTTCAGCCATGTAGGAAAGAATTTTTTATGCTTGTAATTAAGGTTTTGTTATGATAAAATATATCTATACTATGAAAGGAGGAATGTTGATGTCGGCAATCCGCTAAAGTTAGGACAATGAATAGTTTCTCATCTTGAATATGGGATGGGTTTTCTTGTTGTACTTATTTTGCGGATTCAGTCAAACTCCTTTTCATTTTAGAGGGATTTTCCAACTTTTGTCTATTGTGTTGGAGATTCTCTTGTTTTTGTCTGTTTTGGTAAAATAGGTTTTCGGGTGACCCAGAAAGACAGGGGCACCCGTTTTTTATTGTCCTAAATTTTATAATTTGAAACAATATTTTGTACATGATTTAGGATAAGGAGTCATTCCATGAACAGAGAAAATAAGCGAAAAAAATATGAAAAAGGTTATTATAAAACACATGCTTGTACAGAAAGTTTTACTTGCAAGGTATGTGGGCGGCCCGTCGTTTCCGGCGGAGCGGGAAGCGATCACCGCAACCACTGCCCCAATTGTCTTGCCAGCTTGCATGTGGATCGGGAACCTGGAGATCGGGATGCAGACTGTGGGGGCATTATGGATCCGATTGCCGTATGGGTACGGAAAAACGGGGAATGGGCAATTGTCCATCGTTGTCGGCGATGCGGCGCCCTGAGTTCCAATCGAATTGCCGCAGATGACAATCCAATGAAGCTGATGTCGATTGCCATGAAACCTCTCTGCCTTCCTCCTTTCCCCTTGGAACGGATCAAAGAGATGACCCTACTAATGGGTGGAGAGGGAGTGATAAGATGATAAAGGCCGGAAATTCGTGATCCTATAGAATATTTTTAGGATATCAAAAATGATTTTAAAAGAATACGGTAATATAAAAACAACAGGCCCTTTGCCTAGGATGGGTAAAGGGCCTGTTGCGTACTATTCTAACTGTTGGAACAAAATGTCCAACACTTTATCTGCCTGATAATTTTCTGCTTTTAAAAGGCATTTTTCCCGCATTTCAGTGAACATTTCCGGATGTTCCAGCAGTTCATACAGCTTGTTTTCCAATGCCTGGGTATTTCCAAGGGGATAGAGCCAACCGGTTTTGCCATCTTCAATGATTTCCCGTGCATTTTCCCATTCAGCAGCAAGGACAGGAGTCCCCCCTGCATAGGCGTCCAGGATGGTACCGGGGATCCCCTCCGTAGGATAGCGTGTAGGGAACAGCAGGGCAAAATACTGTCCGACAATCAGAGAACCCTGTTCATAGGGGATTTCTCCACCATAACAAATAGTGCGATCAAACTCTTTTTTTAAATTGTCAAATTCCTGTTGGTATCCATCGTCCACCTGTCCATAGATGGTGAGTGTAAAGACTGTTTTTCCCATTTTATGATTGATTTTTTTCACAGCCTGTATGGCGTCCGTGATACCTTTTTCTCGGGATATTCGGGAAAACGTACACAGAGGAAAGGGAGGATGTTTAAAAGAAGGCTGGTGTTGCACGGATGCGATGGAGAGGGGTTTGCAGTTTGGCAAAACAACGGCATTGTCCAGATGAAGCCGGTGGAGTTCTTCTGCCATGCGATGGCTTTCTACAAAAATAGTCTCCAATGTTCCAGCTTTCTGGCGCAGCCCGTCATGTGCGCGCAGCATGCCTGGAAGCCACCCGCCAATCGCGATGTCATGTAAATTACAATTCCCTTTTTTGTTCAAGAATGCAAAAAGGGGAAACAACACTTTTACTCCGTTTTGTGCTGGGAGTATCAGAACATCTTTACAGCTGCACACCATTTTTCGTATCTGGCGGAAAAGTCGTAAGGGGTGGCGCTTGTATCCATAGGTGTCCACTTTAATAACGGAATTTTCCCCATATTTTTGGCACAGGGCTTGGAAAATCACCTTTGTTTTGACCGTCTGCCCGTCTAAAAAAGTTTGCTGTCCTCCAAAATGCCCGCAGATTCCAACTCGATAGGCCATCATACTTCCTCCTTATAGCCGCCAGTAGGCATATCCCATACGCTCCATTTCTGACTTATCATAAATGCTTTTTACATCAATCAGGACTCTTTGATTAGGCGGGAGGGAAGCAAAAAGCCTGTCCAGATTTTCTTTGGAAAACGAACGGTATTCCCGATGGGCGACTGCAACAATGATACAGTCCATCCCCTGAATCTCTTCCAGGGGGGTGAGGGGGATTTGATAATCCCGAAGGACTTCTTCCGAGTCGGCAATCGGATCGGTGATAAAGGGTATGATGCCATATTCTTTGAGCCTTTCGATGATATCCACTACTCTGGAATTGCGGATATCCGCGCAGTTTTCCTTAAATGTTAGGCCAAGAACAGCTACCTTTGCTCGACGTACTGTTTTTTCTGCCAGTACCATCTGTTTGATGGCTGCATCAGCGACAAAAGTCCCCATAGAATCGTTGATTTTCCGCCCTGCCAGTACAATCTGGGAATGGTATCCCAGCCGTTCTGCTTGATAGACAAAATAATAGGGATCAACTCCAATACAGTGTCCACCCACAAGGCCGGGGTAAAATCCCAGTGCATTCCATTTGGTGTTCATTGCTTCAATGACTTCTTTTGTGTCAATCCCCATGCGATCAAAGACCATGGCCAGTTCATTCATAAAGGCAATGTTGATATCCCTCTGGCTGTTTTCTACGACTTTTGCCGCCTCTGCGGTTTTGATATTGCTGACCCGGTGAACGCCTGCCTCAATAATAAGGCCATACACCTGTGCAATTTCTTCCAGGGTATCAGAATCCATTGCGGAAACAATTTTTTGGATAGTCTGCAGACGATGAATTTTATCCCCAGGGTTGATTCTTTCCGGCGAATAACCAATAGTAAAATCTTTTCCACAACAAAGGCCGGATTCCCGTTCCAAAATCGGCACACAAATGTCCTCTGTGACTCCGGGATAGACAGTCGACTCATATACGACAATAGAACCAGGGAGCAGATTACGGCCAACTAGGGTACTTGCCTGTTCCACTGGAGATAAGTCCGGCGTCTTGTCAGAATTGATTGGAGTAGGCACAGCAACAATGTGAAAACGTGCCCGCCGTAAGGCGGATTCGTCAGCGGTAAACTCCACAGTGCTGGAACAGATTGCCCGATTTCCTACTTCGCCGGTGGGGTCCTGACCGTGGAGATAGCGGTCAATCTTTTTTTTATTGATATCAAACCCAATAACATCCATGTATTTGGCAAAGGCAATTGCCAGGGGAAGCCCAACATAGCCCAGGCCGACTACGGAAATTTTTTCATTCCGTTTTTTTAGTTGTTCGTATAAGCTCATGTGGATTTCCGTCCTTTCGATAAGATTTTGGGCAATACAAGGAACCCGGCAAAGGAGCCAAGTCCATAACTGATGTGAAACAATGGGAACAATACGAGCAGCAGAGGGAAATATCCCCCCCTGCTTTTGAAAGCGCAACGAATGGAACAAAAAAGGTCAAGCAAGAAATAGCAACAACCCTCCACGGAAAGGAGCCACCAAAAGAGAGGGCAAATCATACCGAGCAGGGGCAATGTGATCAGGGAAAAAACAAAGAAAAAAGGAACAAAATGCCGCAGAGACATAGCGCCAGGACAGAGAAAAAGCGTGATAATATTCCACTTTCCATTCTGAACTCCCATTTTTAGGATTCCCCTGAGAGTGTTTCGGCAATAATAGGAGAGCTGGATATCATGGCTCATCAGGATTTTTCCGCCTCCCTTACGGATACGGTAGTTCATCTCGTTATCCTGGTTGCGGGTCAGCCTTTCATCATAGTACCCGTATTTGTCAAAAACCTCCCGTCGGAAAGCACCGAAGGGAACAGTATCAACATAGCCGTCTTTGCCGTTGGTGCGGAAGGCGGAATTGCCCACCCCAAATGGAGAGGAGAGCATTTGGGCGATTGCACCTCCCATGAATCCCTTGCTTTTGGTAATAACGGCACCGCCGACATTATCCGCATCAGTCTGTTGAAGATACCGTACGCATTGGGAGATGTAATCTTTGGCGTATTCGGCGTGTGCATCCAGCCGGATAATAAACTCCCCCTTACTGGCGCGAATGCCGCGATTCATAGCATAGGGTACGGTATGGTGAGGATTGTCCAGGATATGAAAAAGGGGAGGAAACCGGTTTTGGTACTGGGCCAGAATACAACGGGTAGAATCCGTGGATTGCCCATCTACAAAAAATACCTCCATGTGCTCGTGGGGATAGTCCTGTTCCAAAATCGAGCGGATACAGGCGTCCAGATAGTTTTGTTCATTGCGCACGGGGATAATGATGGACACAAAGGGCGTGTAGTTCATATCCCTTTCTCCTTTCTGGGGAAAAACACCGCCTGAACGGTATCCCATAAAATTTGCATGTCGCTGAAAAATGAAAACTTTTTCAGATAATTGAGATTTTGCGCCATTTTTTGAGGAAGGATCTGTTGTATGTAAGTGGTTTCCAGGTTATCCGTATGGGTTAACAGTTCTGCTTCCCTGGCAAAGGCAATGCTTGCCGGGGAAGTAACGCCAGCCGGGAGCAACAGGGTGGCCATCATTTCAGGAGTATATTTCCGGACATAATAGGGAACCTCCGGGCGGACGCCAACCAGGGACATCTTCCCGGACAGGATGTTGAGCAGCTGGGGGAGTTCATCCAGGCGGAAACTGCGGAGAATTTTTCCGCTTTTTGTTACCCGGACGTCTTCCTTGGAAGTGACCTGTGCTCCCAGTAGAGGGGCATTTTCAACCATTGTGCGAAATTTTAAGATGCAAAACGGTTTTCCAAATTGGGTGATTCGTGTTTGGCGGAAAAATACCGGGCCACTGGAATCACATTTTATCCAAATGGCAACCCCAAGGAAAAGTGGGCTGAGTAGGATGAGCAAAACCAGTGCGGCAAATAGATCAAACAGGCGTTTGCACAGTAGCTGGCCCTGTTTGTGTTTTAAGGAGTCATAATAGGGTTTGACTTCCGGTATCTGCAAATTTGGCGGGAGCTGTTCATATTTTGGAAGTAGCATTGGCGTTCTCCCTCCCATAAGCGAGTCTTTTGTTTTAATAATTGCAAGCTGTGGTGTTTAAATCTGTTTTTTGCTTTTGTTGGGGGAATCCTTTGTTTTATCCGGTAGGGGCTTGTGGTGAAAGGTGGAGACAATTTCCCCGACGGCCTGAAAAAGCTCTTCATTATTCTGGTCGATTAGGGCATCCCGCAGTTTCCCAAGTTGATGAGCAAAATTGTCAAAATCCTCTTTGACTGGGGCACAGATATAAATTTTACTGTTGTTTGTTTTAGTGACATCTTCTTCTTGTAGGCTGAGTTCTTCGAAGAGTTTTTCTCCCGGGCGCAGGCCAGTATAGACAATTTTGATATCCCGTTCCGGCTGCAGTCCCATGAGCCGAATCATGTCGCAGGCAAGATCATAAATGCGTACCGGATCGCCCATATCAAGCACAAAGATCTCGCCGCCGGAAGCCATGGCCCCCGCTTCCATCACCAGCTGGACAGCTTCTGGAATCGTCATAAAGTAACGACGCATATCCGGATGAGTTACGGTCACTGGGCCGCCCTCTTCAATCTGTTTGCGGAAAAAGGGAACCACACTCCCGTTGGAGCCGAGCACATTGCCAAAACGTACCGCCGCAAAACTGGTGTTGGATTTACCTTCCAACCGCTGAATGGCAAGCTCTGCGATCCGTTTGGAAGCCCCCATGATATTGGTGGGATTGACTGCCTTGTCAGTGGAAATGAGAATAAATTTTTCTGCATGGAATTTCATGGCCGTATAAGCGGTGTTGATGGTGCCGAAAACATTGTTTTTTACCGCTTCGCGCGGATTTAGCTCCATCATAGGTACATGTTTATGCGCCGCCGCATGAAAAACGACCTGTGGATTATAGGTATGAAAGACATTTTCCAACCTTGCCCTGTCCCGGATCGAGCCGAGTACCGTTTCATAATCTGCCTTTGGAAAACTTTTTTTAAATTCATTGTCAATATCAAACAGGCCGTTTTCATTAAAATCAAAGATGATCAGTTTTTTTGCCCCAAATTTTAGGGCCTGTCGGCACAGCTCAGAGCCAATGGAGCCTGCTCCGCCAGTGACCAGCACGGTCTTGTCTTTGATAAAATCCCGCACAGCATCCATATTGAGTGTAATACTGTCACGCCGAAGCAGATCTTCCAAATGTATTGTGGCAAGTCTGGCATTTTCCAGGCTCTTCTCTTTCATATCATCCATAACGCCATATCGCATCACAGGACATCCCAAATCCGCACAGTCACGGACAAGCTGCGCAACAAAGTCCTGACTGACATGGTTAATAGCTAGGATTACCTCCTTGACATGGTAATCCTGGATCGCTTCTTCGAGTTCTTTTCGGGGACCAACCACTTTAACGCCATTGATACGGACCCCTTTCATTCCAAGGTCGTCGTCAATAATGGCGACCGGTTTCCGTTTCATGTCCGGGTCGGATTTGAGTTCTTGAACAAGATGGGATCCGACGGAACCTGCCCCATAAATTAAAACACGTTTTGTTTCCTTTTGTCTCCAGGTAATGAATTTGACATGGATCATCTGGAAAAAATAAGCTACCAGTCGTCCGAACGCAGTAAAGAGAAGCAAAAATGCGGACATAATGACCACAACAGTTGCAGGAAGCCGAAGCAGAAAAATACGGTCAAGCAGCAAAATGACGACGCAGATGGTACCTACAGAGCAGGCCAACCGAAAAAATTCAGATACGCCAACATATTTCCATAGGGTATTGTAGCAATCAAACAACAAATTGCCGAGGATAATCATGCCCGCAATGACCGCCATATAAAGCAGGAGGCTTCTGGCAAAATGGGCAGGCATGGAGGGATATACACCGAATTTCAGGCGGAATCCGCCGTATACAGAAAGCACTGCCGACAGGATGTCCCAGAGTATTAATCCAGTGGTAGAGAAAACCCGGTGTAGTTTTTTCATACATATGTGACCCCATTCTGTGAAAGTAGCAATTGAATAGCCAAGATAGGAATTGCATGAATACAATTGGATAAAAAAGCAGAGATTCCCGCTCTCGCCGGTTTTAGCCAGACAAAAGCGGGAATGGCAGACTCATTGGAGTAGTTCTCGGATGAGCCCGGCAAAGGTTTGAAACAGGCCGTGCTGTCGTATCCTGTCCTTTGTTTTATGGACTTCATAAACCTTTTTTGTGGCGGAGTGTTTTGGGTTGGGAGAACAGTCATTGGATTTTTCCGGAACCTCATTTGCTTTTCGTGGATTTTTTATGGGTTCCGGTTCAGCAAAGAGGGGAGGGGGATCCATCCTCTTTTTCCCGAATTTCCTCTTCCATGGTACCAGCCACCTTGTTCACTGCTTCGCTGAGCATGACCATTTGTTTGTCCAAGGAAGCAAACGCTTCTCCAATGCAATATTTCAGATCTGAAACCTCTTTTTGAAAGCGTTTCATTTTTTGACGGATTTCTTCACAATCCTGTCTGGATTGTGAAGAAATCCTTTCAGCAGCTTCTTTAGCTTCTTCCACCATGTCTTCTGCCGTTTTTTGCGCATGAAGGATTGTCTCGCTCAGGCGGGAGCTGATCTCGTCATATTTCCGGCTTTTTTCTTTATGGAGGGAAAGCGCATTTTTGAGTTCCAGGTTCTGCTTTACAGCTTGTGCCATTTTTTCGTTTTGGGCGTCTCTATCCTGTTTACAGGCGGAAAGTTCCGTTTCAATTTTCTCCAGCAGTTGGGAAAGTTCTTCATTCTTTTTTCCCGAATCTTCCAATTGTTGTGTCAGGACGTCCTTTTCCTGTTCAAGTTCCTGGTTTTTTTGCTGCATCTGTGAAAGCTGCCTATCAAACTCTTCTTCTTTTTTTCTTGCCTGTTCTGCCGCTTTATCAATATATTCAAGAACCGATTTTTTATCAAAGCCCCCGAATGTTTTTGTCTGAAAGATTACATTTTCAGCCATGCCGTTGCCCCCTTTGGAGAATTCTTGTAGTAATTATATCATTATCCGTCCCAAAAACAAACTCTCTTTTGCTATTTTAGCTCTTTTTTTCATTTCCAGAGATTGATATAATGATTCTGTACAGGATATTGGAAGCTTTTTGGGTAATATGGAGGAAATTTCTATGGATTCAGTCCAAAATAAACTTGTAGTTTTTGACCTTGATGGCACGCTCAACCGGACGGATCTCTACTCTGTTCCGGCCCACCGAACTGCTTTTGAAGAACTAGGAATGTTTGGGATTACGGATGAGGAAATCATCTCCAATTTTGGAGCCGGCGATTCGGAGTATTTGAAGAACATGGTCCCGCATCTTGATCCGGAGCAAGGCCGGCAACACCTTGCAAGGGTTGCAGAGCTGGAAGCTTATTTTATCAAAGAGCACCATGGCGAGTATGAGGGAGTTACAGAAATGCTTTCCACTCTGAAAGGATTGGAATATCGTATTGCAGTATGTTCCAATTCTTCCAGCCAGTATATCCGTATGGTGCTTGATGTGCTGGAATTAAGCCGTTTTGTGGACGAAATACAAGAACTTGTTGAGGGAAAAGACAAAACCGGTACGCTGTCCCTGTTGCTCAACCATGTCCATCCGGATGCAGCCGTAATGGTTGGAGACCGGTTTTATGATATGGATGCGGCAATAGAAAACGGGATTCCTTTTATCGGCTGTGCGTATGGTTATGGAAAAGAAGAAGAAATGGCTGCGGCTAATGTGATGGTCAATAGTGCGCGGGATATTGTAAAGGCAGTCCAGGGCTTAATTGGTTAGAAAAATAGTGAACAAGAGGCTGAGATGTTTTTCATCTCGGCCTCTTGTTTTAAAATTTGGAAATGCTTTTTAAAATCAGCACCATGGATATTCGTTTCATCCGATTATTGGATGGATTTCCCAAGATCGTAGGCGCGCTGTAATCCTTCATTTCCCTGAATATCGCCTGGCTGGGTAACACCGCCGACTAGAATCTGACCCAAGTCCTTCCATTTGATATGCTGCATTAATCTCGAATAATAGTAGACCGATTCTTCAAATCCGTTTCCCTCTGCAGCCATTAACAGGACTCCTGCTTTCTGCGGGTTGCGATATTCCGGATCACATTCCGCTACGGCGAATAAACGGTCAAAAGCAGTCCGTAGCTGTCCGCTGAGTGTCCAATAATACAGGGGAGAAGCCAGAACCACAACGTCAGCTTGGCGATAGACCGGATAAATTTTGTCCATGTCATCCCGCTGAACACAAGGGTGATCCGGATTTTTTCCACCCTGCCAACAGCCTTTACAGCCATGGATATCCATGCGGTCAAGCAAAAACGTGGTGACAGAATTGCCTGCTTCCTCTGCACCTTTTGTAAAAGCTTCAATCAGTGCAGAAGTATTCCCATTTGGACGAGGACTTCCATTTAAAATTAGGATTTTTTTGCTCATGTAAAAACTCCCTTTCCAGTTGATACACTCAATTATAATCTGGTATACTGATAATAAAAAGTACGCACATTTATGTTAGATACTCACATAAAGGAGAGTTAAGACATGGCAATCGCATGTACAGCACCTGGAACAAAAATAGGAGAGACTGGCTTTGGATACACTCTTTCCCTGATCAATGGAAAATATAAAATGATTATCCTGTACTGGTTAGCAGAATACAAAGTGATCCGGTACAATGAACTCAAACGGTATATAGGGACAATTTCCCATAAAACGTTGAGTCTTTCTTTGAAGGAGTTAGAGACAGACGATTTGATTATTCGCAGAGAATACCCGCAAATTCCTCCTAAGGTGGAGTACAGTTTGTCAGAAAGGGGCAAGTCCCTTATCCCAATACTGGACGCCATGTGTGAGTGGGGCGAGCAGAACCGTCGTTGAGCTGTTTTATTTGGCGTCGCATAGGTGTTTGTGAAAACTGTTGAGAGAATCATTTTCCGATACAGTTTTTACCCTGATTTTCTTGACAATCACATGGAAACACAGTACTCTAATAATAAGGTTTAATATATGAATAGGGGTGTTTTTATGCAGAAGGGAAAGTATGGGCTTTATTTGTGGTTTTACGCGGCACTGGCGTTCATCCTTGCGATTTTAGGACAGACATTGCTGTGTGGTCTCTTGCTCGGGTTTGTCATTATTGCGGAACGTGATGAATGGCTGACCAGACAAGTAATCCAGGCATTTTGTCTGTGCTTTTTCAATGCAATTGTAAATGTCGTGCTCGGTATTTTTGATCCGCTGGAAAGGATCCCCCTGGTAGGAAATGCGTTTTCCGTTATTTTCGGAATTATTTCCGGCGTCATTTCCCTGTTAATCCTTATTTTTGCCATTGTTGCATTGGTCAATGTGTGCAGGGGCAAAGAGGCGGGAGTTCCTCTTGCTAAACAGTTTGCTCACCGTGCCTATGGAATTGTGGAGCAGAAAGTCTATACCAATATGAGCCAGCAGTAAGTGATGAAATACCGCTTTCCAATTATGGAAAGCGGTATTTTTTCTGCTGAGAATTAGAAAAACAAGGATAAAAGGGTGGGAAAAAATTATTGTTTTTTCATTTTTCTCCGTGTTCCTATCGTTTTCTTTGTATATTCTTCGTAGGACAGGAAAAGAAATCCGGGCTTTTTTCATCTATCTGCCAAAGATAGCGCATTTTCTTGACGGACGTAGGAAAGTGTGATATACTTTGGATACCTCTAAGAGGGTTTATTTTTTTGTGCCTTTTTTCGGGATTACCTGGGGCATGGAAAAATAACATCCATTGCTGAGGGACGTTTTAAAATCATGCGGTGGCGTCTGTAAGCTGTGGATGTCCATGGTTCCTTTTATGAGGGAGGCAAAAATTTTCCGCATTCAGGAGGTGCCGAACAATGAGAGTTAGAGTTACATTAGCTTGCTCAGAGTGCAAACAACGTAATTATAACACAATGAAGAACAAGAAGAATGATCCTGACAGACTTGAAATGAACAAGTACTGCAAGTTCTGTAAGAAACACACTCTTCACAAGGAAACCAAGTAAGGCGGAAAGGCGGGGACTTGTATCATGGCTCAGAAAAAGGATAAAAAAGAGACCAAGAAGGGCAAGTTTAAAAATTTCGCCAGCAAAGCCGTCCGTTTCTTAAAAGACATGACCGGTGAGATGAAAAAAGTCGTCTGGCCAACCAAAAAGCAGGCATTGAATAACACAGTGGTTGTTATTGTTGTTGTTGCTGTGGCCGGCTTGTTTGTCTGGGGCTTTGACAGCCTGCTTTCCCTTGCCGTCAACGCTTTCCTGAAAAGTGCGTAACTTTTAAGAAAACCGATTTACGCGATGCTTGGAGGATTCACTCATGTCTGATACCGCAAAATGGTACGTTGTGCACACTTATTCCGGGTATGAGAATAAGGTTGCCATGAACATTGAAACCGTTGTTCAGAACCGGGGCCTTCAGGATTTGATTCATGAAGTCCGGGTTCCGACAGAGACTGTGACAGAAATCAAAGATAACAAAAAGCGTGAAGTGGAACGCAAAATTTTTCCCGGTTATGTTCTGGTGAAAATGGTTATGACCGATGATTCCTGGTATGTTGTCCGCAACACCAGAGGTGTTACCGGTTTCGTTGGACCGGAATCCAAGCCGCTTCCCCTGACGGAGGAAGAAGTTTTAAACCTTGGGATTGAAACCCGGGAGATCGAGATTGATTATGCAGTCGGCGACACTGTGCGGATTGTCGATGGTCCGCTGGAAAGCTTTGTCGGCGTTGTCGAGGAAATCGACACCGAAAAAGATATGGTCAAGGTGAAGGTTTCCATGTTCGGAAGAGAGACCCCCGTCGAGCTGGAACTCGACCAGGTCGAAACAGTGTAACTGCTACAAAACATTGCCGGAAACTATCCGGAAAATGTTCTGGTACAGGCTTGTGCCTGTATGTTTTGGTGCGCAGTGCGCACCGCGTGGGAGGAACGTTAAATCCATCAAAAGCGTTCCGACATTTACCACATAATTTTGGAGGTGCAAACAAATGGCTCAAAAGGTTGTGGGCTTTATTAAGCTCCAGATCCCAGCCGGCAAAGCAACCCCGGCGCCACCTGTCGGCCCTGCACTCGGCCAGCATGGTGTAAACATTATGGCATTTACAAAGGATTTTAACGAACGTACAAAAAATGACGCGGGCCTGATTATCCCGGTTGTCATTACTGTATATGCAGACCGTTCCTTCACCTTTGTCACCAAAACCCCGCCGGCAGCAGTCCTCATTAAAAAGGCTTGCGGCATTGACAAGGCTTCCGGCGTTCCTAACAAGAACAAGGTAGCAAAGATTACTAAGGAGCAGGTCAAGAAAATCGCAGAGCAGAAAATGCCGGATTTGAATGCTGCATCCATCGAATCTGCTATGAGCATGATCGCTGGAACCGCTCGCAGCATGGGCATCACTGTCGAAGACTAATGCTCCCTGTGGGAGGACCACTTTAAAAATCCGTTATGAACCACAATGAATAGGGAGGAAATCAACTTGAAACACGGTAAAAAATATACAGACAGTTCCAAACTGATTGACCGTTCCAAGCTTTATGACTGCGATGAAGCCCTGAAGCTCTGCTGTGATACGGCAAAAGCAAAGTTTGATGAAACTGTAGAAGCTCATATCAGATTAGGCGTTGACTCCCGCCATGCTGACCAGCAGGTCCGCGGCGCGGTTGTCCTGCCGAACGGTACCGGTAAAACCGTCCGTGTCCTTGTATTTGCAAAAGGCGACAATGTCAAAGCGGCACAGGATGCAGGCGCTGAGTATGTCGGTGCAGAAGAGTATATGCAGAAAATCCAGAGCGAAGGCTGGCTTGATTTTGACGTCGTCATCGCTTCCCCGGACATGATGGGGATTGTTGGACGCCTTGGTAAAATCCTTGGGCCGCGCGGCTTGATGCCGAACCCAAAAGCCGGCACAGTTACCCCGGATGTTGCAAAAGCTGTTACCGAGGCTAAGGCTGGTAAAATTGAGTACCGTCTTGATAAAACCAACATCATTCACTGCCCGATCGGTAAAGCATCCTTTGGAACAGAGAAGCTCAGCGAGAACTTTGACACCCTGCTCTCTGCAATTGCAAAGGCAAAACCGGCTGCTGCAAAAGGTCAGTATATCAGATCCTGCACAGTCGCAACCACCATGGGACCTGGTATCCGCGTCAATACGACGAAATATTCTGTATAAGAAGATTTCTCTTGACATTTTGCAATAAAACGTATATACTTGAATAGCTGTCCAAAGACAGCAGGTGCATTTGCATAATGGGTTTTCCCGCCTGCCGAGGTTAGCTTTGATTTTCATTGTGAATCAGGCTCTTTCCTTGGCATGGGGAAAGAGCCTTTTTATGTCTAACAACTTTCAGGAGGTGACACGTTTTGCCAAGTGAGAAGGTACTCGCGTCAAAGAAACAGGTCGTCGCTGATCTCGTTGCAAAACTGAACAATTCAGCTGCAGGCGTACTCGTTGACTATAAAGGAATCAATGTTGCTGATGATACGAAACTCCGTAAGGAGCTCCGTGAGGCTGGTGTTGAATATTCCGTTGTCAAAAACACTCTGCTCCGTTTTGCAGTCAAAGAGGCTGGCCTTGAAGAGATGGCATCCGTTTTGGAAGGAACCACTGCTCTGGCAGTTTCTGAGAACGATCCAATCGCTCCCGCAAGAATCCTTGCAAAATATGCCGATTCTATCCCGGGCGACACTTTTAAAATCAAGAGCGGCTTTATGGATGGCGCAGTGATCAGTGTAGACACTGTCAATGAAATTGCAAAAATCCCGCCCAAAGAGACCCTTATTGCTCAGATGCTCAGCAGCTTGAATGCAAGCATCGCAAACTTTGCTATCGTTCTTGATCAGATTGCAAAGAAACAGGAACCGGCAGAAGTTTCTGCTGAATAATTTTATTTTTGAAACATACGGAGGTAAATACCATGGCTTCAGAGAAAATTTTGAACATGATTGAAGAAGTAAAATCTCTTACCGTCCTCGAGCTCAACGAGCTTGTCAAAGCTCTTGAGGAAGAGTTTGGCGTTTCCGCAGCAGCAGTTGCAGTTGCAGCTCCAGCAGCTGGCGGCGCAGCAGCAGCGGAAGAGAAATCTGAGTTTGATGTTGTCCTGGCTAACGCTGGCGGCAGCAAGATGGGCGTTATCAAAATCGTCAAAGAGATCACTGGTCTCGGCCTGAAAGAGTCCAAGGCTCTGGTTGACGAAGCTCCGAAGACCATCAAAGAGGGTGTTTCCAAGGCTGACGCTGAGGAAATGAAGAAGAAACTCGAAGAGGCTGGCGCTACTGTCGAACTCAAGTAAGTTGATTCTTAGCATTGGAAAGAGCTGTGCAAGCTTGCACAGCTCTTTTTTTGTTCCGGTAAATGGGCTGGATAGAAGAAAACACTTGATGAACATTAGTTCCCATGTTAAGCTGATAACAGGGAGGGATTTTTGTGGAGTATCGGTTGATTTTATCTGCAGAAGAGTTAAAACCGTATTTTCCCCAATTGATGCGAGCAAAACAGATTGCTGTGGATACAGAGACAACCGGTTTCGATCCCCATACTAGCCGCCTACGCCTGATTCAACTCTATACAAAAGAGGTTCCGGCACTGGTCATTGACTGCGATCATTTCCTACCGGAAGGAGGAACCCTTCTAAGGGAGTTGCTTGGAAGGGAGCGCGTAAAAGTATTCCAGAATGCAAAATTTGATTTACAGTTTTTATGGGCGAATGGAATCGACATCATGCCGCCGGTATTTGATACCATGCTGGCCGGTGCTCTTCTACGTTCCTCCGGCGGCCCCCGGAGCGTATCCTTGAAAACACTGGCGGAGTATTACTTATCAGAGGATGTCTCGAAAGAAGAACGTGAGACCAACTGGGGAGGGGTTCTTCGGGAAGAGCAGCTGCTCTATGCGGCAAAGGATGCAGAGATTACTCTGCGGCTACGGGAAGCGCTGGTGCCTCACCTTATAAAAAACCGCTTGATCGAGGTTGCAAAACTGGAATTTGACTGTGTTTTTGCAGTGGCTCAGATGGAATATTATGGAATCCATCTGGACATACAAAAATGGGAGGCTTTGACACAGAGAGTCCAGAGAGAACATCAGCAGGCGTTAGAACAAATTTATCAGTATACGGGTCGTCCCATTGCACAGCTCACCTTGTGGGGAGAAGAAATCAGCACGGGGATGAATTTAGACAGCCCCAGACAGGTACAGGACATTTTGTATGCAAACGGAATACAAGTGGACGCTACTTCCAGACACGCCCTTATGGAATACCAGGCACATCCGCTTGTAAGAGGTCTTTTGGAGTACCGGCGTGCCTCCAAATTCCTAAACAGCTTTTTACTACCGATTCCCCAGATGAGAAACCCTGTCACCCAACGCCTGCATGCACATTACGGACAGATTGGGGCGCCCAGCGGACGGATGAGCTGTGGGAGCCCTAATATTCAGCAGATTCCAAGGGATTATGCTTTCCGGGAATGTTTTTGCGCACCTACTGGCCGTACGCTTGTCATTGCAGATTATTCTCAGATTGAGCTACGGGTAGCCGCGGAGATGGCGCGGGACAGACGGATGATTAGCGCTTATCAGGAAGGGCAGGATTTGCATTGTCTGACCGCTTCTTTGGTGTTAGGAAAACCTATAGAAGAAATCAGCAAACAGGAACGCCAAGCGGCAAAAGCTATTAATTTTGGCCTTATTTATGCAATGGGTGCAAAAGGATTGCAGACTTATGCACAGGAAACTTATGGTGTACCAATGAGTTTAGAGCAGGCGGAACTGTTCCGCAAACGCTTTTTTGAAGCCTACACTGGGATACAGGAATGGCACGAGCGCATTCGAAAGAATCCTCCACGGGAAACAAGAACCCTGGGAGGCCGGAAAAATACTTATTCAGGGGGAAAAATCGGGATTTCCGGTATGTACAATACTCCTGTACAAGGGACAGCAGCGGATATTGCCAAGAAAGCCCTTGGCATGTTGGCACAATGTCTACCTGTGGATACTAAGCTGATTGGAATGGTGCATGATGAGATCCTGCTTGAAACCCCCCAGGAAATGGGGGAGACGATGGCAAAGTTGCTGAAATCCACAATGGAAGAAGCGGGGGCCAGTTATCTCAAGCAGGTACCTGTGGTGGCAGACGTGAGTGTTTCACTCAATTGGGCAGGAAAATAGGAGAGATCTTTATGTTTGGCGAGCAGTACTTATTATCGATCCGGATAAAGCCGGGAATTTCATTGGAAAAAGGGTACCCTTTCTCTATTCCTGTTGTACAAAATTTGATACACCGAAAAGAACTTTCCCTTTCCGCTCCCGTCACCTTTTTGGTGGGGGAAAATGGGACGGGAAAATCCACATTGCTCGAAGCGATTGCCATAGCATATGGATTTAATCCGGAAGGGGGAACGCGCAATTTTCGCTTTTCTACCAAAGAAACCCACTCTGAGTTATATAAATATTTGGTATTAACCAGGGGAATTCATCTTGCCAAAGATGGATTTTTCTTGCGTGCTGAAAGTTTTTACAACGTCTCTTCAGAAATTGATACTCTTGATGAAACGGATGGGAAGCTTTTGCGCTCTTATGGAGGAAAATCCCTGCACAGATATTCCCATGGAGAAAGTTTTCTGACGCTGGTCAGGGAACGATTTGGGGGGGAGGGGCTTTATTTGTTGGATGAACCGGAATCAGCGTTGTCTCCAACAGGGCAGTTTGCCCTCATTTCCGCGATGGGAGACCTGTTGAAAAAGCGCTCACAGTTTATTATTGCTACCCATTCTCCCATTTTACTCAGTTTCCCAGGCGCTGTTATTTATCAGTTATCAGAAGAAGGAATTCAACAGGTAACCTATGAACAGACACAGCACTACCAACTGACCAGACGGTTTCTTGAAAACCCTAAAAGGTTTTTGGATTGCCTATTGTAGTAAGAAAAGGAAAATGGAATAGGACTGGCATGATTTCAATTTTTTTACAGGGGCATATTATTTAGCCTCTGTTTTGTGTTTTTTAAGCCGAAACCAAATAAACTATTAAAATATTGTGAATGTGCTTGACAATTGGAAGCCTTCGTGATACATTTATAACTGTCAGAATTAGCACTCTGATAAATAGAGTGCTAAAAAGAAAAGCTTTGAAACCGTCTTTGGAAAAAGAGGTGATGTGGTGTGGGTTCCGAGCTGGATGCAAGAAAGTTGGATATTCTTGGCGCGGTTGTCAGGACTTACATCGCCACCAGCCTGCCGGTTGGTTCAAAGGCTGTTTCCTCCATGCTGCGTATTCCTGTTTCTTCCGCAACAATCCGTAATGAAATGGCAGCGTTAATCAAGCTTGGCTATCTGGAACAACCGCATACTTCGGCAGGGAGAATTCCTTCTCATCGTGGTATTCGGCTTTATCTCAATGAACTGATGCGGGCAGAACCGCTTTCCCAGGAAGATCGGGACTTAATAGATTCCTATTTCAATATCCGGGATCCGGATCCGGTCCGGTTACTGTCTGAATGCGGAAAAATGCTTTCCTATCTGACTGACTGTGCGGCAGTTGTGACCATGTTGGCACCGCAGGATGCACAGGTTGCCAAAATTGATGTAATCCAGATTAACAAGAAAAATTTCCTTTTGCTTCTGGTAACATCAGCTGGACAGCTGCGTAGCAAACGGTGCAGTTTGGAACTGGATATGCCGTTTGAAGCACTGGCCTTTTTTACAAGGCTTGTCAATGACAGGTTCTGTGGGTTAAAGCTTACCCGGATTACCAGGGAATTTATTCAGGCTATTGCTGTACAGCTGGGGGAATATACGCTGATGTTTACCCCACTTTTGGTACAGATTTATGATTTGGCCCAGAGTGCCTGTCGTGATAATGTCTATTTGACTGGGGAAACGAATCTGTTGGCATATAGAGAACTGGAAGGCCATGCAAGAGAACTTTTGAGTTTTTTGGAAAACAAACAGGAGTTGTTGGAACTGCTCTCCCATGCAACGCATGATATCAACATCTTAATCGGAAGAGAAACCCAAAAAGAGGAACTGACGGATGTCAGTATTGTGGTTGCGCGTTATTCAGTTCCAGAATATATGGCCGGTTGTGTGGGCGTAATCGGGCCGTCTAGAATGGATTATCCCAAGCTTTTACCCAAAATTGAGTATTTTTCCTCGGTCTTGTCAAAGATTTTGACAGAGACAGTGGGATAACATACAAAATCGCGGCGCTTTGATCCAGCGCCAATATGGAGCCGCCCAGTGCGGCTTATAGGAAAGGAGCTACGTTTAAGTGCCAAACAAGAAGATGGGCAAAAATGACCCTGAAAAAAAGGCAAAACAGGAAGCGGAAGCGAATACTCCTGAAAAGGAGGAAAAAACTGCTGCACAGGAACCGGAAGCGGAAACCAAGCCTTCTGCTTTAGAAGAGGAAAATGCACAGCTGAAGGATAAGCTACTACGAACCCTGGCGGAATATGATAATTTCCGCAAACGCAGCCAGAAGGAAAAGGAATCTATTTATCCCGACGCGGTTGCAGATACTGTGCAAAATTTCCTTCCGGTGCTCGATAATTTTGAGCGCGCAATGGCTTTTGAATGTACAGATGAAGAGTTCCGCAAGGGAATGGATCTGATACAAAAGGCATTCAATGAGGCCCTTACAAAATTGGGAATTGAAGAAATTCCTGCCCTTGGCCAGGCGTTCGATCCCAATCTGCACAGTGCAGTTATGCATGTGGAAGATGAAAACTTTGCGGAAAATACCATCTGCGAAGTGTTCCAAAAGGGCTATAAACTGGGCGACCGGGTGATTCGGTTTGCTATGGTAAAAGTTGCGAATTAAACTCAGCACCCCAAACATCATTTTGCAAAATTACTCTACAGAGAACATTTAGGAGGTAACTTTATTATGGGAAAAATTATTGGTATTGACCTTGGTACTACAAACTCCTGCGTCGCTGTTATGGAAGGCGGAGAGGCAGTTGTTATTGCAAATGCAGAGGGCGCAAGAACCACCCCTTCTGTTGTGGCATTTACCAAAGAGGGAGAGAGAATTGTAGGTCAGGTTGCAAAACGCCAGGCAATTACAAATCCGGATAAAACGGTCAGCTCCATCAAACGTCACATGGGTTCCAATTATAAAGTAAATATTGATGGAAAAGAGTATACTCCACAAGAGATTTCTGCGATGATTCTGCAAAAATTAAAAGGTGATGCAGAAGCTTATCTTGGTGGTCCTGTTACAGAAGCGGTTATTACCGTTCCTGCATATTTTACGGATGCACAGCGTCAGGCAACTAAGGACGCCGGTAAGATTGCAGGGTTGGATGTCAAACGTATCATCAACGAGCCGACCGCTGCGGCACTTGCCTATGGTGTTGACAAGGAAAATGATCAGAAAATTATGGTTTATGACCTGGGCGGCGGCACCTTCGATGTCTCGATCATTGAGATGGGAGACGGTGTACAGGAAGTCCTTGCAACCGCAGGAAATAACCATCTCGGCGGCGATGATTTTGATGAGAGAATTATCAACTATCTTGCAGATGAATTTAAAGCTTCCAACGGCATTGACTTGAGAAACGATAAAATGGCAATGCAGAGACTGAAAGAAGCTGCGGAGAAGGCAAAGATTGACCTTTCCGGTATGACAACCGCACAGATTAATCTGCCGTTTATCACTGCAGATGCAACCGGTCCGAAACACCTGGATACCACTTTGACCCGTGCGAAATTCAACGAATTGACCGCAGATCTTGTGGAAGCTACCATGGGCCCTGTTCGCCAAGCTTTGAAAGATGCTGGATTGAATGCAAGCGAGCTGGATAAAATCCTTCTCGTCGGCGGTTCTTCCCGTATTCCGGCTGTTCAGGAAGCGGTTAAAAATATTACCGGAAAAGATCCATTCAAGGGAATCAACCCGGATGAATGCGTTGCAATTGGCGCAGCAATTCAGGGTGGCGTCCTTGGCGGCGAGGTAAAAGGCCTGTTGCTTCTCGATGTTACCCCGTTGTCCCTTGGACTGGAGACTCTCGGTGGCGTCTTTACAAAAATTATTGAGAGAAATACAACGATCCCGACCAAGAAGTCCCAAGTGTTCTCTACAGCTGCGGACAATCAGACCTCTGTAGAAATCCATATTTTGCAGGGTGAACGTGAATTTGCGAAGGATAACAAATCCCTTGGTATGTTCCGTCTGGATGGAATTCCTCCGGCAATGAGAGGCGTTCCCCAGATTGAAGTTACCTTTGATATCGACGCAAATGGGATTGTGCATGTATCCGCAAAGGATCTTGGCACAGGAAAAGAACAGCAGATCACGATCACTTCCTCTACCAATATGTCCAAGGAAGATATTGAGAAGGCTGTTAAGGACGCAGAAAAATTTGAAGCCGAGGATAAAAAGCGTAGGGAGGAGACAGACCTGCGCAACAATGCAGACCAGATGGTCTATCAGTCTGAAAAGACGATTTCCGATATGGGCGATAAACTGGACGCCAATGATAAGACGGAGCTTCAGCAGAAGATAGATGCGCTCAAAGAGGCTTTGAAGGGAACGGATATCGAGGCCATTAAGACAAAACAGGAAGATTTGCAGAAAAAATTCTATGATGTTTCTGCAAAGGTCTATCAGGCTGCCCAGGCCGCACAGCAGAGCCAGCCGAATGACGCCCAGCAGGGCGGTACTCAGCCAAATAACGACAATGTCGTTGATGCGGATTATAAGGAAGTTGACGACGACAAAAAATAAAGCAAGAAAACCGGTGGGGCTGCCAAACAGTGCTTTGGCGGCCCTTTGCCCGGAAAGCGCACCGCAATGTGTTTTCAGGCTGCGCTGAGAAAGAGACTTAAAGGGTGGTTTCATTGGCTGATAAAAGAGATTACTATGAAGTTCTTGGCGTCGAGCGTGGCTGTTCTGACGACGAACTGAAAAAAGCTTACCGGAAGCTTGCAAAGAAATACCATCCGGATTTAAACCCCGGCGATAAGGAAGCGGAGGCAAAGTTTAAAGAGGCAAATGAAGCCTATGAAGTGCTTTCTGACAGCCAGAAGCGCGCACGCTACGACCAGTTTGGCCATGCGGGTGTGGATCCGTCCTATGGCGGAGGCGGAGGCGCTTCTTACGGTGCTGGATTTGATTTTTCCGATCTCGGCGATTTGGGGGACATTTTCGGAAGTTTCTTTGGGGGAGGATTTGGGCAGTCCCGTACCAGAAACCCAAATGCTCCGATGCGGGGAGCAGATACTCGTTCTTCCATTAACCTAAGCTTTTTGGAAGCGGCGAAGGGCTGCAAAAAGGACATCACGGTTTCCCATCTGGAGCAGTGCCCGGATTGCCATGGGAATGGATGTGCAAATGGGAGTTCCCCAGAAGTCTGTCCGGACTGTAATGGAACGGGGCAGGTACGTATGAGTCAGAGAACTCCCTTTGGCATGGTACAGACGCAAAGGGCGTGTTCCCGCTGCCATGGGACGGGGCGCATTATTAAAAATCCATGTAAATCCTGTCATGGAACGGGCCGTGTCCGGAAAAGTAAAAAACTGGAAGTCAATATTCCAGCAGGTATCGATGATGGGCAGACCTTTGTCGTGCGCGGGCAAGGGGATGCAGGAACCAATGGGGGACCGGCGGGCGATTTGAATGTCACGGTCTCTGTACGTCCGGATCCGCTGTTTGACCGCGATGGATATGATGTCTGGTGTGAGATCCCACTGACCTTTACACAGGCGGTTCTTGGCTGCGAAGTGACCGTCCCGACAATCGACGGAAAAGTGAAATACAATGTACAGGAGGGAACCCAACCTGGCACAACCTTCCGTTTGAGAGGAAAAGGGATTCCCTATGTCAACGGCCGTGGAAAAGGCGACCAGTATGTGAAAGTGAATATCGAAGTGCCGCGTAATCTTTCTTCTAAACAGAAGGAAGCGCTCAAGGAGTTTGATTCCCTGACTTCAGACAATATGAACTATGAAAAGCGGAAAAACTTTTTTGATAAGCTCAAAGACTTTATGAGCGGGCGGGACGATCGGTCATGATAAGAACCCCCTCTTTCAAGAACATGTTCTTGAAAGAGGGGGTTTGCTTGTTTAGATGAAAAAAGGAGAGCACAGCCGCTAATTTTCCAGTTTTCCGAGTTTTTTGAGCGTGTAAGCATAGGAAACAAAACGCGGAGATTTCTCACGAATGTCCTGTTCACTGACGCCGAGAAAAAGAATAATTTCATCCATAATCTTGTCGTCCCCATTATGGATACAGAGATAGCCGCTGGTTTCTTCCCATTGGACGATGGCGGGTTGCAAAGACTGGACGGACGCCCTGCGTCTTTTCCATAGGGATTTTTTTACAGGGCGCGGTTGCGGAAAGATATCCGGTAAAGTAAACGCTTTTGGATGAAACTCCAATTTTTCGACAGGATAGGCATGCGCCCTGAAAAAGGGAATTTCAAATTCGGACATACCCTCAGGAGCCGGGATTTCCTCTAGGAGTTTTGGATAATGGTTGAGCAGTACATTCACTTTCAAGTTTTCCAATTCCCCAGGAGAGAGAGTACAGGGAGTAGCGTGATGGATTTCCACAAGGTGTGCTGCAAGTTGTGAAAAACTGCGTTCGCATGGCAAAATACTTTGCTGGGCGCGCCAGAGAAAGTCATCCTGTTTGGCAGGTTGACCATGTTTTTTCTTTTTCGAAATAAAAATAGCAGTCGGTCCATCGGCTCCTCCAATAATCCCAATGGAAGAGGTATTCCGCAGAGTTTTGAATAATTTCATTGCTTTCCCCGTTTCTGGCAACCGGGCATTTTTTTCCCGGAGGGATTTTTTCTGTGCCTGTGGTTTTTAGGTTTTTTCCGAACAGAAAAGCCAAACGTTCCTGTCCTGTGTCCGAGTTCGTAGTATTCCCCATGGGCAAAACCAAGTAATTTTGCACGCTCCAAGTGGAGTTTTCCCGTGGCGTCGATCAGACTGTCCTCCACATGGACGGCAAGAATTTCTGCCAAAAACATATCGTGGCTTCCCAGTGGAAGAACCTGGGTGACCTTGCACTCCAGATTGACCGGGCATTCCTCGATAAGCGGCGCACTGACAAACTGGCCGGGGGATGCATTTAGTCCCATCAGAGCGAATTTATCGATATCTTTTCCAGAGCGTACGCCACAAAAATCCACAGCTTTCGTGAGTGGGGAAGAAGGGAGATTCACCACAAATTCCCCGCTGTTTTTGATAAGATCATAGGAAAATCTTGAAGGACGGACAGAGACATAAGTCATTGGAGGATGGGTATTGACAATTCCAGTCCATGCGACGGTCAGTGCGTTGGGATGCTCCACAGTGCCGCAGGAAACCAAAGCAGGAGGTATGGGCCCAAGCAGAGTAGTGGGCTTCCAGATGGCTTTGCTCATAATCGTTTCTCCTTATATGTACAGCTTTTGTACTTTATTGTACCATGTTTTCAAGAAACTGTCATCGATTTCCTGGATATCTGGCGGCCAAATTGGGGAGCGTTGACAAAATAGATACCCGCCCCAAACGCGAGCAGTATGCAAAAAGAAAAGGCCAAACCTCGGACGCGAAGTACGTCCAGGCTTAGAGCCTGGTGTCTGACTGTTATACAGCAGATACCTTCTATCAACGCAAGCGGCAAGGCAACAGAAAAAAACAAACAGGGTTTTTTACAGAACAGAGGCAATCTTTGATTTTTTTCTTTAATCAGCCTATAATAAGAAATAATTATTATAACAGGTGATCGGGAAGCTGGATTTCGGTGGAAGAATAAGCAGCAGTTGAGGAAAGGGTTGTAAAAGATCGACGCGGTGTTGGAGATGAATTATACGGGTATCAAAAGTCGTTTGCAAGTGGAAAATAGTTTTGATTCATAGAAATCGGATTTTGAAAGGGGGATTTTCATCATGTATAACCCTCAACTGGAAACTTTTATTTGCGTGGTTGAATCAGGGAGTTTTAATAAGGCGGCGGAAAGGCTGTATATCACCCCGCCGGCTGTGATTAAACAAATCAACTTGTTAGAGGACAATTTGGATTTACAGCTTTTTATCCGAACTCACCGTGGATTGGTTTTAACAAAAGCGGGGGAATCTTTTTACCGGGATTGCAAATATATCATTCAGTATTGCAAAGATTCTGTAGCCAGGGCAAAAAACGCCATGCACGAAAATGAAAGTATCATACGGATTGGAACTTCTCCCATGACCCCTGCACAGATTTTAGTGGATTTATGGCCAAAACTCCAGAAATTTTGCCCAAATATCAAGTTTCAGCTAATCCCTTTTGACAACACACCGGAAAATGCAAGGGAAATCTTGGGGAATTTGGGACAGAATATTGACGTTGTAGCGGGAATTTTTGATGAAACCCTATTGGATTTGCGCCGGTGCGCCGGCCTGGAAATCTCCCGGGAGCCTATTCGCTGCGCAGTTTCCATCCACCATCGTCTGGCATCAAAAGATCGCCTTACTATTGAGGATCTCTATGGGGAGGATTTTATGCTTATGCGGCGTGAGTGGAGCCATTATGTTGATATTCTCCGGGATGATCTGTGGAGAGATTACCCGCAAATTCACATTGTTAATTTTGATTTTTACGATATGGAAGCATTTAACCAGTGTGAAAACGGCAACCGTGTCCTGATGGCTATCGATGCTTGGAAATATGTCCATCCTCTGTTGAAAATATTGCCCATGGACTGGGGATATACTATTCCCTATGGGTTGCTCCATTCTCCGGAGCCGTCACCGGCAGTCGGGCAGTTTTTGGACGCTGTCCAGAAGGCCCTGAATTTATAATATACTTTGATTTAACCTGAATAGTCCGTATCAAAAACCGGGACTTCAATCGAAGTCCCGGTTTTTGATATCCCTTGGGGGAAAGGAAATGCAAGATAAAAAAGACAGTCAACGGCATTTTAGGAACCCCATTCCAATCAGAAATAAGAGATTAGGCCGAAACACAAAAATGGATTAAGCGGTAATCTTAAAAAAACAATGAATGAAGCATTCATGATTCTGATATGGGAATGTGTAGGAGTTTTTTTCGTGCCTGTCGGTATTGCTCAGGAATTTCGTCCAGCTGCATTTCGCGGGGGACGGCGGTGGTTCCAGCCGCTTTTGCGGTTTCATAATACCAGCATTTAAAATCCAATATATCCAGGGTTTGTTGAAGAACAGCCATTTGCTTTTTTACAATTTCACGTTGTTTTATAAACAATTGCAGGCGCGATTGAATGGTTTCATCCCCCTGCATGGCAAGATCAATATACTTCCGGATATCCCTCAGTTGCATCCCAGTGTGCTTGAGACACTCAATGATTTGAAGCCATTCATAATCTTTTTGTTCAAATATCCGGATTCCCCCGGAGGAACGCTTTACAAATGGAAGCAGTCCCTCCTTATCATAATAGCGAAGGGTTGATGGAGTAATCCCGATAAGCTTTGCTATTTCGCCAACAGTATAAGACATAAAAAAATCCTCCAAAAAAGACTTGACTTGAAGTTGGGTCTAACTTGTATGATGATTATAGCAAGTTCGATTGGTTTTGTAAAGAAAAGAGGTTTTATAAATGCAAGAAGTGATGCTCTGGATAGGCGCCGGACAAATTGGTATGGCGATAGCGCGCAGGATGGGATATAACAAAAAGATCGTTGTAGGGGACAAAAAGTGAGACAATGCACAGGCTATTGCAAAAATTATGCGGGACGCCGGCTTTGACATAGAAGCGGCAGAGGCGGATCTATCTTCCCGTGAGTCCATTAAGGAACTGATTACACGGGCTCAGAAATATGGAGAAATCACAATGCTGATTAATTCAGCTGGAGTATCGCCCAGTCAGGCCTCAATCGAGACAATCTTGAAAGTGGACTTATATGGTATGGCAGTCCTTCTCGAAGAGGTAGGAAAAGTAATTGGAAAAGGCGGCGTAGGAGTGACGATTTCCAGCCAGTCCGGTCACCGGATGCCCGCCCTTCCGCCAGAGGTGGATGAACAGCTTGCCTGTACTCCTACGGAAGAATTGCTGGATTTGGAAGTGCTCCGTCCGGATCATATCCGGGACACTCTGCACGCTTATCAGATGGCTAAGCGCTGCAATGAAAAACGGGTGATGGCCGAATCGGTGAAGTGGGGGAAAAGAGGCGCTCGTATCAACTCCATTTCTCCTGGAATTATAGTCACTCCGTTGGCGATCGATGAATTGAACGGTCCAAGAGGAGATTTTTACAAAAACATGTTTGCAAAATGTCCGGCAGGGCGTCCTGGAACAGCGGATGAGGTTGCGAATGTGGCAGAATTACTGATGAGCGAGAGGGGATCCTTTATTACCGGGGCTGATTTTCTCATCGATGGCGGCGCCACAGCTTCCTATTTTTATGGTCCGTTAAAACCAGAAAAGTAATCCCACTTTTCACAGATGATGACAAAAAATGAATCAGATTGTTTGTCTAATGGCATATCAGCTGATTGTGGTAAGAAAATCACCGGAGATGCATTACATTCAGGACATTGTCGTACCAGGGATGGCTGACAAATATGCCGCATAGGTATCAAGACATAACCTTTGGGTAATAACTGCATAACGAATGGAGACTTCTGTACAGAATCTGCCCGTACTATAATAGGGGTAGAAAAAATAAAAATTCAGGGCACTGTAAAGTAAAAATGAAAAAATAGGACCCGAAATCAGCAAATATTGTTACGCAACGAGCAAAAGCTCACGTTTACGCTTTTTGGACAGATGA
>CAJFSS010000009.1 GCA_904419745.1 Candidatus Pseudoruminococcus merdavium | reverse complement strand
CGGCGCAGCCGGTATTTTTTCAAGAAGGGATATCCCTTCTATCCTTTGGTGGATACCAAAGGATAAGCAATCTTGTTTGACAAGGAGGAGAAACCAAATTCAAGCAAAAAGGAAACTGGCGGCGCTGCTGCTGTCCCTGTGCATGGTGTTGGGAATGCTGCCCATGACCGTGTTTGCGGCGGGAGAGACTACAGCCGAAGGATTGGTATATGAAGTCAACGGCGAAAGTGTGACCATAACCGGATATACAGGAAACGAAGCGAGCGTCGTAATTCCGAACGAGATAGAGGGAAAGCCGGTCACTGCTATTGGGAAGGCTGCGTTCTTTAATTGCGGAAATTTAACGAGCATAGAGATCCCGGAGGGGATCGAGAGTATTGGAGTCCAAGCGTTTCAGCTTTGTAAAAAATTAGAAAGTGTAAAAATCCCAGCCAGTGTAATTTCCATTGAGGAGAGAGCGTTCCAGAGCTGTTCAAATTTGGATAGCGTAACCTTTGCAGAAGGGAGCCGACTGGAGACTATTAATAATTTTGCGTTCAATGATTGCGGTAAACTGACGAGCATAGAATTTCCAAGTGGAACCAAAAGCATTGGGAATCAGGCGTTCACATATTGCACAAGTTTGACGAGCATAAAAATCCCATCTAGTGTAACTACCATTGGGGAGAATGCATTCCAGCGTTGCTCAAATTTGAGTAGCGTAACCTTTGCAGAAGAGAGCCAACTGAAGGATATTAATAAAAGTGTGTTCTCATATTGCAGTAATTTGACAAGCATAGAAATTCCGGAGGGAGTCGAGACTATTGGGGAGAGTGCGTTCTATGGCTGCAATAAATTGAAGAGCATTACAATTCCGAAAACTGTTACTATCATTGGAGTACAAGCGTTTAATAACTGTGAAAATCTTATTAGCGTGGAATTTGCTGAAGAGAGCAGGCTTACCACTATACAGAGTTCTGCGTTCAGTGACTGTTTTAATTTGACAGATGATATAGAAATTCCTTCCACCGTCACAAGCATTGGGGAATATGCATTTTATAGATGTAGTAAGCTGAGTAGTATGACTTTCTCAAGGAAAACAGCTCCAAGCATAGAAGAAAATACTTTTTCTGGGTGCAGCACTCTTAATATTTATGTGCCATGTGACGGTACAGGATACGCAGGGAACGGTTGGCCGGAAGATAAAGTAAAAACCCTGCACAACCTCGACCACCTTGACGCAGTACCCCCGACCTGCACTAAGGACGGCACCAAAGAGTATTGGTACTGCCCGGATTGCGGGGGATATTTTCTTGATAAAGACGGCGAAATTGAAACCGATGAAGCAGGAATCATATGGTGTTACTCGTTGCAGAGTATGTAAACGAATGCCTTGACCGATATTTAGAAATTGTGAAAGAGTAATCCTGTGATGCTCTTTCCAAATCATTCCGGTCGACTACAAAGCCAAAGGGAGACAACTTTCTTACGAAGTGTCTCCCTTATCAGGCAGCATACTGTCTATCAAGCTTTCTAAATTAAAAAAAGAGGTAAATGTATTTGATTACGCATCGGAAATCATGTCAGCGCTTAAAAAGGTGTTTTGATAACAACTGCATCCAGCGAGAAAATCAATTCAATGACTATAGCATGGAGAATGTGAACTGCTGCTTTTTGTTGTTATTCTATTTTCCCCATCAACCAGTCCAGGGCGTTAACGCGGCGGATACCTTCGTAGTCGGCTTCAGGATCATCGTCAAGTGTCAAGATTACTTTCGGATAGTGATCTGCTATCTTTTGCAAAGGTGCAAGCTCCCGTTTTAAGGTGTTCTCATCTCGGACTGTTGCTGCCACCTGATAATAAGTTATCCTCTTGCCGTCCATAGCAACAAAGTCAACTTCAAACTCATCGACCTTGCCGACATAAACTTCAAGACCCCGGCGAAGCAATTCAAGATATATTACATTCTCTAAGATATGCCCCACATCGGTGGATCGAAATCCGAGAAGCATATAGCGCATACCGATGTCAACGACATAATACTTCTCAAGCGTTTTCAGATACTGCTTACCCTTCACATTGTAGCGGTTGGCCTGATAGATGACATAGCTTTCCATCAACGCTTCAATATACTTCTCTACAGTTTTTACATCAATCTTTCGACCGTCTGAAGTCATTGTGTCTGCGATCTTCTTCGAGGAAAGCGGGTTTCCGATGTTATCAAAGAGAAATCGCAGCACACTTCTGAGCATCATCGCATCATTGATTTTCTTTCTTTGAGATATATCCTTAACCACAATTGTATTGAATAGTCCATCGAGATAATCCCGTATTTCTTTCGGCTGACCTGCAAGCTCAAGGGTATATGGAAAAGAGCTGTTTTCCAGATAATCCACATATTTTCTCGCAAGCTCACTTTCGCTCCCTGTGCTTTCCACATATTCCTTAAAGGAAAGCGGCAGCATTTCAATACGGACATATCTTCCAGAAATCAGCGTAGCGATTTCACTGGAAAGCATATAGGCGTTAGAGCCGGTGATATACAAATCTATCCCTTTTTTTATATACAGACTGTCTACCACTCTCGGAAAATCGTTAACATGGTGAACTTCATCAAGGAAGATATATGTTGTTTTGTCTTTTGCCAATCTTTCTTTGATATATGCGTAAAGTTTTGCACCATCCGTTAGTTCCTCATAATCGTAATCCTCAAAATTGATTGAGATAATCTGTTCCGGCAAAATACCCTGTTTTCGCAAATAGTCCTGATACATTTCAAGAAGTGTAGACTTTCCACAGCGCCGTATTCCCGTAACAACTTTTATGATTTGTTTATCTCTGAACGCAATCAGCTTATTAAGATATTCTTTTCTCTCAACTAACATATATACACCTCCGTATGTCGTCATGCTTTTAGTATATCCAAAAAGAAATCAAAAATCAATAGTTTTTGTATTCGATTCCAAAAACTTTGATTGTTTTAGCTGTTTTAGGAATATCAAATTCAACATAATTTAGTAAGGGTTCTCCCAGATCTTTAGGCGGGAGCATGTCACGAGTTGGATTTCGGTTTACAGCGCATGCAATAAAGTGTATAATAGATATGGTAATTTGCTCCTTTATTCGACAGCGGAAAACAGAAAAAACTTTGATGTGTTTGCTGTTGTGGAGTTGGGGGTAGGCGTCAAATATACTTAAGGTAGAAAAGGAGTTTGATTCGCATGACCAAAAAGGATATGGCTGCATTTGTAGCTGAGAAAACGGAGTTGAGCAAAAAAGACGCCGAGGCGGCGATGAACGCTGTATTTGACTGCATTGTGCAGGCGCTTCAGACCGAGGGTAAAATCCAGATTATCGGATTCGGTAATTTTGAAGTGAAAGAGCGTGCTGCAAGAACCGGCAAAAATCCGAGAACGGGAGAGTCTGTGGAAATTCCGGCATGTAAAGTGCCATCTTTTAAGGCCGGAAAAGCATTAAAGGATGCAGTGAAATAAGGAATCTTTTTGCGTTTCATATTGAAGTAAAACTGCCACTCGTGTTTAGCTGAAGAAGTGGGGTGGTGAAATTGCTGAAAAAGAGAGTAGCTGCTTTTATAACCTTGCTGCTTGTTATAAGTATGTTCTCTGTACCTGCCTTAGCAAATTCCGCACAGGTTCATTGGAGAGGAACTACGTCTTCAGGAGTAATTATTATCGGTGATGACTGTCCTATTGAGGTGGAAAGCGAACGGCTGGTTTTTGAGGTGAAGGAGTTCCCGCAGCAGTATTACTATGACGCGGAGGAGTTCCTTCAATACAGCGGCAAGGTGACGGCGGAATACACATTTTTTAATCCTGCCGACTATACGGTAAACGCTACGTTAGTTTTTCCTTTCGGAAACATTCCTGATTACGGCTATTTGTCCGACCCTGATAGCGAAGAACGTTTTCTCAAGACCGATACTGAAAAGTATGATATCATGGTGGACGGTGCTCCCATAGAAAAAACACTTCGCCACACATTGTCTTACTTTGGCAATCAGTTTGGTTTGGAAGAAGATATGTCCAAACTGCATGATGGTTACATGAATGATCCGTTCTATTCACCGGATATGCCGGTCACTCGATTATATTATCGATCCAGCGGCGTTGATTTGGAGACTTACCATGCAGCTACAGCCGCTTTTGTTCTTTCTGCGGATCCGACAAAAACAAAAGTATTGGTGGAAGGACAGAACGGCGGAAGGACACTGGGAGATGGTGTGCTGATTGAAGGCTGGGTGAATCCGGACGAAATGTTTGTGGTAAATGTCATTGGAGAACCACTGAAGGAGATGCCGGATTGGAGATTTTACGAAAATGGCGCCTGTGAAAAGGAAATCGACGGCGCCATGACACTGGCTGACACAGAGACCGTAACCCTCAAGGAACTGGTCTTCCTTGAGTATGAGGAAGATTCGGGAATCCTGGAACACGATTGGTATAATGCCGTAGTGCAGTCTATGAATGATCAGGAGTGGTCCCACGGAGCACTCCACGGTTCTGATTTTTATTTTGACATCAGTGACCAGTTGATGCGCTGGTATGAGTATGAAATAGAAATTGAACCGGGAATGAAAATCGTGAATAGCGTAACGGCGCCTATCTATCCCAATATCGACGCCAGTTATGACCCGCCTGTATATTCCTATACGTACCTGCTGTCTCCGGCTAAGACCTGGGCAGAGTTTGGAACACTCGATATAGAAGTACGGACGCCATATTACATGACGGAAAGCGGACCGGAGGGCTTTGAAAGAACTGACGCCGGCTACAATCAGCATCTGGAAGGCTTGCCTGACGGAGAACTTACGTTTACTCTTTGTTCTGAAGCGAACCCACAAACGCCTGTCTTTCAGCGCGGAATGCTGATTGTACTGGCGCCTTATATGGTGTTTTTAATTATTGGTGTTGTTACTGTTATTGTCATTGTTCTTTTAATACGTCGGAAACGGCGCAGACAATAGTCTTCACAATATGTTCGCTTGATTAAGGAAACGCAGGTTGGATGGAGGTGCTTTGAAATGAGCCGAATGATCGATTTGACAGGTAAACAATTTGGCTGGCTGACGGTATTACATCGCTCGGATAAAGTTTCCTCATCGCTTCACGGACGTGCCAATGCGTTTGTGGGAAAATTATAGATGTTTCTGGAAGCAACCTGAGGCGCGGCCATACGACAAGCTGTGGCTGTCGGCGTGCGTCGTCATATATCGGCCGGCGGTTTGGCCAGCTGACCGTATTGGAAAAAACGCAGAAAATCGTACAGCACGGAACTACCCGTTCGCCTCTTTGAAAATGCCGGTGTGACTGCGGCAATATTGTTTTGGTGCGTATGGATTCTCTGACCGCCGGAACCACCAGCAGCTGCGGCTGTTCCACGGCGCAGAAAGTGAAGAAAATGCGTAATGCGGCAGGCTATGTGGGTGGCACACAGATTTCAAGGATTCGAAACGTTCCTAAAGCAAGCAGCAACAGCAGCGGTGTTGTAGGCGTCTATTATGACCGGGAAAATCAGAAATGGATTTCCCGGCTGACATTCCAGGGCAAGCGTTATTACCTGGGCCGGTACGATACGCTTGAGAAGGCTGTTGCGGCCCGCAAGCAGGCAGAAGCTGAATATTTCGGCAGTTTTTTAGAAACGTATTATCCGGAACGGGAGAGTTCCGACCATTCCTGATGGATAAAATCAAAAAGCAGGAATTTTAAAATAAAAGGTGCCCTATTTACTGACATTACGCACAGATCCAGTAAAAATGGATAGTGACAAAATACCCACTCATGTAGGTTTATTATCCTACATGAGTGGGTATTTTTATGAGCAAACGAAAGTGGACAAGGATAGAGATATATGAGACTGAAACAATTTGGAATGAATTCATAAGGGTATTTTAGAGCAATGGTGAATTATTAAAGATGTGCTTCCCAAAGAAAAGCATAGGGATTTAGAACGATAACCAAAAATAAATTGCCAGGATTTCAGCCGATGGGAATTATCTCATCGGCTTTTGTGAACCCAAAATTAAGAAAGGGATGATAATTTTATGAACAGAAACCCAAAAGAAAAAATATGCCCGGATTGATATTCAGGTAAAGGTGAATTACACGCATTATTCTGCTCAACATCAAAGAATGATTTTCTTGACAAATCAAAACCACCTATACATGATGCGGAAAAAGAAAGGTGGGATTCTCGTGACCTATACAGAAAGCATGATTGAATGTCTGGAAAGCAATTTGATGCTGTTAAAAGAAGAACTGGCATGCCTGGATCATTATCCGGAACTGACCGGGACGGTTATTACAAAGATTGTACGCTGCAGCCGGCCAAACTGTGCCGCGTGTGCGGCGGGATTTTTCCATGGACCAAACGTCTATTATCGATATTATGAGAACGGGGCGCTGAAGGACAAATACTTGGGAAAGAAAATCCGGGATGAATATATCCGGAAAACAGAGGCTAATAAAAAATACGACGCGGTTTCCGCAGAAATTCGGGAAATAGAACGGGAACTTGAACGGTTGAAAACCATGGGTTCAAAAAGGAGGGCAAATCAATGAAAAAGAAAGAAGTGCCCTGGTCCCGTATCAAGCGGAAAAGCGTAACGAGTGAACCGGTTTATGCTACAGATAAACTGAAACAATGGGCGAAAATCCTGGGGTGCCTCATCGGTGTAACAATACTGGTGGGTTCTTTGGCTATGTTTCGTATTCCCGAAAGAATTGGCCTTATCAGCTATCCGGAAACCAGCCAAGCTGAAATCTCAATCCGCTTGACTCCGAAATACAAGAATATCGTAGAACAGATGTTGGACAGCGAACAGGAACTTGACTGGGACGGTGATGGACTGAATAACGGAGCGGATCCCTATCCATGGGACATTGACCATGACCGCAATGGAATTCCAGACGGAAAACCAATGGAAAATTTTATAAAAGGTGAACTGGCAGTCCGGTACGGGAATATTGAGGCTGCCGTTAGCAATACGCAGTCCGGCTTTGCCTATTATAACGGAAAATACTATTTTTGCTCTTTTGCCGGCTGGGTTGGGATTTCTGCTGCTCAGGGAATTCCATATATTTTTGATGGAATAAACTGGAAAGAAGCAGAACACGAGTATATCGGAGAGAAATGCTATCTTAATATTCCCGGGGACTGTATGGTTGCTTTCTCAGAGTCAGGGGAGCCTAAAAGTAGGGAAGTGGTTCTTCCAGTTGAAGAGGCAGTATGCAGTATAAGGCCAGATGAACGATACTCAGCGGCAAACGCACCCTTGCTTCAGCTTTCTGGAATTTATTCCAGAATCGACAGTGGAAAAACTGTACAGGTGAGTATTCTCACAGAGGGAGGAGAGCAGTTGCTTCTGGTTTATGGGTATGATACAGCCGGGAATCTCTTGGTAGCGGACTTGGAATCCCTGTCCCCCAATGGGGTAATAACAATTACCGTACAAGCTCAGGTGTTTTATTCCCGGGGAGATATCACCATGCGGGAGTGGTTCGACTTTACCTGGGGCGGTCTTTCATCTGCGAACGGAGATGTGCTGACGGTGTTTTGAAAGAATAGTAAAGCCGAAAACAGCAGAAAACCCGCAAGACCATTGAGGATTTCGGACACGAGCGCTTAAAGAAAGAGATTATAAAAAGACGTATAGACAAAGCTTTATTTTGACTTCAGCTATTGCTTGGATGTAGTTCGTCAAGAAAGTGATTGGCATATAAAAGGGCACCTTGCTGCAGAGCAGGGTGCTTTTTTCTTGAAAAAAATCCGGTAGTCCCCTAAGTTCTTCTTGCATTTTTAAATTGATTAAGGAGGAATTGAAAAATGAATGAAAATACCAATCAGAAAACAAGTAAGAAAATATCAGCAAAAAAACGGGACGGACCGGAAAGCAATCTGCTCTTAGAAGCAATAAAGTCCTGTGAGGAGCGTTATCAACACTGGCAAAATCTTTACGAAGAGGGAGGCAGTGATCCTTCCTATGCGGATGGGGTAAGTTTGTCTCTTGTCCGAAACCACATTATATGGCGTAAAAAACAGATAGAGACAGCGTGCCAAGCGCTGGGCTGCGGGTTGCCGGACATCCATTCCCGAGAATTGCCACCGGAGGTAGCGCCGGGCTATATGGCGAAAGCTGAGGAAATCCGGGAGAACGCCAAGGCGGCTTTGGCTGTATTCGAAAAGGATAAGGAGTATCGGGCGCTTCTCAAAGAGGGAAAAGGATTGAGTGAAAAGCAGAAGGAACAGGTTAACTATTCCGCGGTTATTGGATATGTTTCCAAACTGAAGACCGCGCTGAGAAAGGATGATTTGGTAACCCTTAGACGCTACCGCAGGGCGGACATTTACGCCGATTCAATCAGGGAATGCTTAAAACGCGTAAAAGAATTGAATCCGGAACCTTATTATCAACTGACATTGTTTGATATGACGGCGTAGGTAGTGCGGTATGGGCAGCGTAGTCTCGGAAGTAGTAAATGAAAACTGGACGTTTTAACGGGGGAGTTCCGTTGCCTGATTTTGAACTGTGACAGAAAAAATCACAAATACAATGACAGGAGGAAAACAACAAGATGGAAAATCGTTCTCTTTTGTACGCACAGCGCAGACGAAATGACGCTGCAGTGTTGAAGATCCAGAAACAGAGATTTGTGAAAGTGAGGCAGCATTCGCCCGCAACCAATATTCCGATGAACCGGAAATATCTGACCTGGAAAGGTAAGCCTTCTCAGTTGGCCGGTTAGATTGAATATTTAGAAGATTAGGAGGAGATTATGGGCTCAGGTACAATGCCGGTAAAAAATTACCGAACGAAAAAAGGGTATTATCTGGCGCAGGATTTTGATGAAAAAATAGGCGGTAAGTTTTATTTTCTGATTGAGCCCTTGTTGGGGTTTGGAAACAGGGCTTTCTTTTATGTTCGAAAGCTTCCTTCCGGCCGGTATGAGGTGGAAGGGGAAGCGTATATCTTGACAAACTATGAAAATGTAAAGCGCCATAAGAATGACGCCGCCAGAAAAATCAAAGGAAAGAAACTTTACTATTACCATTTGGATGAGAATGGAGCGATTGTAGAAAAGGAGCTTGAAAATGAGATACAGACTTAAAGAGTTGCATCCGTCGGAGCAGGAACTGGTTTTTCGATTGGATGTAAAAAATCCGTGTGCCGCGTGCTTTATCGGTTACGTGCGGGGAGACTTTGGACGGAATGGCAATGAGTTCTATACTTCATGGTTTCCCGGGGAAGAAAGCAAAAATACAGACGTCTTTAAGAAATCACTTGATGATGTAATTAACTATTTCCGGAACGACTTCGAATATCCGGTTTTACACAGCTTTCGGGAGATGGCGGATTTTTGCCAGCTAAATCCCGATTTGAGGCTGGATTATCACCATTGTGATCCGGTTAATTATGCCGCAAAAGTGGAGACGCCTGGCTATGTATTTTACATCCGTTTCATTGTCCGGCAGAATGACTACAACTTTTATGTGAATTGCTACGAATCGACTGTTATCGACCAGATTACAAAAAACGAAAGGGAACGGGGGATTTCATTATGAGCAGAATTGAAACAGAAATTTGGGAACCACATCCGGATAAAAAAGGAATGCTCCAATATGTGGGCCAGCGGAAAACAGAAGATGTTTTTCGGGAATTGGAAACATTTCTGCAGGAAGAAAATATTTATCCAGATGAGTACCTCTCCATGGACATCCATTTTAGCGACCGGTATCCCTTATTTCCTCAGATGCGGGACATAATCTGCTATGCGCAGTGGGGAGGCAGCGAAGGAATTTACCTTGAAGTGGATCTGCTGATCCGCGATGCGGCAAACAATAAAAATGAAAGCGTTCATTTTGTAACCGGAAAGACGCTGGAGGAAAGCCAAGAAGCATATGATCGCATGCAATACATTGCCGGATGTATTTACAAAGCTTTCACAGAAGAAGGCTTTGTATCTTCTCGATATGTCATCTTAAAAAGCAAAGCAGAGAAGAAAGGCGTTACCCATGAAACTCTTACAGCAAAACTGGAGCAGGAATGTAAAGATATGCTGCGGGACCGATTGCTCCATAAACGGGAATCTCTCAGCGAAATTGCCGGGGAACTAAGGCAGAGATTGCAGATTTTGGATGAATTCCGAGGATCGCATGTTTTTGAGTCTTTTCCGAGAGAAAATAAAAAGCGGACCCATGAAAATGATAAACTTTGTTGGGAGGAAGAGAATTTGAAATTTAATGGCATTGAACATTGTGACAATTTTGATGAAGAACATATTTTTTGGGTGGAGCTATCGTCAGTTCCAACATATATTCAAAAGTTGGCTAGTGCGATTGATGGCAAGGATTATAATCCGACTGCATTTGGTGCGTGTGTTCTGCATGATCTGGAAACAGACCAGATGTATTTTGTGGAAGATCATGATTTAGAAGGTGATGTTTTCCGCAATATTTTTTACATTGATAATAACGGGGATAAGCATTGGTTTTCTGTTGAAATTTCCAATACACTTAAAAATCATATTTTTAATGCATGCAGAGATATGAGCAAACTGGAGGCAGAGGACAAAATGACTCTTCATGCTTACAAAGAAGAAAAGCAATGAAATAAACGCAGAATGGATATTCGCATTTCAGTAATTAAAGGTATCGCTTGGGAGAGGCTACGTAAGGAAGTAGCTTCTCCCTTTGGCTTTGCAGTCAGCCGAAATGATTTCCCTTCAGAAAATATCGCTTGCTGTGTTCCAGCGTTTTGAATCCATCGCCCTCTACCATGCCGGCTGCAAGATCAGAAGCCGTTTGTGTGTTGGAAAGATTTGCTAGCAGAAGAAGAGCAGTCACCGCAAAAATTGCGCCCCGACCAGTTTCGGCTGTGTTGCTATTTTTACCCTGTGCAGTCTGAATGAAGATCAAAATTATTTTGACGATAAGGGTCAGATAGACAGGCCCGAACAACATGAAAAACATCCGAAGATTATAAAACATCTCTTCAGAAATCCCCAGATTTCCGGCGGGGATAAGGGATATAAGGAGTCCCAGGAGTATAAAGACGGTATAAGATACCAGAACCTTTAACAGCCAGATACCGAAGCGCGCACCTTTGCTCTTTTTCATCGGCGTCTCCTCTCAATATATTCGGATTTTGGAAATACCAGACAACCGATTGTCACCGCAGCAATATCGATCAGCATCCGGAGAATCAGATCGGGAATATCGGCGGCGAATACCAGCGGCATGAAGAAATTAAACAGGAATAAATCCACTCCGAAAAGCAGTCCGCCCAGAACAAGCGCACGCTTGAGCTGGGTCCCTTTTATATATTCGGAAAGCCATGCCACGATACAGGCAATTACAAAGCCCGTTATTACGGTCCAAAGCAGCGTTTCCGCCGGCTGGGCGTCAAAAGAGGAATAGATGCCGACTATTTGGTATTGTATCATGCGTCCGGCAAAAAAGTAGATGATAATAACTGATATTGGCAGGATTGTGGAGGAGATTTCTCTTTTACGTTTTGGACAGTCGGGATTTCCAAACAGCCATCCCAGCAGCAGACCCATAATAATCAGCGCAAGGCTGTCCACAATAGGGTAGGTAAGCTTATCCAGCGGCGCCACATGGGGGAGGGGCTCCAGAAGATAAACGCTCCACACCGCACAGCAGGGAAGCCCATATTTCAGGCCCTGTAAAATTCGGTTCCCGGACATCTGCTTTCGAATCAGAAGGAATAAAGAGGCAATCAGGGAATAGGCAAATATACCGTAGACGGTGAAGGCCAAGGGCATAGTACCGTTTTCCGCGAAAACGCTGGGCGCCAGAACAGTCTGTTCACCCGCGGGGATGGACAGCTGCCCTATAATGCGCACAATCGTGGTGACCACACCGATAAGAAGTATCTTCAGGATTGTTATTATGTGCTTTTTCATATGGACTCCTTATTCAGTTCACGGATGACTGGTTCCAATGCTTCAAAGTCTACAAAATCTACCTGTTTCCCATAGGTATCCATCAGAGCGCGGTCTTCTTCCGTCCATTTTTCACTGGGCATCCGTCGAAGCGATTGATACAGCAAGGCCATAGCCGTCCTGTGCCCGAGATGGAGTTCTCCGTAATCCATTGCGCCCCTCAGATGAAACAGCTTTGCATGCTGAAACAATTCGGAAGAAAGCTGCTTTTGAAGAGATTTGTGGACATTTTCTGTAGTTTCAGGCTTCGATGGGTCGGAAAGCCCTACTGTGACGATAAAAAGGCGTCTGATTTCTTGGGGCGAAATGCTGCGTAGTGTTTTTGAAAGGCCAAGAACCCCGCCGGCATAAAGGCCGCCCATATAGATAATGGTATCCTGACCAGAGATGTGGGGGGATTCCTTGAAACTTACTGCCGGTATGCTGGTCAGTTCAGAAAGTTTTTCGGCATAACGGCGGGTGCTGCCGTATTGGCTGCCATAAATTATAATACTGTTCATGGACAGTTTTTCTCCTTTCTGGATCTACATAAAGGTAAATCGCGTATCCGAGGCTTAAATAAAACAAAGCGCCAGACCACAGTCCGGCGCCCTCGCACATTCTTTATTCGCGGCACAGAATAAGCGCCGAATAATATTATCCTTTATACTGTACAGGAGAATACAGATATTGTCTACCGCATTTGCTTTAAATCTGTGTAAAATTCCTGTAGATATATGGTGCGCTTGAGAAACGGCTCTAATAATGATACAAATTACCCCCAGGCGCCAACGTGGCTATTTTGCACTAAGGGGTTCACGAATAGATTTTTCGCTTTTGTCTGCACCTGAATATGTACACAGTCATCACAGAAAGCGCAATTTCCACGCCGGCAAGCACAGCTACCTTTGTCAAATCGCTTCCTACAAGCATGGAAACTGCCGCTGTATCGATTAACATGTGGGCGGCAATACAGGGAATGGAACCTCGGGATAATTCTTTCACTGCGCCAAGGGTGAAGGTGTTGCCCAGAATCATTAGAAAAAGATGAGATAATTGGATGAACACGCAGTGATCCATGGCAGACGATAGATGGGGAAATGCCATGCCAATCAGATTGCAGATATAACAAGCTCTTTTCACACTTTCGGAATTGTGGTAAAATAAAATCAGTAAAAAAGGAATTTGTCATGAAAAAGTGATGGTTGGTTCGGCGAGGTTTATGACAGGATGCGTTTCCGCCGTTATAGTATTGTGGAAACAATGGTCTATTTGAATAAATTGAGCCTGTTTTCTACGGCAAGAAGATTGGTGACCCGCAGTATCCTTTACAGCGTAGCACATCCCTTGGAGAGGGGCTCTAATAACTACTACTCTATGGTGCAGAGGTGTGGGACATGAAGAAAAAATACATTGCTGTTTCCGTTTTGCTTTTAATCGCCGTTGCCATCACAAGCTACTTTATCGGCTATAAAGTTGCCTATGATAGAATTGAGCGTTCAGCGGAAGCGCAGAATAATGAAACGCAAACATTTTATGCAACCATCGTAGAAGCGGATGAAACACATTTTCTTGTCAAAGGAATTGAAGCGAATGATATAAATTATAGGGGCGAGTTTACTTTTTCTATAAAGGAAGAAACGTCTTACACATGGAGAGGGACAGAAATTTCTCCATCTGATTTAGAGGTAGGAGATACCATTTCAATAACATTTTCAGGAGAAGTTTTAACCATATATCCTGTGATAATATCAAATGTAATAAAAGTTCAATTATTGGAAGACGAAATATAATCCGTCTTTCTAAAAGCAGTTCGTTTCACGTCCTCTTTTTGATCTGTGTAAAGCTAACGTGCATTTATTATGACATCAGCCTGCCTGTAGGTTCATCGTTGTATGAACTTACGGCAGGCTTTATTTATATGGTTTTTATAGGGTTTATGTTATTCAAGCGATTCTATGAAACAATTTTTTTAGTTTCAAATATAACGAAAATTTTCTTTTCTCTTTACGCTGCCATATTACAAACAAAAAGGATGTCTTTTAATTTCTTTCCATCGGGGATTTGGTCAGGCAAGCCGGCGTGTCGGAAGCGACGGTATCCCGGTTTGCCCGTCATGTTGGCTGTAAGGATTATACAGAACTGAAGCAATGGGTGATCGAACATAACTTTTTCGAGGCGCCTGCTACTGTGATAGACGCTCTGGCGGTTGTCGTATCGGAGCAGATGGGGGCGGAATCGGCCAAAAGGCTGTCCCGCCTGCATAAAATGGAAAAACAGTATGCATCGGGTCGGTAGCGCTTCAATTTTTAACCAATGCAGAAAACAATATGCTTTCTGTGCTTGTACGGGGTTCAGATCTTGAAGGAAAGAATTTACACTGATTTAACGCAAAGATGATAGAGAAATAAAAGAAGGAATGGTATAGTGTATTTGGAAATCTTTATAGGAGTGAACAGCTTATGCTTTTTTACCCACTGGCCTTGAGTAGGTCACGGTTGAACATTACAACTGTGAAACAGAAAATAGAAATCTTAAAACAGCCGATCTTCAGAGGGATGTGATTTCGCACGCATCTCCGTCTGAAATCGGCTGTTTTTATTTGCAGAGGAGTGTTTTGATATGTTGCCTTGTCAGTCTCGGTGCCCGCGCTATTACCGAGAAAACTCGTTGGCACCAAGCATTGTAAATCCGTATAAACACTGGGTTTTGAATGAATTTCTATTTTAAAATTTATGGAAGATCAATAGACAAGGAAGCGAAAAATTTCAAGAAATATGAATCTGCGCTTTGCCGGGGCAATTCGGTTTCAACGACAGCAGCGAAGAAAAAATGGATATTGCAATTTGGGGTAGAGCATAGTTTTTTTGCACGAAAGTATCCTTTTGAAATGATAGGAAAAATGATTTCTACTTCAATAGGACAACAAGAAAAATCCTCCCTGCGTCCGAAATGAGGGAGCGGGGCTAGTCATAAGAAAAGGGAAGTCATGGCCCCAGTCATATCGAGGGGAGAGGTCCAATTATTCCGAAACGAGAGGCTTCGGATAAATTCACGGTGAATCGATAACAAATCTGAATTTCCTTCCCCCAAGGACTATTATTGGAAAACGGGACCCCTTAAACAGGAATGTTATATCTCTAGATAGCCGATATTGGGAAAATCTCTGTGGAAATGAGAAAAAATACAAGGATAATACTGAAATTGTAATTACATTTCTTTTTCTAGCAACTCCCGCAGATATTGTAAGAAAATATTTGCAGCTTTAGAAAACATCTGATATTTCTTCCAGACAATAAAACCAGGAGCCTCCAGCTGAGGGGATAAAGGCCGAAAACAGAGTTTGCTGCCTTGTGTATGAATGAGTTTATCGTAGCACAGAGCATATCCCAACCCTTCATCTACCAATAGAGAAGCATTGAAAATGAGATTATAAGTGGCAACAATATGCAGTTCCGATTCTTTCCGCTGGAGCCAGCGTCCCAAATAGGTATCATCCCCTTTTTGATGGGAAACGATTAAAGGTTTATCCCACAGATCCTCTGGACAGATCGTTTCTTTTTTGGCTAAAGGAGAATCCCTCCGCATTAGAACACCCCAGGTATCTTTGATAGGAACCGGAATTGCCTCATATTTTTGTGGGTCGATCTCTGTAAAGAGCAACCCAAAATCGATGAGCCCTTTATCCAGATACTCCAATACATGCTCCGCATTCCCGCTGGAGATATTATACCGGATATCCGGATATTTTTTTTGCAGCTTTTTGGCAACTCTGGCGAATAAGCGCACCACATCTGTTTCGCCCGCCCCAATAAACACGTTACCCGCAATTGTCTCATCCGATTGCGTAATCTCATTTTCTGTCCGTTTGACCAGCGAGAGGATCTCTTCTGCACGCTTACGTAGGATCATCCCTTCTTCTGTCAGCATAACCTTTCGGGAACCTTTCACACCGCGAATGAGCAGTTGTTTTCCCAGTTCTGTTTCCATCGCTTTAAGCTGTGTGGACAAGGCGGGCTGAGAGATATGCAGAGATTCAGCGGCCGCGGTAATATTTTGTTCCCTTGCTACTGCTAAAAAATATTCTAATATACGTAGTTCCATTTTGAACGCCTCCCATCATTCAGTATAATGAGTCATTCCATAAAAATCAATTATGGAAAATGATAGTGAATAAGTATTTGATATTTAACTTATCTCACGCTACACTATAGATACAAAGAAAAAACGCTGCAAATGAAATGAGGTCTTTTCTATGGAACAACAGATGCTCAAAGAGAAAGTTGCTATTATTACCGGCGCCAGCTATGGTATGGGGCAAACGATGGCAGAACTGTTTGCGGAGGAAGGCGCTGCGGTTGTCCTCACCGCTCGCGGTAAGGACAAATTGGATGCTGTGGTAGAAGGCATCCGTCAAAACGGGGGAAAGGCTGTTGGCGTGATAGCCGATGTTTGTTCCACCGAGGATACCAAGCGGGTGTTTGAGACCGCCCTGAAAGAATTTGGGGATGTGGATATCCTCATCAACAATGCCGGTATTGGGGAACAGAAAATGATTGACGAAACGGATGACGACTGGATGATGTATGTGATGAACACCAACTTGGGCGGGCCTATGCGATACATCCGGGAGGCACTGAAGATCTTCTTACCAAAAAACGATGGGGTTATCATCAACGTTTCTTCTGTCAATGGTGTCCGACCCTTCTGTGGAGCCACCTACACTTCCACGAAAGGGGCATTGAACACATTGACCAAGAACGTGGCCATGCGGCTCATTGATACCAATATTCGTTGCAATGCGGTGGCTCCTGGTGCTACAGTTACTCCAGCGCACTTGGCCAATAAAGCGGGAGAACAACCCGGCGGATCAGAAATGCTCAAATACAGCGGACATTTTGTTTATTTCCCGGGGCCGGAATGCGACCCCATGGATCAGGCATACGCCTGTCTGTACCTTGCCAGTAAGATGGGCCGTCATGTGAAAGGGCAAGTGTTGCAGGTATGCAATGGTGCGTTCCTATAATGGATAGGGGAGCTTGAAAGGAAATAGAATAGGGAACTGGGACATCATGAAAAATCAGTTTGTGGCCTTGATTGACTTACTTTTGGTGCTTAGTATGCAACAGCGGAATGCAGCGGTTCATCTGATTTCCATTTTTCTGTGAAAAATAATCGAGTTTCTTCCTCCCAGACAGGCGGCCAGATCAGTGTAGAGGGTGGTAATATCCCAAGGAATGCTGCGGAATTGAACGTCCCGTGTGGCAATGGCGGGAATCCCCGTGTTATACGCTTAAAGGACAACAGTATCCCCCGTTATCATGATGTCAAAATCAACGGAAAAAACACCTGGATTGATACCTTTGACGCCACAGAAGAATTATTAGACGTTTAACCCTGTTCTGGGAGACGGGGACAACCAGATTGTGGTTATTAGGGATGGAAAATAAAAATGTGTAAAAACAAAACAGCGAAGCGGGAGGCTTTTGGTAATCCTTATGCCTATACCGTTTTACAGAATCTAAAGGACGCCGGATGTACTGATGAAATGGTAGAGGAATTCATGGCTCTTTAGGACAATGATGAGGAAGAACAACAGTTACGGCTTCTTTCCAGCCATAGGAAGCATTTGTTAGACAGACTTCATAGGGAAGAAAGGCAAATAGACTGTCTTGACTATCTGATCTATCAAATACAGAAAAAAGGTAAAAATTGATTGGGAACGGGAGGTTTTCTTATGAGGACAATTCAGGATCAGACTTTTGATGCAGAGCGTGCCCTTTACGGCAGCAACGATATTTTGGTGAAAAACTGCTCCTTTGACGGTCCTACCGATGGAGAGAGCGCTTTCAAAGAATGCAGGGATGTACAAGTGGAACACAGCTTTTTTAACCTGCGTTATCCATTCTGGCATGACCATGGCCTTGTCATCCGGGATTCGGAGATGACGGAACTGTGCCGGGCAGCTCTGTGGTATTCTGACCATATCACCATTGAAAATACAAAACTTCACGGCATCAAGGCCCTACGGGAATGCACCAATGTGAAAATGAGTGGCTGTGATATTGTTTCCCCGGAGTTTGGCTGGTCTGCCCACCATATCGAAATGGAGGATTGCGACGCAGAAAGCGAGTATTTCATGATGCGTTCTACCGGACTGCACTTTTCGAATGTACGCATGAAGGGAAAATATTCCTTCCAGTACATCGAAGATTCGGTCTTTGAACACTGTATCTTTGATACTAAAGACGCTTTCTGGCATGCGAAGAACGTCACTGTCCGCAACAGCATAGTCAAAGGCGAATATTTAGCTTGGTACTGCGAAAACGTCACCTTTGAAAACTGCAAGATCATTGGCACGCAACCCCTGTGCTACTGCAAAGGACTGAAACTTGTGGACTGCGAAATGGTCGACTGCGATTTGGCCTTTGAACGCAGCGAGGTGGAAGCTATGATTACCACACTAGTTCTCAGCATCAAAAATCCTTTGTCCGGGCATATCGTTGTTCCGGATGTAGGCGAAATCATCCGGGATCTGGAACAGGCCAAGGGAACCGTACAAGTGCAGAAACGGGAGTCTAACAGCACCTGTGTATGTGCATAATTGGAATGCTCATGTTTCTTCATCTTTCCTGTGAGAATCAATATAGAAAGTGGTGAATGAAATGAAAAAGACATTCCCCCTATTGTTCATTGTCATTTTTTCCATGATTATACTGATGGCCGGCTGTGGAAACAGGGAACAGGCTGAGAACAATTCCGAGAGCGGACCTTCTACACAGGCAACAATTTGGTTGGAATCCGAATCGCCTGTGGAATCAGAAATATCGGTGCCAGAGCCTTCTGCCTTAGAACAGCCCGAAGGCTCTTCTTCCAGTACGTCGTCTGTATCCCAGTTGGCAGAAGATAAAACTACAGAGGAGACAAACACGGAAATGCGGATGAATGTACAGATTGGCAGCAGTAGCTTTACTGCTACTTTGGAAGAAAATGCAGCGGTGGACGCCCTGGTGGAGATGATGGAAAACGGCCCGGTAACTATCCAGATGCGGGACTATTCTGGCTTTGAAAAAGTGGGACCGCTGAGTCGGAGTCTGCCTACCTGCGATAGCCAGACCACAACGTATGCTGGGGATATTGTGTTGTATCAGGGCAATCAGATCGTGATGTTCTACGGCTCTAATACCTGGAGTTATACCCGGCTGGGCCGTATTAATGACCTCATCGGCTGGGAGGAAGCTCTCGGCAGCGGAGACGTTACCGTCACCTTTTCTTTGGAAGGCTAAAGCAGAGATTTTAGCAAAAGGAATGCGGGAGATTCTACTTTAACAATAAATCAGTTAGCCCAACGTGATTTTGTTGTACTTGCTTTTGAACCGGATTTTATGGGGGAAGGTGAAGACAGGTCCGGACATATCTCTTTCTCCACCCGGATATTTTTGCATAGAATTGCAGCGCGGGAGTCGATTAGCTTTGGAACTATAATCGTATGTTGATTGAGAAAAAATCGGCGCTGTGGGCATCTGAGGCAGCGTCGGCTTTGCTTTTTCTGCCATACCTTTCCAAGTTTATGTCCGGACTGTTTCCAGCTACAGGGACAAAGTGTTCTGCCAGGTTCATTTCGATGCAGATGACCGCAGCGAGAAATATGGCTGAACTTGAACGGAATCAAGCGCTCTATTGATTGGCAGTTGAAAGCCTTACGGATGGATTACATCGACTTCGGTTTTATCCATTGCATTTGCAGAATATACCAAAAAAGTTGGAAAAGAGATATCTGTTGTCCACCGCCATTGTAAAAATGGAAAATATAAAACTGCTCAAAAAATTGGGCGAAATTGGGTGATTGATAGCGATGAAAAGTACATAGAAGAAAGCAGAAACAGAAAAAATAGTAACAGTCAGGCAGGGTGGCATATCCTTGCCGTTTTCATAGGTACAACTGTCGTAGTAGTGTCGTAATCATGATTTGGCCAATGGATTGTTGTAAAACAAAAAAGCCTGTAAACCCTCCTGGCAAGTGGATTTACAAGCTTTTCTTTGTGGGAAGCGTTGATAAAAAAGATACCTGTCCCAAACGCGAGCAGTATACAAAAAGAAAAGGCCAAACCTCGGACGCAAAGTACGTCCAGGTTTAGCCTGGTGGTGGACCTGGAGGGATTCGAACCCTTGACCTCTCGGATGCGAACCGAACGCTCTCCCAACTGAGCTACAGGCCCACAATAACTGCAAAAAATAGTCTATCACTCTTTCAAGCTTCTGTCAACTAAATTCTCTTAAATTGAGAAGTCAGGACTAGGTCTTTGGACCCATTAAAATTTTAGTGTTTTCTGTTTATTTCCTGTTTAAATCCCCAGTGGATGGATTATCTATCAGTTTTCCTTGGTGTGTGAAACGGGAACCATGACAGGGACAATCCCAGGACTGCTCTTGTGGATTCCGCTTCAAAGCACATCCCATATGAGGGCAGCGCTTATCAGAAATTGTAAGCAGATTTACCATAGCTTCATAGGCGTTGATCAAAAGTTGTGGATGCAAAATGCTCCGGGAAGGCGAAAATACCTCCGCATATGGAGTGTTTTTTCCCATAACCATATCGGTGAGGATTTTTGCCGCTGCCATGGAAGATGTCATTCCCCACTTATTGAAACCGGTAGCTACATAGAAATCCGGCGTGCGTTTAGAATATTGCCCAATATAGGGGATACCATCCAATGTCATACAGTCCTGGGTCGCCCAACGGCAGACCTCATGGGAATCGGGGAGATATTTTGCGGCAAACTGTTCTAATACACTCCAATTTCCTCCATTTTTTCCGGTGCGGTGGCCACCTCCGCCAAGTAACAGCATATTATCATAGTTGCGAAAAGAAAGCCCGTTTTCCGCCCCATCTATATACATCCCTTGAAAATTCGGTGTGTTTTCAAGAGCAAGTACATAGGAACGATGCTGGTACATTTTTAAAAAATAACTTCCATGCTTGTTGATAATAGGGAAGTGGGTTGCCACAATGATTTTGTTTGCTGTAATTGTTGCATGTTCTGTCGTTGCCATATGTTTGGAGAGTTCTTTTACACGGGTATTTTCATAGATTTGTAACCCCTGTATAAGTTTAGAAATAAACTTTAATGGATGGAATTGCGCCTGTTGCTGAACCCGTATGGAACCAGCTACAGAGAAAGGCAGTGAGATGTTTTTTACCAAATCGGCCTGATATCCAAGTCTTATAAGCGCTTCTAATTCTTTTTCTAAGACGGCTTTGTCATCCAGGGAGTAGACAAAAGCATCCTGCTGCTGAAAATCACAGTCGATCTCCTTGCATAATTTTTGGTATTCGGTCAAAGCTTCCTTATTTGCCTCCAGATACATCTGAGCTTTTTCTATTCCAAATTTTTCAATCAATTTGTGATAAATTAATCCATGTTGTAACGTGATTTTTGCTGTTGTGTTTTTGGTAATCCCACTACAGATTCTGTCCGCTTCAACCAATGCATAACGAATTCCTGATTGTTTTAAAAAATATGCGCACAGTAATCCAGCCATTCCTCCCCCTATTACTAGGACATCTACCTTGATGTCTTTTTGAAGCTTTTCAAATTGCGGTAATGAAGTCTTAGTCCAGATAGAATCCATACATATCACCTCGATTGTTAGTATGGATGATCTCAATCGAATTATCAGTGAAGATTGGGTTTCAAAGATAAGAAATTGGAAAATATTCTGAAATAATAAAGCTGAATGCAATTGCAACGCCGCATAAACCTAAGATGAAAAGTCGGATTATCCAAACTCAATTTATTGGAAGATTTTGAAAAATGAGATGATTATGAAAGCGGGAAGCAATATTTAAAAATTTTTCAGTTGTTTTGAGGAGATAGGACGCCTAATACCCAACACGAGTCACAAACGATCAAAAAGCCGAACCTGGATCCACTCAATACGTCCGGATTCAGCCTGATGGAAGTGTTGACAAAATAGAAAATAAAAACATGAGATAGGCATAGAAAAAACCTACGATGAGCAACTTACTCATCGTAGGTTTTTGGGGGGTGAAAGGACAAAAAAGATGTCCGCCGCAAACGCAAGTGAAACGGCAAAATAAAAAACTGAGCCCGGAACGCGAATTGCGTCCAGGCTCAGCCTGGTGGTGCGGCAAACGGGACTTGAACCCGTACGTCAAGGACACACGCCCCTCAAACGTGCCTGTCTGCCAATTCCAGCACTGCCGCAGGCAACATATTTAATTATACCAGAAACGTCAAAAAATGTCAAGATTTTTTCAATTGGTCTTTGGGTTTTACAAAGTGTTTCCCATAATCCGCAACAAACCGCGTCCATTTTCCTCGCCCATAAACAACAAACCCGACAGTATCTGCAATAGCCCATCCAATGGGAATGGCCCACCAAATTCCAACTAGGCCGATTGTGGTAGGGGCTAAAAGATAGGCGAGAGCGACACGAGTGCCAAGGGAGAGGATTGTCAGGATAATGGACATACTGTGCTGCCCAATCCCACGGTAAAAGCCATAGAACATAAACAAAAAGCCAATTAGTACATAAAAAACGCCTACTATGTAAAGATACTGAGCACCAATATCAATAATAGCGGTTTCACAAGCATCTACAAAAATCATCATCAATTGCCGGGCGAAAATCAATACTAGGGAAGAAATGATAATGCAGAATATGATAATTGTGCGGATGGCGGCATGAACCCCCAGTTTAACACGCTGAGTATCAGAAGCCCCAACATTTTGGGCAACATAGGTGGAAAAGGCATTCCCAAATTCCTGAACAGGCATATAGGCAAAAGAATCAATTTTAACAGCCGCTGCAAAGGCGGCCATTGCAGTAGCGCCAAAAGTATTGACAAGCCCCTGTACCAGAAGGATACCAAAATTCATGATGGATTGTTGAATAGAAGTCAGGACGGAGTAACGCGCTGTCATTTGAAACATATCCCGGTCAAATATAAGATTTTCCCGCTGAATCTGTAAAAAAGAGAGCTTTTTTATTGCGGACAGGCAACCCAATAGTGCAGAGACACCTTGAGCAATTACTGTTGCCAAAGCGGCACCCCTAACCCCCATGTGGAAGACTACCACAAAAACAAGATCCAGCGCTACGTTAACCAGGCAGGCGACAATCAGTGCATAAAGCGGGGTTTTCGAATCCCCAATTGCACGCAGCAGGCAAGTGGCAAAGTTATAGAAAAAGGTGAAAATCAATCCCCAGAAAATAAAAGTTAAGTAAGTTTTTGTATCGGCAAGAATTTCTGCCGGAGTTTGGAACAGGGCTAAAATCAAATCGGTAAACAGTAAAGTGATTGCCATTATGGCAAGTGTAATGGCAAGTATAAAATAAAAAGAAGTTGCGATGGCGCGCTGCATCCTTATATATTCTTTCGCACCAAAAAGCTGACTTATCAGTATGCCCGCTCCCATACACAGTCCAATAATTACCGAGGTGACAAAGGTCATCATCGTAAAAGAAGAACCGACAGCGGCCAAAGCGTCTGGGCCGACGAAACGGCCAACCACAATGGTGTCCACCAGATTATAAATCTGCTGAAAAATATTTCCAAGTAACATGGGTAAAGCGAAAAGCAGAATCTTTTTGGTGGGTTTTCCCGTTGTCATATCCTCTATCATGTTGGACGTCCGTCTCCTTTCATTATCAGGAAAAATAATTGGAAGCGAGTTTTAATTTTAATTATATAATGAGAAAACCTGCAGCAATTGTTGCAGGTTATGGCGTCCTCAATTCTTTTCAGCTTTATGATCAGCATCTTCATAGTTGAGAGGAATTTTTGGTAAATTAAGATGAAATATGACACAAACCATTCTGAGAATAAAAATAAACGCAATACACAGATAGGCACTGACAGTAATTCCAAGATAAGGATAGATAAACCAGAAAAGGACAGCACCTGCAATGGATGCTACCGCATAGACTTCCTCCCTTAAAACCAGTGGAACTTCCTTGGACATAACATCCCGGATAATACCCCCGCCGACCGCGGTAATCAGGGAAACAAACAAGAAGGTCATAAAATTGAGATTCATGGAAATCGCAGTCATCCCCGCCTGTATGGTGAAAACCGCCAAGCCAATTGCATCAAACAGATTAAATAAAAACTGCCATTTAAACTTGCCCCTCATGAAAATAATCAGCAATACGGTTGCGGCAATAAAGAGCAAATACTGTGGCCTTTTGAAGAATGTTGGAAGATCGATGTTGATTACGACATCCCGGATTACTCCTCCTCCAATTGCGGTGACAGTGGCAAGTGTAAAGATTCCAAAAATGTCCATCTTTTTCTGGATTGCATTGATCGCACCCGATGCTGCAAATACAATAATACCAATGGTATCCAGAGCTGTCATCAAATCCATAGATATGCTCCCCCAAACTATCATCCTGACCCTCTGCTCGCAAATTCCCTTGAAATGATGAGACGGCCAGTCCGTTTGCTGCCCCGAACAGGGGCGTTCAAGGCAGCAAACAGCACAAAAATATGTCACAGGTATTATACAATAGAAAAGAAACTTTGTATAGTAAAAAAGCGGAAAAGAAGGGCTCTTTCCGCTTTTTATATCATTTTGTGCTGCTTTTCAGCGAAGCTATAATTGTTTGTTCTGCAGTGCTTTTCACATTATAACCACCGCAGTGCCTGGCGTACAGCATACCGTTGATGCTCAGAAATGAGTAGAGAATCCGCCTGTTTTGGTGAGATCCAAACAAGAGTATGTCCTTTTTCCGCCGGGGGCTGTTTTGGGGAATCCATGCTACACAGATAGCAATGGGCGATGGGGTGGAAAGGGCGCCCGTCTTTCAAAGTTTTTGTATAACTGGCTGTTACACAGATTTTTTCCCTCACTGTGACGTTGTACCCTGTTTCTTCTAAAAATTCCCGCTTTAGGCAGTCCTGCGCAGTTTCAGCTGCTTCAAATCCGCCTCCAATGAGGAAATAACCACGGGGCGTTTTGACAACGCCAAGCTCCCCCTGGGAGTTTCGGACAATCCCATATGCCCCGGGGCGGTGTTCATAAAAAACGCCTTTCTCGGGTTTCCCAAAGGTTTTGTCCACCAGAGAGCTTCCTTCCGGCAATTCCTTTTCCATTTTATAGTTGAGAAAGATCTGCCCACGCAAGGGTTTTCTCTGCTCTTGTATGACACGATAGCCCCGTGCTTCAAAAAAAGGACGTGCGGTAATGGATGCTTCCGTACGGATAGTACCAAGTCCAAGTGCAGCAGTTTCCTGTTCCAGTCGTTGTGCGATCAGACTTCCTATCCCTTTTCCCTGAAAATCAAATGCACAGTACAATCGATCCAAATAGCCGCTGTTATCGCAATCTCCGAATCCGACAATCTTATCTTCCTGCACAGCGAGATAAGCGCGGTGGGAAAGCAGGGATTGCAGCCAAACCGACTGATCAGCACAGTAGGGTGCCCATGCGCATAATTGCTCTTCGTTGTAGTGAGCACGGTTTACAGCGTGGACGGTACGATAAAACAGGTTTAAAATATCGTAAAGATCGTTTTCCTGAACTGGTCGTATTTGTGGCATGGGGAATTTCCTCCTTATTAAAATAGGATAGGAAATCCCGCCGACAGTTGCTGGCGGGATTTCAGTTTTCATTGTTCCTTGTAAAGAGTTGAAATTTTACTATTTTCATACAAATATGTTTTATAATAACAGAAAAGTGAATCCTGTTTTTATATTATATCATGAAAAGAAGATAACGAAAATAGATTTCTGTAGAGCGGACAGTTTTAAAAAGATGGGAAAGTGGGATATAAGCTACACTGAGGACGTGCCCGACAAAGTCGATTGTTTTATTTCTTAAAAATCCGGACCGATTTTTGCGGTACTAAGACAAAAAACGATCCCGATGTCAATTCACATCACTTTGGCGAAATCATCCTCACTATATCATATCGAAATTTGAAAATGGAGAATGAGAGATGACCTGTCAACAAGAAGGATCGTTTCATTGACAAACAAGGAAGCCTGATTTATGATGATTTCAAACAGGAAAATAGGGGAAATGCAAAGGGGATGCAAAAAATGGCGGATCGAAAAATTAAAATCCTGGATACCACGCTTCGGGATGGGGAACAGGCTCCGGGTTACAGCATGAACTTGTATGAAAAATTAGAGATGGCGTCCCAATTGGAACGGCTTGGGGTGGATATTATTGAAGCGGGTTTTGCGAGCGCCTCCCCGGAGGACTTTGAGGCAGTGCGAAGTGTGGCGGAGCAGGTGAAAACCTGTACAGTTACCAGCCTTTCCAGAGCACTGAAAGCGGACATTGACAAGACATTTGACGCAGTACGCGTCAGTATGCGCCCACGTATCCATATTGTACTGGCAACCAGCGACCTGCATATGAGATATAAACTGGGAATGTCTCCCGAAGAAGTTTTAGAGCGCGCGCGGGAATCCGTCCGCTATGCAAAACGCTTATGCGATGATGTGGAATTTTCTGCAGAAGATGCAACCCGCAGCGATCGGGATTTCCTGGAAAAAGTTTTGGAAACTGTCATTGAAGAGGGCGCGAATACGGTTAGCATCCCGGATACAGTTGGTTATCGAATGCCTCAGGAGATGGCGGAGCTTGTCACCTTTGTAAAAGAACATGTAAAGGGAATAGAAAAAGCATGTATTTCTGTGCACTGCCATGACGACCTCGGATTTGCTACCGCCAACACCCTTGCAGGAATCCGCGCAGGAGCGGGACAGGCAGAATGTACCATAAACGGGATTGGGGAACGTGCGGGCAATGCAAGTCTGGAAGAAGTGACAATGGGGTTATATGTCCGACCAGATTATTACCACGCGTACTGTCCGGTCAATCTCAAACAGATTTATCGTACCAGTAAGCTGTTGACCACGATTACAGGCGTCGCCGTGCCTCCGAACAAGTCCATTGTTGGAGCAAATGCATTTGCCCATGAGGCAGGAATCCATCAACACGGAATCCTTGCGAACCGTGCCACTTATGAAATTATGTCTCCTGAGGTGATTGGGGTCCCACAAAACCGAATGGTACTGGGAAAACATTCTGGAAAACATGCTTTTGCTGATCGGCTAAGTATCCTTGGCTATGAGTTATCGGAGGCACAGCTGGAAAAAGCGTTTGCCAGCTTCAAACAAATTGCAGACCGGAAAAAGACTGTGACAGACCGTGATCTTGAGGCCTTAATCGGCAATCAGCATACCCACTTTGAGCCGACTTATTTGCTTAAAAGTTTTGTTGTTAACAGTGGGACCGTTATTTCTGCAACTGCCGCAGTAAAATTGATTCGCGACGATGAGGTATATGAAACGGTCTCTACTGGGGATGGACCCATTGACGCGGCATTTAAGGCCATAGAAATGACGGCACGTTCCGGAGCTGTTTTGGACAATTATACGATTAACTCTGTGACCGAAGGAGAAGATGCACTGGGTGAAGTCATTGTCAAGTTAAAAGCTGGAGGAACCACTGTGACTGGCCGTGGACTGAGTACGGATATTATTGAGGCAAGTATCAAGGCCTATTTAAATGGGGTAAATAAAATCGTGGCTCCTACAAAATCTTGAGCAAAGGAGTGTCCGGGAAGATGGGAAAGGAAATTGTGATCTTTGATTCTACCCTGCGCGACGGGGCCCAAGGGGAAGGGATCAGCTTTTCTGTAGAGGATAAACTGAATATCACCGTCGCATTGGACAAGCTTGGAATATCCTATATTGAAGCGGGAAACCCTGCTTCCAACCCAAAGGACATAGAGTTTTTTGAACGGGCACAGCTGCTTCCACTCAGGAATTCCCGAATTGCAGCATTTGGTTCTACCCGGCGCAAAAATATCCCTGTGGAACAAGATGAAGGATGCCTGGCGCTATTGAGTGCAGGTACGGATACGGTTACTATTTTCGGAAAAAGCTGGGATATGCATGTGACAGAGATTCTCCACACCACTTTGGAAGAAAACCTGCGCATGATTGAAGATACCGTGCGTTTTTTTATACAGGCCGGAAGAGAAGTTATCTTTGATGCGGAACATTTCTTTGATGGATACAAACATAACCCCTCTTATGCAATACAATGTCTCCGTGCCGCACAACAGGCGGGAGCATCCGTGCTTGTCCTGTGCGATACAAACGGCGGCTGCTTTCCGGATGAAGTGTCCGACATTGTCGCTGCGGCAAAAGAACAGTGTCCTAAGGCTGTACTGGGTATCCACTGTCACAACGATGTGGGTTGTGCAGTGGCAAATTCCATTGCAGCAGTTCGGGCGGGAGCGGTCCATGTGCAGGGAACTTATCTCGGTTTTGGGGAACGCTGCGGAAACGCCACTCTATCCACCCTGATTCCAGATTTGCAGCTGAAACTGGGATACTCCTGCATTCCGGAAGAGCAGATCCCAAACCTGACAAAGACGGCCCACTACATTTCAGAGGTATCCAATAATTTCGTTGCTTCCAACCTTCCCTATGTTGGAAAAAGTGCGTTTGCACATAAGGGTGGGATGCATGTGGACGGGGTCAGCAAGCTGCCGGATTCCTTTGAGCATATCAACCCGGCGCAAGTTGGAAATGAGCGGGTTTTTCTAATGTCTGAAATGGCAGGGAAAGCTGCGGTATATTCCCAGGTACGGGAATTGGATGAAACGATACAAAAGAATTCTCCACAGACAAAGCAGATTGTCGAGCAGCTCAAAGAGATGGAAAACAGGGGATATCAGTTTGAATCCGCTGCGGCAAGCCTACAGATATTGATGCTGCGCGAACTTGGAAAATACCGGCCGTTTTTTGAACTTGCCTATTATAAACTGGTGGGAGAACAGTATTCCACCGAAAAACCGAATCGTTCTTCCGCCATTGTGAAAGTGATTGTTGATGGGAAAGAGGAAATAACAGCAGCGGAAGGAGATGGTCCTGTTCATGCACTTGATTCGGCGCTGCGCAAAGCCCTGGAAGTTTTTTATCCCCAGCTTGCAGATGTACGCCTGATCGACTATAAAGTACGCGTGATGGAGCCCAAACAGGCAACGGCTGCAATGGTTCGGGTTCTGATAGAATCCACAGACGGAGAACATGTTTGGACAACGGTTGGCGTTTCCCAGGATATCATCAATGCGAGTTGGCTTGCATTGTCCGATTCCATTGAGTACAAACTGATGAATGATCAGAAACGGCGGAACAGGCAATAAAGATATTTTATCAAAATGGAGTAGGATGCAACCCCAGGTTGCATCCTACTCCATTTTGATCGTGTAAATATGAGATTTTGTGTGGTGAAAACTGTTGGGTACACAAAGAGAATTTATAAATAGCAATCGATTTTTTTAGAGCACGCAATCCCCAGGGCTCCTGGTCCGGTATGACGGGCAATACTGAGAGAGAGCGGATCGCAAAAAGTGATTTCAGCACCTAATTCCTGTTTTATGATTTTACAAAAATCCTGGGCGGCGTCCTCTTTGTTTGTATGGGCAACATAAACCCGTACTTTATTAAGCCCTCCAAAACGGGTCTCAATGTCCTTTCGGAGGGCGTCTATCATAATTGTACGCGCCTGTTTTTCACTTCTGGCCTTTGCATAAGCATCCAATTTTTTCCCTTGAATTTGCAGTACGGGTTTGATTTTCAAAACAGTGGCAATGGCCGCGGCAGCCGGAGTGATCCTCCCGCCTTTTTTGAGGTATTTCAACGTGTCCAGCATAATGTAAATGCTGGATTGAAACTTGACCTCTTCCAAAATGTTTTTGATTTCACAGGCAGTCTTTCCAGTCTTTACAAGTTGCAGGGCGTCCATTACCGATTGACGCATTGTGGCGGAAATCCGCTGATTGTCGACTACCTGGACCCTTCCGTCATAATCTTCTGCCAATGCCAGAGCAGTTGCGCAAGAACCGGACAGTCCGCTGGACATTGGAATATGCACAAGAGCATCATGGGTTTCCAGGATTTTGTCCCATAAGTCGAGGATGTCGCCGGCAGCTGGCTGAGAAGTAGATATTTCATCGTCATTTTGCAGTTTTTGATAAAATTCTTTCTGAGATAAATTGATATCCTCAAAAAAGGTTTTCTCGTTGATAACAAAAGGCATGGGAAGTACAAAAATCCCAAGTTCTTTTGCCAGTCCCTGGGTAATACCACTGTTGCTGTCGGTTACGATTGCAATTCGAGACATGTTGCAGGACGCTCCTTTACTAATTTTTCGTTTTTTGGAAAGCCTGTCCGGAAAGTTGATGTAAGTATTGGCAACGATATTGATAATAATGCGGCAGTCCCTTCCTGTCAAACGGGATACTGAATTTTAAGCAGCTTAAAATAGGACTTCGGTAAAAAGAGTATGTAAGCCAAATTGTCAGTTATTGCTCTTTCTAACTAATGTCCTTGACAGCAGAAAAATTCGGATTATAATATTTTTTAGAAATTAGTTCTTTTTAGAACGGTTTAAAAACAAACTATTCGTCGGAAGGAATTTTCTATGGGCAGGACAACAGATTTTTTAGTAAATCTCAGAAGGATTATCAAGTTACATGAAAGTGTGCTTAAACAGATTGGCGAGAGATTTGGACTGTCTTTGACAGAGGCAAAAATCATCAGTTTTCTGCATAATAATCCCGGAAAAGATACTGCCGCAGATATTGTGGAACTCCGGATGCTTTCAAAAGGAAATGTTTCCCAAGCAGTGGAAAGTCTGATTCAAAAGTCACTTCTGGAGCGAGAACAAGATAGGGACGATCGGAGGAAAATCCATCTTTTTCTGACTTCCAAGACAAAACCGATTACGGATTGTGTGGATTGCCTGTTCCAACAGTTTTACAAGGAGATTTTTGATGGGTTTTCCGATGAGGAAAGGGAGCTATTCCATAAAATCAATAACCATATTGGCCAAAATACAGCCATTGCAATGATAAGGAGAGGATTACAATGAATGATGACAAGGATTTCCTTGGAAAAGAGCCGGTTGGCAGACTTTTGTTGAAGCTTGCCCTGCCCACAGTGGCGGCTCAGGTTATCAATATGCTTTACAATATTGTGGATCGCATTTACATTGGACATATTCCCGAGGTAGGTTCACTGGCGTTAACAGGTGTTGGCGTTTGCATGCCTTTAATTATGATTGTAAGTGCTTTTGCTGCATTTGTGGGCTATGGAGGCGCACCAAGAGCTTCTATTTTTATGGGAAAAGGAGATCATGCATCTGCAGAAAAGACACTTGGGAACTGTTTTGTGGTACAGATCGGCATTTCAGTAATTTTGACAGCGGTGCTTTTAATCTGGAACCGTGATTTTCTGATGGCCTTTGGAGCCAGTGAAAATACGGTCGAATATGGCGTTGCTTATATGAATATTTATGCCATTGGTACCATTTTCGTCCAGATTACCTTGGGGATGAACGCATTTATTACAGCACAGGGGTTTGCAAAAACTGGAATGTTTTCGGTATTAATCGGTGCAGTCGCCAATATTGTTCTGGATCCTATCTTTATTTTTGGGTTCAATATGGGGGTTGAGGGAGCGGCTCTTGCTACAATTATTTCCCAGGCAATGTCCTGCATTTGGGTTATGGCGTTCCTGTTCGGCAAAAAGACGCATTTAAGAATTCGCCGGAAAAATTTAAACCTGGAAAAGGAGATTGTATTACCGAGTCTTGCTTTGGGTCTGTCCAGTTTCATTATGCAGGCCAGTGAAAGTGTTATTTCAATTTGTTTCAATTCTTCTTTGTTGCGGTATGGCGGAGATATTGCTGTTGGAGCCATGACCATTTTGACCAGTGTTATGCAGTTTGCCATGCTCCCATTACAAGGGCTTGGGCAAGGGGCGCAGCCAATTATCAGTTACAATTATGGTGCGCAGAATGTGAAAAGAGTAAAGGACGCATTTAAATTGCTTTTAAAATCCAGTCTTTGTTATTCCACTCTGCTCTGGATATTTATAATGATATTCCCTCAAGGATTTGCAGCGATGTTTACCTCTGACCCGGAGTTGTTAGAGTTTACTAAAACAGCGCTGCGTATTTACATGGCCTGCCTGTTACTCTTTGGAATTCAGATGGCGTGCCAGATGACATTTACTTCCCTTGGAAATGCCAAAGCATCCATTTTGGTCGCTGTAATGCGAAAGTTCGTTCTGTTGATTCCGCTGATTTATTTGTTGCCGTCCATTTTTTCCTCAAACCAGACCATGGCGGTTTATATGGCGGAACCGGTGGCAGATTTCCTGGCTGTATCCTTTACTGCGGTACTCTTTACTTTCCAGTTTAAAAAGGCGCTGCAACAGATTGAAAATGCGCAGGAAAGCAAGGAATAGGGCGGATTTTCAAATATTTGCGGGTTCTGGTTTAAGTTTATCTGTTTTGGGATTTCCGTGTAATGATTAGAGAAAGAAAGGGTAATGGTAGCTCTTTTCTTTCTCTGATTTTTTCAAAGACGCTTTCCAAATAACCGAATCATTGCGGTTTTTATTCAGAGGTTGGATTTCTTGTAAAATGGAGATTGTTGTGGTATACTAACACATTGACAAGTAGAAAAAGCTGTAGTAATATATGTGAGACAAACATTTGTTCCGAATTGCTTATAGAGCAATCTAAAACAAAGAATTCAAGGAAATCGTACGTGAGCCGCTTGACCACCATAAATACAGAGGGGAAGACGATTGATGGGTGAACACACAAAGGAACGGTTTGAGCTGGTATCCCCCTATCAGCCCACCGGAGATCAACCGCAGGCTATTGCAAAGTTGGTAAAAGGTATTGAGCGGGGAGACAAAGAACAGACCCTACTAGGAGTTACCGGTTCTGGAAAAACCTTTACAATGGCGAATGTAATTGCTCAAGTGAATCGCCCAACTCTTGTTTTGGCGCATAATAAAACATTGGCGGCACAGCTTTGCAGTGAATTCAAGGAATTTTTCCCCAATAATGCGGTGGAATATTTTGTCTCCTATTACGATTATTACCAACCGGAGGCTTATGTTCCAAGTACGGACACCTACATTGAAAAAGATAGCGCCATCAATGACGAAATTGACAAATTGCGCCATTCTGCAACCTGTGCACTATCAGAGCGCAGAGATGTCATCATTGTGGCGAGTGTTTCCTGCATCTATTCCCTTGGCGACCCGATTGACTACCGAAGCATGGTCATTTCTCTGCGGACAGGCATGCAAAAAAGCCGGGATGAATTAATAAAAAAATTGGTGGATCTCCAATATGAACGAAACGATATCAATTTCATCCGCAATAAATTCCGTGTGCGGGGCGATGTTGTGGAAATTTTTCCCGCATATTCCAGCGAAAATGCCATTCGGGTGGAGTTTTTTGGGGATGAAATCGACCGTCTGACGCAAATCAACACGGTAACCGGTGAAGTAAAGGCCGTTGTCCAGCACGTTGCTATTTACCCGGCGTCCCATTATATCATTCCACCGGAGAGAATGCAGGCGGCAATTGCAAACTTGGAACAGGAAATGGAAGAAAGAGTCAAATTCTTTAAGGAAAACGATCGTTTTATTGAGGCGCAGCGGATCGAGCAGCGTACCCGTTATGACATGGAGATGCTGCAGGAAGTCGGTATCTGCAAAGGGATTGAGAACTATTCCCGTGTACTCTCTGGGAGGGAACCGGGGAGTACACCCTATACCTTGCTGGACTATTTCCCGGAAGATTTTTTGTTAATGGTTGATGAGTCGCATGTCACACTCCCACAGGTGCGTGGCATGTTTGCAGGCGATTATGCCCGCAAAAAAACACTGGTGGACTTTGGATTCCGTCTACCATCTGCATTTGATAACCGGCCATTGAATTTTGATGAATTTTATGATCACATTCATCAGGCTATTTTTGTCAGTGCAACCCCTGGACCCCTGGAAAGAGAGAAAAGTACCCAAATTGTGGAACAGGTGATTCGTCCTACTGGATTGGTTGATCCCGAAATTATTGTCAAACCTGTAGAAGGGCAGATTGACGATCTGCTTTCTGAAATTAACCAGAGGACGGAAAAAGGGGAACGAGTACTTGTCACCACGTTGACGAAAAAGATGGCGGAAGATTTGACGGATTATCTAGACTCCAGAGGAGTAAAAGTGCGGTATATGCATCATGATATTGATACGATTGAACGGATGGAGATAATCCGCGACCTCCGTTTGGGGGAATTCGATGTCTTGGTAGGCATTAACCTGCTCCGTGAGGGATTGGATATTCCAGAAGTATCCCTTGTTGCTATTCTGGATGCGGACAAGGAGGGCTTTCTGCGTTCTGAAACTTCCCTGGTGCAGACCATCGGCCGTGCGGCGCGAAATGCAGAAGGAAAAGTTATTATGTATGCAGATGCGGTTACCCCTTCGATGGAACGCGCAATCAGTGAGACTTACCGCCGCCGGGAAATCCAGATTGCCTATAATACAGAACATGGTATTACTCCCAAAACGATTAAAAAGGATGTCCGTGATATCATTGAAATTAGCAGTAAAGAGCGCCCGGGTAAAAAGGGAAAAGGCGCTTCTACGAAACGCCTGAGCCGTGCAGAACGTCAGGCACTGATTGAAAAACTGACCAAGGAAATGAAAAATGCTGCAAAACTTTTGGAGTTTGAACAGGCAGCTTATCTCCGTGACCGGATTAAGGCACTCAAAGAACAGAAATAAGAGGAGGGCTTTATTTGCCAAAGGATAAAATTGTGATCAAAGGGGCGAGAGTCCATAACCTGAAGAATGTGGATTTGGAAATTCCACGTGACAAGCTGGTGGTCTTTACAGGGCTGTCCGGTTCCGGAAAGTCCTCCCTTGCTTTTGACACTATCTATGCGGATGGACAGAGGAGATATGTGGAAAGCCTCTCCTCCTATGCCCGTATGTTTTTGGGACAGATGGAAAAACCGGATGTGGATTATATCGACGGCCTATCCCCGGCCATTTCCATCGACCAGAAAACCACATCCAAAAACCCGCGTTCTACTGTTGGAACAGTGACGGAGATTTATGATTACCTCCGCCTTCTTTATGCCCGTGTCGGCATCCCGCATTGTCCAATCTGCGGCAAGGAGATCAAACAGCAGACGATTGACCAGATTGTGGACAAGGTAATGTCTCTGACGGCAGGAACCAGGATCCAGGTGCTTGCCCCTGTGGTTCGCGGAAGAAAAGGGGAACATGTCAAAGAATTTGAGACAGCTCGCCACGCTGGATTTGTCCGTGTGCGGGTGGATGGAAATCTCTATGATTTGTCTGAGCAGATTAAGCTGGAAAAAAATAAAAAACACACAATTGAAATTGTAGTGGATCGCCTGGTGATCAAGGAGGAGATCCGCTCCCGTCTGACTGACTCCCTGGAAACGGCTGTTGGATTGAGCGGCGGCATTGTTGTGATTGATGTGATTGGCGGAGAGGAAATGCTCTTTTCCCAGAACTACTCCTGCCCGGATCACGATATCAGCATCGAGGAGCTTTCTCCAAGAATGTTTTCTTTTAACAATCCCTTTGGTGCGTGCGAAAAATGCACTGGACTCGGAACTTTCCTGCGTGTGGATCCGGATCTGATTATTCCGGATAAAAGCCTTTCTATCCGGGGCGGGGCGATCCGGGCAAGCGGATGGAGCTACTCGGAGGGCGGTACCATTGCCCAGATGTATTATGAGGCCCTGGCAAAGCACTATCATTTTTCGCTGGACGAGCCAGTAAAAAAACTGCCAAAAGAGATTCTTGACGTTCTTTTTTATGGGACGAAAGGTGAAAAAATCAAAATGGTGCGCAAAAGTGAGTATGGGGAAGGTACCTATACCACGGATTTTGAAGGGATTGTCAATAACCTGGAACGCCGTTTTAAGGAGACAAACAGTTCCTGGATGCGGGAAGAAATACAAAGCTGCATGAGTGAAGAACTCTGCCCGGACTGCCATGGAGAACGTTTAAAAAAAGAGTCCCTGGCTGTTACAGTTGGTGGAATGAACATCAGTGATTTTTGTAAGATGCCGGTCACAAAAGCGCTGGAATTTTTGGATCAACTACAACTTTCACAGCGGGACATGATGATTGCGGAGCGAATTTTGAAAGAAATCCGGGAACGTCTGGGCTTTTTGCAGAGTGTTGGACTGGAATACCTCACTTTATCCCGTTCGGCAAGTACTCTTTCTGGGGGAGAAAGCCAACGAATCCGCCTGGCTACCCAGATAGGTTCTTCGCTTGTAGGGGTTGTCTATATTTTGGACGAGCCAAGTATCGGGCTTCACCAGCGCGATAATGATAAACTGATTGCAACGCTCAAGCGGCTGCGGGATCTTGGAAATACCCTGATCGTGGTAGAACATGATGAGGATACGATGCGTGCAGCTGATTATCTGGTAGACGTTGGTCCCAAAGCAGGGGTTCATGGCGGGGAGATTGTCTGCGCTGGTACGATTGACGATATCATTCATTGTAAAAACTCCGTCACCGGACAATATTTGAGCGGGGAGAAAAAAATCCCTGTCCCCAAACAGCGCCGAGAGGGAAACGGGAAATTTCTGAAAATTGTTGGCGCCAAACAAAATAATTTGAAAAATATTGATGTAGAAATCCCCCTGGGGACATTTACCTGTGTGACCGGCGTTTCCGGTTCCGGGAAGTCCTCGCTGATTAACGAGATTCTTTACAAAAGCCTGGCAGCCCAGTTAAATGGTGCAAGGACAAAGGCCGGTGCACATGAGGAAATCCTTGGGGTAGAAAACCTGGACAAGGTGATTGACATCGATCAGTCTCCGATTGGTCGGACCCCGCGTTCCAATCCAGCGACATATACCGGGGTATTTACGGATATCCGGGAGGTATTCAGCCAGACACAGGATGCAAAAATGCGTGGATATAATTCCGGACGTTTCTCGTTCAATGTCAAAGGGGGACGCTGCGAAGCCTGTGAGGGGGACGGTATCATCAAAATTGAAATGCACTTTTTGCCGGATATTTACGTTCCCTGTGAAGTCTGTAAAGGAAAGCGGTATAATCGAGAGACTCTGGAAGTAAAATATAAGGGGAAAAACATCCATGACGTCTTGGAAATGACAGTGGAAGAAGCCTGTACTTTCTTTGAGAATATTCCCAAAGTAAAACGAAAACTCGATACCCTCAATGAAGTGGGACTTGGATATGTCAAGCTGGGACAGAGTGCTACGACCCTATCCGGCGGAGAAGCGCAGCGTGTCAAGCTGGCAACAGAACTCTCCCGCCGTTCTACTGGTAAAACCATTTATATCCTGGACGAGCCCACTACCGGCCTGCACACTGCGGATGTTCATAAGTTAATTGAAGTTTTACAGAAACTGGTGGATACCGGGAACACGGTTGTCGTGATTGAACACAATCTGGATGTGATTAAAACAGCGGACTATATTATCGACCTCGGCCCGGAAGGCGGAGATAGGGGTGGAAAGATTGTCGTTTGCGGAACGCCGGAGAAGGTGGCAAAGACAAAAAGATCTTATACCGGGCAGTATCTCAAAAAAATGCTTTGATTTTACAAAAACCCCCTTTACAATAGTGTACTTTAGTGGTATACTTTTAGCAATGAATTGGCAATTGAATGTGAAGTGAATAGGAGGAAGTACTATGAAAAAGTATGTTTGTACTGTATGTGGATACGTTTATGATGAGGCAGAGGGCGCACCAGATCAGGGAATTGCTGCTGGTACTGCATTCGCCGATCTCCCGGATGACTTTGTTTGCCCGCTGTGCGGCGTCGGCAAAGATATGTTCGAGGAAGCCTAAAACAGTGTTCATAAAAGGGGAGGCGCAAGTGTAGCCTCCCTGTTTCCATGTAAAGATAAAAATGTCCCCGAAAAAGGGGGCATTGTGTGGTGGGTTTTTTACGTAAAGAGGTTGTATTACCTTTGAATGGGAAAAATCCCAATAAGAAATAACCTGGAGGAGATATTATGCACTGCACTCGTAAAGTGACAAACAACATTTACTGGGTAGGCGGAAACGACCGCCGCCTTGCACTGTTTGAAAACCTGTTCCCTATCCCTCGTGGAGTATCCTATAACTCCTATGTAATTGTGGATGAAAAAACTGCGGTAATGGACACGGTGGATTCTTCTATTACTCGCCAGTTTTTGGAGAATGTGGAGCATGTTTTGGCAGGAAGGACACTGGATTATCTGATTGTCAACCATATGGAGCCGGATCATTGCTCCACCATTGCAGATCTTGTCCTGCGGTACCCAGAAATGAAAATTGTCGGCAACACAAAGACCATTCAGTTAATTGGCCAATTTTACGATTTTGATCTGGAAGGTCGTACTGTTGTTGTTAAAGAAATGGACGAGCTTTCTCTTGGTTCTCATAAGCTGACCTTTGTCAATGCCCCGATGGTTCATTGGCCGGAAGTTATGATGACTTATGAGTCCAGTGAAAAGATCCTGTTTTCTGCAGATGCATTTGGCTCTTTTGGCGCGCTCAATGGCAACCTTTTCAATGACGAAGTGGAGTTTGAGAAAGAATGGTTGGACGATGCACGCCGCTATTATTCCAATATTGTTGGAAAATATGGCGCTCAGGTGCAGGCTGTCCTGAAAAAAGCTGCCGGTCTTGAAATCAATATGATTTGCCCACTTCATGGCCCAGTCTGGAGAAACAATATTGGCTGGTTCCTGGAGAAATATGACAAATGGAGCCGTTATGAACCGGAAGAAAAAGCCGTTGTTATTTTCTATAGTTCCATCTATGGGAATACAGAAAATGCGGCCAATATTTTGGCGTCCATGCTTTCTGAAGCAGGAATCCACAACATTAAAATGTATGACGTTTCCAGCACCCATGTTTCACATGTGATTTCGGAGTCCTGGCGTGCAAGCCATCTTGTTTTGGCAGCTCCTACCTATAATATGAATCTCTATCCTCCGATGGAAAACGCCATCCGGGATATGAAAGCGCTCAACCTTCAAAACCGCACAGTTGCTGTAATGGACAACGGTTCTTGGGCAAATGTCGCCGGAAAGCAGATGAAAGCCCTGCTCTCCGAAATGAAAGATATGCGTATTTTGGAAAGCGGCGTCTCGCTGGCTTCTTCTCTGAAGGAAAACCAGGCGGAAGCTTTGGAAGCACTGTGCGGGGAAATCGTCTCTTCCTTTAATCAATAATTTTTTTCATAATTGAAAGAGGCAATATGAAAATCCTTGAAGTCAAAGAACGAACGCCGTTATTGATACAACAGTTGTTGGAAGTATGGGAAACATCTGTAAGGGCAACACATCTTTTCTTGTCAGACAACGAAATAGAAGATATTAAGGGGTATGTCCCGCAAGCTTTAAAAGAAATCCCTCACCTAATTGTTGCAGAAAACGAAAGCGATCAGTTGGTTGGCTTTATGGGGATTGAAGGAAAAATGCTTGAAATGCTGTTCGTTTCCGGTACGGAAAGGGGAAAAGGTATTGGAAAAATGCTGATTCAATATGGGATGGAAAAATATTTTGTCAATGAACTGGCAGTCAATGAACAAAATCCCCTTGCAAAGGGTTTTTATGAACACATGGGGTTTCTTGTCTACAGACGAACCGCACATGATGAACAGGGAAATCCCTATCCACTATTATACATGAAACGGCATTAAGAGAGCAGGTAATCCACGCTCATATAATTTTAAGTTGAACAGCAAAAGACCCCCGGCAATTGCCGGGGGTCTTTCACTTGTAGCAAGGGGGGATTAGTCGCAGCAGCCGCATCCGCCGCAGTTGTTTCCACAACCACAACCGCAGCCACATCCGTTATTGCTATTGCCGAAACCGCCAAAACCGTTTCCGCAGCAGCAGAAGAGAAGGATGAGGATAAGTATCCAGCAACAACAATCTCCGCCAAAACCTCTACCACAATTCATAATCAATTGCCTCCTTTAATAAGTGCTTACACAGTATACTATGTGTCTTCGCTAAAAGTGGTTACAAGAAAAATCCTGTCCTTTTAGGAATTTTAAAACTGATTTTGAAAAAGTGAGATATCTTTTGATTTCGTTAGAATTTAGAAGATATTTTAGAAAAATGGGGGGTTTCTCAGAGAAAAAGGATAAAATTGACTTTTATTGACTTTGACTTTCACTGACTATAGTATATAATAAAGTTAAAAGGTCAGGAAAAGTCAAAGAAGAGGAGGGCGCTTGGATGAAACAAAGTGATTTGATTGCACAGGCCATTTTGGAAATGATGAACAAGGCAAATGGAACTGCGGAAATCCAGCGGAATGAACTGGCGCAACGAATGGGATGTGTCCCAAGCCAAATTAATTATGTCCTGACTTCTCGATTTACTCCAGAACACGGTTACATAATAGAGAGCCGAAGAGGCGGCGGAGGATATATCCGCATCACCCGTGTGAATGTCGATTCAAGAAGCGAATTTATGCATATCATTAATTCGATAGGACAGACAATTGATCTTGCAAGTGCAAAAGCGATGATATCTAATTTGTACGAACAAAAAATTATTAACCTTCAGGCTGCACAATTGATGGCGGCGGCCATTTCCGACAGTGCCCTGAGATATATTCACAGTGGAGTAAAAGATATTGTTCGGGCTTCTATTTTTAAACAAATGCTATTAAAACTTGTATAACTGTCAACAATACACCAGGAAAGGGAGGATTTTATGCTTTGCCAACGCTGTAAACAGAAAAATGCTACTACTTACTATACGCAGACAATTAATGGTGAAAAACGGGAGATAGCCCTTTGTGATGAGTGTGCAAAGGAACTTTCCGGGGGATTCGATTTTTTTGATCCATTTTCTTTTTCTTTGGATAATTTCTTTTCGCAGTTGCTTGCACCGCACACAAAAGCAGTAGAGAACCATAGTGGAAATGAAAGAAAGTGCCCGGTGTGTGGTACAACTCTTTCTGAGATTTCCCGAACCGGAAAAGTTGGCTGTCCGGAATGCTACCATACTTTTTCTTCTGCACTAATGCCTTCCATCCAACGGATTCATGGGCAAACACAGCATACGGGAAAGGTTCCACGTTCTGCTGGAACCAGTTTAAGGCTGCAAAGCCGGATTACAGAGCTGGAGGAGAAACTCAAGCAGGCAATTGGAGAACAGCGGTTTGAAGACGCCGCTGGACTAAGAGATGAAATCGCTTCCCTGAAAGAGCAGGTGGAACATCATGACTAAATGGTATGAGAAACAGGAAAACGACCATGAGATTGTGCTGAGCACACGGGTACGACTAGCAAGAAATGTGAAGGAATTCCCGTTTGTAGCACATATGAGCCTGGAGCAGAAAAATAAACTGATTGAACAGGCTTGGAATGCTGTCAGCCAGGCAAATTTTGGGGAGAGTATGAAATTTGAAAAAATCGAGATGGACACCCTGACAAGAGAACAGGCGCTGTCGCTGTCGGAACGCCACCTGATCAGTCCGGAGTTTGTAGAACATAAACGGGGAAGCGCCCTGTTACTTTCGGGGGATGAATCGATTTCTATCATGTGCAATGAAGAAGATCATCTCCGGATTCAGGTGCTGAAAAATGGGATGGATTTTGATCGTGCCTATGAGCTTGCCAGCCAGATTGACGATTTGATAGATGAGAGTTTAAATTATGCCTTTGACGAGCATCTCGGATTTCTCACCCAGTGTCCGACAAACCTGGGAACTGGGTTGCGGGTTTCTGTAATGCTCCATCTCCCGATGATAGAGCAGAGCGGTTTGCTTTCTAGATTGGGGAATTCCCTGTCCAAGATGGGGCTTACTATCCGTGGCACTTATGGAGAGGGAAGTAAGGTAAAAGGCTCTCTCTATCAGATATCCAATCAGGTAACCTTGGGGATTTCCGAGCGGGAAACCATCAGCAAACTCAAAGAAATTGTTTCCTCTGTCATTACGCAGGAACGCTCGCTGAGAGAACAGACAAAACAAAATCCACATTTTATTGATGTAATACAGCGTGCTTTGGGGACATTATCCTATGCATACCTTATTTCTGGCGAAGAGGCGGCACAGCTGTTATCCACTGCACGCCTGGGGGTTTCCTGCAACATTATTCAAGAAGTGACCATCCATGAATTAAATATACTGGCAAATGAAATTGCCAGTGCGACTCTTCAATGTGCTGGATACAAAGATGCGGAGGCCCGTGATCATGCCCGTGCACAGATTATACAAAAAAAATTAACACACACAAAAATTGTCCAGTAAGGAGGGACTTTGATTATGTTTCGATTTAGCGGATTTACAGAAAGAGCAAATGAAGCACTCAACCTTGGCGTTGAGACAGCGTCAAACCTTGGACACAATTATATTGGCAGCGAACATATTTTGATTGGTTTGCTTAAAGAGGGGAATGGAGTTGCAGCGTCCGTTCTCCAGTCCAAAGGCGTGACCGCGGAGGCAATTGAAGACAGGCTTGTACAGATGGTGGGTAAGGGAATTCCCAGCCGGTTAACCCCGAATGATTTTACCCCACGCTGTAAACGGATTTTGGAAATGGCTGTGATGGAAGCACGCGGGCTTGGACATAATTATGTCGGTACGGAGCATGTATTAATGGCGATTCTCAAAGAAGGAGAAAGCTATGCTGTCAAATTCCTGATAGAAGAAGGGGTTAACCCGCAGGATGTTTATACAGAGTGCTTGGAAGCTGTGGGCTCCCAGGAACCGGAACAGGGGTATGCAGGGCAATCCCAGAGCGGGAAAAAGAGCTCCACAAAAAATCTCGACCAGTTTGGGCGTGATCTGACGCAGATGGCAAAAAATGGGGAGCTGGATCCTGTCATCGGCCGAGATAAGGAAATTGAGAGGGTAATTCAAATTTTGTCCCGTCGTACCAAAAACAACCCCTGCCTGATTGGCGAGCCGGGTGTTGGAAAAACTGCTATTGCAGAGGGACTGGCAGAAAAAATTGTTTCTGGAGAAGTCCCAGAAACACTCAAGGGCAAACGGATTATCTCCTTGGATTTGACTCGAATGGTTGCGGGGACCAAATACCGTGGCGATTTTGAGGAGAGAATCAAAAATGCCATTGAAGAAGTGGAAAAGGATAAAAACATCATTCTCTTTATTGATGAAATTCATACCATTATCGGCGCCGGAGCGGCGGAAGGAGCTGTAGATGCCGCAAATATTCTCAAACCTTCCTTGGCGCGTGGATTGATTCATGTAGTCGGTGCAACGACATTGGATGAGTACCACAAACATATTGAGAAAGATGCCGCTTTGGAACGCCGGTTCCAACCTGTTACTGTGGATGAGCCGACAGAAGAGGATGCTATTCTGATTCTCAAGGGATTGCGTGACAAGTACGAGGCACACCACAAAGTCAAAATTACAGACGAAAGTATTCATGCAGCAGTAACGATGTCCTCCCGCTATATCACCGATCGGTATCTCCCGGATAAGGCGATTGACCTGATCGATGAGGCGGCATCGCGTGTAAGGATGAAAACCTTTACAGCTCCGCCGGACTTAAAAGAGTTGGAAGATCAATTAAAGGAATTGGCAGTGGAGAAGGAATCTGCAGTCAATGCTCAGGATTTTGAACGCGCTGCTAAAGTCCGTGATGAGGAGAAGGTTCTCAAGGACAAACTCGAGGAGCAAAAAAAGAGTTGGGAAAGTCACAATGCCGGTAAGACTGATGAGGTCACTCCGGAGGATATTGCAGAGATTGTCTCCAGTTGGACGGGCGTCCCTGTGAAACAATTGACACAGGAAGAAAGCGAACGCCTGCTGAAAATGGAAGATATCATTCATCAGCGTGTCATTGGACAACATGAGGCAGTTTCCGCTGTATGCCGTGCGATCCGCCGCAGCAGGGTAGGGCTCAAAGATCCAAAACGTCCGATTGGTTCTTTTATCTTCCTTGGTCCTACTGGCGTCGGTAAGACAGAACTATGCAAAGCGCTTGCTGAGAGCTTGTTTGGCGATGAAAACGCGATGATCCGTCTGGATATGTCCGAATACATGGAAAAACACACTGTATCCCGTCTGGTCGGTTCTCCTCCGGGATATGTCGGTTATGAGGAGGGTGGCCAACTGACTGAAAAAATCAGGAGAAAACCCTACTCTGTGGTACTCTTTGATGAGATCGAGAAGGCTCATCCAGATGTATTTAATATGTTGCTCCAAATTCTGGATGATGGCATCTTGACGGATGGTCAGGGTAGACGGGTAGATTTCAAAAACGCAGTGATCATTATGACTTCTAACATTGGAGCCAGAATGATTGCAGAAAAAACTCAATCCCTGGGATTCAGTTCCAGTGAAGACACAGAGACCAGTATGGAACACATCAAAGACGCTGTGATGGGAGAACTGAGACGGACATTCCGTCCAGAATTCCTCAACCGTGTCGACGACATCATCATCTTTAACAAGCTGGATAAAGAGGATATCCATAAAATTGCGGGCAATCTTCTTAATGGCCTTGCAAAAAGAGTGGCTTCTCTGGATATTTCCCTTACCTTTACAGAGCAGGCAATTGATAAAATTGCAGATATTGGATTTGACCCAACCTATGGTGCGCGTCCGCTCAAAAGGGCCATCCAGTCCAAGATTGAAGATAAACTCTCGGAGGAAATGCTGGAAGGCAGAGTAAAGGCAAATCAGAAGGTAACCTGCGATTACAAGGATGAAAAATTTGTATTTGAAGTGTCAGAATAATTTCTGAAAGTGCGAAAAGGAAACGGGAAGGTAATTATACTACCTCCCCGTTTCCTTTTTTGTTTTTGCAATAAAATATTTTGAAAAATTCATTTTTAGTAAAATTTACTGAAACTGATAAGAAAATTTCTTTATAAGAGTTCGGCCATCATTTTCCTAAAAAATAGCAAAATTTCATGAGATTTCGTGAATCTTCAAAGAAATGCAGGGTATCTTAAAAGAAAAAGGGTTCTCTTGATGTGCGAAAGAAAAAGCAGTATAATAAATAGAAATGAATGTATAAAAATATAAAAATTCAAAATGAAATACATTCATACTATCGTACAAAAAAGTGCGAATAAAGGAGGAAACGGGAATGTCGTATATCGACGAAGTATTGGAAAAGTTACAGCAAAATTACCCGGAACAGCCGGAATTTTTGCAGGCGACCCGAGAGGTGTTGACTTCTCTGCGCAAAGTCATTACCGCACATGAAGAAGAATACCGCAGAAATGCATTGCTGGAAAGGCTGACGGAACCGGATCGTCAGATATTATTTCGTGTACCCTGGGTAGATGATTCCGGCCAGATGCGTGTGAACAGGGGCTACCGTGTTCAGTTTAATAACGCAATTGGTCCTTATAAAGGCGGGCTTCGTTTCCGGGACAATGTCACCTTAAGCATTATCAAATTTCTGGGATTTGAACAGATTTTTAAAAATTCCCTGACGGGGCTTCCAATTGGCGGGGCAAAAGGCGGTTCGGATTTTGATCCAAAGGGGAAATCTGATCGGGAAATTCTAGCGTTTTGCCAGAGTTTTATGACGGAATTGTATAAGTATATTGGAGCGGATGAGGATGTCCCTGCAGGCGATATCGGTGTTGGGGCTAGAGAGATAGGATATCTCTATGGGCAGTACAAAAGGATACAAGGAATTCACACCGGGGTGCTGACCGGCAAGGGGCTTTCCTATGGAGGAAGTCTTGTCAGAACAGAGGCAACTGGATACGGGCTTTTATATTTTACACAGGAAATGCTAAAACAAAACGGGCTGTCTCTGGAAGGAAAGCGGGTGGCAATTTCCGGCGCCGGAAATGTTGCTATTTATGCGGCGCAAAAAGCAATACAGCTTGGGGCTGTTGTCGTTACTATGAGTGATTCTACCGGATGGATTTATGAAGAAAATGGGATTGATCTTCCGGCAGTACGCGTGATCAAAGAGGAAAAAAGGGGAAGGTTGTCTGAATATGCAGCTTCGCATCCGTCTGCTTCCTATCAGGAAAAGGGAAATGTATGGAGCGTTCCCTGTGACGTCGCGTTGCCGTGTGCTACGCAAAATGAACTGGGCCTGGAAGACGCGCTCCTCCTTGTGAAAAACGGTTGTATTGCTGTTGCAGAAGGGGCCAACATGCCTACAACCGCAGAAGCAACTTCATACCTGATGGAACATGGGGTTTTATTTGGACCGGCAAAGGCTGCAAATGCTGGAGGTGTGGCAACTTCCGCTCTGGAGATGACCCAGAACAGCGAAAGACTTTCCTGGAGTTTTGAGGAAGTGGACACAAAACTTCAAGAAATCATGGTTTCCATTTTCCATAAAGCGGAGGAAGCCGCGAAAAAATATGGAATGGCTGGAAATTATCTTGCTGGAGCAAATATTGCGGGATTTGAGAAAGTTGCACAGGCGCTCCTTGCACAGGGGATCTGATCACTTTCCGGAATAAGGACAAAATGCAGAGGAGTATAAGTAGAACGGAAAGTTCCTGAATGGGAGGGAATACGTGTGGATGAGATTTCTCCGGAATTTCTGTTAAAATGGTATCCCATGCGGATGGAAAATGTGCAGAAAATTCGAATGGTACTCCATACATGCGGGTATTCGGCCATACAAGAGCAGCGGATACTGGACTTAATTGTCACTTTGCTCCGGCCCGTTTTACGACAGGAAAAAAGATGATGCTGCGCAGTTGACGGGGCATGAAAAAGCCGATATAATAGGAATATCCTGGTGAAAACATCAGGCGTAAAATTACAGAATCCGTACTTTTCGTACGGAAAAAATAAGAGATGGAGATGTGTTTTCATGTTAAAGGTAACCAATACTCCGAAAGCTCCGGCTGCAATTGGCCCGTACTCCCAGGCAATTACCTGTGGCAATATGCTATTTACATCCGGTCAGATTCCTATCATTCCGGAAACTGGCGAGATCGCACAGGGAGATATCACTGTACAGGCAGAGCAGGTTATGAAAAACCTGAATGCTGTTCTGGAGGCTTCCGGTACAGAATTTAAAAATGTTGTAAAAACCACCTGTTTCCTTGCCGATATGGCGGATTTTGCAGCGTTTAACGCAGTGTATGAAAAGTACTTTGTTGGAAAACCGGCAAGATCCTGCGTTGCTGTTAAGCAGCTTCCGAAGAATGTGCTGTGCGAAGTGGAACTGATTGCTGTTGTTGAGTAGGAATTAAAAATTAAAGCGCTGTCATAAATGTGGCAGCGCTTTTTCTTCTTTCGGGAAAGGAGGAGTTCCAGTGAAAACAGAGTTTGAACGTGAACCTGGTCATATTTATAAAACGGTAAAGGATTCCCAGACAGAACAGGTTCAAATTCTGCTCAATGAGCATATGAACGGCTTTAAACGGCTGTTTGGCGGAAAACTGATGGAGTGGATTGACATTGTCGCCGCCGTTGTTGCCAGACGGCATTCCAACCACAATGTTACAACGGTTTCGGTAGACCGCTTGCATTTTCAGGCGTCCGCGCATGTCAATGATACGGTTATTTTGGTGGGCCGGATGACTTATGTGGGAAAGACTTCTATGGAAGTCCGGGTGGATACCTTTATCGAAGATTTGAGTGGGAAACGGAAAAGAATCAACTGCGCATATCTGGTGCTTGTTGCACTGGATGAAAACGAAAAGCCCATTGAAGTTCCAAGGCTTCTTCCTCAAACAGAAGAGGAGTTGCAGGAATGGCAGGCTGGAAAAAAGCGCAGGGCACTGCGTAAACAGCGCGATCAAGAACAGTTTTAGTAAAAAGCTCCTCGGAAATACGGATTTTCCCGGGGAGCTTTTTCTTAAAATATAAAGGATTAGCAACCGGATCCTGTGGTTAAGCATCCAATCCCTTTCATAATAATATTTTCAGCCATTTCGGCGACTTCCCCCGCATCAGTAGCCATCCCTTCCGCAAGCCATTTCTGAAGCAGGCCAATACAGCCAGCGCTGACAAACGCATAAAAAAATTCAATTTGTTTTGGGGTGGCGGAAGAAAAGTAATGGGAATATGCCTGGACACATTTTTCCCGGCCAAGATGAATTAGTTTTAGTGCAAATGCTTTATCTCCATAATCGCTTAATGTCACTGTGCAGAGATCCGCATTGTCTTTGAGACAACGGAAAACCTCTGTTGTAATGGCAACCGGGGTCAGGCGTCCTGCGTCTGAGGAGAGAAGCGGCTCCAGAGCAGATTTAAAATCTGCAAGCATTTCCTCCTCAATTTGGTGTAGAAGATCGTAGATGTCCGTATAGTGCTTATAAAAAGTCCCACGGTTGATAGCGGCGGTTTCACAGAGCTCTTTAATAGAAATACTTTGAATAGGTTTTTTTGAAAGCAATTCCATTAAAGCTTTGCGGATGAGCATTTTAGTGACTCGGGTTCTATGGTCAGCACCGCTGGATTTCATAAATAATTCCTCCTTTTTTCACTATAATAAGCTAAGTAAAGAAATCGAAAACTTTTTGTGACATTCAGTGACAGATAGACATAATATGTTTTTTCTGTTGATTTTCTTTCAGTTTTCTTTTTTTCTGTTGATTGAACAACCTTCCTATCTACACTATAATACAAGTGTAGAAGATAATCAACATAGTGTCGCTAATTATAATGGAGGTGATTTTCATGAAACGGATCTATATTGTAACGGGTGCTGCGGGGCACTTAGGTAGTACCATTGTTCGAATGCTGCTGCAAAGAGGGGAAACCGTCCGCGGATTGATTTTACCCACGGAACAAGGATATAGCACTGGAAATATTCATTATATCAGGGGGGATATCCGTAAAACAAGCAGCCTTCGCCCCCTGTTTCAAAATGCACAGGGTTGCGAACTCTACGTCGTCCATACTGCTGGAATTATTGATATATCTGAAAAGGTTTCCCCACAAATGTATGCAGTCAATGTCAATGGTACCAAAAACATCCTCGCTCTGTGCCGAGAATATCATGTCAAACGACTGCTCTATGTCAGTTCTGTCCATGCAATCCCGGAAAAGAAAGGGCTTGAGGTATTGGGTGAAGTCCGTCATTTTTCTCCTGAACTGGTTGTGGGTGGATATGCCAAAACAAAAGCGGAGGCTACCCAGGCAGTGTTGGATGAAGTACAACGCGGTCTTGATGCGGTCATTGTTCATCCTTCTGGGATTTTGGGACCCTATGATAACTCTGGCAATCATCTGGTTCAGATGGTAAAAGACTACATTACGGGGAAATTGCCGGCCTGTGTGCGGGGTGGATATGACTTTGTTGATGTGCGCGATGTGGCCTGCGGTTGTCTTCAGGCAATTGTAAAAGGAAAACGGGGGGAATGTTATATTCTTTCAAACCGGCACTATGAAATCAAAGATGTGCTGAAGATTGCCAGACATTTTTGTAAAGGGAAAAAGCTTCCCGTCCTTCCGATGTGGATGGCAAAGGCAGCGGCTCCGGTGATGAGTGCAATTTCTAAGCGTCGGAAAGAACGGCCGCTTTATACCAAGTATTCTCTCTATACGCTTACCAGTAACGACCGTTTTTCTCATGATAAAGCGACGCAGGATCTTGGCTATCGTCCAAGGGATTTGTACCAAACCATCCGGGATACAGTTTTTTGGTTAAAGGGGAAAAAGCTCCCCGCATAACAAGGGTATATCGCAGCTTGATACTGAAAGTTTTGTAAAATAGATAAAAAAGTGTTGACAAAGTATCAAAAAGCCTGTATCATAAACATCAACATCATTGATAAAATAACGCGTTGAAAGGGAATAGTAATTTTCTCTCCCCACAACCAGAGAACTGCCGGGAGCTGCAAGGCAGCGTGGATGGAAGAATTTGAACTCACCCTTGAGCGGTCCGCTGAAAGGTCTTGCGAGTAGGTTGGAACGGCACCCTCCGATAACGGGGAATCGTATTGGCGGGCTTTTTGTCCAAGATATGAGATGAGCGGGCAGAAGCTTCTGTCAACCGGAGTGGTACCGCGGAAATTTGTATGGCAAGTTTCCGTCTCCTGAAATTTTTCAGGAGACGGAAACTTTTTTTGCTTGTAAGGAGGAAAAGAAAATGAAAGAATTGTGGGAAATTACTGTGGGCGATCTGCTTACAAAAGTGGCACAGCATTATCCCGACGATGTGGCGGTTAAATATAATGACCGGCCTTACATGCGTACTTGGAAGGAATTTAATGATGAAGTTGAGCAAATTGCCAAGGGATTCCTGGCAATGGGGATTGGAAAAGGGGATCATGTGGCAATTTGGGCGACCAATGTCCCAGAATGGCTACTCACTTTGTTTGCAAGTGCGAAAATCGGCGCTGTATTGGTAACAGTCAATACAAATTATAAAGTATTTGAACTGGAATACTTGCTCAGGCAATCCGATTCCAAAGCCCTTGTCATGACGCCGGGGTTTAAGGATGCGAACTATGTAAATATTGTCAATGAATTGTGCCCAAAACTCAAAAACAGCACCCCAGGGCATTATGAAGATCCTATGCTTCCGTTTTTAAAATCTGTTATATATGTGGGCGACGACTGTCCAAAAGGAATGGTTCCCTGGTCGTCCCTTTACCAAATCGCGGAAGAAACCTCAGATGAGGAATTTGAGGCCATTACGAAAAGCATCAACCCACATGAGGTTGTCAATATGCAGTATACCTCTGGCACAACAGGATTTCCCAAAGGCGTTATGCTCACCCATTATAATATTGTCAACAACGGAAAATGTATTGGCGACTGTATGAAATTCACACACCAGGACAGGCTGTGCATCCCCGTACCATTTTTTCATTGTTTCGGCCTGGTGCTTGCTGTTATGGCATGCATTACCCATGCTACCTCTATGGTCCCGGTCGAATATTACCGTCCCACTGCAGTGATGAAGGCAGTACAGGAGGAACACTGTACGGCTGTCCACGGGGTGCCGACCATGTTTATCGCCATGCTGGAGCATCCGGATTTTAAAAAATACGATTTCCATACACTCCGTACAGGGATTATGGCCGGTTCGCCCTGTCCAGTCAAAGTGATGCAGCAGGTCATTGATGAAATGAATATGAAAGAAATCACGATCTCTTATGGACAGACAGAGGCGTCTCCTGTCTGTACCCAGACGACAACGGACGATACCATTGAACAGCGTGTGAATACGGTTGGCAGGGTTCTGCCCTTTATTGAAGCAAAGATTGTCGACCCGGAAACCGGAGAAGAGGTGCCAAACGGCGTCCAGGGTGAATTCTGTGCCCGCGGCTATAATGTAATGAAGGGGTACTATAAGATGGAAGAAGCCACCAGGCAGGCGATTGATGAAGATGGATGGTTGCATACAGGAGACCTTGCAACGAAAGACGAAAAAGGGTATTATAAGATTACGGGCCGCATCAAAGATATGATTATCCGCGGCGGGGAAAACATCTATCCAAAAGAAATCGAAGAATTTCTTTATACACAACCCGCAGTCTCCGATGTTCAGGTAATCGGTGTGCCAAGTGAACAATACGGAGAGGAAATCATGGCCTGCATCGTCTTAAAAGAGGGAGCCACTATGGCGGAACAGGAGGTCAAAGACCTGGTTAGGGCCAATATGGCGCGCCACAAGGTACCGAGTTATGTGGCGTTTATGGATTCTTTCCCAATGACGGCTAGCGGTAAAATTCAGAAATTCAAGCTACGTGAATGGGCGATTGAATACCTGAATTTACAGGATGCGGCTTCGATAGAAACGGCTTAATGCGTATACTTTTTATTGAGTGTACGCGGTCGCTGCTACAGGAGCGTGCACAAAATGGAAAATCAAACAAACCAAAACGCGCGGCAAAAACGCTGTATGGGCTGCATGAAAATGATCCCGGAGGAGTCGGCCTCCTGTCCATACTGTGATTATACGGAAAACAGTGCTTATAACCCCAAGGCAATGGAAGAGCATTCTATTCTGGCAGGGCGTTACCTGATGGGAAAGGTATTGGGGCTTAATGGGGAGGATATTACCTATATTGCCTATGATACCGAGGATAAAGTCACTGTTAAAATTAAGGAATTTTTCCCGGACACTATTTGTCAGCGGGAGGAAGGTTCTCAAAAAATCAAGGTGTTCTCCGGCTGCGAGGGGCTTTATAAAAAGTACAAAGAGGAATTCATTGATCTAAACCGGATCATTGGGACAAATCCCGATATCAAGGCGCTGATTCCTGCTACCAATCTCTTTGAGATGAACAATACGGTTTATGCGGTTTTTGTCTATGCAGATGGAATTGAATTTGGGGATTTCCTGGCAAGAAACCTGGGGGATTTAACCTGGGAGCAGGTTCGTTACCTATTTGTCCCGTTTCTTCGGGATTTACAGACAATGCACGATATCGGCGTTATCCATGGGGGGATTAGCCCGCAGACAATCCTTATCAATAAAGACGGGGCTTTGCGTCTAACTGGTTTTTGTACCAAACGGGTCCGCCAGAAATTTGGCGGGGCAACAGCCGAGCTCTATAAAGGATATGCGGCCCCAGAACAATATGTCGAAGGGGCGATGCTTGGCAGGTATACAGATGTTTATGGAGTTGCTGCGGTCATTTACCGGGCAGTTACCGGAACGATGCCGCCAGAGTCCTACACAAGAGTGCAATCCGATAATCTGGTTAGTATGACCCAGTTGAATCCCATGATTCCACAGGCCGCTTCTCAAGCAATTTCCAGGGCGATGAGTATGGATATTGCGAATAGAACCAGAACCATTGCCGGCTTACTGGATGAAATTAAGGATATCCGAGGGACTGCGGATATGGAGCGGGTAACCCAGGAAACCCTGAACGCACATAATTCAGCAGGACAGCAAGAGGAGAAGACTCCTGCGCAACCGGTTAAAAAGACTGTGAATACCTTGTCCGCAAAACGGGTTTTGGAAATTAAAAAGAAAAACGAAAACAAGGGACCAAAGTATGGCATCATTGCTTTTGGGATTACGTTTGTCGTTTTGGGTATTATTGCTGTGTGGATTTTCCTCTCCCTTTATGGAGGACAGATTGGGGGAAAGGATAATTCTTCCGATGTGTCAGAGAGCATGGTGAGTTCTGTTGCTTCTGTTGCTTTTGATGAGAAAAGACTTCCTTCCTTTATTGGACAACAGGTGGATGCAATTGTCAATGATGCACAGTACACTCCCTATATTAACTTTGAAACACAGAGTGATTATAACAGCGAATATCCGCAGGGAGTTATTTATAACCAGACCCCCGCGAAAGATACTACTCTGAGCGAAGATCAAAAGATTACCGTTACCTTGTATGTCAGCAAGGGGGAAGAAATTGTGCGGATGCCCCGTGTGGCTTCTCTTTCCCTTGAGAGCGCACGCAGCGCGCTGGATAAACTAAATATTGGATACAATGAAGTCATGGTCTATGACGAGAGTGTGCCTGTCGGCAACGTCGTAAGGGCGGATTATGCTGTGGATGAGGAAATTAATCCGAAAACAGATACAGTCACCCTTTTTGTAAGTGCCGAGATCCCTGAAGAATAAGTATTCGCCGGGGACATGCCGATGGAAAATGCAATCGTGATAGCCCACAAGAAAATAGAACGCCCTTCAGGGTGATATTATGAGGTGAAACAGATGAAACTAGCGTTTTCTACTTTAGGCTGTCCAGGCTGGTCCTGGGATGAAATTTATGCTACTGCAAAAGATCTTGGCATGGCGGGCATTGAAATCCGTGGGATTGAAAATGAAATGTTTGCTCCAAAAACAAAGCCGTTCCGTAAAGAAAATATCGCGCAGACTGTAGAAAAATTGCGTCATTCCGGTATGGAAATTCCAATGCTCACCACTGGGGCAGAACTTGGATTGGCAGAAAGCCAAAAGGAAGCGGTCAAAGAAGCGGAAGCCTATATCAATCTGGCTTGCGAAATTTCTTGTCCTTTTGTCCGGGTGTTGATTACTAAAAATCCCCAACCGGAGCCCGCAGACAGCTCGTTATTTATCGACGCTTACAAGTACCTGTGTGATTACGCGAAGGAGAAAAACGTCACTCCCTTGGTAGAGACAAACGGTATTTTTGCCAACACAAAAGAGCTTGCAGAAATATTGTACCGGGTGGGTTCCCCTAACAGTGGAGTACTGTGGGATATCCATCATCCTTATCGTTTCTTTGGAGAAAGTCCAGCCCAGACATACCAAAATTTAGGCAATAAAATCAAGTATATCCATGTAAAGGATTCTGCCAGTGTGGATGGAAAAGTCCAGTACAGGATGATGGGGTATGGCGATGTACCTATCTTCGATTCTCTGAGAATACTCAAAGAAAACGGGTATACGGGATTTGTAAGTTTTGAATGGCTCAAACGTTGGAACAAGGAATTACAGGAGCCAGGAATTGTATTTTCTCACTTTGCTTCATACATGAGATATCTTCTCAATCAGATTTAATCAAAAAGCCATCCGCTTGTTCGGATGGCTTTTTCAATACAAAAATCGTGCTTGTTCTGAACAAAAGCGGTTTTGGCCTGGCCAATTCCAGGATCAGGTAAACCTCAGTGCACAGCAAGAAAATAATCATACGATGAAAGATCAGCGGAAAAAAACCTATCTGCTGCCATGAAGGACTCAATGGTGTAGCATTAGAAAATTGAATTTTACTGAATTTTTAAGGCAAAAGAAATCCTAAAATCCTTTCTTTTACTGGAATAAAATTAGAGAAACTTATGAAAATGTAGCGTTTTGTATCCTTGGGGAAAAAGTGGGTTTGAAAATATGAGTTTGATGGATTACAATAAATTCAGTATCATATCAAATTGTTAGGATGATTGAAATTGGAAAAGGCGACAATTTTTAAGATAACGAAGGCATCCGAGGAAGAATATCTGAAGGGTTGGACAAAACTGTTTTTAAAGGGTTGTCCACTGCGCTGTAAATGGTGTGATACGCCGGAGAGCTTTCGCCGTACTCCCGATTTTTATATCGATGATAGCACCTGTACAGAATGTGGGCTTTGCGTGGATAGTTGCACTTCTGCAGCCCTTTATATAGAGGGGATGCGTATTATCCATAATGTTTCTAACTGCCAAATGTGTGATAAATGCCTTTCTGTGTGTCCCACGCATAGTATTCGGATTATTGGAGAGGCTGTGCGATCAGACGAGCTGCTCAACCATCTTTTGCTGGATATGGAAGGCAAGGGAGTCGTACTGACGGGCGGAGAACCATATATGCAGCCCAATTTTGTAATGGAGATGTTGCAGGGATTGAAGGAAAACGGAATTTCCACGGCAGTGGATACCAGCGGATACACCTCTTTCGAGCATTTGAAGCGGACTGCGCCTTATGTGGATTGCTTTTTATATGATATGAAGCATATCGATGCTAAAAAACACGCGAAATATACTGGAGTGTCCAACCAGTTGATTTTAGAAAATCTCAGGAACCTGTGCAATATTCATGATCATGTTATTGCCCGAATTCCGTTGGTGGAAGGATTTAATACGGATGATGAAGCACTGGAGAGTATGTTCTCATTTGCGGATGAGTGTGGGGTGGAGCAAGTCCAGTTGATTCCATTTTACCAGACGGATCGCGAAAGGTTTTATCATATTGCAGCATTTGAAGTTTCAGATGCACAGTTTGAGCCTCTGAAAGCAGAATCCCTTTCTCGTGCATTGGAGCTCGGTGGGCGGTATGCAGTTGAAGTGGTGCAAAGCGGGCATTCGGCCATTGACTTTTAGGTAAAATATAAAAAAGAAAAGCCATCTGGAAAATGGATGGCTTTTCTTTTTTATATTTATTCAAAATAAGTAAATAATGTATATATAGCGTCCTCTATAAGCCAACTCAGGAATAAAATTATTTCTTCGTTGCACCACACTCGCAATAGTAACTTATCTGATAACTACCATGATCCTCGGTGTGGGTAACAGCGGGAATGGTCTTCTCTCTGTTGACATAGTTACCGATATAGCCTTCATTTATGATTTTGTCCTTGATAATTGCCTTTAGGTCATCTTTCGTAAAACCGTTCTCGAACCAGTAAGTTTCCCCATTTCCGAGCCATGTGCCGTCTGCTTGCTTGGTATAGAGCTGAGCGCCATATACAACGTGCTCCGGTTCATCTACAATTGTCACAATGTTTGAAACCCAAACCTTACGTTCCTTCCAATTGTGTGTATGGGTATTTGCCGTAGCACCAGAACTGGTTGAATTGGTGTTTCCAGAGCTTGAGCTCATACTAGCAGATGTTGTTCTATGGCTGCTATCAATATCAGAATTCGTACCTGCCGAGTTGTTGTCGGTTGCTGTAGTCTGGGAAGACGTTGAATTTGTGGTAGCGGTCTCTTCCGTGTTAGTGTCCGATAGCTCTTGCTTAGTTTCACTGCTGGTATTTGAGTTATTGGAGATATTCTCTTTTAATTTGATAAGAATTTTTTCACCTGTATCGCCTTTTAGGCTCTCATCGCCATTTTCAATGGCAATCTGGGTCTGATTGAGAATATTTTTGAGCTGTTCGTCTGTTGTGTCTTCCGCTTTGATATGCTCGAGCACAAATTCTGCAGATGGACTTTTGCTATTGGTATCATTTGTGTCAATCGTGATAGTTTCATTCATTTTAAAAATAGAACCATCATAATTAACAGGAGAAATGGTGGAAATCTCATATGCTCCAGAGAGGACTTCCACTGAATCGGCAACATTTCTTTGGTCTTTCAAGGGCATTATGGCATGATAAAAATCAATTTCTTTGGTATTTTCGTCAACTCCCTTTATATGTACAATGATAGGACTGGAATCTTCGGTCCAATTTTCATCAAAAATAATGGATAAATCCAGAGTGCTTTTTTCTGGGTCTAATGGCTCCTTTACACCGGGTCTAAATACCTCGGAAATAGCCAAGATGGACAGAACAATGACTGCCATCAAAACAACAGTGATTCCAATTGTATGGGGTTTGTGATTTTTTACCCAAGTTAAAAATTTTTGCATAGATCCTCATCCTTTATATTTTCTTCTCCCATTATATCAAAATTTAAAGTCAAATGTATTATCGATTGAATTATAAGTAAAAAATTCTTGTTTGAAGGGTGTTTTTGTACTATAATAAAAACACATGTATTCAATCCATCAAAAGAGTGGACTTGGGTTAATGGAAAAGGGCTTACCAGCACGAAAGTGCTCGAATATAGAAATAGGAGGTATTGCTATGGATAGGCTTGAAATTAAGGAGCTCTATAGCAGCGCGGCAGATTATGCGGAAAAAACCGTTACCGTCTGCGGCTGGGTCAAAACAATCCGTTCATCCAAATCATTGGGGTTTATTGAACTCAACGACGGAAGCAATTTTGGTAATTTGCAGGTCGTTTTTGAAGAGAATAAGCTGAATAATTATAAAGAGATCACCAAACTCAATGTTGGTTCCGCGATTGTTGTCACCGGAACGGTGGTACTCACTCCGGATGCAAAGCAGCCGTTTGAAATCCATGCAGAAAATATTCTGGTTGAAGGCACTTCCACTAGCGATTATCCTCTGCAGAAAAAGCGCCACTCTTTGGAATTCTTGCGTACGATTGCACACCTGCGTCCGCGTACTAACACATTCCATGCGGTGTTCCGCGTCCGTTCTGTAGCGGCATTTGCCATTCATCGCTTTTTCCAGGAAAGGGGATTTATCTATGCGCATACCCCGCTCATCACGGGAAGTGACGCCGAAGGTGCGGGTGAGATGTTCCGAGTTACCACATTGGACGCTAAGAATCCACCGCTGACAGGATCCGGAGAAGTGGACTACTCCCAGGATTTCTTTGGAAAAATGACCAGTCTGACTGTTTCCGGACAGTTGGAAGCAGAGTGTATGGCAATGGCTTTTGGCAAGGTTTACACTTTTGGGCCGACCTTCCGGGCGGAAAAAAGCTATACGGCCCGCCATGCCGCTGAATTTTGGATGGTGGAACCGGAAATTGCTTTTGCAGATTTGCATGACTGCATGAAACTTGCACGCGATATGCTCCAATATGTAATTAAATATGTACTGGATACCTGTCCCCAGGAAATGAAGTTTTTCAACAACTTCTATGACAAGGGCCTGATTGAGCGCCTCAACAACCTTGTAACGGCAGAATTTAAAGAGCTCACCTATACGGAAGCAATTAAAATTTTGGAAGAACACAAGGATGAATTTGAATACCCAGTTTATTGGGGATGCGATTTGCAGACAGAACATGAACGTTATCTGACCGAACAGGTATTCAAAATGCCAGTCTTTGTCACAGATTACCCGAAGGAAATCAAAGCGTTCTATATGCGGCTGAACGACGATAATAAGACTGTAGCAGCTATGGACATGTTGGTTCCGGGTGTTGGGGAGCTTGTTGGGGGCAGCCAGCGTGAGGAACGCTATGATGTGCTGGTCGAACGCATGAAAGAACTTGGACTGAACACCGAAGATTATGACTGGTACCTTGATTTGAGAAAATATGGAGGTACCCATCATGGGGGATATGGTCTGGGCTTTGAACGCCTGATCATGTACCTTACCGGCGTTCAGAACATCCGGGATGTTCTGCCATTCCCGCGTACAACTGGTTCTGCTGATTTTTAATAAAATAATCCCTCCCCATTTACCTATCTGGAAATGGGGAGGGGCTAGCTTTTTTAAGGAGAAAGAGAGAATTACGGAGGGGTCCTGATTGAACATATATACAGAGAAAACAGAAGAGGGAAAACAGCTTTATGCCGCTCTGAAAGCAGAGTATGAGGCTATCTGCAAAAAGGGACTGAAGCTGGATATGTCCCGCGGCAAGCCGGGCTCTGAACAGCTTGATCTTTCTATGGACATGCTGGATGTGGTTAACAGCCATTCCGATATGAAGACCTTAAATGGCACCGATGTCCGCAATTACGGTATTTTAGATGGGATTCCGGAGGCAAAAGAATTGTTTGCTGCATTACTTGGTGCGAAACCGGAAGAAGTGATTGTAGGAGGGAATTCCACACTCACTTTTATGTATGACACGATTGCCCGTGGAATGCTCCATGGCTTTGCAGATAGTGTGAAACCGTGGGTGCAATGCGGAAAATTGAAATTCCTATGTCCTGCACCAGGATATGATCGCCATTTTGCTATCTGTGAACACTTTGGAATTGAAATGATTCCTATCGAGATGCGGGAAGACGGCCCGGACATGGATACGATTGAGCAAATTGTGGGCAGCGATGCTTCTGTGAAAGGAATCTGGTGCGTACCGAAATACTCCAATCCACAGGGGATCACGTACTCTGATAAGGTGGTTACTCGGTTTGCAAAGTTGAAAACAGCTGCACCGGATTTTAAAATCTTTTGGGATAATGCCTATTGTGTCCACCATCTGACAGAATCTGGGGATGAAATTTTGGATTTGCTGGAAGAAGCAAAGAAATATGGCACACAGGATCATGTTTTTATGTTTACTTCCACATCGAAAATTACCTTCCCGGGTGCAGGAGTGACTGCAATGGCCGCTTCTGTGCACAATATCGAATATCTTAAGAAATTAATGGATGTTCAGATGATTAGCAGCGATAAAATTAACCAACTTCGCCATGTCCGCTATTTCAAGGATTTAGATGGCATAAAAACCCATATGAAGCGCCATGCGGCGATCCTGAAACCGAAATTTGATATGGTAACCGGTACGCTGCAAAAGGAATTGGGCGGTCTTGGAATTGCAAAGTGGACAACTCCAAAAGGCGGTTATTTTGTCAGTGTGGATACACTGGAAGGTTGTGCAAGACGAACTATAGAACTCTGCGCAAATGCTGGCGTCAAGCTGACAGAGGCAGGCGCCACATACCCGTATCACGAAGATCCAAAGGATACTAATATCCGTCTGGCTCCAACTCTTCCGCCTGTTAAGGAATTGAAAATTACTATTTCTCTGTTTTGTCTGTGCGTCAAACTGGCAGCTTTGGAAAGGGTATTTGTACAATAGCCGCTTTCTATTTTGCCAGGAATATCACTTTACGACCTTACAGTTAAATCATTTAGCTGTTTTGTCCGGTCAATGGACATGAATATCAATCTTATCCGGGGGTATCAATTATGAAGAACACATACGAAAGCCCGTTTGGCACCCGCTATGCCAGTAAGGAGATGCAGTATCTCTTTTCCGCTGACAAAAAGTTTACAACATGGAGGAAACTCTGGGTTGCACTGGCGCGTGCAGAGATGAAGCTAGGACTGCCCATTACGCAAGAGCAAGTCGATGAGCTTGAGGCAAATGTCAATCATATCAACTATGCAGAGGCGGAACAAAGAGAGCGCGAAGTACGCCACGATGTTATGTCCCATGTTTACGCCTATGGCCTGCAGTGCCCGAATGCTAAGGGAATCATCCATTTGGGGGCGACTTCGTGTTATGTGGGAGATAATACGGACGTCATTATTATGAGGGATGCACTACAGGTCGTGCGCAGAAAACTGCTCAATGTTATCGCGTTACTTGCAAAATTTGCAGATACATACAAATCGATGCCGGCGTTGGCCTATACTCATTTACAGCCTGCCCAGCTGACTACTGTTGGCAAACGCGCTACCCTTTGGATGAACGAATTTATGATGGATTTAGAGGAAATTGACTACCGTCTAAGTACCTTGAAACTCCTTGGTTCCAAGGGGACAACCGGCACACAGGCAAGCTTTGTGGAACTGTTTGACCACGATTCAGAAAAAATCAAAAAACTCGAGCAGATGATTGCCGAAGAAATGGGTTTTGACAGCGTGGTTCCTGTTTCCGGACAGACCTACTCCAGGAAAATGGATGCGCAGGTACTCTCCACCCTTGGAGGAATTGCGCAAAGTGCAAGTAAATTTGCAACGGACATGCGTATCCTGCAAAACTTTAAGGAAATGGAAGAACCCTTTGAAGCACATCAAATTGGTTCTTCTGCAATGCCCTATAAACGCAATCCTATGCGCAGCGAGCGGATTTGCGCGCTGGCACGCTATGTCATTATCGATACTCTCAACCCTGCATTTACTTCTGCAACCCAGTGGTTTGAGAGAACCCTGGATGATTCTGCAAACAAACGAATTTCTGTGGCAGAAGGATTCCTTGCAATTGATTCTATTCTCAATATACTGATTAACGTCTGTGATGGTATTGTCGTCTATCCAAAGGTTATTGATATGCGTGTTCGTAAGGAACTTCCGTTTATGGCTACAGAAAATATTATGATGAGCGCAGTGAAAAAGGGCGGCGATCGCCAGGAGTTGCATGAAAAACTGAGACAACACTCTCTGGCTGCGGCAAAAGTGGTTAAAGAAGAAGGTGGAGAAAACGACCTGATCGACCGGGTCTGTGCAGATCCGGCATTCCAGCTTAGTCATGAGGAAATCGACGCGATTCTGGATCCGAAGAATTTTACCGGACGCAGCAGCGAACAGGTGACGGAGTTCTTGGAGGAAGTTGTGAATCCGGTTTTGGAGCAGAACAGAGAGCTTCTCGGGGAACATGCAGAATTGAAAGTATAAGGTTAACAGGATTTGCGTTGACATTTTTTATGAAAGCGAATATAATAATCGCTGTGAATCTAAACTAAAATTTTCTGCGTTTTCGTGTGTTTATCCGTCTATTTATAACGGAATAGACGGATAAATTCATGTAAAATAGAAGTAAAAAGCATTGGAGGGCTGCCCATGAAGCGCGTTGGCAAACCCGTGTTTTTTATCGTGTTCGGTTTGATTTTGATTTTGGCATATACTGCTCTTTTCGGTATCAAAACGACATACGGTGACACGACGACAACGTACATAAAAGGTGGTAATGACATCCGTTGGGGCATTGATATCCGCGGTGGTGTGGATGTAACGTTTACTCCGCCAGAGGGATATGATGCAACTAATGAGCAGATGTCAGCGGCAGAGGCAATTATCAAACAGCGCCTTGTCGCACAGAATATTACAGATAGTGAAGTGTATACGGATTACAACAAGGATCGTATCATTGTCCGTTTTCCATGGAAAGAAGGGGAATCCGACTTTGACCCAGAGCAGGCGATCCGGGAACTTGGAGAAACTGCTCTGCTGACGTTCCGGGAAGGTGTGGAAGTTGACGATGCCGGAAATCCAACTGGAACAACGGCAGAAAACATTATCCTTACCGGAGAGGATGTTGAGTCGGCGCAAGCTGGATTTTCTGGAGAGAATGGCACAGAGGTGGTTGTCCAGCTCAAGCTGAAGAATTCCGGGGTGGAAAAGTTTTCGGAGGCTACAGAACGTCTTTCCAAAACTAATGGAATCATTTCCATTTGGATGGACAATACTTTGATTTCGTATCCTCAGGTCAATGCCCATATTACAGATGGCAATGCAGTAATTTCTGGGAATTTTACCATTGAAACAGCGAAAGAACTTGCTGATAAAATCAATGGCGGTGCGCTTCCATTCCAGCTGGTCACCTCCAACTACAGCACCATCAATCCGACCCTTGGTATGGGTGCAAAGGATGCTATGGTTGTAGCTGGACTGATTGCGTTTATCCTGGTGTGCCTTTTCATGATACTGGTATATCGTTTGCCGGGTGTTGTGGCTAGCATCGCACTGCTTGGCCAGCTCGTTGGGTCGATTGCGGCGGTTTCCGGATATTTTGGAAATTTCCCGAGTTTTACCCTTACGCTTCCTGGTATTGCAGGTATTATCCTGTCAATTGGTATGGGCGTGGATGCGAACGTCATTACTTCAGAGCGCATAAAAGAAGAGATCAATCGTGGGAAAACCATTGACGGCGCGATTGACCTTGGATTTAAACGCGGTTTTTCTGCAATTTTTGATGGGAATATTACCATGGTAATTGTTGCGATTATTTTGATGGGTGCTTTTGGGCCGGCTGACAGCCTGTTTGCACAGCTGTTGACCCCACTGTTCTTTATGTTCGGGGCGTCTACAGCAGGTTCTATTTACTCCTTTGGGTATACCCTCCTGGTTGGCGTTGTGACAAACTTTGTATTTGGTGTCACAGCTTCACGTTTGATGCTTAAATCGCTTTCTAAATTTAAGTTTGCGCGGAAACCTTGGCTGTACGGAGGGAAGACAAAATGAAAACATTTGACTTTGTAGGCAACAGAAAAAAATTCTATATCCTTTCCTCTGCCCTGATTTTAATCGTTATCCTGTTTTCTTTTATTTTTGGCGTACAGTTGGATATCCAGTTTAAAGGCGGTACCATTCTTGAATATACTTATTCGGGTGATATTGACACAAGCAAAGTTGACAGTATCACGGAAGAGACTACGGGAATGGGGGCCTCTATACAGACTGCAAACAATACTTTGACAGGACAGACAACCCTTGTTATTACACTGCCCACATCAAATGGATTGAGTGCGGAAAGCCAGAATGCCATAACGGATGCTTTAAAACAAGAATTTCCGGACAACTCGGTAGAAGTGCTTGAAATCAGCAATGTTGATGCAGCTATTGGTCGAGAATTCCTGATGAAATGCCTTGTTGCCGTGGCAGCTGCTTTTGTGCTGATAATTATTTACATTGCGTTGCGTTTCCGGAAAATTGGCGGACTTTCCGCGGGCGTTATGGGCGTTCTTGCATTGTTGCATGATGCACTTATGGTTTTTGGAGTCTTTGTCATATTCCGGATTCCCCTTGACGACAATTTTATTGCAGTAGTCCTGATGATTTTGGGATATTCGATCAATGATACGATTGTTATTTATGATAGGATTCGTGAAAACAAGAGGCTTTTAGGACCAAAAGCGTCCATAGCGGAATTGGTCAATATCAGTATTAATCAGAGTTTGACACGTTCCTTAAACACTTCAATTGCTACAATTATTGCGCTTTCCACGATTTGTGTTGTCACCATTGTGTGTGGAGTATCGTCCATTGTATCGTTTGCTTTCCCGATGCTGGTTGGTATGATTTCAGGTGTTTATTCTACTATTTTCATTGCCGGTCCCCTTTGGGTTACCTGGCTGGAATACAAAGAGAAAAAAGCACAGCAAAACAAAAATTCCGGCAAAGGAAAGAAGAAATAGACAATTTGTAACAAAAAAAGGAGATATGCGTGAATCCTGCGCATATCTCCTTTTCTTTCTTTTCTCTCTCTTTTATAATAAGGCAAAAAGGAGGCGGTAATATGGTAGCAGTGGGAGTATCAACAGCATGTTTATATCCACAGGAGACAGCAGTGAGCTTTGAATCTTTATGTAGGCATGGAATCCGTAATTTTGAAGTATTTCTCAATACTTTTTCAGAATTTGAACCAGATTATCTTCATGCTTTACAGGAAATTCAGCAACGTTATCAGGCTAAAATCCTTTCTGTACATCCCTTTACTTCAGAGATGGAATCCATGTTTTTCTTCTCAGATTACCCTACAAGATTTTCTGATGGCTTAAAGTTGTATGAGCATTATTTTGCATGCACCCGGCAACTTGGTGCCCGCTATTTCATTTTTCATGGAGGAAAAGAGTATTTTATACGCAGGGAAGAGGAATATTTTGAACGTTATCACTTGTTGCTTCAAGCAGCGAGGAGACAAGGGATTACTCTATTGCATGAAAATGTAGTTCGTACCAAAAGTAGGGATCTGGGGTTTCTTATACGCTTATCAAAGGCGTTGCCGGACGCCCGTTTTGTACTGGATGTTAAACAGGCAATCCGGAGTGGAATATCACCTTTTTCATTCATGGAACAGTTAGGGAAGGCAGTGGAACATATTCATTTTAGCGACCACAACGAACAAAACGATTGCCTTCCTGTGGGTATGGGAAACTTGGATTTAAACAATTTTTTCCACCATATGCTCGATAAAACGAATTGCCACTCTGTAATCCTTGAATTGTATCGTGATAATTTTGATGGTGTGGAAAATCTTGTGGAATCATGTCAAAAGATTAGGAAAATACTGGAAGATAACTGACAAATAATGGATGGCGTTTTGTAAAAATATCGTAATATTTCGACAGTAAATTGTTCTTATTTAATAAAAATTATGTATTTTTTTATAAATAATTACAAAACAATATGGAAGAATGTCGAAATCTGCGAACGATTATGCTTTTCAACAAGATGTTAAAAGGTTATAATGTGCTTACACTGCTTAAGAAGGAGAGTAAAAGAAAATGCACTTGCCAGATTGTGTAGCACCGACAAAGTATGAAGAAGATTTGGTATCTTTTGATATCATTTCCACAGAATTTGTTTCTGGAACGGAACATTATAAAACTTTTGGGATATTGGCAAAAGTTGGAGAGGAGACTCTGACAATTGAAGATATCTCGGATGAATATTGTTTGGTAGAATGCCTTTGTCGGCGTCTGCGCGAGGGTCAGCCTCCCTTGTACCAATTGCGTGATATCGTAGAAGATTATTTGATTGACTGGCCATTCATACGGGATGATGAGTTGAAAAAGGCTCAGTTTTGTGATATGATGGGGAAAAAATATTCGGAGTGATGATATTGTGAAATGTCCGTTTTGTGGGTATTATGAAAGCAAGGTCATTGATTCAAGGCCAACAGATGAAGGGGAACGCATCCGGCGCAGAAGGGAATGTCTGGGATGCGGTAAGCGGTTTACAACCTATGAAATCATAGAAACGCTGCCTCTGGTTGTGGTTAAAAGGGATAAATCCAGGGAAGCATTTGATCGCAATAAACTGCTGAATGGGATGCTCCGCGCCTGTGAAAAACGCCCTATTACCTTTGAAATGCTGAATAAAGCCGTTGATGAAATTGAATCCATGCTGCAAAACACCTTGGAAAGGGAAGTTCCCTCCCACAAAATCGGAGAACTTGCAATGGAAAAGCTAAAGGATATTGACCAGGTCGCCTATGTTCGTTTTGCTTCCGTCTATCGCCAGTTCAGTGATATCAATTCCTTTTTGGTAGAATTGAAAAAGCTGTTGGCTGATAAAGAACCGCATTGACTACAAAACGGTAGAAAGGGTTGGACGCTCTGATTCCATAATCATTTCCAATAATTTCATTACCCGGGCATTTGCCACATAATAGTCTGCAATATTCCCGCATGCGAGCAAAGGTTCCATAGTAGCGGCAACTACGCTGAGTTCCTCAATTTGATTATGGCGTACAAAAATGGTAAGGTATTTCTCTTCTCTATCCCAATATTCTGTAAATTCAAGTATTTGAGTACGCGCAGTTCGTAAATCGCCGCGGTTAACACTGTCAAAAGCAGTCTCCACCATGGAGACTGCTTTTTCTTTTGTATGGTTCAAATAGAACTGGCTTGCCGTACACAGACCCACTACGCATAACAAAATCACGATGGATATCATGACCCTCTTCATTGGATTACCTCCTTATGTCGATTCTTTTTTACAATGTAATACTCTCCTTTTTTATCCAATGTCATCAAAAAGATGCTTTTAAGCGTGCAGCCTTCCTTTTGTAGTACTTTTTCGAGCCACCGTATATCTTTACCAAAGCCATTGAGCGTTTGCACAATGGCTTTTCCATCACTGACAATGATTTCCGGAATTCCGTGATCGTCGTTGCCCTTTAATTTCATCATAGAAGGAGTTACATTGCGGCTGTGGAATTTTTGATACACACTTATCTTTCCATTTGTTTCCACAACGGCAAAAAGCACTTCGCGGATATCAAAAACTCCCTGGCAACGCAATTCTTCCATGAGATCGTCGATGGAAAAGCGCATTGCCCGCATCGCACTTTGATCAATTACCCCGTCACGAATAATCATTCTCGGGCTGCCAATAACAAAACTGCGTATTTTTTTACTGGCAAGGGAACAGGCAGTTAAGATGATTTCCAGACAGACCACGATGAGGATAGGAACCGCGCCAACAAGAATGGGAATATTGGTATCTTCGATGGGAAGAGAAGCAATATTGGAAACAAGAATAGTTACGACCAATTCCGTAGGTTGCAATTCACCAATTTGGCGTTTTCCCATAAAACGGATGGAGAGGACGATTAAAAGATAGAGAAATAAAGTCCGAACTGCTACAACTGCCATAATTTATCACCGCTGCTAGTATTGGATGACAAAAGGAGTTTATACATCTGTGTTCCTGAATGAAATATAGCAACCTGGATTATACTAAGAAAAGCTTATGGTACTGGGAGTATATTCCCCGTTCCGGCGCATCTCAGGAAAAGGATGTGGCACAGATGTTCCGTTTTATAAAAGGTAAGGGCAGGTATTTGGGAAGCCAATTTTCCAAAAACGATACAGCAGCTAAAACTCCGCAAGGGTTTTCCAGACAATTGTTGGAAAATACGGTTTCCATTCGCGAACGGTTTTCCAACTCCTCAGATCTTATCATAAAACCAGTAACAGTCAGTGGATTTTCGGTTGCTCTTGTCATGTGCGAGGGAATGGTTGGTTTACAGACCTTGTCCGAAATGCTGCTTGAACCAATTCAGCAACTGGAACTTCCACAGGGAAGTACCCCGGAAGATCTTCTCCACTGGGTACGCTATGATTCTGCTTTGGCAGCCGATCAACAGGAGATTTCCACCTATGATGAACTGTTTCAGTTTATCATGTCCGGATTTGTGGTAGTACTGATTGACGGCATTGATAAAGCAACCGCTCTTGGGCTTCAGGGATTCAATTTTCGTGGAATATCCGAGCCGTCGGCAGAACAGAATATCCGCGGTTCCAGAGAAGGTTTTGTGGAACCAATTCGAATCAATTTGACAATGGTACGCCGAAGAATTAAATCCCCGAAACTGAAATTTGAATTGATGAATATTGGTGCACAGACAAAAACCGATGTCTGCATGGTATATATGACAGATACGGTTTCACCTAAAATTTTGGAACGGGTACGTTCCCGTCTCAAAAAAATTAATTTAAAATATGTTCTGGAATCGGGCTATTTAGAACCCTTTTTGGATGATCATCCGCTTTCTGTGTTTTCTGGAATTGGCAATACAGAACGCCCGGATACTCTCTGTGCTAAAATTTTGGAAGGCAGGATCGGGATCCTGGTAGACGGGACACCGTTTGCCCTGATTGTTCCATATCTATTTGCAGAAAATTTCCAAAGCGTGGATGATTATTCTCATCGTCCCTATTACAGTACCTTCATTCGTATTCTTAAATATATATCTTTTGCAGTTTCTATTTTACTGCCAGGGTTATATGTAGGGATTGCAACGTTTCATCCGGAATTATTTCCAGAAGCCCTGCTTTTCAACATTGCAACCGCACAGGAATCTACGCCATTTCCTCTGATGGCCGAGGCGATTATTATTCACCTAATTTATGAGGCCATGCGTGAAGCAGGGCTTCGCCTTCCTAGAGGGATTGGGCATGCGGTCAGTATTGTTGGCGCATTGGTCATTGGAGATGCTGCCGTTACAGCGGGTCTGATTGGATCCCCAATGGTCATGGTGGTGGCACTCACTGCGGTGAGTTCTTTTGTAGTCCCATCCCTTTATGAGCCGGTTACTGTGTTGCGGTTTCTCTATATCATTGTAGGCGGAATTTCTGGACTATATGGAATTTCATTGCTTACAGCAATCCTGTGTATCAATCTCTGTTCGTTACATCCCATGGATATTCCCTATACTTCTCCAATTACCCCATTTGGGAGATCTGCACTGAGGGATGTTTTTGTACGTGCAGGATGGAAAACACTTTCCAGGCACAGTGTGAAAGTACAGAATATGCCCGGTTCTGAAATGAAGGGGGAAAGCGGGAAATGAGAGGAATCCAGCGTACCAATCAAATTACCGTGTTCCAGATGGTATGCGTGTTGTTGCTCTGTCGGTTTTATCAGTTTTTAACGTATACGCCGGAACAATCCGGACAAGCCAAGGGGATTTGGAGTCTTATCAGTGTGCTGTGTTCCGCGTTGCTCACCTTGATATTGCTCATCCCAGTGCTGGCACTCAATAAACGGGATCCAGGTCTGAGTGTGATTGAATGTATTGGAAATGCTTCTCCAGGATATGCCCGTATTGTTGCACTGTGTTATGGGGTATTTGCAGCTGTGGTGGCTCTTTACACGGTTTCTACGTTTAGTGTTTTTATCTCTTCCACCATACTACCGCAGGCAAGTATGTTTTTTTTAGCTGCTTCAATGATTCTTGCCGCCTGGTATGGCGCCGCCCGGGGAATCGAACCTTCTGCACGGTTAGCGTTTTTGATTTTGATCTGTTTCCTTGCCTCCTTGATATGGATTATCCGGGGAGTAGTCCCTTATCTTGAAATCCATACCATCACAGGCGAACCTGATCAACAGGCGGTATGGAATTTTATCAAAAGCATTTGGTCTGGGACTGCCCGCGATATGGAGGCAGTTCTGTTTGTTCTGATGTTGCCCTATGTCAAAGGAAATAAGAAAAAGGGATTTATCTGGTACCTGGTGCTATACTTTGTATTCTCCATTGTGTGTATTTTGCTGATGTGGTTTTCTCTGGGGAAATTGGCCCAATATCAGCGGTTCCCTTTTTATACGCTTGCTTCCATGGCACAGGCTCCTCTTTTGGATCGAATGGATGCCATTCACATTGCACTATGGACTTTTTTTGCCTATTTGCGTGCAGGGATATATCTCTATTTTTCCGGAATTTGCTTTTCCCATTTCAAAGTCCGAAATACCACCAAAAAGGTTCTCACTTGCCTTGGAATTGCGGGATTGATCGCGGCTGCGGTTTTTCTGTCCGGAAACACCCTGTTCCTGACAGGACTACGTTATTTTATGTCAGGAGGAATTTTTACCCTGTTCCTAATAGTGGTGATCCCGGTGAGTATTCTGCTGATAAGGAGGAAATGGGATGAAACAAAGTAATCTGTTGCGCTATCTATTTGCTTTGTTTGGTTTTTTGTGCTGTATTGGGCTTTGTGGATGCGTGGAATCCGTAGAGTTGAGCGAACGGGCACTGGTGCAGGCCATCGGAATTGATGTGGAAGATGGGGAATATACGGTGACAATTCAGTATTTTAGCCCGGAAAATGGAGGAGGCCAGGCAATGCTGGACATCAGCAAACCGAATAACTATATCCTCAGCAGTACGGGCAGTACATTGATGGAAGCGCTTTCCAAAGCGGAACAGAGACAGGGAAAAGATATTTTTTATGTTCACAACAAACTCCTTGTCATCGGAAAAGAGGCCGCTTCCCAGGGTGTGACCTATTTGACGGAATATTTTAGCGGCAACGACGATATTAAAGCCAATGTCTTAGTATGCATTGCCGATTCCAAAGCGTCTGAAGTGGTGGGAGCACAGATTGAACAGGGAATCCTCCCCGCGGCCTCTTTGAAAAAATTGTTGGAAAACGCAGAGGAAAATGGACAGACTTCTTCATGCGAGCTCATCTCTGTAACCAGATCTCTGATTGAACAAAATGGGGACACAGTTCTCCCAGCTGTACAGATTCAAAAGGAAGAGGATAAGGAGCTCATTACTCTCAGCGGGCTTGCACTGGTACAGGATTATCACTTGCGGGAGATCCTTCCTCAGGAGGACTGTACGGGATTTCTGTTCTGTAAGAAATCTGTTTCCCGGAGAGCACTGGTATGCAAGTTGGATGAAGAAAGGACGGTTACTCTTACACCGGTTCGTTCCAATGTATCGAGAAAGCTCTCCGGCGACAAATCAGAGCTTACTGTCCAAATCCATGTCCTGAGCGATGTTGCAGAAGTACTCAGCGAAGAACCCAGTCCACTTTCCGAACAGGATCTGGATATATTGGAACAACTACAGGAAAAACAACTGGAACAGGCAGTTTTGGATTTTTACAATCACTATGTTCGGACTTCGGGCGCGGATTATTTGGGGCTATTTTCAAATACCACGCTGTCTCGAGAGGAAATAGGAAAATTTTTGTCCGAAATAGAACTTAACGTAGAGGTTTCTACAGATATCCGTAGAAACAATCAGCAAAATTGAGTCTTTAAATAGGCGAAATAGAATCCCCCTTTCCGGATATCCGGAAAGGGGGATTTTCGTTTAGCGGATTATCAGTTCTCCAAAATCCTCAGGCCGGTGAAAATCCGGAGAAGGGGAAGAAACAGGGAAAAGTGTTCCAAAGTGGGGAATGGGGGTTTCCTCCCCGCATTTATGAAAATTTCCTCTTAACACTTGGCCAGGAGCAAAATCATCTCTACCATAAGCTGTTTTCAAAAAGGAAAGGGGAATCAACAGGGAGAGTTCCCAACGGTCGTCTTCGATGCAAACCCGGGGACGGGGAACTGAAATTCCCTCTTTCTCGAAATAATAACGGGGATGCTCAGGCGAATTTCTCTGCGTACCGATACTGCATTTCATTGCACCGTTTGCATTGATTTCAAAATTGATGTAGCCTTTCCCACTCTGTGGAAAAAAGTCAATAAAGGCTTCCATACAGCTATCCTTGTGCACAGGGTCAGAATTTTTGTAGTAATGAGCGGTTGGATGATTTTCCAGGCACTGCATTTGCAGTAAAAAGCCCTGTCCCTCCAGCAGGAGAAAACTTCCGGTAGTTTCGGGGGTATATTCCTTTCCCCAGGGATAACAGCGAATGGAAAAGCATTCTCCTTTTTCTTTTGATGTATGGCATTGTTTTATAAGATACGGCATCTTTTAGTTCCTCCGCGTTTTTTTCCATTATACCTCGAAATACAACGTTTTAAAAGCAAAAAGAGAGCTTTTACAGTAACTATCCTGACTCTTTACTTGCAATTCCTATAAAAAATCGATATAATAAAAATGGTTTTTTTATGTAAAATAACATTTACTGAAATTTTTGGAAAGCTTTACAAGGAAAGGCTTTCCGAATAGAAAAGGATGGGTTACCATTGCGTTATGGCATGATCGATCTCGGTTCAAATACAGTCCGGTTTGTAGCATATGAAATACACAAAAAACAGTATCTTCAACTGGTCAATGAAAAGGAATTTCTTGGTATTATCAGTTTTATTGAAAAAGGAATGCTGATTCAAGAAGGAGTGGATCGCCTACTTGAAGTGCTGGAAAAAATGGCTAAGCTTTCAGAATTGCTGCGTTGTAAACAGCTGCATTGTTTTGCAACCGCTTCTCTGCGCAATATTGGGAACGCAGGGGAAGTCCTGGCCAGTATCCGGGAAAAAACAGGAATTGAAGTGGAATTGATGAGTGGGGAGCAGGAAGCAGAATGTGACTTTTTGGGGCTGACTTATCCGAAGAAGATAGAAAAAGGAGTGGGGTGCGACATCGGAGGAGGCAGTGCCCAGATTTTCTCCTTTAAAGAAGGACAGCTTCAAAATAGTACTAGCCTGCCAATTGGGTGCCTAAAAATGTACAACCGTTTTGTCAGTGGCGTCCTGATGACCCAAGAAGAACAACAAGCAATGGAACTGGCGCTTGAACAATACTTTGTACAGGTACCATTTTTGAAAAATGTTGCAAAAAAGCTTGACACAAAACTGCTCTATGCAATGGGAGGGACTGCCCGCGCATGCGCAAAACTCCACAGGAATATGATAGGCTCTCAGGAGCCTATCGAGGGATACCGCCTTTCTGTAAAAGAATTGGATATCATGAATTCGACGCTGCGTAATATGAAAATGAATGGAGTGCATTTTCTCAACCGGGTTTTGCCAGAACGCACGCATACCATTATGCCAGGACTCATCGTACTCAAAGCGATTGCCCAGTATTGTGCAGCCAAGGAAATTGTTGTTTCCAAGCGCGGGGTACGAGATGGTTATTTGATTAAAAATACGGTATTGTAAGGATAGGGGGGACCTGCTGTGACGCAGGAGGAAAACAGAATCAAAAACAGCGCGGTTTATGTGAACCGGGAACTCAGTTGGCTGAAATTCAATATCAGAGTTTTAGAAGAGGCGGAAGATGAAGCGGTGCCGCTGTATGAAAGGCTCAAGTTTGTTTCAATTTTTTCAAGCAATCTGGATGAATTTTTTATGGTGCGTGTTGGCTCACTATACGACCAATCCTTGATAAAACAGCCGGTATATGAAAACAAAACCCATATGACAGCGGCAGAACAAATAGATGCTATCTGTGATACTGTACGTGAAATCCTGCCTAGAAAAGACAATGCTTTTTCTGTAATCCAGGCGGAACTTTCGAAATGCGGTATCAAGCATTTGAATCTGACCGCATTAACGGAAGAGGAGTACCATTATCTTCGCCGATATTTTGAAAGTGAAATTCTACCGCTTGTCTCTCCCCAGATTATTGATAAGCATCATCCGTTCCCTTTTTTAAAGAATAAGGAGATTTATGTTGGAGTGCATATTGAAAACAAAGGGGAATCGGTAAAAATTGGAATTGTTCCCGCCAGTGGAATGTTTAAACGGGTTGTCTATGTTCCAAGTACCACGGAAGTGAAATTTGTATTGGCCGAGGATTTGATCTGTTTTTTTGCCGACCGGATTTTTCGAAATTGCAAAATCTTGGATAAAACCATCTTTCGAATTACCCGTAATGCGGATGTCACTGTGGAAGAGGGGCTTTATGACCATGACATTGACTACCGTACAATCATGACGGATGTGCTAAAAAAACGCAAAAAATTAGCGCCTGTCCGTTTGGAGCTCTATCGCTCTGATAATGTCCGGCTGATGCAGTACCTCTGCAAAAAGCTGGGACTTGCGGAACGCTCGGTATTCATGACTGTAACCCCGCTGGATTTATCCTTTGTCTATGGCTTGGAATCCCATTTTTCTACAGAGTTGAAAGAAAAACTTTCGTTTTCTCCTCTGGTTCCTCAGCAGTCAGCTCAAATTAACCCGTTAGAACCAATGATTCCCCAAATTCAGCGGGGGGATATCTTACTCCATTATCCGTATGAAAATATTGGGGATTTTATCCGGTTGTTAGAAGAGGCTGCGGCAGATCCGGAAGTGGTGTCTGTGAAAATCACCCTGTACCGCGTGGCAAATGATTCCAAGGTTATCAACGCTTTAATCAAAGCTGCAGAAAATGGAAAAGATGTCCTGGTTGTGGTGGAACTACGCGCGCGTTTTGATGAGGAAAATAATATTGACTGGTCTAAACAGCTGGAAGAAGCGGGGTGTACGGTGATTTATGGGCTGGATGAATACAAGGTGCATTCCAAGCTTTTGCTGATTACCCGTCGATCCCACAACAAAATCTCCTATATTACCCAGATTGGAACCGGAAATTACAACGAGAAAACCTCTAAGCTGTATACGGATCTGTCGCTTTTGACGGCAAACCAGGATATTGGGGTAGATGCATCTGTGGTATTTACCAATTTATCAATCGGCAATAAAACAGAATATGTTCAGAATCTTTTGGTTGCCCCACTGTGTTTAAAATCCCGGATTATTGAGATGATTGACGGGGAAATTGCCGAAGCCCGTAGCGGGCATGAGGCATGGATTTTTCTCAAAATGAATTCGTTGAGTGATAAGACCTTGATCGATAAACTGGTGGAAGCATCTAAAAACGGAGTAAAAGTGGAGATGTTTGTCCGTGGAATCTGCTGTATGAAGGCGGGAATTCCGGGACAGACAGAGAATATTGTGGTTAAGAGTATTGTTGGACGTTATCTGGAACATTCCCGAATTTATATTTTTGGCGTGGGTGCAAGGCAGAAAATTTATATTTCTTCCGCTGACTTTATGACCCGGAATACAGAACGCCGTGTCGAAGTAGCAACCCCCATTTTCTCCCCTGCTGCAAAAGAGAAAATCCACCAGATTGTAAAGATTTTGCGTGCGGATAATGTCAAGGCAAGAATCCAGCTGCCTTCCGGTGAATATCGCCGCGTCACTCCAAAGGAGGGTGAACAAAAAGTTGATAGCCAAATTGAATTTTATCGCCAGGCATATAGGGCGGCAAAATCTGCAAAAGCCTCTCTGGCTGGAAACGGAAAAGCTGGGAAAAAGCGGACTTCCTTACTTGGAAAAGTAAAAGGACTGTTCATAAGAAAATAGGGAAATGATTATGATAAGAGCCGCCCGTGAACTCGGGCGGCTCTTATTGCTGTATCGGGGGAAAAATTATTGATTTACAACTTACTATCTACAATATTTTTTAAGATGTCGGTAAGTAAAAATGGATAAAGCAATATATGAATGAATTTAATTCTTATCTTTCGGTCGTTTATTCGGAGAATTCTTCTAAAAACTGTTTAGCAAACCAAACGTCCTTGATGCAAAACGATTTTCCATCCAGGTAGGAAAGACAGCCAGAATCTGTGGTAAAATGGAAATCCAATCGGTAAGAATAAAGCAATTGCCGGCGGATATTGGCGTGTTTTCCATGTTCCAGTTTCCCGTATTTCCCGTCTCCTACAAGAGGATGGCCCATAAATGCGAAATGCGCCCGGATTTGATGAGTACGCCCGGTTTTCAAATCGACTTCTACCAAACTGTATGCTTTTGTCTGTTGCAATACACGGTAAGCGGTAATAATTGTACGGTTTTCTGGCGTTTTGCAGGATGATATGGTAACAGTATTCGTCTTTTCATCTTTTTGCAGATAGGCTTTCCACTCCCCGGACTTGGGTTCTATCAAACCTTTTACAACGCAGAGATAGAGTTTCCTGAGTTCCCGATCTTTGATTTTTTGATTGAGAATCCGAAGGCTTTCCGCATTTTTGGCTGCAATTACAATTCCACCAGTGTTTCGATCAATGCGGTTACACAGTGCCGGCGCAAAGGAATGCTCCTGTTGAGGGCGATACTCCCCCTTGTCATAGAGATAATGCTGAATCCGATGGATCAGCGTGTCCACGGAACCATTATCATCTTCGTGGACAACCAGTCCTGGATGTTTGTTAACCAGAAGGAGATTTTCATCCTCATAGACAATATCAAGTCTTGCGGGGGCAGAGAGAAAGGGGAGGGAAAGAGGAACATCATCAAAGAATTCATCATTTAGATACAAATAAACAATGTCCCCTTTTTGCAGGCGGGTGGATATTTCACAGCGCTTGCCGTTTACTTTGATCCGCTTGAGGCGGATCGATTTGTACATTAGGGATTTTGGCAGGCGTTTAACTGCTTTGGACAGGAATTTGTCCAGACGTTGTCCTGCATCGTTATCTCCGATATGAAATGTCCTCATAAAACAACCTCCTGTTTAGCAGTAGTCCTAGTATAACACAGCTTGTCCCTGTTGAGAATAGTTCTTTTCAAACAGCTGGAAATAAGATATAATACTAATCAGCAGATTTTGGAAAGGCGGGTGTGGAATGCCGGAAAACATTCATGCCGGACATCGGGACCGGTTCCGGGAACGTTTTTTGCAGCAAGAAGGGCGAGATATGCACCCCCACGAGCTACTGGAACTTCTGCTGTACTACTCCATTCCAAGGAAGGATACAAACCCGATTGCACACCGGCTTCTGGAGGAATTTGGCGGTTCTATTTCGGCGGTATTCGATGCGCCGATCCAAAGGCTGGAAGAAGTTGCAGGGATTACTCATAATACTGCAATATTGATAAAACTGGTTCCTGTGCTTGCCAAAAGCTATTTGACTGATAAGACAGATGTGGGCACGGTACTGCAGAATTCCGATGATTTTGGAAACTATTTTCTGCCCCGTTATGTTGGATGTACCAATGAGGAAGTTCATGTCATTTGCCTGGACAATAAATACCGGCTGATACATGCAAAAAGGGTCTATGAAGGCAAAGTCAACGCAGTGGAAATTTCTATTCACAAAATTGTGGAGTATGCACTGCTGAATAAGGCAAGCGGGATTGTAATTGCGCATAACCATCCGAACGGAATTGCAATTCCCTCCAGTGCGGATATTGAAACGACCATGAAACTTGCCGAGACACTTACGGTGTTCCACATTAAGTTGCTTGACCATATCATTGTGGCGGGGGATGACTTTGTCTCCTTGGCAGATTCCGGTATTCTGGCATCATATCTGAAAAGATAAGGTTGTCTAGCGAATAGTATTTTGACATACTTTTTAAAAACCTGGTTTTCACGGGTCTTTCAGGAAAAGAGTTTTTATACATGTTCCAGAACATGCAAACAAATAGGACTCTGAAACGGGGAATGGAAAAATATCCAGTAAAACAGTTGTGTCTTTGTGTTTTTATGGTATAATAACAATAATAGCAGCAGTGTGAATTTCCGTTATTATGAAAACTGGAAGCTATCATTCCTATTACATCAAAATGACAGCAGGCAGGTCGATATTCAAAGGTAACTTGGCAGTGGATTACCGGGTAAACTGTATACGGGATATGCACTGCATATACAAAAGAAGCTGTCGCGGAAACGATGCTGTACAGGCAGGAGGTAATACTGTGAATCGTAATGAAATAAAAGGAACGGTCGGCAGTTTGAAAATTTCTGATGAGGTAATCTGTGCCATTGCAGGTTCGGCGGCAAAAGAAATAAAAGGGGTATACAGTCTGGCACCCTGTCCGGTAGACATTAAAAAGGGGTTTCCGTTTAAATCCCTAAACAAAGACAAATTTGTAAAAGTACAGGTAAGCGATGCCGTTGCTGTGTTAGATGTATACCTGATTTTAGAGTTTGGAGCGAAAATATTGGAAGTCAGCGAGGCTGTTCAAAAGAATGTCAAGGCAGCTGTTCAGAATATGGCAAGCATCACTGTTTCGAAGGTGAACGTACACATTGTTTCCGTTCATATGGATGAAACCACTCTGTCAGAGCAGTAGTCATTTCAACCCTCCAAAACAGTTGGAGGGTTTCTTTTTGTGGGAAAACAACAAAAAAGTGAGGTTTGGTTATGACAAGAAAAGAGGCCCGGGAACAGGCATTTGCCCTACTATTTGAAAAAACTTTTTCCGACAGCACGATGGAAGAAATTATTGACAATGCAGTGGTTGGGCGTGAGCTCCAGGTGGATCCCTATACAAAAAATCTGGTAAGCAGGACGCTTTCCCATTTGGAGGAAATTGACTCTATAATTGAACCGAATCTGAGAAAATGGAGTAAAAACCGTATCTCGCGCGTGGCTTTGTCAGCTCTGCGTGGTGCGGTATGCGAGATACTTTATGACAGGGAAATTCCGGAGAGCGTCTCTATCAATGAAGCAGTAGAAATTGTGAAAAAATTTTCCGGAAAAGAGGAAGCCTCCTTCGTCAATGGAGTGCTCGGTTCTATTGTAAAAACATTGTCGGTTCAGACGGATGGAGAACACTGATATGCCGTATTTTCTGGGAATTGATACCAGTAATTATACTACTTCTGTTGCGCTGTATGACAGCGATGCAAGGAAGGTTTTCCATAGAAAAAAACTGCTGAGTGTAAAGCAAGGAAGTATTGGGCTCAAGCAAAGTGACGCTGTTTTTGCCCATATTAAGCAATTGCCGGGACTGGTGTCTTCTTTGGTGGAGGAGACGGGGGTTTTTTCCCTCCGGGCAGTAGGGGTATCAGTACGTCCACGAGATGTGGAAGGCTCATATATGCCGTGTTTTCTTACTGGAAACACGGCGGCAAGCTGTATTGCTTCCATTCAGGGGATACCAAAGTATGAGTTTTCTCATCAGGCGGGACATATTATGGCGGCTTTGTTCAGCGCGGGAAAAATGGAATTTTTACAACGGGAATTTCTCTGTTTTCACGTTTCCGGCGGTACCACAGAATGCCTGCACGTCCATCCTCTGAAAAATGGCGTTTTTGATGTGTCCATTGTTGCGAGGTCACTTGATTTAAAAGCGGGACAAGCGATCGATCGTGTTGGAGTGATGTTGGGCCTTCCGTTTCCAGCTGGAAAATATTTGGATGAGTTGAGCCAAAAAAGTAATCGCGTCTTTCGCATCCATCCAACTATGAAGGGGGCTGACTGTTGCTTGTCCGGCATTGAAAATCAATGCAAAAAGCGTATGGAACAGGGGGAAAAACCGGAGGATATTGCACGCTACTGTATTGAGTCCGTGCGTGCCGCGATTGAAGAGATGACCAGGCAGGCATTTTTGATTTGCGGGGAACTTCCGGTGGTTTATGCCGGGGGCGTCATGTCAAACTCCAATATTCGTGAATATATGACAAAACGCTATCCTGCCTTTTTTGCGAAACCGGAATTTTCTTCTGACAATGCGGCGGGGATTGCATTATTGACCGCTAGTATGGAGCGGGGGGACGGAGCATGTCCATGAATGTATTGACCGTTACACAGCTTAACCGCTATATGAAGGCGCTTGTGGATTCGGACGAACGTCTGCATTCCATCTATCTAAAAGGAGAAATCTCCAACTTTACCAATCATTATAAAAGTGGGCATTTCTATTTTTCCCTGAAAGATGAAAATTCCCTTATTCGTGCTGTAATGTTCCGCAGCTATTCTTCGAAAGTCCGCTTTGAACCTGAAAACGGAATGAAAGTGGTTATCAAGGGAAGCGTGTCTGTTTTTGAACGAGATGGACAATATCAGCTCTATGTGTATGAAATGCAGCCCGATGGTGTAGGGGCCTTGCATCTGGCTTATGAACAGCTCAAGTCCAAACTGCATAGCCAGGGGCTTTTTGAACAGCAGTATAAACGGCCGCTTCCCCGGTATCCACAATCCATTGGAGTAATTACCTCCCCAACGGGTGCTGCGGTAAGAGATATTGAAAACATCCTTGCCCGCCGGTATCCCTTGGCAAAGATGATCTTGTATCCGGTTTTAGTACAAGGGGAGGAGGCGCCTGCCCAACTGATTAAAGCCCTGCGCTACTTTGGGCGCACCCGGTCAGTGGATGTCATTATCATTGGACGTGGAGGCGGTTCCATCGAGGAACTTTGGGCATTTAATAATGAACAGCTTGCTTACGAGATATTCCGGTGTACCGTTCCAGTGATTTCAGCGGTGGGGCATGAGACGGATTTTACCATTGCGGATTTTGTGGCGGATGTCCGCGCACCGACCCCTTCCGCCGCTGCAGAACTTGCCGTACCAGATATTCATCAGCTCATGCAGCGCCTTGATCAGTTATCAGATCGCATGGAACAGCTGGTACAAAAGAGACTCGGCGAATATAAGGAAAAACTGAAATCCCTTGGGCAACGCGAATGTATGAAATCTCCGGGGTATCTGTTGGAAAGGAAAGAGCAGCTCCTGTTAGGATTAGAGAGGGATCTATTCAAAGGCGTCCGTAGTGCGCTTGAAAATAATCAAAAGCATCTTTCCAGTGTACAAAGGGAGTTGCAGTACACTTTTACCAATCAATTTCAGCATAAAGAACAGCGGTTTTTGCACGGTGTTGCCAAACTCGATGTGCTCAGTCCCTTAAAAGTGCTGACGCGCGGTTATGGAATGGTGCAAAAGGACAGGCAGATCATTTCCTCTGTTGAAGATGTTTCACCAGGAGATACAATCGAGATATTGTTAAGGGATGGCGCCCTGGACTGCCGAGTAGAACAGGTAGTTACGCCAGAGAATGGAGGAGCACAGTGAAAGAAAAAATGACTTTTGAACAGGCGATGAACCGTTTAGAAGAGATTGTCGCGGCGCTCGAAAATGGGCAAGCTCCGCTGGATGAAATGATGAAGCTATATGAAGAGGGAGCAAAACTCACCAAAATGTGTTCTTCTAAGTTGGAAAAGGCCAAACTGAAAGTTCATCAGCTTAGCGGAGAAGAAACTGATCAACCAGCAGAACAGACTGCCGAAGGGGGAGAGACAAGTGAATTATGAGCAACGAATTTCTCAAGCTGCGCATAAAGTAGAAGAACGTTTACTTAGCTTATTGCGGGACAAACCTCAGGCATATGCAAGTGTTCTAGAGGCGATGGAATATAGCCTGATGGCAGGCGGGAAAAGGATACGTCCTCTGCTGACATTGGAATTTTGTACTCTGTGTGGAGGAGAAGAGGAAACGGCCCTGGATCCTGCCTGCGCAGTGGAAATGATACACAGTTATTCGTTGATTCATGATGATTTGCCCTGTATGGATGATGACGATCTCCGCCGGGGAAAACCCTCCTGCCATATTCAATTTGGAGAAGCAACCGCTCTGCTTGCGGGAGACGGCCTGCTGACAAAAGCGTTTGAGACAATCGCCGCAGCCAGTACACTGGATGATACGAAAAAGGCCCGTTGTGTACTCCAACTCGCCAAGGCGGCCGGAGCCCATGGAATGATTGCGGGACAGGTCATTGACCTTGCCTCTGAGAACCGGCAGATCAGCCAGGATACACTCCATCAACTCTGCGCACTGAAGACAGGAGAGATGATCCGCGTCGCTGCACGGCTTGGCTGTATTTGTGCTGGTGCGGATGAAAAGCAGATTCAGGCAGCGGACATTTATGCTGAAAAAATTGGACTTGCATTTCAGATTGAGGATGATATCCTTGATATCATAGGGGATGAGGAAAAACTGGGAAAACCGGTTGGCAGTGATGCACAAAGCCACAAAAATACGTTTGCAACCCTGTATGGGATTGAACGCTCCAGGGAACTGGTGGCGTCTTTGACAGAACAGGCCAAAGACGCCTTGAATGTGTTTGATTCGCAAAAAAGTGGTTTTTTAAAGGTATTGGCGGAAAAGCTGGCATCCCGCGACAACTGATTGAGGTGTTTTTATGCAGACTCTGCAAAAATTCTGCGGTAATTATGTCCTGTGTGCGGCATTGACTGCCTGGATTGCAGCACAGGTGATCAAAACGATCCTGAATTTTGTTGTGACGAAAAAATTTCATGCTGAACGCCTGGTAGGCGCAGGTGGAATGCCAAGCGCCCATACGGCGCTTGTGTGTTCTATGACGATTGCCGTGTCCAAATTGACGGGGGTAAATTCTCCGGAATTCGCAATTGCGTTTATCATTGCCGCAGTGGTGATGTATGACGCTATGGGTGTTCGGCGTGCAGCTGGTGAACAGGCGAAAGTGCTCAATAAAATTGTGTTCCAATGGGGCGATGTTGTCAAAAAAGAGTCTCCACAGGAAGGGGAGTCCACCAAAGCGGATGTGAGTGAAGAATTGGCTCAAAAAGAGCTCAAGGAGTTCCTGGGCCACACCCCTTTAGAAGTGCTGGGAGGGGCTCTGCTTGGAATTTTGATTGCAATGCTGTTTCCCACATTTTAGGAACGGGTCTGTGTATTTCTGATTTAGGAGATTTTATCGTATGGCAAGAAAAAGACTTCTGGATTCCATTGATAGCCCTTCTGATGTAAAAAAGCTGTCAGCAGATCAGCTTGACCGGCTATGTGCAGAAATACGTGAAGAATTGATAGAAACCATTTCTAAAAATGGGGGGCATCTGGCTTCCAATCTTGGAACCGTGGAGTTGACCCTTGCTTTGCATCGTGTTTTTGATTCCCCTCAGGACAAAATTGTATGGGATGTCGGCCATCAGTGTTATACCCATAAGCTGATTACCGGACGCAGGGATTCTTTTCACACTATCCGAAAAAAAGACGGACTTTCCGGTTTTCCAAAACCCTATGAAAGCGAACACGACGCTTTTGTTGCCGGGCATAGCAGTACTTCTGTTTCGGTTGCATTGGGAATGGCACAGGCGATGCGTTGCCAAGGGGATAAACATACGGCGGTTGCTGTCATTGGCGATGGCTCTATGACTGGCGGCATGGTGTATGAGGCGCTCAATAATGCGGGCCGGAGTATGTGCAATTTAGTTGTTGTACTAAATGACAATAATATGTCAATTTCCAAGAATGTGGGAGCCCTTTCAAAATATTTGACGGATTTGCGTACAAAACCGGCATATTTCCGTTTGAAAGATTTTGTGGAACGCGTTCTTTTAAAAATCCCTCTAGTGGGAAAAAGACTGTGTGAAACAATTTGGCGTTCCAAGCGGACGCTCAAATATATGCTGTATAAAAATACGATGTTTGAAGATTTTGGTTTTGTATATCTGGGGCCTGTGGATGGACATGATATCCAGAAATTAACAGATGTACTTGAACGTGCAAAGCAAATGCATTGTCCGGTTTTTGTGCATGTCAATACTGTGAAGGGGAAGGGGTATTCTTATGCTGAGGAAAATCCCGGGGCCTATCATGGGGTATCTCAATTTGATGCAAAAGTGGGAACCACGGAGGATGTGGAAGCGAATTTTTCAAGCGTATTTGGCAGGACTTTGAGTAAACTGGCCGATAAAAACGACCGCATCTGTGCGATTACTGCGGCAATGAAATATGGCACAGGATTACAATATTTTTCGACGCATCATAAAAACCGGTTGTATGATGTTGGAATCGCGGAAGAACATGCAGTCGCCTTTGCCGCCGGCCTTGCAAAAGCAGGTATGATTCCTGTTTTTGCGGTCTATTCCACTTTTTTGCAGCGTGGATATGATCAGATTGTCCACGATGTTGCCCTGAGTGGGCAAAAAATTATTCTAGCAGTTGACCGTGCTGGAATTGTCGGGGATGACGGGGAAACCCATCAGGGTGTATTTGACGTCTCTTTTCTGAGTGCAGTCCCTGGATTAACAATATATTCCCCAAGTAATTATGCGGAGTTGCGTATCTGTTTACATGAAGCAGTAAGCAATGGGAATATTCATGGCTGTGCAGTTCGGTATCCTAGAGGAAAACAACATGGAGAAGCAGGAAGTATTACCGCTGTTAAGGGGCATCTGTTGTGTACCACAGGAGATACTTTGGCAGATATCCTTCTTGTCTCCTATGGCAGGTTGATTTATGAATGCAGGGAGGCAGCCCAGCTTCTTCGAGAAAAGGGGATTCGAGTGGATTTCCTTAAACTGGTACAAATCAAACCTATTGAAAATTCTGTTTTGGATGAGATGATTGCATATCGAAAAATCTATTTTGTAGAAGAAGGAATGCAGTCTGGAGGGATTGCTGAACATATTCTCGCCGGTTTGGAAGAACGCGGTTTTACTGGAAAATACCATATACGCGCGATTCAGGATTTTGTCCCACATCAATCGGTTACGGAAGCTCTGGTTTCTCTGGGGATGGATGCACAGGGGTTGTGCGCTTGGATAGAAGAAACGGAGAGATTTTTATCATGAGGGCAGATGTATTACTGGTAGAGCGTGGCCTCTGTCCAAGCCGCCAAAAAGCAAAGGAAATCATTCTTTCCGGTTCTGCTTTTGCAGATGGCACCATTATAAAAAAGCCTTCCCAGGAATTTCCGGAAAATACCATATTCACGGTCGATACAAACGCCCTTTCCCTGCGCTATGTTGGGAGGGGAGGCCAAAAATTGGAGGGAGCCATAGAGAAATTTGGCATCGCCATCAAGGATACAATTTGTATGGATATTGGCGCTTCCACTGGGGGCTTCACTGATTGTCTGCTCCAACATGGCGCCAGATATGTCTATGCGGTTGATGTAGGGCATGGACAATTGGCTCCAAAACTTTTGCAAGATCCCCGTGTGCTCAATTTGGAGGGGATCAATGTCCGAGATTTAAATAGGAAGATTGTCCCGGAAGATATGGATTTTATCTGTTCTGATGTCTCTTTCATTTCTCTGTCCCACGTATTCCCCGCTGTAACACAATTTTTAAAGCGGGATGGGCAAGCTGTGTTTTTAATTAAACCACAGTTTGAAGCTGGAAAACAGAATGTTGGAAAGCATGGAATTGTAAGAGATCCTGTTGTGCATCAAAAGGTGTTGACTACGGTTCTTTCGATCTGTAAACAGGAACGGTTTTCCATATTCGGACTCACATATTCTCCCATCTGCGGTGGGGACGGGAATATCGAATATCTACTTTATTTTGGAAAACAGGGGCCTTCCCAAACTTATACAGATGTACAACTCAAAAACCTGATACAGGATGCATTTCAATTTCTCAAATACCAGTAAATGAGGGAACTGCAATGAACATTACGATCATGCCAAATTTGGACAAAAAAAACAGCGCTGCCTGTACTAGGGAAGTCAGCAGAAAATTGCACAGCTTGGGTGTTGGAGTGTATTTGGATGAATGTTACAAAAAAGAATTTTCTGACTGTCCTGTGCTTTTCGCCCCCTATGACGAGGTGGTGGAACGGTGCGATGTGATCATTGCCATTGGAGGAGACGGCACGATTATTCGCCATGCGAAAAGTGCAGCATTGCATGGAAAACGGTTATTTGGCATCAACGAAGGGCGGGTTGGTTTCCTTGCCACAATGGAACCGAATCAGATGGAAAAAATTGAGGATTTGGTCCTGGGCAGATATCAGGTTGAACGCAGAATGATGTTGGAAATCAGCCATTATTCTGGACAAGAAAAGAAAACCTGGTATGCGCTCAATGATGTGGTGATATCCAAAGGGCCTTTTACAAGGATGATTGACTTTGCAGTAACCTGTTCCGGACGTCTAGTAGGTGATTATCGGGGAGATGGCGCTGTTTTTGCAACTCCGACTGGCTCTACGGCCTATGCTCTTTCTGCGGGCGGCGCTATTGTTGATCCGGCTTTGGAAACCATTGAAATGGTGGCGATTGCTCCGCATTCACTGTTATCCCGGCCAATTTTATTTTCCCCCGACAGTGTTCTGATTGTAACCGCTCAACAGAGATCAGAGCAATCCCACGCCTATTTTTCAGTGGATGGCGAAGCGGAAATCCCCCTTTTCACAGGGGACAGAATTTCGATTCGGCGTTCGCCCGTCTATGTGGAGCTGATAGATTTGGGTGGCAAAGCATTTTATGAGGTGTTACAGAAAAAAATTATAGGAAGAGGGTAGGGACACAATGAAAACCGTACGACATGCCAAAATATTGGAACTCATTGCAGAACATTCTATTGATACGCAAGAAGAATTACTGAAATGGCTTCGGAAAAGTGGATTTGATGTTACTCAGGCGACTGTTTCCAGGGATATCAAGGAGCTGCGCTTGGTAAAGACGCTGGCTTCTGACGGGAATTACCGCTATGCTACCAGCAGTAAGGATGAAAAGTCTGATATTTCCTATAAATTCCACTCCATTTTCACGGAATCGGTTATCAGTGTGGACTGTGCTTCCAATTTTGTGGTGATCAAATGCTATGTGGGGATGGCAAATGCCGCATGTGCAGCCCTGGATTCTATGCATTGGAACGGGATTGTCGGAACCTTGGCTGGAGATGATACTATTTTTGTATTGATGAGAACCATGGAACATGCTATCCAGCTTGTGGATGAACTCAAGAAGCTTTTGGCAAAATAAAGCTTGAGAGTTAGGGAGGGATATGCCGATGCTCAGCGAATTGTATATTGAAAATGTTGCTATTATTGAGAAAACTTCGATTAGCCTATATGAGGGATTTAATCTTTTCACCGGAGAAACGGGCGCCGGCAAATCTATTTTGATCGATTCCATCAATTTGGTATTGGGGGGGAAAGCCTCCAGGGAGCTTATCCGTACGGGAGCGTCTCGGGCGGTGGTTTCCGCCCGCTTTACGGATATGAACCCCCTTGTTTTGGAAAAATTGGAGTCGCTGGGATTTTCTGCGGAAGATCCTGAGGTGCTGATTACACGGGACATTTCCTCAAACGGGCGGACAAGCTGTAAAATCAATGGACGGCCGGCAACTGTTTCCATACTGCGTGAAGTGGGGGAATACCTTGTCAATATTCATGGCCAGCATGACAGTCAGGCGCTATTATTGCCAGAACGCCATATTGGTATTTTGGATGAATATGCTGGGTTGTCCAGGGAATTGGAAGAATATCGTGCCTGTTATCAGGATTTGGTTTCGCATCGTGCCAAGCTAAATCATTTTTCTATGGACGAAGCACAAAAGGCTCGCCAGGTGGATTTGCTCCGCTTCCAGATTGATGAAATTGAACAGGCAGAGCTTCAGCCCGGTGAAGAAGAGGAACTGGCCCAGCGGCGGGACATCATCCGAAATGCAGAAAACATCCAACAGAGTTTAACCATCGCGCATTTGTGTTTATCCGGTTCTGAGGATACGGATGGAGCAATTACCTTGTTGAGACAAGCGGCGGAAGCAGCGGATGCGTGCGGTCCTTTTTTGGGGGGAATGACGGAGGCATCCCAAAAGCTTTTGGAACTCTCCTATGAAGCAGAGAGCCTATCGGAGGATTTCCGTGCCGATTTGGATGGCGTGGAATACAATCCGGCGGAACTGGATGAGATTGAACAGCGCATGGAGCTTATTTACCGCTTGCGCCGTAAATATGGGGACAGTATTGAAGAAATCCTTGTTTATTTAGAAAAAATCAGGGAAGAGCTCGACGAAATTGAATTTTCCGAGGAAAGACTTTCCCAATTGCAGCATGAGATTTCCCGGCTGGAAATGGAGGCACAGAAACTCGCAGACAAACTCTCTGAGCAGCGCAACCATGCCGCTAAACGATTTTCTAAAGCAGTACAGCAGGAACTTACTTTTCTGGATATGCCGAAGGTACGCTTTGAAGTGCGAATAGGGGACGCAAAACTGAATACAAACGGGAAGGATCATGTTGAATTTTTGATTTCCACAAATCCTGGAGAACCGCCAAAACCGCTTTCTAAAATCGCATCCGGCGGGGAACTGTCCCGTATTATGCTTGCAATTAAAAATGTAATTGCGGATAAAGATCCAGTCGACACTTTGATCTTCGATGAAATAGATACCGGCGTCAGCGGAAGGGCAGCCGAAAAAATTGGCAGAAAACTCAAACAACTTTCTAAAAAGTGCCAAGTTATCTGTATTACTCATTTGGCGCAGATTGCGGCCCTTGCAGATGCACATCTCTTAATTGAAAAACACAGTGACGAACAACACACATATACGGATGTCACACTTCTTGATGAAGAAGGCCGCGTGGAAGAACTTTCGCGAATTATCGGCGGAAGCAATATTACAAAACTTACCCGAGAAAATGCCCGGGAAATGCTTTTACAAGCTGAAAAAATATCTCTTGACAATTAAAGAGAATTCCATTATACTCACATTTAACGGCTGTGATAAGAATAAGTAGGCGGAAAAACAGGCAAAAGAGAGCCCTTGGTTGGTGGAAAAGGGCGCTATGTGTTCCGGCTGAATACCTCTTTGAGCCGCAGACCGAACGAGAAATCCAGTAGGCTCTGCCGTGTGCGCCCGTTACCGCGCAAAGGCATGTATGTGTCTGTAAGGTCGTTGTTTGTAAATTCAGCGATGAACCAGAGGTGGTACCGCGGATATTTTCGCCCTCTGCTTTGCATATGCAAAGCAGAGGGCGTTTTATTTTAATGATAGTTATGGAAAGGAAGAAAAAAATGAGCGTATTCGACGAACTCAAACGGCGTGGTTTAATTGCCCAAATGACCCATGAAGAGGAAATCAAAAGACTTTTGGAAACAGAAAAGGTTACTTTTTATATTGGGTTTGACGCAACGGCTGACTCTTTGCATGTTGGGCATTTCCTGCAGTTGATGGTCATGGCACATATGCAGAAGGCAGGGCACCGTCCCATTGCAATTCTCGGCACAGGAACTACTTTGGTAGGGGATCCGACTGGGAAAACAGACATGCGTAAGATGTTGACAAAAGAAGAAATCCGCCATAATGCGGAGTGCTTCAAACGCCAGATGTCCAAGTTTGTGGATTTCTCTGATGGAAAGGCACTGATGCTGGAAAATGGTGACTGGCTGATGAATTTGAATTACCTGGATTTTCTCAGGGAAGTTGGCGTACATTTTACAGTGAATAAAATGTTGACTGCGGAATGTTTCCAATCCAGAATGGAAAAAGGCCTTTCCTTCTTGGAATTCAACTACATGCTTATGCAGAGTTATGACTTCTTAAAACTATATCGGGATTATGGCTGTAAACTGGAGCTTGGCGGAAATGACCAGTGGTCCAATATTATTGGAGGTATTGAGCTGATTCGCCGGGCAGAGCGCAAGGAAGCCTATGGAATGACCTTTACCCTGCTGACAACAAAAGAAGGCAAGAAAATGGGGAAAACCGAAGGCGGCGCTGTCTGGCTTGATCCGGAAAAGACATCTCCTTACGAATTTTATCAGTACTGGAGAAATGTCAGCGATGACGATGTGATAAACTGTCTGAAGTTGATTACCTTTGTCCCGATGGAAGAAATTGAGAAAATGGAACAATGGGAAGGGCAACAGTTAAACCAGGCAAAAGAGCGTCTTGCTTTTGAAGTGACCAAACTTGTCCATGGGAAAGAAGAGGCGCAAAAGGCAATGGAAGCTGCCCGTGCCCTGTTTGACAAAAATGCAAACAGCGATGATATGCCAACGACAGTCCTTACTGCAGAAGATCTGAATGGAGAAGAAGGGATCGGAATTATCGATTTGTTGATGAAAACCGGTCTTGTTCCTTCCCGCGGCGAAGCACGGCGTCTGATTACCCAGGGGGGAATTTCCGTTGATGATCAGAAGGTGGACGGGATTGAACAATCTTACAAAGCGGCGGATTTTGCAAAGGGCCATATTATGGTGAAAAAAGGAAAAAAGGTTTTCCATAAAGTGATTTTGAAATAAGTAGGGAATCAAACAGGCCCGGAGAATATTTCTCCGGGCCTGTTTCCTCTATTCCATTATTTCCTGTGATTGTGTACGGCTAACCAGTCTTATTGATATCCCTACATTACCAATAAAAATATTCCACATCATAGACAAAGGATCTCTTTCATTTAAGCTTCCATTGTGGTTTCAAAAGCTTGTTCTATCGCATTCTGTACATTGGTAAGAGCTTCATCTGCTATCAGGAAAGAAATATCCACTTCTGATGTTGTAATCAGGTAGATGTTGTCTACTACGGAAGAAACCGTGCTGATTGCTCTGGCAGCCACACCGGGGGTGTGGCGCATTTCATCCCCATAAAGGGAAATCTTAACATTTCCACTGCTTACCATTACCTGGATTTCCGGATGCCGTTTGCGAAATCCTCCAATTAGTTCCATGAGTTTTGGTAAATCTTCATCCGGTGCAGTAAACGCGATATTTAGCACCCCATGTTGAGGGGCAGTCTGCGAAATCATGTCAATATTTACTCCGCGTTTTGCAACCTCTTCAAAAAAAACGGACATATAGGAAAAATCAGCGGGTACTTTTGTAAAGGATACCAGAGTGATGGATTCGGTTGCATTCAATTTAGAAACACCATGCATAGTTCATTCCTCCGTTACGCGTCAATCATATCCTTCATATTATACATCCCTGCTTCACGATTTGTCAAAAACAGGGCTGCATTGATTGCTCCTTCCGCAAAAACAGCTTTGGAAGTAGCCGTATGTGTCAAGGAGAGCATCTCATTGTTGCCTGCAAATAGTACTTCATGTTCTCCTACAATCGTACCGCCGCGGATAGAATGAATCCCGATTTCATTTTTGTCTCTTTTCTCACGAACACTGTGGCGATCGTACACATAGTGCTCCGTACCGCCGAGGGTCTCGTTGATGGCATCTGCCAACATAAGCGCGGTACCGCTTGGAGCGTCAATTTTCTGATTATGATGGCGTTCAATAATTTCTATATCAAAAGCCGGAGAAAGGATTTTTGCAGCCTTTTTGGCCAGCTCAATCATCAGGTTAATGCCAAGGGACATATTTGCAGAGAAAAATATTGGGATCGTTTGCGAAGCAATATGGATTTGCTCTACCTGTTCGTCGGAAAGCCCGGTAGTACAAATTACTGCGGGGATTTTGTTTTTGCATGCAAACTGAAGTAGAGGGGAAAGAAGCGTGGGATGAGAAAAATCAATTATAACATTTCCATGCTCCTTACAGAGCATGGGATCGGTATAAACGGGGAAGGGGCAGTCGTGTTCTCCCATTCCAAAACCGGCAACAATTTCACAGTGATCCCGTTGTGCCACACAATCGCGGATTGTTCTACCCATATGTCCAGTACAGCCGGACAGAATAATTTTTGTCATGAATGAACCGACCTTTCTTTTATAAGCAATGTTACTGCATAAACCCAGCTTTTTTGAGTTCTTCTGCAAGGATCTTTCTTCCGGAATCGGACATAGAAACCAGTGGCAGACGGCATTCTCCAACTTCATAGCCCATCAGGTTCAGGGCCTCTTTTACCGGTATTGGGTTGACGTCGCTAAACAGGGCATTAATTACTGGAAGCAATTGAAGCATGAGTTTGGTTGCCTCAGGATATTTTCCATCCAGACAATACTGGGTAATGTTATGAGTTTGCTGAGGGGCAATATTGGCAAGTACAGAAATTACACCTTTTGCTCCCATGGACATCATGGGGACAACAACATCATCATTTCCAGAGTAAATATCTAAATCTTCCCCGCACAGGGATATTGTTTTTGCAGTTGCTGAAAAATCATTGGCGGCGTCTTTGACGGCAACAATATTAGGATGTTTACAAAGCTGCGCAAAGGTCTGCGGCTGAATTGTAACCCCTGTACGCGAAGGGATGTTATACAGACAAATTGGGGTAGAGGTAGCGTCTGCAATAGTTGTAAAGTGTTTGATCAGTCCTGCCTGAGAGGTTTTGTTATAATAGGGGGTTACCTGGAGAAGGGAATCTACTCCAATGGAAGAGGCAATTTTGGAAAGTTCTACTGCATGGGCAGTATGATTGCTTCCGGCCCCTGCCATAACGGGAACCCGTTTTGCTACTTTTTCATAGGTGAATCCGACAATCTTTTCATATTCAGAAGCGGTGATAGAAGCGGATTCTCCTGTTGTCCCACAAATGAGGATACAGTCAGTATTTCCTGCAATCTGGAATTCAATGAGCTGTTCAAGTTTTTCGTAGTTGACGGAACCATCTTTATGCATCGGAGTGATTAGGGCTACGCCAGAGCCGGTAAACAATGTTTTTTTCATAAATAGACCTCCTGTTAATCCATATAACCCTGGGCACAGAGCAGTTCCGCCAATTCGACAGCGCCTCCTGCAGCTCCGCGTAGGGTGTTGTGGGAAAGGCAGACAAATTTGTAATCATATTGGGTATCTTCCCGTAATCTTCCGATGGAAATTGCCATTCCCCCTTCAAGATTACGGTTGAGCCGGGTTTGTGGCATATCGTCTTCCACAAAATAATGTAAAAACTGTTTCGGTGCACTGGGCAATTCCAGTTCCTGTGGCTTACCTTTAAAAGAAGCCCATGTGTCAAGAATTTCCTTTTTGGTAGGTTTATGTTCAAAACGGACAAAAACGGCTCCCATGTGACCGTTGGAGATGGGAACACGCAGACACTGGGCAGTGAATTTTGGGGAAGAAGCAGTCACAATTTTTTCACCTTCCACATGTCCCCAGATTTTCAGCGGTTCAAGCTCGCTTTTTTCCTCTTCTCCTCCAATATAGGGGATAATGTTGTCCACCATCTCAGGCCATGTATCAAAAGTTTTTCCAGCTCCGGAAATTGCCTGATAAGTACAAACCAGGACATCTTTGACTCCAAATTTGGAGAGAGGAAAAAGGGCAGGGACATAGCTTTGCAGGGAACAGTTGGACTTTACGGCAATAAAGCCGTGTTTTGTCCCAAGCCGTTTTTTTTGCGCCGGAATGACTTCGAGATGTTGTGCGTTGAGTTCCGGGATCACCATTGGAACATCGGGGGTTTGACGATGCGCACTATTGTTGGAAACCACTGGACATTCCGCCTTGGCATAGCGTTCTTCTAATGCCCTAATATCCTCTTTGTTCATATCGACTGCGCAAAAAACAAAATCCACAGCGGAAGCAATTTTTTCCACATCGGACACGGCATCTAAAACGATCATATCCCTAAGCGTAGAGGGAATTTCCGTTTCCATACACCATTTATTGTTTACAGCCTCAGCGTAGGGTTTCCCACTGGAACGATGGCTTGCCGCTAAAGCGGTTACTTGGAACCATGGATGGTTGGCAAGCAGAGTGGCAAAACGCTGGCCAACCATTCCTGTTGCTCCTACAATGCCGACACGGTACTGTTTCATGTTACTTGACTCCTTTATTGCAAACTGCATACTTTGAAAAAGAACTTGAATAAAGAAAAAAGCCGGTTGAAAACCGGCTGTCCATGCAATATAATAAGAGTTGCCAATGCTTTGAGGCGAGTGCCAAAAAGCAGATAAGATAGCTCTTCACCATATTGGACATGATGACAGTCATAAACTTATTCAGTTTACAACCAGGATGGACAGGTGCCGAATCTGTCCCCTTCGGCGACTTTACCTTTCTTGCGGAGATCTACAATCTGTGGGCGATTTCACTTCCGAATAATCATTAAAGACGCGCCTCTATCTATTTATTCAAATTTGTAGTTTTATCTTAGCATTGAGATACGGTTCTGTCAATTAAAAATAGTGTTAAAACAAAAAAATCAGCGAAAATGAAATAGAAAAGGATGGAAAATATGAAGCGTAGCGAGTTTTATTATGATTTACCGCAAAATTTGATTGCCCAGGATCCTCTGGAGCAGCGTGATCATTCCAGACTGATGGTGTTAAATAAAGAAACGGGAGAAATTGAACACCGGCATTTCTATGACATTGTCGATTTGCTCAACGAAGGGGATGTACTCGTTCTCAATGACTCTAAAGTAATGCCTGCAAGACTATATGGAGTCAAGGAGGGAACCATGGGAAAATTTGAAATGCTGCTTTTGGAGCAAAAAGGATACAATCTTTGGGAAGTACTGGTGCGTCCTGGAAAAAAAGCGAAGATCGGGGCACGTTTTGTGTTTGGAAATGGCCTTTTGACGGCCACGGTCCGGGATATTGTTGAGGAAGGAAACCGGATTGTGGAATTTGAATATGACGGCAATTTTTTTGATGTTCTTGATCAAATTGGGGAAATGCCCCTCCCTCATTATATTACGCATAAACTGGAAGATAAAGACCGTTATCAAACGGTGTATGCGAAAGAACTGGGTTCCAGTGCAGCACCAACTGCGGGTCTTCATTTTACACCGGAGCTTTTGAAAAAGATACAGGAAAAAGGCGTAAAAGTGGAGTTTGTGACGCTGCATGTTGGGCTGGGAACTTTCCGTCCAGTGAAAGAGGAGGAAATTACGGACCACAAAATGCATACAGAGCATTATCAGATGTCTCAAAAAACGGCGGATGCCATCAATGAAGCCAAGGCAAATGGAAAACGTGTGATTGCTGTAGGAACAACCAGTTGCCGTACCCTGGAATCCGTTGCTCAAAAAGAAGGATGTATCAGAGCTTCAGAAGGATATACGGATATTTTTATCTATCCTGGGTATCAATTCAAAGTGCTCGATTGTTTAATAACCAATTTTCATCTGCCAGAAAGTACATTGATTATGCTTGTTTCTGCCCTAGCTGGATATGAACATACTATGCATGCATACCAGGTTGCTGTACAGGAGCAGTACCGTTTTTACAGTTTCGGAGATGCAATGCTCGTGGTGTGAGTAAAAAAATCTGACGAAAAGAGAACCCGCAAAGGCGGCGTTTCCCACTTCCTACCAGGAAGAACAGGAACGCCGCTTTTTTATGCCCTCATGTTACGCAGTAGGGCAAAAAGAGCCTTGATTTATGCGGATTTCAGAGCGAGGAACTAGGAAACAAGGGAAATTACCTTTTCTCTCAAAATCCGCGTTCTACTGCGTATCTTTTGGAAAGAAAAACATTTCACAACTCTTGGAACTGTTTAGGTAAACAAAAAACAGCGTAAAAATGCCCATTCACATCACATGTGTGGATGGGCATTTTCATATAAGCATGTGCTTTTGTGCCAGATTCCAGCTGGTGGCCTCTTTGCGGGCGCCGAGGAAATCCCGGTATAGGATGTCCTGTCCGGCCAGTTCGTCATGGGTTCCTTTCTGCACGATATGGCCGCCGTCTAGCACCAAGATCTGATCCGCCTTCTGCACGGTTTTGAGCCGGTAGGCGATCATTAGAATGGTCTTATCCTTCATCAGGATCTCCATGGCCTTTTGCAGCTTATCTTCATTCTTCGGGTCAACGGTTGCCGTGGCCTTGTCAAAGATGATAATGCGCGCGTCCTTCAGCATAGCCCGGGCGATGGAGATGCGCTGTCGCTCCCCGCCGGAGAGATGGGCGCCTCCTCCGCCGACCACCGTGTCGTAGCCCTTTTCCAAGCTACGGATGAAGCCGTCGCAGCCGGTCGCTTTGGCAACCGCCTCCACCTCTGCGTCGCTGGCTCCGGGATATTCTCCCACACGGTCTCGTCAAACAGATAGTTGTCCTGAGAGACAAAGGCCACCTGGTCGTAAAGCTGGGGAAGGGGGATTTCTTTCAGATCCTGTCCTCCCAGTGTGATTTTGCCTTTGCTCACATCCTAAAACCACCGATGAGCACAATCAGGATTCTCACCAGTTTTTTTAAAAAATGCAAAATACCCATCTCTCCTTTCTTGCAAAAATAGAATACGGAATGATTAGTTTTGACTAACCACTCCGTATTCTATCGAGAAAGCTGAGATAAAGCAACCGATAAAAGGTTGCGGTAATATCATTTTAGAAATAAGAGAAAAGCAAGGAATAGCCGATGTTTTTTCCTACACATAAGAGAAAAATTAAAAATATCGTGACAGATAAAAACTGTATTGTGACACTGTTTTCATTTGATCTTGTGAATGTTGCGGTATTCCTTGGGACCCATCCCGAATGTTTCTCTGAATAACTTGGAGAAGTGGCCGGCATTCCGGTACCCGACCTTGAATGCGATAGTCCGGATATTGTCGTCTGAATCCTGGAGGAGAGCGTAATTCATCCGCATGACCTTGAGATATTCATAGGCTGTTGTTCCATATACCTGACGAAAGGCCATCTGGAAACGGGATGGGCTCATATTTGCAGTCCATATCCATAAAGAGTTGAGGAAAGCTGAAAAAATGCCTTTAAACACTGTTTTGCAAATGCCGGATCCTAAATGAAGAGGGTAGTTTCAATTTCTAACAAGGAGGTGTGCCATATGGCTTTAACATCCTCAATGGAGGATTATCTGGAAGCTGTCCTTATGGTTCAACAGAAACGAGGTTATGCCCGTTGCGTAGACATTTCACATCATTTAAGTGTAACGATGCCGTCTGTGAGTCGGGCAGTCAAGGGACTATCCAAGATGGGGTGTCTGATGAAAGAGGCCGATGGCACGCTTTTCTTGACAGAGCAGGGAAAACAGCTTGCCGAGCAGATTTACGAAAAGCATCGTTTTTTTACAGAACGGCTCATAGCGGCAGGCGTAGATCCCAAAACCGCAGAACGCGACGCCTGCAACATTGAACACGCCATTAGTGCAGAAGCTTTCCAAAAACTGAAAGAAGCAGCAGAGCATTAAGGCGTGGAAGACGCGACTGAGTTCAAGCATTTAAAATAGGGATAGCGCCGCAGTCTTTTGACTGTCCTGTACTGGGTTCACCGTTTTTAAACACCAGGATCCCTTTTGAGGACGGTATAATGGAACAGGAAACAAGTTCAAACCCTTCTTGTTCCATTTTATTGGCGGTTTCCTCAATTTTTGCGGCCATTTCTTTGACTTGGGGCGTGTATTTGATTACCACTGTTTTTTGTAACCTTGCTTACCTCCTCTGATTTGTAATATTTATATATGTTTCATAGATTCCAATAAGATCTTTCTGTTACAGCGTTATCTATATAATCTAAGAAAGGAAAGGAAGGCCCTGTTTTCTAGAGACTTTATTCGCCTGAAACCGAATTTGTTTTTTATGATTACCGCAAACAGGCCCGGCTAATGCTACAGCCTCAGTCCTTTAATATCTTTGATTCTGGAGAATATCATGTTGCAGCTGCATTCCAGCACTCCAGGTAGCTTGTCTATAGTCCCGTACATCAATTTTTCCATTTCCTCATTGGAAGAGGCAACTGCATGTACATGTAGTTTGCTTTTTCCTGTTACACGGTAAATTTGTGTGATCGTATCATTTTTTTCTAGGAGTGCTGCAGCTTCCATCAAAGTGTCCGGTGCCGTCTCTATTTCAAAATAACAGGAAATTGCTCCGCTGATTTTTTGTGGATTGATGATCGTTGTATATTCCTCAATAATCCCATTTTGCTCAAGAGCATGTACGCGGGATCTTACAGCCACCCGGGAGATCCCGATTTTTTCCCCAATATCAGAATAAGACATTCTGGCGTTTTGTATCAACAGCTCCACAATCTTCTGATCTAATTCATCCAAGCCATCCAAAAACATCAGTTGGAAACCCCCTTATATCTAACATTTTTACACTGCTATTATACAGCTATATTATTAAAATAGTCAAGCAAGATGTATGATTAATATTGACATATAGTAATTATAAAAGTATAATTTATTACGAATGTTAATTTTTTTATTTCATATCGAAAGAGAGGCGGAATGATGAAAACAGATTTAACCCACGGACCCGTCATGAAAACAATGCTACGTTTTGCGGTTCCCATGATTCTTGGAAATCTGCTGCAGCAGTGCTATAACATTGCAGATACACTGATTGTAGGGCAATTTCTTGGGGCTGGCGCTTTGGCCGCCGTAGGCTCTGCTTTTTCTCTAATGACTTTTCTTACTTCCATTTTACTGGGACTGGCAATGGGAAGCGGAACGGTATTTTCCATACGCTTTGGGCAAAAGGATCACATCGGATTGAAGGAAGGGATTTTAGCTTCCTTTACACTTCTTGGTATTGTCACCATTATTTTAAATATCGTGGTCTTCGTTGGGATCGATTGGATTATATGGATTCTTCGCACTCCTGCTGATCTGGTTGTCATGATGCGGGAATATTTGATTGTCATATTTGCAGGGTTAGTCGGCATTTTCCTATACAACTTTTTTGCCTCTTTACTGCGTTCTCTTGGGAATTCCGTGGTGCCGCTTCTGTTTTTAGCAGTATCAGCGATATTGAATATTGTACTGGACCTATGGTTTGTAGCGGGATTGAACCGAGGGGTGTCCGGGGCGGCGGAAGCCACAGTGATATCCCAATATGTTTCCGGGATTGGAATTGCCATCTATACATGGATTAAATTTCCAGAACTTCTTAGGAAGGACAAGGAAGTTCATTTCCGGATGAGCCGCGTGAAAGAAATCACCAGCTATTCTGCATTGACTTGTTTGCAGCAATCCATTATGAATCTTGGCATTCTGGCAGTGCAGGGGTTGGTGAACAGCTTTGGAACAACCGTTATGGCCGCCTTTGCTGCAGCCGTAAAAATCGATGCGTTTGCTTATCTGCCTGTTCAAGATTTTGGCAATGCTTTCTCCATTTTTACCGCACAGAATTATGGTGCGAAACAAACAAAACGGATCCAAAAAGGGATACGCATTGCAGTTCTCACCTCTATGGTCTTCAGTCTTTTCGTTTCTATCTGCGTTTTTATCTTTGCCAAACCTTTAATGACTCTCTTTATTGATGCAGAGCAAACGGCAGTTATTGCAGAAGGCGTACGTTATCTTCATATCGAGGGGGCGTTCTATTTCCTGATCGGCGCACTGTTCCTGCTTTATGGGCTGTACCGCGCCCTTGGAAAGCCCGGTATGTCTGTTGTTCTTACCATCGTATCGCTTGGTATTCGGGTGGCTTTGGCCTATGCTCTGTCCGCCATACCGGTTTTGGGAGTCGTAGGAATTTGGTGGTCTGTACCCATTGGTTGGTTCCTGGCAGATGCATTTGGCATCATCTACTATTTTGTAAAGCGGAAGATCCTATTAAAGGGTAGTGGGGAAGATGGTAGTCTAGCGGCAGACCAATAATAGACATATGGAGAAGCTTTTATATGGTAAAAATGTAAAACGATTAATACTGAAAGCTAGATCATCCTGAGAATTCTATTGCCACCGTGAAAATAAGTGTATCATCTATCCGGATGACTCCATGGTGGGACTGACTCAGCGTGTGCTGAAAAACGAGAACAGCGGACCGTGAGCGAAATTCCCGGTCCGCTGTTCTTTTTGAACAATAGCGTTTTTCAGGCGAAGAGTTGTCCACGCGTCAACGCCGCATACGAAGAGATGTACAACAATCATTATGAGCTGATAATCGAAGGCAAACAGGCCGAATTTAAAAATATGTGTAAAGGGAATTCTCTGCTGTAACAATGGATTGCACTCAACCAGTATCCAAATCCTAGATGCCGACTTTTCTATTGTCGGGCGGTATCGCTCAGCAGTTCTAGGACTTTCAGAAAAAATCATGATTCATTTGAAATAAACAGGCGATGGATGTACAATATATTTTCAAGAACAACTGCTTTATTGAGAGGGGCGGCGCTTCCGGTAAAAAGGAGGGTTCCTTGCCCGCTATCATACGCCGAAGATAAGGAGTTGATAGGACAAATGGATTTTTCTATACATATGTGGATGCGGGACTATCAGAAAACGATAGAACGACAGTTTGGCAACCGCATCTGGTTCATAGGTCTTCAAGGGAGTTATGGCCGAGGCGAGGCTACAGAACAAAGCGACATCGATGTGGTTTTGATTTTGGATCATGTATCTGCTGAAGATTTGCAGGCGTACAGTAGGCTTCTGGATGCCCTGCCAAACCGGAAAAAAGTATGCGGATTTGTCTCTGGAAAAGAGGAACTGTTAGCGTGGGAGCCAGCTGATCTGTTCCAGTTCTATTATGACACGGCACCAATTGTGGGTTCCCTGGACAGCCTGCTGAAATGCATCCGTCTGGAAGATGTCTGCCGCGCGATCCGTATGGGAGCTTGTAACGTGTACCATATGTGCGTTCACAACATGGTGCATGAGAAAAGCGCCGATATTCTGAAGGGATTGTATAAATCGGCCGCTTTTACTCTACAGGCCATCGCTTTCCTTCAGACAGGGAACTATGAAAAACAGAAAACCGTTCTAAAATCTCGGCTTCAACCAAAGGACAGATGTATACTGGAAATTGGTATGGATTTAAAGCGGAAGGATACTGTTTCAAATACAGAGTTGATAGAATTTTCAGCTTTCCTGCTGGATTGGGCGTCAGAATGGATCCGACGGTGCAAAGGGGTACATGGCGAATCATGAATGTTATTTGGCTGAATCGCCCATTACTCCTGGCAGCTTTGGACGGGGAACATGGTAAAACGTGCAGTCCAGTTTTGCATTGATGGTAAAGATGAGTCATGGACCCATTAGATTTTACAGATTCCAATATTGCTCCGGTGGTATCTTTGCTTTTCCTGCGCAACTCAGGCGGTATCTTGATATTTTAAACGCTTCCTTCATTTAACGGGATAAAAATGCTAAGAGAGGTTATCGATATGGCAGTTTCAAATATAAAAGCCGTTTTTCAAAGTGATGTTCAAAAGGTATGGAAGATTGTAACCGATGTTAAAAATTATCCAATTTGGCGCAGCGATTTGATCCGGACAGAAATTCTGAATGAAAAACAGTTTGTAGAATATACAAAAGAAAATTATAGGACGACCTTTACAATTACCATGTTAGAACCGTACAAACGATGGGAATTTGATATGGAAAATGGGAACATAATGGGACATTGGACCGGTATTTTTACTCAAAATGGCGAACAAACGGAGATTGACTTTACCGAAGCTGTAACCTCAAAAAAATTTTTACAAAAGCCGTTTATAAAATCATATCTGCGAAAACAGCAGGCGCAATTCGTCGCAGATTTGAAAAAAGCACTATCGCTTTAAACTCGACCAATGAGAGTGAGGAAAATGGATATGAAAACAAACCAATACATTATCGATTTTTATAATAGTTACGACGAGGACAACCGACTGAAGTTGAAGCATGGAACAGTTGAGTTTCTTACCACTATGCGTTATGTGGAAAGATACATTCAACCCAGTGACCGTGTATTGGAAATTGGTGCAGGAACTGGCCGCTATTCCCACACGCTGGCACGTATGGGATATGCTGTGGATGCAGTGGAATTGGTTGAGCACAACATAGAGGTTTTCCAAAAAAATACACTTCCCAACGAGAAAATAACGATTACGCAGGGAAATGCGTTGGATTTATCCGCTTTTCCAAATGACCAGTACGACATTACGCTGCTGTTAGGTCCGTTATATCATCTTTATACAAAGGAAGAGAAACTGAAGGCATTAAGCGAGGCAATCCGAGTCACAAAACGTGGGGGTATCATTTTTGCAGCATATGTAATATCCGATGGTTGTCTTTTAGACGAAGGGTTCCACCGAGGGAACATCAATGTCTCTGAATACATTGCAAAAGGACTGCTTGATTCTCAAACATTTGCCGCTAAGTCAGAGCCGAAAGATCTTTTTGAACTGGTACGAAAAGAAGATGTTGACGATTTGATGTCAGTTTTCCCCGTCACCAGGCTCCACTATGTGGCAACGGACGGCTGCGCCCTATTCATGCGGGAAGCTGTCGACGCGATGGATAACGACACATTTCAGCTGTATTTGCAATATCATTTCGCCACTTGTGAACGCACCGATTTATTAGGTGTTTCAAGCCATACAGTTGATATTTTTAGAAAGTGAGTATAGGGCGATTATCGAAACCTATCATCAGCAGGTAAGTTTTGTGGATTTTAGTACTTTAAACCCAATTATCGATGAGTTGCAGTAGACTGTAGTTCCCTACATTTTACAAAAAATAGAAAGAGGAGGACATCTCCTGGTTTGACGATATCTGAAACGAAATTCAATCATAGAGGAAGGTAAGGAGAAAAAATGATAAAAGCAGGATGGATTTGTCTACTTGTTGCTGTAATCGGAGACTTTGCAGTTGCCTATCTGCTCGCACCGTTTTATCGGGGATATAGTCATACAAAGCAGGTTATGAGTGTACTGGGAAACCCGAAAAGCCCAGTTCAACGCTGGTATAACCTTTGGCTTGTGATATTGGGGATCTGCCTGTTTGCTTCCTTTCCTGCTTTGGTGGATAGTTATTGGACACAATCTGCTGGACTGACACTTGTGGTGCTCATTTTGATTGTCCTGTTCGCGATAGGCGCAGGTATTTTGTCGGGGCTGTTTTCTGTGAATGAAACAAAAGCAGAACAGACTTTTGCATCAAAAGTACATGGCATTGGAGCTTCTCTTGGCTTTATGGCGCTCACCTTTGTACCACTGTTTCTTTCGATTTTATCTTTTTTTCGAGAAGAAAATGAAATCGCTATTTTGTCTGCCGTTTCCTTTGGGTTGGCGCTAATATTCTTTGTCCTATTTATAATGGCGGATAAAGAGGAATTTAAAAATACCTGGATCGAAAAAGAAGGGTTGTGGCAACGGTTAACCCTTATGTGGATGTATCTGCCCTTTGCAGCCATCAGTATACAGGGAATTATAAGAAATTGAGGTTGAAACGGGTACACAAAATGAGACAAGTGGGGCAAGCGGAATTGTCTGCAAAAGCTGAATTTTTGACAGAGCGTTTTGGAGTTTGGAATTTTTTCGTTTCTGGCAGAAGGGATTTCTAATATCAGAGAAAATATAGAATAATTTTCCTTTATCGAAATTGAGATTATTTTCGACAACGGCAATATCTTTCTATGTGGCAAACAAATTGCTGGAGTTCTAGTAGGTATTTCCATATTTTCTGGCAGTTATGGTATGCTGTCAAAGTCAGAAACCATGACATACTGGTGTCATGGTTTCTCTGCTATACTGCAATCAAAGGAGATATAGGTATGGAACTCATCCGCGTAACACAGGAAAATCTAGAGCAGGAACATCTGCTGCGCCATAGCCGACAACAGGGACATCCATGCGCATGGAAAAAAGGAATGGCTTTCAAAGTGCTTTCAGGATGGACTGGTGTTTTTTCAATAAACATAAGGGAAAAGTGCTTTATCGAATATATTCCTGCGGAAGATTCCTGGGCTCCGATAAGCCCCGCTTTTGTCTTCATGGAAAGGCGCTGAGAATCGAAAAAACGGGATTTACGCTCTACTATTCCCACCAGTGCCCCTTTACCGCCAAGTATGTACCCTTGCTGGAGGAATCCACCAAAAGAGCGGGGAACGCACTGGAAACGGGTTTTATTGACAGTAAGGAAAAAGCTCAGAACGCACCTGCAGCCGTGACGAATTTTGCCCTGTTTTATGAGGGAAAATTTATCAGCCATGAAATCTTGTCAAAAGGGAAATTTGAAAAACTGGTACAAGACAAAGGGGAGAGAAAATGAAGATAGACCGTCTAATTGGAATCCTGTCCATCCTATTGCAGCAGGAAAAAGTGACCGCTCCTTTTTTGGCGGATAAATTTGAGGTCTCTCGCCGGACGATTAACCGGGATATTGAGGATTTGTGTAAGGCGGGAATTCCTCTGGTAACAGCACAGGGAGTCAACGGGGGAATTTCCATCATGGAAGGATATAAAATTGACAGCACCCTGTTGACTTCGGCCGATATGCAGGCGATTCTGGCAGGGCTCCGCAGTCTGGACAGTGTGAGCGGAACCAACCGATACGCACAGCTGATGGAAAAACTCTCGGCCGGTGCTTCTGATTTTGTACCCGGAGATCAGCACATCCTAATCGATCTTTCTTCCTTGAGCAAATCCTCTTTGTCTCCAAAGATTGAACTGATTCACGGAGCAATCGAATACGGGAGATATATCAGTTTTCACTATTTTGCGCCCAAGGGGGAAACATCTCGAATGGTGGAACCGTATTATTTGCTTTTCCATTGGGCTAACTGGTATGTCTGGGGATATTGCCGGGAGCGTGAGGATTACCGACTGTTTAAGCTGAACCGCATGACAGAGCTCCAGCTGAAAGAACCATTTGAAAAACGGGCGGCCCCACTGCCGGATCTGTCTAACGAAAAGGTATTTCCCCCTACCTATTTGGTGAAAGCATTAGTTGCTCCGGAATACCGCTGGCGCCTGGTGGAAGAGTACGGACCAACCAGCTTTACTGAACAGGAGGACGGTAAGCTGCTTTTTTCCTTTGGTTTTACCGATGAGGAGAGTGTTCTGAGCTGGATTTTATCTTTCCAGGGTGGTGCAGAGCTTCTGGAACCAGTTAGTTTCAGAAAAAAATTAGCTGAAATTGGGAAAAAACTTCAAAAAGGTTATACCGATTCATGACAGACAGTTGTCCTGTTTGGTTTGATAGAATGAGATTATAAAACCGAAAGGGGACAACAGTATGAACTATGAAATCGTAACTTTGCAGGAGAAACTGGTGGCGGGAATCTCCGCCCGAACCAACAACCATTCGCCAGATATGGGAACGGTAATCGGAGGTCTGTGGAAACGTTTTTATCAGGATGGAATTTATGCGGGCATACCGAATAAGGCCGATGACAAAGCTATCGGCCTTTATACGGACTACGCGGGGGATGCTGATGACGACTATACCGCTGTGGTTTGTTGTGCAGTAAAACAGAAGCCAGAGGATCCGGGGTATGAGATCCGAAGAATACCGGCAGGGCTTTATGCCAAATTTGTTATTACATGCGGTATGTACGAAGCCGTTGAAAAAACTGCAAGGGCCTGGCAGGAAATTTGGAAAATGGACTTGCCCAGGGCATATGTCTGTGATTTTGAAGAATACCAGGATAATAATCAGGAATATACGGAAATTCATCTTTATATTGGATTAAAGGAGGAACAAAAACATGAAATTTAAAAACCCCCTGTTGGTAGTAACGGATATGGACGCGTCCAAAACGTTTTACCGGGAAGTTTTAGGGCTTCGGGTGGTCATGGATTTTGGTGCGAATGTGACGCTGACAGGCGGCGTTTGTCTGCAAACAAAAGAAAGCTGGCTTCGTTTCATCCAAGCGGAAAAAGATACGGTTTCCTTTTGTGGAATGGATGCGGAATTGTATTTTGAAGAGGATTTCTTTGATGATTTTACTTCAAAATTACAGGCAATGGATTCTATTCGCTATGTCCACCCAGTAGTAGAACACCCCTGGGGACAACGGGTGGTGCGGTTTTATGACCCCGACCGGCATATCATTGAAGTAGGAGAAAATATGGAAATGGTGTGCAGAAGGTTTTTGGATACCGGTATGACGGCTGAAGAGGTTGCGAAGCGGATGGATGTGCCTCTGAAATATGTGGGCAGGTGTCTCCGGGCAGGTGAGAAGCATGGCGTCAAGTAAGGAATTTGTGGAGTACGCAGCGGAGCAGCTGCGGGATGCAGGTAATATATCATGGCGCAAGATGTTTGGGGAATATGGCTGGTATTGTGACGGGAAGTTTATGGGTGTGATCTGTGACAACCAGCTCTTTATTAAGATAACACCTGAGACGGCGAATGCTTTCCCAAATAACCCAAAGGCGCCGCCTTATGAAGGGGCAAAAGAGTATTTTTGGGTAGAAGATATTGAAAATCGAGAACTTCTCACAAAATTGGCCCAAGCCACCTGGAAAGCGCTTCCGCAACCAAAACCGAAGAGAGGAAAGAAAAATGGCGGTATTTGATTACAAAAAAGAGTATAAGGAATTTTATCTGCCGCAAAAGAAACCGCAGATTGTAGAGATTCCATCTATGAATTTTCTGGCGGTGCGGGGCAGGGGGGATCCCAATGAAGAGGATGGGGCCTATAAATCTGCTATCGGACAGCTGTATGGCGTGGCTTATACCATAAAAATGAGCAAGATGGGCAAGCACAAAATAGAGGGATACTTTGATTATGTGGTCCCACCCCTGGAAGGTTTTTGGTGGCAGAATGGCGTTTTGGGCGTTGATTACGCACACAAGGAAAATTTCCAGTGGATCTCTCTCATCCGTCTGCCGGAGTTTGTCACCAAAGAGGAATTTGACTGGGTAATTCGGGAAGCGGGTGAGAAAAAACAGATGGATTTATCAAAAGTTGAGTTTTTCACCTATCGGGAAGGTTTGTGCGTCCAGTGTATGCATATTGGTCCCTATGATGATGAGCCCGAAACCATGAAGAAAATGGAAGAATATATCGGCAGACAGGGCTATGAACTGGATTTTTCGGCACTGTAAAGTAAAAATGAAAAAATAGGACCCGAAATCAGCAAATATTGTTACGCAACGAGCAAAAGCTCACGTTTACGCTTTTTGGACAGA
>CAJFSS010000008.1 GCA_904419745.1 Candidatus Pseudoruminococcus merdavium | reverse complement strand
GCCGATACCAGCCGCTTCAAACGGCAGCTTTGCTATCCTATCACATCTCTCTACCTTTTGTCAAGTCTTTTTTTCAATCTTTTCAAAAGTTTTAAGGGAATCATGTGAAAAGAATATCGCCGTTTCCAACGACTTAGTTATATTATCATATTCAATTCCCGGTGTCAATCACTTTTCGTCATATTTCTTTACTTTTTTCCCTCTTCTGTTATAATTAGGGGTAGTTTTACAAAAGGGTGTGAAAAGAATGCCGATTAATATACCGGACGGTCTTCCTGCTGCTGAAAAATTGGCACAAGAAAATGTATTTTATTTGCAAGAGTGTCATGCTTCCCACCAGGATATCCGTCCTTTAAAAATTGCTATTTTAAATCTTATGCCAAAAAAGATCGAAACGGAAACTCAATTGCTACGTCTATTGTCCAACACCCCACTACAGCTAGAAATTGAATTACTCCAGATGGCATCCCATCAATCCAGGAATACACCTGCAGAGCATCTGCTGAAATTTTACAAGACCTTTGACAATATAAAGGATCAAAAATTTGATGGAATGATCATTACTGGTGCTCCAGTGGAGCAGATTCCTTTTGAAGAAGTAGACTATTGGGAAGAATTGTGTCAGATTATGGAGTGGACTAAAACACATGTATTTTCCACTTTTTATATTTGTTGGGGCGCCCAAGCGGGGTTATACTATCATTATGGAATTCCAAAATATCCCTTGTCGCACAAGATGTTCGGTATTTTTGAACACACAGTCCTCACTCCTTATCATCCGCTGGTTCGGGGATTTGATGAAATTTTTCAGGCGCCTCATTCCAGACATACAGAAATCCGCACAAAGGATGTTGAAGCCTGCAAAGATTTAACAATTTTGGCGCAATCCGATTTAGCAGGAGTTTACCTGGTTTCTGACAAAAATAATCGTAATTTTTATGTCACTGGCCATTCAGAATATGATAGAGACACATTAAAAGGAGAATATGAGAGAGATATTGCCAAAGGGTTAAAAATTCAACAGCCCTATCATTATTTCCCATCCAATAATCCCACTCGAACTCCTCCCTATGTATGGAGAGGCCATGCCCACCTTCTCTATGCAAATTGGCTTAACTATTTCGTCTACCAGAAAACTCCCTATACTTTTATTCAAAAGTAGTAGTTTTACAAACACCCCCGGAGTCGTTTCCGGGGGTGTTTTTTAATATTCTATTCAGTTGAGCAGTTTTTCCCGCATCATCAGCAAAATTTTCTTTTCCCGTCGTGAAACCTGTACCTGTGTCATTCCCAGTACTTGTGCAGTCTGGGTTTGGGTTTGATTTTTAAAATACCGTAGTTGTATCAGCTTTCGATCCCGCTCTTCCAGAGTTGTCATGACCTCTTCCAAAGAAAGGAGGTCCGCAATTCCCTCCTCATGGGACTGAACAGGAATATCGAACTGCCCTCCCCCTTCTTCCTCGTTTTCCGTTAAGGACATGGGGGGAATAGAAGCAGAAACCGCCATGGCCGCCGTCTCTTCATCTGTACCGAGTGCCTCGGCAATTTCACTCACCGTAGGTTCTCTTCCCTCTTTTGTCAGGAAATTTTCTCGGATACGAGTAGCTTTCAGTGATTGTTCTTTTAAGGTCCGGCCAACTTTTACGCTGCCCCCATCCCGGAATAGCCTTCGCATTTCTCCTAGAATAACAGGAACCGCATAGGTGGAAAACTTTACACCCCGGCTTTCATCAAATGCATCCGTCGCCTTGATAAGCCCCATACATCCGGCCTGGAATAAATCGTCGTATTCAATTCCTCTGCCTTTGAACCGGTGGGCACATAAATGAACAAGACCGAGATTCTGTTCGATCATTTCCTCCCGGCCCAACAGGGTTTCATTCATGGTCTTGGGGGTCCTTTTTTGAAATTTGCTTGGTCATGGTAACGCTTGTCCCCTTTCCAGGTGTAGAGACAACTTTTAATTTGTCCATAAACGACTGCATCACTGCAAATCCCAATCCCGCGCGTTCCCCGGTAGTACAGGTGGTATACATGGGCTCCATAGCCTGTTCAACGTCTTCAATCCCGCAACCTTTATCAGAAATTTTTACGGTAACCACATTTTTATCGTCATATTTGACGTCTATGTAAATTCTTCCCTCTCCTTCCCGATAAGCGTGAACAATACAATTGGTAACCGCTTCCGATACTGCTGTTTTAATATCTGCCAGTTCATCCACGGTTGGATCCAACTGCGCAATAAATGCTACCACTGCTGCCCTGGAAAAGGATTCATTTGCAGATTGGCTGAGAATTGTCATTTTAAACTGATTTTTTATGGCCATTACTGTTTTCCCTCCACATTGATTTTTGCAAGCTTGTCCAATCCGGCCAATTTCATTACACGAGCTGTTTGGTTAGAAACCCCTCGTACTTCCATACTCTGTCCCCCAGAAAGAGTCAGGGCTTTATAACGTCCCATAACAAGCCCGATTCCAGAACTATCCATAAAAGTCACCTGGGAAAAATCCAAAATCAACAGAGAAGGCCTTGCACTCTCAATGGTGCGGTCAATTTCTTCTCTCATTCGTTTTGCACTGTGGTGGTCAATCTCACCGACTAAATAAGCTGTTACTGCATTTTCATCCTGTTTTATCCTGACAGGCATGGAAAACTCCTCCTTCTCCCAAAAACACGATCCTCTTTTCCAAAGCATAGAGGATTTTGCTTAAATATTTTGTCGAGACAGGGAAAACCCCTTCATTTTTGTCTTAATTCGAAATATCAATCAGTTACAATTCCTAGTCCGCAGTTGTATCAATCTATGGATTCTCTTTCTATTTCAAGATGATATACTCCACCCAATGGAATATTGCAATCAGGCTGTGAACAGGGCATGATTCCCTCTTTTACCATCCCTATAACAACATTGAAATAAAAGAGCGGGTGTTCTCCCATAATCCGGACGTGGCATTTTCCTGTGCAAATTTCCATTTTTAAAACAGGCTTGAAATAGTTCCATTGTCATTGATTTTTCATAAGAAAAGAAGTAAAATCAAAGGCAATAGTCCATACTATATAATCGGACAACTTCTTAAAAAACAAAAAAGGGAAGGTACCCGGAAGGAGAAACTATGTTTACACCAATGCATCTGGGGATTGCAGCAGGCTTGATTGTTATTTTTAGTATTTTGGAATACCTTTTGACTCGTCGCGCTGGATGGCTTGGACTTGTATTGCCTCTGGTTGTTACGGTCATGGGGATTTTGGTCGAACGCCTGATGCTCTTTTTACTCGTTCCCCTGGTTCTATTTTTCCTGATTGGCCTTCGCGCGAATGCACTCAGGAGAAAAAGAAGCCGTCTTTCCAAAAAAGCCCGCAGCTAATTTTGCATTCTGGGAAAACCAAACTTTGCATGTTTGGAAAATATATGTTTTTATTTGCATAATCATATTGTCAGAGACTGGGGGAAATCATTCATGCAGCAATATTTAAAACGTACCTGGGCTACGATAGATTTGTCCAAAATTGAACATAACTACCGGCTCATTCGTGAACACTTTGTCGGAACAGAGAAAAAGACCATGATCTGTGCCGTTGTCAAAGCAAATGCATATGGTCACGGGGACAAAGTAGTCGCTAAACTTCTGGATCAATGTGGAGCGGACTGGTTTGGCGTTTCCAATATTGAAGAGGGCTTGGCTTTGCGTGAAGCAGGAATCACAAAACCCATCCTGATCTTTGGACATACCCCCTGTGAACTTGCCCCAATCCTGGCAAAACAGAAAATCACCCAAACCTGTCTGTCTATAGATTACGCGCAGGAACTCTCTGACTCCGCACGCAGTCGGGGAGTTTCGGTGGATATCCACATTAAGGTGGATACCGGGATGTCCCGGATTGGGTTTGTTTGCAGCAAGGATTCCATGGTGGCTTCCTGCTGCGAAGAGATCATGCGGGCCTATGCGCTCCCTGCCCTGCATGCAACAGGGATATTTACTCACTTTGCCTGTTCTGATGAATTTGCAGAGGACTCGGTGGCCTTTACTAAAGGGCAATTTTCCCGGTTTATGAAAATATGCGAAACATTGGAACAAAAAGGATACTCCTTGGGCATTCGGCACTGCTGCAACAGCGCAGCAGTCGTAAACTATCCAGAAATGCACCTGGACATGGTCCGACCGGGAATCATCCTCTACGGATGCCCTCCCAGCAATGAAATGGAACAGGATTCCCCCTTCCGGCCCGCCATGGAACTGAAAACCACAGTCAGTGAAGTCAAAGAAATTCCCGCGGGAACCTCTGTCAGTTACGGGAGGATTTATACAAGTGACCATCCGGTACAGCTCGCTTCTCTGACAATCGGATATGCGGACAGCTTTCCACGTACTGGACAACCGGCCCAAGTGCTCCTGCACGGAAAACGTGTCCCTGTAGTCGGTCGGGTCTGCATGGATCAGATGATGGTGGACATTTCTGGGATTGGTGATGTAAAAATGGGGGATACCGCGACAATTTTTGGGCGTGATGGCAGTGAAGAAATTGCAGCAGGGGAGTTTGCACTTTTGCGCGGTTCTGTAAACTATGAAGTCTTGTGTGCTGTGGGAATCCGAGTGCCCAGGGTCTATCTCTATAACGGAAAAATTACAGAAGTTACGGACTACATTTCCTGCGCTTATTAACCCACTTTCTACATAAAAAAGACGCAAACGGAAAATTCCCGTTTGCGCCTTTTTTCACATCTTCATAAGTATTTTGTGGAAAACAAAAGCACGGGGCGCTGCTTTTCAGCGGATTCCCGTGCTCTCTATTTATTCAACTGATTTCAATGATTCCACCATTTTGACTTTTTTGAGTTTAAAATGCATTACCAGGTTGACAAATACCGCAAATAACAACGTCAGTACTGCGGAAAGAATGTAACTCCAAGCTTTGATTTCTCGCCCAAACATTACAATATCCATCTCTGCGGTGTTAATGACAAACTGACTCAGGAAAATACCCAGAATCAACCCTACACCTGTGCCAAGGATCGTCAAAATCACATTCTCACGGTAGATATAAGCAGAGACTTCCTTATCGTAAAAGCCCAAAACTTTCAAGGTAGCGATCTCTCGGATTCTCTCATTGACATTGATATTGGTCAGATTATACAGCACAACAAAAGCAAGAAGGCCTGCCGATACAATCAACACCAGTACCACATAGTTCAAACTGGAAATCATATCGCTGAAACCGTCTTTCACTGTGCTCAGGAAAGAAATTCCCTGCATAGCCTTTTGCTCCGACAGTGCGGAGAATACCCCTTCCGAATCTGTCTGGTTGTCATCTTTCCAGTCCGCCATGACAAGATTGTAACTCGGTTCTTTCCCATATACCTCCCGGAAAGTCCGCGGCGTCATATAGACATAATGGTAGGTATAGTTTTCTACAATTCCTCCCACGGTCAACTCCACATCTGCATATCCGGAACCACTGAGTGTAAAAACATCCCCCTTGGACAGTGAAAGTTCCTCTGCAAATTTTTCTGTGATTACGACTGTACCGTCTTCCAGGGCGACCGGTTGTTCCCCTTTACGGGTATGTAGGTCTATAAAATCGGTAAATGTATCCATCTGTTCCGGTACACTTAAATAGACTTCCAACTCTTCGGAACCGGCCTTGGCAGTCATGGTCTCCTGTAAGAACTTTCCATGTGCTCCAATCAGAGACTGTTCGCCAACCGCCTGCATTGTTTTATCGATCTGGTTTTCTTCAGGAACAATCATCATGTCATACAGGGAAATCTCCGAAAACTGCTTATCTACAATTTCCATAATGGAGTCCTTCAGCGCAAATCCTGTCAGCATTAGGGCAGTACAGCCCGCAATCCCCACAACAGTCATAAAAATACGCTGTTTATACCGGAACAGATTCCTAGCGGTCACTTTGTGACTGAAATTGAATTTGTTCCAGATGAATGGAATCTTCTCCAATAGCACCCTTTTGCCGGGTTTCGGAGATTTTGGACGCATCAACTGAGAAGGACGCTGCGCAAGTTCTCCCCGGCAGACTGCATACACCGTGATAATGACACATAGCGCCGCCACCAACATGGAGGGAATGGCGAGCTGCATCCGGAAGGGAGCCATAGTCACTGGGAAATTATACATGATCCCATAGCCGTTCATAATAATCCTTGGGAATAACTGGAACCCAATCAGCATTCCTACCACGCTGCCAAGGATACTCGCAACCACACCGTAGGTCATATACTTCATAATAATGGAACCATTGGAGTACCCCATAGCTTTCAGGGTCCCTATCTCTGTACGTTCCTCTTCAATCATACGGGTCATGGTTGTCAGGCAGACGAGCGCCGCTACCAGAAGGAAAAACACTGGAAACACTTTTGCAATGTTGTCGACTCGTCCTGCATCCTCACCGAGATTGGAATATCCAGGGCAGGCCTGGGATCGATCCAGCACATACCAAGTCGGCGCTTCCAGTTCTGTTAACTGTTGTTTTGCATCTGCAAGTTGAGTTTCGGCATCTGTAATTTCCTGTTGCGCTTTTTGCTTTTCCTCCTCGAGCTGCGCCACGCCATCCTCATATTCCGTCCAGCCGGAATCCAGCTTTTCCTTTGCGGCGCGAAGCTGCTTTTCGCCTTCTTCCCGCTGGACAACGAGTTCCTGTTCTCCTTCCAAAATTGCCTTATCGGCTGCTTTTAGCTGGTTCTGGGCGGCTAACAATTCGACCGAAGCATCATCCAACTGTTTTTGTGCTGCCTCTAATTGCTGCATTCCGGTCTGGTAAGCGGCCTCTCCCTGCTCATACTGGGTCTTTCCCGCTTCCCAGGCTTTTTGTTGTTCAGAAAGTTCCTTTTTACCCTGTTCCAGTTGTTCGGAGGCCGTATCCAGCAATTCTTTCTGGGAAGCCAAGGTAGTGGAAAATGTAGCAAGCGCCATGTCAAGCTGGGGTTTCAGTGCCGTATTCCCAGACATATAGCCAAAAAAGAGGTCGCCCAATCCACTTTGCAATTGATTCAACCCTGACTGAATGGAGACAAGCTGCTCGGAAGTAACAGAAGATGGATCTTGCAGTGCCTGATTCGCTCCATCAAGCAACTGTTTTGCATTTTGGTAGGCAGTAAGTCCTTCATCGTATTCCCTTTGTTTTTCTTCCAGGGTCTTTGACGCAGTATCCAGCTGCTGTTTTCCTTCTTCCACCTGTTGCTTTGCCGTGTTAAGCTCACTCCTGGTGGTAATCAATACCTGACGCTGAGAAGCAAGTTCTGCTAACCCGTCAGAAACCGCTTTGAGGTTTGTGTTGTATTGTGACCACCCTTCCTCACTCAGTCCCTTTGAATCAGCAAGCTTTTGTTCCGCCTGTGCAATCTGCGTGTCAAACAGTTGCTTTTGTTCTGCGTACTCGGCTTCGCCGTTCTCAAGCTCTGTTTTGGCATCGGCAAGCTGCTGTTCCGCATCAGCAAAACCGGTCTCTGCCTGTTCTTTCGCATCCGTGAGCTTCTGTTCATTTTCCGCAATCGTCTGGTTCGCCTGTTTCTTTACTTCTTCCAGTCGCGCGTCCTTCCGGGTATCCCCCAGAGTTTCCACGGTATCTACATATCCTTCGCTAAGGCTGTCATATTCGTCCGTATAAGCCTGCGCGGCTTCTGCACTGGTAAAGGTCAGAAATACAGCTGTATAGTCTTCATAGGAAAAAGCCTGCGGCATCAAATAGACAAACCCTTCTGCGGATCCGTCCCCAATTGTGCTTGTTCCTCTTTGCATTTTATAAATAAACATGGGGCTTTCTACGGTGCCAACAATGGTAAATTCTTCTCTGGAGAGTGTAGAGGAGATATCCTCCCCCTCTTCTGCGTGCATCCGAACGGTATCTCCAACAGAAAAACCACGCTGTTGTGCGAGATAGGAGTCAACCACACACTCTCCTTCGTTTTCCGGCATTCTTCCTTCCACTAAGGTGAGTTGATTGATGTTATCTTGCTCCGCTGTATCTGCCGAGGGCAGGGAGTATACTTTGCAAACTGATCGATTCCCAGCCGTTTCCATATAGAGATCGGCGGTATAGGAAGGCATCACGCTCTGAATTCCTGCCAGCGAGCGAAATGCTTCAATATCTTTCTCCCCAAATCCAAGGGTGGAAATTACCTGTACATCCATCAAGTGGCTTTTTACATAATAAGCGTTTTCAGACTGCTTCATGTCCGCTGAGGAAGCCTTTACTCCTGCAAAAAAGCCCACCCCAATTGCAATGATGGCAAAGATGGAAATAAACCGGTTTTTTGTCTTCCAGATTTCCCGGAAAGTATCTTTCCAAAAAGCACTCTTCACAGTTTACCACTCAATCCTTTCCACCGGAGTGGGGTTCTCATTGAGAATCATCTGCTCCACCTTACTGTTTTTCATATGAATAACGCGATCCGCCATAGGGGTAATCGCCTGGTTGTGGGTGACAACAATTACTGTCATTCCTGTCTTGCGGCAGGTGTCCTGTAGTAGAGCCAGGATCATCTTTCCGGTGTTGTAATCGAGCGCACCAGTCGGTTCATCACAGAGCAACAGTTTGGGGTGCTTGGCAAGCGCCCTTGCAATGGCCACTCTCTGCTGCTCTCCTCCGGAAAGCTGAGATGGAAAGTTGTTCATGCGCTCTTTCAATCCCACCTGTTCCAGAACCTCTACCACATCCAGCGGATCTTTTGAAATTTGCGTTGCAAGTTCTACATTCTCCTTTGCAGTCAGGTTCTGTACCAGGTTATAAAACTGAAACACAAAACCCACATCATATCTCCGGTAAGAAATCAATTCCTTACGGTTATATTTACTCACATCGCTGCCATCAACCAGCATTTTTCCCTTATCGCAGGTATCCATTCCTCCAAGAAGATTGAGTACCGTGGTCTTTCCAGCTCCACTTGGCCCTACAATGACAGCAAACTCCCCTTTTTCGATCTCAAAAGATACGCCGTTCGCTGCATTGATTGTAATTTCACCCATATGGTAACTTTTATAAACTTCTTCCAGCCTGACAAATCCACCCATGCTGTATTCCCTCTATTCCATTCGATACGATTTCAGTTTTATTTTACACCTTTTTACACAGTCATACAAAAACAGATTGTAAACATTCCACAGAAAATAGTTTATCGTTTCCCTTGCACCTTCCTTCAATTGGTAGTACACTGTTTGTGTAAAATTCCAGTGCCTGCCGGGCGCTGAATCAGAGAAAATATCGGCTTAGGAGGTCTTACCCATGCAATGCAATATGATGGATTATATTCTGGAGCAGGCACAAAGCCTGCTCGCTATCAAAAGCCCAACTGGTTATACCAAGGAAGCAGCGGATTATCTCTTTACCACTTTGACAGAAATGGGATATCAACCAAAACGCACTGCTAAAAACAGCATTGTTGTCTGCCTTGGCGGCGAAGGAAACCCAATCCTGCTCACTGCGCATGTGGATACCCTTGGCGCCATTGTCCGGGAAGTCAAGGCAAATGGCCGGCTCTCCCTTTCCCCAATTGGCGGCCTTGTCCCCAATAATGTGGATTCGGAAAACTGTACAGTCATTACCCGATTTTCCGGTAACTACTGCGGTACTTTTCAGATGAATGATCCATCCTCCCATGTCAATCTCAAGCTCAAGGAACAACCCAGAGATTTTGATACCATGGAAGTTGTTTTGGATGAAAAGGTTTACTCCAAAGAGGAAACCGAAGCGCTTGGTGTGAGTGCTGGGGATTTCGTCGCCTTTGATCCAAGAACGGTTCTGACCGAATCCGGCTACCTCAAGAGCCGCTTTATTGACGATAAGGGGTGCTCTGCTATCCTGCTTGCCTATGCGAAGCATCTGAAAGATACCGGCACACTCCCAGGGCGAAAAGTCTATCTGCATTTCACCGTTTATGAAGAAACCGGGCACGGCGCTGCCGCCGGCGTCCCGGATGATGTTCAAGAAATCCTGAGCCTAGATATGGGTTGTGTCGGAATTGGACTTGGCGCGAACGAATGCAAAGTCTCCATCTGCGCCAAGGATTCCCGCGGGCCCTATGATTACGATATGACCACTGCACTGATCAAGACCGCAAAAGACAATGGGCTTGATTACGCAGTAGATATCTATCCAGGATACGGCTCCGATGCAGATGCCGCCCTTTCTGCGGGGCATGATCTCCGCCATGCCCTGATTGGGCCCGGCGTCTATGCGTCCCACGGGTATGAACGCACCCACGAGGACGGGCTGGCCAATACCTATCTGCTACTGAAAGCTTATCTTGGATAGTGACCGTTCGAAAAACGCCTCCCCAAAAATTGGGAAGGCGTTTTTTTATTTCTTTTTACAGAGAAGTTCCCTCATAGAAGAAGCAAGGTATAGCGAACCACAAATAATAATGGCTCCGGTCTCCCCTGCCTGGGATTTTGCCAGATTGAGTGCCTTTTCATAATCATGGCATGGAATCACGGTCTCGCAACTATCCCCGACTGCCTGAGCCAGCTGTTCCGGGGATAGGGCCCGTGGATTATCCGGAGATACGGTAATCACACAGCGACACTGCCTTGCCAGTAACTGGGCCGAGTGCTCATAATCCTTATCGGATAACATGCCGATAATCATGGTTTTTTCCTGTGGCAACCTCCTAAGCGTATCCTCCAAAGACTGTGCCCCGGAAAAATTGTGCGCGCCATCGAGCAAAATCAGTGGGTGCTCTGATAATATCTCTTGCCTTGCTGGAAAGAAAACTGTTTCAATCCCTTTTTGTATGGTTTCTTCCGAAACTGGGAACCCTTTTCCGGCAAGCTGCCGGATAATTTCTACTACCATCATGGCATTTTGTACCTGATGGGCCCCAGGGAGTTTCAAAGTAAATTCTAAATTTCCGTAACGAACCCTTTTGTGAAGGACAGAATCGTCCAGAATTTCTACACCGCCCATTGCTGGAAGAATCACAGGAACCTGCAAAGCAGCACAGCGTTCCATAACCACGGCAAGCGCATCTTTGTCCTGCGTGGGATAACTGACCACTACGCTCCCTCGCTTGATAATTCCACATTTTTCCTGGGCTATCTTTGCGGTTGTGTCCCCAAGCAGGTTGGTATGGTCCAGGGAAATTGAAGTTATGGCCGTCACAAGCGGCGCATCAATAATATTGGTAGCGTCATACAGCCCACCCAGGCCAACTTCTAGACAGACAATATCGCAGCGTTCTTCCGCAAACCAGAGCAATCCGATTGCCGTATCAATTTCAAATTCATTGATGATTTCATCCCTGGCGTCCATCTCATCCACAACCGCTTTGACTTGCTGCGCATATTCCACCAATTTTTCCTTCGGAATCATTTCTCCATTCATCTGGATACGCTCCCGAAACTCCAGTATAAATGGAGAAATAAATTGCCCGGTTTTATAACCGGCCAGTCTCAAAATATTGGAAGTCATGGCTGTTACGGAACCTTTCCCGTTTGTCCCCGCAATATGGACAAATTTCAGTGTCTTGTGTGGATCCCCCAGTGCATGGAGTAGTTTTTCCATCCGTTGCGTGCCTGGTTTTTTTCTCCCAAGCCTGGGACGGGAATGGATAAATTCCAGTGCCTCACTGTAGGTCATGTTTTCTGCCTCCTCTACTCCAACCAACCGAATAGACAAGAGGGAGCGGGTATCCCGCTCCCCTCAAGCATTCGTATGATACTGTCCTTTTTATTTTTTTGAAATTGGCGCAGTTTTTTCTTTGAGCCATGCGCGCTCGTCTTCCTCCAGATATCCAGCCAGCTTTTCATACACTGTCCGGTGGTATTCGTTAAGCCATGCAATCTCCTCGTCGTCCAGCTGTTCGACCAAAACCGGAGTGGTGTCAATCGGACAATAGGTTACCGGTTCATAACCCAGAAAAGTTCCATACTCATTTTCAAACAGTTTTTTCACAAGCAGGATATTCTCAATCCGAATTCCCACTTTTCCCTCTTCATAGTAACCCGGTTCGTCCGTAATCAGCATCCCTGCATGGAATGGGACTGTACTTGTTGTGCGCAGATTATGGGGTCCCTCGTGGACGCCGCCAAAATAACCGACCCCATGTCCAGTTCCGTGCCGGTAGTCAATCCCCTTGCTCCAGACCTTGCTGCGCGCCATCATATCCAGGGTACTGCCACTCGTTCCGTCCAAAAAAATGGTTCTTGCCACAGAAATATGGGTTTTGAGCACCGTAGTATAGTACTCTTTTTCTTCCCTGGTCAGTTCTCCCATGGCATATGTTCTGGTAATATCCGTTGTCCCATCCAAATATTGCGCGCCGCTGTCCACCAAAAGCAACCCCTTTGCCTGGACAGTTGCACAGGTCTCTGGCAGGGCATGATAGTGGACAATCGCTCCATTTTCTCCATAGCCCGCAATGGTTGAAAAACTTTCCCCTTTGTTAAGCGGTTGCTGTGCGCGCAGATCACGCAGAATCACTTCAATATCGCATTCCGTTGTCGGGATCTTCTGGGCCATCCGTCTTTCCAATTCTCTCTGGAAGCGAACCATCGCCACGCCATCACGCACATGGGCATTTTTGATATTCTCAATTTCCGTCTCATTTTTAATGGATTTGAGTGCCTGAACCGGTTCTGCCCCTTCGATCAGAGTAAGGCTGCTGTTTTCCTCCAATGCCTGCCACACGGCGTAGTTAACGCTTGCAGGGTCTACCAATACCTGCTTTTCCCCGGTCATACCACGGATTGCAGGAAGAATTTCCTCATACTCCCGCAGTTCCACCCCGTTTTCCGCAAGGGATTCCTTCGCTTTTGTACAAACACGGGAGGTATTGACAAACAGGGTCGTCTTTTCCGGTTCCACCAACACATAGGAGAGCAGGAATGGGTTATATGCAATGTCGTTTGCACGCAGGTTTAACAGCCATGCAATGCTGTCAAGCCTTGTGATCACCATGGTATTTGCTCCTGCGCCCTGCAATTTCTCTTTCAGCTGTACAAGCTTTTGGGCAGCAGTCAGGCCAGTATATTTCACCTCATGTACATAGACTTCAGTTGCTGGAATAGCGGGCCGGCCCTCCCAGTTCTCCGAAGTACAATCCACTGCCTTAACCGAAACTCCATGGGCCTGTAGTTCCCGAACGGTACTGGTCGCCGTCACGGTACCATCGATTCCCAGTACTTTTCCTCCTACAAGTTCCTGTTCCAAAAATTCAGATACCGTAGGAACGCCTGGCATTCCCATCTTGTACAACTGCACTTCACTGCCGGCAAGCTGCTGCCCTGCCTGAAGAAAATACCGTCCATCTGTCCACAGACCGCTTTTGTCCTCCGTTACCACCAGGGTACCTGCGGAACCGTCAAAGCCGGAAAAATATGCCCTGGTCGTCCAGTGATCTGGCAGATACTCGCTCATATGTGGGTCAGAGGAGGGAATCAGGTAAGCATATACCCCATTTGCTTTCATACTCTGTCTGAGCTTTTGTATTTTTTCGTTCGTCGTCATTATATAAGCCTTCTTTCTCTATCTGTGAAAGTACTGCCTCTTTATTGTAGCAGTCCCCACAGAATTTGAAAAGAGTTGTAGAAGAAATAATCGGCCGATTTTCCAAGTTATCCCTCGCAAACATTGAACAAATATGATAAACTTAACAAAAGGAGGCGGTTTTATGGAGAAAACCCGGTTGCAAAAACAGCTCGCATTCCTGCTGGAAATTGATAAAATGAAAACCATTTTACGCCGCAATGTGATATTGGATAAAAGTAAGCAGGAAGACGATGCCGAACATTCCTGGCACATGGCGGTAATGGCCATGCTCCTGTACGAATATGCTCCCAAAGGAACGGATTTACTCCGCGTCCTTAAAATGGCGTTAATTCACGATTTGGTAGAGGTTTATGCAGGAGATACTTTCTGCTACGACAAGACTGCCAACCAGGACAAAGTGCGTAGAGAACAGGCCGCAGCCGACAAGCTCTTTTCCATGCTGGAAAAGGATCAGGAGCAGGAGCTGCGTACACTTTGGGAAGAATTTGACCGTATGGATACTCCGGACTCCCTATACGCGGGGGCTATTGACCGTCTTCAGCCTCTCCTGCTCAACTGCCACACCGATGGGCACACATGGAAACAGGCCAACGTGACAAGTGCGGATGTCTACCGCAGGGCAGATCCTATCCGCAGAGCATCACCCAAGTTATGGGAATGCATAGAACAAATGATACAGGCTTGTATCCGTTGCGGTCTGTTAAAAGAATAATCGTAAAAGAAAAGTGCAGAGGAAAAATTTTCCCCTGCACTTTTGTGTCATTGAGAATCAGCGGATGACGCCTGCACCGTATGCGCTTCCAAATTCCGGAACAGTTTCACCAGTACAATTACAGCGGCGGCGGATAAAATCACTTCTGCTGTCAGTTGTGCATAGCTCAATCCATACAATGGGAAAAGCATGTTGAGAACAACCAAGGCTGGAATTTCCAAAACAATTTTTCTGAGGATGGCAAAAATAAGCGCATTTTTGCCAAGGCCGGACGCCTGAAAGACGCCCACAGCAATAAAATCCATACACAAAAATGGAAGACCCAGGCAAAATCCACGCAAAAACCTTGCTCCATATGCAACAATTGTCTCATTGTTCATAAACAGGCGCGTCAGTGGTTCCGCACCAAGATAATAACCGACAGAGACTGCAATCATAAAACCCAATGCAATTTTTACAGTAAACAATAGGGTATGCTTCATTCGCTTGATATTTCCACTTGCATAGTTATAGCTGATAAGCGGCATGATTCCCTGAGAAAGCCCCATGGAAATTTGCATTGGGACATTGTTCACCTTCTGTGCAATTCCCATTGCTGCAACTGCATCCGCCCCAAAGGAAGAGGTAAAGTTGTTGAGTACCGTCATTCCCGTCACATTCAGCAAATTCTGAATGGAGGCGGGAACTCCAACGCCGAATACCCCCAGGACAATCTGACGTTGGAAACAGAACATCTTCGGCCGAATGCAGACATAAGTATTCTTTCTTTTCAAATACAGCAGAACAAAAAAGTAAATACACGCAACGCAGTTAGAGAGAAATGTAGCAAGTCCGGCGCCTGCCGCTCCCATATTGAACCCCCATGGGAGAATAAAAATTGGGTCTAGCAGGATGTTGAGTAGACAGCCGCTCATGGTTCCCAAACTTGCATGGAGCGCAGATCCCTCTGCACGTACCAGGTAAGCCATAACAACATTCAAAATTGCCGGCGTTGCCCCCCAGGTAACGGTCCAAAGCATATATTCCGCCGTTGCTTGAGCGGTATTTGCATCCGCCCCAAGCAGGGAAAGAAGCGGTCCTTGAAAGACAGTACACAGCAGGGAAAACAGGATACCGCAGAAAATAGAACAATAAAATCCAAAAGCAGAACTCCGGTATACGGTATCGTAATCCCTTCGTCCAAGAGCCCGGCTCATCATACTGGAACTTCCAACGCCAAAGAGGTTATTGATGGCATTAAACGCTAACAATACGGGAGCTGCCAAAGCCACGCCTGCATTCTGGATGGGATCGTTGAGCATTCCAACAAAATAGGTATCCGCCAAATTGTAAAACACCATGACCAAAGAACTCAATATAGTCGGGATTGCCAGTGTCATAACCGCTTTTGGAACCGGAATCCGTTCAAAAAGTTCTATTTTCTTTTGATCTTCCATTACAAAACCGCCTTTCCATCAGGAGCCTTCGTTGTAAACACGCCTTTTAAGGCAGAAAGCCGCAATTTTATTCCAAATGATTTGAAACCTAACGATTCGGGCTACTCCTTCACTGATTTCACAGAAAATACAAATAAAAAACCGTCGTTTTCAAACGACGGTTTTGTGGTCGGAGTGGTGAGATTTGAACTCACGGCCTCTTGGTCCCGAACCAAGCACTCATACCATCTGAGCTACACCCCGTTATCCGACGACGATTATTATATCGAATCCCGGGGAAAAAGTCAACAGTTTTTTCTTCAAAAGCGAAATTCCCGCTAAAATCCAATTTTTTGTAAAATTAAGGTACGACCTTTCGGTTTTTCTGAGGAAATGGTAAACTGGAATTCCTCCCTTGCTGCAAACGCCTGTGACTGTGACTGGCAGTAAAAACGGGCGATTGGATCTCCTTTATGCACAAAATCCCCCACTGTTTTCAACAACAGGATTCCCGCCCCGGCGTCAATTTTATCTTCCTTTTTTTGACGTCCCGCTCCAAGCAGCATGCTTGCCAGTCCGCAGGACAAGGTGTCAATATGGGCGAGATATCCTTCAGAAGGCGACAGAATTTCCATTTGGAAAGGAGACAGCGAGAATTTTTTCGGACATTCCAGATAGGAGATATCCCCTCCCTGTCCCAGGGTGATTTCCTTCAATTTTTCAAAGGCGCTGCCGTCATACAATTTTTCTTTTGCAAGTTCAAAACAATGCTCAAAACTCCCCTTACCCGCTAAGCTAAGCATCCCAGCGGCAAGGGAAAGGGAAACCTGCGTCAAATCCTCCGGTCCGGTTCCATGAAGAGTCTGTACTGCCTCCATGACTTCTAACGCATTTCCGATTGCATAGCCGAGCGGCGTGTCCATATCTGTAATCAGGGCTGCGGTATTTCTTCCAGCTGCTTTCCCAATCTCTACCATAGTCCGTGCCAAACGGATGGATCCATCCAGATCACGCATCAGCGCTCCGCTCCCCGTTTTTACATCCAAAAGAATGGCATTGGCACCTAAGGCGAGTTTTTTGCTCATAATACTCGAAGCAATCAAAGGCAGACTATCTACGGTTGCCGTCACGTCCCTGAGAGCATAGAGGATTTTGTCCGCTGGAGCAAGATTTCCGGACTGGGCAATGATGGCCGCATGATTTTTTTCCAAAAGCCTCCACAAATGTTCCTGGGAAATCTGCGTTTGAAATCCCGGAATAGCAGAGAGCTTATCAATTGTCCCGCCAGTATGTCCAAGCCCCCTGCCGGACATTTTGGGCACAACCACTCCCAAACTTGCAACAATAGGAACAACGATCAGGGTGGTTTTATCCCCCACCCCTCCTGTGCTGTGTTTGTCCACCGTCCTTTGATGCAATGCCTTCCAATCCAACATATCGCCGGAACACGCCATTTCCTGCGTGAAAACCGCAGTTTCTTTTGGCGTCATTCCCTGAAAATAAATTGCCATCAACATGGCGGATATCTGATAATCCGGGATGCTGCCATCAACGCAGCCACGGACAAAATAGGACAGTTCCTGTTGATCCAGCTCTTTTCCATTGCGCTTTTTAAGTAGAATTTCATACATGTTCATATCGATTCCTCCTTTGCATCCAGTCGGAATCCCAATGGGAGCAGATCCCGGAGTGTATGTACCGTATATTGCTGTGTGCTCTGTGCAAGGATAATTGGAAAATCACCGGTACAAAACTCGTTGATTACCTGCAGGCATACTCCGCAAGGGACGCACTGGGGAAACGGCAAATTTTCTCCCTTTGGCGCGCCAATGACTGCCAGCGCTGCAAATTCCTGCTTTCCATCACTGATAGCCTTAAAAAAAGCGGTTCTCTCCGCACAGTTGCTTGGGGAATAACTAGAAGATTCAATGTTACATCCTGTATAGACCTCCCCATCGGAACACAGCAGGGCAGCCCCCACCGCAAAACCTGAATAGGGGCAGTAGGCAAATTCTCTTCCATCCAGGGCTTTCTGTATCAAAAAAGAGTATTCCATCTGCAATTCTCCTTTCCATAAAATGCTATATTCAGTATAACACCCTTTCCCACCTGTAACAATCCTGTGCAAATGTGGCATTGCCTGCGGCAAAACAGCTGCTAAATGAAAATGCGATAGAAGAAGAGAAATATCTGGTAATATCATGGGAGAAACTCTTATTTTTAAAATTATTAGCCATGGAAATTCCGAAATATCATCATGATTTGGAATTGATTGTCAAATTCATTTTGAATAAGGCATACGGAAATTACAAAACACCGGTAGTTGGACAAGGAAAGTTCGACTTTGCTGAGATATAAAACAAACCGTGTGCCAAAAAGGCACACGGTTTGTTTTATATTGCCTTCATTTTAGAACCTATTTTTCAGGACTTTCCTTCCAATCGGTTTTCGGCATGAGGCGTTCGGTTTTCCGGGATAGCCAGGTCTTTTCTCAGAATCTCTGCAGTGGAATCCAGATAATTGCCGCAGTCAAAATTATGCCGTCCATGCAATGGCATATATTTTTTTCCGTTTACCGTTGTGGAATTCCCTGCCCACTTGGTAATTTTATCACTCTTTTCTGAAAACGGATGGGTCATAGTTACACACTTCTTTCCTTATAAATATCGTTTCAACGCTTCAATATTATGCTGTTCAAAAGAAACAAACTCATTGCCAAGCTGACGAACATTCTGACTTGCACCGGAAAATTGACTGAGCTGTTTTGTGGTTCCGACAATTCCCATATTGCTGCCTTCAATTGCCATTTCGGCAAGATGGCTGGACGTCTTGTCAATCAAGGTGTTGAGTTTTATCCCGGTATGGATGCCAAGGGATTTCATTTTGCTGGTTTCTTCCGCTTTTCCTCCGCGTTTTTCAAGCATGTCATGAGCGCGTTTGGAAAGTTTCTGGTATCCGCACAATTGATCGGATAACTCTGTTTTCAGTGCCGGGTCAGATGCCTCGGAAATCAGTGCACGAATGGATTCGGCTCCCATTTGCGTACTGCGGTAAAGTTCGGACAACAACTGCTTATCCTGTTTTTGAGAATATTCCAATATCCTTCACCTTCTCTCTGGTAAACTTGGGCGAAACGCCGCCCTTTTTATTGTCTGATATTTCAAGAAGTTTATCCGAGAAGAAGAATGGCAGGATTTCCATTTTTCTATTTAAAAAGTGACGGGAAGTATTTAAAAAAATACAAAGATGGTATATAATAAAGAAAAGAATAAAACTGGGAATTCCCAGATAAAAAAGGAGAGATATTCTCATGTGGATTACGAATGCCCAAGTACTGTGTGACGATTTTACATTTCACAAAGCGGATTTGGAAATCGAAGGCACTCAGATAAAAACCATTGATAAGACCTGTTCCCACACGGCTCAAAAGGATGGAGACGTGGATGCAAAGGGACAAAAGGTTATCCCAGGCCTTTTGGATATCCATACCCACGGCTGTGATGGGGTTGACACCTGCGACGGCAATGTAGAAGGATACCACAAAATGGCAAAATATTATGCCAATAACGGAATCACTTCCTATCTTGCCACCACAATGTCCATCGACGCAAAAGAAATTGATAAAATCTGCGCTTTGGTCCATGAGTTTTCTCAAAAAGGACATGAGGGAGCCTATCTCCATGGAATTTACATGGAAGGTCCCTTTTTCTCAAAAAAGAAATGTGGAGCACAGGATCCTAAATACATTATCAATCCAGACATTGAGCTGTTTCGGAAAATCAATGCGGACTGCGGCGGTTTTATTAAAACAGTTGCCATTGCCCCCGAGCTGGACGGCGCCATGGAATTCATCGAAGCTGTAAAAGACGAAGTACTCATTACGATTGCCCATACAATGTCCGATTATGATACCGCGGTAAAGGCCATGAAAAAAGGGGTGCACCATGTTACCCATTTGTTTAATGCAATGCCCGCCTTTACCCACAGGGAACCGGGTGTAGTAGGGGCAGTTTTTGAAGATGACCATGCTACGGCGGAACTTATCTGCGACGGAATTCATATTCATCCTGCCGTTATCCGTACCGTCTTTAAGACATTGGGGTACGATCGTGTCTGCCTCATCAGCGATTCCATGTGCGCAGCAGGACTTCCTGATGGAAAATACCATCTTGGTGGGCAGGAAGTTTTTGTAAAGGACGGCGCTGCTCGTCTGGCAAACGGCGCACTGGCGGGAAGCTCTACAAACCTGTTTCAGTGCATGCGCAACGTCCACAGTTTTGGTATTCCATTTGAGATGGCTGTCAAAGCTGCTTCCCTCAACCCTGCACGTGCAATTGGTGTGGACAATGTTACCGGTTCTATCAAAGAGGGGAAGAACGCCGATCTGGTTGTACTGGATGAACATCTTGATCCTGCCCATGTCTTTGTAAGAGGAAAACAGATAAAATAGAATTTTCACTTTTCTATGGTTCTCATAACAGGCGGATGGAATTCCATCCGCCTGTTTTTCTAATTTTCCTCTACCAATAGGATTTTTTCTTTCACTTTAAGATGATAAAATCGTAATCCCCACTGCCCTTTTTTGAAATTATGTTATAATCATTATCATGTGGGGTTGTAGTCCTTGTAAAAGAACCTCAACCATGTTATCTTTGAAAAGTGTGTTAGTATTGTTTTCCTGTTGAGGTTATCCTTTCGCTGATTCTACCTGTAAAGCCACTCACAACTCCAAATTTCAAAAACTGGAATCATTTATATGATTTCTAGTGAAAGTTCCTTCCGGAGGAGAATTTATGAAAAATCTTTTGTATACCAGACGCCGTCCCTCTTTCCGCAAAATTTTCGGATGGGTTCTTGCCGCTGTCAGCGCTCTGCTTGTCTTGCTACAGGTTGTCTATTACGCTGTCCTGCTGCCGTATGGGATAGAATATATTTACGATGGCATGCCTTTTTTTCTAAACGGGGTAATTCTCGTCAGTATTTCTTTTTCCCTTTTTTGTTTCTTCTTTCCGAAAAAAAGAGTGCTTCTCGCTATACTCTCCGGTTTTCTTCTCCTGTTTATGATAAATCTCATCTTCTTTTTCTTGTTGGGCACTTCCCACCGGACAGAAGTACGCTTTTCCCCGGATGCAGGCCATCAACTGATCGTGAAACAGGAAAAGGAAACCGGGAACACCAGGATCTACCGCAATCCGATCCTGTGGGTGCTCGCAAAACCAGGCGATGAGTTTCCCTATCCCGCTTATGGAGATATGAAATTCCAGTGGATTACCTCCGATATCTGTACCATTACTTACCGTTCAAAAAATGATGAAATTCATCAATATACCAGGACCTACGGGGAGCGTGGAAACGGTATTTCCTATTTTTATGTACTCAATGCAATCCGCGGAACTTGGAATAATACAGACGAAGGACAGCCTGCCCCGCCACTGGAAGCCGATGCCTATGGCATTACTTTGACCAGCAGCGATGGAACAAAGCGGCTTTCATTTTCATCGGAAAATTGCGTCCAGTTTGGTACCACTTCCCTAACCCTCTGTACTAAAGACGGCATTCCACTGTACTCCCTTTCCCTCGGTGAAAACTGTACCCTGGATCAAAATGACACGATCTTGCCTGGAGGCTCCCTTCTGCTTTGCCCCGTATCCATGGAGGAAACCGAGAGTTTTGTCTATGAAAGAACCGGAGGAGGCGCTGGGGATTTCGAAACATCTAACTGACCGCAAATCAAGGATATAGAAGCCTTAAACCAAAATCCAACCAATAAAATGACTTGCAATGCCGCCCATATCCGGAATTTCGCTGGATATGGGCGGCATCTTTATAGAAAATCAGTATTTCCAAAAGTACAATTTTATAAGAAAACCAACCTTTTCTATTTTTTGCAGAAAACCTCTTTCTATTCGTATCGTTTCCTCTGTTTATGGATTTTTGGGATATTAAATGGGAATACTGATCTTACCATATCTGTCAAAATGGAGGGGATTTTATGATGGGGGAATTACTAAATGAAATACCCGGCTCCTATTTTTTTAAAGACCTGCAACTGATAGGGGGATCATCCCCCTTGGAGCAAACATACCATGTAGAACGGAAAACCGGTTCTCCCCTTTTACTCACACTCAGCCCATGTAAGGAATACGAAAGAAAAAAAGCAGAATTTCGTTTCTTGAAACGACTGTATTCGCATGGAATTCCCATGTCCCGCCCGGAAGGGTTCGGAAAAAGCAAAAACGGAAAGTTTCTTTATTTTTTAAGCGAAGAGATCGAAGGAGCTCCGAGCAACCAGGTAATCCCTTCTCTCACCACAGCAAGACAATATCAGCTGGGATACAGTGCCGGTCAAATTCTCGCAAAAATTCATGAATTATCCCCTCCGACTTCTTTTGACTGGAAAGAATATTTTGGACAAATAATAGACGACACACTTTCCGCATATGAACGCTGTGGAAAACATTTGGAACAGGAAAAACTATTTCTTGGCCTGGCAGAAAAAATACCCCTTGAAATAGAACAGCGTCCAATTCGAGTGTTACATGGGGATTTCCAGCCGAAAAACCTGATCATTACCGCCCACCAGACGGTTGCCGTTACTGGATTTTCTCATCAAATCGGGGATCCTTGGTGTGATTTCTGTTCCCTCCCAATGTCCTACAATCTCAGTATTCCCTTTGCCGCCGGACAAATTGACGGGTATTTTGCCGGCAAACAAATCCCCTCACCATTTTTTGAAACAATCGCCTTTTATCTTGCCTTGGATACTCTATCTGCCTTTGCATGGGCCAGCGTACAAGGAATTCAAGAAATGGAAGCCGTCCAGAATAATGCACTCATTCTCTGTGAATGGTATCAAAATTTTGAAAATCTAATTCCAAACTGGTATTAATATAACCCCCCTTCAGGGATATCCCTGAAAGGGGGTTTTGGCGAAAAAATTCAAAGGAATGGAATATGGTAATTATTCCGATTTGTTCGCTGTCTGTTGGGAAAGAACAAGGGAGATAATACTCTGTCTTCCCTCTTCAGATAGATCACAGAGGCAGGTTACCGCATCACGCCGGGCATTTTGTTCTTGTAAAGAAAGTTTCCCGTCAAAATACTCAAAGAGTAACAGATAGTCCGTATACAAGCGATTTGCATATCGGAGTCCTTCAGGCGTAAAATGGACTTTTCCATAATATTCCTTATCAAACAGACCTTCTTCGCATAGCGCATGGATCATTTTAGAAGCACTGGGGCGTTGGACACAGAGCCTGTCTGCAATATCTTTCGAGCGTACTCCTTTGCTAATATCGTCTGCCAATTCGTAAGCTGCAAGGAGATACCGTTTCTTTGCTGAGGAGAGCATCGTGTCAATCTCCTTTTCCTAAGACAATGCATGCGGACGGCGATGCTTGGCGGAACCTGCCTGTGTTTTGGAAACACAATGGCAGCATCCACCACAGCCCTTGGAACATTCCGAACATCCAACGCACCCTCCTCTTCTGGAGGTCTTCCACAGATAGCGGATCGCCAGAGCCATCAGAACAAAAAGAACTGCGCTGATAATTATTGTTGCGGCATTTGCAGCAAGCCACTCTAACATGATGAATCCCTCCCATGAGACGTCATAAACATTTTTCTAGATTAAGCGGTGACTTTGTTGGAAGAATGTTGAACCCTTTTCTCCGGATTCGGACGGAACAGCAGGAAAAGCAGGAAAGCCAAAATAACAATGGCAACAATAGACCCAATTCCAAAGGTGACGCCACCGAAGATAAGTCCACCGAGTTGGTTAATCATAAGTGCAACACAGTAAGCAAGTACGGTTTGGTAGCCAATTGCAAACATGGTCCATTTGGCGCTGGCCATTTCTCTTCTAATAGCACCGATTGCAGCAAAGCAAGGTGCGCAGAGGAGATTGAACACCAAGAAGGAGAGTGCAGCCGCACCATACGGAAACATTGCTGCAATCTGTGCGAGCAAGCCTGGATCGTCTTCTGCAACATCTGCACCAAGACCAAGCAGTACGCCCATGGTGCCGACAACGTTTTCTTTTGCAACTAGGCCAGAAACTGTGGCAACCGCTGCCTGCCAGTTCCCAAATCCAAGCGGAACAAAAATTGGGGCAATAAAGTTACCGATTACAGCAAGCAAGCTTTCGGATTCTTCGACCATACCAAACCCTTCGGAAGTAAAACCAAAGCTTGACAGGAACCAGATGAGGCCACATGCAACAAAAATGACAGTACCAGCCTTGATCATGAAGGCCTTTGCACGTTCCCACATATGAATGAGGACGCCTTTTGCGGCCGGAAGATGATATTGTGGAAGTTCCATAACAAATGGAGCAGGATCGCCTGCAAACATCTTTGTTTTCTTCAGGATAATACCGGAGATAATAACCACAAGAATTCCCATGAAATACATGGCAGGAGCCATCCAAGGGATATTCGGGAACATTGCTCCGCCAATCAAGGCGATGACCGGGAGTTTTGCACCACAGGGAATAAAGGTGGTGGTCATAATGGTCATACGACGGTCTTTTTCATTTTCAATGGTTTTGGTAGCCATAACACCTGGGACGCCACAACCGGAGCTGATGAGCATTGGGATAAAGCTCTTACCGGACAGGCCGAATTTACGGAAAATACGGTCCATGATAAAGGCAACACGTGCCATATAACCACAGTCCTCCAAAATGGAGAGGAAGAAAAACAAGATCAACATCTGGGGCACAAATCCCAGGACAGCGCCAACGCCGCCAATAATACCGTCAACTATCAGGCCAACTAACCAGTCAGCAGCACCGATACCCTCCAGGCCACTCTGAACGGCTGGCTGAATCCATTCTGCAAAGAACACATCATTGGTCCAGTCAGTGACAATTGTTCCAAGCCAGGAAACAGAGACAAAATATACAATAAACATGACCACTGCAAAAATTGGGAGCGCAAGCCACCGGTTTGTAACTATCTGGTCAATTTTATCGGAAGTGGTCATTGTGCGTTTTTTCTTTTTCACGCAATCCTTCATCAGTTTTGCTATGTATGAATAACGCTCATTTGTGATAATACTTTCGGAGTCGTCGTCGAGTTTTTCTTCCGTCTCTTTAACAACTGCCTCAATGGAACTCAAAATGGATTTTGGAAGACCGAGTTGTTCAATAATTTTCTCATCGCGTTCAAATAACTTTACGGAATACCAGCGCATATTGTCGGCCGGGACGGCGCCTGTACAGATATCACTAATTCTCTGCAGAGCATCCTCTACTGTTTTACTGAATTCATGCTGGGGTTTGGTCACGGCTTTTGCTTTAGCGAGTTCCATTGCCTTATTTGCAGCTTCCATGGAACCTGTGCCTTTCAATGCAGAAGTCTCTATCACTTCGCAGCCAAGAGCCTTTCCAAGTTTCTTGATATCAATGACATCTCCGTTTTTCTTGACAAGGTCAATCATGTTTAAGGCAATGACAACCGGAATACCAAGCTCTACAATTTGAGTAGTTAAATAGAGGTTTCTTTCCAGATTGGTACCGTCAACCAAATTGATAATAGCATCTGGATGCTCTTGCATCAGGTAATTACGGCTGACAACCTCCTCTAAAGTATAGGGAGACAAGGAATAAATGCCCGGAAGATCCGTAATTACAACATCTTTATGCCCACGGAGCTTTCCCTCTTTTTTCTCAACTGTAACGCCAGGCCAGTTACCAACATATTGGCTGGAACCTGTTAGATCGTTAAACATTGTCGTTTTTCCGCAGTTCGGGTTCCCCGCGAGCGCGATTTTGATACTCAATGTAATTCCTCCTCGAAATATAAAAGTTAGATAAAGCTAACTATAAGGTACAAACACCTTTTAAACCTCAATCTTCTCCGCTTCCGATTTCCGGATAGAAAGCTCATACCCGCGAACGGTTACTTCAATTGGATCGCCAAGAGGAGCAACTTTTCTTACATAAATATCCGTTCCCTTGGTAATTCCCATGTCCATAATTCTGCGCTTGACTGCACCATCTCCATAAAGCCGCTTGACAGTTGCAGTTTGGCCACACGCAACATCTCTGAGTGTCTTCATTTTGTTATCCTCCCCTATATTACAATTAACAGCAAGTCATGATTCTGGCTGCCATTGTCTTACTGACTGCTACCCTGGTCCCTTTGACATTGATAATCATATTTCCGCCCAGTTCCGCAACTACGGCAACCTCTGTGTCTTCTGTAAAGCCCAGAGTTTCCAGAAAACGGCGGGTTTCATCTTTTCCTCGAATCATTTTGACACGCACATTTTCCCCGGCGTTTACCATGGTCAAGGGTATTACAGAATTGTACCCGCTATCCAGCTGTTTTGCCATCATAACGCTTATCCCCTTTCGGTTAGCACATTCTAACTTACAGTCCGTTAATCGGAGGTTAGCATCTACTAACCTCCGCGTGTATTACTTTACTATGAATTCATGCAAAAGTCAATACTTTATTCACAAAAAATTAGGTCCGGGAAATTTTGTTGAATGATGATAAAATGCTCTGTTCTTCCCAGGTTAATTGTATTTTTTCATCCAGGTATTTATTTTCTATTCTGTTTTGAAGTTTTCTCAAGAGGAAATCAAAACCCTGGGGAATCCTGAATAGGATTCCCCAGGGTTTTATCAATATGAATACCGATTATTTCTCTTCGCCGTAGTAAGCTTTCATGTAAAGCTCCTGAATCTCACTGACAAGCGGATATCTCGGGTTTGCGGTAGTACACTGGTCTTCAAATGCTTTGTAAGAAAGTTCTTCCACTTTGCTCTTAAAGACATTCTCATCAATTCCGCATTCCTTAATGGACATTGGGCGTTCGGTTTCCTTCATCAGGTCACGAATTGCCTTGACAAGGGATTTTACACCCTCTTCTGTTGTTTTTGCTGGCAAGCCAAGATAACGGGCAATCTTTGCATACTTTTCATCCGCAACATATTTGCTATATTTCGGGAAAGCAGCAAACTTGGTCGGTTTCTGGGCGTTGTACTCAATCTCATACGGAAGAATAAGTGCATTTGCACGGCCATGCGGGATATGGAACTCGCCGCCGAGCTTGTGGGCCATGGAGTGATTAAGGCCGAGGAACGCGTTGGTAAACGCCATACCTGCAATTGCAGATGCGTTGTGCATTTTTTCTCTTGCTTCTTTATCCTCAGAGCCGTTTCTGTAAGCTCTTGGCAAATACTCAAAGACAAGTTCAATTGCCTTGATAGCAAGACCATCGGTATAGTCAGAAGCCATGGTGGAAACATAGGCCTCAATTGCATGGGTCAGGACATCCAAACCAGTGTCCGCAGTAATGGATTTCGGCATGGACATACAGAACTGCGGGTCAATGATAGCAACATCCGGGGTCAACTCATAGTCTGCAAGCGGATACTTGATATTGCCGTTCTTCTTATCAGTGATGACAGAGAAACTGGTGACCTCAGAACCGGTACCGGAAGTGGTCGGAATTGCGACGAGTTTTGTCTTAGTGCCGAGTTTCGGGAAGGAGAAAGTTCTCTTTCTGATATCGAGGAAACGCAGTCTCAGGCCATCGAAGGAGGTATCTGGATGCTCATAGAACAGCCACATACCCTTTGCAGCGTCGATTGCAGAACCGCCGCCGATTGCAATGATAACATCCGGCTGGAACGCCTTCATTGCCTCTACACCGCGCATGATGCATTCGACAGAGGGATCCGGCTCAACATCGGAGTAAATTTCGCTGTGGCAGTATTCGCTTCTCTTTCTGAGGTAGTAGAGAATCTTGTCGACATTGCCGAGTTTCACCATCATCGGGTCAGTGACAATGAAAGCACGGGAAATATCCGGCATTTTCTCCAAATACTGGATAGAATCCTCTTCAAAATAGATTTTTGGCGGAATCTTGAACCACTGCATGTTGACTCTCCTCTTGGCAATACGCTTTTTGTTGATCAGGTTTACAGTGGAGACGTTCTGGGAAACAGAGTTTTTCCCATAGGAACCACAGCCAAGGGTCAAGGACGGGGTGTTGGTGTTGTAAATATCACCAATTGCTCCCTGGGAAGAAGGAGAGTTCACAATAATACGGCCAACTCTCATCTCCGTGCCATATTTTTCCGCAAGTTCCGGGTTTCCGGTATGGATAACCGCAGAATGGCCAAGGCCACCGAGTTCCAACATAGTATTAGCGTATTCAAAGCCCTGCTCGGTGCTGTCGCAGACAAAATAAGCAAGGACTGGGCTGAGTTTTTCCAAGCTGAGTGGAAATTCTTTCGAAGGATAAGGCAACGGAGCGATGAGGATCTTGGTCTTCTCCGGAACTTTAACACCTGCCTGCTCTGCAATCCAGGAAGCGGGTTTACCAACAACCGGAGCATTTACTGCCATTTTCTCACGGTTGATGACAAAATTTGTCACCTTCTCGGTCTCTTCCGGATTAAGGAAGTAGCAGTTATTTTCTTTCATATACTTTTCAAACTGGTCTTTAATTTCCCTATCAACGATTGCAGCCTGCTCAGAAGCGCAGATCATACCATTATCAAAGGTCTTGGAGAGCATCAGGTCAGTACATGCGCGCTCGACATCACAGGTTTTCTCAATGTAACACGGAACATTACCCGGTCCAACACCAAGAGCCGGTTTACCAGCAGAATATGCAGCCTGTACCATTCCCGGGCCGCCGGTTGCAAGGATCGTTGCTACACCCGGATGATTCATCAGAAGGCCGGTGGCTTCAATGGAAGGATACTCAATCCATTGGATACAGTCTTCCGGAGCACCCGCCTTGACCGCTGCCTCATAGACAATACGGGCAGCTTCTCTGGAGCACTGCTGAGCAGATGGATGGAACCCAAAGATAATCGGATTACGGGTTTTCATCGCGATAATGCTTTTAAACAGCGTGGTAGAAGTTGGGTTGGTTGTCGGAGTAACGCCGCAGATAACGCCTACCGGCTCTGCAACATCGACATAACCTTCCATCTCATTTTCATCCAGAACTCCGACAGTTTTCTGGTGCTTAATGCTATGCCAGATATATTCGGTTGCGAACATGTTCTTGATGACCTTATCCTCGTACACGCCGCGGCCTGTTTCTTCGACAGCCATTTTGGCGAGTTTTTCATGGGCATCGAGTCCTGCAAGAGCCATCTCATGGACAATATGGTCTACCTGCTCCTGGTCGAGCTCCATAAATTTGTGAAGGGCGACATTTGCCTTAGCAACCAGGGTGTCGATCATCTCTTTCGTCTCGACAGGCTGTGCTTTGGGCTGAGCATTTTTCTTTTCTGCCATAACATGTACCTCCATTTTTTATTTGCGGGTTTATGATGGTCCTTTTTATAAAGAATAACTGGCAAAGCGCCTTGTTAATCTTTTGACAACATGATTGTACCGTATTGTCAAGAAAATGTCAATTATTTTCTGATTATTTTTTAACAATGTTTCTGCCGATCTTCGCCAAGTTTTTTCACTGTTTTTTGTCAATTTTCACGGTACCGTCAAGCCCGTCCCCTTCTTTGTTTAATCGAGGTTTATGTTTTCCAGGTCTTCCAGCTTTTTATTTTGCAAAGCAATCTTTTCTTCTGCTTTGTCCTGGAACTTTTTGACTGCTTGTGCAGCTTTATTGATTGGTAAAATGGTTCCTGCGCCCGCAATACATCCGCCCGGGCAAGCCATGCCTTCCAGCAAGTAGCCATTGCGCTTCCCTGCTTTTGCAAGCATGAGCATCTTTTTACAGTCGCGCAGGCCTTCCGCATGGTCAACCTTGATTTCCTTATCCGGATACAGTTGATGGACGCAATTGACAATCGCATCCGCAACGCCTCCAGCAACCGCGTATCCACGCCCTGCCGCAGTGGCGTCGTCCATGATGTCATTTTCATCCACCGGAGCGTCAAACTCAATTCCCTTGGCAACAAACATTCCCATGAGTTCCTCAAAAGTGATAACAAAATCCACGTCGCTTCGTACAGAAGTTCTCATTGCTTCAAGCTTTTTGGCAGCGCATGGTCCAATGAATACGACTTTTGCATCAGGATGTTCTTTTTTAATCAAACGAGCAGTTGCTACCATTGGGGTTAAAGAACTGGAAACATAAGGGGCAAGATCCGGGAATGTCTTTTTCGCCATAACCGACCAAGATGGACAGCAGGAAGTCGCAAGGAAAGGATCTTCTCCGGTGTCAACCTTATTCATATAATGTTTTGCCTCTTCAATGGCCCCAATATCTGCCCCTAAAGCTACTTCATAAGTATCTGAAAAACCAAGTTCACCCAGTGCGTGTTTAAGTTTTTCCGAAGTTGCAAGCGGTCCGAACTGCCCAACAAACGCCGGGGCAATCGCCGCAATGATTTTATTTCCTTCTTTAATAGAGGAAATCAACTGAAAAATCTGGGATTTGTCCGCAATGGCGGAAAACGGGCAAGACACCAGACACTGGCCGCAGGAGACGCATTTGTCATAGTTAATTTTTGCACGACCAAGATGATCGCTTTCAATCGCATCCACCCCACACGCGGCTGCACAGGGGCGTTCGGTTTTGATAATTGCGCTATACGGGCAGGTATCTTTACAGCGTCCACACTTGACGCATTTTTCCTTATCAATATGGCTTCTGCCGTTTACAATACTAATCGCCTTCATCGGGCAGACGCTCACGCAGGGGTGTGCAAGGCATCCCTGGCAGGCGTTGGTTACCTGGAAACTGGTCTCCTGGCAGGCATTACAGGCAAACGGGATGACATTGACAAGGGGAGCTTCATACTGCCAATGGGAGAGCTTTTTCTCATCAAGCCCTTTGGAAATCGGCGCATGCTCGTCTACCTTGCGCAGAGGAAGTCCCATAGCAAGCCGGAGCCGTTCACCAACGATGGCACGTTCTTTAAAAATACTTTCTCGGTAAGTCGGCACCTCTCCCGGAGAAATTTTGTATGGAATTTCCTCCAGTCTTGCGGCATAATCTCCGCCCTCATAGGCGAGCTTTGCAATTTCGGCAAAAACTTGTCTGCGGATTTTGGTTGCAGGGGTATAAATTCCTCTCACTTCTACTTCACTTCCTTTGCGGTCAATGCAATGATCTTCGCCATAACAGTTTCTGCGTTGGCGTTTTCAATTTTCTCTCCGTTGATTTCCACCACCGGAGAATGGTCCCCATGTCGCGGTTCTCCAATACATTTGCTCGTGTTTACCTCAATTTGTGTCTGGAGACGTAACTGGACTTTCAGCTTATTGAGGCTTTCGATGGATTCAATCAGATCGATTGCCCCATTCATAACACATTCGGTACACACACAAACGGTTACTGTCAACTTTTTCATTTTCTGTACTCTCCCCTTATTCCCGGATCCAGCAAGGATTCCTATGTTTCTCCTACAGCACAGAGGAAGCTCCTCATTTTTCTATGGAACCAGCGGCAGTCAGTTACCGGCATCCCGGCGTTTCTCCACTGTATTCTTATGATTATTCTACCATAGGCGGGACAAAAAAGCTACCAAAAAATTAACAATGTTTTGTTTTCTCTCCATTATTGCAAAGGCGACTCCACACAGGCAGGAACGGGTTCTATGTAAGAAAAAATCTCCCTTTGTTAAAGCGCCCAGCTTCCGTATAGCAGTCCGGTTTTTATATACAACCAACTCTTCAGTCCTGTAAAAAGATATCTATGAAAAGATTCACCTTTCCTCCACTGACTTCCTTATCAGTCAGCCTGGCAAAAAGAAGTTTTCCTGCGTCCATCAGACGGGAAAAAACGGCGTTATCCCGCCTGGGTACATACCCGAGTTTTATTCCATCCGCATTTTTCACCAAAATAGCCAGACTATCAAACAGATTATCCGGTTCACGCAGCAAAGTGAACTTGTCCCCTATGTTTAAGTAGGGCTCCAATTCCTCAATTCCCATAACATGGGATGTCCCGGCCACATAAGTATGAAAAAGAAAGATATTCCGTTCAAAGGGTTTGGGAAGTTCCATCCTTTCCCCCTGCTGGTGCAGAAAACTGACCAGTCCTGCACTTCCGCTTTTTACCAACCCGCTCATGATTTCACCTCAGCATTTCCTGAATCCTTGCCTGGTATTCCCCAATCCTCTCCTGATATTGGGAGAGTATCTCGTGCAACTCCCTCTTTCGCTGTTCCATCCACTCAGAATTCTGCAAGAGTTCTTTGACCGTATAGGGATAGGTGGATTTTATATTCTGAATACTCTTCCGGAGTTGTTTGAGCAGGACGGACAGGCGTTTTCTCTCTTCCGCTAATTGCCTCATAGCATCCCATCCCTTGTCAGGTAGGATGGGCTCTGAAAGCATTTCGTCAATCACACGCATAACTGCCAAATCCCCATGTTCATATGCTGCCACCGCATTTTGGAACAGCCGAAGCTGCTCGGGCATCAAGTTTGGATGCAAATCCGGGTGCAATGCCTTGACAATCCTACGGTATCTCCTTTTCAATTCCATTGCTTCCTCATCGGAAAGGGCCTCTGCCTGGCTTCGCTGGATAGCATCATTCATTTTTTCCATCTGCTCTTCCAGTTTCTTTTGATAGGATAGGAATTCCCGATCAAGAATTTGTGCAATTTCTGAGAGCACAACGTGCTCCTGCCGGTTTCGCCTTGCTTGAATCAGTTCCATTTTCCTTTTTTGGCGCAGCAGGGTACACTGCGCCTCATAGATTCTATATTCTAAGGAACCCAAAGCCAACAGGTATGCCATCTCTAGATTTCTACACTCTACAAATTGCAGTTCATCGCGTTCCAGCACAAGCATGGACAATTCCGTGCGCAGCTTTTCCACTTCCTCTTTCAGATCTTCATATTCCGGAAACAGGATGACTTCACCACTTTTTTTCTGTTCCATGGACATTCCCTTCCTATCGAATAGACGTACCGTAGTAGGAGACAATCAAATCCACCATGCGATTATAACTGTGTACCCCCTCCGTCTGGCCATTTGCCTTAAGGTAGGTGTCATTCATCTGATTAGCAGCCTCGGAAATAACTCCCTCATATCGTTTCCAGAACTCATTGTTTGCCTGCAAATCCACATCTACCTCTCGTGAAAGTTCGAGTCGAACCTCCTCCCAGATGTTGTAATCCGCCGCATATAACGCGTTCATACAGTAGACCCATCCGGTCAGGTACCCACTATAGGCAAAATCCGGATGGGAAGAGCCGATACAGGCCAGGAATGCGATAAAATTTGCCTCCTGTTCCTGCATAAACCCACGCAGATGCGATAGCTCATGGCAGACAGTAAATGGGATGTTATAGGGTGTCATATCCCCATTATAATTGGCTTCAAACGTAAATGGAGAGTACACCCCGGTTATTCCCTGGTAAGAGAGGATTTCTGACACCATCACCTTTTTTGGCAGAGGGTAGTAGCCCTCCAGTACCGGGTATTGCTGCGCAAGGCGGTGCATCTCCTCCACAGCGGCCACACCCTCTTCCACACTAAGCTGCATCATTCCAGTTTCATCCCGCGAGACAAGCGGGCTGTACTGGTTTACCTCTTGTGTCAACCAGAGGCATACCTCTTTGAGCTGGCTGACACTGTATTTTGGTGTGGAAAGCCCAGATTCTTCCGAAAAGGAAGTCCGCCGGTAATTGATACCGCACCCGGCCGTATAAAGGAACGCCAAAACCCCAACCACCAGGATCACTCTGAAAAAAAAGGGGAAAAAGCGTCTAACGCCTTCCTTTTTCCGGATAACCTGAATCACAGTATAGGCAGCAAACGCCACAAATCCAATCAAGATCAAATACAGGCCCATTTCCACCACAGAAAACGGGAACAGGCCCATGAACCAACCGATTGTAGAAACCAATCCCGGATAGATATTCCCCACATACCATTGCGCAAAACCAGAAATCCATGCCGCTGCAAGTAGCCCTGCAAAAGCCAGTACAAGTAGGGAAATCCCCAATAAGAGGCTGAATTTCCCATTCCTTGTTTTTTGCCGCGTACAGATCCGTTTCATTCTTTTCTACTCCTCTCTAGGTTTACCATATCATAACGGAAAGGAGAAATCCAGAGCGAAAAAATGGATTTCCCATTTGTTTCATCAATGGATATTCTTGAAAAAGACGTTGGATACTTCCTGATTTTGTAGGCACTGAAACGCCCTCTGATTTCTTGATTTTACCCCCCTGCTGGTGTATGATGTGAATAGATTCACAATTAGCCCCAGTCAACAAAAGATGGAGGAGTTTGTATCATGGTGGAAGTCAGTGTCTGTGTTGGCAGTTCCTGCCATATGAAGGGCTCTTATCAGGTCATCAAGACCTTTACAGAGCTTATTAAACAAAACCACTTGGAAAACATTGTCACGCTCAAAGCGTCCTTCTGCATGGGAAAATGCTTGGAAGGGATTGCCTGTACCGTCAACGGGGAAATTTTGACAAAAGTCGGATTTGCCAATGCGGAACAGGTTTTTTATGAGCACATCTATCCCCTTGCCCAACAACAAGCTGGAGGTGAAACCCTGTGAGTGTTATTCAATTAAATGAGGGAAGCTGCGTCAACTGCTACAAATGTATCCGCGAATGCCCTATCAAGGCCATTGAATTTAAAGACGGACGCGCTAATATTATCGAAGATGAATGCGTGTTGTGTGGAACCTGTGTCCTGACCTGTCCACAGGGGGCAAAAGTGGTAAAAAACGAAGTTCCCGGCGTTAAACAGCTGATCCAGGATGGACGCAAAGTCTATATTACACTTGCCCCCTCCTGGGTGGGATGGTTCGATTGCTCCTTTGCCCAGCTGAGCGCCGCATTTAAAAAAATCGGGTTTGCAGGCGTAGAGGAAACTGCCATCGGTGCGGCAGAGGTCTCCCGCGAATACGCTTCCCTGATGCAAAACGGCTACATGAACAATATCATCGCAACCGCCTGTTCCTCTGTCGTCATGCTGGTAGAACGCCATTTTCCGGAACTTGTTAAAATGCTCGCCCCCATCTCCTCCCCCATGATGGCCCATGCACGCATTATGCGGGAAATGTATGGGGACATTAAGGTGGTTTTTGTCGGCCCCTGCCTGTCCAAAAAATTTGAAGCCAGTGACCCGCTTGCCGGTGGGCTGGTAAACTATGCGCTGACTTTCCCTGCCATTGAGGAGTGGATGCGTGAAGAAGGGGTTGACCCTCATACCATTGAGCCCGACCCGGATGCAAAAGGCGTTTCAGAACCGGTTTCCCGTTTGTATCCAACCGCTTCTGGGATTCTGAAAACCATTGGCGATGAGAGTTACCACAATTACAAGCCCGTTGCTGTGGACGGACTTGACCGCTGCTTGGAACTGTTCAGCGCTTTGCGAGATGGGGAAGTGCAAAACCTCTTTGTAGAAGCCAATATCTGTGCAGGCAGTTGTATTGGCGGACCAATTATGCGCATGCACAAAAAGCGCACCATTGTCACGGCTCAGAAAATTGGGGATACTCCAATGCCGCAGGACGTTTCCCCTGCTCCCACCTCCTTACAGCATATGCCCCATCCGCGCGTATTCTCCAACCGTGCGGTCAAAAACGATATGCCGACAGAAGAACAGATTCGGGAAATCCTTGCGCGGACAGGGAAAACCACCAAAGAACAGGAACTCAACTGCGGAAGTTGTGGATACCCCTCCTGCCGTGCAAAAGCCATCGCTGTTTTCCAAGGCAAGGCGGATATCAACATGTGCCTGCCGTTTTTGCGCCAGCGGGCGGAAAACCTCTCCACCATGGTCATTGAGCATTCCCCGAATGCCATCATTGCATTGGATGACGACCTGTTTGTCCAGGATTTAAACCCACTCGCCCTGACCATGCTCGGACAAGAGCGCTCCGATGTAATTGGAATGCCCCTGCCAATGTTCTTTGGGGAGACAGACTTTGACAAATGCAAAGAGGAAGGCGTTCCCGCCGTAAAGAAATACTTTTCTTCTGATATTGGAAAATCCGTAGAACAAACTATCTTGTATATTCCGGAACACCGGATGTATCTGGTCTTTATTAAGGACATCACAAAGGAAGAAGAACGTAAAAAACGGCTGGTTGATATGCGTGACAGTACAGTTGACATAGCCCAAAAGGTCATTGAAAAGCAGATGGTTGTCGCACAGGAAATTGCAAGTCTGCTTGGTGAAACCACTGCAGAAACCAAAGTTGCCTTGACAAACCTGAAAAAGACAATGGGTACCATATCGGAGGACTAAGCCATGGAATATTTCGTCGACGCCGCTTACGAGAGTTTAAACCACTATGGGGAAGAACTGTGTGGCGACAAGGTGGAATTTGTTCGGACGGATGATTTTTTCCTTGCTGTCCTAGCGGACGGTCTAGGCAGTGGGGTCAAAGCCAATATCCTTTCCACATTGACTAGCAAGATCATCGCCACCATGTTTGCAAATGGGGCAGGCCTAACCGAAACTGTAGAGACAATTGCCAAAACCCTCCCCGTCTGTTCTGAAAGAGGGCTTGCCTATTCCACATTTACGATTGTCCGGGTCTCCAAGGACGGCAGTGTTTTTACCGCGGAATTTGACAACCCCTCCCTGGTCTATTTTAAGAAAACCGAATTATCGGATATCTCCCGGGAGCTGATTGAAATCGAGGGAAAACAGATTTACGTCAGTTCTTTCCAGGCAGATGTCGGAGACATGATCATCGCTTTTTCGGACGGCGTTGTTCATGCGGGCGTCGGACGGCTGCTGGATTTAGGCTGGCAATACGACAACATTGTCAAATACATCTGCGAGAACATTCGCCCAAATATGTCTCCAAGGGAACTCAACCACCGGCTACTCGGTGCGGTGGACACGCTTTACATGCAGCAGCCGGGAGACGATTCCACCTCAGTTTCCCTATTGCTCAAGCCCTCCAATCCCGCCACTGTTATGGTCGGCCCTCCGCTGAACCCGGAGATGGACGAAATTGTGGTCAAAAAACTGATGTATTCCAAGGGACTCAAAGTGGTCTGCGGCGGCTCCACTTCACAGATTGTCAGCCGGGTTTCCGGACGGGAACTGAAAGTCCTGCTTGACTATGAAAATCCCTCCGTCCCACCGACGGCGGCAATCGGAGGCATTGATCTGGTGACCGAAGGCGTGTTGACTGTTGGAAAATGTCTGGATATTATCAAAGCCTACACCAGCACCAGTGCAGCGAACAACACGGAGCTTGTCTCCCTGACGAAAAAGGACGGTGCAACCAAACTTGCTAAACTCCTACTGGAAGATTGCACAGAAGTCCACTTTTTGGTTGGACGCGCACTCAACCCAGCTCATCAGAACCCCGGCATGCCAGTATCCCTGGGATTAAAACTTAACCTGATAAAGGACTTAGCAGCAGAGCTTGAAAAAACCGGAAAAAAAGTCACACTGGAATATTTTTAAAAGACGTAAAAACAGGGCTTGGACAGATTATCCGAGCCCTGTTTTTATAAATACCTCTGAATCATTGCACAAAAATCCTCCCCGAAACGTATTCCGAGGAGGATTTTCATCAGTTATCCCCTAAAATAGTCAACGCCGGCTTTAAAGATCATCTGATCTTTCTCACCTTCGACATTTTTATAGACATTGTCGCCGATACGCTCGGAATGGGCCATCTTGCCGAATACCCTGCCGTCCGGCGAGGTAATCCCTTCAATTGCCCACAGGGAAGTATTCGGGTTAAAGCGGATATCCAAGGTCGGGTTGCCTTCCAAATCACAGTACTGGGTGGCAATCTGTCCATTTGCCGCAAGTTGTTCAAGCATTTCTTCGCTTGCCACAAACCTGCCTTCTCCATGGGAAATAGGCACGGTATGAACCGTTCCAACCGGATTATACAGCATCCACGGAGATTTATTGGAGGCCACACGCGTATGGACCAACATGGACTGATGACGGCCGATTGTGTTAAAGGTCAATGTCGGGCAGGTATCATCCATTTCCCGGATTTCCCCATAAGGCACCAAGCCGAGTTTAATCAGTGCCTGGAACCCGTTACAGATACCGAGCATCAGGCCGTCACGGATATTCAACAGTTCCATCACGCTCTCCTTAATGCTGGGATTGCGGAAAAATGCTGTGATAAATTTTCCAGAACCGTCCGGCTCATCGCCGCCAGAGAAACCGCCAGGCAACATGACAATCTGAGACTCCTGGATTTTCTTTGTCATAAGTTCCACAGATTCGGTAATATCTGCGGAGGAGAGGTTCTTAATAACCACAATTTCCGGATCAGCGCCCGCATTTGCAAATGCTTTTGCAGTATCGTATTCGCAGTTGGTACCTGGGAATACCGGAATCAGAACTTTCGGACGGGCAATTTTTACCGGAGCACAGAGATGTTGTTCCGCATGGAAGGATATCTCTTTCACCGGCTCCTTGCTTGTCTCAATATTGCAGGCAAAAACCGGCTCGAGAGTGTCTTCCCATGCCTTTTGCAAATCTGCAAGGTTTAAAATCTCGCTATCTACCAGAATAGTGTACTCCTTGACCGTATGACCGACAACCGCGCCGGAGCAGGGGGTCTCCTTATCCAGTTCCAGGAGGAATGCTCCGCTGGTCGGGCCATAGAGTTTTTCATCAGATACTGTGGTATCAAAGGCAAAGCCGATCCGGTTGCCAAGCGCCATCTTGAAGATACCTTCGGCAATACCGCCGCTCGTTACCGCCCATGCAGCTTTGACTTTTCCTTCAGAGATGAGATCTTCCACCTCGTCAAAGACTGCCTTGACGCTTTCAAAATCCGGCAAGCCGTTTTCGTCATATTTCGGGGCAAGGAAAACAACTTTACTCCCTGCCTCTTTAAACTCCGGAGAAAGGACCTTGTCCGTGTTTGTGACAGACACCGCAAAAGAGACAAGTGTTGGCGGGACATCAATGTCCTCAAAAGTACCGGACATGGAGTCCTTGCCGCCGATGGAGCCGATGCCCAAGTTCAGCTGTGCTTCCAACGCGCCGAGCAGGGCTGCAAACGGCTTGCCCCATCTGGATGGGTTGTTCTGGGTTCTCTCAAAATATTCCTGGAATGTCAGCCAGCACTTGTGATAGCTACCGGATGCGCAGATCACCTTTGCCACGGATTCAATCACCGCGAGCATCGCCCCATGGAATGGGCTTGCGCTGGAGACATAGGGGTTAAAGCCCCACCCCATCAAAGAACAGGTCTTGGTCTCTTTGCCAAGCACCGGGATTTTTGCAGCCATCGCCTGCGCTGGGGTAAGCTGGTATTTTCCTCCAAACGGCATCAAAACAGTGTTGGCGCCAATGGTGGAATCAAAGCGTTCCACCAGCCCTTTCTGTGAGCAAATATTGAGGGAGGAGACATGGTTTTTCCATTTTTCCGCTGCGCTGTCCCCTTTGACGGACACTTCACAGGGTTTGACATCCTCCACGACGATGTCGGTGTGTTTGACAGCGCCGTTGGAATTGAGGAACTCCCTGGAAAGGTTTACAATGTTCTTTCCATTCCACTCCAACACCAGGCGCGCATCTTCCGTGACCTCTGCGACAACGGTCGCCTCGAGATTTTCAGTATGGGCATATTCGATGAATTTTTCCGCGTCTTTCGCCGCGACAACCACCGCCATACGCTCCTGGGATTCACTGATCGCGAGTTCTGTTCCATCCAGTCCGTCGTATTTCTTCGGGACTTTGTTCAAATCAATGTGCAGGCCGTCGGCAAGCTCCCCGATTGCAACGGAAACGCCGCCTGCGCCAAAGTCATTACAGCGTTTGATCAGGCGGGTGACCTCCCCGTTGCGGAACAATCTTTGGAGTTTCCTTTCTTCCGGCGCATTGCCCTTTTGCACCTCTGCGCCGCAGGTTTCCAGGGAATCCACAGTATGTGATTTGGAGGAACCGGTTGCACCGCCGCAGCCATCCCTTCCAGTCCTGCCGCCGAGCAGGACAATCAAATCCCCCGGCTGCGGACGTTCCCTGACCACATTTTCCTGGGGAGCCGCGCCAAGGACGGCGCCGATTTCCATCCGTTTTGCAACATAGCCCGGATGGTACAGCTCATGGACATGGCCGGTAGCAAGCCCAATCTGGTTGCCATAGGAGGAATAACCCGCCGCCGCTGTGGTGACGATTTTCCTCTGGGACAGCTTGTGCTCCAGTTTTTCGCTTTCCGGACGAGTCGGATCGGCGGCGCCAGTCACGCGCATCGCCTGATAGACATAGGAACGCCCGGAGAGCGGATCGCGGATGGCCCCGCCAAGGCAGGTCGCCGCACCGCCGAACGGCTCGATTTCCGTCGGGTGGTTGTGGGTTTCGTTTTTAAACATGAGCAGCCAATCCTGCTCCTCGCCTTCCACATCCACTTTGATTTTTACTGAGCAGGCGTTGATCTCCTCGGATTCATCCGTATCCGTCAGAACACCGTCCGCTTTGAGTTTCTTCGCACCAATGACCGCCATATCCATCAATGTGACCGGCTTGTTTTTCCCTTTATAGAGTTCTTCCCTGGTATTCAGGTAATGCTCAAAGGCTTTCTTAACAAATTCCGGCTTGATATCCACCTGTTCGATATGGGTGGAAAAGGTCGTATGCCGGCAGTGATCCGACCAATAGGTATCGATCATCTTGATTTCGGTGATTGTCGGATCGCGCTGTTCCTCTTCTTTAAAATACTGCTGGCAGAATTTGATATCGTCCAAATCCATGGCAAGGCCCTGGGTCTTAATAAACTCCGCAAGCTGAGGTTCCTCCAGCGAAATAAAACCATCCAGAGTTGCCACTGCGGTTGGGATTTCATAATTGGTTTCCAGAGTGTCATAAGTACCAAGGGACGCTTCCCTGGATTCCACCGGGTTGATGACATAGGCTTTGATTTTCGCAAGCTGTTCTTCCGAAATCTCCCCGGAAAGGATGATTACCCTTGCAGTACGTACCAGAGGCTTTTCTCCTTGGGAAAGAATCTGGATACACTGTGCGCAGGAATCCGCACGCTGGTCAAACTGACCCGGCAGGTATTCAACTGCAAAAACATGTTCCTCATTGGAAAAATCTTTTAATTCATAAGAACAATTGTCCACCTGCGGTTCCGAAAAGACTGTTGGAACAGCCTGCTCGAACAGTTCTCTGGAAATGCCCTGGACATCATAGCGGTTGAGGACGCGTACACTCGTCAGTCCATCAATGGACAACGCGGTTTTGATATCATGGTACATGCCCTTTGCTTCTACAGCAAACTCCGGTTTCTTTTCGACGTAAATGCGGTACACTGACATCGTTTTGACACTCCTTGCTTTTGTTTTGTGGCATCAGGGTTTTTATATCAAAAAAGAAAAAGCTTATTTTTCAATTAGTTCGCCATCGCAGGAATCTCCATCCTCTGCGACAGCAGTGATTCTGACTGACAAAATTTGTCCATGCAGAGGTTCTGCACTCTTGACATGTACAGGGGTATAATTTTCACTGTATCCCTGGTACGTCCCATCCTCAGGGGACTGCTCAAAAAGTACCCGGCAGGTTTTCCCCACCTGGGTCTGCAAAAAGGCGAGCCTTGTCTGCTTACAGGTTTGAATCATCCGCCTGCTGCGTTCCTCTTTGACTTTCTGGGAAACCTGATCCGGCATAACCGCCGCACGGGTTCCCTCCCTTACAGAGTACGCGAAAACATGAACCTTTGCAAGCTCCATTTTTTTGACAAACGCAGCAGATTCCAGAAAGTCCTCTTCCGTCTCCCCGGGAAAACCCACCATCAAATCCGTTGTAACCGAAGCATTGTCAAAGTGACGGCGGAGGCTGTCGGCAATTCGTGCATACTCCGCACAGTCATAGTGGCGGTTCATCCGCTTAAGCGTTGCATTGCTCCCGCTTTGCAGCGCAAGGTGGAACTGGGGACAGAGTTTTGATATCCTGGACATCCGCTCGATATCCTCGTCGGAAAGCAGCTCCGGTTCTAGGGAGCCAAGACGGATCCGTTCAATCCCCTCCACCCCGGCGGCAGCTTCCACCGCGTCAATCAGCCGCAGGCCCAGATCCTTGCCGTAGGACGGGAGATTGATTCCAACCAAGACTACCTCACGGTATCCTGCTCGGGAGAGTTCTTCGAGTTCCGTGACCAGGGAATCCAGTGGTTTGGATCGCACCGGACCACGCGCTTTTGGAATAATACAATAGGCACAGTAACGTTCGCAGCCATCCTCTATTTTGACATAGGCCCGTGTACGTTCCAAAAATCCGCCCGCACTCATCTGTTCAAAAGATTCCCCGCGCTGATGAGGGGTGATATCAATAATGCGCTCCCCCGTCTGACAGGCTTTGAACACTGCTTCCAGCAGACCACGCCGATTGTAAGCCCCCGTGATGACATCCGCTTCCGGAAGCAGCTTTGCCGCATCTGGAAATGCCTGCGGGAAACAGCCGGTCAGCGCAATGACGGCGTCCGGATTTTTCCGCTTAAAACGGTGCATTATCTGTCGGGTCTTTTTATCTCCAGAGGAAGTGACCGTACAGGAATTGATAACAAAAATATCCGCAGGCTGTTCCACATCTACAATGGTGAAGCCGTTTGCGGAAAAGAGTTGTCTTAATATTTGGGTTTCATATTGGTTCACCTTGCACCCCAAGGTGTAAAAAGCAATCTTCACTGCTTGCCGCCTTTCCTGTATGGATTGGGTTTCCTCGCAAATTTTTGGGGAAACCATTCGAGTTTATAGGAAATATGTAAAAATTTTGACCTACATATAGATACATTATAATAAATTTGCATTTTAATTACAATTAGCAGTTGACTAAAATCTGCCAGACTGTTATAGTTTATTTATGGTAATAATAGTATAAAGCGGCTATTATTCCTGATTTTTGCGGCGCCATGCCATGACGCCGCAGATACCGTGTACCTGCGGTAAACCAAAGTACGATTCAATTTTAGGAGGTTGGAAATTATGAAAACAGTCAACATTCTTTTGGGTACCATCAACGATGTGAAAAATTTCGTCAACATTGTCTCCCAGTATGATTTCGATGTAGATCTCATCTCCGGCAGATATGCAATCGATGCAAAATCCATTATGGGTATCTTCAGCCTCGACCTTGCAAACCCAATCAAGGCGGAAATTCACAGCGATGATTGTGATAAATTCCTGGAGGAAATCAAACCGTTTATTGTTGAGTAGAATAAACTATCTTTCACACCCGCTGAAATGCGGGTGTTTTTTTCTGTTTTTGAACAAGGCAAAATCTTCGCATTTTCTTTCTTGTCCCACACGAAAAACTGTGCTATGATAGTTTCCAGTTATAAATTACTAACTAAACAGAGAATTTTAAATAGGAAGGGGATATTTTCCATGAACAAAATCAAAATAGGTATTGTCGGCTACGGCAATCTTGGACGCGGCGCGGAGCTTGCTATTTCCCATGCGCCAGATATGGAGCTTGCCGCTGTTTTTACAAGAAGGGATCCCGCATCCCTACATATTCTCACGGAAAATGCAAAAGTCTATTCCATGGACGCTCTTGCATGTATGCAGGGAAAAATCGACGTGATGATTCTGTGCGGAGGCTCCGCAACCGATCTTCCAGAGCAGGGGCCGGCAGTGGCCAAACTGTACAACACCATTGACAGCTTTGACACCCATGCAAAAATTCCGGAATACTTTGCCGCAGTGGATGAGGCTGCAAAAAATTCCAAACACATCTCCATTATTTCTGTCGGCTGGGATCCAGGACTGTTTTCCCTAAACCGTTTGTACGCAGAGTCGATTCTCCCGAATGGGGAGAACTACACCTTTTGGGGAAAAGGCGTCAGCCAGGGACATTCCGACGCCATCCGCAGGGTGCCGGGTGTCAAAAATGCAATTCAGTACACTGTTCCTATCGAAAAAGCTTTAGAAGCTGTCCGCTCGGGTGCGCATCCGCAGCTCACCACCCGTCAAAAACATCTGCGTGAGTGCTATGTCGTTGCAGAAGAAGGCGCTGATAAAGCCCAGATTGAGCATGCTATCAAGACCATGCCAAACTATTTTGATGAATATGACACCGTTGTCCACTTCATCAGTGAAGAAGAACTCCATCGCAATCACAGCAAAATGCCGCACGGTGGATTTGTCCTGCGCAGCGGAACGACTGGAGACGGCAACAATAAACACATCATCGAGTACTCTTTAAAACTGGATTCCAATCCAGAATTCACCTCCAGCGTCTTGGTGGCCTATGCACGCGCCGCTTACCGGATGGCGCAAAACGGCGAGTGCGGAGCCAAAACCGTCTTTGATATTGCGCCTGCTATGCTCTCTCCAAAAGACTCAGCCGATCTTCGCAAGGAACTGCTGTAATCTATCGTGCGTATCATTCATACCTGTAAATGCCAAATAGCATTTACAGGTATTTTTTTACAAGGAAACAGATAAAAAATTTTTTATATGATATCATGAAAGTACCTTTAAGTGTATAAGTAATTAAGTTAGGAGAGGATATCGTGAGGCAATTTATAAAAGGGATGGATTTATGCGAGGACTTCTACAATGAAATTGCAAAACCAATTCTGAACAACCATTTCCCCGGGTTACAATATACAGCCGGATTACTGGGCTATGGCTCCGATGTGCTCGGATTTGATGACGAAACCTCCACAGATCATATGTGGGGACCGCGCTTTTACCTATTTCTCCCAGAAACGGATATCAAATGGAAAAATGAAATAATGGATATTTTCTCCAGAGAATTCCCGTATGAATACCGGGGATATAGTGTCAACTTTTCTTCCCCAGATCCCAATGATAAGATGGTACGAATTTCAAAACGGATATCAGACGGGCCAGTTTCCCCACTTATCATTATTCATACGATTAATGAGTATTTAAAAGCTTATCTGGGAACGAATAACCTGAATGCCCTTTCATCCCAGGATTGGCTTAGTTTTTCTGAACACCGGCTATTGGCGCTGACATCAGGAAAACTCTTCATAGATAATCTAAATTTAAAAGATCTCCTTGCAAAAATAGGATTTTACCCTGAACAGGTAAAACTCTATCTAATTGCTTCCAACTGGTCGCTGATTGCCGAAGAACAGGCTTTTGTAAAACGGTGTTCAGATGTTGGAGATGAAATCGGTTCTATCCTAGCCTGTTCAAGAATTGCAGAAAGGCTCATGAGACTGGCATTCCTCTATTGTAATCAATATGCGCCCTATAGCAAATGGTTTGGGACAGCGTTCCAGCGATTACCGGTAGATCCTGAGATCAAACAAAACATCTCCCGTGCTTTGACTGCAAAAAATATCCAACAACGGGAATACCACCTTGTGCATGCACAAAAACTCATGGCAGATTGGCATAATTCCCTGAATCTTACGGAATTTGTCCCCATAAAAATTGAAAATTATTTCAGCAGGCATATTCAGGTGATTTTTGCAGATAAACTTGCAAAAGCAACTGTAAAAAAACTTCAAAATACAGAATTGGAGAACTACCCACTAATTGGAACTCTAAGCGAAATTGCAAACTTCGCAGCCTTAACGGAAAACTTATTCTATCAAGATAATGTAAAAGCCCTTTATCAGCCAAATACAGCTGTGGTTCATGAGGCATAAGCATCGAAATACAACGAAAGAACCTCTTTTCTTCCTAAGTCAGGGAAGAAAAGAGGTTCTTTTTCGGCAGGTATGTCTCTACGGAATTATAGATCCAAGCCGCCCCATTCTCTCAGATATTCTTCTTTCGTATAGACGGGCTTGAAGTTCTTCTTAATTTCGATGGCCTTTTTTGCACCGTCATACAGCAAATCGATGACAGTCATGACCAGCATTTTTGTAGCGACAATGTAGGCGAGTTCCTCATTTTCCACGGCATAGTCCGCACCATGCCCAACGCCGACCGCCCCGCCTGCATAGGCATGGACTGTCGGGATTAGATAGGAGACATCGTTTGCATCCGTCGTATACGCTTTTCCCACCCCAACCCGATCTTTGCCGACAAGTTGGATAAAATTGTCCTCCACTATCTTTTTAAGCTCCAGATCCTCATGGAAAAAGGTGTAGCCCGGCATATCATTAATTTCTATTTCACCGCCAACGGCATCTGCCCCCGCTTTCAGCGCACGGTTGATTTTAAAGTTTGCATCCTTAATGGCTTCCATACTGTAGCCGCGGACAAAACTTTCAATTTTAACCTCTCCGGGGACAACATTGACAAGATCACCGCCCTTGGTGATAATCGGATGCCAACGAATCCCATCCTCATCCCGGAACGTATCTCGGATAGCATCCACTGCGCCAAGTCCGATCCTTGCCGCAGTCAAAGCGTTGATTCCCTGCTCTGGAACCGCCCCATGGCTTTCCTTGCCAATGTAGCGGATGAGTTTTGCAATAAAACCCATTCCTCCTGGTCCACCGGCGTTGACCATATCCCCACTGGTTGTATGCTGCATAACCATTGCGTCAATATCGTCAAACAGGCCGAGTTTAATAAACTCCTGTTTTCCACCCAGAAAACTGATTTTTCCCTCTTTTATCAGGCCGCTGCGGTATTCCAGCTCCACACCTTCCTCGCTTGGTACTGCCATCAAAGCCACATCGCCGTCCAGCTCTCCCATCACTCCACTTTCCTTTAGAGCAATCGCGGTACCAAGCATTGTGGCAATCTGTACATTGTGTCCACATGCATGGGCGGCATTTGTTGTCTTGTCTGCAAAGGGATGGTTTGGAACCATAACTGCATCCAATTCCCCCATAATGGCAATTTTTGCTTTATGCTCTTTTCCTGCGGCCGTGCCGATTACACCTGTAATCGCCTGCTGATCCACATAGGGATAGCCCAACTCATCAAAAACATCTTTCACTTTCTGGGAAGTCTTGAATTCTTTATATCCCATTTCTGGTTCCCTGAGGATACTTTTGCCAATTGAAATAATCTTTTCCCTGTTTTTGTCTACAGCCTCACAAGCACGCTGTTTGAGCTGATCCACTGTCATACAATCCTTCTCCTTTTCCAGTTTATAAAGAAATTATACAATACAATTTATTTCTATACAATGAATTTCCCATTTTTCGTGATATTCACCTGCATATAAGAGAATTTTTATGCAGGTTTCTCCTATGGAGTTCTCTCCAAGAGTTCCGATAAAACGCCGTAAAGAATAAACCCTCCCGAAGATGGTTCTCCGGGAGGCAAAACGTATGATTATTCCAGGGACTTCACTGTCTCCATCACATAATTTGCAAATTCTTCACAGGTAGCTCCGGTATCCCTTCCCGTAATGGTCAAGCGCTTTTCCTCAAACGAGCAGATATCCAGCGCGCGGGTCAACTTGTCCGATTTCTCCTGATAGCCGATATGGGAGAGGAGCATCGCCGCCGCACGCAGCATGGAGCAGGGGTCGGCATAGGCGCCGCGCCCCTCTGCAACCATACGGGGCGCAGAACCGTGGATCGCTTCAAACATGGCGTAGCGTTTTCCAGTATTAGCGGCGCCCGCCGTACCTACGCCGCCCTGGAACTCTGCGGCCTCGTCGGAGATGATATCCCCATACAGGTTTGGCAGCAAAAGCACCTGAAAATCCCGGCGGCGTTTTTCATCAATAAGTTTTGCGGTCATGATGTCCGCATACCACTCATCGGTGGTGATTTCCGGATAATCCTTCGCCACTTCATGGCAGATTTCCAGGAAGTTGCCGTCCGTGGTTTTGATGACATTGGCCTTTGTCACCAGGGAGACGCGGGTAAATCCATTTTTACGGGCAAATTCATAGGCCAGCCGTGCAATCCGTTCGGTCCCCTGCCGGGTCGTCACGGTAAAATCCACGGCAAGGTCATCCGTCACGTTGATCCCCTCGCTGCCGACGGCGTATCCGCCCTCGGTATTCTCACGGAAAATTGTCCAGTTTATCCCCTTCGACGGCACTTTGACCGGGCGGATATTGGCGAACAGATCCAGTTCTTTGCGCATAGCGACGTTTGCACTCTCAATATTCGGCCTGCCGTCCCCCTTCTGGGGGGTCGTCGTCGGCCCTTTGAGAATAACATGGCAGCTTTTGAGTTCGGCCAGCACATCATCCGGGATCGCTTTTCCCACTGCAATCCGATTTTCAATAGTCAAGCCGTCGATAACCTGAAACTGAATTTTTCCGGCCTTCACCTCGTCGGCCAGCAGAAACTCGAGCATCCGGTGCGCCTGTCCGGTGATGACCGGGCCGATTCCATCTCCGCCGCAGATCCCGATGACAATCGGGCTGAGCTTCCCGTAGTCGATAAAGCCGTCCTGTGCTTTCATTGCCTCCACGCGGCGCAGCTGGCTTTCCAGCACTTTAGCAAATTGTTTGCACGCAAGCGTAATCCTGTCCTCCATCGTAGTATCCCCCTGTGATTTTCTCTATTTCTGATTTTTTGTGTAACCAAGCAGTCCGCCGGCCTGTAAAATCCGGCGCTGGCGTTCCGAGCAATCCAGTACAAGCGGAATTTGAATCCCCTTCGTCCGATTAGTTAAAATAAACTCCGTTTTTCCGGATGTGATATCCTCAAGTCCATCAATGGAAAGGGCGTTGTTCTCTGCAATCCGATCATAGTCCTCAGGATTGGCAAAGGTGAGCGGCAAAATTCCGGCGTTAATCAGGTTTGCCTTGTGGATTCTAGCAAAGCTCACTGCAAGGACTGCCCGGATTCCCAGATAAAGCGGAACCAGAGCCGCATGTTCCCTGGAAGATCCCTGCCCATAGTTTGCTCCCGCGACAATCATTCCCTTCCCGGCCTGCTTTGCACGGGAAGAGAACTCCGGGTCTACCTGGTAAAAACAGAACTGGGACAGGTGCGGGATGTTAGAGCGGTAAGGCAATACCTTTGCTCCGGCGGGCATAATGTGATCCGTTGTAATATTGTCCCCGACTTTCAGCAGAACATCCGCACACAGCGACTGGGAGAGAGGTCCTCCCACCGGGACAGGTTTGATATTCGGCCCGCGCACTACCTGCGCTTCCCGAGCCTCTTCCGGAGCGCAGGGCGGGAGAACCATCCGGTCATCAATCAGGAAATTCTCCGGCAGGGTAATCTCCGGCGCCTGCCCCAATGTGGAGGGATCCGTGAGGTATCCAGTCAGCGCACAGGCCGCGGCCGTCTCCGGGCCAACCAGATAGACCTGCGCGTCCGCCGTGCCGCTGCGCCCCTCAAAGTTGCGGTTAAACGTCCGCACACTTACCCCCTTGGAGGAGGGAGAGAATCCCATCCCAATACAGGGGCCGCAGGTACACTCCAGAACCCTTGCGCCGGCGGCAATCAAATCCGAAAGGGCGCCGCAATCCGCAAGCATCCGGAACACCTGTTTGGAACCGGGCGAAATGGAGACGCTGACATCCGGATGGATGGTTTTGCCCTTCAAAATCGCCGCCACTTTGAGCATATCGGCGAGCGAGGAATTGGTACACGAGCCGATACAGACCTGATCCACCTTGACATGAGATAATTCGCTGACCGGATGGACATTGTCCGGGCTGTGCGGACAGGCTGCCAGGGGGCGCAGTGCGCTCAAATCAATCGTATCATGCTCGTCATAGACCGCGTCCGCATCTGGGACGAGAGGCATAAAGTCCTCTTCCCTACCCTGCGCTTTGAGAAATGCACGAGTGACCTCATCGGAGGGAAAAATGGAACTGGTCGCTCCGAGCTCCGCGCCCATATTGGCAATGGTGGCCCGCTCCGGGATGGACAGGGATGCTACCCCATCCCCGGTATATTCGATGACTTTACCCACTCCTCCCTTTACCGTTAGGCGGCGCAGTACTTCCAAAATGATATCCTTTGCGCTGACCCAGGGGGAAAGTTTTCCTGTAAGCTCGATGTTGACAATGCGGGGCATATTGATGTAATAGGCTCCCCCGCCCATGGCGACCGCGACGTCCAGGCCCCCGGCGCCCATGGCGAGCATACCAAGCCCGCCGCCTGTCGGGGTATGGCTGTCCGATCCGACCAGGGTTTTTCCCGGTTTTCCGAACCGCTCCAGATGGACCTGGTGGCAGATTCCATTGCCCGGCTTTGAAAAATAGATGCCGTGTTTTGCAGCGACGGTCTGGATGTATTTATGATCATCTGCGTTTTCAAAACCGGATTGCAGGGTGTTGTGGTCAATATAGGCGACCGAGCGTTCTGTCTTTACCCTATCAATCCCCATTGCCTCAAATTCCAGGTACGCCATCGTACCGGTCGCGTCCTGCGTGAGTGTCTGGTCAATCTTCAGCCCGATTTCATTACCCGGCGCCATCTCCCCGTCTACCAGATGGTCTTTGATAATTTTCTGCACTAAAGTATAGCCCATGGTCAAATACTCCTCTCCCAAATCACGGCGTTCTCTATTTTTTGCCGTTTTTATTGCTCCTTGATTAAGTGCAGCAGGTTTTCCCTTGCATTTGCAATATGCTGGATGGTCAAGCGCTCTGCCTGTTCCCCGTCATGGCGGCAGATGGCGTCCAGGATTTCCCGGTGTTCCTGGATGGCCTTTTCCGCACGCCCTTTTGCGGAAAACGAGAGTTTACGATAACGTTGAATCATATGGTGCAAATCACTGAGCGTGTGCTGCAGAGTCCTGCTGCCGGAAATCTCATAGATTTTTTCATGGAATCTGGAATCCAGGTCGTTGATTTTTCCGTTTGCCTGCTTGATGTTGTAAAACTCCTGCAAGTCGACAATCTCCGTCAATTCCTGCGCCTGTTCTTCGGAGATATGTTCCGCCGCCCACCTGGAAGCCAGCCCCTCGATATACATGCGGATGGTGTAGATATCCTTTAAATCCTTTTCGCTGATCCCAAGGACAACGGCGCCCTTATTGGGGATAATCTGGACAAGTCCCTTTTGCTCAAGCATGCGGATGGCTTCCCGCACCGGGGTGCGGGAAACCCCCATTTCCGAGGACAACTTGAGTTCGATCAGGCTTTCTCCGGATGGAATTTGCCCGCTCAAAATTCCCTCTTCAAGTTCCTCAAATACCCTGGTGCTCAGGGAATTGGTGTTGTCAGTTGTTACCGATTTTGGATGCCCTTCTGTCTGATTGCGATTCATAAACTGCCTCCGGAATTCTTGAGTATTTGTACTCCTGTATTATAGCAGTTTTTCTGCCCCTTTGGGACAAAATTCTGCAAAATCCCGGTCTTTCCCTATTCTCTCTTTATTTTTTTGAAGATTGAAATTCCTCCACCAGTTTTTCGATTTCCTCATCGCTCATGACAGTCTGGCGTCCCATGGCGTACTGGGAATCCACCCACTCCTTGATATAGGAGACAAGCGGCGACCGCTTTTGAACCTGGGAATCCCCGTTAAGACGGTAGTGCACATTGATCCAGTAGGCAATCCCCGCAAGCCCGGAGGTATTGCTGATGGAGACCTCCGCAGGCCGGCTGAGGATTTTCTGCGTATCAAAGATGTTATAGATCTCTTCGTCCTTGAGCAGTCCGTCCGCATGGATTCCCGCACGGGTCACATTGAAGTTTTTGCCTACAAAAGGGGTCATCTCCGGGATATGGTAGCCGATCTCCTTTTCATAGTAATCGGCAATCTCAGTAATGACGGTTGGGTCCATCCCGTTAAAATCCCCCGTCATGGAAGCGTATTCAAAGACCATAGCCTCCAGCGGCACATTCCCAGTGCGCTCTCCAATACCGAGCAGGGTACAGTTGACCGCAGAGGCCCCGTAGAGCCAGGCATTGGAGGCATTGGTCACGGCCTTGTAAAAATCGTTATGCCCATGCCATTCCAGCAGCTCGCTTGGGACTTCCGAATAGTGGTTGAGGCCATAGACAATACCAGGGACGCTCCTCGGCAAAGCGACGCCCGGGAAGGAAGAACCAAAGCCCATCGTATCGCAGGCACGGATTTTCACTGGGATCCCCGCTTCTTTGGACATCTTCATCAGCTCATTGACAAAGGGGACGACAAAACCATAAAAATCCGCACGGGTGATATCCTCCAGATGGCAACGCGGGCGGATTCCCATCTCCAGGGCCTGCGCCACAACGGAAAGATACATCTCCATCGCCTGTTTCCTGGTCTTCCCAAGCTTTTTAAAGATGTGGTAATCCGAACAACTTACCAGGATTCCCGTCTCTTTCACGCCAATGTCCTTAACCAGTTTAAAATCCTCTTTGGAGGCGCGAATCCAGGTGGTAATTTCTGGAAACTCCAGCCCCAGTTCCATACATTTGTACAGCGCCTCTCTATCTTTCTGGCTGTACATAAAAAACTCGGTCTGGCGGATCATCCCATTTGGGCCGCCAAGGCGGGACATCATCTGAAACAAATCGACAATCTGATGTACTTCATATGGCGCCCTGGACTGCTGCCCGTCACGGAAAGTCGTGTCCGTAATCCAGATATCGTTTGGCATGTTGATAGGAACATGACGGTGGTTAAAGGTCACTTTTGGCACCGCATCGTACGGGTAGATCTGCCGGTACAGGTTCGGATTTTCGATATCTTGCAGGGAATACCGGTACAACGATTGTTCCAACAGATTTGTCTTTTTGCTTCTCTCGATCATAGTTCTCCCTCCTGCGGCAATTGAATACTATAATGATTGTATACAATCATACAACTATTATAACCCGCTTTTTTATAATGTCAAGAGGAAAGAGCCCGCCTTTCTCGATTTTCACCTTAAGCTGGACATTTTCGTTACCAGATGTGATCACAACAGACTGAGGTACAGGATATGATGTGGTTGTCATTGCCGCAAATTTCCTGTTCAATATCGTTTCAGACTGCGAATACCAAACATCACAACAAATCCTGATCGAAAAGGCGGCCGAGGCCCTGCACCCGGGAGGATATCTGTTTATCGATTACGGCTACACCTTGCGTCCAGAAGAGTGGTTCGAATCCCCGGATGATCGGGTGATCTTTGAACGAACGGACAGCCTGGGTACTGTGGGAAAAATGATACTGGAAGATAATACCTTTGACAGAAACCTGCCGGTTTCTCCGAAGATATGAACTGACCGCAGGGACAATCCTTTTTTGTTGAAGCCCCTGAAACAAAGCATTTTCCCTTGCTAGAGGAAATCCATGCCTATCTTTTCGGAGCAGGGTTTTCCGTGCAAGCGGAATACGGCGATTATCTTCGCTTTCCAATCGGTGAAAACACCAACCGTGCTATTATAAGGGCAAAAAAGCAATTAAATTAGAAGAAAAACAGAAGGGAGGGGCAGCTGCCCCTCCCTTCTGTTTTCAATTTCATAGATCAAAAGAACAGCCTGACAAACTGTCAGGCTGTTCGTTACATTTGTTGTTACATTGGTTACTAAACCGAAAAAATTAGGCGAGACCGCAATCGTTATAGTCTTTCCACTTTTCACGATAAGCCCGGTCTCCCATAAGCTTTATAATAATATAAGCAAGTGACGCCGCCATAATAAAGATGGAAGCGACAATCGGCAGGACCCTAGTAACAAAGTTTTTAAAATTCATGTCCGTTTCCCCCAGTCAATGTTCTGGTTATCTTTTCTCTATCATAGTAGGAGAAAAGGCCCACGTCAACCTTTGCGGGCAAATATTTACGGAAAATCAACAACTTACGTTACAGGCACTGCAATCAGGATGCCTGGGCATCCCTTCCTTTTGGCCGGAATTAACCGACTTTGTTCAGTTTGCGGGCAAGCTGAGATTTCTTTCTAGCTGCGCAGTTTTTGTGGAGCAAACCTTTTGCGCAAGCCTGGTCGATCTTTTTGATCGCAACTTTAACAGCCTCTGCCTTGTCAGCCTCATTTGCCTCAATTGCGGCATTTGCATGCTTCAGGGTAGTTTTCAGGTTGGACTTCAAAGCTTTGTTGTGGAGTGCTTTCGTCGCGTTGACCTTGACTCTCTTCTTCGCAGATTTAATGTTCGGCATAGTCACACCTCCTTCTGAGTCCATGACAGTACAAGTTATCTTATCATTTCTTTTGTCAAAAATCAAGAACTTGCGGAAAATAAATTCTGCCTTTTTCCAATTTTTCTGTTTTTGGAAAACAAAAGGACTATTTTTGTTTCCACGGTCAACACTATGCACAGAGAAAATGATGAAAAGAGGGAATTTTCATGATCCGCACCGACCTTGCTACCGAAGCCTGTTCCCGTATCAAAGAAGCAGAACTACCCGGAATGGAAAAGGAAGAATATGAAAAAAACGGGGTAAAAATCGAACAAATCCGTATTACCTCAGACGAGGCGTTTTACAAAACAGGAAAACCCAAAGGCAATTATTTTACCCTGTATTCTGATCCATTTGGAGAAGACTCTGAGGATGGAGAACTGCTTGCAAAAGCCATTTGCTCCGTACTCAAGAGCATGATTCCAAAGCAGGGACATGTCATGGTAATCGGACTAGGCAACCGGGACATCACCCCGGACACCTTGGGCCCTCTTGCCGTGAAAAAAATTTTCGCCACAAGGCATCTTACTCAGGAAATCATCTCGCAAATGGGGATTGGGCCACTTCGCCCAGTCAGCGCCTTGGCACCGGGCGTTTTAGGACAGACTGGGTTTGAAGTACAGGAAATCCTACAGGCAATATCCGAGGATACCTCCCCCTGCTGCATCCTGGCTATCGACGCGCTGGCCGCAGGAGACGCCAAAAGACTTGGAACGACCATTCAACTGTGTAACACAGGGATCTCCCCCGGTTCTGGTGTACAAAACCGCAGAAAAGAAATCAGTAAAAATACACTGGGAATTCCAGTTATCGCAATCGGTGTTCCCACCGTCATTGACGCCTCTGCCCTGGGGGAATCCATGCTCGGAAAAGAACTTTCCGACGACGAGCTGGAAAAAACACAACCGCAAGGAAATCCTATGATGGTGACTCCACGCGACATAGACCGGCTTACTACAAAAGCCGCCCATATTATTTCTCTTGCTGTAAATATGGCGCTTCAGCCAAACTTGAAAATCGGGGAACTACTCTATCTCACGGCATAATGTCATATCCTCCACCTCCACCTCATACAATTTCAATGAACGTGTTTTTGATGTACTTGAGCGGAGGATGAAAATGTGAAACGAAAAAGAATTGCCATGAAAAAAATGATAGCACCGCTCGCCTTTCTTGGCTGTGCCCTGCTGACAATCCGGGTTTCCGCTTCTGTCGCCCCATTTTTGGGAAACTTTGGGGATAAAGCCGCGTTACTCTCCGCATTGCTTCAGATGCCGGAGGGTGGTATTTCCTATTTAAACGGAGAGGCAGAATACTATTTCCCCTACGAGGACACCTCCTCTGTTTCGAGTGATACAAGCTCTGTTTCCTCCGAAGCGGTACAGTCCGGAACCAGTTCCCAAACAGCCTCATCCGAAGCGGCCAGCTCCTCACAAGCTCCCATTGAACGCCCCGCCGACGCTGGGGATATTGTCGATGAAGAGTTTGCCACAACGGGGTCCAGTTCTTCCTATATCCAAAAAGGGAACGGCTTTATCCGCAACACGACAAACCTTTCGCGGGAAACCATTGAAGCAGAGATTGCCAACAAACCGGATATTACCATCACGGAGGGCACAGAACCTCAGGTGCTTATCATGCACACGCATACCACGGAGAGTTATGAACTGCACGATACGGATTTTTATGACAAGACTTACAATGCCCGTTCCCTGGAAAATTCCGAAAACATGGTCCGTGTAGGGGATGAAATTGTCAAACAATTGGAAAACGCAGGAATTGGCGTCCTACACGACGCCACTGTCCACGATTATCCCTCCTATAACGGAGCATACGACCGTTCTGCAGAGACAGTCAAAAAATATCTGGCCCAGTACCCCTCCATTAAAGTCGTCATAGACGTCCACCGGGATGCCATTGAACGCGACGGGGGCGTGCGGGTTGCTCCAACAACAACCATAAATGGGAAAAAGGCGGCCCAGTTCATGCTGATTGCGGGATGCGACGACGGGACGATGAATATGCCCAATTATATGCAAAACCTTCGGTTTGCAGCCATGATCCAGGACAATGCCTCCACCATGTTTCCGACCCTGGCACGACCGGTTTTATTTTCCTACCGCCATTACAATCAGGATTTGACCTATGGATCGCTGTTGGTAGAAGTCGGTGGACATGCGAATACCCTGGATGAAGCCATTTATACAGGAGAACTGTTTGGAAAGGCACTGGCAAAAACATTAGAACAACTCAAAGGATAAAGATTTTCCCCTTCTGTCTAGTCTTCAGAAGGGGAAAATCTTTTATTCCTTTCTTTGCGTCTGCGCTTTTTCAAATGCATCCAATTTTGACTGTGCAATGCAGATTTCCTCGGAAGCTGCCTGGATCTCCTTGAGTTTTTCAATTAAATCGCTGACTTCGTTAAACAGATAATAATATGCTTCTTTGTAATTCATCGGCGCTTCACCTCGTTGCCAGTATAGCACATCAATTGCCCATTCGTCAATTTTCGTGCCCATCTGACATGGAGAATGCCCTATAATCAAATCAAGACACAAACAAAAAGGAGGACAGGCCTATGATAGAGGGTTTTGGCAGCCGTTTGACCATGCTGCGCGCCGCAAAAGGCATGACTATCGCTCAGCTTGCTGGGCAACTCCATATTTCCAGCAGTGTTATTTCCAGGTATGAATCCGACGAGCGTCTCCCCTCCTTTTCTGGATTGATAAAACTTGCACATTTTTTCGGAGTCAGTACCGATTATCTTTTGGGAATGGAACCGCTTCCGGATTCCGAGCCATCAGCAGCATCCATTGACGTCTCTCGTCTGACTGTTGCGCAAATAGAGGCCATCCAGAAAATTGTGAAAGAATGTGAGCAGCTAAACGACCTATAACGCCTGCAACTTCTATGAAAGGGGGGATGCGATTCTCCTCTATCTTCTGGGTAATGCCGTGACAATCTCATACCGCTATGCTATCATGACAAATAAGGATCTGGACACAGACAGGTTAGGAGGATCTGTATGAAAAAATGGTATGATGAGGAATATCGATTTGAAATAGAGGTCATAGGGTTCCTGCGTGGGGATCATACCGAACGCTACTGCCGAAACGGAGAGGAAATCGGGGACAAGTACACCTGCACCTATGGCTGCCCGGTCAATCAGCAAGGGTATGGAATCTGCTCCAAACTGATGATGATCCTGTTTCCAACCATGGAAGCCGTCCGCAGTGGCGGTGATCTAGAAAACATTGGCGGGGATGGAAAATACAGCAAAAATCTCGTCTGCCCGGACGGCTGTGTGCTGTTCCGGCTAACAGCAACTCCTCTTGGAAACGAGAATTTTTATAAAGGAAAATTTTTTGAATAAAGCGGCGACTCCATCAATACGGTATCAAAACAGGCTGCCCTGAAACCGGGCAGCCTGTTTGCTGTTTTTATAGATCAGACGGGACAAACTGGCTGTTATACAGTTCGGCATAGAATCCGCCCTTTGCAAGGAGCTGTTCATGTTTTCCCTGCTCCACAATATGTCCGTCACGCATGACAAGAATACTGTCCGCGTTTTTGATGGTGGAAAGTCTGTGCGCCACAATAAAGCTGGTGCGTCCCGCCATCATCTTTTCAAAGGCGCGTTGGACACGGATTTCCGTACGGGTGTCAATACTACTGGTTGCCTCGTCCAGGATAAGCATCGGCGGGTCGGTCAGCATAATCCGCGCAATACACATCAGCTGCTTTTGCCCCTGGGAGAGATTTCCGCCGTCCTCTGCCAGAACGGTATCATACCCCTGCGGCAGACGACGGATAAAGCTGTCCGCATGTGCAGCTTTTGCCGCCGCCACAATTTCCTCAAGTGGGGCGTCCGGTTTACCATAGGCAATGTTATCCCGCACGGTGCCGGCAAACAGCCAGGTATCCTGCAATACCATCCCATACATCCCGCGCAGGCTGGCACGGGTGACATCCCGGATGTCCGTATCATCTACCAGGATTTCTCCCTGCTTTGGGTCATAAAAGCGCATCAGCAGGTTGATAATGGTGGTCTTGCCACACCCGGTCGGGCCGACAATCGCAATTCTCTGTCCCGGCTGTGCATGCAGATTCAAGTTTTCAATCAACGGCTTGGATTCGCTGTAGGAGAAATAGACATCTTTGAGCTGGACGCTGCCCTCGCAGTGTTCAAGCACCTTCGGGCTTTCCTCTGCTTCTTCCGGTTCATCCAACACGGCAAACACCCTGCGCGCGCATGCAAGCGCCGCCTGGAATTCCGTAATCACCCCGGAAATCTCATTAAACGGCTTGGTATACTGGTTTGCATAGGTGAGGAAGCAGGAGAGCTGCCCTACGGTCAAACGGCCGCTGATGACGCTCAGGGCGCCGACAATCCCGACCGCCGCATAGACCACGGAGTTGACAAACCGGGTGCAAGGATTTGTCAGTGCAGAATAAAACTGCGCTTTGACCCCGCACTTGTAAAGCCTTTGGTTGATTTCCTCGAACTCCTCCTGTGCGCGCTCTTCAAAACTGAACGCCTTGACCACTTTCTGGTTTCCGATCATCTCATCAATATAACCGCTGAGTTCTCCTTTGGTCGCAGATTGTTCCCGGAACATATTATACGTTCCCTTGGCGATAAAAGATGCCACGAAAAAGGAGAGCGGGGTCAAAATCACCACGACCAGGGCAATTGGGATATCGACATAGAGCATAAAGCCCAAGGTCCCCACGATGGTGATAATCCCGGTAAAGAGCTGGGAAAAACCCTGGAGTAGTCCATCGGAAATCTGATCGATATCGTTTGCCACACGGCTAATCAGGTCACCATGGGAATGGGAATCAATATAGGAAAGAGGGACGTCTTCCAGTTTTTCAAAGACCGCTTTACGCAAATCCCGGACTGTGCGGTAAGTAACCGTATTGGTACACAGGGTCATCAACCATTGAAAGACCGCAACCCCTGCCACTGTTGCCGCAAGCCAGATGAGTAAAAAAAATACATTTTTAAAGTCCACCTGTCCCGGCCCAATAATATAGTCAATGGCATTTCCGCTGATCACCGGCGCAAGCAAAGTCAAAGAGACGCTTGCCACAGCGGAGAACAGCGCCCCGATCAGATAGCCGCGATAGGGCTTTGTAAAAGAAATCAAGCGCTTTAACGTACCGTCTTTTCTCATCTTGACGCCTCCTCTGCAGAGAGTTGGGAAAGGCAAATTTCCCGATAAACTTCACAGGATTCAAACAGGTCCCCATGGGTTCCTATCCCGGCCACCTCTCCATCGTCGAGTACCACAATTTTATCAGCATTCTTGACAGTATTCGCCCGTTGGGAAACCATGAACACCGTCATATCCTGTGTCTGCCGGCGGATTGCACGGCGCAGGGCAGCATCCGTTGCAAAGTCCAAGGCGCTTGCGCTGTCATCAAGAACCAGAATTTTGGGAGAACCGACCAGCGCCCTTGCAATGGTCAGACGTTGTTTCTGGCCGCCGGAGAGATTCTTTCCCCCCTGCAGAATTTGATAGTCAAGCCCTTCTGGGAGTTTTTTGACAAATTCACTTGCCTGTGCAATATCCAGTGCATGCCAAATCTGTTCATCCGAAGCATTTTTGTCTCCCCATTTCATGTTTTCCCGAATCGTTCCAGAAAAAAGTACTGCACGTTGGGGGACAACCCCAATCTGGGTGCGCAACTGTGCAAAGGGGTATTCCCGGACGTCCACCCCATCCACAAGCAAAGCCCCCTCGCTGACGTCATAGAATCGTGGAATCAGGTTGACAAGCGTAGACTTTCCCGCTCCGGTACCACCGATTACGCCCACCGTCTCTCCCGCCGCTACGGAAAGAGTAACATGTTCCAGCGCATATTCCTCCGATCCCATGTAGGCGAAGGAAACGTCTTTCCACTCTACTCTGGGGGTACCTGAAACAGCCTGTACCTCTTTTTCCCCTGGTACAATGGAGGATTGGACAGAGAAAATCTCATTGACGCGCGCAGCAGAAGCCGCCGCACGGGTAAAAATGACGACCAGATTTGCCACAACTACCATGGCAAGCATGATCTGGGTCATATAGTTGACCAGTGCAATCAACTTGCCCTGGGTCAGTTCCCCGCCATCGACCTGATAGCCCCCAAACCAAATGATGGCGACAATGGCAAGGTTGACAATAATGTAAGTCAGTGGATTGAGCAGCGCAGAGAGTTTTCCCACACGGATGGCAGTATTGCTCTGTTCCTCGCAGGCCTCGGAAAAACGCGTTTTCTCCGTTTCCTGGCGAGAAAACGCGCGGATCACGCGTACGCCCTCCAAATTCTCACGCGTAATCAGGGAAATTTTATCCAAAAGCCGCTGTACCACTTTAAAAAAAGGGATGGAACGACTCATGATCAGGTACAAAGCCAAGGCAATCAGCACCATGGCTACGAGAAAAATCCCTGACATCTTCCAGTCAATCGAAATTGCCATCACAGTGGCGCCGATAACCAGGAATGGCGCGCGGATGACCAGGCGGATCAACATTGCCACCGCAGTTTGCAGCTGATTGACATCGTTGGTAATACGGTTAATCAACGATGGCGTGCCAATGCGGTCGATTTCTGCATGAGACAGTGTGGAGATATGCCGGAACATATCATTGCGCATCACCGTTCCAACCCCTTGCGACGCCTTTGACGCAAAATATTGGCAGACAAGCGCGCAGCAAAGCCCTACCACGCCGAGTAGAATCATGACGCCGCCCATACGCAAGACATAGCCCGTATCCCCATTTGCTACGCCGACATCAATGATCTGCGCCATCACCAACGGGACAATCAGTTCAAAAACCGCCTCCGTCAGCTTGAACGCAGGACCAATTGTTGCCTCTTTGAGAAACCCTTTCAGATATTTCCCCAATAACTTGACCATTGTTCTGTTCATTCCTTCTCTTGCTATTTTTATACCAGTCCTGTATCATAAAAGGAAACATATTTATGACGCAGGGACAGATTTTCCCGCCGTCTATTATACCATGGGCACAACCATATGAAAAATATTACCTTGATATACTTTCTATAGCTTTTTGATATTGTTTTTGCGAAATTCAGCAACCTCTTTCAGGTTGCTGCAACTATCTTAACAGCGCAAAACTCCCGTGAGAGGGGGATTTTTTATGGACTTAAAACAGCTTTCCTATTTCTGCGCCATCGCAGAAGAGGGAAACATCACCGCGGCGGCAAAACGCCTGCATATCTCTCAGCCGCCGCTCTCCCACCAGCTTATGTTACTGGAGGAGGAACTCGGCGTTCTTCTGCTGGAACGAGGCGCGCGCAAGGCCCATCTGACAGACGCTGGCCGTATCCTCTATGAACGTGCGCAAAACATTCTTACCCTGACCTCCACGGCAAAACAGGAAATGCTGGCGCTCGGCGCTGGGCGGAGGGGGACTTTGCGACTTGGAACCATCTCCTCCTCTGGGGCCGTCCTGCTTGGAGGAAGGGTACGGGCTTTTCACGACCAATACCCGGACGTCCGTTTTGAAATTCAGGAAGGCAATACCTTTGAACTCATTGACCTGCTCTCCGACGGCGTCATTGATATCGCGATTGTCCGCACCCCATTCCGCGCCCCGGGCTGTGAACGCATTGAACTCGCCGCAGAACCAATGGTCTTTGCCGCACAGGAACGTTTCTTTGATGATTTGGATTCCCTCTGTGTCCCACTCAGTGCCCTGTGTGCAAAACCACTGGTAATTTACCGTAGATTTGAACAGCTCATCCGCGAAACGCTAAAGGCAGAGCAGATGGAGCCGGATATTCTCTGTCTCAACGACGATGCCCGTACTTCCCTGATGTGGGCGGCTGCCGGACTAGGCGTTGCCATTGTCCCACAGTCCATCTCCACCATTTTTGGGGGTAGACAGGGATTTATCTGCAAACAAATTGCCGAAAAAAGGCTTGAGACAAAAATCACTGCCATTTGGAAAAAAGACGGCTATCTTTCCCCGATTGCAAAAGGGTTTCTTTCCTTTTTTGCCTGGGAAGAACAGCAAAAACTGCCCGAACAGGGGCGGAAAGGATGAAAGTCACATGAGCTGGACCCTACAGGAACTTTTTGCCCGTAAATCCGTACGAGTATATGAAAACCGTCCAATTGCACAGACGGAAAAGGAGGCGATTCTCCGCGCGTCCCTGGAAGCGCCAACCGCCGGAAACATGACCATGTTCACCATTCTTGACATCACCGACCAATCTTTGAAAGAACAGCTTGTAACAACCTGCGACAACCAGCCTTTTATTGCAAAAGCCCCCCCTTGTCCTTGTTTTTTTAGCGGATTATCAGCGCTGGTATGATGCTTACTGCTACGAACAGGCAGAGGGAGAGCCTCCCCGCTTGCCCGATGCAGGCGATCTGATGCTTGCCGCCTGCGATGCCTTGATTGCCGCACAAAACGCAGTTGTCGCGGCAGAAAGTTTGGGGATTGGCTCCTGTTATATTGGAGATATTTTGGAAAATTTTGAGCAGCACCAAAAGCTATTCCGCCTTCCCAAATATGCCATCCCTGTGGCGATGCTCTGTTTTGGATATCCGACAAAGCAACAGGAAGCCCGGATAAAACCAGCCCGGTTTGATTCCAAATACATTGTCCATGAAAACACTTATTCCCAAGCGGATAGGGATACGCTTTGCGCGGCCTTTACAGATCGTGCGCAGAGAGCCGGCAAACCGGATTACAGTTACCCCCAGGAAATCCGTGCCATGATGAAGCGAAAATACCAGTCGGATTTTTCAAGGGAAATGAGCCGTTCCGTTCATGCTATGCTTAAAAGCTGGTGTTCCGGCAAAAAGAAAAAGGGAAACTGAACAGAAAAAACAATACAAACCAGAAGGAGGCCCTGTTCATTTGTGAACGGGGCCTCCTTCTGTTACTGTAAGGAGATTATGAATTTGTGGTTTTTAATCTTTTTTCTTCCGGCTTTGGAGGGACACTGCCGCTATCGCGCACAGGGCTCCGGTCCCCCATAGTGCAATGGCTGCAATATTTGAAGCATCCCCGGTTTGAACAGAGTTGCTTTCCTCTCCCGGATTTGGAACCGGAGTTCCAGATCCCTCTTGCGGACCTTGGGGATTTCCTCCCTCCCCGGGATTCACAGGTTCTTCTGTTGCTTCCAGCTTTGCAATCGCAGCTTCTGCGGCAGTAAGTTTCTCAAGGTTTGTCACCTGCGCCTGTTCTTCCGCACTCAGCGCGTCATAGGCTGCACGAGCGGCCTGTACGGACTCCTTATCTGCCAGGGTAATTTCCTGCGGCAGAGCCTCTATCTGATCAATGACTGCCTGTACCCTCCTGTCAGATTCCTGCTGTTCCAACTGCGCGATTACATTTTCTGCGGCAATAAGCTTCTCAAGATTTGTTACCTGCTCCTGTTCTTTCGCACTCAGCGCGTCATAAGCTGCACGGGCGGCCTGTACGGACTCTTTGTCCGCCAATGCAATTTCCTGCGGCAGAGCCTCTATCTGATCAATGACTGCCTGTACGGCTTCACTCAGAAATGGCTTGTCATTGACAAAAGTAAAGCTGTCAAAGGTAATTTCGCCGGAACCAGAAGTGGATTCCTGGACCAGTTTCAGCGTATCCCCTTCGGACATGGTTAAATTCAAAGGCTTTGTATCGAATTGATCTGAACCCCCAGTGGATGGGAAATACAGTGAACGCATCTCTTTTCCGTTGTGGTAGAGTTTCAAAATGACGTCTGTCTGAGCTGCATAACGGATCTCAACGGAATCCGCTTCAGGAACATCTGATAATTCAAAGGATTCTCCAGGCTGTCCGCCAATTATCGCCCCGTCCTGCATATTTTCAGAAGTTTCGATCACCTTTTCATAAAGCTCGGGCTCTTCTATCTCTGTCAAAGCATCATAGAGAACATTTCCATTGGCATCCATAGGGAGGTTGATCCCCATCAGTACAGCGGCTGTCGGCATCAGGTCCGTATTTTGCATAGGTTCAGTATAGGTGTATCCCTTTTTCACACCGGCGCCCCACATCATAGTGGCAATATTCTGGGCTTCCGGCTGGAGAGAGTCATGCTGGCCGCGTGCCACTCTGGCATTCATCGAAGTTGCATGGAAGAAATACGGGGTTTTCGGGGAGATAATCAAATCTGCAAATCCGGATTTACTGCCTTTGGCTGCAATTCCATCAGGTTCCATAATTTCTCCCACATAAACTTTGTCTTTGATGGCGTCCAAGATTTTTGCATTCTTTTGTGCAATAACCTCTGGGTCATTTTCACCAATATAGGACAGCTGAACCTGAAGCCCTGCGGTTACAACTGCAATGTCAGTATCCTCCGAAGGAGTAGTTGTTCCGGTAGGATGGAGGAATTCTGTCTTGAATCCATCTCCAAGGGCGTCAATGGTGCTCATCAAATCTGGGAGTTTTGTGGTTGCGTTATCCTCTTCTTCACTCTCTTGAATGCCGAAATTTGCCATACCATGATCCGTAGTCAGGATAAAAGTGGTCGTATCATAGATTCCCGCATCTTTACATGCCTGGATTAGCTCGCCAACTTTGGCGTCCAACAGGGCCAAACGGTCAACAATGTTCTGTCTACGCTGCGTCTCAGTAGTGGCCAGAGGAACTCCATAATGGGAAACCTCATTGTGTCCAATGGCGTCCAAATCATCACAATAAAGGGCGATGAACTGCGGAAGTTCCTCATAAGTCATTCCATCTGAAGTGGACTTTGTCCGAATCAGTTTAATGAGTTCGTCAAAGCGTGCCTGTCCATCCTGTACGCCGTTGGATGCCGGTGCATTGACATAGTTTGCATAAGGTGTTCCCGCAGAAGTCCCCTTATCTTCAAAAGCAAACTGGTTAATGGAGATAACATTCAGCCCCTGGCGAACTGCTGCCTCTGCAATGGTTTCTGTTTCACATCTTCTGGCCGGAGTTTCCTGGATAACCTTGTTTTCTTCTTTGTTGAAATACCGGTAGTGGTTTCCAGTATACTTTGGGGTCGCTCCGGAAGCAATCGCTGCCTGAGACGGATTGGTAATAGAGGGGAGAATGCTCTGCGCATTTTCAAAATACGTACCCTCGTTGTCGATAATGTTACTCAGGTTTGGGATTTTACCCTGTTCTCTGGCAAGGTCAATATAGTAGTTTGCAAAACCATCCCAGTTGATATAAATAACCCGGTTTCCCTCCGGAGCCTCGGGACGGTTAAGATAGTATACATTGAGCGTCAGGGTTGTGGATCTGCGATCCGCGTTTTCTGCGACAATCGTAATGAGATTCTCTCCTTCCGAAAGGGAAAGCTCTGTGCGGAAGGTGTTATCCTGCCCAAGCGTAACATTCTGCCCATTGACCGTGACGGTACATACCTGATCCACACTGCCGCTTACAGTAACAGTGTCTTGAGTCAGAGTGCTGTTATTCTGCGGGGAAGTCATACGGATAATTGGGGCGGTGGAAAGCTGCTCCAAATTCCAGGCAGATTCTTCCGCATTGGCAGGTGCTTCTGCGCCCAGCAGGCTGCAAATTGTAGGAGCAATTCCTTGAATGGTACCGCCATCTCTTAGCTGTCCGCCTGTGAGGATGTTCGCTCCGCTTGCAATCACTAACATGTCTTTGTTTTTCTGGCTTCCGTTTTTATAATTGTAGGTGGAAGTGGAACAAAAGCTATATCCTTCCGCCGGGGTCAGATACAAATCGCAGAAATCGGATGGAAGCCCTAATTCTTCATGGGAATAAACTTCTCCGACTTTTATATCTTTTTCTAAATATTCTTCCACCTTTTGTCTATCTTCCTGTGTTGCTTCCTCTGTAAAATAAAGCTGTAAATCGTGCATGACGTAATTTTTGACTACAAACGCTTTGGTGCCTTCGGGAATATCAATTTTTGATTCCCCAGTCTTTGCGTTATCACCGATGGTCTCGGTTTTTACTCCTGTCTGATTGGTAATGTTGGCAGTAAGAGTGGTATTGGTATATTTTTTCTCCACTCTTGTGGAATCAGCCAGCGCAGTAATCAGAATCGTAGTGCTGTCTTTGATTCCGGCTTTTTCAACTGCTGCAAGCAGTTCACCCAGTTTGGCATCAATCTGCTCCAGCTTTTCCTGGAACGGCTGCATATTAGTATTGACGCTGGGATTTTCCCACGCAACCATTTTGATATCGTTACTGTATCCGGACATCAGCGAAGGAATGGTATCCGATTCAATTGCAGCGATTATATCATTTGCAACTGTGTCAAATTCAATTACTCCCTTGTTCTGAATGTCCTTATTCTCCAGTTCATACTCTTTGAGAACAAAATCTTCATCTCCACTGGTAAAAACGCCTTTCCCATTAATGGAGGCATTTCCTACCGTCCATCCGCTTGCAAGCGCAGTAAAACCCTCCTGGCGTTTTAGCGCTTCAAAGATGGTTTCGCTCTGCATTTCATAGTCATTTTGAACGAGTTGATTGTTCTCCCTGTCATAATAGCGGTAATAATAGCCATTATCTGTCGGGGTATCGCCTGTCAATGCCGCAGCCTGGGAACCGCCAAATGCTGGAATAACTGTATTGATCCCATTGATACGGGTTCCTTCCGCTGCCAGCTTGTCCAGGTTCGGGGTTTGCGCCCCACTCGCCTTAATCTGATCGTACAAATCATTGTTCAATCCATCCAATACCAGATGGATGACATGTTCGCTTGGTTGGAAATCCTGTGCAAATGCCGGAACCGCCTGCGGAAGATACCCCGCGAGCATGGCGCCGGTGAGTAGGATTGCCGCCCCACGTTTGAGTACACCTCGTAAATCCATGTTTTTCCCTCTTTCTCCTTTTTCTTGGTTTCTCGGTCCCTTTTATTATAAAAAGGTAACCATTAAATTAACATGGTACTTTGGTTAAAGATACAGGAGTTTTCGTTAAAATTCTGAAAAAGTTTTCTCATAATGTAAAAAACGCGGAACAATTTTTGTCCCGCGTTTTTTAAGAGAATCATCCCCAATTATAAACCATTCGGATTTTTCTTGATAAAGTTCCAGGAATCTTCACACATTTTCTCAATCCCGTACTTCGCTTCAAAACCAAGTTCCCGCTTCGCTTTGGAGGCATCTGCAAAGCTTACCGGCAAATCTCCTGCCCGTCTGGGACCAATGACATAGGGAAGCTGTCTTCCACACGCCTTTTCAAAAGCATGGAGGACTTCCAAAACACTGTATCCCTTTCCAGTTCCAAGATTATAGACAAACACGCCGTTATCTTTCATCGCCTTTTCCACGGCCTTCAAGTGTCCGCGTGCCAAATCCACTACATGGATATAGTCGCGGATTCCCGTTCCGTCCGGGGTTTCATAATCGTCCCCGTAAATATTCAGATGATCAAGCCTTCCGATTGCCACCTGAGAAATATAGGGCAACAGGTTGGTGGGAATTCCGTCTGGATCCTCGCCCAACAGGCCGCTCTCATGGGCTCCAATGGGGTTAAAATAGCGCAACAGCACCACGGAAAAATCCGGATCTGCTGTGTGGATATCTGTTAAAATTTGTTCGAGCATGACTTTTGTCCACCCGTAAGGGTTGGTTGCGCTGCCAGCAGGCATCTCCTCTTTGAGCGGTGGAGCGGCCTCTATTCCATATACAGTTGCAGAAGAACTGAAAACAAACCGCTTAACTCCATGGCGTCTCATTGCCTCACAGAGCACTAGTGTTCCCGTCAGGTTATTGTGATAGTATTCCATCGGCTTTTGCACAGATTCTCCAACTGCTTTCAAACCTGCAAAATGGATGACCGCATCGATTTCATTTTCAGAAAAAATGCGTTCCACTGCTTCTTCATTAAGCAGATTGTCCCGGTAAAAGACCACTTGTTTTCCAGTAATCCGTTCAATCCGTCTCACAGCTTCCTCTTTGCTATTGCAAAGATTATCCACAATTATAACTTTATATCCAGCTTGGAGTAACTCTACACAGGTGTGGCTCCCGATAAAACCGGCCCCACCAGTTACTAAAATTGTCATTGAACTCACTTCCTCTTTTCCAATACTTAGCAGAGATTATGTGCAGTGTAGCATAATTCAGGTGGTTCGTCAAATTTACAGTTTCCCCGTTTTTCTTTTCTTCCAACTGTTTTATAATGGATTTATTGGATAGAAAATATAAAAACGGGAAACCCATCAAAAGAAACCTGGAATTGAGTGCTTGCACAGTCTATGAATATTGTTTTCACTGGGAGACATTTCATACATCACACAAGAACTTCTGCTAACAGGTTCCGGTCACTTCCCGTTTATCATAGAAAGGAAATTTTTATGAAAACTGTTACTTTTGAAGATATTAAAACAAACGAAGAGATTAAAACCTATATCAGCGCGGCGGACAAAGCGTTATCAGAACTGGGATATACTGAACACTCCTTTGCGCATGTCACCCGCTGCGCAGAAGGGGCCAGCAGCATTTTGAGACGCTTGGGATATGATAAAAGGGAATGCGAGCTGGCACAGATTGCCGGATATATCCATGATATTGGAAATATTATCAACCGTATCGATCATGCGCAGAGCGGTGCAGTCATGGCTTTTCGGATTCTGGACAAGCTTGGCATGGATCCGTCTGAAACTGCCCGTATCATCTGTGCAATCGGCAACCATGACGAGTCTACCGGAGTGGCTGTCAGCGCTATTTCAGCAGCACTGATCCTGGCAGATAAAAGTGATGTACGCCGATCCAGAGTTAGAAACAGCGATATTGCCTCCTTTGATATCCACGACCGGGTAAACTATGCTGTGGAAAAATCCAATTTGGAATTGGACACTCAGCACAATGTAATTACCTTGTTTCTGGAAATTGATACTACTATTTCCTCTGTAATGGATTATTTTGAAATATTTCTAAAGAGGATGCTGCTTTGTCGGAAAGCGGCAGAATACCTGGGTCTAAAATTCCGTCTGAATATCAACGGTTTGTCCATGCTTTAAAAAATCAGGAAAATTCAGGATAGAAAACTGTCGATTTTTGTCGATTAATTGTGTATACTAGAAATATCTTGGATAAGAGAGGATATTTCTAGTATGAAACGAGTATTCATCAGTCTATTAACGGCGGTTTTCCTTCTCTCCTTTTTACCCTGTGCCGCCTTAGAACATTACACCGATTCCTTCCAGTCAGTTCTTTCTTCCGATATTGCCTCCTATCAGGGGGCTTACCGGATAGAAAATGGGTTGTTCTCTTCGATTGGATGGAATCCCCCTGATTCGGACGGACTTTTGCTTACACAAAACGGCTCTCGCGCCTGTGTCACTTATCAAATCTCCGGTGCAGGTTCCGTCAGCTTTTCTTTTTATACTCCCTTTGCCCCATTTGCGGCTCCAGATGTGGATCATCCACAAAAATACAGTATTGGATATGAGCATTCCAGTGCTGTCTCGGGAGGAGTCTTTCAACTCGGTAGCGCTTCTCGTCTATACTATTCTCCCGATACGCAGGAAATATTTTTCTCCCATGCAGGGCAATGGCACCGAGTCATTTATGACTTAAATGACTATTGTTATCGCGCACAGCCAGCTTCTCCATCCGGTTCCCTGGTTGGTTTGTTTTGTAACCTTTATACTTCCACAAATGGAATTGATTACCAATTGGCGGACTATCGCATTACGACCGTTCGCTGTGCCAAACAAGACGGTGCGGCAATGTCTTTTTGTTATCAGAGCGCTATCGCATCCCTTCCAGCAGATACGAAATATATCCGGTTGGAATTGACAGGCTGCGGCCAGGTTCCAGACAGTAATGGAGGAAGGCTCCCTTATGACCAAAATCTGGGGGTCGCCCTTGCACAGGTATCTTTTTCGGGTTCTAATTTGATGATAGGGACTCCAGTAACCTCGGACAACAGCTCTTCTGAAACACAGGCCCAATCCAACGACTCGAAAAAAGAATCTTCCTCTTCCTCCCAAAAAACAACTTCTTCTGCTTCAAAAACTTCTTCCAAAACCGGAAGTACTCCTAAATATGACGGTACAGGAACAATTGCCCAAAACAGGAAAGATTCCTCCTCTATTTCCCGGCAAGAACAGGAACACACCGAACAAGTACAGGACAGGGAAAACGGTTCGGCAATCGAAACGCAAATTGGCCTCCCGTCAGAAAAACGGTCGGCCAATTTAGGGTATCTGTATATGCTCCTGTGTATCCTTGTCATCGCAGGTGTCTGCGGCTACTGTTTATATCGGAAAAAACATCCGGTTCCCGAAAAGGAAGAAAAGCAAACGCCTCCTAAAGCTTAATTCCCCGGCTGTCGAATAGTTCGGCAGCCTTTTTCATATCCTCTTCTGATGGCTCCGGTACATCTGTCAGAGAATAATGGCGTCCCAGTTCTTTCCACTTATATTCTCCCATCTTGTGAAAAGGCAGAAGCTCTACCTTTTTAATACACGAAAAATCTTTCAGATAATCCGCCATTCTTGCAAGCATTTCAAAATCCAACGTGTACCCTGGAACCACAACATGGCGAATCCATACGTCCATTCCACGTTCTTCCCGGTAACGCAGAGTTGCAAGGGCATTTCGATTGGAAGCGCCGGTAATGGTTTCACACATGGTTTCGTCAATGGATTTAATGTCGAGCAAAATTAAATCTGCCTTATCCAGTACATCCTGAACCATTTCAACCGGCATGATACCGGAAGTATCCAAAGCCGTATGCAGCCCAAGTTCATGGCAGCCGTCCAAGACTTCCGCACAGAACTCCTGCTGAAGCAGCGGTTCCCCTCCGGAAATTGTCACACCACCCTTTTCAATAAAATTGCGATAGGTAGCGATATCGTCCACGATTTCTCCAGCAGTAACAATTTTACCATCGTCAAACGCCCAGGTATCTGGATTATGACAATAGAGGCATTTCAGAGGACATCCCTGCAAAAACAATACATAGCGGATTCCCGGCCCATCAACTGACCCAAACGATTCAATCGAATGGATTCTGCCTGTAACTTCCCTATTCATAAATGACCCTCCGGTTTGTTGCAAAAAATTAGGGGAACACCGCAAAATGGAAATTGTCTCGCGGTGTCCCCCCCTTTTTATCATTCTTTAGAAACGTGTGTGGAATGTCCTGTTGATGACATCCATCTGCTGTTCTCTTGTAAGTTTGATGAAATTGACTGCATACCCGGAAACGCGTACCGTAAGCTGCGGATACAGTTCCGGATGATCCATCGCGTCAAGCAAAACCTCACGGTTCATGACATTGACGTTAATGTGGTGGCCTTTCTCCTTGAAATACCCATCAAGCAGATCAACCAAGTTTTCCGCCCGCTGATCCTCGCTCTTTCCAAGCGCGCCCGGAACAATGGAGAAGGTATAGGAAATACCGTCCTCACTGTAGTCATAGGGCAGTTTGGCAACAGACATCATAGAAGCCACACAACCGTGGGAATCCCTTCCGTGCATGGGGTTTGCACCCGGTGCAAATGGCTCTCCCGCTTTTCTTCCATCCGGAGTAGAACCGGTCTTTTTGCCATAGACCACGTTGGAAGTGATGGTCAAAATGGACATGGTCGGTTTGCTCTCACGATAAGTTTTGCGATGCTGCAACTTCTGCATGAAGTTTTTGACAATATCAGTTGCAATTTCATCGACACGCGGGTCATTGTTTCCGAACTTCGGATAATCGCCCTCAATTTCAAAATCCGTGATTAGGCCGTTTTCCCCGCGAATCGGTTTTACCTTTGCATACTTGATAGCGGACAGGCTGTCTGCCACAACGGACAGACCGGCAATTCCACATGCGGAAGTGCGCACAATCTCCTCATCGTGAAGAGCCATCTGGATTCTCTCATAGCAGTACTTGTCGTGCATATAGTGGATGATATTGAGCGTGTTGATATAGAGTTTTGCAAGCCAATCACAGATATGGTCAAAGCGCGCCAAAACATCGTCATAGTTGAGATATCCGTCGCCTACCGGCTCTGTAACTGGGGCCACCTGATCATTATAACGCTCATCTTTTCCGCCGTTAAGCGCATAAAGAAGCGCTTTTGCCAGGTTTGCACGCGCACCGAAGAACTGCATCTGCTTGCCGATCCGCATTGCGGAAACACAGCAGGCAATTCCGTAGTCATCGCCGAATTTTTCTCTCATCAGTTCATCGCTCTCGTACTGAATGGAAGAAGTCTCAATGGAAAGACGTGCACAGAACTTTTTAAAATTATCCGGCAGGCTTGGGCTCCACAGAATCGTCATATTTGGCTCCGGAGCAGGCCCCAGATTCACCAGGGTGTGTAGGAAGCGATAACTCATCTTTGTGACCATGTGGCGTCCATCCAGACACATACCGCCAATGGATTCGGTAATCCAGGTCGGGTCTCCAGAGAACAACTCATCATAGGCAGGTGTGCGCAGAAAACGCACCATACGCAGCTTCATGACAAAATGGTCGATAAACTCCTGAATCTGGCTTTCGGTATAAACGCCGTTTTCCAAATCGCGCTGCGCGTAGATATCCAGGAATGTGGAGACACGTCCCAGAGACATGGCGGCGCCGTTTTGTTCCTTGACAGCAGCAAGATACGCAAAATACAGCCACTGGATTGCCTCTTTGGTGTCCTTAGCCGGGCGGGAAATATCATAACCATAGCTTGCCGCCATTTCTTTGAGTTCCCCGAGAGCACGGATCTGCTCGGAAGTTTCTTCTCTTTGGCGGATAAGCGGGCTGTTAAAATAATCTGCAACCATGCCCTCAAGCGCTTTTTTCTTTTGTTCAATCAGAAAATCGACGCCATACAACGGCACTCTGCGATAATCCCCAATGATTCTGCCGCGGCCATAGGCGTCTGGCAAACCGGTGATAATCCCGTTGTGGCGTGCCTTTTTCATCTCATCCGTATAGACGTCGAACACGCCGTCGTTGTGGGTTTTCCGGTACTTGAATACCTCTTCCACCTGCGGATCCATCTCTTTGCCATAAGCTTTCAGAGAAGTACGAACCATACGAATACCGCCAAACGGCATAATGGCACGCTTCAGCGGGGCGTCCGTCTGAAGGCCAACGATTGTTTCCTTCTCTTTGTCAATATATCCCGGTTTATGGGCAGTAATGGTAGAAATTGTATGGTTGTCAATATCGAGTACACCGCCTTTTGCGTGTTCCTCGTCCATCAGTGTACGGACTTCCTTCCACAGTTCCCGTGTGCGGTCGGTCGGTCCCTCCAAAAAGGAGTCATCCCCATCATAGGGGGTATAGTTGTCGACAATGAAGTCTCTGACATTGATTTCGTTGTCATACTGACCGTGTTTGAAATCCATTTCTTTTCCTCCCTGAAATAATAAATTGTATGAAAACTGCGTAAAAACGCAAAATTTTCCTGAACTTGCTTTAGCTGCGAGTACCCATTTCACAAAATCCTGTGAAATGGGTACACCTGTTACGTCAATATCCTCTTTGCCCGGTAAGGGAGTCGTCATGGTCAATCCAGGACTGTACATCAATAATACGGTATTCCTCATGCGTATCGCGCACGACTACCTGGGAAATTCCAGCATTGATAATCATTCTCTTGCACAGTGCGCAGGGATTGGCTCCCGGGACAATCTCCTTGGTTTTATAATCGCGCCCTACCAAAAACAGCGTGCTGCCAATCATATCACTGCGGGAAGCCGCAATGATTGCATTTTGCTCCGCATGGACAGAACGGCAGAGTTCATATCTTTCCCCACGGGGGATATTAAGTTGCTCCCTGGTGCAGTAGCCGAGATCACAGCAATTTTTTCTGCCACGAGGCGCCCCAACATACCCAGTGGAGATAATCTGGTCATTTTTTACAATGATAGCACCAAAGTTGCGGCGGATACAGGTTCCCCTGTCAATGACCGCTTCGGCAATATCCAGGTAATAATTTAACTTGTCCCTTCTGCTCATGGATTCGCGCCCTTTCCCACGAGATATAGTATCCCAGGCAATTGTTTGATGATATTTTAACAAAATACAGATTTTCTCTGTTCCTTTGTCTATCACTATCATATTGTTTTTTTGACATTTTCGCAACTGTTTTTTTGTATTTTTTCACCTGTTTTTGTGGTATAATCGCATTATTGGATATTTGTACAGGAACCGAAGTTTAATTATACTTTTTTAGTGCATTTTTACGTTGGATTTACAAAAAATAAAGGAGAATTTTATGATAAATCTTTCCAACCCCGCCGTCATCCGGGAAATTATGGCCCGCCATGGGTTCCATTTTTCCAAAGCCCTTGGGCAAAACTTTATCATTAATCCCTCGGTCTGCCCAAAAATGGCAGAAATGGCAGGCGCCGCCCCCGGCGTCGGAGCAATTGAAATTGGCACTGGGGTCGGGGTTTTAACCGCAGAACTCGCGACACGTGCGGATAAAGTCGTAGCAATCGAACTGGACAAGCGACTATTGCCTGTCCTGGAGGAAACCCTGTCCGATTACCGGAACATCACAGTGATCAATGAAGACGTTTTGAAAGTTGATCTGCACAAAGTTATTACCGAACAGTTCCATGGGTTGGATGTGATTGTCTGCGCGAATCTGCCGTATTATATTACCTCACCCATACTCATGTCGCTTTTGGAGCAGCACCTCCCTATCCGTTCCATCACAGTCATGGTACAAAAGGAAGCTGCACAGAGGATTACTGCTCTCCCCGGTACCAGGGCAGTTGGGGCAGTGAGTCTCGCTGTACGATATTACAGTGAACCAAAAGTGCTCTTTCCAGTTTCGCGCGGTTCTTTTTTGCCGGCGCCGGATGTGGATTCCACTGTCATACGGCTGGATTTGCTCTCCCATCCTCCTATTGATATTCCCGATGAAGGTTCCTTTTTTCAAGTGGTAAAGGCTGCCTTTTCTCAAAGAAGAAAAACCCTTTCCAATTCCCTGACCTCGGGACTATCTATTTCAAAACAGGCAGCAGTCGAGCTTCTGGAAGCTGCTGAAATCCCCTTAAATGCCCGGGCAGAGCAGCTGAGTATGGAACAATTCGGTGCCCTTTCCAACGCTTACTGGGAATCCAAGCGTCCTCCCCAGCATGGTTCTTCTCCTGTCATATAGCTTTTGTATTCCAAAATGGAAAAAGAACCGTTACTATTTTCCGCGAAACAGGACGCTCCTATTCCTGGCCAGATTTGACAAACTAAATTTATCGTATAGCGCGAATAAACTGATTCAAGGGGGAAAAATTTTTCCTAAAGCAAAACGGAAATGCGGTGGAAAATATGGCAAGACAGCAACGGAAAACCAGAATTTCATATGGTAGAAAAAACCTTGAAGCCCTTCTGCCTTATTCCCGATAGATAAAATGCTGTACCCCATAAGGAAGATTTTCAGCAGCGCAGGAGTATTCTGAGGGTATATCTGAATCTCCCCAATTTTGGAAATGGGAACCCAGTGGAATTCAATTGCAAAATCCTGACCTTCCAGGTGTTCCTGTGCCATAAACACGCCTTTTTGGGGAGTGTGACGATCCTCAATTTTGATTAGATAATACAGACAAATTTGCTGGCATGGTTTTTCCCCCCATGGGAAGAAAATTTCGCCGATCCATTTCAATGCGCCAACCGAAATATCCGCTCCAATTTCTTCCTTACATTCACGGATTAATGTCTGCTCATGAGTCTCTCCAAATGCGACATGTCCACCCGGAAACGCGAACCCCTCATCATTCGTGGGCTTTTGCAGGAGTACCATGCCATCATGAATGCAAATACCGGCCACTCGATAGGAAAAGACAAAATCCTCTGTTTGGAACAATAAATCAGCCATAAGATCCCTCCAACTCTCCTATTTTTGCCAATCAGTATTATTTTATCACATTTTAGACCCGATCTCCATTTTGGAAGGAGTCTCTCAATACAAAACGGCGGACAGAAATTTCTGTCCGCCGTGATTCTTATTCGACTTTCTATTTACACTCTTCTCTTCTTTGTAATAACCAGCAGGGGTTTTGCAATGGCTACCACTAAGATACCGGTGACAATCGCCTCCAGCACACCGTTGACTGCGATGGTCGTCCCAATGATTCCCCAAAGAGCTGTGGGAAGCACCCCATTTGCATTCGCATATGGCTGCATAAAAAACAACAGGATACATCCCATTACTAGAATTGTATTGACCATTGCTCCGACCACACCGGCAAGCCCACAGGCAAAGTACTGGTGTTTATCTTTTTTGGACACTGCCCGGTACACATAGGCGGAGATCACTCCAATCAAAATGCGCGGCACAAAACAGGTGACAATGGCGCCAACCGCATATATGACTGTCTGCATTGCCCCATCCGCAATCTGGGAACTGTAGAAAGGGCTAAATACAAAGGCCGTAGGGGTACCATAGATGGTAAACCAGAGCATACTGCACAGCCCGAAAACTCCTCCCAACAGACCCCCAGCTTTTGGTCCCATCAAAATAGCTCCGACAACCACCGGGAACTGTACAATGGTCGCGACAATTGGCCCGCCAAGTGGAATCGAGCCAAGCGGTGTAAATGCCAAAACGGCAATAATGGCGGACAAAATCGCAAGCTGCGTTAATGTCCTGATGCGTGACATACTGTTCGTCTGATTGTTCATGGGGTAATTACCTCCTTGCTATCGCTCCATCCCCAATGGATGCGATGCGTTAAATTTATCTGAATACAAAGCACCCGCTCTCCTGGATATCCCGAGAATGTCAAATTTCTGTCGGATAGTTCATACTCTCATAGTATTGCACTTCCGCACCCTTATGTAAAACCCGGAATTTAAAAAATAATAGCAGATTACTTTGCTGTTCAGTCAATAATATATTTTCAGCTTTCCTGCAAACAGCTTTCAAAAGTCGACGCCAATTCTTCCCCGTATATTTCAGAAAAATTGAGCAACGCCTTACGCAGGATAATCGGTGCAAGCTGGGGCACATGTTCCGTAAGGACGGATGTACAGGTAGTACAGAGATCTTCCGTCATCTCTTTCCACCCCATAATACCAGCCCCATGAACCCGATGGGACACTGCCTGTTGTGTCTTTGCATCATAACCGGCATCCAGCCAGATAAAATCACAGAAACTATCCCCGTGGGACAACGTCTTTCCAACTCTGAGTTCCAGCCCTCCTCCGAAACCCTGAGTGAGTGCCTTGTCAATATAATCACAATAATAGTTTCCAAACTCTGTTAAGCCATATCGCTGCCATGCTTCCTGCCAAGGACACCGGGTAACACGTACATGGTAGTCCGGCTGTTCCGATACAATGCTGCTAACACTGGCACCCGGCTCACAATCCCATTGCCGATACGCATTATAGCTGTGAATATCCAAATTAAATCCAGATTTTAGGGCCTGTCTGGCCATATTGCCCCCACGTTTTAGGCCATACTGCTTCATACACTGTTCAATGAGGTATTCTGCATTGTTTGGCGCCACTTGCATGATTGCTTTGTTGATGCAGCCGATCATCACCGCATGATGTTCTACCTGTAAAGGGGCGTTTTCTCCACCGGCAATCTCACCTGTGTCAAAGTAAGTACAGAGAAAGCTTGCAAGAATTTTCATACCTATGCGCATGCTCTCAGGCTGAAGAAATTCACATCGGGTATGCGCACCTCCACCTAGATAGGTGCCAAAACAAATGGCTGGGATATTCTGGCTGAGCGGAAGATTAGCATCCGTACTGGATGCATAAAACTCCGGTATAATCTCCTGGGTTTTAGCAGCGGACATAACCTTATCCTCCAGATGATTTTTGCCAGAAAGCTGGGCACAAGGACGCTGTCCAATCATCTCAATATCCACCTGGACACCGATTTCCCGTACCTCATGAACACATTGTTCAAAATATTCCACCATCTTATCCAGGCATTCCTTTTTTTCGGAACGCATTTCAAACAACATACTGCACTCCTGTGCAATCGCATTGACGGATGTCCCTCCCTGTATTGTTCCCACATTATAAGTGGATTTTGCCTGGGAAGGCACTTTCATTTCATATAATTTTCCGATCAGCTGGCTGAGACAAGCTATTGCATTCCTGTTACCAAAATTGCCATAGGAATGTCCACCCTCGGTCTTTACTGTCACCCGATAACGGTTACTGCCCACTGCGTGATTGACCACTTGCAGATATCCACCGTCCACTGCCACAACTTCGTCAATCCGTCCTTCCAAATTGGAAAGAACACTCCTAATTCCCTTCAGATTTCCTAAGCCTTCTTCTCCAGAAGTAAATGCAAAAAGTATAGGCTTTTTTGCTTGCAGGTGGAAAACCTGGAGCATTCGCGCCATCGTTAACAGGGCGGCAACATTTGCGCTGTTGTCACCAATCCCAGGGGCATATATTTTCCCCGCTTCTCTTTTTATGGGAAGTTCCTCTGTGTCTGGGAACACCGTGTCAATATGCGCGCAAAAGACTGTGGCTTTTTTCGTCTGATCATCCTTGAGCGGGCATACAACACTATTAGAGGAGTCAATATAAGCCTTTTCATATCCCATCTGATGGAGAGTTTCACAGACAAACTCCGCTTTTCGTTCTTCATGCAAACTTGGCGAAGGAATCTTTGCCAGTGTAACTGCCATTTCCACTGTATTTTCCTGCTGGGAATCCAAGAATTCCTCTATTTCTTTTTTCAGTGTGTAATCCATCCCTGTCACTCCCCGTGCTTTCAATTACATTAAGGGTGCAAATACCCGCAGCAGTCCTCGTAGACACCGCTTGTACCATTTCACGTTTTTACAGTCTTCTAAAGTGATTTCCTGACAGCGCTCAAGTGTTTTTAAAAAATCCTCTTTTACCGCAGCTACCGTCTTTGTCTGATACAGCCAGGTACCACATTCAAAATGCAGATACAGACTACGGAAATCCAGATTAATTGTCCCAACAGTTGCCGTATGGTCATCTGATACAAAGGTTTTTGAGTGGATAAATCCCGGCGTGTATTCATAAATTTTGACGCCCGCACGAACCAAAGGCGGGTAAAACGATTGCGTTAGCAAATGCACATACCATTTATCCGGTATATGCGGAGTAACAATTCGTACATCTACGCCATTCTTTGCAGCAAGACTTAATCCTGTGAGAAATTCATGATCTACAATCAGGTAGGGGGTATTGATATACACATAATCTGTCGCATTGTTAATAATATTCATATAGACATATTCCCCAACATGCTCCCCATCAAACGGACTATCCGCATAGGGAATCACATACCCATCGCTTTCAAAGTCCTCTGGATGGTATTTATGGGAACGGTATTCTTCATAATCACAAGTTTCCCCTGTTGTAAGGTTCCATGCTGTTAAAAACATTATGGTAAAACTCCACACAGCATCCCCTTTTACCATAATTGACGCGTCTTTCCAATGTCCATGCTTTGGATAGGCATTGATATACTCATCTGCCAGGTTAATACCACCTGTAAAGGCGATATATCCATCGATCACCAAAATCTTACGATGATCCCGGTTATTAAATACGGCATTAAGTTTCGCATGAAAGGGGTTAAAAACACAGCATTGGATTCCCATTTTCCGCAACTTTGCATCATAGCGGTTTGGAAGGGTATTAATACAACCGATGTCATCATACATGACCCGGACTTCAACGCCTTCTTGAACTTTTTTCCTGAGAATATCCAAAACAGTATCCCACATGGTTCCTTCTTCAATAATAAAATATTCCATGAAGATATAGTGTTTGGCCTTTTTTAATTCCTCCACCATCCGCTCAAACTTCATTTCGCCGGGTGTAAGATACTCTGTTGTAGTGTTTTTATAAATTGGAAAACCTGCAAATTGATGAAAATAGTGTACTTGTTTTTTGATCCCCTTATCTCCGGATATTTCCTGGTATACATTCATATTCTGTTGGAGCAATCTGTTCTGATCTTCAGTCACCCGTTTCATACTCTTTTTGAAATTAAGGGGCAGACGTTTAATCCCAAATATCAAATAAAATAAACCGCCAAAAATCGGAAGTACTAAAATCAGGATTGTCCATGCCAATTTATAGGAGGGATTGTCGTTTTTGCTCATCAACCAAATGACAACCGCTAGGCTTAACAGAACACAGGAAATATACCAATACACAAAATAATCGGACAGCTTCCACACTGCGAAGACCAGAAGCCCAACTTGTACCAAAATCAATGCGGTAATAATTACAACTCGACTAAACAAGGCCTTCAGCCATTTATACAACATGGATTCACCCCCCTTATTTGTTCATCTATTTTATCATACTCCCAAACCAAAATCAATTTATCTAAAAAAGAAAGGCAGACAGCAAAGCTGTCTGCCTTAGGATGATCCTTTTGTTACTGCTTAATACCAGAAAGTGCAATACTCTCAACAATAAAGCGCTGGAGGAACAAATACAAAATCAAGACCGGAATCAAGCTGACACAGGCACCCGCCATTCGCAATGCAGGAGCAGGCGTTGCACCCTTTTCAGTCGTAAACGTTGACAACCCGATCTGGATCGTCCATTTTGCCCTGCTGGAAAGAGCAATCATTGGCCACATCAAGTCATTCCATGCACCCAAGAAGAGCAGGACAACAATTGTTGCAATGATAGAGCCCATCAGCGGAACATAAATCTGGACAAAGGTTCTAATTTCACCAGCACCGTCAATCATAGCAGCTTCACGAAGAGCATCTGGGATACCATCGAGATACTGTTTTCCGAAGAAAGTACCGAAGGTATAGACAAGGCCGGGCAACCACATGCACCAGTAAGAGTTGGACAGGCCTACCTGGCTAAAGAAGCTGTACAGCGGGATCATGATGAGTTCGAACGGGATCATCAGAACGCTCATGGTCATCATGAGGACAACACTGTGCCCTTTAAATTTAATTTTAGACAGCGCGTAAGCCGCAAGCATAGAAGAGGTTCCGGAAACCAGGATGACACCAATTGCAACAATAAAGGTGTTTTTAATATAGCTCAACATCGGGAGCTGAGTGAACATCAGACGATATGGCTCCAGAGAAGGTTCTTTCGGGAACCATCTCGGCGGGAACGGGGCATCGACAATGCAAGCAGCATCGAAGCTTGACTGAACCATCCAGTACAACGGGATGAACAGAATAATAGCAAATAAACAAAGTACAGCAAACAAAACGATCTTTCCGATCATTTGAGACCTGGAATAGGATTTTTCTTTCTCTGCCATAGTATTTTCCCCCTTCCTATTCGTCATTTCGTCTGTTGACAACCACATTATTGAAGATTGTCAACGCAAGAATAATCGCAAACAAGACAAATGCAGCAGCGCATCCGTAACCCATCTGAGAACCCAAGAATGCGTTCTTGTAAATAAAGAGCACTGCCGTGATGAGTTTACCGCCCGGGTTACCGGAAGTACCGCCGAGAACGAAAACGTCGGTAAAACGTTTCATACTACCGATACACTGCATCATGAACAGGAAAACAATAATCGGTTTAACAGACGGGACAGTGATGTACCACCATTTTTTGAACGGGCCAACACCGTCAACGTCAGCCGCTTCATACAGCTCGCGGGAAACGTTCTGCAAAGCAGCCAGGAAGATAATGATATTATAACCAAGACCAGACCACAGGCCCATCAAACACACAGTGAAACGGGTCATTGCCGGATCAGAGAACCAACGCAGCGGCTCAATACCAAAGTTTGCAAGGAATCCATTTACGATACCTTGGTTGGTCGGATAAAAGACGAACTTAAACAACATGGAAGTTGCAACGACGGAAACAACGTTCGGGACAAAGAAGAGGCTCTTAAAGAAGTTCTTACCCCAAGCCACGTTGTTGATCAGGGAAGCGAAGATAAACGGAACAGCAACGTTCAGAATAACGGCAAAAATTGCCATGTAAATGGTATTCCAAACGGCGCTCCAATAAGTAGCATCTTTAAAAAGCCTGGTATAGTTCTGAATACCAATCCAGGTATAAGTACCCATACCGTCGGTCAACTGAAAACTCATCAGAAAAGCCTGAATCATCGGATAGTAATAAAAGAAAATCAATCCGATCAAAAGGGGAAGACAAAACAGATATCCGATCCAGTCTCTTGATTTCATTCCGAGGAATTTTTTCTGAGTTTTCACTTGTGCAGTCGATTGCATATACATTCCTCCTCGTTATATTTCTCAGACAATAATTAAATTGTAATAAATATAAACCTTCTTACCCAGTTAAAAGGTTTATACTTATTAGCACTCTGCTGTCCCTGACGGGACAGCAGAGTGGATAAGCTAGACGTTACAGACTTATTTAGAAGCCTGAGCCTGAGTTGCAGACCAGCTTTCCGCCTTGGACTGGAGGTCAGCCAGGATAGAATCAATATCCGGGTTCTGTCCTTCAATTACAGCGGACATATAGCTCTGAACCTGCGGTACGATATCAGAAACAAAGAACGGGTTTGCCTCGTCAATCAAGGTGTACTGGCAGTTGTTTGCAATATCCATTGCAATCTTCATACCATCATTGTTTTCCTCAATGAAAGAAGTATCTTTCAGGGTCGGGGCGTTCATAACGGTCTGATACTGATAGACCTGGGTTTCCTCGCCAGTGAGGAATTTCATAGCAGCCCATGCAGCCTGAATGTTTTCATCTTTCACCTTTGCGGACATGACGATCGGGTCAACAGCAACCCAGCCGATGCCGTTCGGGCCTACATTGTAGACACATTTGAATCTGTCAAGCTCGCTAGTGTCGGTCTGACCGTCTCTGAGGTAACGAGCCCACATGCCAGAGTTTGCGCTGTCAAGTACGATAGCGATATTGTTCTCAACGCCTTCTTCCAGGTCGATGACTTTACCGAAGTTCTCAGTACCAGTATTCTGGAGGAAGCCAGGGTTGGTGTATTTAACATACTCACCGATATACTCAAATGCTTTCTTCATCTTGTCGTTGTTCAGATCCCATTTGATTTCGCCCGGTTTGCCGATAGAGCCTTCACCGCCGGTAGCGCCGGTATAGTAGGTCAAAGCAACGAATGCGAAAACGTCAGTAGATCTGTTTGCCAAGAAGTGCAGGCCATAGTTCTGTTGGCCAGTTCTCGGGTTGATACCTGTGCAGGTCTTAGCAGCCTCGATGATATCTTCCGGGGTCGGCTTCTCAGGGAGAGGCTTAGCGCCGAAATCTTCAAAGATCTGGCTGTCATAGACAGTGTACATGGTACCCATAACTACCGGGAGACCGAAACGAGCGTCTTTCTCATAGCTCTGAATGGAGAAGGAGTTGTTCCAAAGACCTTCTGCATAGAGTTCTTCCGGTTTGAAGCTGGTATCTGCTGCGAGCAGGTCATCGATTTGTCTCAGGATACCGCCATACCAATACTGGGAAGCATATGCGCCGGTATTTGCAAGATCTACCTCGCCGGTGGACAGGGAAACCTGACCCTTCTGCTGGGAGTTATCCCATGGAATTTCTTCCATCGTCCATTTTACGTTCGGATACTTTGCGCCAAATTCTCTTTCAAAGAAAGCTCTGTATCCTTCGATCTCTCTCTGGGTTGCTGTGAGCAACTGAGGCTCGGTAGAATACTCGATCAACTGGATGCTGACTTCTCCAGAGATCTCGCTGTCGCTCTGAATGGTGCTAACAGGAGCTGCTGAAGAAGAGCTGTTTCCGCCACCGCCGCAAGCTACGAGTGAAAGAGACATCATAGCTGCGAGAAGAAGGGCTAAAACCTTTTTCTTCATTTGTTAATAACCTCCTAAATCGTGATTTCCATGGGTAATAACCACCTTACCCATAGTTCAATGTGTGGAGTCATGCGTTTCACATCTCTGATTTTCTTCAACGCTTGCTTCTTTGACCCCCTCATAAATACGCTGTTCAAAAAAGAAAACGTACAAAACAAGCTCTTTTTGAACGTTATCCCATACCATTTTGTCTTTTTCTTTTTCCTTACTTTGTACCTATACAGGAAGCCAAAAGAAACATGTGTGAAAAATCACCAAATATGTAACTCGTCTAACCACTGCTATTATAATAAAATATAATCTCTCGTTTGTCAACAAATTTGACATAGATTGTTCAAGTTTTTTTTGTGTATTTCGCTCTCTTGAACCATTTATTATTCAAATCAACCATATAAATACTTAATAAAATATTTATATTGAACATATCAAAACGTGATATTGATAAATTAAAACCGTATTTATTGTGCAATATTTATATATGGAAATTTACTTTTCTATTTTCGTGGCTTTCTGTTTAAAGGCTGCTTTGTCCCAAACCAATCTGAAATCCTGTTCCCTAAATTACGGATTTTTACTGTCCATATTATATATAGTATATATTTTTATTTATGAGTTATTTTTTATTTTATTCTGTTCATTTTAAATTCCATCTGTTATACCCCCATATAACTCTTTTCAGGAAGTGCTGACAGCGGGTTTAAAATTAAAAAAATGAAAGTAAAATCTTTTCTTCTCATTATTTTGTTGATTTTACACATTCAGACTTGTAAAAAAATCACTTTTCCTATATAATAAGGATGTAATCTATATAAGGTTATCCTGTATTTTGTACAGGACTTTTAAAAGCAACGGAGGTAATTCCCATGAGATTAGGTATCAGCAGCTATTGCCTGGTTGACAACATGGAAAAGGGCAAAATGACCATTTACGACGTCATGGACTGGGCAAAAGCCCATGACTGCGAGCATATGGAGCTTGTCCCCTTCTGCCTGAACTTTGAACTGGAAGACGGCAGCATCAACGTGGAACTTGTCGAAGGCATCCGCAGCCATGCGGAAAAAATCGGCCTGCCCCTCTCCATCTTCTCCCTCAACGCAGACGTCCTCAAAGAGACGGAAGAAGAACGCCAGGCGGAAATCGCACGCATTAAGAAATTTATTGACATCGCGCATATGCTCGGCCTCAAGAAAATGCGGCACGACAGCGCTTCCTTCCGCCGCCCCTTCGAGCAGAGCACCCCTCACGACTATGAGGAAGTCTTCCCGCTCCTTGTCAAAGCCGGCAGAGAGTGCGCCGACTATGCCGCTCAGTACGGCATGAGCACTTCCCTCGAAAACCACGGCTTCTTTGTCAACGGCGCCGACAGGGTGATCCGTCTTATTGAAGGCATCAACCGTCCGAACGTCAGAATGACCATGGACGTCGGCAACTTCCGCTGCGTCGACGACATCAGCGAGATTGCCGTCCAGAAATGCCTCCCCTATGCGGATACCATCCATCTCAAGGATTTCTACATCCGCGACAAAGAGAGAATGCCTGCTACGGGTCCGCGTTTTGGCTGTGGCGGCGGCAACTGGTTTGAGACAGTCGGTGGTTCCGTTATCCGTGGTTCCATTCTCGGACAGGGCGACCTTGACATCTGGAAGATTCTCAAAACCGTCAAAGATTATGGCTATGACAGCGACATCTCCCTGGAATTCGAGGGCATGGAGGAATGCGAGTTTGCAACCGAGACCGGTCTCCATACTGCCAGAGTGATCTGGGACAAAGTCTAATTCTATTTTTAAACGATAAAAAGCAGGCTTGTAACAAGCCTGCTTTTTTTGCAATTTGTGGTTACATACCGCGCTCTTAAGCAGGGGATACTTCTAAGTCTGGATCCATCTGATGAAAGCATTCCCTTGCTACAGAAAGGAAAGCCTGCATTTGGGGATTCATCCATTTATTTTTGTGATAAAACAGTTGATGATACATGGAAATTTCCGGCATCCCGATTTTTAACTGACAAATCGTTCCTTTGGCAATAGCCTTCTGTACACAAAAAAGCGGTAGAAAAGAACAGCCAATTCCATTTTCCACTAAATGGACAATGGTTTCCGTGTTGCCTATTTCAATAATGGGAGAGATATCTTTATCATATTCCGCTAACAGCCTATCCAGTTCATAGCGATAGCTCTCGCCACGTTCCGTCAAGACAAAGGGGGTGTCGATAATGTCTGTCAAGGCAAGGGAACTCTGTTGGAAAGCTTGCGCTTTTGCCGAAGAGACAAACACGATTTGTTCTTTTTTCAGCATTTCCCGTTTCAAACTTGGGACATGAATTTTATTTTCCAAGGTAAAAAACAGATCAATACTGTTGTTGTATATCTTTTCAATCAATTGATCTTTTGCCGCCGTGGAAACCATAATTTTGATTTTGGGATAAAGAGAATGGAACTCGGACAGTAAATCCGGGAGGATAGCAGTGGAGATGGATTCAATGCTTCCAATTCGCAGTGTTCCGGAAAGTTCCTTTTCATATTGGATATCCTGCGACTTTACAGAAGAAATGGCTTTATTGGCCACTCGGAGGATTTCGTTGGCATAAAACACAAATTCCTGACCCTGTTTCGTAATATGTACTGCCTTTCCGGTCCTTTCAAAAAGAGAGATCCCCAATTCCCTTTCCAACTGCTGAATTTGTAGAGAAACATTTGATTGGGAATAGCCGAGTTTTTCCGCCGCTTTAGAAAAGTTTTTTAATTCTGCCACTTTTAAAAATGTTACTAAATTCCGAAATTCCATCCCATCACCTATTATTATTTTTAATAGTTATATTAAAACTATTAATTTTACTTATCAATAGTTGTATGTTACTATACGTTCAGTAAGAAGTCAATGGCAACTTCTAGTTTTGAAACGAGGTGTTAACATGGATTTTTCTAAAAATTTCGAAAAGACTGTGCAGACATTTATAAAAGAATTTCTCTCTTCCCACTCCCATCTTTCAGATGAAAAGGTTGTCCATGAAATAGACGATACGAAAATTGCGCAGCTTCAAAAAATGGGTATCCCCCAGAAAGGAAGGCCGCTGGATCTTGTGGTTCGGGAAATGACGGAAGATATTTATGCCTATGGGCATAATTCTGCCCATCCAAGGTATATGGGTTTTATTCCCGGACCGGCATCCCCGCTTTCCTGGTTTGGCGATATCATGACCAACGCCTACAACCGCCATGCAGGCAGCTGGGCCAATTATCCCGGTGAATACTGTGTAGAACAGGAATTGATACAATGGTTATGCCAGCAGGCCGGTTTTCCCAATACAGCAGGCGGAACTTTCGTATCGGGGGGTTCCATGGCTAATCTCACCGCTGTGACCGTTGCCAGAGATAAAATGCTGCCCGAGGAGTTATGGCCGCAGGGGGTAGCCTATGTTTCTGAGCAGACGCATAGTTCTGTTGCAAAAGGGTTACGGATTATTGGCATTAGCAACCACAGAATCCGAAAAATCCCGACGGACGGCCAGTTCCGGATGGATATTGACCAGTTAAGAAAAGCAATCAAGGAAGACAGGGCAAAGGGATTAGCCCCTTTCCTGGTGATTGCCAGTGCAGGGACGACTAATACCGGAAGCATCGATCCTTTTGCGGAAATCCATGCTATTTGTAAACAACACAACTTGTGGATGCATGTCGATGGGGCTTTTGGTGCGTCCATGTTGTTATCGCATGAATATAAAAAGGAACTTCAGGGCATTGAACTTGCAGACAGTTTAAGCTGGGATGCACACAAGTGGTTATTCCAGACCTATGGATGCGGGATCATTTTGATGAAGGACCGGACAAATATGGTAAACAGTTTCCATGTACATCCCGAATATTTAAAGGACTTGGAAGATGAAAACAATTTTGTCAATCCATGGGACACAAGCATTGAACTGACCCGGCCCGCAAGAGGTGTGAAACTTTGGTTTACCCTCCAGGTCATGGGCAGCGACGCCATTAGCGATGCCATTACCCACGGGATCCAGTGTGCAAAGTGGGCGGAAGCGGAAATTCAAAAAAACAGCCTGATTGAAATTGTATCCCCTGCACAGATGGCGGTCATCAACTTCCGCTATAATCCCTCCCACCTGAGCGAGGCACAAAAGAATGAGTTAAACAAGAAGATCTCACAGAAAATTATTGACAGTGGATTTGCCGGTGTCTTTACTACAGAATTAGAGGGAAAAAAGGTACTCCGTATGTGTACGATTCATCCGGATACAACTAGAGAGGATATTCTCAATACAATCCAGCTTCTCAACCGATACTATGAAGAACTAATCAGAAACGAGGAGTACAACCCGAAATCTCCGAATAATCATTGTTTGGATACCAAACCCGAATTTCATGCAGCAAAGGCGATGTAAACAACAGCCTCAGATCGAAAAAGCGCAGGTGGAAGATTCCGCCTGCGCTCAGTGTTTTCCGGAGATATTTGTTTGAGTTTCCTTCCGTAAAATTTCTGTCAACTGTTTTTGTTTTCGATGATACATTCCAGAAAAATTTTCTTTTCAAACCGGCCGTTTTTCTCCGCCTTGGTGTTCCGGCAGATTTGCAACTCCCTGTCTGAAATCCCGGCCTGTTTTCGGATTGCCTCGGCCACTTCCAGGACGTCCGCGAGTTCTTCCATCAATTTTGCTCTGTCCGTCGTTGCGCTTACCTCAGCCGCTTCTTCAGACAGTTTCTTTTTTAGTTCCTGTAGATACTCTGTGTCGTCCAGAATTCGGGTTACGCTCTCATTACCACTGTCTTAAATCAGCAGTGGGATCCTATCCCGTACCAATTTCCTGAGCACCGTTTTCATTGGAATCCTCCTCTGATTTATTTCCAGATTTTATCTTATCATTTTTTACCAAAAAAACATATATTTTTCCTCTTTCAGAGAGGGGGCTTTCCAGGGTTTTGTATCAGATATGCCCTACTTTTGCCCCTTTCACCAAACATTGCGCCCCATTTTCTCTATCCCATTCAGTTGTAAAGAAAAACGAATAACGGTATAATGGGACTGTAATCACATTGTCTGATTACTTTGCAAGTGAATCTTTGCAAACAGATCCCGACATAAATTGGAGGTAATACCCATGAGATTAGGTATCAGTAGTTACTGTCTCTCCGCAAATATGAGAGATGGAAAAATGACCATTTACGACGTCATGGACTGGGCAAAAGCACATGACTGTGAGCATATGGAACTTGTTCCCTTTTATCTGGACTTCCTGCTGGAAGACGGCAGCATCAATGTGGAACTTGTCGAAGGAATCCGTAATCATGCGCAGGAAATCGACCTTCCACTCTCCATCTTCTCCCTCAACGCTGACGTCCTCAAGGAAACTGAGGAAGAACGCCAGGCTGAAATCGCCAGAATTAAAAAGTTCATCGATATCGCTCATATGCTTGGCCTCAAGAAAATGAGACACGACAGCGCTTCCTTCCGCCGTCCTTTCGAGCAGAGCACCCCTCATGACTATGAGGAGGTCTTCCCTCTCCTCGTCAAAGCCGGCAGAGAGTGCGCGGACTATGCCGCTCAGTATGGCATGAGCACTTCCCTCGAAAACCATGGCTTCTTTGTCAACGGTGCTGACAGAGTTATCCGCCTCATCGAAGGTATCGGACGCTCCAATGTCAAGATGACAATGGACGTCGGCAACTTCCGCTGTGTCGATGACATCAGCGAAATCGCCGTCCAGAAGTGCCTGCCGTATGCAGACACCATCCATCTGAAGGACTTCTACATCCGTGACAAAGAGAGAATGCCTGCTACGGGTCCGCGTTTTGGCTGTGGCGGCGGCAACTGGTTTGAGACAGTCGGTGGTTCCGTTATCCGTGGTTCGATTCTCGGACAGGGCGACCTTGACATCTGGAAGATTCTCAAAACCGTCAAAGATTATGGCTATGACAGCGACATCTCCCTGGAATTCGAGGGCATGGAAGAGTGCTGCTTTGCAACCGAGACCGGTCTCCACACCGCAAGGGTGATTTGGGAGAACGTCTAATTATGCATAACAAAAAGGCAGGCGGTGCATTTTGCCGTCTGCCTTTTTGACCGTATAAAAAAATCTGAAAGGACTGAGTACCATGAAATTTCGCGATATCCCCTATCAGCGCATCAACCTGGATGTCATGAAAAAGAAGGCTGGGGCAATTACCGCCGATCTGAAAAATGCCAAAACTTATGAGGAGGCAAAACAGGCATTCCTGCACTGGCAGGAATTCATTGGCCGCGTCCATACCGCGTCCAGCGTTGCCAATACACGCAACAACATCAACACCGCAGATGAATTTTATGAGCAGGAACGCATTTACTGGAACAACGCCGATCCTGTTATTGCGGAACTGTCCCAGAATTTTACCCTTGCCATGTTGGATTCTCCTTTCCGCAGGGAATTTGAGCAGGAGTACGGCTCCCTGTATTTTGAGAATGCGGAAATTGAGCTCAAAGCGTTTAGCCCCGTCATCGCCAAGGAGATGCAGGAGGAAAACGAGCTTGTCATGCAGTACGATAAACTGATCGCAAGCGCGCAGATCCCGTTTGATGGCAAACTGCTGACCCTTTCCCAGCTCACTCCCTACAAACAGTCCGCAGACGATTCTGTCCGCAAAGCAGCATGGGAAGCCGAGGGCAACTGGTTTGAACAAAACAGCGCGACTCTTGACGAAATCTATGACAAGCTGGTGCATTTGCGCGACACCATGGCAAAGAAAATGGGTTACGACAATTATATCCAGCTGGGGTATTACCAGATGATGCGCAACTGCTATACCAAGGAGGACGTGGAGAAATTCCGCCAGGCAGTGCTCAAATACATTGTTCCAATTTGTGTCGAATTGAAAAAAGAGCAGGCAAAACGCATTGGCGCCGAGTACCCGATGAGCTTTGCAGACGACAGCCTGATGTTCCGTTCCGGCAACGCCACCCCGGTGGGTACTCCGGACGAAATCCTGGCAAACGCCAAAAAAATGTACCATGAACTCTCCCCGGAAACCGCGGAGTTCATCGATTGGATGTACGACAACGAGATGCTCGACGTACTCAGCCGCAAAGGCAAATCCGGCGGTGGGTACTGCACCTCCTTCCCAGTTTACAAGACGCCGTTTATCTTTGCAAACTTCAACGGTACGGCGGGGGACGTTGAGGTTGTTACCCATGAGGCAGGGCATGCCTTTGCCGGGTATACGGCCCGCAACATCCTCCCGCTGGAAAACCAGAACCCAACGTTGGAATCCTGCGAAATCCACTCCATGTCCATGGAATTTTTCGCAGAGCAGTGGTCGCACTATTTCTTTGGAGACGACGCGGAAAAATTTAAATACAGCCATCTTGCAAGCGCCTTGTTCTTTATTCCGTATGGCACCATCGTAGACTATTTCCAGCACATCATTTACGAGCATCCGGAATATACCCCTGCCCAGCGCCATGAAGTCTGGGCAAAGTTGGAAAGCGATTTCCGTCCCTGGCTGAAACTGGAAGGTACTCCTTTCTATGAGGGCGGCAAGGGCTGGCAGGCGAAGATGCATATCTATGAACGCCCGTTCTACTACATCGACTACTGCCTGGCACAGACCGTCGCGCTCCAGTTCTGGGCACTGATCCAGAAAGACCGTTCCGATGCGTGGAAGCGCTATCTTGCCCTGGTAAAAGAAGCTGGTACCAAAACCTTCAACGGCCTGGTAGAAACTGCCGGACTGGATACCCCATTCGGGGACGAGGCTTTGAAAACCATTGCGGAAGCAGGTCAGAAATTCCTGGACAACTTTGATACTGCAAATCTAAAATAGTTTTTAACGGATTTTGGCTCAGGCATTTTGCCTGGGCCTTTTCTTCTCTAAAAATAGACAAAGTTTTGTCTTTCTATTTAGAACTTGGAATCTTTTCTCTAAAATAAAATGGTATTTCTTTGCAGAATGTACAGCCACATAGTCTGCTTTTACAAAATTACAACAAAATCTTGCCCCTTCTGCCGATTGCCGGATGTTTTCTGAAACGGTATGATAGAATCACAGACAAACAGAACCCTCTGTCTGCAAAAGAGGGAATCTTATTTTTGGAGGAGGAACCCTATGAAACTCGGTATCAGCAGTTATTCCCTGGTCCAGCATCTGCGGGACAAAACCATGACCATCTATGACGTGATGGACTGGGCAAAAGAACACGGATGTGAGCATTTGGAACTTGTTCCATTTGAACTGGAGTTTTTATTAAAGGACGGTAGCATCAACGAAGAACTGGTGATGGGAATCAAGAAAAAATCAGAGGAAATTGGACTTCCGCTTTCCACCTTTTCTCTCAACGCCTGTGTCATTCAGGATACGGAGGAGGAAAACCGTGCGGAAATTGCCCGGATTAAAAAGTACATCGATATTGCACATATGCTCGGCCTGAAAAGGATGCGCCACGATACCTGTACCGGGCAGCATCCCCACGGGATCAATACCCCGCACCAGTTTGAGGTGGAATTCCCGCGCCTGGTTGCAGCGATCCAGGAGTGTGCGGATTACGCCGCTCAGTATGGGATTAACACTACACTGGAAAATCACGGACGGTTTGTCAACGGCGCGGACAGGATCATCCGTTTGATTGAGGCGGCGGGCCGCCCAAATGTCAAAATGACCATGGACGTCGGAAACTTCCGCTGCGTCAATGAAGAAAATGTCGTATCTGTTGCAAAATGCGTCAAATATGCGGATATGATCCATTTGAAGGATTTCTATATCCGCGATCCGCAAAAGGTACCGAACTTTAACGAAGGCGTTTCCGGCAATCGGCACGGAGACTTTTTTGTCACCGCTTATGGAGAGATTTTGCGCGGCGCCATCCTGGGACATGGGGATCTGGATATCTGGAAAATCCTCAAAACCATCAAGGATTTCGGCTATGACGGACACATTTCCATTGAATTTGAAGGTATGGAAGAATGCTGCCATGCAACGGATCTCTGCCTGAAAACTGCACGTTATATCTGGGAACGAGTATAACCACAACTACGAATCCCGGCACAGGTGCTGTGCCGGGATTTTGTCAGGCTTGCCCGCAAAATTCCCCTGTGCTATACTAAACATAACGTCTGGATTTTCGGATTTGAGATATTGTTTAAAAACCCCTTTTCTTTTGGAGTTATGCTATATGAAAAAAAACATTTTTTCCGGTATCCTTTTGGGTGTGTTTTGTCTAGTGTGGGTATGCGCTGTGGCATTGGCCATCCTGCACGCGACTGATTTCCTCTACCGTTTTGACATCCACTTTTTAGATATCCCTTCTCAGACTGGGCTTAGCGAAGAAGTCCTTTTGCAAAATTATCATGCCATCCTTCAATACCTGAATCCCTTTTGTTCTGCTGCTTTTACTCTGCCAGATTTCCCCTTTTCCGAACAGGGGGCTTTCCACTTCCAAGAATGCAAAACCCTATTTACTGGCGTCTATGTTTTGGGCATCATCTGCCTAGGGCTCTCTGTCCTGCTCTTGTTTTTCCTGAAAAGAAAGAACAAAATTCATCCCGCCGTATTCTTTTCAGCGGCGGTCACTACTGTTTTTCTCCCCCTACTCCTGTTATCTGCAATTGCTATCAATGCAGAAAAGAGTTTCACCCTTTTTCACCAGATCTTTTTCCGCAATAACTACTGGATTTTTGATATCAATACCGATCCGGTTATACAGATCCTGCCCATGGACTTTTTCCTGCACTGCGGCATCTTTATTGGCCTGTGCTGGATCCTCTGCGCTGCGATTTTGTTTGTGCTTGGTATGAAGCGCAAAAAACAGAACAGAACGTCGCCCTTTTGGCAAAAAAGTTCCAAAGCATAGAGGGGCCTCTGTATTCTAAACCGGAAAAATTTTATGATATAATACAAGCAGAAAATGAAAACGGAGGAAAATATTATGGAGAAGTTTCGCCTTGGCCGCACAGAATTGATGGTTTCCCGCAGTGGGTTCGGAGCACTGCCAATTCAAAGGATTCCCATGGAGGAGTCCGATATCCTGTTACGCAAAGCTTATGACAATGGTATCAACTTTTTTGATACCGCCCATGCCTACACGGACAGCGAAAAAAAGATCGGCCATGCATTGGGCGATGTTAGAAACCACATTGTCCTTGCAACAAAATTTGACGCCAAAACGGTAAGGGGGTTTTGGGAGCAGCTGGAAAACAGCTTGAAAATGCTGAGGACTGATTATATTGATATCTATCAGGTCCACAATCCCTCAGTGCTCTCGGATCCAAATGATGATAGCGGACTGTATGCGGCCATGTGCGAGGCTAAGAAAAAGGGGTATATCCGTTTCCTTGGGCTGACTAACCATAGCTTTGAACTTGCCACCAAAGCCGCTCAATCCGGCTGCTATGATACCATCCAGTTCCCGCTTAGCTCCCTTTCCTCTGAGGAGGATCTGAAAATTATTGACGTCTGCAAACAGCATGATCTCGGCGTCATCGCAATGAAGGCGATTTCCGGTGGACTGATCACCGATGTCTCCACCACCTTTGCTTTTCTCCGTCAATATGACAACGTCATTCCCATTTGGGGAATCCAGCGGGAGAGCGAGCTTGACGAATTTTTGGCACTGGAGAAAAATCCTCCGGTTTTGGATGAGAAAATGTGGGAGGAAATCCAGCGCGACCGCAGGGAACTTTCCGGTAATTTCTGCCGCGGATGCGGTTACTGTCTCCCCTGCCCCGCCGGGATTGAAATTCCGACTGCTGCGCGGATGTCCCTGTTGCTACGCCGTTCCCCTTATGGTCCGCATATCTCCAAAGAGGGCCAGGAAAAAATGAACCGGATTGAAAACTGTATTGGCTGCGGTGCCTGTAAGAGCCGTTGCCCATATCATTTGGATACACCAAACCTTCTCAAATACATGCTCCAGGATTATCGGGAATTCTGCGCCGTCCATGCGGACGAAATTCAATAAAGCTGAAAAAACCGCCTTGCAGATAAAAATCTACAAGGCGGTTTTTTCAGCTTTTTTTCTTTTTGACCGGAATATAGATATCCATGGTGCTGTCCGGCCGGAAATGACAGCGTTCATCATAGAATTCAAAATCCAGCTTTCCCTCATCGTATTCATATCCACTGGAAGGGAACCATTGTTCAAAAATGTATTTCCATAACCCCTTTATGACAGGGGAAAACTTTGCATCATAGGTGTCGGTATCTGTCAAATCCACCGGATCCGTTGTAAAAACAGCATATTCTGCGGCTGGAATTTTCACCCGGATCATATCCGGGGTTGCTTTGGAAAAATCCTCTACCGCCACACCAAGCAGGTAAGAAATTTTTCCATTGTCTGAACGGACACAAAAACCATATTCTCCATGCTTTGGAGGGGTCAACTGTTCATACATCTTGCTTTCCAGGTTTTCTCCATCGTAGTTTTCCCAGTAGGCGGCAATATCTCTCATATACCCGTTCTCCAGCTGTGTTTGAATTCCATATCCAGCCACAAAAAATTCCGGAATTTTTTTGAATTTTGGCTTCATCCATACTCCTCCTGTCTCTGTCGGTATCTTCTTCCATTGGGCCATCCGCGCAAGATAGAGCGTGGGAGCATACCCAAATTCTTTCCGAAAGGCTTTGGTAAATCCGCTTGCAGTCTCAAAGCCATAGTCCAGTGCGGTATCTAGGATTTTTCTTCCTGCGAGCAGTTCCATACGTGCCAGCGACAACCTGCGGCCCCGTACATAATCCATTACAGAAATTCCACGTTCTTTTGCAAACAGGCGGCAGAAGTGGGAAAGGGAATATCCTGCGTCCCGTGCAATCTGCTGTGCAGTTAAAGATTCCTTGATATGTGTTTCAATATAATCCACGCTGTCTTTGATTGTTTTGCTGTAATTCATCCTCTTACCCTCCTCTCGTCATCCCCCATTATAAGGACTTTGGAGGCTTCGTGCTGTTCCTCATTTGCTCTTTTCCTATAACATAAAAAAGCGAGCAAAGTCTGCCCGCTTTTCTTATTCCTGATAAATTTTTTGCACCACGGAAAACGCCGTCTCACAGTCCACTCCACTGCGTTTGAGACGCATCGCCGCCTTTTCGAAAAAAGACAGGGCGCTTTCCCGTTGAGCTTTCCCTGCAAGGGAACTATCAGCGATAAAATTTCCCTTTCCGGCAAGCGAATAGATAACCCCGCCCCGTTCCAGAGAGGAATACACTCTCTGCACCGTATTGGGATTAATCTGCAATTGTTTGGCAAGCCCCCGGACAGACGGCAATTTTTCCTGCGGCTTCAGTTGCCCTTTCTCCACAAGGGAGCGGATACACTGCTCCAACTGCTCATAAATCGGCTGTTTACTATTGTGATCAATGGATATCAGCATGTCCCATTCTTCTTTCCCATCAGTTGTTCCCGTTCATCATAGCACGGCTTTTTCGCCCGTGCAAGAAGCCTTTTCCCACACTTTTAAAATCTGGTAGCAATGACTTAATTTTAGAGGAGAATTTCGTGTAAATCCTTCAAATTCTTGATTTTCACAAAATCAGGGACAGAAAAGGTGTTTTTTTTGCACACGTTATGCTATAATGAGATAAGAATTCATGCCACCCATTATCTGGTGGCTTGTCCCTTCATTAGGGAAAATATATTTTATGAGGTGAAATAACAATGGGCAAGTTTAAAATTGGCGTTATGGCCGACAGTTTCCGTACCGATTTCAAAACCGGCGTGGAAAAAGCTGCAAAACTCGGCGCGGACGGCGTACAGATGTACATGGTTGACGGAGAGCTCGCTCCGGAAAATATGACCCCTGCAAAAATTGCTGAGGTTAAGGATATTATCAAATCCAATGGAGTAGAAATTTCCGCAGTCTGCGGCGATCCGGGCGGACATGGTTTTGCTATTAAAGAAGACAATCCTGCAAAAATCGCTTTCTCTAAGAGAGTGGTTGAAATCACAAAGGAACTCGGTGCAAATGTCGTTACCACCCATATCGGTGTTATCCCGGCAGATCCAACCTGCGAACGCTATAAGGTTATGCAAGAAGCCTGTGCAGAACTCGGCGCATTTGCAGATTCTCTGGGTGTTTCCTTTGCCATTGAAACTGGACCGGAAAAAGCAATCACCCTCAAAGGCTTCCTTGACAGCCTTGGCAACAAGGGAATGAAAGTCAACTTTGATCCGGCAAACTTTGTCATGGTCACCGATCAGGATCCTGTCGAAGGCGTAGAAATCCTGAAGGATTATATCGTCCACACCCATGCAAAAGATGGTATCATGCTCAAGAAGACCGATCCACAGGTCATCTATGATTTCTTTGCAGAGGGCGGTATTGAGGATATGCGCATGAGCGACTACTTCCTGGAAACTCCGCTTGGCGATGGTAAAGTCGACTTTAATGCATATCTTGCAGCACTTGAGAAAGTCGGCTATCATGGCTATTTGACTGTTGAGCGTGAAGTTGGCGCCAACGCAGAAGCTGATATTAAAAAGGCTGTCGACTTCCTGAAAACTAAAATCTAAACGTTGTTTTTGGAGAAAACCAGCTCATCTATATTGGATGAGCTGGTTTTTCTTTTCTATAAGAAAACCCATACAAAAATTGCGCGATGGAGGGACATGCTTTTGTTCTATAAATCCACTGCACTCAGAAAAGGATATTCAAAAAGGATTTTCTGTTTCTTACTTGAAATACTTGCGTTTTTTATTAGAGAATGCTATAATATCATTTGTATTTTTGCCGCTGTGGCGGAATAGGCAGACGCAAGGGACTTAAAATCCCTCGGTGGCAACACCGTACCGGTTCAAGTCCGGTTAGCGGCACCAATGCGAGTGTTCATAAGGACACTCGCATTTTTTATGTCTTTTACAGTTGCGTTATGAACACCCGTACCAGAACCGCCTCGACAATTCGTGACGAGTTGTCTGCCGCTTTGTTTATTGAGTGTCTCAACCGGGAACAGCATTGAAAACCCGGCGACAAGTTACCGTTCCCAAGTCTCGCATCTCAAAAAGGTGAGTACATTTTGTTTATATTTCATTCCAAATACCTCCCTGTCAGCCATCCGACTGCATCTCAAATACAATTCACGTTCCAAGTTTTTCTTTTTCTATATTCATACCTGTTTATAGCGCATATCTTTTAGGAACTTTTCTATACTCCTGGTGATCAGGCAAATCTTCAAAGGATATTTTCTCAAAAGCTGCTAGATTCCATCTATCTGACATATACTGTTATCACATTGCTATCTGCAACAATTTTAAATAAAATAACAAAAAATAGAAAATTTAAAAGCACCAGTGTGTTCCAGAGCAGAGGGAAATTACCATTGACGAAGTGACGGAAACATGGTATCTTTAATTCACACCAAAACGATATACATTCAAGTTCCATGTTAACCATAAGGAGTAATTTGATGAAACACCTTATTACTATTCTTTTTGCTTTTCTTTTGTCTTTATCTTTGACAGCCTGTTCTGCATCCTATGTTCCTTCTGCTTCTACAGACACGGCCGCCGCACAGGGTAGTGAATCTCTCTCAACTTCCGACGGAGTCGTAGGTACTCCCCCTGTCGAAGATTCCAAACAGGAAGAAATCTCTTCGGTAACACAAGCTGTTCCGGAAACCTCGGAATCTGATTCCCCCCAAAATACACCGTCTGCAAAATCAACGGCACCGGTCCATCATAACGACGCCGTATCACAGATCCCTTCCAGCAGTCAGGATGTTTCTTCCGAATCCTCATCGGAGTCCCCCAGCTCCATTCCTGTCCAACCAGCTGTTCCTTCACAGCCAGAGGAAAACACCTCCTCTAAGCCGGTCTTCTCTGATCAGGCCGCAACCGCTCCTTCTGATTTGCCGCAACAGGTTATCCAGCTGGTCAATCAAGAGCGTTCTAAAGCCGGTCTGGCGCCCTTGGCCGCAGATACACAACTGAATGCAGATGCCCTTGTACGCGCCAGAGAGACAACAAAAGTTTTTGATCATGTCCGTCCTAATGGAAGCAGTTTTGCTACTGCTGTTACGATTGAATGGGGAACGGTCGGAGAAAACATTGCCTGGGGACAAAACTCCGCACAAATGGTCATGAACACCTGGATGAATTCCCCAGGGCATCGTCAAAACATCCTCAGCAGTTCTTACACGAAAATCGGCGTTGGCGTGGCTGAGGAAAATGGAAAATTGTACTGGGTCCAACTTTTTGTGGGATAAATGCAACCCCCTATCGGGAATCCGATGGGGGTTTTCCCTTTCTACTGCATTTTTTCTGGAAACTGTCCCTTTATTTATCAAAAACACTGAAAATTTGATGGGTACTTACCTTTTTATAAAATTATTGCTATAATGGACAAGCTTAAGCAAAATAGAAGGGGAAGTGGGGGTTGTCCTATGTCAAAGACAAAAGGCGCGGAAATTGATATTACTAATGGAGTTATCTGGAAACAGCTTTTACTGTTCTTTTTTCCAATCTTATTTGGTACCTTTTTTCAGCAACTGTACAATACAGTGGATGCCGTTGTTGTAGGTCAATTTGTTGGAAAGGAAGCGCTTGCCGCAGTAGGCGGTTCTACAAGCGTTTTAATCAATACCTTTATTGGGTTTTTTGTCGGCCTTTCCTCTGGAGCAACGGTTGTCATCTCCCAGTTTTATGGAGGAGGACGGCATGACAAAGTCAGCCGAGCTGTCCATACTGCTGCATCTCTCTGCCTGATTATGGGCGCCTTCTTTATGATAGTAGGTTTGATTGTCGCGCCATATGCTCTTCTGGCAATGGGAACACCGGAGGATATTATGGGGGATTCTGTTACCTACTTACGGATTTATTTTGGCGGAATCATTTTCCCATTAATTTATAATATGGGCTCCGGAATCCTGCGTGCTGTCGGCGATTCCAAGCACCCTCTTTACTTTTTAATTATTTGCTGTATTACAAACCTTGTCCTGGATGTTCTGTTTGTCGCAGGGTTCCACTGGGGTGTGGCCGGCGCCGCAATTGCCACCCTAATCTCCCAGGCTGTCAGTGCAGTTTTAATCCTTTTGTCTCTTGGACGCACTGATCAATCTTATCATTTTGATCCGAAACAGATTTGTCTGGATATTCCCATTTTAAAGGATATTATCCGAGTTGGCCTGCCAGCGGGGTTCCAGTCCGTGCTGTATTCCGCTTCTAATATCATTATCCAGTCCAGTATCAATACCTTTGGTACCAATATTGTGGCAGCATGGACTGCCTATGGAAAAATCGACGCGATGTTCTGGATGATCATGAGTGCTTTTGGAACCTCCATCACCACCTTTGTGGGACAGAATTTTGGGGCCCAAAAATATCATCGGATCCGACAAAGTGTGCGGATCTGTTTTTCCATTGCAATGGGGGCAACGGTCCTGTTATCCATTATTCTCTATTTTGCAGGGCCCTATATCTATCGACTGTTTACTTCGGATAACACTGTGATTACAGAGGGAATGAAAATTTTAAGAACGCTGGTTCCCTTTTATTTTACTTATGTGAGTATTGAAATTTTTGCCGGAGCAGTGCGTGGAACCGGAGATTCCATTCTTCCAATGATCATTACCTGTTTTGGAGTATGTGCCCTGCGCGCAGTCTGGATTATGGTTGCTGTGCCCATTTCGCATACAATTGAAACGGTAGTCCTCAGCTATCCAATTACCTGGGGCACCACTTCCCTTATGTTTATTGTCTATTATCTTCAGGGAGGATGGCTGAAGCGGCGGATTGCAAAAGCTGGATTCGCCCCTGAAATTCGTCATTCCAAAACAGAAAGCACCCATGTATAAAAAACACCCCGGATTTTAAAATCCGGGGTGTTTTTTATAGGCCATAATTTTGTGCATTCTACCATTGCAGAATTATAAAAAAATTATTAGAATAATAACTATCTTCAGTTATGATATGGGAATGTTTATAACAGGATACTGGCCTGTATGGGCTCCTATCAGAAAGCAGGTGGAAACAACGGGTAATCAACAAAAAAGCGACTTTTCTAAGGGCTCAGTACCGGGAAATATCCTGCGTTTGGCCCTTCCAATGACATTTGCCCAACTCATCAATGTATTATATAGCGTCATTGACCGCATGTATATTGGGCACATTCCGGACGCTGCGGCAAACGCCTTGACAGGAATCGGGCTGACCTTTCCTATTATTTCCATTGTTTCTGCTTTTGCCAATTTATTTGGCACAGGGGGTGCTCCCCTTTTTTCCATTGAGCGTGGAAGAAGGGAAAACCAACGCGCAGAGAAGATCATGGGGAATACTTTCGCAATGCTGCTTTGTACTGGGGTGCTTTTGACCATTGTAATTTTACTAATAAAAAAACCGCTGCTCTACCTGTTTGGCGCCAGCGACATTACCTACCCTTATGCAGACAGCTACCTTACCATTTATTTGTGCGGCAGTGTTTTTGTAATGACTGGGTTGGGAATGAACCCCTTCATTAACGCACAAGGCTTTGGCCGCATGGGAATGATGACGGTTTTGCTCGGTGCAGTTGTCAATATTGTGCTGGATCCTGTGTTTATCTTTGTCTTTGATATGGGGGTTGCAGGTGCGGCACTTGCTACAGTGATTGCACAGTTTGCTTCGGCTGCATGGGCAATTTCCTTTTTGACTGGTAAACGGGCCCTGTTGAAACTGCGGATATGCCATATGAAAATCCAGTTTTCCCTGGTAAAAAGGATTACCGGACTTGGGACTTCCGGGTTTATCATGAACATTACAAACAGTTTGGTTCAGATTGTATGCAACTCCACCCTTCAGATTTTTGGAGGAGATCTGTATGTAGGTGTAATGACTGTGCTCAATTCTGTCCGGGAAATTGTTATGACCCCAGTCAGCGGCGTTACCAGCGCAACTCAACCCGTCCTTGGATTCAACTATGGCGCTGGAGAGTATCGGCGGGTGCGCAGCGGGATAAAATTTATGTCCTTTGTGTGTATGGTTTACACGGTTGTTACCTGGCTGATTCTCCTGCTCTTTCCCACATTTTTTATCCAGATTTTCAGCAGCGATCCGGCGCTCACTCAGGCCTGTGTACCTTCCATGCATATCTATTTCTTCGGCTATTTTATGATGTCCTTGCAGATGGCCGGGCAATCCACCGCTGTGGGACTTGGACGTTCCAAACAGGCAATCTTTTTTTCACTACTGAGAAAAGCAATCATTGTTGTTCCTTTGACCCTGCTGTTGCCCAGGGTGTTTGGACTTGGCGTCACTGGTGTTTTCCTGGCAGAACCGATTTCCAATTTTATTGGCGGAACTGCCTGCTATGTCACCATGCTTCTCACAATTTGGAAGGAACTTAAGAAAAAAGAGTCTCAAAAAGAATCATGTCCACTCCCTACCCCTCCCAAACTGTGAACTCACACCGCTTTTTTGCTTCTGAAAGATTTTTGAGGATGGGGGAATCCCTCCCCTATGGTATACTGTATATGGTAATTTCAGGCGGACTTGTCCGCCCCGAGAGGAGGAACAGCAGTTTTATGCTCAACCCAATCGTGAATGCATAGCAGAGGCTATTGCATTTCTTACGCAAACGGAATATTGAAATTGAATAGCCTTTGCTCATCCTATGCAAATTCATTAAAACAGGAGGGGCAAAATGCGCTATCACAGGGCTCAGGATATTTTTCCGGCCGAATTATTACTCGAAATTCAAAAATATGTGGACGGGGAATATATTTATATTCCCAAATTGGAGACCAATAAGAAAGCTTGGGGAGAAAATACCCTATCCAAAAAGGAAACCTGCACCAGAAACTCCGCTATTTACCGCGATTATCAGAGTGGTATGGGAACGCTTGCGCTTTCCAACAAGTATTTTCTTTCCCAGAAGAGTATCCAAAGAATTCTGGCACAGGAAAAAAAGAAACAGGCTGAATAGTTTTCCTGTCGATAAATATACCTTTTACAAAGAACAGGGGCGTAAAAGGCGGTTTCTTAAGAAACTACACCACCATGCTCCTTTTATTTCGGAAATGAGTACAGAAAAGCGGCGCCACCATTTTTTGGCGCCGCTTTTCTTTTTTAATCTCTTATAATTTAAAATTTACAATCTTTCGTCAAATTCTATTTCATTTGTTTTATTGTATCACAATCTGAAGGACAGGAAAATACTTGGTTTCTTCTTTGATTTGCCTCTTTTAGTTGCCATAAAATTGTTTCGGGAACTGTCACTTGGCATACCGCATAAATTCCAATGGACTGAAAATCAGTCTATGAAAAAACTGTTTTCTTTTTTTGTATATATGGTATAATAAAAAAATATAAAACAATGTTTTTTTGTGAATCAATTCCAGTCAGAATTTGCTATGATATCCAACAGGTTTCATTGCTTTTTACAGAAAGGAGAAAGCTATGAATTTTATTTTTATATCTCCACAGTTTCCAAAAACCTACTGGAACTTCTGTGACCGACTTAAAAGAAACGGGATCAATGTCCTTGGGATTGGGGATTCCCCCTATGACGAACTGAGCGAGGAATTAAAAAATTCCCTAACAGAGTATTACCGGCTGGACAGCTTGGAAAATTATGACGAGGTTGTAAGAGCTGTCGGGTATTTTACATTCCGCTATGGAAAAATAGATTGGATTGAATCCAACAATGAGTACTGGCTGGGACTGGATGCAAAAATTCGCACCGATTTTAATATTACGACCGGGAAAAAAGCGGATGAGATCAAGATGTTTCAGTCAAAATCCCTGATGAAAGAATTTTACAAAAAAGCTGGGGTTCCAGCTGCGCGTTGGCATCTTGTCTCCAATCTGGAACAGGGACTTTCTTTTATTCGTGAAGTCGGCTATCCTGTGATTGTCAAACCGGATATCGGCGTAGGCGCCAGCCACACCTATAAACTGAGCAAGGAAGAGCAAGTACGGGAATTTTATGCCAATCTTCCCGATATCCCCTATTTGATGGAGGAATTTATTGAGGGTAGCATCTGCTCATACGATGGGGTATCCGGTCCAAACTGTGAAATCCTCTTTGAATCTTCCAATCTTTTTCCTCCCTCCATTATGGATATTGTCAACAACAAAAATCACTTGAGTTACTGTACGCTCAACCATGTACCGGAAACACTGAGTAAAATTGGACACCGGGTGATTGAAGCGTTTTCTGCAAAAAACCGTTTTTTCCATTTGGAATTTTTCAAACTCACAAAAGAAAAACCCGGTCTTGGCAAGGTGGGAGATTATGTCGCCCTGGAAGTCAATATGCGTCCGGCCGGAGGGTATACGCCGGATATGATCAATTTCGCAAACAGTGTGGATATCTATCAAATCTGGGCAGATATGGTAGCTTTCGGAGAATGCCATGTGGATTTGACGAAACCGCATTACTATGCAGTTTATGCAAGCAGGAGGGACGAAAAGCAATACCTGCATTCCCATGAAGAAATCCTGGAACGATATGGCGCTGCCATTGTTATGCAGGAACGGATGCCGGAAATCCTCTCCGCCGCGATGGGGAATCAGATGTACACAGCAAAACTGGAGACCTCCCAGAAGGCAGAGGAATTTGTCTCCTTTATCCAGCAGGAAGTTTCGGAATAAACTACAACTTGTTAACAGGAGGAATTCCCATGCAGTTTCAACAACAGACTTCTTTTAGTAAATTTTTAAATCAGGATATGACCTATCGCATTTATGGACACTCCGGAAAGCCCTGTCTGGTCTTTCCCTCTCAGGATGGACACTACTATGATTTTGAAAACTTCCAAATGACTGATGTCGCGGAAGACTATCTGAACAACGGTACACTTCAACTTTTTTGCGTAGACTCCATTGATAGTGAAACCTGGTCGAATAGAAATGGAAATCCGCGCAGCAGGATTGAACGGCACGAACAGTGGTACCGTTATATTACCGAGGAACTCCTTGATGAAATCCATCAAATCAATGGAAGCGAACAAAAGTTGATGGTGACGGGGTGTAGTATGGGCGGTGCGCACAGCACAAACTTTTTTCTGCGCCGACCCGATCTGTTTGACACCCTGCTTTCCCTAAGCGGAATTTTTTCTGCCGGTTACTTTTTTGGCAGTTATATGGATGACCTCGTCTATCTCAATTCCCCCATCGATTACATGAGAAATTTTCCAAAAAAGCATCCCTACTATGAGCTGTATGCCTCCAGCCGAATGATTTTTTGCGTGGGACAAGGTGATTGGGAAGAAGACATGCTCAAGAGCACCCATGAATTGCAGGCCGTTTTTGAGGACAAAGGAATCCACGCATGGTTTGACTATTGGGGCCATGATGTCTCTCACGATTGGCCCTGGTGGAGAATTCAGTTTGGCTATTTCCTCGGCCAAATCTTTGGAGATCCACAGAAATAATTTTTTCTAATCAATTCTCCGTTTTCTTTTTCCCTTGCTTGCATTATAATAAAATTGATACTGATTAAAACGGAAACTCATAAGAAGGGAAGGGATCGATACGGAAAACGAGAAAAAAATAGCGCTGCTCATTGATGCAGACAATGTTTCACAAAAATATATTAAATACATTTTAGATGAAATTGCCAACCACGGCATTCCCACCTATAAGCGGATTTACGGGGACTGGACAAAACCCCAACTTGGCTCCTGGAAGGAAACTCTACTGGAATATTCCATTACCCCAATCCAGCAATACGGTTATACTACGGGGAAAAATGCGACGGACAGCGCACTGATTATTGATGCCATGGATATTTTATACTCACAACATGTGGATGGATTCTGTATTGTCTCCAGTGACAGTGATTTTACCCGCCTTGCCGCCCGTCTGCGGGAAGCAGGCATGTATGTCCTTGGCATGGGAGAAAAAAAGACTCCCCGTCCTTTTATTGTCGCGTGTGAAAAGTTTAAATACCTGGAGACCCTCTATACTTCTGCACCTGAAGAAAAAATACCTGATCGTGTTTCTTCCAAACGGGAATCGAAAAACAAAGTACAGGATGACTTGTCAAAACTTGTCCAGGCCATCCGTACTATTGTTACGGAAGTCTCTGATGAAGATGGATGGGCTTTTCTTGGCGATGTTGGCAACATGCTCAGCAAACGATATCCCGATTTCGACACCCGTAACTATGGGTTTAATAAACTCACCCCGCTGGTTGAATCCCTTGGATGTTTTGATATTATTTCCCGTAGAACTACCAATTCTCATATCACCCATAATTTTATTAAAAACAGGCTGTAAACGTATGCACACTTTCCCCAAAGAGAAAGTGTGCATTTTTTACATTCTGAAAATTCAATCTCTATTTTTCACTAAAAATTTTACACAATTTTATCACTGTTTCCATATCTCTCTGGATATGTAGACATCTAATCAATAAAGTTGTATAATTATAAACATAATTATGTAATGTTTTTAACAAAATTAAGAAGGATGGTGACAAAGCCTGGTTATTTCATCCAGAGCACTCTATGAAACAAGAAACATCTGTTGAGGAACCAAAAACTCCTCCTTCCGAAAAGACAAAAGACAGTTATACCCTGGCTCTTGACCATGTTGAAATGGGTACGGATGAGAACACCTACGGGTTAACGGATCGTGTAGAAAAAACGCTGCCCGAAGGGGTAGAGCCAAAAATGCTCTATAAAGACATCCTCCACATTGCCTGGCCTTCCCTGATTGAACTGACGCTCACCCAACTTGCTTCCATGGTGGATATGATGATGGTCGGTCAACTTGGCGCATGGGCAATCACTTCGGTTGGATTGACCACACAGCCTAAATTCCTGATGATGACAATGATACAGGCGCTCAATGTCGGCGCCACCGCCATGGTTGCCCGATATAAAGGGGCTGGAGAACGAACAAAAGCGAACATGATTCTCCGCCAGGCCCTGCTCCTCACCTTTGTCATTTCAGCCATTGCTTCTGTGGTAGGGTATATTTTTTCCAAACCTCTGGTTGCCTTTATGGGGGCAACCGATGAGCAGACCCTGATCGGCGGCACTCAATACCTGCAAATTCAGATGATTGGTTTTATTTTCATGGCCTTAACCAGTACCTTTACCGCAACTCTTCGTGGCGTCGGGGATTCCCGAACGGCTATGATCTACAATCTTGTTGCCAATATTGTCAATGTAATCTTTAACTATTTGCTTATCTATGGAAATTTCGGTTTCCCAGAAATGGGCGTGGCGGGCGCTTCCCTGGCGACCATTATAGGACAGTTTGTTGCATTTCTTATTGCGGTGATTTATGTTATGAGTGGGAAACGTTACCTGCATCTGCGTATTAAGGACGGTTTTATGCCCAATTTTGAAGAACTTGGCCATATTTTCCGGATTGGGTTTCCAGCCATGATTGAACAGTTCGCCATGCGTGCAGGTATGATTACCTATTCTAAAACCGTTGCTTCCTTGGGGACAGTTCTGTTTGCTACCCACCAGGTGTGCATTAACATCCAATCGCTTTCCTTTATGACTGGGCAGGCATTTGGCGTTTCTGCTACCTCTCTCCTTGGCCAAAGTCTTGGAAAACGGCGTCCGGATATGGCGCAAGCATATACTAGCAGAACCAGGAGACTTGGAATGGGGGTATCCTTGGTCATTGGTATTTGTTTCTTCCTGTTTGGAAGGCAGATTGTAGGGCTTTATAACAACGATCCCCAAATTGTAAACATGGGCGCGCAAATCCTGATGTTTGTCGCCTTTCTACAGCCGTTCCAATCTTCACAGTTCATCCTCTCCGGCGCACTTCGCGGTGCAGGGGATACCAAGGCAACAGCGGTTATTACCTTTATTACCGTTTTACTTGTTCGTCCTGGATTGGCGTTGCTTACTATCCATGTCTTCCATTGGGGATTATACGGTGCATGGATAGCCTTGGTCTCCGACCAATTGCTCCGCTCCTTCCTTGTCCTCCTCCGTTATAATTCAGGAAAATGGAAAACAGCACGCGTATAAATTCGGCCATTTGTCCGGTACCAGTTATTTGGTACCGGACATTTTTATCATACATCTATTTTTTCATATACTGTAAAAAGTTTTTCTTTTCCTGCAATACATTGTGTTTTGTGCGTTTCGCTGTATCTGCAATGGGGAAAATGGCCACTTTTTCTCTTTCCATTGCGGCGGGAATTCCTGGATTTCAGTTGTAAAAGGCAGGTAAATTTTTTATAATAATAGGGAGTAAAAACGGAACATATAAAATTCAATCGATATCTGTCCCTACAGGAAACCGGGCGGCACAGAATCAGGAAAGGGAGCACAAAGATGGTAAAAAAAGGGTTTGACAATGAAAAGTATTTGCAAATGCAATCGGAGCGAATTTTGGAAAGAATTTCTCAATTCGACAACAAGCTGTACCTGGAGTTTGGAGGGAAACTGTTTGATGATTACCATGCCTCCCGTGTCCTTCCAGGCTTTGCACCGGACAGTAAAATTCGAATGCTTGCCAAAATGAAAGATAAAGCAGAAATATTGGTGGTCATCAGCGCTGGAGATATCGAAAAAAATAAAGTACGGGCGGATCTTGGTATCACCTATGAAATGGACGTTCTTCGCCTGATTGACGCATTTCGCGGTATTGGTCTGTTTGTAGGCAGTGTTGTTATCACCCAATACAACGGGCAAGCAGCTGCGGATCACTTTAAAACAAGGCTGTCCCAGCTTGGTTTAAAGGTATATACCCATTATCAGATTCCCGGTTATCCTTCTAATATCCCGCTGATTGTCAGCGATGAAGGGTACGGTAAAAATGACTATGTGGAGACGACCCGTCCATTGGTTGTTGTCACTGCTCCCGGCCCCGGCAGCGGAAAAATGGCTGTCTGCCTTTCCCAACTTTACCATGAGTATAAACGTGGTAAAAAAGCTGGCTATGCCAAATTTGAGACTTTTCCGATCTGGAATCTACCGCTCAAACACCCTGTCAACTTGGCCTATGAAGCGGCAACCGCAGATTTGAACGACGTCAACATGATTGATCCGTTCCATCTGGAAGCCTATGGGGAGACAACGGTTAACTATAACCGCGATGTGGAAATTTTCCCCGTCCTCAACGCCATTTTTGAAAAAATTGTTGGAAAAAGCCCCTATCAATCCCCAACAGATATGGGGGTCAACATGGCGGGCAACTGTATTTTTGATGACGAGGCTGTACGAGAGGCTTCCAAACAGGAGATCATTCGTCGCTATTATCAGGCGCTATGTGCCCAGAAACAGGGACGCGCCGGGGAAGACGTCGTTTATAAAGTAGAACTTATCATGAACCAGGCGGGAATCACCTCTGCCGATCGTGCAGTGGTTGCACCTGCTCTTGCCCGGGCAGAGGAATCCGGAGATCCGGCTTCTGCAATGGAATTGCCGGATGGTACTATCATTACCGGCGGGACATCCCCCCTGCTTGGCTCCTGTGCGGCTTTGATCCTCAACGCGCTCAAACATTTGGGCGGAATCAGCCATGATATTCACCTGATTTCCCCCATTGTCATTGAACCGATCCAAAACCTGAAAATCCGTCATCTGGGAAGCCATAATCCCCGACTGCACACGGACGAGGTGTTGATTGCCCTGTCTATCAGCGCCGCAACAAATCCGACTGCTGCCTATGCGTTGGAACAGCTCTCCAAGTTGCGCGGCTGTGAGGTTCACTCCTCGGTTCTCCTGTCCCATGTGGACGAATCCGTTTTCCGTAAACTGGGCGTCAATCTCACCTGTGAGCCCCAGTACCAGGCTGACGATAAACTATACCATCGTTAACAACATACAGAAAAAAGGCACGCTGTTTTAGCCGAGGTGCGATAACGAAGGAAATATGTAAGGTGGCGGTGCAGCCGGAGGGCTGTGCCGCCGTTTTGCGTTGTCAGGCTGTTTGCTTGTGCCAGCGTTCCTGCCTGCCATCGAGGGCAACGCAGTCCTCATCGGCACTGTTGATAATTCCCGCAGCCTTGTAGTAAATCTCAATCTTTTGCTTTCTGTGGCCGCTACTCTTATCCGGAGCGTGTACCACGATTTTGTCAACCAGATCATTCAGGATTTCCGCCGTGAGTTCTTGGGGATCGGTATATTTACGAACATTCTTCAGAAACTGCTGAAGGTCGTGCTGTTCCTGTTCGCCGCTGTCGATCAGTTCCTGCAAATCAAGAATCGCCGCTTTGACATCCTTCTGCTCTGTTTCATACTCGGAAGAAAGCTTATCAAACCGTTCCGCCGACAGTCTGCCCGACACCATATCCTCATAGATTCGCTTGAACAGCGTATCCAAATCCTCATCCCGGCGTTTGAGCGTTACAATGTCTACCTTTGCCTTTTCAACAGATAATTTTCGTTCTGCATTGGCTTTTTCCATTTCCTTTTTGACAAAGGACGCTTCAAACTGCTGGATATAGGACAGCACTCCCTGAATATGACGGAACACAAGCCGGTTCAGGGTAACTGCCCGAATATAATGCCCCGTACAGGTTCCCGTATTACTGCGGTAGTTGGCGCATACAAAGCATTCCTGACTTTCCTTATGGGAATGGGAAGTCTGAAAATGCAGTTTTGCTCCACAGTCCGCACAGAATACCTTGCCTGAAAAGATACTGATTTTTCCCGTTGCGGTCGGGCGGCGTTTGTGTTTGCGGATTTCCTGTACCGTTTCAAAGATATGCCTGTCTACAATGGCAGGGTGGGTATCCTCAAATATCCGGCGCTTTTCCTTATCGTTCCACACACGCTTTTTGCTGCGGTAATTCTTAGAGGTCGTCTTGAAGTTTTCGGTATGCCCGATATATTCCAGCTTCTCTAAAATCCCCGCAACGGTTTTCTGCGCCCATTTGTACGGCTCGGCAGGAAGCAGTTTTCCATCCTTCTGTGCCTTGTACGCCGTTGGAGTGAGCACTTTTTCCGCTTTCAGCTTCTTAGCAATCTGCGTAGGCCCAAGCCCGTCATAGCACAGCTTGAAAATATACCGCACGGTTTGCGCCGCTTCTTCGTCGATCAGCCATTTGTCCCTATCTTCGGTGTCTTTGATAAATCCGAATGGCGGATTGGTAGTCAGGTGTTTTCCGCTTTCGCCTTTCATTCGGAAGGTGGACTTGATTTTCTTGGCGGTATCTCTGGCATAGAGTTCATTGCAGAAGTTGCGGATCGGCGTCATATCAAATTCCGTTTGTACGGCGGAATCTACATTGTCGTTAACAGCAATAAACCGCACATCATTTTCGGGAAAAACAATGTCCGTATACATCCCAACCTGCAAATAGTTCCTGCCAAGCCGGGACATATCCTTGACGATAACCGTTCCCACCTTGCCACTTTCAATCAACTGTTCCATTTCCCGGAAGGACGGACGGTCGAAGCTCGTCCCGGAATAGCCGTCATCCACAAAAAATTGTAGATGTTTGAAGCCGTGCTTTCTCGCATATTCCTTTAACAGCGCCTTTTGGTTAACAATACTGTTGCTTTCGCCCTCACGCCCGTCGTCCTGACTTAACCGGCAGTAGAGGGCGGTGATTTTGTTCTGTTCTGATTGTCTGTTGTTCAAAGTAACTCCTTTCCGACAATCGGATACAGTATATTGCGTAATTGCAGTATACCATATCCGAAGTCTCAATTCAACGCTTTAAAGCGATAACTTCTATCGTTCCTGTCTGAATCTGTATCCGAGTTTTCGGATGATGGTGTTAAGCAAAAATTCGTCGCTGTCAGGATTGAACAGGCCGGAAACCTCATATTCCGTGTTACCGTCTTTTACTGTAAAGTCCATATCCGGCGGAATGCGGCAGAGTTTTTTTGCCGTCTTTTTGTATCCATAACAGTAGGACGGCTTAAAATCCTGTCAATCTCAGGACGCTGTTTTTCTAACCTTGCAAGGATTTCTTCCAAATCTCTTTCTCTGTCTGTCATCGTGCGTCACGCTCCTTTCTCTGTGATTTTCTGTTCTGTTCGGCTTCTTTGGCTCTGTATTCGTTGGCATAGAGCAGGTCGGTTTTCTCCTGAATTTTAAGAGACCGTTCCTCAATGCCCTTGTTTAATTTCAGCTGCTTTCTGAGTTCTGTTATCCTCTCCGTAACGCCTGACTTTTCCTGTCGCAGCGTTTCTTTTTCGGCTGGCGAAGCCCGGCGGATTTTGTTTTGCAGCTTGGTGCGGTAGGCAATCAGCTTATCCATTTCGCCCTGTAATCTCTCCCTGTCCGCATACAGGTCGTCAAAAGTCTCTATGCTGTATTTGCTCATATACCGCACCTGTTCGGACAGCTCCTCCATCTTCTTTAAATCCTCTTTGAGATAGGGGCTTGTGGGGCGGTAGGCGGTTTCCTTTGGTAGGACGCCTAACAGATAGCAGTAGTGCAGATACAGCCTGTAGATATGGCTCGTCTTTTGAAACGGCTTAAACCAGTCCCGTAAACTCTGCGGCATTTGGGGCGGATAGGTGATTGTCGCTCTGCGGTTTCCGAAGGAAGCGTAAGCGCCCATTGTCCTTTGGATATGTTCAGGCGTCCATCTTTCATCCAGCGTGTCAAGCCTTGTAAAATGCGCATAC
>CAJFSS010000007.1 GCA_904419745.1 Candidatus Pseudoruminococcus merdavium | reverse complement strand
CCGATCGGAGGCACCATCTGAATGCGGGTTTAGCTCATCTGGTAGAGCGCCACCTTGCCAAGGTGGAGGTAGCGAGTTCGAGCCTCGTAACCCGCTCCATTTCTTTGAAAAAGACACAAATCATCTGATTTGTGTCTTTTTTCTAAAATTTTAAAAAATAGAATTCATGCGGGTTTAGCTCATCTGGTAGAGCGCCACCTTGCCAAGGTGGAGGTAGCGAGTTCGAACCTCGTAACCCGCTCCAGATGGAGGAGCTGCTGAGGAAATTCAGTGGCTCCATTTGCTTATTGGAAAGGAATGAGAAGGAGCTACCTCCACCGTTTTTGAAATCGGAGGTAGGGGTCCCCGCGAAAACGGAGTTTTTGTGGGGTGAGATAGCGAGTTCGAGCCTCGTAACCCGCTCCAGATGGAGGAGCTGCTGAGGAAATTCAGTGGCTCCTCTCTGTCATAGTTTTTCATTGGATTAGTGTTGAAGGAAGTGTCGAACCAGGAAGAGTATTGGGATTCGCCTGCATCTATGAAGTGCTATCTTCGGCACACTGTTTTTGCAATGGGAAAAAGTAGCTGAAAAAATTTTTCCTTCCCTCAGGAAGAGAAATGAAGAGGAAATGGCTGAACATTGAACTGTCTATCCGAGTTTTTTCTTTTTTAAAAAATTCCCTGAATGTCAAAATGTGGACAACGGAAATACAATAATAGGGAGGAACGCATATGACTCCTCAGAATGCTTTGAAAATTCGATTCTGCAATGATTAAAATATGTCATTGCAGGCAACAATAGAAGTGTTCAAAAACAGTTTCTATTCGGAGCGTGAAGCATATGACTTTAAAAAGAGGAGATATTTATTATGCGGATCTTAGCCCTGTTGTGGGCTCAGAACAGGGCGGCGTGCGCCCGGTTTTAATCGTACAAAATGATATTGGAAATAAATATAGTCCTACTGTAATTGCGGCTGCAATCACCAGTCAAAGGGACAAGGCAAAGTTGCCGACCCATATTGAACTGGATGCCCATCATTGTGGCCTTGCAAAAAATTCCGTCGTTTTGCTCGAACAGATCCGTACAATCGATAAAAAACGCCTGAAAGAAAAAATGGGGAAACTTGACCATGAATCCATGAATGCCGTGGATCGTGCATTATCTATTAGTTTCGGATTACCAAATGCTAACCAACGGATATCTGGTATTGTCTAGAGTTTTTTATGAAGGGCAGGGGTTTTTATTGGAAAGCCTCTGCCTTTCTTTATCAAGAGTTTTGGATAAATTTCTAATGAACAAAAAAGAATTGCCGAAAACGGGTTATGGAATTGGTTTTGTGAGCTTAAAGATAACATGTGCGGTGTTACTGATTAAAGAATTATGAAATCCAAAAATTGTTTATGAAAAATGAAAAAAATGCTTGACTTTTGCTTTTTACTGAGATATAATAACTCTTGCAGTCAGGAAAGAGACAATTTCATGACTGAAAAATGAATATTGCGGAATTGTGTAATGGTAGCACGGCAGACTCTGACTCTGTTTGTCTGGGTTCAAATCCTAGTTCCGCAACCATCAACAAAAAGACACTTGGTTTTGTACAGGTGTCTTTTTGCTTTTGTTAGTTAAAGCCCGCCGGCTCTATTGAGGGCCATCCATTACACTTCGATAAAAAAGAGACCATAGGACTATCCTTATCCTATGGTCTCTTTTTTATCATAATAAGTGAATTTCTACCGCTCGATTTGATAGATACCGTCTGCATCCATAGAAATACAGGAGTTGTAGAAAGCTTTGATTCCCTCAATCATGTAATCAATATCTTTGATACCCGCTGTTTCATAACAAGAATGCATGGCAAGCTGGGCTAGACCGATGTCAACTGTATTGAGTGAGACATGTGCATTTGAGATATTCCCGAGAGTGGAACCGCCAAGCATGTCGGAACGGTTTGTAAAAGATTGGTATGGAACCCCTGCTTGATTGCAGATGTTTTTGAAAACAGCAGCCGATACAGCATCCGTTGTGTATTTTTGATTTGCATTGTATTTAATAACAATGCCTTGATTCATCTCTACCAGGTTTGTTGGATCAGAAACGTCCATATGGTTAGGATGGATGGCATGAGCATTATCAGCAGAGAGCATGAAGCTGGAAGCAACAGCCATATGGAATTGCTCCCGTGTACGCCCGAATGCGGAATTGATACGACCTAGAACATCCTGTAAAAAGGTGGAATCCGCGCCCTGCTTGGTTCCACTGCCAACTTCCTCATTATCAAAAACACAGTAGATGGAGGCACTTTTATTATGCGATGCATTTAAAAAAGCTTGAAGGGACGTATAGGCGCATTCCAAATCGTCGAGTTTTGGGCTGGAAATAAACTCTTCATTGGCTCCCCAGATAGTACCCGGCATCCGGTTATATAAAAAGAGGTCTGTGGAAAGGATATCTTTTTCGCTGATGTTACAGGAATCAGCGACAGTTTTTAAAAAACTGCCTTTGGCACATCCATCCCCAAACAAGGGGACCATATCTTTTTGTGCATTATAAGCGTATCCATCATTTGCCTGACGATTCATATGGATAGCAAGGTTTGGAATCAGAACCAAATCCCTATCAATATTGACAAGGTGAGTCTGAATTTTTCCATTTTCCTGTGTTACCACTCTGCCTGCTACAGAAAGAGGGCGGTCAAACCAAGGAGCACATAACATCCCACCATAGCGTTCCGTATTGAGTTGTGTATATTTGGCGCCTGCGCGGCTAACTTCCAGTTCTGCATTTTCTTTAATTTTAAATGTCGGCGAATCGCTGTGGCTTGCAACAATATGAAAACTTACAAAATCTGGGCGAGGTACTTTAAATGCAATGATTGAAGAGAGATTGCGGGTAACAAAATAGCTTTTTCCCGCCTCCAGTTCCCAGGAATCGGATTCCAGTAGTTGAAGAAACCCATTAGCCGTCAACTGCTTTTTAATGATATCAATGGCATGGAAACAGCTGGGAGACTGTTGGATAAAGTCAAGCAGCCCCTGAGGGTAATTTGACATGGCAAACACTCCTTTTATGAAATAGTTGGTTCTTCTCCAGAGAAGAACCGATACAAATCATTTGTTGATTTCATTATAAATGCAGGCTTTTTGTTCGTCAACCATGAGAAAAAAGCCTTTTGATAACCAAAAGGACATAAAGGAAAAAGTTCTGAAAGAATATGAATGAAATAACTGGATAACATTCATATTAAAAAAGTAGGGCTTCTTTTTAAAGCGGATTTTCCCTGGAGAAAAATGCAAATCACGCGATGGGAATTCTGTCGAATTGAAGGGAAAAAAGAAAAAGCATTGCAAAAATTTTCTAATCTGGAGAAAGTAGCTTGAAAAAAGATAAGGTGAATGGTATAATATCCAAAAGTAGCCATATAGTAGGATTATCGGGAATTCTCTTTCTGTTTTTACGGAAGGAGAAATTATTTCTAATCTAAAATGAATGATCCTCATTCATTTCATATTTAAAAGGCATTTTTTGCCGGCATACAATGGATTTGTATGAGAGGGAGGCAATCATGAACACAACATGTAATTTTGATATTCCAAGAAAAATTTTTGATTTGTTTTGCTGCGAAGGGGAAATTACAGATATCACCAAAAATAACAGTGGAAACATCAATCAAACCTATATTATCACTACACATGACAAGCAGGGAACCAAAAGAATGTATACTCTCCAGCAGGTCAATACCTATGCGTTTTCCGAACCGGCCAAGGTAATGGAAAACATTGCAAAGGTTACGGATTACCTGTGTGAAAAATATACGAAACTTTACGGTTCTGCGGATAGAAGATGTTTGCGGATTGTCCGTACAAAAACGGGGGAAATTTATCACAATAATGAACAGGATGGTTTTTGGCGTTGTTTCAATTATATTGATCGTGCCAAAGGCTATGATAAAGTGGAAAAATTGGATCATTTTTATATGGCAGGCAGAGCTTTTGGAGAATTCCAGAAAGTCCTGGCAGATTTTGACGCCTCAGAATTATATGAGACTATTCCCAATTTTCACAATACCCCTAAACGGTTGGAAGCCTTAAAAAGGGCAGTGGAGCAAAATAAGGCTGGCCGTGCAAAGTCAGTCCAGGAGGAAATAGACTTTATTCTGTCTAGAGAAAGCAAAGCTGGAAAAATTCAGCATATGCTGGAAACAGGGGAAATTCCCCTGCGGGTAACCCATAATGATACAAAGCTCAACAATGTCCTGATTGATGACGACACGGATGAGGCCATCTGTGTAATCGATCTGGATACGGTGATGCCGGGCACATCCGTCATTGATTTTGGTGATGCTGTCCGTTTTGGCGCAAGTACTGGCGCTGAGGACGAACCGGATTTGTCCAAAGTTTCCCTGGATTTAAACCTCTACGAACTTTTTACCAAAGGATTTGTGGGGGAAGTTACTGGATTTTTGACAGAAACAGAAATTGACAGTCTCCCGTTAGGAGCTTATACGGTTACTTTGGAATTGGCTTCCCGGTTCCTTGCCGATTATTTGGACGGCGATCTGTATTTTAAAACAACAATGCCTGACCATAACCTGATTCGGACCAGAACCCAACTCAAGCTTGTCAAAGAGATGGAGAGCAAATGGGACGCTATGAATGAAATTGTTCAGAAATATAAATAATCCAAAGTTGTTTCCTGCACCCACTCAAGTTTTGTGGTGGGTGCTTTTTTGTTTCTGATTTTGATCAAATGCAGCAGGAATTCCCCACTTGACTGTTCACTTGTTAAAAATAATACAATTTCCCGAAAAAAGAAATTACATTTTCATGTAATTTTAAGCTTGTTAAGTAAAACTAAAAGTACTATATTAGACTTAGAAAAATAAGAATGGAGTTGGGAACTATGCTTAAACTAATGCGCGCGCCGTCTAAATATGTGCAGGGAAAGGATGCATTGCTGGAATTGCATGAAAATGTGAAGGATTTGGGAAAATCCTTCTTGTTTATCTGTTCCAGAAGCGGATACCGTGTTGCCAAAGATAAAATTGAAAAAAGTTTTGAGGGCAGCGGAGCATCTATCCGGTTTGAAGTTTTTGGGGGGATCAGCTCGACCGGGGAAATTGAAAAGATGAGGAAAATTGCCGGGGAAAACCACATAGAAGTTATTGCGGCAATTGGCGGGGGAAGTGCCATTGATACTGCAAAGGCTACCGCCTATTATGAAGGACTTCCTGTCGTGATTATTCCAACTGTCTGTGCAACGGACGCACCATGTACCGGATTATCAGTTATTTATCATGATGACGGAACCTTTTCTAATTACATTTTCTATCCCAAAAATCCGGATGCTGTCATTGTGGATACTGAAATTATCGCAAAATCCCCTGTCCGCTTCCTGGTTGCAGGCATGGGGGATGCGCTAGGAACTTACTTTGAGGCAAGGGCTTGCCTGGCTTCCGGTGCACCTAGCCTGGAAAATGGCGGAATCACCAAGTCTGCAATGGCACTTTGCGAACTTTGCTATGAAACCCTGCTGGAGGACGGCTATAAAGCCAAAGTTTCTGTAGAACAGGGATTGTTGACTCCCGCAGTGGAAAGCATTGTGGAAGCAAATACCTATCTGAGTGGCGTCGGTGCAGATAATGGCGGTCTTGCAGTTTCACATTCTGTATACAATGGATTTACTGCACTGGAGGAATGCGAAAAAACCATGCACGGCGAACTGGTTGCATTTGGGACCATCGCACAGCTGGTTTTGGAAAATGCACCAATGGAAGAAATTGAAGAAGTAATTGCTTTTTGTGTTTCCGTCGGACTGCCAATCACTCTCAAACAGGTTGGAGTAACGGATGAATCCCGTGTAATGATTGCGGCAGAGAAGGCTTGTGCGGAAGGGGAATCCATTCACAACATGCTGGGAGATGTTACTCCGCAACAGCTTTATGATGCAATTTTAACTGCTTCTCGAATTGGCGAAGGCTATCTTTCTTAATAAAAGGGTATTATAATAGAGACATCCCCGGTATGCTGCACACATACCGGGGATGTCTCTATTATTTTTAAATAGTATGGATTTCAATCACCAGAACAGAACCTTTTTTGGACCCAACATTTTCCCATTGGTGCATGATGGAACTAGAATAAGTGATGGTATCTCCTTTATTCAGGGAATAGATGATAGGGGAATCCTCTGCCAGATATAGGCGGAAATTTCCCTCCAAAACCATAGCATACTCCATCCCGCTGTGGCAGTCAAATTTGTTGCATTTTCCTTCTTCAATATCCAGCCGGTATCCTTCCAAAGGAAGCGGTTCTTTGGAACGTGCAAGAGGATAAAATTCAATCCCAGGTTCAATGGTAGGGGATTTTAAAGTGCTGTTCACATTTACTACTCGTGCGGTTTCTTCATGAGGAAGCAGGTCGGAAAGTGTTTTTCCATACAAGTCTAGAAGATTATGAATATTTTGCAAGCTGATACCACTTTTCCCATTTTCGACCATACTTACAAATGCAACGCTGACGCCGATTTTTTGGGCCACTTCCTGTAAGGTATAGCCTCTTTCCTTGCGAAAACTCTGAAGAATCCGGCCTACAAATTCCTGCTTGAACTCCATTGCAATAGCTTCCTCCTCCATACCAGATACAGTTAGTATAACACTACAGATAGGTATTTGCAACTTTGTTGAGTTTTCCGTGATTTTACAAGTGGGATTTGTGCTGTTTTTACAAATTCATAGAAGAATCTCGGTTTTTATGGAAAACAAAGAATGTCCATGAAGCTGCTTAGAATGTTGGAAAACGCTGTTCTTTAGTGGCGTGATGAATTCTAATATGTTATACTTTGAAAAAAGAGAAATACTGGAGGAGATTGAATGAAATACGCATTTCTCATTATGGGAGAGTTTGATTCAAAAAGGGACAGAGCGAGTATGTGCAATGGGAACACCCAGATGATTGGGGTATCCAGTGTGGAACAAGCTTGCAGAGAAGCAAAGAGGCTCCAGGAAGAAGGAGTGGCATGCATTGAATTGTGCGGCGCATTTGGAGAAGAAGGTGCAAGAAGAGTAATCGAGGCGACAAAGCAGGAGCTTCCTGTTGGATATGTGGTTCATTTACCAGAACAAGATCGTCTGTTTGAAGCTGTTTTCGGTAACCATTAAGGAATGGTTAGGAGCACTTTGTTTTCTCTAAAGGAAAATAGGACAAAACAAGTGCTTTTTTAGTGGATTAATATCTGTTATAAATAAACTTTCCCTTTTGTCCTGATGAAAATCTTTGCCAAATATGCTATACTGTTAGTACTTGTTCCAAAGGAGAAAGTAGTTGAAGGGCAATGATGAGAGAAAAGCGGGAACTCACAGTTTTGGTGGTGTTTGCTGCATTGCTGATGCTGGGGGTTATTTTGTGTAATGTACTGACAGCTCCAGTATCATCGGATTTGGTGATTTCTTATCCTTCCACAGCATCCGGTTTGCAGAATTCCCAGGCCCCCTCTGTCGGGGAGGAGACGTCCGCCTATTCTCCGTCGGAATCTGCCGATACCCAAACGAATACGGCGGATGAAACGGGTGGGAAAGTAAATATCAACACAGCAGATGTGGAGGAACTTTGCCGCCTGCCTGGGATTGGAGAGGTGCTGGCCGGCCGTATTATCGGGTACCGGCAGGAATATGGGCCGTATACAGATCCCGCTCAACTGAAAAATATCAAGGGAATCGGGGACAAAGTTTATGAGAAATTGCTGCCGATGGTGACCTGGTAAGAGGTTTCTCAATGTTTTTCCACATAATCATAAGGAGGAGGCAGTATGCAATCCCGTTTTGTCCCGCTTGATCTCCAGCACTGGCCAAGGAGAGAGATTTTCCACTATTTTACAAAGGTGACGGCGCCGGTTTCCTATACAGCAACCATGCGTCTGGATGTCTCCCCTATGCGGGAGGCATTGAGAAGAGGGGGAATAAGATTTTTCCCCTCCTGCCTGTATCTGGTGACAAAGGCGATTGCAGATCAGCCAGAGCTTCGCCTTGCCCTGCAGGAAGGAACTCTTGGGATCTGGGACTATTTATGTCCGCAGTACCCGGTGTTTCATCCAGAGGATACGACTTTCACTTTTTTGTGGACAGATTATGATGAGGATTTTGGGATTTTCTATCGGCGTGTACTCTCCGATCAGAGGGAATATGGACAGGACCACGGGATATTTTCTAAAAAGGGGATGCCGCCGGAAAATTCCTATCTTCATGCAAGCATCCCTTGGCTCGCGTTTGACGCCTTCTCATTTCATCTATCGGAAAATGGGGAATACTTTGCCCCGATAGTGGAGACGGGAAAACTGGTCAGGGAATCGGGCCGGGAATGGCTTCCGGTTTCACTGACTGTTAATCATGCGACGGCGGACGGATGGCATGTCAGCCGTTTTTTTGAGCAACTTCAGGAGGATATTTGCCATCCGAATCGATGGCTTTGTGAAACAACAGGACAGAGGAATACAGACCATGATACTTTCAGCACAGGAAATTTCAAAAGGTTATGCTGACAAAAGCATTTTACAGACCATGTCTATGGATATCGAAGAAAATGATCGGATTGGCTTGATTGGAGTCAACGGAGCGGGAAAGACGACGCTTCTTCGCCTGCTCAGCGGGATGGAGGAGCCGGATACCGGGACTGTCAGCCGGAAAAAAGATTTGACGGTGGGATATCTGCGCCAGCACAGCGGGTTATCCAGCGGGAATACTATCCGGGAGGAAATGCGTCTGGTATTCCGCGAACTGCTTGCATTGGAAGAAGAACTCCGTACATTGGAGGCAAAACTGTCCTCTCTTGATCCGATGGATGCGGATTATGAGCAGCTCAGCGCGCAGTATGCGGCCAAACAGACTTATTTTGAGCAAAACGACGGATATCTCATCGATGTCAATATTAAGACCATTCTCAATGGAATGGGTTTTGCAGATAAAGCAATGGATACGGTTATTGACACGTTAAGCGGTGGGGAAAAGACCCGCCTTGCACTTGCAAAACTATTACTTGAACGTCCCCAGTTGTTGATCCTCGATGAACCGACCAATCACCTGGATTTTGAAACGCTCATCTGGCTGGAAGAATACCTTATGGATTACAAAGGCGCTCTGCTGATTGTCTCCCATGACCGGTATTTTCTAGATAAACTGGTGACAAAAATCTGGGATTTGGAACGGGGAAAACTCACAGTTTATCCAGGCAACTATACCAAATCCCTTCAGCTTAAGGAGGACGCCCGCGTCCGCCGACAGAAGGAATATGAGCTCCAGCAGGAGCAGATTGCCGCCATGGAAGATTTTATTGCCCGCAACATTGTGCGAGCTACCACTTCCAAAAGCGCCAAAAGCAGGCGTGCTCAGCTTGCCAACATGGAAATCATTGAGCCGCCGGAGCCCCCGCTCAAAGGGTCTTCCCTCTCCTTCACGTTTGAAAAACAGACGGTGCGGGACGTCCTGACCGTCTCCCATTTAGACCTTGCCGTGGGAGAAGGGGAAACACGCAGGGAACTTGTTCATGATATTAGCTTTGAAATCAAACGCGGGGAAAAAATTGCACTGATTGGGGCCAATGGAATTGGAAAATCCACCCTGCTTAAAACCCTTCAGGGGATTCTCCCTGCCCCAAAAGGTGAGATTATCTGGGGAAAACATGTTAAAATCAGCTACTATGAACAGGAAAATGCCAATTTAAACCATGAAAACACAGTGTTGGAAGAACTCTGGGGCAGATTTCCAACTCTTCCGGAACACACCATCCGCACCATGCTTGGGCGGGTACTTTTGACCGGGGACAATGTCTATAAAAAAGTTGGGGTGGTTTCCGGCGGAGAACGCGCAAAACTTGCCTTTGCGATCATCATGATGGAACATGCCAATGTCCTGTTACTCGACGAGCCGACCAACCACCTGGATTTAATGACAAAAGAGATTCTGGAAAAAGCCCTGTTGGAATTTGAAGGAACCCTACTCTTTGTGTCCCATGATCGGTACTTCCTCAATAAAATCCCAACTCGCATTTTTGAAATGCATCCGGATCATATTGAAATTTTTGATGGGAATTATGATTATTACCGCGAAAAACGGGCGATTCTGGATGCGAAAGAAGCAGAAGAAGAGGCGGCTCGCAAACAACAAGAGCGAGCAGAACGCGCCCAGCAGAGTAAAGAGCGCGCTTACCGTTCCCGTAAGCAAAAGAGCGAGGAAGCGGCACTGCGCCGTCAGGTGAAAGCGCTGGAAGAGGAAATTTTTTCTCTGGAAGAACAGCAGGCTGCATTGGAAGAAGAAATTACCAAGCCAGAAATCTATGAGGATTACCCTGTTATGAGTGAAAAATGCGCGCTGCTCGAACAGGTGAAAAACCTGACCGCGCAGAAATATGAGGAATGGGAGGAACTCAGCTCCCGTCTTTCCTAAATGCGTTGAGCATAACCGTCTGTTTTTTTGCATAGGGTTTGAAAAGAAACCGATGCAAGAAATGAGGGCGGATAATGAGAAAACTATTCCTGCTTGCCTTGTCCCTGTTGACGGCCCTGTCTTTGAGTTCCTGTAATTTTTTGGAACTGCTTCCGCGGGAAAACCAGAAGACTCCGTCTGGAAACGCCAGTTTTGTCAGTTCTGAACTGGAACAGCCTGCAGAGTTTCCTCCAGCAGATGCAAGCCCCTTTTCTTCCAGCGGGGAAGCATCCGGCGACAGCCAGGCTCCCAATGAGGAAATGCGCGCGGTCTGGCTGTCTTATTTGGAACTAAAACCCATGTTTTCCGGGGATTTTGCCGCCAACATAAAATCCTGTTTTGAGACAATCAAGGCAAATGAGCTCAATACCGTTTTTGTACAAGTACGCCCTTTTTCCGATGCGCTGTACCCATCGGAACTCTTTCCCTGGTCGCATATTATTACGGGGACGCAGGGACAGGATCCGGGCTATGATCCTTTGCAGGTGATGATTGAATGCGCACATGAACTGGGGCTTCAAATCCACGCCTGGCTCAACCCTTACCGTATCCGCGCGGGGGGGAGTTGGGAACTGAGCGCGGACAATCCCGCCTCCAAATGGCTGGAGGAGGACAGCGACTGCGTGGTGGAAACCGGGGGAGGGCTTTACTATAATCCCGCCAGGGAGGAGGTTATTTCCCTGGTGGTAGACGGTGTAAAGGAACTGGTGGAACACTACGATCTGGACGGGATCCATTTTGACGACTACTTTTATCCCGGCACGGATGAAGCCATTGATAAACAGGCCTTCGCGGATTTGGGAGATGGGCGTTCCCTGGAAGTATTTCGGACAGATTGTGTCAACGATCTCGTCAAACGCACTTATGATACGGTGAAAGCCAAAAGCCAGGAGATTGTGTTCGGTATCAGTCCGGCGGGGAATATCAGCAACAACCTCAATCGCCTGTATGCGGACGTCAAGCTGTGGGGCTCCACGCCGGGATATGTCGATTATCTTTGCCCGCAGATTTATTTTGGATTTGAACATGAGACGGCAGCGTTTGACAAGATGGTGGAGGCATGGGAAGCGCTTTGTACCAGCGATACTGTCAAGCTTTATGTCGGCCTTGCAGCCTATAAAATTGGTACGGAAGATACTGTTTACGCTGGAAGCGGGAGAGATGAATGGAAAACCTGCGAGGATATGCTCAAACGCCAGGTCCAGTGTGCGCGACAGGCCGCCCATTATCAGGGGTTTGCCCTGTATCGCTATGATTCCCTGTTCGGTTCCTCCGTATCGGAGCAGGTGAAAAAGGAATGGGAAAACCTTTCTTCGATTTTCTGACAGACTTAAAGACTAGGAAAAAATCAAAATCCACAGGATGTTTCCATAAAGGAGGAACCATGATATTATCAGGAAAAGAGATTGAACGCCAGGTTGCTGCAGGCGCCATTGTGATTGAACCGTTTGACCCGAAAAAAGTCAATCCCAACAGTTATAACCTGACCTTGCACAACGAATTACTGGTCTATGAAAACGAAATACTTGACATGAAACAGGATAATCCGGCAAAACGGATCATCATCCCGCCGGAAGGGCTGGTGCTGGAACCTGGCAGGCTGTATCTTGGCAGGACAAAGGAATTTACCCGCACCGATCGCTTTGTCCCCATGCTGGAGGGACGCTCGTCCACCGGAAGGCTTGGTCTGTTTGTCCATATTACCGCGGGGTTTGGGGACATTGGTTTTGCGGGCTTTTGGACGCTGGAGATTTTCTGTGTGCAGCCCATCCGTATTTATCCGGATGTGGAGGTCTGCCAAATCCACTACCACTCCATTGAAGGGGACTACGAGTTGTACCGCAGTGGAAAATACCAGAACAACACCGATATTCAGACCAGCCGGATGTACCGGGATTTTACAAAGGGATAAATATGGGAATATTGTGCTGATCGTGGCTGCTAAAATCCTTGACGTTATGGGACAAAAAATCCCCGGGGCCTACTCCTGGCTCCGGGGGTTTTCCTCTTTATCCTGTTCCAGCAGGGCGGCAAACTGCCTGCGGTTGTCCTCTTTCGCCGCCAGCCAGCCTCTGACAAAGGCGGTTTCCACCAGTTTCAGGTGGGCGTCCAGCGCTTCCTGATAGTGGCTGCTTTCAAAGAAATGCTCCAATGCCTGTTCGATCGCTTCCGGGTACATAAAAATCCTCCTTGTTTAGAAAGATGAGCTTGTATGTTCCAGGAGTCTGGAAACGGGAATGTCCAATGCCTTTGCAATTTGCATAAGAGCAGATAGGCTTGGGACAGCTGCTGCTGTTTCAACTTTTTGAATATGATTTCGGCTTAATCCGGCAAGCTCGGCAAGCTGCATTTGTGTTAAGCCGCGTTCTTTCCGATATCGAAGGATATTCAGCCCAATTTCCACATAGTTTTTGTAGAATTTCATCTCTATTGCCATCGCTCCCTGTCTTTCCATTTTACAGGGATTTTCTACTTTTTTCGACAAACACACAGGCCGCAAATACACCACTACAGAATGTATTTTACTTGGTATATTGGAAATGGACGGTTCTTTTCCTCCTTTTAAAAGGAATTTAAGGGTATTTTATCCATAAAGAAGGACAGATAAAAACTCCCCTGCCCGTCGGAGCAGGGGAGTTTTTATCTGTCTTCGTATTCATAGGATGAGGAGATCACCGGTTTTCCCTCCCGATCCAGCAAAGGGGTTAGTCCCGCCCCGTTGCCGGCCGCATGGTAGAGATAGTTGACTCCCGTCTGTGTGTCCACCCAGATTTCATTGACTGTAAAAGCGCCCTGTGAATAGAGTTTGATAAATCGTTCTTTGTTCGGCATAGCGTTTCCTCCAGTTTTTATATCAGTATACGATATATCACGTAAAAATGCAAGTTTCCCGCTGCATATTCGCGGACAATCCCGCATAGATTGTGACAAACAGGGAAATTGCAAAGGAGAGAAGACTATGGATGAGAGAAACCGGCCTATGCGCCCAAGGCGGATGGGGGAGGCACCCAGAAAAATCAGCGATGGCTTTGCAATGATGACAACGGTACAGGTAGTTGTCTGTGGACTGTTGCTGTGCGGTCTGTTTTTGTATACAAAAATGCAGCAGACCGATCCCGCCAATGTCAAAGAGACTTTTGGACAGGTCACGCAACAGGGAGACGTCTTGCAGGAGGGACAGGAAGGAAACCTGTTTGAGCAGATTTCCGGAGCAATCCGTGAATTCTTCTTTGGGACAGGGCAGGGAGAGGACGGAATCACAGTTCGGCCGGTGGAGCCACAGGAAGGTGGAACCAATGAAGCGGATACGGATACTTCCTCTGTAGACCCGACCTCTTCTCTGTTGAGTTCTGATCTGAGTACCTCGGATCATAACATCTATAAAGTGCGCAGGGAAAGTACCGGCGGACAGGGAGGGCAGATGCCAGTCACCGCGCAGGAAGGGGAATTGCTCTACCCACCGGAAGGATATAGTCTGGCTCCAGCGGTTCTTTCCCAGAAAATGACGGCGCCGGTTGATGCGGGAACAACATCGCCGTATGGGTACCGGATCCATCCGATTACCGGGGAAACAGATTTCCACACCGGTGTGGATTTGGGTGCTGCCATGGGGACGCCCATTCGAGCCGCCTTTGCCGGAACAGTGACGGAAGTGGGGGAATCGGATATTTTCGGCAATTATATTGTGGTTACCCATTCGGATTCCCTTTCCACCCGTTATTGCCATTGCAGTGAAATTGTGGCCCCGGAAGGGAGCGTTATCCGGCAAGGGGAAACCGTAGCCAAAGTGGGCTCCACGGGGATGTCTACCGGCCCCCATCTTCATTTTGAGATGAAGATCGACGGGGTCAATGTAGATCCGGAACCCTTTCTCCCGCAGGCACAGCAGCCATCGGAAGCAACCGAGTGAGTTTTTTTGTGGGCGGGGTACGCATTACCATCCGCTTTTTCTTTTTTGCCTTTTTGGCGTTTCTAAGTATGATTGCCGATGCACAAATGATTTTGTGCTCCGTATTGTTTTCTCTTTTGCATGAGTGTGGGCATCTTGCGGCGATGCTCTGGTTTGACTGTAAACCAAAAGAGATCTGCCTGGGAGCTTTTGGCATGCAGATTCTCAGAGAAGCGGGAATCCGTATGTCTTACCGTCAGGAGATGCTGGTATTGCTTGCCGGACCCGCAGTCAATCTGGTGTGTTCAGGCACTTTTTTTCTTCTGGGAACGGTGACTGCGACGGGATTTTACTATCCGGCAATGGTCAATCTACTGCTTGCCGGGTTTAATCTTCTTCCCATTTCGGGAACGGATGGTGGAGAAGCGCTTTATTGTGCCCTGGCCAGAAGTTTACAGGAAAAGTATGCCCATAGAATTTGTATATTTTTTTCCTTTACCCTCTTGTGCGTGTTGTATACATGGGTCTTTTTGCTGACAATACGCGGTCAGTTTCCCATATCATTTTTTGGCGTTCTGTTGTATCTGACAGGATTGATTTTTCTGAAACTTCCTGCTTCCCGGTAACATTTCGTTTTTGTCCTGTAGCTATCGATTCTTTGAAAAAACGCAGTAAGCCCCACAAATAAGGCTTACTGCGTTTTCTGCCGCTTCCAACAAATTTATCCAGGGAACCGGACAGGAACCCGGCTGAAACAACTATCTATATGGACGATTTTCTTATAATGAAGGATTCTGCCAATCAAGATACGGTTATTCAGGGGGATGGGGACAATGTGTAGAACTTCGCTTTATTCCATAATCTCCTGTTGCCGGATCCCGGAACAGGCCGATATGGGGCGGAGAGACAGTAAATATGAAAAAACAGGCGCAGAGAACGGCCAGCAAAGCAATCGCTCCCAAAGGGGCTTTTGGTGCAAAAAACTTGTAGTGGACAAGGTGAAGGAAGAGATAAGAGGAACAGGTGACGCCCAATAAAAATGTGAGGATATCTGCGGCCAGCCAGTGAGTACCGAGAATCCCAGTATAGGTATAAAAACAGATGACAATGATAGACATCCCGGCGAGGATACTCACTGACTTTGCTGCGAGGAAGTTTACAATATTTTTCCCCACTGCGCAGTATTCCAGGATTCCAAAAAGACAGGAGGGGAAAAAGAGCATTTTCAAGTGTTCCCAGGTGCTTTCGTTGATGGGAGAAAACAGACCGACTAGAAGTTTTTTTCCGCTCCAGCGATATCCAAAGTGAAGAAGCGCCCCAAAAATAGAAACCGCCAGGGTAAAGAGAGCTTCCCAAATCAAAAGTTTTTGTCGCATGATCACAACTCCCCCCTTGTCATCATTCTATGCAAGCAGTGGTGAAAACAGAGCAATCCGGGGTATTTGATTGTATGGAGTTGCTCTGATATAATATAAGCTGTCGGGAAACTTTATTTTGTGTTTTGCAATGGATTCCCGTTAAACTCATTCGGGATTTAAGGTGTGTGATACATGGCGTAATTTCTGTGTGGAACAAAATGCTCATTTTTCACTGTAATACGTTTCACAAAAGGAGGATTTTTCATGCAGACAAATGAGACACTGCTTCTTAGGATTTTAAGCCAAGAAGAGGTTTCAGAAATTTATCACACCCATACAGTTTATGATTTTCCAAAAACGGAATTAAAGCCCCTTTCATCCATGCTGCGGTTGCTTCAGGCGGGGGATTACCTCTGCTATGGATTATTTGAAAACGAGAATCTGAGAGCATATGCCTACTTTTTTGTAAATAGAGACATCCTGATGTTGGATTATTTTGCTGTTTGCCGGCAATTCCGATGCGGTGGATATGGGAGTAGGTTCTTATCGTTATTAAAACAGGTTTGCAGCAACATCCGGGGGATTCTTTTGGAAGTGGAATCGCCCGACTGTGCACAAAATCAAGAGGAATGGTCTATCCGTAATCGGAGAGTCCATTTTTATCAGCGCAATGGGGTTTTAAAAACTCAGGTAACCAGCAGGGCTTTTGGGGTGGAATATGATATCATGTACCTTCCCTGCAAGGAAATATGTTCAGATGAACAGGTGCGGGAGGAGCTTCTGTCTGTTTATCGGAAAATGATAAGCCCGGAAGCATTTGCAACCAAGCTCCTGGTTCGTCGCCCCGGTATGCCGCGGGATTGCGTATAGATATTTTGAATATATTCCTTTGGAGGAAAAGACAGTGAAAGAAAACCGATACGATGAAGAAATCTTTTTTAAAAAATACAGCCAATTTCCCCGTTCTGTGCAAGGGCTGCGTGCTGCTGGGGAATGGCATGAGCTGGAGGCAATGTTGCCCGATTTTTCCAACAAGCGTATACTGGATATTGGCTGTGGATTTGGATGGCATTGTATGTATGCTGCGGAGCATGGAGCCAAACAGGTAGTCGGGACGGATATTTCCTGCAAAATGCTGGAAGTTGCACGTCAAAAGCACTCCTCTTCCGTCATTACCTATCAACAGGTAGCCATGGAAGATTTGGAGTTTCCCCCGGCAAGTTTTGATGTGGTACTCAGTTCCCTTGCTTTGCATTATACGCCGGAGTATTCTCTTATCTGTGATAAAGTGTATCGTTTTTTGTCCCCAGGAGGATTTTTTGTGTTTTCTGTGGAGCATCCGGTGTTTACTGCCTATGGAAACCAGGACTGGATTTATAATGAGCAGGGAAATCCGGATCACTGGCCGGTGGATCGTTATTTTGTGGAAGGGGAACGTCAGGCAGTTTTTCTGGGAGAGACTGTGAAAAAATACCACAGAACGTTGACAACCTATTTGGGAGAGCTGATAAATCGTGGATTTTCCATTGAAAGAGTTGTGGAACCCCAACCTCAACCGCATCTGTTGGAAACTGTTCCGGGAATGCGGGAAGAATTACGCCGTCCCATGATGCTGCTGATTCGGGCGGTGAAAAAACAGTAACTTTCCCATGATCGAGAAAAACAAGAAAAGCCGGGCGGGAGCCCGGCTTTTTATGTCTATGCCAGTATTTAGGATCATAATCCCTGTTCTTTGAGATAATCACATGCCAGAGTATAGTGGAAACAGTCATGCCATGTTGGGATATCCCTGACTTCTTTGAAAAGTGGGATTGCCTTTTCCGGCTCACCTTTGGCAATGTAGTAATTCCCAAGTCCAAAGAGTTCTGAAATCAAGTAGAGTTCCGGGCGATCCGTGTTTTTCAGAGATTGACGATCCAGAAAGTCTTCTGGACGGATGGTGCCATTATAGAGCAAGACACGCTTTTTATAGGAATTGCTTCTGGGCAGGCAAGGGGTATCTGCCTGGATGGTAGATGCAATGGCGTCGGCTTCTTCTGTTTTTCCCATGGCAGTGTAAGTCATCCACAGCCAGTCAACTGCCGCAGCAGTTTCCTTTACATGTTGTGCTTCCATCAGTTCAATGGTTTTTAACAGGGCTTCTACTGCTCTATCATACATTTTTCCCATGTAGGCAGCAACGCCCTGATAATAGAAATTATCCACGTTATCCGGATCCAGGCGGGCAGCCATTGCAAAATCAGCTACAGAGAATTCGCATTTTCTTAAAGTCAGGTATTTGCGGGCGCGCATATGGTAGCAATCCACGCCAAAGGGATTGCAGATAATTCCCTGAGAGAAAGCGTCGATTGCGTCTTCCAGACGGTTTTCTTCCACATAAGCATTACCAAGTGCAAGCCACAGGGATGCATCCTTTGGCTGATCTTTTATTTGTTTGGTTAGTTCTTTGATGGTATCGGACATGGACGAGTTCCTCCTTTTTGCCGTTATCAGTGAATCAAGCCGCGGGCCTTGGCTTCCTGTACACCCTTGATATAACCAAAAGCGTTGTGGAACAGCGGCTGTTCAAGCAGCTTGAGCAGTGTTTCATCATACTTTTCCATATTGCCAATATAGTGATAGTAATTCGCCAGTCCATAAAGCTGGGAAACAAGTTCCAGTTTTGGACGGTCTTTGGCTTTGATGCAGGTGCGTTCAATTTCATCAAGGTCAATGAATTTTTCTGGATCGATTTCTCCTTTGGACAACATCACCCGTTTGCGATAAGAATAGTCAAGGGGAACACAGGGGATGCTGGTGTCAATGAGATCGAGAGCTTTTTGTGCTTTCTCTTTCCAGCCAAGTGTTGTGTAAGTATTAAAAAGCCAGTCTACGATTGGATATAGCCCCTGTTTTTCTTTTATATGTTTGGCACATTCTTCAAAACCGGCAGCAGACTCCTCATATTTTCCCCAAAGATTATAGGAAACACTGAGATAATACCAGTTTTGCCATTCTTCCGGTTTTAAACGGCAAGCAAGGGTGAGATCAGATACGGCGCGGGCGAAGCGGTTGATAGAGTTAAACTTACGTCCTCGCTGTAGGCGAAGTTCCGGGTCAAAGGGCTGGTAACAGAGCCCTTTTGTGAGCGTGCTCAGGGATTTTTCCATATTCTGTTCTTCTTCTGCGATTTGCAGGCCCAGATCCACCCATGCCTTTGCGTCCAAAGGATTTTGGCGGACCTGTTCTTCCAACTGTGCAATGGTAAGGCTCATGGTAAGATTCGCTCCTTTTCAAAATTGTCCACCCCCCTGTTTTCCGAAGGAAAACAAGGGGTTATATCACTGTTCCTTTTAGTGTAGTAGGGGGTTGTACAAAAAGTCAAGAAAATGGTGGATTTCCTAAAAAAGATTCCTACTTTAAACAGTTTTTTCGCAGAGCTTTGTGTAAAACGCTTGAAAGTGCTACTATGATAAAGGGATGATGGCAGAGAATTGGAAAGATTTGGAACTGTATTGATTCCCTGGTTTCTATTTTTCTGTTGCCATGCACTGGAAAAAGGCCATTTTTAAATAAAAAAATCCCCTTCCATCTGGAAGGGGATTTTTTTATTACTATTTTAATGATGTCCGTAACCATTGGCCTCAAGCAATTCATAGATACTCTGAACATGCTCCGGGCTCTTGGTTTCCAGTACAAGGTGGACTTCGCACATATTGACGCTCAAATCCAAATTATAGCGGTTATGATTGATGGACAGGATATTGGCCCCGGTACTTGCAATGAGACCGAGCAGAGAATTGAGCTGTCCCGGCTTATCCGCAATCTCGGTAGAGAGCTCCAACAGGCGTCCGGATTTGACCAGGCCCTTATTGATTACTCTTGAGAGAATATTGACGTCAATGTTTCCACCGGAAACTACACACACAACCTTTTTGCCTTTAATGTCAACTTTGTTGAACATAGCAGCGGCGACGGTCGTTGCGCCAGCGCCTTCAGATACAGTTTTCTGTTTTTCAATCAAAGTAAGAATTGCAACAGCGATTTCGTCCTCCGTGACTGTGACTACCTCGTCTACATACTGAGAACAGATATCAAATGTCCGGGTACCCGGAGTTTTTACAGCAATACCATCTGCAATGGTGTTGACACTATCAAGGGTAATGATTTTGCCAGCGTCAAGAGACTCTTTCATAGAAGGGGCCCCGGCAGCCTGCACACCGTATACCTTGCAATTTGGATTGATCGCTTTTACTGCACAGGCGATACCGGAAATCAGTCCACCGCCGCCAATAGGCACAATTACGGCATCCGCATCCGGCAGCTGTTTTAATATTTCCAGGCCAATTGTTCCCTGTCCGGCGATGACGTCCTCATCATTAAAGGGATGGATAAAGGTACGGCCTTCATTTTTTTGAATTTCTACTGCTTTGGCATAGGCATCGTCATAAACGCCGTCGCACAGGACAACGTTTGCGCCATAACTTTTGGTCGCCATAATTTTAGAAAGCGGAGCGACGCTTGGAATGCAAATTGTGGCCCCAATGCCAAATTTTTGTGCAGCGAGCGCAACACCCTGTGCGTGATTACCCGCAGAGCAGGCAATGACACCGTGGGATTTTTCCTCTTCTGTCAGGTTAGCGATCCGGTAATAGGCTCCTCTGACTTTAAAAGAACCCGTTAATTGAAGGTTTTCACATTTGAGGTAGATTTCTGCATCCGGATTAATAGCCGGGGCGGGGATCAGTGCAGTTTCACGCACAACCTCATCAAGCACTCGCTTTGCGTCTTTAATTTTGTCAATCATTGCCATCTGTGTGCTCTCCCATCTGTTTTAGTATGATGTTCCTGAATCGTTTCAGGAAAACAGCCGTGCAGCAGGTAAAATATAATTACCAGAATTTAACCTTATTATATTCCCTCTTGCCCGTAGTTGCAATATGTATTTCTTACAAAGATAAAAGTGTTTTTTTGTCTTTATAGGGTGAACATTTCAGAAAGGATTCCAAGAAAATTTTTTGCACCTCTTTTTATACGAAAAGCAATCTGCTATAATATGGGAGATACAAGAAAGATGGAGTTTTCTTGTATGGATGAAAAAATAAAACAGGTCTACAAAAACTCTTGAAAGAACAACGGAGGTATTATGATGAATATCTGGCATGACATCAGCCCCAAACGTATCAATGCAGACAATTTTATTGCTGTCATTGAAATAGAAAAGGGCAGCAAGAAGAAATATGAACTGGATAAGGAAACCGGGCTTATTATGCTGGATCGAATTCTCTACACTTCTACGCACTATCCGGCAAACTATGGTTTTATCCCACGCACTTATGGCGATGATCGTGACCCGTTGGATGTCCTGGTTCTCTGTTCAGAACCTATTGAACCGCTGACTTTGGTCCAGTGTTATCCAATTGGCGTTATTTCGATGATAGACAATGGAAGAAATGATGAGAAAATTATTGCCATTCCGTTTAACGATCCAACTTACAATACCTATCAGGATATCAGCGAGCTGCCAAGCCATATCTTTGAAGAAATGCGTCATTTTTTCAGTGTTTATAAGGCGTTGGAGAATAAGACAACTGCCGTCAATGAGATTAGCGGTGTGGAAGAGGCAAAACGGATTATCCAGGAAGCACTGGATCGCTATGTGCAGACTTTTTGTATTTAATTCTGAGGATATGAGGGAATATTGTTATGCCAAAAAGAAAAATGAAGTACAGCAAACAGGCCAGAAATGACCGTAACCGTCTGATTTTTATCATTTCCGCAGTGGTAGTGGTTTGCCTTGCGGTGATTGTTGCGATTATTTTCTGGACTCCACAGCAGAATCCGGAAGAAGGGAGCAGTTCTTCTCTATCAGAAGAGGCAGCTAGTTCTTCCGATGTTTCTTCCATGCCTGTAATATCCTCGGAAGAATCTGTCGTTTCCAGTGAGGAACCAGACAGCAGTGAATCAGTGCAGTCCCCCAGTGCTTCTTCTCAGCCCAATACCTCAGCGTCGGTTTCTGTTCCAGTGACAGAAATTGACGGGGATTGGAAACTGGTTCTTGCCAATCCAACGCACCGTTTGCCAGATGATTTTTCGATTGAAACCGCTCCTATCCAAAACTATACAATGGACGCCCGTGCGGTCGGCCCGGCAAAAGAGATGATCGCCGCAGCAAAAGCGGATGGAATTGATCTGCTGGTATGTTCCGCTTATCGTCCGATTTCCAGCCAGCGGAGATTGTACAATGAAAAAGTACAGGAATATCTGAACCAGGGATATGGACAGGCACGGGCGGAAGAAATTGCCGCAACCATTGTTGCCATTCCGGGAACCAGCGAGCACCAGACCGGATTGGCACTGGATATTGTCACTCCGTCCTATCAGCGGCTGGATGACGGCTATGCGGATACCGCGGCTGCAAAATGGCTCAAGGCAAATGCGGCTGATTATGGCTTTATCCTGCGTTTTCCACAGGATAAAGAGGAGATTACCAAAATTATCTTTGAACCATGGCATTACCGTTATGTTGGAGTGGATGCTGCAAAAGAGATTATGAGCAGGGGAATCTGCCTGGAGGAATACCTCGGTGAAGTGGATTAATCCCTGTGAAAAATAAAGGAGAGAGAAATGATGCTGTTAAAGCAGGTAATGGAGTTATTTGATGTCCTTGATCGCCCGGATGCGAGCGGGGAGAAAATTTCTGAGCTTTTCAAGAGCAAGGGCGCAAAACATGTTGAAGTTCACACGCTCAGCCAGGGGGAAGGTGCAACGGATGCCGTCAAAGTGATAATCCCGGGAAAAAACGGGAAAATGAACGGCGGGACTGCACCAACCATGGGTGTGATCGGACGCCTTGGCGGTTTGGGAGCCCGGCCGGAAGTTACCGGTTTTGTCTCGGATGGAGACGGGGCGCTTACAGCGTTGACAGTGGCGCTTAAATTGACAGAAATGCAGGCATATGGCGATCAATTGGAAGGCGATGTGATTGTGTGTACCCATGTGGATCCGGATGCTCCCACCACGGAACACGATCCGGTGCCATTTATGGGTTCCTGTATTGATATGGACTTGATGAACCAATATGAGGTAGACGAAAGGATGGAGGCGATTCTCTCCATTGATACTACTAAGGGAAATAAAATTTTTAACCATCGAGGCTTTTCCATTACACCAACTATTAAAGAAGGGTATATCCTCAAGGTAAGCGAGGATTTGGCGGATATTATGGCCACCACGACCGGAGAGCTTGCAAAGGTGTTCCCGGTATCGCTGCAAGATATTACCCCCTATGGGAATGACGTTTACCATGTCAACAGTATCCTTCAACCAGCGACTTCAACCAGCGCTCCAGTGGTAGGGGTTGCCATTACCACACAATCCTCTGTGGCAGGCTGTGCAACAGGGGCCAGCCATCCGGTGGATGTGGAGGAAGCCGCCCGCTTTGCACTGGAAGTGGCAAAAATGTATACTGGCGGCAAGTGCCTTTTTTATGATGAAAAAGAGTATGCTCACCTTCTCAGCCTGTATGGAGATCTTAAACAGTTCCAGACACTGGGCTGCAAATAAACGGAGGCTGCTATGGCTAGAAAGGTAACACTTGCCCTAATCCAGATGGATTGCCACCTCAAGGACAAGGAATACAATATTGGCAAAGGAATCGAATTGTTACATAAAGCAGGGGAACAGAAGGCGGATATTGCCTGTCTGCCAGAATTGTTTTCTACCGGGTACCATCCGGGTATCATTGGAGATGAATACCCTTTGCTTGCAGAACGTGCAAATGGGCCGACATACCAGCGCCTGAGTGAAATTGCAAAACAGTATCATATGTACATTATTGCACCGATTGCTTTATGCAGCGATCTCCCCGGGGTTATCTACAATGGGGCAATTGTCATTGGCCGGAAAGGCGAACTGATGGGCACCTATAATAAGACGCATCTGTGGGCATTGGAACGGTATCATTTCCGGATGGGATATGAATATCCTGTCTTTGAAGCAGATTTTGGAAAATTTGGCGTCATGATTTGCTATGATGGCGGCTTTCCAGAAGTGTCAAGGATGTATGCTTTACAGGGGGCAGAACTGATTTTATGCCCTTCGGCGTTTAATGTCAATGACAAACATTCCTGGGATGTGTACTTTATGGCCCGCGCTTTGGAAAATTCCTGCTTTGTCGCCGGTATTAACCGGATTGGTACAGAAGGGGATATTACCATGTTTGGCAACAACAAGATTGCAAACCCTTTGGGCGAGATTGTCGCACAGGCCCCGATGCATCAGGAATATGTCCTTATCCATACGATCGATTTGGATGAAGTCCCCGTTACTCGTTCAAAAGTCCCTTTTCTGATGGATCGAAGGCAGTCGACTTATACACTCCTGACAAAGGAATATCCAAATCAATAGAAAAAGTAGCATCCATAACAAAATGTGTAAAGGAAGTCTTAATCATTTTTAAGACTTCCTTTATTGTTTTTCCAAAGCACCAACAGTATAATAAAAAAAGAGCGCAGGAACATTCCTGTGCTTTGAATCTGTCTGTCAGAAAGGAAGGAAAATATGGCTTTGATGCAACGAATCAAAGCGGGACATACCCGGCTAAAAGAATTTCGTGCATCGTGTGGGGAGCGATATCAGAAGTACAATACTTTTATTTTCATCCTGATCCCCATTTTGCTGGTATTGATGACCGAATATAACCATGTGCAAAGTGTAACGGGGATGTTTCAATTCCTGCTCCATAGCTTTAACATTTTCCTGTTTGATATTCTGGTCTCTGCGGTTGTATTCACAGCAATTTTAATGCTGGTTAAAAAGGCGTGGATTGCTGTATTAGTGGATGGACTTGTACTATATATTTTATCCTGCGTTGAATTTTTTAAATATCAGACAAGCGGGTCGCATTTTTCTATTTCTGATTTGGCAATGGCGGGTGAAGCGGGGGATGTTGCCCGTTTTGCAACCTTGTTTTTAACAAAGGAACTGGTATTCAACTTCGTTCTGTTGTTTGCAATGGTCATTGTGACTTTTTTATTGGATGTTAAATTGAAAATAAAATTACGGTTCCGCTTTCTTGGGTTGCTTGGATGTTGTGCAATTGCCTGCCTGTTTCTATTTGTGCCGCAGGTTTCCAACAAAGTATTTGATGCTTTTCATGTCTCAAGGGAACCAAGTACCAACACCTTTGCCGAAAACGAGAAGTTTGAAAACAACTATATGATCGCTTATCTGACGCAATCGACAGTGGAAAAAATTGAAAATACAGTCAAAAAGCCAAAGAACTATTCAAAACAAGCTGTGGATTCCATACTTTCTCCTGCAGAGGACGCAAAAAACCAAACACGCCCTAATGTGGTGTTTATCATGTCTGAATCGTTTTCTGACTTTCGGAAATTTGATTCACTTGCTATTGATGACAGCATTTATGAAAACTATGATCGTATTGGTCAGGAAGGCTTTTTGGGGAAGGCAGTGGTTCCCACTTTTGGCGGAGCTACGGTGCGCACGGAGTTCGAGCTGATGTTTGGACTTCCAGTACGTTCTCTAAACAATGCACTGGTACCACATGATATTTTGGATGTTGACAAACAACAGGCGACATTTGCTAGATATTTCAAAGAACAGGGATATGATACGGCTTATATTCATCCTTTCAGTGGCAGCTTTTATGGAAGGGATGAGGTCTATAGTACCTATGGTTTTGATAAAATGATTTTCCAGGATGACTTAACTGTCCCGCAGGAGTATTTTCGTCGATATATGGATGATAAAGTGGTGTTCGATCAAATTACCCAATTGCTGGAAGAAAACGACGCACCAAGTTATCTCTATGCAACGACGATGCAGAACCATCAGCCCTATAAAGCGGACGGGGAACAGGGTGGTGATCAGGAACTTGATTATTACTTGGAGGGACTTGACCATACAGATAAACAGCTGGGCGCCTTTATTGACAGCCTGAAGGAATTGGACGAGCCAACGGTTGTAGTTTTTATCGGAGACCACATGCCGTTTTTCAGCAGTGACTGTGATGTCTATGAAGATCTTGGCGTTGCCGATGGACAAAGTGAAATCATTTATGAACAAAGCTACCTGGTCTGGGCAAACTATGATTTCGATTACTCTGCACTTGAAAGTGATGAAATTTCCGCATTTTATATCCCAACCAATGTGGTGAATGCGGCAGGACTTCCTTTAACGCGTTTTGTCAGCACTATGAAATCAGAAATGGAGAAAACACCAATATACAGTTACAGTGTGAGTTCTAAACCGGATTCGATTCTGGATCTGATCACCTATGACCGCGCGCTGGGAGAACGGTACAGCGAAACGCAGTAAACCTTATCCTCCGGGCACAAGGGAATTCCCCTTGTGCCCGGTTTTTTCTGTATGGGTTTTCAAGGAAAAGGGAGATCTGTATGAAGGAAAGAAACTGAAAAAAGTTTCAGATACATAAAATATTGATAAAAATAATAATATTTGGTTTGAAATTATTATTAAATTCTGATATAATCATGATAATAAAAAGATAATCTATTTTTAAAAAGGGTGGGATTCCAATGGGCGGCCGCAATAAGGAACCGATGAAATTACCGTAAGGAGGTAATAATATGAAACAAAGAAAAAGGAGAATATGGTTTTGCAGTCTAGCGGCAGTCATTCTTGTGGGTGTTTCTGCGGTCGGGGTACTCCATGCGTCGGCTTTAACAACAGAAAAACTTTCCGGTATGGAAGAAACATCGCGGATCAGCCGTGTAGAAAAACTGAGTACGCAACAGCTAATTGGGTTGCTCAATGGGGATAAAAGTGTGAGGGCAAACGATCTTTCAATGGCTAATGAAGGACTGTATACTGTTGCGGCCCAGTTGTTAGAGCGGAAAGACTCCATTTCCAATACGGAATTGCTTGGGCAAATTACGGATCCTTCTAATCAGATACAAACCCGTTCCATTCTAATGGATTTGTACGCCATAAAAAATGAAAATACGCCCAAAGCTGAACTCAAGGAACTGCTGGTTTCGCAAGGAGGACAGCTTCCCGCAGAACTGAAAGTAAAAGCGATTACAGATGCCGTATTTACTGAGGAAGATATCCCTCTACTGAAATCCTATGTAGAAGAGGAAGATGAAATCGTTGCTTTTCATGGCTTGAAAAAGCTTTCTACAGTCAATTTATCCGAAGCGGCAGCCGTTTCTGACGGGATTCTGAGTACTTATCCGGTACAGCCTTCCCAAAAAATCTCTGCAGCGCAAAAGGTAAAGTCCAAATTCTATGTAAACAATCCAAATGCATCTGGAAAAAAAGAATTTATTGCCCTATGTGTGCAAATTGCTGAGGAAAACCCGCAGGATACTATTTTGAGGGATTCTTCCACATTTGCACTTTCCGCATTAAGGGATTACAGCGCGGTAGAAGCGATTGTAAACAGTCCCGTCCTGGATCGGATTTCCAAGGTGGCGGCAGTCAATGAAAATTTCATGACCCTGTGGGATGTCTTGAAGGAGAGCCCTTCCGAACAGGACATTGCTTTTGTGATAACCTGTATGGAAATCCATCCGATAAAAGATCTGGCGGATGACTTGGAGCGGGCGCTGGAAACAGTAAAGGACAGGGCTGTTCAGTCCCGTGGGCATGCGGTTGTGGAGAAAATGCGCGGCCCGGAGGGAATTGAAGCGAATGATAAGTGGGTTTCCTGAGTGAAGGAGGGGACAATATGAAACGGAAGAAAAGATTTGTCAGTGCAGTCCTTGCAGTCCTGTTGAGCTTTGTCCTGGCAACAGGCGCCGGCGCTGGGGATTGGCATGGGTATGCCGTATACCGTGATGGCGCCACACCTCAGGGAATTCCTCTTGGCTTAGGGAATCAGTGGCATGCTGCCTTGATGGGAGAAGCCACTAAAAATGCGTCTTATCCGGTTATTCACCACTCGGGAAGTGGTTATGCAAAACGCGATACTTGGGCGGCTTTTATGGATGGAAAAAACTATATGGGGATTTATCGGCCCAAAAAAGCTCCGAATGCGGCGGCATTTGATTCATTTGTAGCAACAGGCAGAAAGCTAGCCAGTGACAATATAAGCTATACACTATTGAATCAGCTTGAATATAATACATATAGTAACTGGGTATATACAAGTGATATCACGAAAATCCGCTGTGATGGAGTAGTTGAATACTGCTACGAATGGAATAACTACCGTGTTTATGGCGCGGACGATTGCTGGGATATCTGTTATCCATCTACTAGAAATAAAATGGAGCATTCGGGAGTTGGCAGTATTAATCCTAAAATTCAAGCACAGCAGTATTTAACCTGGCTTGGAAATATCCAGCCGACATAATTCATATGGAGGAACAGACGATGTTTTCGTGGAGAGATTTGTTATCCCGGGTAGTTGTTTGGTGTATTTTGATTGCCCTCTGGGGTCTGACTGTATATCAGGGGCTCTATCAGACGGCACTGCTGACGAATCCCACCAAGCCATGGATTTCCGCGCTTTCCATCCTGTTTTTACTTCTCAATCTGGCAATGATCTGGTATTCGTTTCGCAAGGGGTTTTTGGATGTGCTCCTTCTGATCGGCCTGTTCTGGCTGAGCGGTACGGCTGGGATCTTATGGGAATTGTGTACGGGCAATCCGGTTCCCATCCTGGGGATTTCCGCGCTGCCGCTGGTCGTAGGGATGGCTTATGACGGCGTGGATCAGCTGTGGTATTATGCAGTGTTTGCAGTGGTTTACTCTGTGTTGCCCATCCTCTGCGGGGTACAGATCTTTCGGCTTTGGAAGAAAGCAAAGAAAAATAGGAACTCCGCCTCGGAAGGTACTATAATAGAAAATTGAAAACTCCGCATACAGGAGGTGCTTCCATGGATATCGGAAGAAAACAGGTTCTGGCGCGCGTGTTCATTGGGCTTGGGTTTGCCGCGCTCTATCTGCTAAGCACCTTGGTGGGGTTTTTCGAAACATCCATGGGATACCGGGATTCCACTTGGCTGAGCACGGCGTGCAGCCTGATTTACATCTTCGGGAACTTCGGCCTTTTGTATGTCTCCTGGCATTACTGCCTGATAGATACGATTTCCGTCATTGGGGTGTTTTGGCTGATGGGTACGATTGGATTCCTTTTCCAGTTTCTGGGACGGGATGCTCCGATTTTTCTGTGGATTTCCGTTTTGCCGGTTGCCTTTGGATTCGTTTATGATTTTTCCCCATTTTGGCAGGGGATCGTTGATGCGGGAATGTATCTCCTGTACTTCGCTGTCCCCATCCTCTGCGGCGTGCTGGTTTTCCTCCTGTGGCGAAAGGGTCGCCGGATTGGGCGGGGAACGCAGGAACCGGGCTCTTCGGTGGAATGAGAGCCTGCTCGGAAACATCCAGCCGACCTGATAAAGGAGGGAAATGCGATGGCTGACAGAAGGGATGGAACCGCAGCCGCATGGTACCGGGCGCTGATCAGCCTGGGGACGGTGCTGTTGTTTCTCGGCACCTTTTTTCCATGGGCAAAGGAGAATGTATTCGGCTGGTATCCCAAAGAGGAAAACGCCTGGATCTGGTTGGCTTTGGTTTCAGTGGGAACGGTTGTGCTCGCGCTTTTGTCCCTTTCCATTGGGTTTTCCAAATTTTTAAAATTTCTGCTTATTTACTGGGTTGCTGCGCTGGCAGCGGCTGCTTTCACTTTTTTGTCCGGAAGCATGGGGCTGTATTTCCTGCTGCTACCCGCTTTTTACCACTCGTTTTTCCTCATTGATCAGGAAAACTATCTGCTTTTATTCCTGATCGATAGCAGCATGGCGGCTCTCCTCCTGCTGCTGTACCGCCATGCCGGGCGGGGAAGGGTGGAGCGGCGCCCCTCCTTTCGCAAGCGGCTTTTTCAAGCGCTCTGCCCGATGATATTGCTTTTGCCTGGATTGCTGGCGTTCCTTCCGCAGGATAGGATCGGGGGGATTGGGAGCATTCTTCTGTTTGCGGGGTATCTGCTGCTCTGCTTCCTGTTGTCCGTGTGCCTTTATAAAGAGCGGAGCACCGGTTTTTTGATAGGGATGCTTGTATGGGGGTGCCTGGGGTTTTCAGTATTCCTCGCGTATGGGATTGCCCCGGATCTGGTTCTTTCCGTCCTGCGCGGATATTGCCTGCTGTTTTTCTATCCTGTGAATGAAATTCCATGGTGGGGATTGTCCGCGGGGTATCTTGTTATGGCGCTGTTTTCTGGCGCTGGAATCTATCAGGTGTATAGGGAAAAGACATGTCCCGGGAAAAAGCACACGCCCGGCTTGTAACAAACTCCTTTCCTGTATGGTTTTCTCTATGAGAATCTAAAGACGTTGTGGGCTCTCCTATTCCATATCAGAACCGGACTTTTGTTTTTCGCTGTCCCCATCCTCTGCGGCGTGCTGGTTTTCCTCCTGTGGCGAAAGGGCCGCCGGATTGGGCGGGGAACGCAGGAACCGGGCTCCCCGGAGGAATGAGAACCGCCCGGGAAAAGGCAGACGGTATCCTGGGGTTTATGGTATCATGTGCGCCGCCATGAAATTGTTTTTACGAGGGGTTTTTATGAAAATAGCGTTGGCTTCCGCAAGGTTTATTGCCTGCAATATCGGATTCAATCTGTCACAGATAGAAAAATATATGCTTCAGGCAAAGACGATGGGCGCGGATTTGCTCTGTTTCGGGGAAAGCTATCTACAGGGATTTGAGTGTCTGAAGTGGGATTATGAAATTGATAAAAATACGGCTGTGTCCCTGTCTTCACCAGAATTCACTCAATTATCCAAATGGACTGCTGAGATTGGCGTCGATTTGCTGTTTGGATTTATCGAAAAATGCGAAAATGCATTGTATTCCTCTTGTGCGGTATTAAGCAACGGAAAATTATTGCATTTATATCGTAGGATTTCCAAAGGTTGGAAAGAGTTTTGGCATACTGATTCTCATTATCAAGAAGGCGATGCTGTAAAGCTATTTTCATATCAGGATAAAAACTGCCTGATTGCTCTGTGTGGGGATTTATGGGACTATCCCGAACGCTTTCTCCAAGGAACAGATTTGCTGTTCTGGCCCGTATTTGTAAACTTTTCTATAGAAGAATGGATAAACGCGGAACTTGCAGATTATTTAAAGCAAGCAAATACGGTTTGTTCTGATGTACTCTTTATCAATTCTATCGTGGATGGTGAAAAACCTGCTTTTGGCGGTTGTTATCATTTTGCAGACGGAGAAATAAAGGAATGCTTGCCCATGGGGAAAGAAGGGCTTTTCATTGTGGATGTCTAAAAAATAGGAAATTGCAAAGCAGATCCCTGCATTTCGTTATTCCCATTTTTATGTGGAGTTGTTCTGCGGTTGCGGAAGAAAAGAGGGACAAGGGAACCCTGGTCGTAAGCAGGAGTATGACAAACCATCTGCCATACTCCTGCTTTTGTGTGTAAAATCATAGGAAACGAGAAATCCGGGATGTGTTATGATTTTTTTGTCGGTTTTACAAAGAACTTGCGTACTGATTTGTTTGACAATTACCCCGCACATGATATAATAAAAATACTTATGTAAAGTAGTTGGCACGTGGATTTCCTATCCCATTTGAATAGGGGAACGGGATGCGGGAACACTAGGAAAAACCGGAAATTCCGGCATTCCGAAAGGTGTGATTGCGTGTCAAAAGAAAAGAAAAAGAAAATAAATGCGGTTCATGAACCAATAGAACCAACATCTCCGACTAAGGAAGATGACGGGGAAAATTCGCAGCAGACACAACAGATTGTGGATATGGGTTCCGTTACTCCAACCAAAGGCAAACACGTCATCCATTGCCTGACAATTATCGGGCAGATTGAAGGGCACTATACGCTGCCGTCTCAAAATAAAACAACCAAATACGAACATGTAATTCCTCAGCTGGTCGCCATTGAGGAAGACCCGGAAATCGAAGGACTCCTGATCATCCTCAATACCGTTGGAGGGGATGTGGAAGCCGGGCTTGCCATTGCGGAACTGATTGCCGGCATGAAAAAACCGACAGTTTCCCTGGTACTTGGCGGAGGGCATTCTATTGGCGTGCCTTTGGCTGTCAGCGCGCAGTATTCCTTTATTGTCCCCACGGCGACGATGACCATTCATCCAGTGCGGATGAATGGTTTAGTGCTCGGGGTTCCACAGACGCTCTCCTATTTTGAAAAAATGCAGGAGCGGATTGTCAGCTTTGTTACAGAAAATTCTCACATTCCAGCCGAGCGTTTTGAAAAACTGATGATGCAGACTGGACAACTGATGATGGATGTTGGAACTTCTATTGATGGGACACAGGCGGTGGAAGAAGGGCTTATTGATGGTCTCGGCGGTTTGAGCGACGCCATTGAAAAACTCTATGAACTGATTGAGAAAAATCGGGAAACTGCCTTGGATACTTCTGAAAAGGAGGGGGGGACGGCGTGATTTTGCATACCATTCTCCCGGAACAATGTGTCTTGTTTCCCGAACAAACTGAACCGGAACAGTTTTGTGCGAAAGGGACTGTGTATTTTGGGCTTTGTAAAGACGGTGCACAGGAGACCCTGTGCCGGTTGGTTTCTACCAATCCAAGGGATTACCTTAATCCACAGTATGCCCCGGGGTCGGCATTTTCCCATTCAACCCCGGAAAAAAACTTTGAAGAATGTACTTCCTTCCGTGTGTAAATGGAAGGAACTTTACATATTAACGCCTCAGGAAATTGCCGGAACCCCGGGCGTGCACTCTTTGTTCCGGCAATGATGGAGGTGCGGCCAATGCCACAGCAAAAACGAAAAACAACACGCAAACCAGCGTCTTCCAAAAAAACTGCCGCGAAACGGCCGACCAAAGCCCAGGTGGAGGAGATGCGCAGGCATCGGCAGCAGCTTTGGGCAGTAGTTTTATTTGCGGTTGGGATTTTGTTTGCCGCATTGACTCTGATTTCCGGGCAAAACGTGTGGAAATTCTGCCACGATGCGGTGTTTGGCCTGTTCGGCGCCTGTGCATTTTTAATTGCCCCACTGATGATTTATATTGCCGTATTGGCTTCGTTGGATCGTCCGTTCCATGCCATTGGTGTAAAAGTGGTACAGGCTTTCCTGCTCCTTATCCTGATTTCCAGCGCCATCCAGATCTTTGGCTCTGCGGAAATTACCGGACAGAACTTCTTTGAACAGGTAGCATCGTTGTATACAAATGGAGTCAAACTCCGCGGCGGCGGCGTGGCGGCAGGATTGGTAGCATGGCCGCTCTCCTCGCTCTTTGGCAATCTTGGGGCGGGAATTACGATCGTTTTATTGATTTTTGTCTTCTTGATGATCTTTACTGGATTTACGCTTATTGATCTGTTTCGCTCCGTCTCCACGCCGGTCAAACAGCTGGAGACAACTTATATCGAACAGGCACAGGCACATAAGGAGGCGCGTGCAGCAAGAGAAGCACGCTTTAATATCGATGTGGATCTGGGGCCGGATTCCCAAAAGCAAAGGGTTGCCAAAACTGTCCCGGCGGAGATGCCTATTCCGCTGGATGTACTGCATGCGGAGGAAAAAGAACAATCCCCCAAGCGGCAGTTCTTTGGTATTTTTGGGGCAAAGGAGCCAAAAGTACAGTCTCAGCCCACACCGGCTGAACAGCCTGCCCCGCGTATTGAGTTTGACAAAATGGTTTCGACCACTCCGAAGAATGGACAACCTCTTCCCACACCAGAGCCGGAGGAACCCGTTTCAGTGAAAGACCTCTTTACCCCGATTGAGGTAATGGCGACTGAAGCCCCGGAGGAATTTCCTACGAAAGAGGAAGAGAAAAACCCATTGGAAAAAGAACTCAGCGTTATTTTGCCACACGAACAGCAGGCAGAATTTGACGAGGCGATTGACCGCGCCATTAAAAACTACCAGGATGCCGTCCGGAAAGAACAGGCTCAGCGGGATCTCTCCCTTGCACAGAAGGTGGGGATCCCGGAGCAGGAGGATCTGGAAGACGAACCTCTCAGAAACTTTATTTCTTCAGAGGAACCCATCGGGCAGCCGGTGAAAGAGACCACCCTACAGCAGATGCCGGAATCTTTGACGCAAGAGGATCTGAAGCCCCCTGTAGCGGAGGAATACGGCCCGCCGATCACCTTACTTAACGAACCGTCTGCTTCCTCTCAGGGAGATATGAGCGATGAGATCAAAAAAGGCGACCGTCTGGTAGAAACGCTTAAGAGCTTTGGCGTGCAGACAAAAATCATCAATATTTCAAAAGGACCAGCGGTCACCCGTTTTGAACTCCAACCGTCCGCTGGGGTGAAAATCAGTAAGATCACGGGCCTTGCGGATGATATCGCCCTGAACCTTGCTGCGGCAGGCGTACGTATCGAAGCGCCTATTCCCAATAAAGCAGCGGTGGGGATTGAAATTCCAAACCGTGTGCAGAGCATGGTTTCCATCCGGGAAATCATTGATTCCAACGAATTTGTGGATGCCAAAAGCAATCTGACCATTGCGCTAGGCCGTGATATCGCAGGTAAGGTTGTTGTGGCGGATATCGCCAAAATGCCGCATCTGCTTATCGCCGGCGCCACTGGCTCTGGTAAATCTGTGTGCATCAACTCGATTCTTATGAGTCTCATTTACAAGTCCAGCCCGGAGGACGTCAAACTTCTGATGGTGGATCCAAAAGTGGTGGAACTCGGCATTTATAATGGGATTCCGCATCTGCTGGTCCCGGTTGTCACCGATCCAAGGAAAGCGGCCGGCACGCTCAATTGGGCGGTTACTCAGATGCTCGAGCGCTATAAACTGTTTGCCGATAACGCAGTGCGTGACATCCGTGGATTCAACGAGCTGGCGGAGCGCACTGAAGGCATGCAGAAAATGCCTCAGATTGTCATTATCATTGACGAGCTTGCGGATCTGATGATGGCGGCTCCAAACGAAGTGGAGGACGCCATCTGCCGTTTGGCACAGATGGCGCGCGCCGCCGGAATGCACCTGGTCATTGCAACCCAGCGCCCGTCGGTCGACGTCATCACCGGCGTCATCAAGGCGAATATCCCCAGCCGGATTGCCTTTGCCGTCTCCTCCCAGGTCGATTCCCGTACCATCCTGGATTCCGGAGGCGCGGAAAAGCTGCTCGGGAAAGGCGACATGCTCTTTTACCCAATGGGTTCCTCTAAACCGCAGAGAGTGCAGGGCTGCTTTGTCAGCGATAAGGAAATTGAACGCGTAGTCGACTATATCAAGCAGACGAAGACCGCGGAATATGATGAGGACGTCATTTCGGAAATCGATCGCCTTGCTGTAAAGGAAAAGGGCAAGGGGGATAGCAGCGGCGGTGGCTTTGACGAAGTCGATGATATGCTCCCGCAGGCCATTGAACTGGTAGTGGAAGCGGGACAGGCCTCTACTTCCATGCTGCAAAGGAGGCTGCGCCTGGGCTATGCACGCGCCGCTCGCCTGGTGGACGAAATGGAACAGCGGGGGATTGTCGGCCCGAGTGAGGGCGGGGGCAAACCCCGTCAGGTGCTGATGACCAAACAGCAATGGATGGAAATGAACCTCTCTCAGGAGGAATGACTTCCCGGGAGAGTTTTGCAGTGTCTTGATACATAAAGGAGCGTATATGAGCGATTTTTTACCAATCACCTATCAGGAGATGAAACAGCGTGGCTGGGAACAGCCGGATTTTGTCTATGTTTCAGGCGACGCTTATGTCGACCATCCCAGCTTTGGCGCGGCGATCATCTCCCGTCTGCTGGAAGACAAGGGTTATAAAGTGGCGATGCTCAGCCAGCCGAACTGGAAAAACTGTGAGGATTTCAAACGTTTTGGCAGGCCAAAACTGGGCTTTCTGGTGAGCGCCGGCAATATTGATTCCATGGTAGCGCATTATACTGCCGCTAAAAAACGGCGGCATGACGACGCTTATTCCCCGGGAAATCAGGCGGGTAGGCGCCCGGATCGTGCCGTCATTGTCTACTGCAACCGGATCCGGGAAGCCTATGGGGATATTCCTGTTGTCATTGGTGGGATTGAGGCGTCCTTGCGCCGTTTTGCCCACTATGACTACTGGGATGATAAGGTGCGCCGATCCATCCTCTTTGATTCCGGGGCGGATATTTTAAGCTATGGTATGGGTGAACATCAGACTGTGGAGATTGCAAAGCGCCTTGCGTCGGGGGAACCCGTCAAGGAAATGACGGATATCCTCGGTACCTGCGTGATAACGGATTTTGAGCACCTGCCGGAAAAATTTTTGGAATGTGATTCTTTTGAAAAGGTCAGTACCGATAAAGTGGCCTACGCGCGTTCCAGCCGGCTGGAATTTGACGAGCACGATTATATGACCGGGCGCAACCTGGTGCAGCGCTGCCAGGGGAAATACCTGCTGCAAAACAAACCGGCCGCCCCGCTGACGCAAAAAGAGCTGGACTATGTCTATTCCCTGCCGTACCAGCGCATGTACCATCCCTCTTACGAGGCAGAGGGCGGCGTCCCCGCCATCAAGGAAGTGGAGTTTTCCATTGCGCACAACCGCGGATGCTTTGGCTCGTGCAATTTCTGCGCGCTTGCGTTCCATCAGGGCCGGTATATCACCTGCCGGAGTGAACAATCCGTACTCAATGAGGCGCGCAATATGACTTACAATCCTCGCTTCAAGGGCTATATCCATGACGTTGGCGGTCCCACGGCGGATTTCCGCCGGCCCTCCTGCGAAAAGCAGAAGAAATACGGTATGTGCAAGGGGAAAAAATGTCTTGCCCCTACCCCTTGCAAACAGTTGGTTGTCGATCATACGGAATATATTAACCTGTTGCGGAAAATCCGGGAAATCCCGGGGATAAAGAGGGTGTTTGTCCGTTCTGGGATCCGTTTTGATTATGTGGTGGCGGACAAGGATGAAAAATTTTTGGATGAAATTGTGCGCCATCATGTCAGCGGCCAGCTGAAAGTCGCGCCGGAGCACTGCGCTGCCGCAGTGCTGGACAAGATGGGCAAGCCGCATATTGAAACCTATGAGAAATTCCAGGAAAAATTTTACCGCCTGACCAAAGCGGCGGGGAAAGAGCAGTATCTTGTCCCTTACCTGATGTCTTCTCACCCCGGCTCCACGCTCAAGAGCGCAGTGGAACTGGCGTTGTTTTTGAAAAAAAACCATATCCGCCCGGAACAGGTGCAGGATTTTTATCCCACCCCGGCGACCGTGTCCACCTGTATGTTCTATACCGGGCTCGATCCCTATACCATGCAGGAGGTTTATGTCCCGCGCACACCGGAGGAAAAGGCGATGCAGCGCGCTCTGCTCCAGTATTTTCGCCCGCAGAACCGGGAGATCGTCGTGCGCGCGCTCATCAAAGCCCACCGGACGGATTTAATCGGCTCCGGGGAAAATTGTCTGATTCCCCTTGACCCCAAAACCAGAAAACTGCTGGAGGAACTCGCCCCAAAAAGAGAAAAACAGCGCCGTATCTCCCGTTATAATACCAAGGCCCCGCGGCGCGGTGCAGGACGCAATGCCGCTGGAAAATCACCTTCCTATAAACGGGGAAAACGATGAGGAAAAAACACAAGAGATTCCTTTCCCTTCTCACAGGAACAGTGGTATTTGTCTGCGCATTTCTGATTACCGTGTCCGAATATTTCCCAATTCCTGGAGTTCCTTCCTGGAGTGAGTTGTCTGGGAAAGTTTCACCCAGGGGAGGCGGTACCTCTCTGACCGAAGCGGTGGAGGGAGATGTTTCCGTTCACTTTATCGATGTGGGGCAGGGGGACAGTATCCTTATTCGCACCGGAGAGAAAACCTTGCTCATTGATGCGGGGGAAAACGGACGGGGCGAAGATGTGCTTACTTATCTGAAGGAGCAGGGGATTTCCAAATTGGATTTTGCAATTGGGACTCATCCACATTCCGATCATATTGGGGGATTGGATGAGGTCATGCAGGCGGTGGAGGTGGATATGCTTCTGATGCCTTATATTCCGCAGGAAACCATCCCCACCACAAAAGCCTATGAGGAGGTCATGTTGACGGCATTGGAACAGGGCGTGCAGGTTCAGGAGGCAAGCGCGGGCGAAACGTTTGCGCTTGCCGATGGAGTAACCCTTTCCATCCTCGGTCCAGTGCGGGAATATGAGGATTTAAACAACTTCTCCGTAGTGGCCAAGCTGGAATATGGAAAGGCTTCGTTTTTGTTTACCGGGGATGCGGAAACACAGGCAGAGGAGGATCTCATCGCACAGTATGGGGAAAAACTCGACAGCGATGTGCTCAAACTGGGGCACCACGGAAGTAGTACCTCTACCAGCCGGGCTTTTTTGGAAGCGGTTTCCCCACAGTATGCAGTCATTTGCTGCGGGAAAGATAACTCTTATGGGCATCCACATAAGGAGACGTTAGAGTTGTTGTGGGCTTTCAGTACGCCGTATTATACCACTGAGCAAAACGGCTCCGTGGTCTTTACTACGGACGGAGAACGGATCGGAGTCGTTGTCCAACGCGGGGAGGTGCAGGGATGAAACAGTATTTTGTCGATCGTGTTGAAGAGGGCCGCTTTGTCGTATGTGAAGCGGAAGACGGTTCTCGGGTAGTGTTTGAAAAATCCGCTGTGCTGGGTGAAGTCCAGGAAGGGGACTGCCTGGTGGAAACAGACGGCGTTCTCACTGTCGACGGGAAGGCTACCCGCCGCCGCAGAGAACGACTGATCACTCTGCAAAGGAAATTATTCGGAAAGTAGCGTTTGACAGGTGCAGATACCGCTGTTATACTTTTAATATAGCAGAAAGAGGGGGGAATTCCATGATCTTAGAACTGGATATGTTGTCCAAAACGCCGATTTACCAGCAGATTATGGATAAAATTATTGAAGCAATTGTCAAGGGCGAGCTGAAAAATGGAGATTCCCTCCCTTCCGTACGCCAGCTTGCAGGGGAACTTGGCATCAATATGCACACAGTCAATAAAGCGTATAATATTCTCAAACGAGAGGGGTATGTCAGTGTCCACCAGAGAAAAGGCGTAGTGGTCACCGGTAAGGCAAAAGCGGATACCGAGTATGGGGAGGAGTTCTATCTCCGTCTGCGCACCCTGTTGATTGAAGGGTATTCCAAGGGCATCCCGGCGGCCCGCATCCGGCAAATCTGTAGTTCCATTCTTCAGGAGCTGGAAGGGAAAGAGGAGGAGCGGACATGACATACTGGATGGTCAACGGAAGCGTCCTTGCGGTTTTGGTGGTCTTGTGTGCCTGTACCCCCTATGTTGTCCGGAAAAACGATGTGTTCGGCGTTTTTTTTCCGGATTCTGCCTCTCAACTTAAAAAAGTGCGTGCCATGCGGTTGCATTATTTTGTGCTTTGTCTGTTCACAGGGATACTGTGCGCTGGCTTTTGGTGCATGACAGTGTTCTTTCGCCTGATAAATGGGGAACTGGCTTTTCCAATATTCATAGTTGACTATCTTTTGCTACAGGCCGCTATCTATCTTTATTATCACCGCAGGGCAAAGCGGATGAAGCAAAACCGTGAATTTTCCTATACTGTGGAACATCATGTGGCAGTGGATTTGTCCCCGCAGCCGAGACTTGTCTCCTTTTGGTGGTTTGTCCCGCATGTTTTGCTCATTGTTGTTACAGCAGTAGTTACTTTTTGGCGGGAACCAGTTCTCGACGAACAGATCCCCATCCACTGGGATTATGCGGGCAATGCGGTTTATACGCAAAAGGGATTTTTTTCCCTTTTCCAGCTGATTTTTCTCCAAATACTTATGCTCCTCTTGTTTTTTGGATTGCTTGTGTTGACTAGCCGATCAAAAAAGGTGATCCGTTCGGACAACGCCCGGGAAAGCAGGCGGGCGTCTATTCTGTTTAAAAAACTCTGGTGTTTCTATCTCGTAGCGATGGGTTTTGCCTGTCTTTTGTGGTTCAGCTTCCTTCAGTTTATGATCCTTGGACTTTGTCCGTTTTCTTGGATGGCGCCGGCAATAGCCATTTTTATGGTATTGGTGGGAGGCGGCGCCACAGTGCTGATTGTATATACTGGACAGGGCGGAAGCCGGCTTTTACGGAAAGGGCGGGAAACCGACCGGATCGATCCCAGGGAGGATGACCGCTACTGGAAGCTGGGTTGTATTTATTTTAATCCGGACGATCCGTCGCTGATGGTGGAAAAGCGATTCGGCGTCGGGTGGACAATGAATATGGCGAGGCCGGCAGCGTGGATGATTCTTGCGGGAATCCTCCTGGCAGTAGCCGTTAGTATCGTGGTTGCTCTGATCAGTGAATAACCCCGCAAAACATGATGTGATTGTGAAAAAAGACAATGGAGCCTTGCAGCCTGTAAAAATCAGAGGTACAATAGAATTGTTGCCAATTAGACTGGGAAAGGGGAAAGCCGTATGATGGAACCGTTGGAAATACCGACAGTCAATCTTGAATATGGTAAACCCTTTGTAGCAGACGCCCTGGACAGGCTGAATGAAGAACTTATCTATGCCAAACAGAGCGGGACGCGCGTTATAAAATTTATCCATGGATATGGTTCTAGCGGCAAGGGCGGTCGGATTAAAGCGGCTGTTCAAGAGGAACTGGAACTGCGTAAAAACTGGGGGGATATCCTTACTTTTGTCAAAGGGGAGGATTTTTCTCCGTTTACCGAAACCGGGCGGGAACTGCTCTATGCTTGTCCAGCTAGCGCCAAAGACAGTGATTACTGCCGTGGCAATCCCGGTGTATCCATTGTGGTGCTGTGGTAATTGGATATTGGGATATTTTTCAGCAAGCAGTCGGGCTTCCTGATTTTGTTTTATCGGTCGGTATAAATTCCCGATCTTTTGTAGATACTATTGCCATGTATAGTTTTAGTAACAAAGGAGAGGGACAAATGACCAGATTAACCTGTAATGTTGGAAACTGTGGTAATAATGAGCATGGTTTTTGCTGTGTTGGCAGCATTGAAATTGGAGGAAAAAATGCCTTGGAGAGTGCTGGTACCTGTTGCTCAAGTTATATTGACAAACAGGGGGCGCACAACCTGACTACGCATCCAAATCCACAGGTGGAAATCCATTGTAAGGCACAAAACTGTGTCCATAACTGTGATGGGGCCTGTGATGCGTCTCAAATCAACGTAGGCAATGCTTCCGCATGCTGCTGCGAACAGACAGAGTGTTGCGAATTTTGCTGCAAATAGGAAAGCTGGAATTTGGAATAGGGTAGGCGCTCGCCTGCCCTATTGTTTTGAGATTCTTCAATTCCCTGTTTGCATTTCAGATGGGTTATGGTATAATAACGGACAAGCAGACATTCCCCGGAATGGCGATTCCCTGTCAAAATAAGAGCCAATGCTCTTTTCTCTGTTTGTGATCCGGGGTATCTAAAAGGATTTTCTGGCGGCAGGACAGGCTTGCTTACGAAAACCCAATAAGCATTTGCTTATTTTTGTGATGCTTGTATCAGCTTGGCGTCAATATTCCTAAACAGCAGGGCTACGGATGGCAGTTGCGGAACATTCCCGTTTTGCAGGATTTCCTTGAGTTTCTGCTGAGGCAAGGAGTGAAGAAGATGAATTCTGAAAAAAAAGAATGGATACGAATTATCAGTATTGCCTGTGGCTTTCTGATTGTAGCTGTTCTTGCTATTTGGAGTGCAAGTTCTCTGTTTTCTTTTGCAAAACACAAAATTATTATGACCTTTAGCCCTCCAGATGCTGTCCAAGTAGAAGTGTTTGAAAAAACGGCAATCATGGTGTGTGATACCACGGATAATATTGAATCGGTCTCTGTTACCAGCGAAGAGGATGTCGACACGCTGCGTGCACTGCTCACTTCCGGTACACAGCTGTCTGAGGAACCCAGCTGTATATTTGGAAATTACCGTTTTGTTTTAAATGCGGAACATTACCCAAGCGGGGTCTATTCGTTGTGCGAAAGCTGCCCGATTATCGAATACCAGGTCTATGCGGCCGAGGGCGGCTATGACTATTTTTGGTATCAACTGACGGAGGAAAACCATCATCAGCTGGTGGATATGCTGAAAAAATATGGGATTGACGCACCATATGCATCCCAAAGTGCACATGGAACCAAAGCGGATGCCGAAAAAGCAGAGCGCAATGCAGAAAAACAATAGGAAAAGCGGGGAAAATCCCCGCTTTTCTTTTTAAAAGGAAGGAGATTCCCTTTGGAAAAAATTCTCTATCTAACAGATTTGGATGGAACACTGTTAAATTCACATACCCTTTTGACAAAAAGAACCAAAGAAATGATTAACACTTTGGTTTGTGAGGGAATGCAGTTTTCTTATGCCACAGCGCGTTCCTTTCAGAGCGCAAGCAAGGTCACACAGGGGCTTTCGTTAAATCTTCCCGTAATCTGTTATAATGGGGCGTTTTTGGTTGACCCACAGAGTGGAAAGCGGCTTTTTTCCTGTGTATTTTCGGATTCCGAAAGAGAAGAGCTCAGAAGATTTGTGGAAATGGTATCCTGTTCGCCTTTTGTGTATTCCCTGGTGAATGGAAAAGAACAGGTGAGATTTTGCCCTGAATTACTCGGCGATGGGGGACATTATTATCTTTCGAACCGGATAGGAGATCCCAGGATGTGTCCTGTACAGAAAATAGAGAACCTTTTTGATGGGCAGCTTTTTTATCTTACCTGGATTGGGGAAAGAGAGGAACTTCTGCCTGTTGCACGGCAGCTTGAAAAAGATAATCGATTTCGCTGTATATTCCAGCAGGAACTTTATCGGGAAGAGTATTGGCTGGAAATCATGCCGCGCCTTGCTACCAAAGCGGAGGCGGCCGAACGGTTGAAAGAATGGTGCGGATGCAAAAGATTGATTTGTTTTGGTGATCGTATCAATGATATTCCCATGTTTTTGGTATCAGATGAAGCTTATGCGGTGCAGGAAGCGGCGGAAGAACTCAAGGCTGTGGCAACAGGAGTCCTTGGTTCTAATGAGGAAGATGCGGTGGCAGAATTTCTTTGGAAAAAAGGATTTGGAAATCAGTAACCCTAAGCCTTGCCAACTGAGGGAACGGTAAGCTGAAAAATTGAGAAAATCCTTTCTGCTTTCCCGTTTTCAGATGTTATCATAGAATTGATAGAGGAAATATGCTATAATATCAAAGTACGGCTCTGATGCTTCTGCGGATTTTCCACAGATACAGCTGCTTTTTGCCTTTTTTGAAATCTCCTTGCTTTTTCAAGCTGTTATAGCAGCTGCTAGTTCGGAGCAAAAGACACTCCGGTGGTTTTATTCCCTTGGAACTTTGGGATAACGGTGTGTCCTTTTCAAATTGTTGCGTGTTTGAAAGGGATTATTTTTTCATATGCTGCCTAAACTTGATTTTGGGCAGCATACTAAAAAGGAATTCTTTTTGGCTGTTTGTGGCAGAGCAGGCGGGAAGAATTTAAAACTTTGAATTTGGGAGAGATAGACATGGCTTATCAACTGATAGAGCATACGATTGCGCCGGGTATCGGGTTTCATGCAGTCAGTGACGACAGGTTTAAAACGGCACGCCTGTCCATAAACTTCTGCATTCCATTGGATGCTGGGCGTGCGGCGGAATATGCAGTCGTGGCTCCATTGCTGAGACGGAAATGTGAAGAATATCCGGATTTCACAGCGCTCAATCAAAAACTCTGTGAAATGTATGGGGCGTCGCTTTATACGGATGTAAAGAAGATTGGGGGCTGGCAGGTAGTTTCTTTGGCAATTCGCTCCATTGACAACCGTTTTGTCTTTGCAGAGGAGGATTTGACCGGAGCATGTGCACAGCTACTGTGTTCTTTGGCTACAAAACCTTATTTTGTCAATGGTTGTTTTGAGGATTCTGAGGTGGAAATCGAACGCCAGAACCTGATTGATATGATTGAGTCCAAAATCAACGACAAGCGTTATTATGCGATTGAACGGTGTGAGGAGTTGATGTATGTCAACGAGCCCTATGGAATTGATGAATATGGTACGGTGGAGACCGCTCGTTCCATCACTCCACAGATCGCCACACAGGCTTATCGGGATTTAATGAAACATGCCCGTATTGAAGTGATGTTTACAGGCCATGGGGACTGCAAAAAAATTGAGGCTGTTTTTGACAAGGCCCTGTCTTCCCTGGAAAGAGAACCTGCTGGGCAGGAGGAAATCGTTCGGATTGCAGGGGCACAGAAAGTGCTCGAACATGTAGAGCGTATGGATATTGTGCAATCAAAACTGGTTATGGGTTTTCGGACAGGGACTTTTGCCGACAGCCCAGATTTGAGCGCCATGCGCCTGATGACAGCAATTTTCGGTGGGACAGCGTTTTCCCGCCTGTTTGTCCATGTAAGGGAGGAAAAAAGCCTGTGCTATTACTGCGCGGCCCGTTTTGACCGGATCAAAGGCGTTATGTTGGTGGATTCCGGTGTAGAAGACAAAAACCGGGAGGTAGCGCAACAGGAAATCCTGCATCAGTTGGAAATTATGCGGGAAGGGGGCTTTACCGACGGGGAGTTTGAAGCGGCCAAATTGAGCCTGAAAAACGCTTTTTCTACCATTACAGATTCCCCCGAGGGCTTGGAAAGCTGGTATCTGATTCAAGTGATAGCAGGCACGTATACTTCTCCCGAAGCAGAAAGTAGGGCAATTTCCGAAGTGACAAAAGAACAGGTTGCATCGGCTGCCAAAAAAGTGACGCTGGATACCGTCTATTTCCTGACCGGTAAAGAGGATGGGGAGGTACTTGCATGAAACAAGAAATTGTGAAGAATACCCAGCTGGGGGAACAATATTATAAAATTGAACATGACAGCGGACTGACCATTCTACTGTATCCTATGAAAGGCTACAGTAGTTCCTATGCTTTGTTTGGGACAAAGTACGGTTCGATTGACAATTGTTTTAAGCGGCAGGGGGAAGCCCAGTTTACCAAAGTTCCAGAGGGAATTGCCCATTTTCTGGAGCATAAACTTTTTGAAAGCGAAGAGCGCGACGCATTTGCCCGTTACGCAGAAACAGGCGCTTCTGCCAATGCCTACACTTCATTTGATAAGACCTGTTACCTGTTCTCCTGTACGGACAACTTTAAACAGTCGCTGGATATTCTGCTGGATTTTGTTACATCTCCTTATTTTACTGAGCAAACTGTACAAAAAGAACAGGGGATTATTGGGCAGGAAATCCGCATGTATGATGACGACCCAAATTGGCAGGTCTATTTTAATTTACTGAAATGCCTGTATCAGCGTCATCCTTTGCGGATTGATATTGCGGGTACGGTGGAAAGTATCGCGCAAATTACAGCGCAGGACTTATATCATTGTTATAATACTTTTTACAATCTCCACAATATGGTGCTTGCTATTGCAGGAAATTTTAAAGTGGAGGAAGTACTCGAATCTGCGGACCGGATTTTGAAAAAAGCGGAAGATTTTCATGTGGTTCGAGCGTCATCCGAAGAACCGGAGGAAGTCCTGTCTCATGAAATGCAGGTATCCCTACCTGTTTCACAACCCCTGTTCCAGATAGGTTTTAAAGAAATGATTCCATGCTCGGGGCAACTTGCAAAGGAATATGTGCTGCATACAATCGCTCTGGAGTGTATTGCGGGGGAATCTTCAGAACTTTATCGGAAATTGTATGATGCGGGCCTTATTAATTCCAGTTTTGGCAGTGAGATTATGCTTGGCGACGATTATCGCTGTACAATTTTTGGAGGGGAGGGGAGAGACCCCGGAAAGGTGCGAGAGCAATTGGCGGCTGAAATCCGCAAATATAAGGAAAAAGGAATTCCTGAGACGCTTTTTGAGCAACAGCGCAAAGCGTTGTACGGGCGATATGTGCGAGGATTTGGAAGCGTGGACAATGTAGCGGGTACGATGCTTGGCTCCTATTTTCTTGGATTGGGAGAATTTGACCTGTTGGAAGCCTGCGCCACAGTTTCGTACGATGAGGTTAACCAATACTTGAGGACAATCTTGCACGAAGAGAAAATGGCCCTTTCCGTGGTCAATCCCCAACAGTAAAATTGTGCCCCGTATTTTGCGGGGACTACATAAACCGGAGGTTTCATACATGGACAAAGTAGTACAGTTTCCGGGTCTTGGACTCGAGTTTCATTTTAATACGATTGCGTTTTCGATTGGCAGTATCCATGTTGCATGGTATGGGATTCTCATTACCTTAGGACTGCTGCTTGCCATTATTTATTGTTTTAGAAGACTGAAAATTTTTGGGTTGAATAATGACCGTGTCATTGATGTTGTCATTGGCGGAATCATTGGCGGGATCATTGGCGGACGCGCTTATTATGTCGCGTTCAGTTGGGATGATTATAAGTATTATATTTGGGATGTTTTTAAGGTATGGGAAGGTGGAATGGCCATTTATGGCGCCATCATCGGTGCACTGGTTGTCGGCATCATTATATGTAAAATCCGCCATGTCCGTATTATGCCGATGTTGGACGTCGCAAGCCTTGGTTTTTTGATTGGACAGACCATTGGTAGGTGGGGAAATTTTGTCAATGTGGAAGCGTTTGGCTCCAATACTTCTCTTCCATGGGGTATGACCGGACCGGATATTCAGAATTACTTGACAAACCAGATTTCCCGTCTTGCCCAAATTGGTGTGACAGTGGACGCTACTCAACCAGTTCATCCCTGCTTTTTGTATGAATCTATCTGGTGTCTCATTGGCTTTATTCTGCTGCACCTGTACACCAAGCATCGCAAATTTGACGGTGAAATGTTTTTGATGTATGTGGGCTGGTATGGATTGGGACGTGCAGTAATTGAAGGGCTTCGTACCGACCCGCTGCTGATTGGTGGTCTCCGTGTCTCCCAAATCCTTGCAATTGTGTGTGTGATTGTCTCAGTGATTTTGATTTTGGTCGTTCGTTCAAAAATCAAAAATGCGCATGATCCGGACTTTATGCCCTTGTATGTGACAACGGATGAATCGAAGATGATGATGGAAGGCACTTATGACGCCTATGAAAAGGAACAGCGCAAATTGAAAAAGCAGGCCAAGGAGGAAGCCAAACAGAAAAAGATGATGGCAAAACTCCGTGGACAGGAAGAGGAAGAACTTGAGCCAATTGCACAACCGCAAGAGGAGACACAAGATCCGGCGGTTGTTACGATGGCAACGGAGACCAAAACGGATGTCTCTACACAGGAAAACGCTGAATCTATGGAAGCGGATGCCCACATTCAGCCAGAGGAACCTGTACAGGAGGAACTCAGTGCAGAACGGGATAACAGTGAAGTACCTACACAGGAAGCAGTATCCCCTGAAATGGCAACCCCTTCGGAGGAGCCTGCCCCAGTGACAGATGAACCTCAGGAGAAGAAATAGAACAATTACTGAAAAGCTTGGGAGGAATCGGTCATGGCAGAAATTATTGACGGAAAAGCCATTGCACAGAAGGTCAAGACGGAAGCGGCACAAGAGGCGGAAGCACTCAGACAACAGGGTGTGGAACCAACGATTGCAGTGGTATTGGTAGGGGATAACCAGGCGTCCAAAGTCTATATTCGAAATAAAATGCTCGCCTGCGAGCAGACGGGTATCCGTTCGCTCAAATATGAACTGCCTCAGTCCGCTTCTCAGCAGGAGCTGTTGGAACTAATCAATATCCTTGCGGGAAAAAAGGACGTCCACGGCATCTTAGTGCAGCTACCGCTGCCACAACAGATTGATGAGCAGGCTGTTCTCCGGTCGATTCCTCCTCAAAAGGATGTTGACGGATTCCACCCACAGAACGTGGGATGCTTGCTCACTGGTGGGCATCCCCTTACCCCCTGTACACCGGCGGGAATTCTGCGTTTGCTTGAGGAAACTGGAGTAAATCCTGCGGGCAAACACTGTGTTGTTCTTGGCCGTTCCAATATTGTTGGGAAACCAGTTTCCATCCTCATGCTGGAAAAGGACGCCACAGTGACCATCTGCCATTCCAAAACCAAAAATCTTGCTTCGATGACCCGTCAGGCGGATATCCTGATTGCCGCGGTGGGCAAACCTAAATTTGTTACCGCAGATATGGTAAAAGAAGGTGCAGTTGTCATTGACGTCGGTATGAACCGGGATGAAAACAATAAGCTCTGTGGGGATGTGGATTTTGCCCGTGTACAGGAAAAATGCTCTGTCATTACTCCTGTTCCCGGGGGCGTCGGCCCAATGACGGTTGCTATGCTGATGAAAAATACCATTACAGCGGCAAAAATGCAGGTAAAACACAGAGAATAATGGATTGACATGCTGGAAAAAGTATGTTATCATATTTTCGCCGCGTGTTCCGGGCTTTCTAAGTGGCTCGCCCGCCTTTGGAACAGCGAGATTATAGGAATAGGCAGGTGCCTGAAATGTACGCAATTATTGAAACCGGCGGCAAACAATACCGTGTCAGCGAGGGCGATACGATTTATATCGAAAAGCTCAGCGCACAGGCAGATGAAACCGTTACTTTTGACAAGGTAATCGCAGTTTCCTCTGACAACGGTATGAAGGTTGGAACCCCTGTTGTTGACGGCGCAACTGTAACAGCAAGAGTGATCAAAAACGGCAAACAGAAGAAGATCACTGTCTTCACTTACAAGCCGAAGAAAGACTCTCATCGCAAAATTGGTCACAGACAGCCTTATACAAAGGTTCAGATTGAGACCATCAACGCGTAATGATTCGCGCACGATTTTTTCGTAAAAACGGCAATTTGTACTCGGTAGAACTGAGTGGCCATGCCGGTTTTGCGGAATCGGGAGAAGATATCGTGTGCGCAAGCGTGTCCTCTGCGGTACAGCTTGTGGCAAACGGAATTACCGAGTGTGCGAAACAACAGGCGGAAATCCAGGTGGATAATAACTGGATTTCTGTTACTATCCAGGCGCAGCCGTCCGAAACGGCGGTCTGTTTTCTCGATGCCTTGCATCTGCATCTGAGTTGTCTGGAGCAGGATTTTCAAGGATGTATCCAAGTTACAGTTTCGGAGGTGTAAAGAAAATGCTGAGAATTAGCATGCAATTTTTTGCTCATAAAAAAGGTGTTGGTTCTACCAAGAACGGCCGTGATTCCGAATCCAAGCGCCTTGGCGTAAAACGTGGAGACGGACAGTTTGTCCTGGCCGGCAATATTCTTGTCCGTCAGCGCGGCACTCATATCCATCCGGGTGAGAACGTCCGCCGTGGTTCCGACGATACCCTGTTTGCGACCATCGACGGCAAAGTTAAATTTGAGCGCGTCGGCCGTGATCGCAAAAAAGTCAGCGTTTACGCGGACTAAGCTTCTTTCAGCAAAATGAACAAGTTATCCCGAGCTGTTCACAGTCTCGGGATTTCTTTTCGCTTTTTATTTGATGTTTTGCTGATAATCGAATATAATAATATCAGCTTCGATAAAAAATGAACTTTTACAATCCGTATGATATCAGTATTGCAGGTGGTGAGAAAGATGTTTGTTGATCTGGCGAAAATCAAGGTAAAGGCAGGGGACGGTGGCAACGGTGCCGTGGCCTTTCACCGGGAAAAATATGTTGCTGCCGGCGGACCGGACGGTGGGGACGGCGGCAACGGAGGCAATGTCGTCTTTGTGGTGGACGACCATTTGAACACGCTGATTGACTTTCGCTATCAGCGCAAATATTTTGCAGAAAATGGACAACAGGGCGGTAATAAACGCTGCAAGGGAAAAAATGGAAAAGATCTTGTGGTCAAAGTCCCACGCGGTACTTTGGTGAGGGAACTCGAAAGCGGCCGTCTGCTGGCAGATATGTCTTCAGATGAACCGGTTGTTATTGCAAAGGGAGGCCGCGGCGGCTGGGGGAATACCCATTTTGCTACTCCAACCCGGCAGATTCCACGATTTGCTAAAAATGGGCTTCCTGGACAGGCATTTGAATTGCAGCTGGAATTGAAGCTGCTTGCGGATGTTGGACTTGTGGGATTTCCCAATGTGGGAAAATCCACGCTTATTTCAGTGCTCAGCGATGCAAAGCCGAAAATTGCAAACTACCATTTCACCACGCTTACACCGGTTTTAGGGGTTGTACGGGTACAGGAAAACCAATCTTTTGTCATGGCGGATATCCCCGGCTTGATTGAAGGGGCAAGTGAAGGCATAGGCTTGGGGCATGATTTTTTGCGCCATGTTGATCGCTGCCGCCTGTTAGTGCATCTGGTCGATGTCTCCGGCATTGAAGGCAGAGATCCAGTGGAGGACTTTGAAACCATCAACCGGGAACTGAAAAACTATAACGAAGAAATCTCTTCCCGTCCGCAACTTGTTGTGGCAAATAAGTGTGACCTTGCAAATGAAGAACAGATTTCTGCTTTCCGGGAATATATCACACAGCAGGGATATGCGTTTTTTGAACTGTCTGCGGCGCTTGCCAAGGGTACTCAGGAACTGAAATTTGCAATTGCGGAGGAACTCTCCAAACTTCCTCCTGTAAAGCGCTATGAGGCCAATCCTTATACGGAAGAAGAACTTGTAACAAGAAAGAAAAACGAATTTCAAATTCAAGTGGAGAATGGTGTGTACTATGTCACGGCGGATTGGTTGCTGCCGGTACTTGGTAATGTGGACGTGGAGGACTATGAATCCCTTCAATATTTCCAGCGTGTACTCCAGAAAAGCGGCGTTATCGCCAGACTGGAGGAAATGGGAATTCAGGAAGGGGACACGGTCAATATCCTGGATTTTGAATTTGACTATGTAAAATAAACGCTATATAAAACAGCGGCAAGAGGAGGTGGTTGTGATCCTTGATTTTGCAAAACCCCTTGATATGAGGACATATAGCCCGATTACACTCGCGTTTGTAGGGGACGCAGTGTATGAACTGCTGGTTCGGCAGTATATTGCACAGCATATGAATGCCCCAGCCAATAAATTGCATTTAAAGGCGGTCGAACGCGTCTGCTGTACTTTTCAGTCCCAGGCGTTTGCGCGTATTGAACCGGTGTTGACTCAGGAGGAAGCGGATGTTTTCCGGCGTGGGCGTAATTCCAGTACACAGCGGGTGCCAAAACATGCAAAACCAGTGGAATACCGGCGGGCAACTGGTGTGGAAGCCCTATTTGGTTATTTGTACTTGAAGGGTGATAACCAGCGTATTGAGGAATTGTTTGCTCGGATGATGGAGGACGAGGGGAAAACTGACAGTGACAGTGCGCAAGAGAAAGATAACGCGCAGTCCCATGAATGAGGAGCGTTACATATGAAAATTACAAAAGAAACGGCCAAAAATATAGGAATTGACCTTATTTATGATATTGTGGGTGCGATCTCCTATGGTGCTGGACTGTTGATGTTTGTCCAGCCAAATCAGATTGCAATGACCGGTGCGGCCGGTGTTGCAGTACTTATTAACTATGTTACCGGTTTTCCCATTGGTATAGGCTCTTTTTTGGTAAATGTACCGTTGCTGATTCTGGCTTTTCTATTTTTGGGAAGGCAATTCACGGTGAAAACCCTAATTACAACCGCAATTTTCTCTTTTATGGTGGATATTATCAAGCCTTTTGTCCCGACGTATACAAAAGATCCCATTCTTGCCTGCCTGTTTGGCGCGGTGCTCATTGGCTTCGGTGTGGTGCTAATTTATATGCGCAGATCGACTTCCGGCGGAACAGATATTGTCTGCCGTCTAGTTCAACTGCGCTTCCCATATATGAGTATGGGAAAACTCACTGCCATTGTAAACTCTGTCATCATTATCTCCGCCATGATTCTTTACCGCTCTTTGGAGTCCGGCCTGTATGCATTGGTAGTTGTGGTGGCCCAGAGTTTTGTCATTGATGCGATTTTATACGGTGCAGATAAGGGAAAACTGGTCTATATTATTTCTGATCATGCAAAGGATATTTCCAAAGCAATTATCTCAGAGGTAAACCGCGGTTGTACGCTGCTCAACGCAACGGGTGCATTTACGGAACAACAACGGCAGGTGGCAATGTGTGTGGTACGTACCCAGCAGTTTTTCAAATTGAAAGAAATCATTATGAAAATTGATCCCAAAGCGTTTATTATTGTCACGGATTCCAATGATATTATTGGTCAGGGCTTTAAGGCGATTGATAAGACAAGATAACTTTTGTGCGAGTAAGGAAAAGGCAGCTGAAAACGTCGTGCACGCTTTCAGCTGCCTTTGTGTTACAGAGAATCCGTCAGAATCCTCGCAAAACAAGCAAACACTTGGAAAATGGAGTTATCTTTCTTCCTGGTTCTGCTCGTTGTTCTGCTGCTTGTTATTCTGAGCATTCTGATTTTTTTTGTTCTGGGAATTTTTATTGTTTTTATTCTGGCTGTTGTTTTTGTTCTGGGAATTCTGGTTTTCAAAGTTTTTTGCCATGATTTTCTCACCTCTTTCCGAACTTAGTATTTGCAAAGAAAAGAGGAATATGCTATTTGTAAAAAATGGAAATGGTTTTCAAAAAATAAACAGAAAATCTTTTCTTTTTTATTTGAGTTTTGTAAAAAACAATTTAAAACTCTTGTAATTATGTGGGTGTATGTTATAATTGAGACAAGAAACTGGATAACTTCAATTCTGTGACTAACCGCTGAACGCTTATGGTCAGAAAAGAATGTTTTTATAGGCATTCCATGAGGGGTGATACGGATTTGATGTTCAACGGGTTTCATAAAAGAAGGGGGTATTTTTGTTATGCAGGATCAAAATCCAAATACCAATCAAAATGGGGAGCAGCAGTATCAACAACCCAATCAACAGTATCAACAGCCGAACCAGCAGTATCAAAACCCGAACCAGGGATATCAGCAATACCAGGCTCCAAACCAGCAGTACCAGCAACAGTACCAGAACCCAAATCAGCAGTATCAAAATCCAAATCAGCAATACCAACCTCCGTATGGCCAACCTCCCTATGGTCAACCGCCATACGGACAACCGCAGAAATCAAAACTGGTTGCGGGTTTACTTGGTATCTTTTTAGGTGGTTTTGGGGTACATAACTTCTATCTTGGTTTTACCACCAGAGCAGTCATCCAGATTGTTGTCAGTCTTGTCACCTGTGGAATCGGTGCGTGGTGGGGTATTATTGAGGGAATCTTGATTCTCTGCGGCCGTTACACCACAGTGGATGCAAATGGGGTACCTCTGGGTCAATAATGGGTTTTCAAAGCAACATTGTAATCAAGAGTAAAAAAGCAGATGAATTTTTCATCTGCTTTTTTACTGAAATCATGTCGTTTTTTCTTGACACTTACAGTGGGGTATGCTAATATAGCTTGGAAATGAATACGGGTTGCTTGCCGCCGGGGAAGCATTCAGCGTTGATTGTATGTCGTTAGGCCAATGAAGATATACAGGTCAGCGCTTCTTTTTTCACTAAAACGTTGGCAATATGGAAGAGGAGGAAGCTTGTATGTTTCGGGAAATGCGTAGGAAAAACCAGTCGTTGTCCTTGGAAGAATGCGCTTTGGTTTTAAATCGAGGGACTTCTGGAGTCTTAGCACTGTCAGGGGATGATCAATATCCCTATGCTGTTCCAATCAGTTATGTATATGACGGCGCAAAGCTCTATTTCCATTGTGCGAAAAGCGGACATAAGTTGGATGCGGTCACCCGAAATCCCAAGGCTTCTTTCTGCGTCATCGATCAGGATCAGGTTGTGCCGGAAGAATATACTTCCTATTATAGAAGCGTAATCGTATTTGGAACCATAAAGATTTTGGAACATGAAGAGGAAAAGCGCATAGCAATTGAAAAACTGGCTTTGAAATATGCCCCAAATGACAGCGCTGTCAATCGACAGAAAGCGATTGAACGGGAGTGGGAGCCGCTGTGTATGCTGGAAATGTCGGTACAACATATGACAGGAAAAGAGTCAATTGAGCTGTCAAAAGCCAGAAAAGAAAACCATATTATTTCATAGCCCGCCGGGGCTTTGATTGTGCAGTAGGCCTGTGTAGCACAACATGGGCCTGCTATTTTTTTGTTTGGAGGGTTTGAGAATATGTCACAATCAAGTTGTTTTCAGGATTTTGTCAAATATTCATCGTTGAATGTAATGGGGATGATTGGACTGTCCTGCTATATTCTTGCAGATACTTTCTTTGTATCAAAAGGACTTGGTGCAAATGGATTAACTGCCTTAAATTTGGCAATCCCAATTTATAGTTTTATTCACGGAAGTGGACTTATGATCGGGATGGGTGGTGCAACCAAATATTCTATCCAAAAGAGCCAGGGGGAGGATAGCGCTGCAAGCCGCACTTTTATGAACGCCGTCTTTCTTGCAGCTATTTTTGCAATTATTTTTGTTTTCATTGGTATTTTCCTGTCCGATACGATTATTTCGGCTTTTGGCGCTGATGAGAGTGTTTTTGACATGTCTAAAACCTATTTACAGGTGATTTTACTGTTTTCCCCAGCGTTTTTGATGAACAATGTGCTGTTGTGCTTTGTACGTAACGATGGTGCGCCGCAGCTTTCCATGGCAGCCATGATTGGAGGCAGCCTATCTAATGTGGTGCTGGACTGGGTGTTCATCTTTCCGTGCCGGATGGGAATTTTCGGTGCAGTTTTTGCAACAGGCCTGGCGCCGATTATCAGTATGATGATTTTATCCCCTCATTTTATCCGCCGAAAAAACCAGTTTCATTTTGTGAAATGCAGGCCACAAGAGGGAGTATTTGCTGGAATTCTTTCCAGTGGTGTTCCGTCTTTTGTAACAGAGGTATCCTCCGGTATTGTCATGATCATATTCAATTCCATTATCCTAAAACTGGAAGGAAATGTTGGGGTGGCTGCATATGGCGTAATTGCGAACCTTTCATTGGTGGTAATCGCCATCTATACTGGGATTGCACAGGGGATTCAACCGATTGTCAGCCGCAACTATGGAATGGGGAACCGTACCAATGCCCATTCAATCCTGCGTTATGCAATCATTACCATGCTGATTGTGTCCGCTCTTATTTATTCCGGTATATTTTTTGGCGCTTCCCCAATAGTGAATATATTTAACAGCGAACAAAATGCCATGTTACAGAACATTGCCACACAGGGTCTTCGCCTGTATTTTATTGCATGCCCGTTTGCAGGATTTAATATCATTGTGTCTGTGTACTTTACTTCTACAGAGAGTCCAAGACCTGCCCACGTGATTTCTATTCTGCGTGGATTTCTGGTAATCATTCCTGTGGCGTTTCTGTTATCTTTCCTTGGAAAGATAACAGGCGTATGGTGCGCATTCCCCACAACAGAATCACTGGTGGCGGTGCTCGGCGCAATTTTTTATATAATGATTAAAAAAAGACAGAGAGAACCCTCGCGATAAAACTGTCTTTTTCATCCAGCATAAGCAATAACGGAATTTGTGTGTTTATTTTCTTCCAAAGGATAGCGGGGAATTATTTGAATTTTGCGTTATGCTAAAAAACATGGAGGACATCCATCATCAGGATGTCCTCCATGTTTTATGAATTGGTTGCAGTAGGATTTTTTGAGGTTTTTGAGAAGGGGATTGAAATGGTCATGAAATTTATTTTCCCTGTTCAATTGTAGACCGTTTGCTGGGACGGCGCCTTCTGAGTGAAAACAGGGCAACCAAAAACGGAACTGCCACAATGTATGCAAATGTTACGCCCAGTTGTGTTAAAGTCAGGGGAATGGTTTTAAAAATCGCGGATAGAGGTGGAAAATAGACGACTGCGAAAACGATTGTACCAGAGATGAGGACTGCAAAAATCAGCTTGATGTTGTTAAAAGGATTGATCTGGAAGAGTGATTTTTTCTCAGACTTGCATTCAAATACATGGATAAGCTGAGTAAACACTAATGCCAGAAGGGAAGCAGTGCGTGCAGCGTCTACATTGTGGGTCATTTTGAAAATTGCAACAAACACGGCAAGAGTCGTCAGACCAATCATACATCCGCGAAAAATAATCGTGGTTGCAAGTCCCCCGGCGAAAATACCATCTTCCCTCCTGCGTGGTTTTTCTCGCATAATATCGTTGTCGCCCGGCTCCAATCCCAATGCAATCGCAGGTAAGCCGTCCGTAACCAGATTTACAATCAGGATATGAATGGGGAGCAGGACAACCGGTAGTCCAATCAGCATTCCCAAAAACATGGTCAGAACCTCCCCGATATTGCAGGAAAGCAAATAGCGGATAAATTTTCTGATATTACGGTAAATGATCCTGCCTTCTTCAATAGCCGCCACCAGAGTGGCAAAATTATCATCCAGCAGAATTACAGAGGAGGCTTCTTTGGTGACATCGGTTCCGGAAAGTCCCATGGATACGCCGATATCGGCTTCCTTAATGGCGGGGGCGTCGTTAACACCATCCCCTGTCATGGCAACAATATGCCCCGCTCGCTTGAAGGCGCGTACAATCCTCAGCTTGTGGCTTGGACTTACCCGTGCAAAGACGCTGATATTGGATACTGCGGAAGCAAGCTGGGCGTCGCTCATCTCATCGAGCTGTGCACCGGAGACGACCTGCTCTCCTGGACGGAGAATGCCGATTTCCTGTGCAATTGCCGCCGCTGTCGTTTTGTGGTCCCCGGTAATCATAACTGGACGGATACCGGCGCGCCGGCATTCCCGGACGCTGGAAAAGACTTCTTTTCTCGGTGGATCAATCATACCGCATAATCCGAGATAGACAAGCCCGCTCTCCTGTTCCTGGGATGAGGAGCAGGATTTGTATGCAAAAGCAAGCACACGCAATGCTTTTTTAGCCATCTCTTCGTTTTGACCAAGGATCTTCGCACGATGAGAAGCGGTGAGAGGCACGGTTTTGCCGTCAATCATAGTAAAGGAGCATTTTTCTAGAAGAATATCCGGGGCGCCTTTTGAGAACATTGTCATACGGCCTTGTTGGTCTGCAAAAATGACGGACATGCATTTGCGTTCTGAATCAAAAGGGATTTCCCCCACTTTTCGGTAACTGCGTTCCAGTTCTTCCCGGGTGATTCCCGCCTTTTTTGCAGCAATTACAAGGGCAATTTCCGTAGGATCTCCTGCAATGGAGGGATCTCCTTTCCCCTTCTTATGAGATTTTGGTTCGGAGATTGTAGCGTTGCTGCACAATACAAAAGAATTGAGCAGGGTGTGCATCAATGGGGAACGGGTGGGGACGACCGGATTTCCAGAGCTGGTAAAATTGCCCTCCATATCATATCCGTTTCCGGACACGTCAACAGTAAAGGAAAGCGCTGCTATTTTTTTTACAGTCATTTTGTTTTCCGTCAAAGTTCCTGTTTTATCCGTACAGATAACGTCTGCGCATCCAAGCGTTTCGACAGAATAGAGTTTTCGGATCAATGCCTGTCGTTTTACCATTCTTCCTACAGCCAGTGCAAGCACAATGGTGACAATGGCAGAAAGTCCTTCGGGGACGGCGGCAACCGAGAGGGAAATGCCGGTCAGCAGCATGTCAAAAATATTTTCTCCGCGCAAGATTCCCGTAATACTGACAATGGCGCAGATAACAAGACAGCCAATCGCAATATATTTGCCGAGCTGATCCAGCTTTTTTTGCAATGGGGTTTGCTCTTCTTCAATCGAACCGAGCATCCCAGCGATTTCTCCCATCTGGGTGTTCATTCCCACAGCGGTGACGAGCATTCTTCCGCGCCCCTTTGTGACAACTGTACCCATATAAACTTCGTTTTGTGCTTCGTGAGGGGAATTGTCAAAGGCATAGGACTTTTTATGAACCGGTACGGATTCTCCTGTAAGCAGGGCTTCATCTGCACAAAGTCCGTAACATTCCGATAAAATCCCATCCGCGGGAATCTTATCCCCTTCCTCCAGCAGGATGATGTCCCCAATTGTGACCTCGCTTGCAGGAATTTGTTTGGGACTCCCATCGCGCAGGACTGTACAGGTAGGAGCTGCCATTTGACGCAGTGCGGCAATTGTTTTTTCGGTCTTGTATTCCTGCATAAAACCGAGTAAGGCATTTAAAAAAACAATTGCCATAATCGTAAATGCTTCAGTGATTTCGCCCATGATGACGGAGAGAATTGTGGAAAATAGCAGGATCATGGTCAAAACGTCTTTAAACTGGGAGGCCAGGATTTTCCCAGCACGGATTTTTTTGCCCTCTTTCAAGACATTTTCCCCATATTCTCTGAGATTTTTTTCTGCCTGTCTACTTGTTAATCCAAGCAGGGCTTCCTTTTCAATCTTGTTCATTTTGCTTCACCGCCATTTTCATACTTGTGAAACAGCTTGTATCAAGTTGTCCCTTTTAAGCTTATTCGTGGCGGGAAAGCAATATGACGGATAAGGCGGACGGTTAATGCTGCTTACGTTTTGATTTCGGTTCAAGGGGGATTATGCGGAACGGCTTTTGCCTGCGAATACATTCTGCAATTACCTGTCTTGTTCCATTGGATCTCATATCCCAAAAGGCCAGGACAATATCGCTGTACTGAATAATTTCCAAATTTCTTTTTAAAGGGGCGCCTTTTCCGTATTTTTCAAATTTTGGCAAAAACACTTTAATGGGAATTTCTAAAACATGTGCAGCCGCTTGTGCAACTGCATCAATTCCAACGGCGCCTCCGCTGACAATTTCAGAGCATCCAGTGGGAAGAAAAGAAATCAACTGGGAAACAGAAAATTCTGCACAGCTTCTCGACCCGACTACAGCAACTCTCATAACATATCACCTCTTCGCAAAGTACTCTTAAAGTATACCATAATTTACTAAAAGTGACATTGCTTTTTCCAAATTACGAATCAAATTCCAGAGATAATTCCTATGCGACCGTGGCATAGTAACTGTGTGGCATTTTACACAGGAGGAATTGAAATGAAAAAATGGATTCAAAGAGCCGCGGCGTCCTTACTGGCAATTTCGACAGTGGCGTTTGCGGCAGTAGGTTATACAGGTTCCAGCTTAGCAGATCATTATAGTGTTTTTTCAGGGGATACTTTATCCTTTGGAAATACTGGTTTTTTAAGCTCGGCGGTGACAGGCAGCGAACAGCGGGGGGCATCGAATGGCAGTTACCAGGTTGATGTCAAGCTGTTTGGGATGGTTCCCGTAAAAAAAGTTTCTGTCGATGTAGTCGATCGTCAAACAGTAGTTCCCTGTGGGACGCCATTTGGTGTAAAAATGTTTACACAGGGCGTGCTGGTGGTTTCCATGTCCGATGTGGAAACAGCGGATGGGACAGTAAATCCCGCCAAACAGGCAGGGATTCAAGTTGGCGATGTAATTACTCAGATTGAAGGAAAACAGGTCAATACCAACGAGCAGGTTTCTGAAATGGTGGAAAACAGCAATGGCCAGCCATTGAAAATAACTGCAATTCATAAAAACGAGACTTATGAGACCACTTTAACCCCAGTGGTATCCGTTTCGCATACAGGATATCGGGCTGGCATGTGGGTAAGGGACAGTTCCGCGGGAATTGGCACCTTGACTTTTTATAGTCCACAATCCGGCGTGTTTGGGGGCCTTGGTCATGCTATCTGTGATGTGGATACCGGGGAAATCATGCCGCTGATGACGGGCGAAGTTGTGGACGTCTCCATCAATGATGTGGTAAAGGCACAATCTGGTTCTCCCGGAGAATTAAGAGGCAGTTTTGCCGGTGCCCAGGATGTTGGTAGACTGATGCAAAATACGGAAACCGGCATCTATGGGGTTTTATTTGAAGCCTATACCGGACATGAGGCCATGCCAATTGCACTCAAGCAGGAAGTGCAGGAGGGCGAGGCAGAAATCCTGGCTACTATTGACGGCGATACCCCAAAGAAGTATAGTATTAAAATTGAGAAGGTCAGTTATTCGGAAAAGGCCAAGACCAAAAATATGGTGGTGAAAGTGACTGATCCTGCGCTTTTAGAAAAAACAGGTGGGATTGTACAGGGAATGAGCGGGAGCCCAATTCTCCAAAATGGTCATATTGTTGGTGCAGTTACCCATGTTTTTGTCAATGATCCGACACGTGGATACGGCATTTTCATTGAAAATATGCTGGATGGTGCGCAGGAAATCATCGAAGAACAGCAGACGCAGTGACCTTGTGGAGTTGTAAAGCGAAATAAGGGGTGGCTTGCAAAAATAATTTACATTTTTTGGCAGAAACCCCTTGCATAACCTGTAAAATTATGGTAATATAATCGTGTACTCAACAACTACTACCAATGGGGGAAGTAACATGGACAACAAGCCAAAAGTATTAATCGCAGACGACAGCAAGGATTTTGGCGCAATCTGCTGCAATTTATTAAAATCCTACGGATTTGAGCCGTTAATGACACAAAAGGACGGAACCAAAGTCACCGACACAATTCTTGCCGAGCACCCGGATATTGTTCTGATGGATGTTTTTATGCCCTATCTGGATGCTATCGGGGTTATGAAACGCATTCGGGAAGCAGGAGGAAAGATCCCACTGTTTTTAGTCATGTCCAGTGTGGACAATCCTATGCTGGAACATGAAATGCTTTCGTGTGGCGCATCTTATTATTTTTTAAAGCCGTTTGATATGGAAATTATGGCCGAACGGATTGCTCAGTTGTCCGGGTATCATCAACCGTCTGTACACAAAACCCTGGGTGTCGGCCCAGCTGACCAGGGACAGCTGGAACCGGATTTGGAAATGCTTGTGACGGATATTATCCACCAAATCGGTGTTCCCGCACATATTAAAGGGTATCATTATCTGCGTGAAGCAATCATCCTTGCCATCAAAGATCATGATATTATCAATGCTGTGACAAAACAACTTTATCCAACAGTTGCCAAAAAGCATGATACCACATCATCCCGTGTTGAACGTGCTATCCGGCATGCAATTGAGGTTGCATGGGACAGGGGAGATGTTGATACGCTGAATTCTTATTTCGGGTACACCATCCACAATGGAAAGGGAAAACCGACAAATTCTGAGTTTATCGCAATGATTGCCGACAGACTCCGCCTTCAGCTGAAAATCAGTTAAAGGCGTGTCTATAAACCCCATATCTTCCTTACAATTCCTGTCCGAAAAAGCCGCCGGTTTCCGACGGCCTTTCGGGCTATCCGCTTTCGCTGTAACCCATTGGTACCCCTGCCGAAAGGCAGGGGGTAATTTATTATAAAAATCGAATATAAATGTTTTTTCTCTGTTTTAAAAAGCAAAGTTTTGCTATAGTCGGTGTACAGGGATTGTTTGCAGGCATTGAGAAAGGATAGTTGTAAATGAAATGGGCTACCTATAATGTTTGGAACGAAAATAAGGGTAGAGGAAATAGAACTTTGCAGATTTTGGATGAAGTCTGCCGAACTGGTGCGGATATCATCGGGCTGCAGGAGGTAACGCCGGATTTTTATGAAAAACATCTCTTAAGACAAGTGGACTACCCCTATTGTGTATATGGAAAATATTTGGACGAGGAGGAAGGACTGGCGATTCTGAGCAGGTATCCGTTTGATTTTAGCTTTTTTCTGGGTACCAGCAAAGAATATGCGTATGCTGCTGCGCTTCATATCATTCTACGCGTACAAGGGCGACGCATATCTTTTCTAAATCTACACCTTCCCTGGGACTCCGCCCGAAGAAAAGAGGAACAGATTCTTGCAATTGATCGCTATCTCCATGAACAGGCAGCGTTGGCGGACTACTCTGTTATGCTGGGAGATTTTAATGGGAGCTTGAATTCCAGCGTACACAGGTATCTGCTTGGAGAACAGACCATCGATGGAATGGAAGCGAAACCATACTGGTATGAACTCTCCAGCGCCTATGCAGTACTTCATGGAATTCCACTAAAGCCAACACTGGATTTTATCCATAATCCTCGTTGGGAAAGAAAGAATACAACGGATATTCCCTATGCGGCAGACAGGATTTATGTAATGGATGGCATTCACTCGGTTGTTTTAAAACAGGTAGAGCAATTTGGAACAGAAATTTCACCAACAACCGGATTGTGTGCTAGCGACCATTATGGCGTCATGGCATATATAGAATGGAAAGAATAAAATATCAGGCGATGGGGTTCCCATCGCCTGATATTTTATTCTGTTTACTATCAGTGATTTCTTGTAAAGTTAACCAGAGATCATTACTTGAACTGCTTGATGACCATTGCGGAGTAATTGTCGTACTCCTGAAATCCAAATTTTTGATAAAAAGGGATAGTGGCTGGGTCGGATGGAATGATTTTTACATACAAATGATGCTCATATTTTTTTAAAATCCGTCTCATCAGTTCTCCTCCGATATGCAGTTTCTGATATTCCGGGTCTACCAATAAATAGTGCAAGAACGCCACAGTTTCTCCGTCGTCCAGTCCTCGGACCAATCCGACAAGCTTATCGCCGTTCCACGCGGAGATGACTTGAGAGGAATGCTTCATGGCACGGGATAAACGCTGGGGATATCTGCCGGATTCCCAGCCGACTGATAAGAACAGCCGCTCCAGTTCTTTGGGGGGAGAAGTTCTTTGTTTCTTTATATGAAATTTGCATATAATGTCTCCTTGTCCGGGACTTTGAAAAAACAGGAGGACTTTTTAAAAGCCCTCCTGCTTTATGACTCCAAAGTTATTGAATCAGGGATTTGCCGCCCATATACATCCGCAGGGGTTCAGGGATATTGACAGAACCGTCCGCGTTGAGATTGTTTTCCAGAAAAGCTATCAGCATACGCGGGGGAGCAACAACCGTGTTGTTGAGTGTATGGGGGAGGTAGTTCCCCTTTTCCTTGTTTTTCACACGAATACCAAGCCGGCGTGCCTGTGCATCCCCTAAATTAGAGCAGCTTCCCACTTCAAAATACTTTTTCTGACGGGGGGACCAGGCTTCCACATCGATGCTCTTGACCTTCAAATCTGCAAGGTCTCCGGAGCAGCATTCCAAGGTGCGCACCGGGATGTCAAGAGAACGGAAAAAGTCGACTGTATTGTGGTAGAGTTTTTCAAACCACTCCATGCTCTCTTCCGGTTTGCAGACAACGATCATCTCCTGCTTTTCAAACTGATGGATCCGGTAGACGCCGCGTTCTTCAATGCCATGCGCACCTACTTCTTTGCGGAAGCAGGGGGAATAACTGGTAAGAGCCTGTGGGAGCTTATCCTCGGTGAGAATGGTGTCGATGAATTTGCCGATCATCGAGTGTTCGCTGGTCCCAATCAGATACAGGTCTTCCCCTTCAATTTTGTACATCATGTTTTCCATTTCCGCAAAGCTCATGACGCCGTTGACAACGTCTCCGCGAATCATAAACGGGGGGATATAATAGGTAAATCCCCGGTCGATCATGAAATCGCGCGCATAGGAGAGGATGGCAGAATGCAGGCGTGCGATGTCTCCGCACAGGTAGTAGAATCCGTTTCCGCTTGTCTTTCTTGCGCTGTCCAGATCGATTCCATTCAACCGTTCCATGATGTCCACATGGTAGGGAATTTCAAAATCCGGTACAACCGGTTCGCCAAAGCGTTCAACTTCGACGTTCTCGCTGTCGTCCTTCCCGATGGGGACGGAAGGATCGATAATGTTCGGGATTACCAGCATCCGCTCGCGGATGAGTGCGGAGAGCTCTTCTTCTCGTGCTTCCAGTTCACTGAGTTCTTTTGCCATGGAAGTAACTTGGGCCTTTGCCTGTTCCGCTTCCTCTTTCATGCCTTTTGCCATAAATCCGCCAATCTGTTTGCTGATAGAATTGCGCTGTCCCCGCAGATAGTCGCAGCGGGTTTTTGCCGCGCGGTACTCCTCGTCAAAAGCAATCACCTCATCGACCAGTGGGAGCTTTTCATCCTGGAATTTGCGCTTAATATTTTCCTTGACCGCATCCGGGTTTGCCCGGAGAAATTTGATGTCCAGCATTGTGGATTCCTCCTATAGTTTTCAGATCAAAAAATAAAAAATCCCTCTGTCCCATTCTGGGACGGAAGGATTCCGCGTTGCCACCCAAATTGCCGGAAGTTCAGGTTCCGGCCACTCAATCCGTGCGGTAAAGGGCACGTCCCTCCGGCTCGTCGCCGGCAGCTCGGGGAGTGGAAAAACCCAGCTTTTGCCCGACTTGCACCTACCGCCGGTTCTCTGATACAAAAGGAAAGGGCCGCTTCTCCTGTCTTAGCTGAAAGATCCTGTTTTCTAGAGTATAGTCGATCTCATAAAAATATGCAAGGGAAAATCGAATTTATTTTTCCATGAAAACGGAAAAGACGTTTATGTGAAATGTTTTTTCAAAAAGTACAATTATTGTAAATTGTATTTGAAAGGAAAACCTTGTAGGCTATTTTTTCTAAATAGAAGGGTCTTATAGAATGCATTTTGTGTATAATATTCAAAAAGTAGATAGGAGGCATTTGGTATTATACAAAACATCTAAAATTCGCTTGGAAAATTGTCTGTTTTCTTAAGCAAAAATCCAGACACTAGAAATTGTCTGGTGGAAATAAAAATGCTATAATAACCATAAAGCAGCCATAATTGGATGGCGTTCAGCCATAGCCGCGGCTGCTTTCACTGTCCTGAGTAGAGGACATTTTGTATATCAACGAAAGGTGGTACTTTTTTGATAAAGGAACTCTCTCATCTGATTGTGGTGACAGGGCATTATGGGAGCGGAAAAACCAATTTGAGCGTCAACTTGGCAATGGATCTTCGGGCGCAAGGGGAAAAAGTTGTCGTGGTGGATTTGGATATTGTGAACCCCTATTTCCGTACCGCAGATTTTGTGGAGTTGTTTGGCAGTCAGGGAATTGAGGTCATTAATCCGGAATTTGCCAACACCAACTTGGATCTTCCAGTGGTGAATCCCAAAATCTATTCGGCATTTAATCAGCCGGATTCCTATGTGATTTTTGATGTGGGCGGCGATGACGACGGGGCGATTGCCCTGGGACAATACGCCCATTTATTTAGTCAGCATGCATATTCCATGCTATATGTAGTAAATCGTTACCGCCACGTCGACCCGGATGTCGAGGAGGCGGTCGGACTTCTCCGCCGGATTGAAGCAAGCTCCCGGCTGAAAGTCACAGGGATTATCAACAATTCGCATTTATCGGAGGAAACCGGACCGGAAACGGTGTTGGAATCCATCCGTTATGCCAAGGAGATTTCCTCTCTCAGTGGCGTTCCGCTGCTCGGGACTGCGGTGAAAGAGGATGTTGCACAAGCTTTGTCCGGCCAGGTGGAGCATTTGTACCCGGTCAAACGGTATGTCAAAACTCTTTGGGAAAAATAAGGCAAGAATTTGGAGCTTTGCAGGAATTTTTTCTGCCGAACTCTTAACAAACAGTGGAGGTGTTTTCATGGCCAAAATGACCGTCAATGAATCGCGCTGCAAAGGGTGCGGGCTTTGCGTGACTGCTTGTCCGAAAAAAATTATCGCCCTTTCCAAGACCCGTCTCAACGAGAAGGGCCTTCATCCGGCAGAAGTCATTGATATGGACAAGTGCATCGGATGCGCAATGTGCGCAACGATGTGTCCGGACGTCGCGATTACAGTAGAAAGGTAGGAAGACAACATGGCTGAAAAAGTTCTCATGAAAGGAAATGAGGCAATTGCAGAAGCGGCAATCCGTGCCGGCTGCCGTCATTTCTTTGGTTATCCGATTACTCCGCAGACAGAGATTTCCGCATATTTGTCCAAAAAGATGCCGAAGATCGGCGGCACCTTCCTTCAGGCGGAATCCGAAGTCGCTGCAATCAATATGGTGCTCGGCGCTGCCTCCTGCGGCGTGCGTGCAATGACCTCCTCTTCTTCTCCGGGTATTTCCCTGAAAACAGAGGGTATTTCGTATATTGCCGGCTCTGATGTTCCCTGCGTAGTCGTCAACGTCCAGCGTGGCGGCCCGGGCCTCGGCAGTATCCAGCCGGCCCAGTCCGATTACTGGCAGGCAACCAAGGCGCTCGGCCATGGAGATTTCCATGTCCTTGTCTATGCTCCGTCCTCCGTTCAGGAAATGGTGGACTATGTCTATGAGGCTTTTGACAAGGCAGAGCAGTACCGTATGCCGGCCATGATCCTCAGCGATGGTGTTTTGGGCCAGATGATGGAACCGGTCGAATTCACCGATCCGGTCATCCATCCGCATGACAAGTCCTGGGCAACCACGGGCCATGAAAACAAGAGGGCGCACAACGTCGTCAACTCCCTGTATCTGACCCCGCAGGAACTCGAGGATTTGGTACATCAGCGTTTTGAGCGCTATAAAATCGTTGAGAAGAACGAGCCGAAAGCGGAAGAGTACTTGACCGAGGATGCGGATATTGTCCTGGTCGCCTATGGCGCCACTGCGAGAATTGCAAAAGCGGCAGTCAACCAGGCAAGGGAAATTGGTATCAAAGCCGGCCTTATCCGCCCGATTACCCTGTGGCCGTTCCCGAAGGCAAGCTTTGAAAAAGCAGCGGAACACGCAAAGAAATTCCTGTGCGTGGAAATGAGCATGGGCCAGATGGTGGAGGACGTCACTCTGGCTATCCATTCCAGCAAACCGGTTGCCTTCTTTGGAAGAACCGGCGGCGTGATTCCGGCTCCGTCAGAAGTGTTCGAAGCAATTAAAAAACACACAGGGGGTGCTGAATAATGGCAGTTGTATTTCAAAAACCACATGCCCTGACCGATGCCATTACCCATTATTGCCCGGGCTGTACCCATGGCATTGTACATAGGCTGGTTGCAGAGGTCATTGATGAACTCGGCGTAGAGGGGAAGACCGTCGGTGTCGTTCCGGTCGGCTGTTCCGTTTTGGCATATAATTATTTTAACTGTGACATGATCGAGGCTCCGCACGGCCGTGCTCCTGCGGTGGCAACTGGTGTGCGCCGTGCGCTCCCGGAAAATGTCGTCTTTACCTATCAGGGCGACGGCGACCTTGCAGCAATCGGTACCGCAGAAACCGTTCATGCAGCTACTAGAGGTGAAAACATCACCATCATTTTTATCAACAATGCAATCTATGGTATGACCGGCGGACAGATGGCGCCGACCACACTGCCCGGTCAGGTCACCCAGACTACTCCATATGGACGTGATGTTAACTACTCCGGTTTCCCGATCCGCATGTGCGAGATGCTCTCCACATTGTCCGGCGTTGCGTTTGCTCAACGTGTAACCGTGGATAATGTCCAGCATGTCCGGGAAGCAAAGGCTGCCATTAAAAAGGGCTTCCAGGCTCAGATCGATAAGAAGGGCTTTTCCATCATTGAAGTCCTCTCAACCTGTCCGACCAACTGGGGACTTACTCCGGTAGAGGCTCTGGACTGGCTGAGAGAGAATATGATTCCGTATTACCCGCTTGGCGTCTATAAGGATAAGACAGAGGAGGGTGTAAGATAATGGCTGATACAAAAAACATTGTTTTGGCAGGCTTTGGCGGACAGGGTATTCTGTTTGCGGGCAAGGTCATGGCCTATACGGGCTTGATGGAAGGCAAACAGGTTTCCTGGCTTCCTTCTTACGGCCCTGAAATGAGAGGCGGTACGGCAAACTGTAGCGTATGCATCTCAGATGAGCCGATTGCCTCTCCGGTTGTCATCAATCCGAATATCCTGATTGCGATGAACCTCCCAAGCTATCAGAAGTTTATTGATGCTGTCCCGGCAGGTGGGAAGGTCTTTTTGGATTCCAGCTTGATTGATGTCAAATGCGAACGTACAGATATAGACGTCTATTATGTCCCGGCAACGGAACTCTCCAATTCCGAGAATCTCCAAAGCCTGGCCAATATTATCCTGCTTGGTAAAGTTCTTAAGGAAACCCAGTTTGCTTCCTATGAGGGCGTCAAGAAAGGGATTGGTAAATGTGTTTCTGCAAGGAAAGCACATCTGTTGGATGCCAATATCCGTGCAATCGATCTCGGTATGACATTATAAGTCATCTAATTGAATTTTCTGTCGTATCATGCTATGATGAAAGCGTATCTCTGAGGAGATACGCTTTCTTTTTATGTGGAATGAAGACAAGAGGAGAAAATGACATGAAAAAGATAAAAACTTTTTTCCACAGGCTTCGTGGCATGAGCCTGAAAAAGATGTGGAGAATTATCCGACAAGTTCATGATGATTCTCAAAAGCCTTGCTTACTGATTTTTTTAGATATGGTCTACTGTGCGGTTGTCTATGGGGTCGGCTACCAGGATTACCAGGTATTTGGCTTTGCTTATGTCCGAGGAAAGGAAAAACGCCGTACATTCATGACTATGAATGACAATCTTTCGGTTGTCCGAGCAATGAACGATCGGGACGCTTCGCAGATTTTTGTAGACAAATGCGAATTTAATCGCCGTTTTTCCGAGTATATCGGCCGTGAGTTTCTTGATTTGCGGGAATGCGGATTTGAAGAGTTTGATCACTTTCTAATGGGAAAAGAAGTGATTTTTGCGAAAACTGTGAACAATTTTGGCGGTAAAGGAATTGCAAAACTGGAACTGAATCAATTCCAAGATCATAGACACCTGTATCAGATGATGATGGCTGGAAAACAATATTTGGTAGAGGAGTGTATCCAACAGGATACGAAGATGAGCAGCTTGTGCGCTTCCTCAGTCAATACAATCCGAATTGTTACCTTGGTCAAGGATGGACAGATACATATCATGTATGCGCTTATCCGGATTGGAGACGGAAAACGTTTTGTTGACAATATCTCCAGTGATGGGATGTATTGTCCAGTGGATGGAAACGGTGTTCTCTGTAAACCAGCTTTTTGTGATGCGACGGGGGAATACTATGAAGTACATCCCTATACAGGGGCAAAGCTCTTGGGTTTCCAGATCCCCTGCTTCCATAAGGCTTTGGAAATGGTAAAACGCGCCGCTTTGGAAATTAAAGAAGTCCGCTATGTCGGGTGGGATGTGGCAATTTCTGAAAGTGGACCGGTACTTGTGGAAGGAAATACGATTCCTGGTTATGACATGTGTCAGAACTACTATCATCTTGGAAAGGATAAAACCGGGATCTACCCGAAATTTAGACAGGTGATTGGAAACCTGATTGCATGAGAAATGGACAGGAGGAAGGAATTATGCAGCCCTATCAAATTTTGGTAGTAGAGGATGATAACAGCATCAATGAACTGTTATGCACAATTTTAAAAAAGGAAGGCTATCAGGTCACTTCGGCTTTTTCTGGCACAGAAGCAAAATTGCGCCTGGAGCAGGGGGAGTATGACTTGTTGCTGCTGGATCTGATGCTTCCCGGTATTACAGGTGAGGAATTGATTGACACTCTCCGCAAGGATAAAACGATTCCGGTTATCGTCATCTCTGCAAAAACAGCAATGGAAGACAGGATTGGCGTACTCAAAAGCGGCGCGGACGATTTTATTTCCAAACCCTTTGACGTGGGGGAAGTGCTTGCCAGGGTACAGGCGCAGCTTCGCCGTTACCGGGAATTTTCTGCTCAGGAAAAGGAAGAACATATTATATTAAAATATAAAGACCTGGTACTAGATCCGGAGACGGTCACTGTAACTGTTGCGGGGAATCCAGTGCAGCTGACGGCCCGGGAATTTAAAATTTTACAACTGTTAATGAGTTATCCAAAAAAAGTATTTACCAAGGAAAACCTTTTCACTCATGTATGGAATGAGGAATTTTTTGGCGGAGACAATACTGTCAATGTCCATATCAGTAATCTGCGTGCCAAACTCGCTAAATATCATGAAGGGGAAGAGTATATTAAAACCGTTTGGGGAATCGGGTTTAAAATGGCGGATTAATGGTTCTGTTTCCCGCTGTAACCTTTAGCTTTTCTTTAATTTTTCTTGAACATATCTTACTCACGGTATCTTATGATAGGGACATCAAAGGAAAGAAAGGTTGGTTGATATGACGGAAACTGTTTTGGTCACACAAAACCTGACAAAAAAATATGGCAGTGTTTTGGCGCTTGATCATGTCAGTATGACAATAGAGCGTGGACAAATTTATGGTCTAGTGGGAAGAAATGGAGCGGGAAAGACAACTTTAATCCGTGCTATTGCTTCCCAAACCATTCCGGATATGGGGGCAATCGCCCTGTTTGGGGACGACACTGCAAAAGGGCTTGAGCAGGCAAGACGCCGTACCGGAGTTATGGTAGAAACTCCAAGTTTTTTCCCTTTTATGACGGCCAGAGAAAATTTGGAGTATTATCGGCTTCAGCGCGGGATTGCGGGAAAACACCGCGCCGATGAAGCTTTGGAACGGGTCGGCCTTTCCGGAACCGGAAAGAAAAAGTTCAAAGATTTTTCCCTTGGTATGAAACAGCGCTTGGGATTAGGACTGGCGATTATGGGCAACCCGGATTTTCTGTTGCTCGATGAACCCGTTAATGGCCTTGACCCAATGGGAATTGTGGATGTCCGAAATATGTTGATCCGGCTCAACCAGGATAAGGGCACAACCATTTTAATCTCCAGCCATATCCTGTCGGAGCTTTCCAGCCTGGCTACGCATTATGGATTTCTCAACGGCGGGAAGCTGATTGAGGAAATTTCAGCCGAACAGCTCCACGATAAATGCAGGGAATGCCTGCAGTTTACCGTAGGGGACAGCGCGAAAGCCGCTGCAGTGATTGAACGTGTACTCGGCAGCACATCTTATGAAATCCTAAACGGGGAGCAGATCCGGCTCTATCAGTTTTTGGAGGAATCCAATCAGGTTAACCGTGTCTTGGTGGAAAACGGCATTGAAGTCTATGCCATTGAGACCAGGGGCGAGAACCTGGAGGACTATTTTATCTCACTGGTAGGAGGCGGACAGCATGCTTAATTATATTAAGAGTGAATTATATAAAACTTTTCACCGCAAGTATCTCTATATTTTTACAGGGATCTGTTGCCTGCTGTGTGCCGGTGTGAACCTGCTGGCATTTTTTGCAAACGAGCATTTTGATAACCCGGTTGATTTTGGCGGGCTGCTGAGTATTGCCATGATGATGTTCCCTGCGGTCACCTATCTCATGCTTATTACGACGGATATTGTCTTTTCCGATGAATATAAACATGGAACTTTAAAAAATGCCATCTCCTATGGGGTTCCCCGCTGGCAGGTGTATTTCGGCAAACTGCTTGTCAGCATATTCGTGACCTGTTTGTCGGGCGCGGTGATTTTAGGGGTGTTCCTGCTGTCAGCGTTCCTGGTTGCTCCGTCGACGGAGCAAAGCGGATTTGTGCTGCAATGGTTTTGGGCGTATCTTGGCGGGGCCGTTCCCATTTGGATTTCCGGTATCAGCCTGGCTGTCATGCTGTTCTCCATCATCCGCAGTTCTACTGCCGCGAGTTTTGTTTATGCAGGGGTTCTGGCTCTGCTCGGGCCGATGGTTCAGATCCTGCAATTTTATGTTTCGGACTTTTTTGCCTCTGTCTACGCGTGGCTGCCTATGGAAGTGCTCGGCGACTGGAGTACGCGTATCATAACGGCAGATATTACCGGAGTGGATACCGTTTTCTCCACCGGTCTGTTTGCCCATAGCTGGGCGACAGGCGTGCTTTGGATTTTCGGAACCTGTCTCATCGGGTATCTTGTTTTCCGGAAAAAGGAGATCAAATAGTTTTTGTAAAAGGGACTCTCCCGTCCGGAAAAGATATGGGCTTTGGAAAGGGGAATGGATTTTATGATGGGAGCCGCAGTGGTTATCCTGACAGTCCTGCTCTGTATTTGTGTGGTGGCGCTTCTGCTGAAACAGAAAAATATCGACAGCGCAGAAGAACAGCTGCGCCGGATCAATGTCACCCATACCAATGGCAGGGTGCAGCTGACCTCGCCGGATCGCGGGCTGGAGCGGCTCTTTATCCAAATCAATGCCGTGCTGGACGCAAGGCAGGCGGCAGATGCGGACTACCGCAATAAGGAGCGCCAGCTCAGGGGGCAAATTGCAAATATTTCACATGATTTACGGACTCCTCTGACCGCTATCCGAGGATATTTACAGTTGTTGCATGACCCGAACTGCACGTCAGAGGAGCGGAATTCTTACCTGCAGATTATTGAAAAGCGTTCAGAAGCCCTGCAAACACTCATTACAAATTTCTATGATTTATCCCGTGTGGAATCTGGGGAATATCAGACTACACTGGGACCAGTGGATCTATACGCAGTGCTTTGTGAGCTGATAGCTGGATTTTATAATGCTTTTTCGGAACAGGATTTGGAAGTACATCCAGACTTAGAGGAAGACCTTCCAATGGTAATAGCTGATAAAGATGCCGTTGTCCGTATTTTTTCTAACCTTTTACAAAACGCACTGCAACATGCGCAAGGTGCACTGTCTATCCGGCAGTACCGGCAAGCCAATATTGTGGTGACGCAGTTTAGCAATCCTGTTACGGGTTTGACGCAACAGGATATGGAACATATTTTTGACCGGTTCTATATGGCCGACAGAGTGCGTTCCGGTCAGAATACTGGTTTGGGATTATGTATTGTCAAAAAGCTGGTAGAACACATGGGACATATAGTGAATGCAACCCTGGATGAGGGTAATTTCTGTATTACAATTCAATGGAATACAGCACCAAAGGCATAGCGCGAGAGGGGCACAGAAATTGTTTCTGTGCCCCTAATTGTGTATTTTTGCGGAAAATGCATGAAGTCATGGGAAAATTCGCTTCTATCTTTCTTGGTAATTGATAAAACAATTCCCGCGTGCTATAATCAATTGATAAGTTTTGCAAAAATGGGCAATATGATATAGTAAAGATGTCAGGAGTGTCAGCAGTGAAAAATACACTATATGTAGTAATTCCCTGTTATAATGAACAGGAGGTTTTGCCCGAAACAACAAGGCGCCTGAAATCGAAAATGCTTTTTCTTATGGAGCAGAACAAGATCTCTAAAGAAAGCCGCGTCGTATTGGTTAACGATGGCTCCAAAGATCACACATGGAAGATGATTTGCGAATTTCATGAAAACGACTCATTGTTTACGGGGATTAATCTGAGCCGGAACCGGGGACATCAGAACGCCCTGCTTGCTGGCTTGATGACAGTAATGGACGACGCAGACATGGTGATTTCTATGGACGCAGACTTGCAGGACGATATTAACGCCATGGATGAAATGGTCGATAAATATTTGGACGGGTGTGATATCGTCTATGGTGTGCGTAGCAAACGGGCAACAGACACATTTTTTAAACGGTTTACCGCAGAGGGGTTTTACCATTTGATGAATCTCATGGGAGCGGACATTGTCTTTAACCATGCAGATTATCGTTTGATGAGCAGACGGGCCCTCCATGGGCTCGCTCAATTTAAAGAAGTCAACCTGTTTTTGCGCGGACTGATTCCTATGATTGGTTACCGTACAGATTATGTGATGTTTGAACGGAATGAACGCTTTGCAGGAGAAAGCAAATATCCATTGAAAAAAATGCTTGCTCTCGCCATGGACGGGATTACTTCATTGAGTGTCAAACCAATCCGGATAATTACCGCAACGGGGATATTACTTGCCCTGGTTGGAATCGTTCTGTTGATCTGGCTGATTGTCAAAGCCTGCCTTGGGACGGCAAGCCTTGCATTTGGAATTATGGCAAGCCTTTGGTTTCTGGTAGGCCTGCTGATGGTTTCCGTTGGAATAGTGGGCGAATATATTGGGAAAATTTATATGGAAACCAAAGCGCGTCCGCGCTTTATTATCCAGGAATACCTGGAAAGTAAAAAAACGGACAAGGATGTGTAATACATGAGAATTCGGGAGTTATTTGACTACAGGCTTTTAAAATTTATGCTGGTAGGTATTGCGAATACTCTGTTTAGTGCGGCTACTATGTTTTTATTGTACAATCTGGCCCATTTGGGGTATTGGGGTTCTTCTGCAATTTCCTATGTGCTTGGTAGCATTTTGAGTTTTGTACTCAATAAAAATTTTACTTTCCAGAACAAGGATTCCGTAGTGAAAACAGGAGTGAAATTCGCACTCAATGTGGCGATTTGCTATGTGGTTGCATATAGTATTGCACAGCCGGCAGTAAACTGGATGTTGTCAAGCTTTTCATTAGAACAGTCTATTACTGACCAAATATCCATGTTGTTTGGTATGTGCCTGTTTACCGGATTAAATTATCTTGGCCAGCGACTGTTTGCTTTTAAAAAGGATGAAGAAATTGGGAAAAAATAAGCATCTGTTTTCTAGGATAGGAGTGGGAAGCCTGCGTCTGTTTGAGGTGGGGGTTCTTATACTGCTGGTGATGTCCATCGGGAATTTGTTTTTCAACTCTTCGCAATATAGAAGAATTGTGCCAATTGACCAGGTACAGGTTTTAATATGGATAGCGCTATTTTTCATTTTGCTTTGGGCAGGGGAATTTTTTCTCACACACTGGAAGAAATGCAGAATTTTTTTCGTCAAGCATAAAATTTCGATCATGGTAGCTGGAACTATCTTTCTGTTTTTGTTCCAGCTCTGGTTTGCAAAGAATACATATACAGAAATTGGGTGGGATTGTTCTACGGTTGTGTTGCAGGGGGATCCGGAGGGAGACCCCTTTTATTTTTTGACTTATCCCAACAATATCCTTTTGGCCTTTCTATATAAAGCGGCGAATCATTTAGCCTATTTGTTTGGTATTTATAATGTCTGGGCGGTTTGTATTGGGGTTAATATCTTATTTTTGGACCTGGGAATTGTTTTCGGAATGCTTGCATGCAAAAAGCTTCTCCCCACAAGAGGATATTACCTGTCTTTTGTGTTGATGATTTCTGTGGTAGGGCTTTCCCCCTATTTGACAGTCCCTTACTCTGACACAATGGCGCTTCCGTTTCCTGCTGCAATTTTCTTTTTCCTGTTGCTGTACAGGGAACAGCAGATTTTATGGAAAAAGGCAGTATTGGCATTTTTCCTAGGTGCCGCTACATTAATGGGGTATTGGATAAAACCAACGGTAGTGATCGTCTGGATTGCATACGGGATCTGGTTGCTGTTGAAAAAGAAAGGAAAAATGGACAAAACGGCTTTCCTTCGTTTTAGCAGTGCAGTGGGCGCTTTCATTCTGGGTTTGGGAATGGTTATTGGAATACAAAACTTGGCAAAAGAAAAAATACTGGGTCCTTATAACCAGCAGGTGCTTTTTTATGAAAATGAAATCCCCATGACCCATTTTATGATGATGGGCCTGTATGATGAAGGAGGGCTTTTTGGCGCCTATTATGGGAAAGATTTGGATACGACAAAGTCCATTCAAGGAAAGAAAGAAAAAATTTTTTACAATCTCTTAGTGATTCGCCAGCGTTTGACCGATTATGGTTTTACAGGTTTTTTGCAACACCTCTATCACAAATATATCTGGATTACAACAGACGGGACTTTCTTTTATGGCGGGGAAGGACATTTCCATAGGGATATTCCCAAAACAGAAACGGGGGTCCGAGGGCTGCTACAGAATTTTACCTATTGTGAAACCCCATTTTATCAACAATATTATGGGCAGTATCTGCATGCAATATGGGCGTTTCTTTTATTCGGAAATGCCTGGTATGCCTTTATTAGTGTCCGTAAAAAGGGGATCGGGATGGAATTTGTGATGCAGATGTCTATTTTGGGATTGTTTTTGTTTTTACTCCTTTTTGAGGCTCGTTCACGTTATCTTTTTTTGTACTTGCCGTTTTTCATCCTACTCGCATCGCGGGGGATCTTAGGGTTAAAGAGTGGAATGCAAAACAAATTATTCCGGAAAAGAAAAACGCATACCCAGTATCGTTCCAACTCTGGCAGGTAAGCTGATGATATACTGACAGAGAATCGTTCTGACTTGTAAAAAATCTCCTTGGATTGTTGGCATATTCTGTTATATTGTGAGCTAATCTGGAAAGTCTTATTTTTCAGATAAATTTCAAAAATACTACGACCATGTTTTAAAAAGCACAAAGTGCCGGAGACAGAAGTCTCCGGCACCATATGGATACGGATGGGTTGTGTCCGGTCTAAGTAGACCGCCCAAAGGCGGGCGGCCAAACGTTAGCGGCAGCAGCTGTCGGTAAAGCAGTCTGAGCATTTAATAAACGCAATGCCGCAGGAACAGCCATTAGAATGGTCTTTTTTACCGCAATCCCATTTATTTTCAGAATCGCAGTGCTTTTTGCAATAATCCCATTTATTTTCAGAATCGCAGTGCTTTTTGCAATCGCAGTGGTCATCGGAATCACAGGCATTGCTGTAAAAGCTTACTGGAGCATAGAGATACCCGATAGGGATCCCATTATTTCCATAGTTGCCACGGTTTTCATAGTTGTCGTTCCATTCTTTTTTATGGCCATCTCTACAGCCACAATGACAGCCACAGTCATGATTAAAACGCATAGTTCATTCCTCCGTATCCTCGGGAAAATATGTCCCGTACTCATAATATATGCCGTAATGGGCTGTTTGTGTGTCTGGGAATTTACCGCGAAAATCGACATATTTGTTTGGATATTACTAAAAATTGCGTGTTTTTCGACATTTTGGTTTTAAAAGCAATGGATTTCCTGTTTTTTATACGCGAAAAACAACAGGAAAAATTTCTCTGCTGTGTTACGGTATTCTTATAGAACAGGGAGAAAACCCATTCCAAAACAGGATAACAGGCTCGGGGTCACATAAAAGATTGTAAAAATAGGATTAAATGCAATGGTGTAACCTGATAAAAGTTATCCTTTTTGATGAAATTCTTTTTGAAAGATATAGAATTAAGAGTTAATTGTGCTTTTCCCCCTGTGTTGCTGGTATGATGGAGAATGCCGAAAAAGTGGGGGAGTGTTGAGTTTGGTTGAATTATTGTTTGCGTGGAAGCATATGACCATGTATTTTGCCTGTCAATTTATAGTTCTCAGTTACATGGGGACTGTTAGAAGTATCCCCAAAATGGTGTTGGAGTCATTGGTGATTGCTGTCGTATGTACTGCGGCAACCTATCTACTGGAAGACGTCTTCCCCGTCGCCTTTGTTGGAGTTTTGGTGATGATTTTAGCAGGTATTTACCACCATCTCAGGCACAGGGGAAAGATGACAAATTCTATTTTGATGCACTTTGATTTATACACTCTGTCACTGTTTTCCAATATCCTTTTGGGATCGGTTGCTTATGGCATTGTTTATGCAATAAATCCTGTGGGTAACTGGGTAATGACGGCGGTGCTCAACCAAACGTTTTATATTGCAGAGATGTTGCTAATCTGTTTTATTACGGGAAAACAAAAAAAGAAAAAAGTCCGTCCCTATTGGTTTACTGCATTTAGTATACTGTGCTGTATTATCATGCTATGCAATTTTGTAATTGTAATGCCTGCTTCTATTACTGCAAACCATGCAGAACTTGCATTTATCTTAGTGGCCGTAGTCAGTTGTATTGGACTCGCTGTGTGGTTGTGGGAACGCAGGAGAGAAAATGAAGAAAAACAAAAATTGCTGATAGAAATCAAGAAATTACGCAGCCAGGTTCACCACTATAAAGAATTTATTCCAGCAATGAAACGGAAATTTGACGCGAGTTTAGAAGAACTGAAAAGGAAAACCACGGATATTAAAATATTGGAGAAATTCCGCCCTCTTGTGGAAGAAATTGACAGATTATATGAAGAGCAGATGGAGGAGAGCAGGAGGGAATTTCTCCAGGCAAGCACGCTGGCGAAAACCGGAGTTATATTTGTGGATGCGCTGCTTGAACAGTACTATGAACGGGCTCACAAGGAAGATATTAGTTTTGATGTAAGAGTATTTGATTCCCCTCAGCATTTATTCCGAAGGCACTTGATTCCGCAGTTAAAGTTAGAAGAATTGCTTGGAGATCTGCTGACAAATGCTTTTCGCGCTATTCTGCGGAAAAAGATCCGCTTTGATGAAGCGGTCGAGATCAATATGGGAATTACCGATGATGGATATTATGAAATCGATGTTTATGATACAGGAGAACCTTTTCCAGCTTTTATACTCGAAAACTTTGGAGAACGCGGGCTTACTACTGGAGGCACAGGCGAAGGCATTGCCAATATGCTTGAAATTTTACAGGCAAATGGCATTACAATGAAGATTTCAGAATTTGATGGGACAGTAGGGGAGTTTAGCAAATGTATTACACTCCGTTTTTCCGGAAAGTTTGAGGTTGTGCTGGATACAAAAAGGGACATATATTTTCATCTGGTTTGTTCACAAGAATCAACACATACAGGTGGTGGCCGTTGATATGATAAAACGCAAATATTTCCCGAATCATTTCCCATTCAGGATTTCCATCTGATTGACAAAGGAAAGCTGGCCTGTTAAAATAAAAACAACCGTAAGTGGAAGGATGCGTCCAACTGCAAACGGGAACAATCCAGAGAGCAAGCGTTCTGACTGACAAGGGACACCTGAAGGGAAAGACGGCTAAGATTCGGTTCATTTGGCATTTTTGCCTATGGAATTTTTAAGCTGTGCCTTTTCACAAGGGGCACGGCTTTTTTGTTGTCTTACAGGAGCTTCTGGTATAAGTTTTTTTGGAAAGGGGGAATTGTTCTGGGAAAACGAATTGCTCTGATTGGCATTATTGTGGAGAATCCGGAAGCGGCGGAAAAAATCAACTCTATTTTACATGAATTTTCTTCCTGCATTGTGGGTAGGATGGGCATTCCCTACCGGGACAGGGGCGTCAGCATTATCTGCGTGGTAGTTGATGCTCCCAATGATACTATCAGCGCCATGTCTGGAAAACTTGGCATGGTTGAGGGAATCAATGTTAAAACAGTATATCAAAAGGCGGGAGAAAATGCATGAACCTTACAAAAGATACCATTGTCTCTCTACTTGGCAAGGAGGATTTTTCAGCGGAATTTGCCCTGGCGGATAGAATTCGCCAGGAACATGTGGGAGACAGGGTACATATTCGGGCACTGCTTGAGTTTTCCAACTATTGCCGCCGGCAGTGCCGTTATTGCGGGTTAAACCGCAATAACTCTGCATTGGAACGTTTCCGGATGCAGCCGCAGGAGATTGTAGAAACAGCCTTGGATGCAAAGGAGGCCGGGTATCGCACGATCGTGCTGCAATCCGGGGAAGATCCCTATTATACTCCTGCAATGATTGGAGAAATTGTCCGAAAAATCAAGCCATGCGGTATTGCCGTGACGCTCTCCTGTGGGGAGTTTGACGAGCAGACCTATTCCTATTTTAAAGAATGTGGTGCGGATCGCTATTTGCTGAAGCATGAAACGTCCGATCCGGTGTTGTACCAGTCCCTTCATCCGGATTCGGCCCTCAAAAACCGGGTGGATTGCCAGCGTTTTATCAAGCGTGCAGGGCTTGAAACCGGCGGTGGCTTTATGATTGGGTTGCCCGGACAGACACTGGAAACAGTTGCTCAGGATCTGCTTTTGCTCAAAGAGATCGGATGCGATATGGCGGGAATCGGCCCCTTTTTACCCCATCCGGATACTCCATTGGGGACAGCGCCACATGGGAGTGCGGAACTGACCCTGCGGGCAGTCGCGATCGCCCGCATGTTACTGCCAAATGCAAACCTGCCTGCCACAACCGCCCTTGGCGTACTCGATCCTGGTTGTAAAGATCTGGTATTTGCCTGTGGAGCAAATGTGGTGATGCAGAAAGTCACCCCGGCCAAACTTAAACGGCTGTACCAAATTTACCCTGCAAAATTTCAGGAGACAGATATTGCCTCGGGCAGAAAGCAAATTGAACAGGAAATTAGAGAAATTGGGAAAATCCCATACTGAGAAAAAGAAAGAAGACGAGAAGTTATGTATGACAAATACTCTTTAAAGGCAACCGAATTTATTGACGATACAGAAATTAAGGACACCATTGCATGGGCGGAGGAAAACAAGGATAATCTTACACTGATTAATAAGATTATTGATAAAACTGATGAGTTAAAGGGACTAACTCATCGGGAAGCTGCGCTTCTTCTGATGTGTGAGGATGAACAAGCGCTTCAACGTATTTTTGAGCAGGCGTCCAAGATTAAACAGGAGTTTTATGGAAACCGGATTGTCATGTTTGCTCCACTTTACCTTTCCAATTACTGCGTCAATGGTTGTACTTACTGTCCGTATCATGCAAAGAACAAGCATATCCCGAGAAAACAGCTTTCTCAGGAAGAAATCCGTAGGGAAGTCATCGCTTTACAGGATATGGGGCATAAGCGCCTGGCTTTGGAGACAGGAGAAGACCCTGTCAACTGCCCAATTGAATACGTGCTGGAGAGTATCAAAACCATTTATTCCATTAAGCATAAAAACGGAGCTATCCGCCGTGTCAATGTTAATATTGCGGCGACGACAGTAGAAAATTACCGCAAACTCAAAGAGGCAGGTATTGGAACTTATATCCTGTTTCAGGAAACTTACAACAAAGAACAATATGAACTGCTGCATCCCACAGGCCCGAAGCACAACTATAATTACCATACCGAGGCCATGGATCGCGCCATGGAAGGCGGTATAGACGATGTCGGCTGTGGTGTACTTTTTGGATTAAATCTCTATAAATATGATTTTGTCGGTTTACTGATGCATGCAGAACATCTGGAAGCCGTTCATGGCGTCGGGCCGCACACAATCAGCGTTCCACGCCTGAGAGATGCGGACGATATTGACGCTTCTGAATTTAAAAACGGCATTTCCGATGAATTGTTCCAGAAAATTGTCGCTATTTTGCGGATTGCTGTCCCATATACAGGGCTGATTATCTCCACAAGAGAATCCAAGAAGACCCGTGAAATGGTTCTCAAATATGGTGTATCCCAAATTAGTGGCGGTTCCCGTACCAGTGTCGGAGGCTATGCGGAAACAGAAGAGGAGGAAGAAGATTCTTCCCAATTTGAAATCAGTGATAACCGTACGCTTGGCCAGGTAGTCAACTGGCTGCTGAAGCTTGGATATCTGCCGAGTTTCTGCACCGCCTGCTACCGGGAAGGCAGAACTGGTGACCGCTTTATGTCGCTGGTAAAAGCGGGACAGATCAAAAACTGCTGTTTGCCCAATGCTTTGATGACGCTCAAAGAATTTGCTGAGGACTATGCGGATGAGGAGACAAAACAGCTTGCCCTGGATATGATTGCGCGGGAAGCTGAGACCATCCCGAATGAAAAAGTGCGGGAAATTGTGTACAAACATTTACATGATATGGATGGCGGCATGAGGGATTTCCGTTTTTAAAGGAGGGCTTGCAGATGAATACCACACCGCAGGCAAACAGGCTCCATATTGCGATTTACGGCAGGAGGAACGCGGGAAAATCCTCCCTTCTCAATGCGATTACCGGACAGGAATTGTCCATTGTTTCCGAACATGCCGGAACTACCGCAGACCCGGTTTTCAAGGCGATGGAAATCCCGGGAATTGGTCCCTGTGTTTTCATTGATACGGCGGGCTTTGACGACAGCGGGGATTTGGGAAAATTACGCGTACAAAAGACGGAGCAGACCCTGTCCCGTGCGGATCTTGCGCTGATTGTGTGTTCCTCACCGGAACTCTCTTTGGAAAAGGAATGGGCAAACAAGCTCAAGGAAGCTAAAGTTCCATTCCTAGCTGTGGTCAATAAAGCGGACGAATTGGACGATATCCCGGAGATAGCTTCCAAAGTACAAGCACAGCTTGGACTGAACCCTATTGTCGTAAGCAGTAGAACCAAAGAGGGGATCGGAGAGCTGCTCGAGAGGATCCTTCGCCGGATACCAGAAGATTTCGGTATGCAAAGCATTACTGGAAACCTGGTACAGGCAGGGGATGTGGTTGTCCTGGTCATGCCGCAGGACTCCGAAGCGCCTAAAGGCAGGTTGATTTTGCCACAGGTGCAGACCATCCGGGAAATGTTGGAAAAAGACTGTATTTCCATCAATACCACGCCGCAACGTCTTTCACAAGCGCTGGAGGTTTTAAAGCAACCGCCAAAATTGATTATCACGGATTCTCAGGTATTTCAGGAGGTTTATCCTCTGGTACCAAAAGGGACATTGCTCACTTCATTTTCCGTCCTCTTTGCGGCATATAAGGGTGATATCTCTGTGTTCCGTCGGGGAGCTGACAAGCTGGATTCCCTGACAGAACGCTCTCGGGTCCTGATTGCAGAGGCCTGCACCCACGCCCCGCTCACAGAGGATATCGGTCGGGTAAAAATCCCTGCCATGCTCAGAAAACGGATTGGGCCCGGGATCACAGTCGAGCATGTCTCAGGGACGGATTTCCCGCACGATCTGCGGAGGTATGATTTGGTTGTGCACTGTGGTGGATGTATGTTTAACCGCCGTTTTCTGCTTTCCCGTGCGGCTCTCGCACAGGCGCAGGGCGTTGCGATGACCAATTATGGAATCTTGATTGCAAAACTGACCGGAATTCTTGATAAGATTGTCCTGCCGGAATAAAAAACACCTCATTCCCAAAATCCTTGGGAATGGGGTGTTTTGTCCTGATATTTGGAAGTTGCATCCCCACGGTGGTCATGCTCCTTGCGGTGCGATCTGCTTTGTGCTAGAATAGCCCTAGATGACAGGAACCGGTAATTCTACGCTGATTTTATAAACAGGAAACACTACTTTTAATTAGAAAAGGAGCTAGCCGATGAATATTTCTCTGCCGCTCCCGCTAAAGGGGAGCCATAATACAAGGGATTTGGGTGGATATCCCACAAAAGATGGGAGAGTAACAGCATCCCACCGCTATTTGCGTAGCGACAGCTTGCTGCGCTTGACCAAAGGCGATTGGAATACCCTGTGGGAATATGGGGTTCGCTGTGTTGTTGATTTAAGGGCTTCCAAAGAGGCGGAGGAAGGTGGATATCTTATTCCAAGTGGAATAGAATACCAAAATTTTCCCCTGCTTGATCATATTCATTCGGATCTGCTTGCCGGAACTTCGCTTCCTTCCTCAATGGAACAGATGTACCGGGATCTTCTGGATGGAAGCGGGAAGACCTTTGTCCGTATTTTTGAAAAAATGGCGGAATATACGGGGGAATGTGTCCTATTCCATTGTACTGCGGGGAAAGACCGTACCGGGCTTGTCTCCATGCTCCTGCTCTCGCTTGCTGGGGTGGGGGAAGAGTGGATTATCAAGGATTATTCCGCTACACAGGAATACATGTTGGAACCCGGAAGAAGACAGCAAGAACTGCTGCAAAATGTAGGCGTTCATTTGCCCAAATATATTTTTGAAGCCGCTCCCCACACCATGGAACAGACACTCATCCACCTTAAACAGGTTTATGGAGGGGCAGGGGAATATCTGTTGCGGGCAGGACTTGCGCAGGAAACTCTTGCAAAAATTGTTCCTTTTTTGACACAAGACGCTTGACAAGTGGAAAAAAGCGGCGTATGATAAAAAACGAAAAAGGGGAGCTTGTGAGACAGGCTGAGAGGAAACTGGAAGTTTCGACCCATAACCTGATTTGGATAATGCCAACGTAGGGACATCAGTTTTGTGCTGGGAATCTTTTCTCGTCACTGTTATGGGGTGCGCCTGAGGTGGGCGTATCCCATTTTTAATTGGAGTGATGAGAAATGAGTAAGACAAAAAAACTGACAATGGCAGGAATCCTGATTGCGCTGGGTGTGGTATGCTCAGCATTTTATATTCCGGTTGGGGCTTCCAAGTGTTTTCCCATTCAGCATATGGTGAACGTCCTGGCAGGCGTGATTTTGGGGCCGTGGTATGCATTGGGGATGGCGTTTGTGACCTCGCTTATCCGTGTAATGACGAGTACCGGGAGCTTGCTTGCGTTCCCTGGAAGTATGGTCGGTGCGTTTTGCTGTGGCATGCTGTACCGCTATACTAAGCGCCTTCCTCTTGCCTATTTGGGAGAGGTTATCGGCACGGGATTCCTTGGCGCATTGGCGGCATATCCCATTGCTGCTTTTGTCATGACACAGGAGACTGCACTGTTTGCCTATGTCATTCCATTTATGGTAAGTACTGTTGGGGGGTCAACAATTTCTATCGCTATTTTGTATGCCCTGAAAAAGACTCATGTCCTTGACCGTCTGGTTCCGTCTCCTTCCGGACGATAAAAGGAGAAAGCGCACAGAAAGCAGCTGGCAAAACAATGCCAGCTGCTTTTTTGTCTCTTCAGGAGTTGTTCAATTTTTGTGATAAAAAATAAAGGAAAATGAAAGAAAAGGTGATATAGGAACCAGAGGATTGTCTATCATCTTCTGCTACCGGCTGAAGTCTTTAGAGGGAAAGCAAACTGACTTGACCGAAAAGAGAGATTATAGTAAAATATTATTTAATTGGATTTTTCCGACAATTTGTGGGGAATTCCTGTATTTTTTCTCTTGTAGTTAGCTGTATCTAACCGAGGGCGAATAAGACAAATAATATAGAATTTATGAAGGGAGGCAAAACATGAAAATTATGGAGTCCGGTGAAGATTATCTGGAAATGATTTTGATTTTACAAAACCGTACCGGCGCCGCAGTACGCTCGGTGGATATTGCGGCGCAACTGAATGTCTCTAAAGCGAGCGTCAGCGTAGCGATGAAAAACCTGAGAAACGGTGGATATATTCAGATGGGAGAGAACCATGAGATTTCCCTCACGAAACAGGGAAGGACACTGGCGGAAACCATTTATGAGAGGCATCTTCTGTTTTCCGATGTCCTGTGCAGCCTAGGTGTAGACAAGGATATTGCCATGAAGGACGCCTGTCGGATGGAGCATGCCCTTAGTGCGGAGAGCTTTGAAGCGCTGAAACAATATTTTCTGAAAAATGGAGTCGGCCCGTCAGAGCAAAATACCTAGTATCCTGTGGTCCGTTTGTGAAAGTAATTAGGATGGGCCTAGGACATCATGGGTCAATATTGAAAATTGAAAGACGGTGCAGCGGTTTGCTTCCCGCTTTTCCCTGTGGCAGAAAGAAAATTGTATCGGGATACAGGGGAACGCTTTTACTGAAAAAACAGACAGGGGGAAAATTATATGCTTTTACTTAACAAAACACTCTTGCGGCTGGCAAAAGGGCTGTGGGGATGGATTTTTGCTATTGTTATTGTCAAACTGGTTACATTAATTGGAATTACAGCGTTTGCAAAAACCATTTCCGGATTCCTTGGAAATATTGATTCCCCATCCGTAACAATAGAAACAGCCGGTTCTGCTATTCTGTCCGCGCTCGTGATTGCAGCAGTTACATTCTGTTCTGAACTATTACGCGGTGAGTTGGAGTACCGCTGTACTGCAAAGGCACGGACTGCCCTGCGTACAAAAATTTTTTCCAAGGTACTGGAGCTGGATGCCGGGAACATTGAGAGAATCGGGCCTGTTTCTGCGATAACATCCTCTGTGGATGGGGTGGAATCCATGCAGACCTATTATAGTCAATACCTTCCGGGGTTGATTTATTGCATGTGCGCTCCCATTTACCTGTTTTTTCAATTAAAGAACTCTTCTTTGTCAGTGGCAATTCTGCTGTTTGCCGTATCATTTGTTCTGCTTCCTATCAACAATATTTTCCGTTCTAAAATTGAAACGCTAAAAACCGAATACTGGAACTCCATGGAGGATTTAACTGGCTACTATTTGGAAAGCGTACAGGGATTGACGACTTTTAAACTCTATGAACAGGACGGTGAACGGACTAAAGTTCTTAGCAAAAAGGCAGATGCTTTTAACCGGAAAATCATGGATGTTATGAAGGTGAATTTTTCATCCTTCCTGCTCACGGATGGTATGATTTACTGTTCCATCCTGATTGCGATGGGAATTGTCAGTGCGGGACTTTTGCAGGGGGACATTCTCTTTACCTCTGCTCTGATGATTTTGCTGCTCTCTTATAGCTTTTTTGACTCGGTGCGCCAACTGATGAATGCGACCCATACTGCGCTCAGCGGGGTATCAGCAGCAGAAAAAGTGGAAAATCTGCTTGATATCGATACCTCTCGCCCTTATGATCCCGCCTTGCCAATAGACAAGGATGTCTATGAAGGAATCCGAATGGAACATGTTTCACATTCTTATACAGGGCGTAACGCCGCGATAACCGATGTTTCCCTGACCATCCCGAAAGGAAAGGTAACCGCTCTTGCCGGATTATCCGGCTGTGGAAAAAGCACTATCGCGGGGCTTTTGATGCGTTTTTTTGACCCATCGAATGGGCGCATCACACTCGAAGGAAAAGATTATTACAGTTTTACCCCAGAACAGCTTAGGAAACGGATTATTATGGTTCCCCAGAGCGTCAGTATTTTCTCCGGCACAATTGCGGACAACCTGAGGATAGCTAAAAAGGATGCCACCAAAGAAGAAATGCTGGAGGCACTGCAACAGGTACGGTTAAAAAACTGGGTGGATACACTGCCGGATGGTCTTGATACCGATGTCGGAGACAGCGGGGGAAAACTTTCCGGAGGGCAACGCCAAAAGATCGGAATTGCCCGCGCCCTGCTCTGCAAGGCGGAATATATTATTTTTGACGAGGCAACTTCCAGTGTGGATATCCAGAGTGAGCAGGAAATCTGGAGTTGTGTGGACAGGCTTGCCATGACAAGGACGCTTATCATCATTTCACACAGGCTGTCCACGATTCAGAATGCGGACTGTATTTATGTCCTGTCGGGCGGAAAAATTTCTGAAAGCGGCCGGCACGAAGATTTAATGCAAAACCATGGCTTGTATTACCAATTGGTAACGGAACAGGCTAATCTGGAAGAACACAGGGAAGTAGGTGAAGAGAAATGAGACAGAAATTCCAATATTCCATTCGGGAAATGGTAGGACGGCTTTTAAAAATTGCTTCCCCAGTCAAAGGGTATTTGACTGTTTCCACTTTGGCGAGTGTTTTTGGAAACCTGTCGCATATGGGTTTGATGGGATTTGGCGCACTGTTAATCCTGTCCTGTGCGGGAAAACTCACTTCCGGTTCTCCCATCCTGTTTGGAATTCTGATGGTGGTCTGCGGACTTATGATTGTTATCTGCCGATATTTGGAAGGCGTGGCCTCTCATGCGGGCGCCTATAAGTTACTTGCCAGCATGCGAATCCACCTGTTTGAAACTATCCGCAAACTTGCGCCAGCCTGCCTGATGGACAGGAAAAAAGGAGATATCCTGAATGTTGCAGTTTCGGATATTGAGACGATTGAGTATTTTTTCGCTCATACTATTGGCCCAATGTTTACCGTTATCCTGCTACCCTGTGTCACACTGGGCTTGGCGCTTTTTTTCCATCCATTGTATGCAGCAGTTTTGCTTCCAATTTATCTAATTATCAGTATCGTGCTTCCTCTGATTGCTATGAAAGCGGGCAGACCTATTGGGATGCGTTACCGGACGCGCCTTGGGGAAATCAAGTCGCTTGTTCTGGAAAGCGTCTATGGAATTAAGGATATCCAGATTTTTGGGTATGGACACGATCAGCTTGCAAGAGTACAGGAACAGAATAAAAAGGTCAATCGTGCGGCACATGGTCTGACCCTGCACCGGCAGACGGTTTCCTCTACGCCGACCTTTTTTGTGTATCTTGCCCGCATCCTGATTTTGGCGGTGGCCACCTATCTAGCCGGTTCGGGTTCGCAAAATCCAGTGGGGACTGTTGTTATCTCGTTTGTTGCCGTGGCGTCCTTTTCCTCTACTTTTTCATTGACTATGGTGGTTTCCAGCTTGCTGGAAGCATTTGCCGCTGCAGAACGGTTATTTATCATTGAAGATACCAGGCCTGAAATTACAGAGACAGAACATCCGAGAACACTTGGCCCAATTGAGAGCATTTCGTTTGAAAATGTGTCGTTTCACTATGCGGAAAACAGTAAGGATATCCTGAAAAGGATGAACCTTGTAATTAAACGTGGAGATAAGGTTGGAATTGTTGGGGAAAGCGGTGTGGGAAAATCAACGGTTTTCCGTTTATTGCTGAGGTTTTGGAACCCGGTGAGCGGTTCCATAAAAATGAACGGAATCCCTGTACAACAACTCTCCCTCCAGGAATTGCACCGCAGAATAGCAGTACTGGAACAGGATACGTTTCTTTTTAATGGAACCATTGCGGAAAATATCGCGCTTGGTAAACCGGAGGCTTCGATGAAGGAAATTCGCAATGCCGCCAGAAGAGCCGGCCTGCATGATTTCATTTCCACGCTGCCGGATGGCTATCAGACCCAGATGGGGCAGATGGGAGCAAGGCTCTCCGGAGGCGAACGCCAAAGAGTCGGTATTGCCAGAGTTATGCTGGTGGATCCCGACGTGGTTGTTATGGACGAACCGACCAGCAGTTTAGATGTCCTCCACGAAAAAGAGTTGCTCAAAACCTTGCGGGAAGAATATCCGGATAAAACGCTTTTAATTATTTCCCATAGAATGTCCACCCTGACCGGTTGCAATCGGATTATCCGTTTGGAAAACGGTACTGCCATAGAGGAGACAGTCCAAGAATGTTCTAAAACTATAAAGAAATAAAAACTCTAAGACGAAAATTGTTTATACTGCATATAATATCTGACTAAAAAACAGAGTTTTGAGGATATTTTCTCTGCATTGACAAGTTTTTTGAACGGTGATATAATAGCGCAAGTGGTTGTGCAAGACTAACTTTAGAACCAAAAGTTAGCTATAGATAACTTTTGGGCGGTGATGAGGACAGGAGATGAGGAAATATGCCGTTGACACTGGCTCCTGCAGGGATCGAACAGGTTATTAAGAAAGTGGGAGGCTCTGAGGGATTGAAATCCCATTTACAGGATATCGGTTTTGTTGTTGGGGCGAGAGTTACGGTAGTTTCTACACTCGGCGGTAACTTGATAGTAAACATAAAAAACTCCCGGGTTGCCATCAGCAGGGAAATGGCCGGTAAAATACTCGTCTAGCCCTTGATCCTGTTGTACACAATCCAAGGCGCAGGAAAATCACGGAGTACCGAGAACATCCTTGAATAAGGGAGGAATTGGAGACATGAAACGGCACCGTTTTTGGGCCTTTGCGGCACTAGTATGTTTCATCATGCTTTTTTATACCGGTTACAGACACAAATAAAGGAGGAGACCATAATGTTTAAAATTGGCACAATGAAAAATGTAGGTTTGTTTTTAGGAGGCGTTCTGTTTGGTACGGCTGGAATCAAACTTCTTTCCAGCAAAGATGCAAAGAAAGCATACGTCCAGTGTACCGCAGCCGCTCTGCGTGCAAAGGAATCCGTGATGAAAACCGCTACCACTATTCAGGAAAATGCAGAGGATATCTTTGCGGAAGCTAAGCAAGTCAATGAGAAAAGAGCTGCTGAGGAAGCGGCAAGGATTGTTGAAGAAAACGACAACGAGGCAGAATAAGAATGATGGTTTCGGGGCTAGCCTGTGGGGAAGGCAAGGCCCCGTTTTCCTGCTGGAGGAAAATTATTTTCCAGCAGGACGTCTAACCAGTGGAGGAATCTTAAGTGAAATTTGTTATCAAACATGAGATGTCCGGGCGTATCCGTATTCATATGGTACAGGCGAAGATGTCTTTTGAACAGGCGGATACCCTGCTTTATTTTCTGGAAAGCCTCAGCTATGTCACCAAGGCGAAAGTTTACGAACAGACAGCGGATGCAGCGATTTTTTATACCGGAAGCCGGGAACAGCTGATAATTGCCCTGAAAGGGTTCCGGTATGAAAAAGTGGACGTGCCACAGGCGGTGTTGGAAAGTTCCGGGCGTAGACTGAATGCCAAATACCGGGAAAAGCTGATCGGGAAAGCGGTTTTGCACCTGTTTACCAAGTTCCTGCCCACTCCGGTCCGGGCAGGGTATATTGTGTTTAAATCTCTCAAATATCTCCGCCATGGTTTTCAGTGTCTGTGCAAAAAGAAACTGGAAGTCCCTGTGTTGGATGCAACGGCAATTGGAATTTCCATTGTGCGCGGAGACTTCCGTACGGCTAGTTCTGTGATGTTCCTGCTTGGAATTGGAGAAATTCTGGAAGAATGGACGCATAAGAAATCCGTCGGGGATCTGGCACGCAGTATGTCCTTAAATGTGGGCAAGGTCTGGCTTAAGCGGGAGGGACAGGAAATCCTGGTAGACGCCTCGGAAATACAGCCCGCCGATGAAGTGGTAGTCCATATGGGCAATCTGATCCCCTTTGACGGGCTTGTGGTAGGAGGAGAGGCGATGGTTAATCAGGCTTCTCTGACTGGCGAAAGCCTTCCGGTGAAAAAAGAAGTGGACAGCTATGCCTATGCGGGTACGGTCGTAGAAGAAGGAGAGCTTACCATCCGGGTCAAAGAGGTCTCTGGTTCGACCCGCTATGAAAAAATTATCACCATGATTGAGGAATCGGAAAAACTTAAGTCCGCCGTGGAGGGGAAAGCTGAGCACTTGGCAGATCGTCTGGTGCCCTATACTTTTCTTGGGACGCTCTTAGTCGGGCTGTTTACACGCAATCTGACAAAGGCACTGTCTGTCCTGATGGTGGATTTTTCCTGCGCGCTAAAGCTTGCTATGCCAATTACAGTGCTTTCCGCTATCCGGGAAGCAAGTGCCCATCATATTACTGTCAAAGGCGGAAAGTATCTGGAGGCATTGTCTTGCGCGTCCACCATCGTCTTTGATAAAACCGGGACGCTTACAAAGGCGCAGCCTACCGTAAAAGAGGTCGTGCCGTTCGGGGATTTTAACGCACAAGAGATGCTGAGAGTGGCGGCCTGCCTGGAAGAACATTTTCCGCATTCCATGGCCAAAGCGGTGGTGCGTGCGGCGCAGCAACAGCATTTAGAGCATGAGGAAATGCACTCCAAAGTGGATTATATTGTCGCGCACGGTATTACTTCCTACATCGGGGACAAACGGGTTATTATCGGGAGCCATCATTTTGTTTTTGAAGATGAAGGCTGTAAGATACGGGAGGAATATCAGGAACGCTTTGAGCGGCTTCCGACAGAGTTTTCCCATCTTTATCTGGCTATGGATGGAGAACTTGCAGCGGTGATCCTGATTGAAGACCCTCTAAGGGAAGAAGCAATTGAAGTCATCGCGCAACTGAAGACGGAGGGGTTCCGGAAAATAGTCATGATGACAGGGGATAGCGAGCGCACGGCTTCGGCTATTGCGGCAAGAGTTGGCGTGGACGAATATTATTCTGAAGTCCTGCCGGAAGATAAGGCAAACTTTGTCCTGAAAGAGCGGGAGCGGGGCAGCGGAGTTGTCATGATTGGGGACGGGATCAATGATTCTCCGGCGCTGTCCGCGGCAGACGTTGGAATCGCCATCAGCGATGGGGCGGAGATTGCACGGGAAATTGCCGATATCACGATCGGGGCGGACAATTTACGGGAGTTACTCACGCTACGACGGCTGAGTACCGCTATGATGCGCCGGATCGACCGAAATTATAAATCCATTTTGGCAATTAACGGGACATTGATTGCCCTGGGGGTTGGTGGAATGATACAACCCACTACATCTGCCTTGTTGCACAATGCCTCAACGCTTGCCATCAGCTTAAAAAGTATGGAAAACCTGCTGCATAAAGATGCGAAGGAAAAGTTGAAACAGCAACGAATCCTGTAAATGGGATCAAAATTTCCCCTTCCAGTACTACTGCTGGAAGGGGAAATTTTGATTTTTGGCTTGCCATATGTTTTATTATTTAAAAAAGCCAATATTTGTAACGATTTCTGCTGGGGTTGCAGTCCTTTTCTGGAAATTTTACAGCAGCTTTGTAGAATTAGGTTCTACGGAAGATTGATTGATCAGGTTTTCAATGATGGTTTTTACTTTGGAAAGATCACTGTCACACAGGAAAGGCAGGAAATCGGCCAGTTTTTCCGGGGGAAAGTCCCACCAACGCAGAGTAAGGAGCATGGAAACCAGTTCTTCATCAAAGCGCTTCCGGATTGGTTTCGCCGGATTTCCGCCCACAAGAGTATATGGCTCTATATCTTTGGAAACCACGGAATTTGCGGCGATGATAGCCCCGTCGCCTACATGGACGCCGGGTAAAATCACGCTTTCCCGTCCAATCCAGACGTCATTTCCGATGACTGTATCCCCTTTAAAGGGGAGCTGGGAGAGATGGGGAGGGGTATTTTCTTCCCATATTCCGCCAAAGACGTGGAAGGGATAGGTGCTGATACTGTTCATCCGATGGTTTGCACTCCCCATAATAAACTGTACCCCGCTTGCAATGGCACAGAATTTCCCAATTATGAGACGATCTCCAAATTCCGGCCAGTTGAACAGGACATTATTGTGTTCGAATCCGGTTGGATCTACTGGGTCGTCATAATAGGTATAGTCCCCAACGATAATATTCGGGGCGGTAATTACGTTTTTCAGAAAACAGGTAGTTCCATATTCGTTTGGGAAAACGACATCTGGGTTTGGAATATGATTCATAATAGATTCTCCTTTTGAATTAGCTTTCACCTCCACACAGTATTCCCAAACGGGTAGCAATTGCCCTTTTTCTGCGCATCTCTTTCACAAAAATCCCTCTTTTTTTGATTTTTATCTGTCATCATCATAACTGGAAAGGTTTTACCTGTCAAATGGTGCTGATTATAAGATTTTGGTATGTGTATCCCTTTAAAAAATGGGCTAAAAAATCTCCCATACTCAATCTATGGCAATCAGGTGGAGAAGAAAGAAGAAAAAGGAATTCCCAGTAAAAAAGTAAAGTTTTTTTCAAAAGGGGGTTGAAAATACCCATAGGGGGTATTATAATAGAGAAAACGAAATACCCCTATCGGGTATTTTGAGGAGGCTTGCAGATGGAAAAACAGGAAAAGAAGACAAATGCCCCCGGGCAGCAGCGCGAATGTCCCTGTCACCACAAGGCGACGCCCCGCAGTGGAAGGGAACTGACCCTGCTGCAAAACCGTATCAAACGGATGGTCGGGCAGCTTGGCGGTATCAGTAAAATGCTGGATGATAACCGCTATTGTGGGGATATCCTGATGCAGGTTGCCGCAGTGGAAAGCGCGCTTCAATCCTTTGGGTATCTGGTTTTGCAGAGTCACCTGGAAACCTGTGTGGTTGAGGAAGTGCAGAAAGGGAATACCCAGGTGATTGAGGAAGCCGTGGAACTGATAAAAAGGCTTAAATAGAGGGGAGGATCTCTTTTGAAAACAGAAAAGTATAATGTGACCGGGATGACCTGTGCGGCCTGTCAGGCCAATGTTACCCGGTGTGTACAAAAACTCGATGGGGTTGAAGACGTCAACGTCAGCCTGCTTGCCAACCAGATGACGGTGACCTATGATGAATCCGCTCTTGATCCGCAGAGCATTATCGGTGCGGTCAGGGAAATCGGTTACGGCGCATCTTCTCTGGAACACCAGGCACGGGCAAAAGAAGGGGGATTCCGTAGCGAATGGCAGATGAGAAAGGAACAGGCGGAAGAAAGCCAGAAAAGCATGAAACACCGGCTTGTGGCCTCCATTATCCTGCTGATCCCCCTGATGTATGTTGCGATGGGAGGCATGATGAACCTGCCGATGCCATCCTTTTTGGTTGGCATGGAGAACACGCTTGTCAACGCCCTTTTGCAGCTGATCATTACAGTGCCCATCCTGTTTATCAACCGGCACTTTTTTCAAAATGGTCTGAAATCCCTGTTCCACCGTGCCCCCAACATGGATTCGCTGGTGGCAATCGGTTCCGGGGCGTCCCTGGTTTATGGGTTGTTCGCCATGTTTCGCATGGCTTATGGGTTTGGACACGGAGACATGGCGGTCGTCCACGAATACGCCCATGCACTGTATTTTGAATCCGCGGCCATGATCCTGACGCTGGTTACGGTTGGAAAATATCTTGAAGCACGTTCCAAATCCAAAACTTCGGATGCGCTCGGCAAGCTGGTGGATCTTGCTCCCAAAACAGCGGTTGTCCTCCGAAACGGAGAAGAACAGATCATCCCCGCGGAGCAGGTCGTCGCCGGGGATATCCTGGTAATCCGTCCAGGAGAAGGAATTCCAGTGGACGGTGTTGTTACTGAAGGTCACGGATATGTGGATCAGGCGGCGATTACCGGAGAGAGTATCCCTGTGGAGAAAAAAGCCGGGGATACGGTAATCTCTGCAACTATCAATAAAAACGGTACCTTCCGTTTTCAAGCGTCCAAAGTCGGAGAAGATACCACGCTGGCACAGATCATCCGCCTTGTGGACGAAGCGGGCAACTCCAAAGCACCGATTGCGCGCCTGGCAGACCGTGTTAGCGGGATTTTTGTCCCGGTCGTCATTGGGATTGCGATTTTAACCGCGGTGATTTGGATGCTTGCCGGTCAGGGGTTTGAATTTGCCCTGTCCAATGCCATTGCTGTACTGGTCATCTCCTGCCCTTGCGCACTGGGGCTTGCCACACCCGTCGCCATCATGGTCGGAACCGGAAAGGCGGCGGAGATGGGAATTTTGATAAAATCTGCGGAGAGTTTGGAAAATCTGCATAACATTGACACGATTGTCCTGGACAAAACCGGGACGATCACCTCTGGGCACCCGTCCGTCACGGACATTGTGGTACTGGATTCCACTTTGAGCGAGCAGGAATTTTTGAAAGAAGCCGCCGCTGCGGAGATGGGCAGCGAACATCCGCTGGCCCAGGCGGTTGTGGAACGTGCAAAGCTGGAAAACCTCTCTTTGCCTGCGGCAGAGGAATTTGAAGCGGTTTCCGGACGTGGAATCCGTGCAAAAGTGGGCGGTCAGGAATATTTTGCCGGAAATATTGCGTTTTTGGAGGAAAATCATTTGCTAACGGAAGATGGTGCTTCAAAAGAGGCACGCGCGCAGACAGCGCGCCTGGCGCAGGAGGGCAAGACTCCGTTACTCTTTGCACGCGGTGGAAAACTCGTGGGGATCATCGCAGTAGCGGATACCATCCGCGATACCAGCCGTGCAGCTATCAAACGCTTTGCTCAGATGGGATTACATGTTGTCATGCTGACCGGGGACAACCGGGTGACGGCGGAAGCGATCCGCAAAGAGCTCGGTATTGAGCGGGCCATCTCGGACGTACTGCCTACGGAAAAAGAGGCCAACATCCGTGCCTTGCAGGAGCAGGGTCACAAGGTTGCCATGGTCGGTGACGGCATCAACGACGCTCCGGCCCTGACCCGTGCGGACATTGGTATTGCTATCGGCGCAGGCACGGACATTGCAATTGAATCCGCGGACGTGGTTTTGATGAAGGATTCCCTGGATGATGTGGCAAACGCGATTGATCTCAGTCGGGCGGTGGTGCGCAACATCCACATGAACCTGTTCTGGGCATTCTTTTACAACATCCTCGGCATTCCGGTGGCGGCGGGCGCCCTGTTCCCGGCTTTTGGCCTGCGATTGAGCCCGATGATTGGCTCCGCGGCGATGAGCCTGAGTTCCGTCTGCGTTGTTACGAATGCGTTGCGCCTGCGCTTTTTCAAAAAGAAGGGACAGGATACGCACAATCCCCATGCTGAAATCCCGGCAGTATTGCCGGCGGTGGAAGATAATAATCCCCTTGAAACCGGTGCACAACCGGTGGAACATGAGAAAGGAATGATCTTTATGAAAAAAGTATTGGTTGTAGACGGCATGATGTGTGCACATTGTCAGGCACATGTACAAAAGGCCCTTGCCGCTGTCGATGGCGTAAGCGAGGCGGTTGTGGATTTGGAGAACAAAAAGGCGACAGTCTCCCTTTCCAAAGAGGTGGATGACAAAGTTTTGATGGATGCGGTCACTGAAGCGGGGTACACCCCGGTCAGCTGTACTGCAGAATAAAGAGATACCCAGAAGAAATCTCCCGGACACGATTTGCATGTTCCGGGAGATTTTTTGTTCGCCAAAGGATTTAGCTGTACAAATGTTTCCCTTGACTTATCAATACCCCCACCCGTATAATAAACATATACCCCTATAGGTATAAAAGGAGGGAATCCAATGGAAAAATTGGAAGAATTTCTTGAAATTGGAGGAACCAAAAAGGATATCGCCTTTCTGGTGATTTCCGGAATAGCGCTGCTTGTCAGTATGCTAGATTTGATTCCACTCCCATTTGATGCGGCATGGGTGGCGATTATTCTGTGTGGAATCCCGATTATCCTGGAAGCAGTGATTGGGCTTGTCACCGCCTTTGACATCAAAGCGGACGTGCTGGTTTCACTGGCACTGATTGCCTCGGTAATTATTGGGGAGGATTTTGCTGCGGGTGAAGTCGCCTTTATCATGCAGCTCGGCGCGCTGCTGGAAGATTTGACCGTAGCGAAAGCGCGGGCAGGGATTGAAAAACTTGTCCACCTGACGCCGCGCACGGCAAGAGTGATTTCTGAAGGTCAGGAAACCGTGATCCCGGCGGAGCAGGTTTGCGTGGGGGATATTCTCCGTGTGCTGCCGGGCGAAACCATCCCGGTGGACGGGGTGATCCTGTCCGGACAGACCTCCATTAACCAGGCGGTGATGACCGGAGAATCCCTTCCGGTAGACAAAAGTGCTGGGGATGAAGTTTCCAGTGGGACGGTCAATCAGTTCGGCTCTTTTGATATGAGGGCAACAAAGGTCGGGGAGGACAGTTCTATCCAGAGGATGATCCGGCTGGTACAGTCGGCGGACGCGGGCAAGGCGAAAATCGTCGGGTTGGCGGATCGCTGGGCAACCTGGATTGTTGTTATCGCACTGACAGCAGCTGCCTTGACCTGGATTTTCAGTGGACAGATCATCCGTGCGGTGACCATTCTGGTCGTCTTCTGTCCCTGCGCGCTGGTTCTGGCAACACCGACCGCCATTATGGCGGCGATTGGAAATGCAACCAAACACGGGTTTCTGGTACGAGAAGGCGATGCATTGGAACGACTTGCCTCGGTCTCTAAAATTGCGTTCGACAAGACTGGAACGCTGACCTATGGGACGCCTCAGGTGGTCGAGGTGAAGAGCATTCTGCCGGGTTTGGCAAGAGAAGAACTCTATCTGCTCGCTGCGGCGGCGGAACAGCGTTCCGAACACCCTTTGGGCAAAGCGGTGGTGCGCTGCTGTAGACAGGAAATCTCCAAAGAACTCCCGCAGACAGAGGAATTCCAGATGATCCCCGGCCAGGGCGTCGCGGCAGTTGTGCAGGGTAGACGGATTCTTGCGGGAAACCGCAAGCTGCTTGCCAGGGAAGGGATGACTTCCGTTCCCTCTTTACTAGAATCCGGAAAGCTATATGATGACCGGGGCTGTACGGTCATTTATTTATCAGTGGATGGGCAGCCAGCGGGATTTCTTGCACTGTCGGATACCGTGCGTCCGGAAAGCGGGGAAATGGTGCGCAGGCTGATTGGCCTCGACGTTTCGCCGGTACTGCTCACAGGAGATCATGAAAGTGCTGCGAAAACCATCGCCGGGCAGCTTTCCATTGAGGAAGTACATGCGGACTGCCTGCCGGAAGAAAAACTTCGTTTTATTGAAAGCTGTCAAAAACAGGGACAATCCGTCTGTATGATTGGGGACGGGGTCAACGACGCCCCGGCACTGAAAAAAGCGAATATCGGCATTGCGATGGGCGGCGTTGGCAGTGATATCGCCGTGGATGCGGCGGATATTGCGCTTGTGGATGATGAGGTCAAGGAACTTCCACATCTGCTGGCGCTTTCCAAGCGGATGATGGTGACTATTAAGTGCAATCTCACGTTTTCTATGGCCCTAAACTTTGCCGCGATTATTTTGGCGATTACCGGTGTCTTAAACCCGGTAGTCGGCGCACTGGTCCACAACACCGGATCTGTCCTCGTGATCATCAACTCTGCATTTTTACTGAAATGGAAAAAGCGAACATGATGTATAACGCGGTGGCGTTCCTCATAGGACTGTTGATTCTGGGGCCAGGATTTACTCTTTATATAAAGAAAAGCAGGATGGAGAACCTAGAAAAATTTACGGTATTATCAATGCGAACGGTGCAGGCATTGTGGTTGGTGTTGTGATTAAGCTAATTTGGGAACTTCTGTGCGTATTTTTGGAAGCCATTCCCCGTTCCTCTGAAAAAAGAGGGATGGGGGATTTTCCATGCAGAGACGGAAATTCTCTATAGTAGAATACGGCGAAGCAGTGAACGGAAGGATTGGAATACCAAGCGGAGGCTACCGAAAGCCCGGAAGTTTTGTGGAATTGCCGCTGATATGAGATGGAGAAATTACATGGAAAGCGGGAACAGGATTCGATAGAAGGAGGATTTTCTCTGTTTTGTCATTTGCAGAAAGAGGAGAGATATGGTATCATAACCCCAAAGTACGGTTTTACTCTGCAGACAGGAAAGTAGAAGGGCAAATCGCTTGAAATGCGGTTTGCCAATGACTCCAGTACTATTTGCAAGGATGTGGCGACCGTTTTGGTTTTATAGATCGCTTTTCAACAGGGATTGCCTGAAAACCGAAACTAAGGATACAATTGTTTTTTGCGAGATAAAGGGGCGAAACGATGGATATTTCACAACAGCTCGAACAGATTTTAATGCAGGTGCAAAAGCCGGGGCGTTACATCGGCGGAGAGGTCAACAGCGTCAAGAAGGATCTTTCCAAAATGGATGTAAAATTCGCCTTTTGCTTCCCAGATACCTATGAAGTTGGCATGTCCCATCTGGGCATGAAGATCCTTTATTCTCTCATCAACGCACAGGACAACATGTGCTGCGAGCGGGTTTTTGCCCCTTGGGTGGACATGGAAGAACAGATGAGGGCGCATGGCATTCCTCTATATACGCTGGAAAACCTGGAGCCGGTGGCAAACTTTGACATCGTCGGTTTTACGCTGCAATATGAGATGTCCTATACCAATGTGCTCAACATGCTGGATCTGGCGAAAATCCCGGTGCGGGCATGCGAGCGCGATTCTCTTGCTCCGCTGGTCGTGGCGGGAGGCCCCTGCGCCTGCAACCCGGAACCTCTGGCGGATTTTATAGACCTGTTCATGCTCGGCGAAGGAGAAGAAGTCATGCTGGAGCTGCTGGAAGCATATTCCGTGGCAAAACGGGAGGGATTTTCCAAAGCGGAGTTTTTAAAGCGTGCCGCAAAGATAGAAGGCGTCTATGTTCCCTCTCTGTACCAGGTACAGTACCATGAGGACGGTACAATCAGGGAGGTTATCAACGACCCTGAGGCCCCTGCCGTTGTGAAAAAGCGCATTATCCGGGATTTCGACAAGGTCTTTACGCCGGAAAGTTTCATTGTCCCCAACATTGAAGTAGTCCATGATCGCGCTATGGTGGAAGTACTGCGCGGATGTATCCGCGGATGCCGGTTCTGCCAGGCGGGATTTATCTACCGGCCGCTGCGGGAAAAGAAACCGGGCACCATTGACCGTGACTGTAAAAGCCTGTGCGACACCACGGGCTATGATGAGATCTCCCTGTCCTCACTGTCCACAAGCGACTACTCTAAGCTGGAGGAACTGATGGACACCTTGCTGTCCTGGTCGGAGAAGGGAAGGGTCAATCTTTCGCTTCCATCGCTACGGGTGGATAATTTCTCTGAAAGCCTGCTGGAAAAAATCAAACGGGTGCGAAAGAGCGGTCTGACTTTTGCTCCGGAGGCGGGAACCCAGCGCTTGCGCGACGCCATCAACAAAAATGTCACCGAAGAAGAAGTGCTCGACACCGCGTTGACGGCTTTTCAGGGCGGGTATACGGCGATGAAACTTTACTTTATGATCGGCTTGCCGACGGAGACGATGGAAGACGTCGCCGGGATCGCAGAACTTGCTCAGAAGGTCGTCGATACCTTTTACCATATGCCGAACCGTCCAAAGGGCAAAGGCGTCACAGTGACGGTTAGTGCCTCTACTTTTGTGCCCAAACCATTTACTCCGTTCCAATGGGACGCGCAGGATACCTTTGAGACGGTACTCGAAAAACAGCATCACCTGGTTTCCAGTATTCGTACTAAGAAAATTAACGCCAAGTACCACGACATGAAAGTCAGTCGGATTGAGGCGGTATTTGCCCGCGGTGACCGACGCCTGGGAGAGGTGCTCTACCGGGCGTGGAAAAAGGGATGCAAATTTGACGGTTGGGACGAATATTATCGCTATGATACCTGGGTGGAGACCATCAAAGAATGCGGGTTAGACCCGGATTTCTATGCCGCCAGGGTACGTGAAAAAGACGAGATTTTCCCTTGGGATCACCTGGATTACGCGGTGGACAAATCCTTTTTGTGGAAAGAACGCGAAAAAGCCTACGCCAGCAAGACGACGCCGCACTGTCGCCAGCAGTGCGCAGGCTGCGGCGCAAACCGCCTGATGGGAGGACCCTGTTTTGGAAACTGTTAGAGTGTTTTATCAAAAGACCGGGAGAGGGAAATACATCTCCCATCTGGACATGACCCGCTGTATGAAACGCGCGCTTCGCCGGGCCGGAATTCCGGTATGGTACACGGAGGGGTTTAATCCCCACGTCTATATGACCTTTGCACTGCCGATTTCGCTTGGGTTTGAGAGTCTGTGCGAGACGATGGACATCCGCCTGACGCAGCCGATGCCCTATGAGGAGATAAAAGAGCGGTTAAACCGCGTCCTCCCGGAAGGGATTTTTGTGACAAAATGCGCCGAGCCGGTAAAAAAGGCGAATATGATCGCTTATTCTCGGTATGTGTTGGACGTCCGGCTTTCGGGCTGTGCGCAGTCCAAAGAGGTGTTTGAACGCTTTTTTGCACAGCCGCAGATTTTGGTGATGAAAAAATCTAAGCGAGGAGAAAAGCAGGTGGATCTGCGTCCAGATATCAATTTAGAGACAGTGGAGGAATCGGGTGGGGCGTTGCAACTGACCGTGCTGCTGCCCTCTGGCAATGAAAAGACTGTCAACCCCATGCTCCTGCTCGGTGCGTTTGCGGAATATGCAAACTGCCCGCTCGATAGGGTGTCTGTCTCCCGTACGGCTGTCTATACTGCCGATTTTGAACCGTTTTGCTGATTTTGCTTGCAATTTAAAGCGTCCTGTGGTATCATATTTTCGCATTTAATTAGGCCTGCTGCGCCCTTTTGGGCGTACAGGGGTTTGATGCCAGACTCTTTTTAAAGGGTCACGACAATCAAAGCGGGCGGTCCTCTGCCGGGAATATCCGGGAATGAACGTCTGAAAAACAGGAGGAAATTAGAAATGGATGCACTCAAACACATGTCTGAAAGCTGCCTGAAAGCAGAACTGCCGGAGGTCAAAGTCGGCGATACTGTCCGGGTACATGTCAAAATCAAAGAGGGAGAAAGAGAGAGAATCCAGGCTTTCGAGGGAACGGTTATCGCAAGAAAGCACGGTGGTATCTCTGAAACCTTCACCGTCCGCCGCGTTTCTTACGGCGTCGGCGTGGAAAGGGTTTTCCCGATCCATTCCCCGAACATTGAAAAAGTCGAGACCATCCGTAAAGGCCGTGTCCGCAGAAGCAAACTCTATTATCTCAGAGACAGAGTGGGTAAAGCTGCCAAGGTCAAAGAGGCAATTCGCTAATTTCAAAATGCACACAGAAAAAGGGACAATCATGTCCCTTTTTTTGCTATCACAATGTTTTTGCCGCAGGAGAAATCTGCTCCCTGCATAATTCCCTGGGAAAGGAAGATATGCCATATGGAAAAAGAACCAAAATTGCAAACCGCCAAAGAACCCTTTGATATTTTTGAGCATATCGAAATCTTTGCGTTTGCCATTATTGCAGTGGCAATCCTGTTTGTCTTTGTTGGCAGGCCGGTCTATGTCAGCGGGACTTCTATGTATCCGACCCTACATGATAAGGATAACCTGATAATTTCTACCTACAATGCGCTGTTAGGACAATCCCCAAAAGCAGGGGATGTGGTTGTCATTACTAAACCCAATTCCCGCAACGAGCCGATCATCAAGCGCGTGGTTGCTACCGAAGGACAGGTAGTGGATTTCGATTTTCAGACAGGACAACTCTATGTGGACGGGCAGGCTGTCGCGGAGCCCTATGCGCACTTAGATGCTCGCCCCATGAAGAGTGGAGACATGCAGTTCCCACTGACCGTGGAAGAAGGAAAGGTCTTTGTGCTGGGGGACAACCGCAATCATTCGCTGGACAGCCGTTTTTCTGAGATCGGACAGATTGATGAACGCTATGTCCTGGGCACCGTGGTGTACCAGATGTTTTCCGGTAAATAGGAGGGGAGAACATGGATGAGGAACTGATGATAAATTACGACGCTCCAGTCAGCGACGTGCCGATGATTCAGTGGTTTCCAGGCCATATGGCGAAAACACGCCGCCTGATGCAGGAAAACCTGAAATATGTGGATATTGTTGTAGAGATCACAGACGCCCGGATTCCCCAGAGCAGCCGTAATCCAGAAATCGATCGGATTGTGGGCAAAAAGCCGCGGATCATCCTGCTCAACAAGAGCGATTCCGCAGATAGGGAAGTAACTGTCCAATGGCTTTCCTATTACAAGGCAAAAGGGATTCCCGCGCTTGCTGTGGATTGCAAAAATGGGGCGGGGTTAAACCAACTTCTTCCAACTGTATACCGTACGCTCGACGAGGTGATTGCCAAACGCAGGGCAAAGGGCATGACTGCCAAGCTTTCCATGATGGTGGTGGGCGTCCCCAATGTGGGAAAATCCTCTTTTATCAACCGCATGGCAAAATCCAAGAGGGCGAAAGTAGAAGATCGCCCGGGCGTCACACGTGGCAAGCAGTGGGTGAAGATTGACGAAAATCTGGATTTGCTGGATATGCCGGGCGTCCTCTGGCCAAAATTTGAGGACAGATTGGCTGGGGAAAACCTGGCCTTCACCGGTGCGGTCAAGGATGATATACTGGATTTGACCATGCTCGCTATGCGCCTGCTGATGGTGTTGCAGCGCGAATACCCGAATCTGCTCAAGGCACGCTACAAACTGGAAGGGGATCTAGTGGAGATTTCCCCTTACGCGCTGCTCGAGCAGATTGGAAAAAAACGCGGAATGCTGATCTCCGGCGGGGAGATTGACGTCGACCGTGCGGCGATTATGCTGCTTGATGAATTCCGCAGCGGAAAAATTGGACGCATCACCCTGGAACGGCCACCGGAGGAGAATATCCATGAGCAGACTTGACGAATTTGACGCTGCTTTGCGTGCACAGGGGATTTCTTGTTTATGCGGGATTGACGAGGCGGGCAGGGGGCCTCTGGCCGGCCCGGTATTTGCCGCCTGTGTGATTCTCGATCCGGAACGCCCAATTGAAGGGCTTAACGACTCTAAAAAGCTAACAGAAAAGCGCCGGGAGGCGCTCTTTACAGAGATTACCGAAAAGGCGCTTGCCTATTCGGTGGCCAGTGCTAGCGAACAGGAGATCGATACGCTCAATATTTTGCAGGCAACCTTCCTTGCGATGCGGCGCGCCTATCAGGGAATGGATCGCCCCGCCGCACTTGCATTGGTGGATGGTAACCGTGATCCTGGCCTTGGGTGTGATACGAAACTTGTGGTAAAAGGGGATGGGACGTCGGCCTCCATTGCCGCCGCTTCAATCCTTGCCAAAGTCAGCCGGGATCGCTACATGCTGGAGTTAGATGAAAAGTATCCGCAATATGCCTTTGCAAAGCACAAGGGATACGGGACAAAACTCCACTATGAACGGCTGGATGAATATGGCGTGAGTGAAGTCCACCGCAGAAGCTTTCTGAAAAAATACCTGGGGGAATCTAAGTGAAGTCGGTCGGCCGTGGGAGAGCGGCGGAGGAATATGTCGCCCGCTATCTTGTGCAGCGTGGCTGCGAAATCCTGCGGCGCAATTTTACCATCCGCGGCGGAGAGATTGATCTGATTGTCAAGGATGGGAACTGCCTAGCCTTTGTGGAAGTCAAGGCGAGGAGGGCGAACTCTCTTTATGCTCCCAGAGAGGCAGTTACAAAGACAAAACGGGAGCGCCTGATCCGCTGTGCGCAAGAGTATCTGAAACAGGAGCGGCCAGCGCTGACGCCCCGCTTTGATGTGGCAGAGGTTGTTTTATATCCGGGAGAGATTTTTGCCGTAAAGCAGATGCATTATCTAAAAAATGCCTTTGACGCGGGATGAAAAAGGACTGTGCATGCAGAGGCCTTTTGCGTAATAAAGATAAATTACACATAGAAAAGCAGGGTAGGAGGGATTTGATGAATTTTTTTGATTTGCACTGTGACACCATTGTTTTTGCACACCGGAAAATGGAGGGGCTGCGTAAAAATTCCATGCATATTTCTCTGGAAAAGGGCAGATGTTTGAACAAATGGTGCCAGACCTATGCCGTTTATGTCCCGGATACGGTGGAGGCAAATCAGGCGCTGGACTATGTAACGGAGTATCTTGCATATTTCCATGAACAGATGGAGATCAATAAAGACCTGGTGGTCAAGTGTACCAATGGAGAAGATATAGAACAGGCGGCACAGTCAGGTCGGTTTGCTGCGGTGCTCTCCATAGAAAATGGGCGTGCGTTTGGGGACGACATGTCTACCATTGAACGCTACTATAAAGCAGGAGTGCGGATTGCCTCGCTTACCTGGAACAACCCCACGCTGTTGGCGGGCGGTGCAATGTCAAACCAAGGGTTGACAGCTTTGGGTAAGGTCGCTTTGAGCGAGATGGAGCGCGTTGGAATGGTTCTGGATGTTTCTCATGCAAGTGAGCGCACTTTCTATGAGGCAGCTGAATGCTACTCCAAGCCCTTCATTGCCACGCATTCCAATTCTTTCGCCGTTTATCCACATCGTCGTAACTTGACGGATGACCAGTTTGCACTCATCCGGGAGCGGGGCGGTCTGGTGGGTTTGAATTTTTATAAAGGGTTCATCAGCAAATATGGAACCATCGACGATTTGGTAGGCCATGCGGATCACTTTCTTTCCCTGGGCGGGGAAGATATCCTCGCAATGGGAAGTGATTTTGACGGCGCGGAAATTGAACCGAATCTGGATTCTATTGAAAAGGTGGAAAACCTTGCAAACGCCATGTTGCGTAAAAATTATCCGGAAAAGCTAGTTCATAAGATTTTCTACGACAATGCCTACGAATTTTTCGTTCGGAATGTCAAATAACCGGCAGTTTTTTGGAAAGTGAGGGGAAGGGTTGAAAGTCTTTACCATTGCGGATTTACACCTGTCCCTGGATGGGACGAAACCAATGGATATTTTTTCGGGGTGGGAAAACTATGTCGAACGGATTCAGGAAAACTGGGAAAGACTGATAGATCCTGAGGATACCGTCGTGCTTGCAGGGGATATCTCCTGGGGTATGTCCATGGAACAGGCGCTGGTAGATTTCCGGTTTTTGGATGCACTGCCCGGGCACAAGCTGATTATTAAGGGTAACCACGACTACTGGTTTTCCACTGCATCAAAAATGAGCCGTTTTTTTGAGCAAAACGGATTAAACAGCCTGAAAATCATTCATAATAACTGCGCTGAGACAGGAGAAATTGCTGTCTGCGGTTCCCGGGGCTGGATGCTTGACAGTGAAGAAGAACACAACCACAAAGTATACCTGCGGGAAGTCGGCAGGCTGGAAACATCTTTGAAAGAGGGCGCTAAAACCGGAAAAGAACCGGTGGCCTTTCTCCATTATCCTCCGGTTTACCAGAACAACTGCTGTGAGGAAATGCTGGAAGTGATGCGCCGCTATGGTGTAAAACGCTGTTTTTACGGGCATATTCACGGCTCCGGCGCGCAGTATGCTTTTCAGGGGGAATATGGAGGAATTCATTTCCGGCTTGTTTCCGCAGATTACCTGAAATTCACCCCAATTCTGGTGCCGTCAGGGGAAAATAGCGACAGATAGTATGGATTGAAAAAAATGGTGGAATTTTAAGAAACTCTGTGCTATAATAGCCAGGATAGATTGTTTTCAAAACAGGAGGATGTCAACATGAGTTTAGTCTCAGCGAACAAAACCGAAACCAATCATTATGAATTGGAAGTAAAAGTAGAGAAAGAGCAGTTTGAAGAAGCTCTTACCAAAGCATTTAAGAAAAACGCGCCAAAAATGACTGTCCCTGGTTTTAGAAAGGGAAAAGCTCCGCGCCATCTCATTGAGAAACTCTATGGCGAGAGTGTGTTCTTTGAGGACGCTGTCAATATGTCTTACCCGGATGCATATGCACAGGCAATCGAAGCTGCCGGCATCACTCCTGTTGCAGAAGCGCAAGTAGAGATCACGGAAATCAGCAAAGACGGCTATACGTTCAAAGCAAACGTCGTTGTAAAGCCGGAAGATGTGGAAGTGGAAAACTACAAAGGCATTGAGGCTACCAAGGATTTGCACAAGGTCACGGAAGAAGAGGTCAACGAGGCCATTGAAAGACTCCGTGAGAGAAATGCCAGAATTATTACAGTAGAAGACAGAGCTGCAGAAAACGGCGACAGCGCTATGATCGATTTTGAAGGTTTTGTCGATGGCAAGGCGTTTGAAGGCGGCAAAGGTGAAAACTACCCGTTAACCCTTGGTTCCGGCCAATTTATCCCGGGATTTGAGGAGCAGATTGTCGGCCACAATATCGGCGATGAGTTCGATGTCAATGTCACTTTCCCAGAAGAGTATCATGCAAAAGAACTTGCCGGCAAAGAGGCTGTTTTCAAATGCAAACTCCACGAGCTGAGAAGCCGTGAGCTTCCGGAACTCGACGATGAATTTGTTAAGGATGTCAGCGAGTTTGATACCCTTGACGAGCTCAAAAAGGATACGGAAAAGAAACTCCAGGAGCAGAGCGATAAAGCTGCACAGGATGATCTGGAAAACAAGCTGATTGACACGGTAATTGAGAACCTCAAGGCGGAGATTCCAGAGGAAATGTATGAGAACAGCATCAACAATATGGTGGGCGACTTCGAATACCGTTTGCAGATGCAGGGTATGGATATCAACACCTATTTGCAGTACACTGGTATGGAGATGGAAAGCTTCCGTAAGACTTTCCGTGAGCAGGCTGAGCGTCAGGTGAAGATTCGCCTTGCCCTGGAAAAGATTGCAGAAAACGAAAAACTCGAGGCTTCTGAAGAAGAAGTTGAGGCGGAATATGCAAAATTGGCTGAACAGTATGGCCTGGAAGCAGACAAAGTCAAAACCTTCATCCCAGTGGAGGATTTGAAAAAGGATGTTGTTGTCAACAAGGCAATCGATTTTGTGAAAGACAATGCAAAAGTAAAAGAAACTGTGGATGGGAAAAAGAAGACCACCCGCCGTACAACGAAGAAAAAGGCTGAAGCAGAAGAGACCGCTGAGCAGAAATAAACCCTGCAAGATGTTTTTCGTTTGTTCTCAGCTTGTTCATACTCTGTTTTAACTTGATACATAGAATTATTTTTTGTCAGGCAGATTTTCTGCCTGACAAAAATACTATGATGAAACTTTTGAGAAATTGTGGAGGTGCACACAAATGAGCTTAGTGCCAATGGTAGTAGAACAAACCGATCGTGGGGAACGCTCCTATGATATTTTTTCCAGATTGCTCAACGACAGGATTATCATGCTCTGTGATGAAGTAAACGATGCAACGGCGAGCTTGGTGGTAGCCCAGTTGCTCTACCTGGAAGGGCAGGATCCAGAAAAGGATATCAGCCTGTATATCAACAGCCCGGGCGGTTCTATCACCGCGGGAATGGCGATCCACGATACCATGAAATATATCAAATGCGATGTTTCTACCATCTGTGTAGGGCTTGCGGCATCCATGGGTTCTTTCCTGTTGACTTCCGGTACTAAGGGCAAGCGTTTTGCGCTGCCAAACAGTGAAATCTTAATTCACCAGCCGCTACTCGGTGGGCTCCAGGGACAGGCGACGGATATTAAAATCCATGCGGATCACATTGTGCATACCCGCGAGAAACTCAATAAGATGCTTTCCGAATACACCGGACAGCCAGTGGAGACCATCAACCGGGATACCGAGCGCGATAATTTTATGACCGCGCAGCAGGCCCTGGAATACGGCCTGATTGATAAAGTAATTACTTCACGGTAAGAAAAGACAACCAGATAAGTTGGTGTGCAAATGATAAAAAATGATGAAAATAAGCCGGTGCGCTGTTCGTTCTGCGGGAAGCCGCAGGACGAAGCAAAAAAATTCATTGCCGGCCCGGGTGTGTATATCTGTGACGAGTGTGTCCAGCTATGCTACAGTATTCTGGAAGAAGAAAATCTTCTGGCACAGGATTCCCATTACCATTCTGGGATGGGGCAGGGGGATGACGGCGACATGCAGGTACTCAAACCCCGTGAAATTAAGGAAAAGCTGGATCAGTATGTTATCGGACAGGACGATGCAAAGCGTGCGCTTTCTGTTGCAGTCTACAACCACTACAAGCGCATTATGAACGCCCCGGATGAGGACGATGTGGAAATCCAAAAAAGTAATGTGCTGCTTGTCGGTCCGACTGGTGTTGGTAAGACTTTTATTGCGCAGACACTCGCCAAGATTTTGGGAGTCCCCTTTGCCATTGCCGATGCGACTACGTTAACAGAAGCAGGTTATGTCGGTGAGGATGTGGAAAACATCCTTCTACGCCTGATTCAGGCGGCCGACTATGATGTGGAGAAGGCGGAACGCGGTATTATCTATATCGATGAGATTGACAAGATCTCCCGGAAATCGGAGAGCACCTCCATCACCCGCGACGTCAGCGGGGAAGGAGTCCAGCAGGCCCTGCTGAAAATCTTGGAGGGAACGGTTTCCAATGTTCCGCCGACCGGAGGAAGAAAGCATCCCCAGCAGGAGTTTATCCAGATTGATACGACAAACATCCTGTTTATCTGTGGTGGCGCATTTGCCGGGATTGAAAAGGTCATCGGAAAACGGATGGATTCCGGTGCGCTTGGCTTTGGCGCCAAAGTACGCAGTAAAGAAGAACTCTCCCAGGCAAAGACGCTTAAGGAAATCACACCGCACGATCTTGTCAAATATGGTTTAATTCCCGAGCTGGTCGGCCGTCTTCCGGTGATTACTACTCTGGAGGATTTGGATGAAGACGCCCTAGTAAAGGTATTGACCCAGCCGAAAAACGCCATCCTCAAACAGTATAAGAAGCTGCTTGGATTGGATGGGGTGGAACTGGAGTTTGAGCCAGAAGCGCTTCGGATGGTAGCGCGCAAGGCAATTGAGCGCAAAACAGGCGCCCGTGGCCTTCGTTCTATTATGGAGGAAATCCTCAATGAAATCATGTTTGATGTTCCTTCTCAGGAGGAAGTCGCCAAAGTTACGATTACCCCTGCTTGCGTGGAGGGAAAAGAATCTCCGATTCTGGAATTGAAAAAATAGTAGAGTTATAAAAACGGAAAGGATTTTCCTTTCCGTTTTTTTCTGCTAATTTTGGATTACGAAAATTTTTGAGTAATTTTCCGCTTTTTTCTTTCTCTTTTCTATTTGTAACGGTATAATAGATAATGATTACAATTCAGAATAAAAATTTCAAAAAGATACCGATGGCTTTTTATAAAAGCAAAGGGGAAGTTGGTTAGACAGTCTTTAAAAAACTGGAAAGTATTTTTTATGTTTTTTAAGAAAACAAGAGAAAATAAGCGAAATAATGAGTAAACAGGAGATTGAGTGCTTGATTGTATTTCCGTTGAATCAAATTCTTTTAATTGCAAATAATAATCGTTAGACTGTATTTTACATTCAAATGAATGTGATATATAATGGAAAACAAAGGAGGGAAGGCAGTATGAAATCCTATTTTCCGGGAACCGTCATCGAACGAAACGGCCAGGATGCAAGGAGCTTTTTGTTTTCTATTTTCGCAGTGACAAAGGGTTTGATGCTTGCACAGGTGCGTGAGATTACCGGGCTTGATACTCCGGCAATTCAAAACTGGATTAACCGGGGGTGGGTTGCACGACCGGTAGAAAAACGCTACAGCATGGATCATCTGGCGCGTATTATGATTATCAATATGCTGCGGGATGTCATGAAACTAGACCATATCAGCGTTCTGCTTACTTTTATCAACGGCAGGACGGAGGATGCATCGGACAATATTGTCAGCGAATCGGATCTCTATTGTTACCTGTGTTCGATTTTAGACAAGGTGAGTTTTGAAGAGGTCCTGTCGGAAGAAGAATTTTTTGCCCTAGTGGAGAAGGAAATTTCCGATTACCAGGAACCCTGGCCGGGAGCTAGACGGCGGCTGATGGACGGAATTCATGTGATTTTAATTTACTATGCCGCCTCCATTATTAAAAAAAAGGCGGATGGGCTATACAGTCAGGTACTGGAAACACCCCCATCCGTACTTGGAAAGGGGGAATCTGAATGTTGGAATGGTGGTACAGCCTGACAATTGTCCAGCAGATATTTGCCTGTATTGCGATTGCTGCTACCGTGGTAATGCTCATCCAGACAGGATTGCTGTTACTTGGATTGGGGTTTGGTACGGATGCAGACAGTCCAGAGCTGGATTCAGCTGATGGGTCAGACCTGGATTCCGATGGACATTCGGACATACCGGATAGCCATTTGGAAGGAGAAGGAGCATCCCATAATACGGATGCGCATGATGGTCTGCGGCTGTTTACCGTGCGTGGTATTGTCGCTTTTTTTGCCGTAGGGGGCTGGACCGGCCTGTTGTTGAGCAAGTATATTGGCAATTTTTTTGCCGTGTTGCTTGCCTTTGTTGCAGGTAATGTGGCCCTGGTGGGAATCGCCCTACTGATGAGGGGTGCTTACCAGCTACAGGATAAGGGAAACCTGGAGCCTGTAAATGCGGTAGGAAAACTTGCAAAGGTCTATCTAGCCATACCGCCTGCCGGAAAAGGGCAGGGAAAAATAACAGTGATGTTGCAGGAAAGGCTGGTGGAACTTGATGCAGCGGGCACATCGAAACAGTTCATTCCAACAGGGGCATTTGTCCGAATCTGCGATCTTGTGGACGAGGACACAGTATTAGTGGAGCCGGTGGAACAGGCACCGGAAGAATCTAAGGGAGGTATTTCAAAATGGATCCAATCCTAGTTATTTTAATCAGTGTGGTGGCGGTATTGCTTTTGACAACCCTGCTTGTCATCCTTTCCCGTTATAAACGGTGTCCGTCCGATAAAATTCTTGTCGTATACGGGCGAGTGGGTTCCAATAAGGACGGTACATCCAGAAGCGCAAAATGTATCCACGGCGGCGCGGCGTTTATTGTTCCGGTCATCCAATCCTACGAATTTCTGGATCTGACGCCGATTTCCATCTCAGTCGATTTGAAAAACGCACTGTCCAAGCAGAATATCCGAATTGACGTCCCATCCCGGTTTACGGTGGGAATTTCTGTGGAGCCGGGTGTGATGCAAAATGCAGCAGAACGCCTGCTTGGGTTAAAACTTGACGAAATACAGGAACTTGCAAAAGATATCATCTTTGGACAGCTGCGTCTGGTGATTGCAACTATGGAAATTGAGGAAATCAACACCGATCGCGATAAGTTCCTTGCCGCTGTTTCCAGTAACGTGGAAACAGAACTGAAAAAAATCGGTCTGCGTTTGATCAACGTCAACGTGACGGACATCTCTGACGAGTCTGGGTATATTGCCGCACTGGGAAAAGAAGCGGCGGCAAAAGCCATTAACGATGCAAAAATCTCGGTGGCCGAAGCGGACCGCTCTGGCGCTATTGGTGAAGCAAATGCGAGAAGAGAGCAGCGTATTCAGGTGTCCTTTGCGGATTCCGAAGCTATCAAGGGTGAAAACGAATCCAAGGCGAAGATTGCAGAATCCAACGCAACTTTGATTGAGCGCCAGTCCGATGCAAAGCGCCGTGCAACTGCGGCGGAAAAAATTCAGTCCGCAAAGGCACTGGAAGAAGCCTACGCCGCAGAAAAAGAGGCGGAGCAGGCAAGATATGCCCGTGAACAGGCTGCTTTGGAAGCGGACGTCATTGTTAAAACGGAAATTGAAAAAAGAAAAGTCGAGCTGGAAGCAGAAGCGGAAGCAGAACAGATTCGCAGACGTGCACAGGGTGAAGCGGACGCTATCTATGCGAAAATGGAAGCAGAAGCTCGTGGTGTTCAGGAACGTCTGACCCGTCAGGCGGCTGGTCTTGCGCAGATTGTCGCTGCAACGGGAGGTAATCCAAATGATGCGATGAAGCTGATGATTGCTGATAAACTGGAAGAACTTACACGAGTACAGGTGGATGCGGTGAAGAACCTGAAGATCGACAAAGTCACTGTCTGGGACAGTATGAATGGAAAAGACGGTTCTTCCACTACTTCAAACTTCCTTTCCAGTATGATGAAATCCGTCCCTCCAATGAAGGAAATGTTTGAGATGGCGGGAATGGAGCTTCCGGAATATCTTGGAAAACAGAAAGAAACCCCTGAAAAAGAAGAAGTTCAGGAGAACGAAAAAAAGGAACAGGACTTGAAAGAATAAGCATTGGATGATATGCTAAGAAACAGCCCCCATGCAATTGGCGTGGGGGCTGTTGGTTTACAGATAAGGAGGAAAGAAGATGAAAATTGCAGTACTTGGATACAGCGGGGCGGGAAAATCCACTTTGGCTGCACAGCTTGGAAAGCTATATCAGATTCCGGTACTTCATCTGGACGCAGTGCAGTTTCTTCCGGGATGGAAAATACGTCCACGAGAACAGGCAAAGGAGATGGTTGCCGAGTTTATGAGCCAACCGGATTGGGTGATAGATGGGAATTACTCCGGTTTTTATCAGCTTGAGCTCTTGGAACAAGCGGATCAAATTCTATTGCTTCCTTTTGGCAGGTTGCGCTGTTTGTACCGAGTGTGGAAGCGCTATCGACAAAACAGGGGAAATGTAAGAGAAAGTATGGCGGAAGGATGTGAAGAAAAACTGGATATGGAATTTGTCCACTGGGTTCTTTTCAGGGGAAGAAACAAGAAAAAACGGGAGGCTTTTTTGAAAATACGGAGACAGTATCCACAAAAAACCCTTGTTCTAAAAACACCTGCTCAGGTAACAGTTTATCTTCAAAAAGCATATGAAATGACGGAAAGTATGGGAATTTAAAAAGAAGTCGAAGAAAATCGATCCTGGTCAGAAAGGTTGCAGCCTTTCCCATTCCGTGCTATCATAAAAACAGTCTACTTTCTTAAAAAGGAGTGTATATGAAACAGTTAATTTCTTTTGCCGCTGTATTGATGGTACTCTTTTGTTGTTCCAGTTGCACATCTAAAACCGTCTACACTAGAGGAACTTGGGAAGGGAATCTCTATACAAATGAAACCTTGTGTTTTACCTATACTATGCCGGATGGTTGGACGGCAAAATCGGATGATGCACTGATGGATTTGATTAGCAGTGGCTATGCGGCGTTGACAGAAGAACAGAAAAAAGACTATGATTACTCCAAAAACAAGACTGTTTATGATTTTATGGTTTCTGAAGAAAATGGGATGTCCAGTCTTCAGCTGATGGTGGAAAATCTCTCCATGACAGCGGGGGCCAGTTCGATGAAAGAAGTGGAATATGCACAGTCGCTCAGGGAGCAGCTGCAAAAGATCACCAGTATGACCTATACGGTCGGAGAGCCATATACTACGGAGCTCTATGATTGTGCCTTTCTGGTACTGCCGGTGGTGGTGGAAACCCCGACCGTGGATGGCGAACGCCCATGCCAGAATTATTATATCCATAAGGCAGGCAAGCTAATGGCCATTTTTACCGGGGTCTTTTTGGAAAGTGAACAGGATGACTTTGAGCAGATGCTGTCTGAGAGCTTACAGCCTTTACAACAGGAAACCGGTGGGAAATTATGACGGATGATTTCTGAAAAAACCAAGGGGCAATAGGAAGAGGATATGGAAAGGAATAGAATGAAAAATGAAAAAGGGAAAACGAATCGTCCTATTTTTAATGGCTGCTTTTTTTTCGCTGACAATGCTTAGTGGATGCGGCTCCAAAAGCGAGGAGGATTTTTCCTCCGAACCTGTCAGCAGTGGGGCGTTAGTGCCACAGGAGCAGCAGGAGAATTCCTCTGGTTCTGAATCGGTAGTATATCATAGAGGAACCTGGGAGGGGAATACCTATACCAATGAATCCCTGGGATTTGTCTATACCATGCCGGAGGGCTGGACTGCTGCAACAGATGAGGAAATTATGGAGACCATGGACGCGGGATATGCTGCACTCACAGAAGAACAGAAGAAAAATTACGATTACTCCCGCGAAAAATCTGTGAATGATTTCCTGACCACCAGTGAGGACGGTACGAACGGGTTTCAGTTGGCGGTGGAGAATTTGGGTTTGACAAAAGGGGCTTCCAATCTTTCAGAAGAAGAGTATGCTCAAGTCCTCAAAGGACAGATGGAACAGCTCAGTGATCTTGGGTATCAAGCGGGGGCTACCTACTCCATTCAGCTACATGGGAAAGAGTATTTGGTGTTGCCGTTCAAGGTGACGGCTTTAGAATTGGATGGTGGAAGGCATCTCTGCCAGGACTACATTTTGCGCAAACAAGGGCAGCTGATGACCGCATTTATTTTCACTTATATTGAAGGCCAAGAGAAACAGACAGAAGATTTTTTGAATACGAATCTGAAAGCTTTATCATAGCAAAAAGCAACCCCTCAGCTTCTTCAAGTCAGGCTGAGGGGTTGTCTTCTTTTCAGCATTGCAGTTACTGCCGGGAAGCGTTTTGAAAAGGCTTTCCCGTTTTTTGGGGAGAAGGCACTTTTTTACAGTGGATGCCGTGCTTTGCGGAACATCCACTGCATCCGGAACATCCCGTACAGCCGCTGGAATGCCTACCTTTCCGTTGGAAGAACAGGACCGCGGCAACAGCGGACAGCAGCAAAATAAGGAGAAAAAAATCTGCCAGATTCACTTTATTTCTCCCTCCTCATATTCCCAGAATCAACCTTCCAACTTGGAAGATCACAAGGGAAACCAGATAAGCCATGGAAGTTTGGAACAATGCGGTGCCAAGAGCACTCTTCATAGAACCGAGTTCTCTCCGGGAAGCAGCAAATGCTGCAATACAGGGCATGTACAGCACTGTGAATACCAGGAAAGAGAAAGCAGTCAGTGTAGAAGGGAATACCATGTGCAACATGGTGGTAAGTTCAGCGTTAGTGGAAGCACCGGTCAAAACGGTAAAGGTGCTGACAACGGTTTCTTTTGCTGTAATTCCAGTAATCAGTGCGGTGGATGCACGCCAATCTGCAAAGCCAAGTGGAGTAAAGATAGGGGCAATGAATTTGCCAATGGAAGCGAGCATGCTGGTAGTATTATCAGTTACCAGGTTAAACGACCAGTCAAAACTCTGCAAAAACCAGATAACCATGGAAGCGAGAAAAATGATGGTAAATGCTTTGCGGATAAAGTCTTTCGCTTTTTCCCACATGTGGAGCAAAACACTTTTGGCAGATGGGATTCTATAAGCGGGGAGTTCCATGACAAAGGGGACAGGCTTTCCACGGAAAACTGTGTTTTTGAGCAAAAGCCCGGAAAGGATTGCCACTATAATCCCAATAATATATACGGAGATCATAACAATACCAGCATGATTTGGAAAAAACGCCATAGTAAACATCCCATAAATGGGAAGTTTTGCGCTGCATGACATAAAAGGGGTGAGCACAATCGTCATTTTCCGGTCACGCTCGCTGGAAAGGGTACGGGTTGCCATAATAGCAGGGACACTGCAGCCAAATCCGATGAGCATGGGAACAAAGGAACGTCCGGAAAGTCCAATTTTTCTCAACAGTTTATCCATGACAAATGCTACACGTGCCATATATCCGCTGTCTTCGAGCAGGGATAGGAAGAAAAACAACAGGACAATGACTGGCAAGAAGGAGAGCACACTCCCCACGCCGGCACAGATTCCATCAATAACCAGCGAATGCATCCAATCGCTGACGCCAATATGAGTAAGCAGAGAGGAAAGACTGTCCACAAGGAAGTTCACTCCGGATTCAAACAGGCCGCTGAGGAAACTCCCCACTACACCGAATGTGAGCCAAAACACTACCAGCATAATGACAAAGAAAATGGGGATGCCCAGGTATTTGTGGGTTAAAATCCTATCTATTTTTTCACTGCGCACCTGTTCATGTGTTTCATGTCGTTTGACCACACATTTGGCACAGAGGTTTTCGATAAAATTGTAGCGCATATCCGCCAGGGCAGCCTCTCGATCGGTATCCAGCGCGGCTTCCATATCATCAATGACATGTCCCAGAATATCCCGTTGATTTTCTGTGACGTGCAGCGCCTGCATGGTCGGTTCATCCCCTTCCACCAGTTTCGTGGCAGCAAAACGCAGGGGATAACCGTATTCCTGGGCTTGTTCTTCAATAACATGCGCAATGGCATGGATGGCCTTATGAACTTCCCCCGTGCAGAAATCCATCTTTTTGGGCGGGATTCCCTGTCTGGCTGTACGCAGGGCAATTTCGGTGAGTTCATCAATGCCTTCCCCTTTGCTTGCTGAGATGGGGACAACCGGGATGCCAAGCAGTTCCGAAAGTTTTTGTACATCAATGGAGTTTCCGCTGGCACGGACTTCATCCATCATGTTCAGCGCAATCACCATGGGAATGGAAAGTTCCATGAGCTGAAGGCTTAAATAGAGATTTCTCTCAATATTGGTGGCATCCACGATGTTGATAATGGCATCCGGGTGATCTTTAATTAAGAAATCTCTGGTAACAATTTCCTCTGAGGTATAGGGGGAAAGCGAGTAAATCCCCGGCAAGTCAACGACAACCGCCTCTCTGTGCCCCTTCATCGCACCGTCTTTTCGTTCTACCGTAACGCCGGGGAAGTTGCCCACATGCTGATTGCTCCCGGTTAGAGCATTGAATAAAGTGGTTTTTCCAGAGTTTTGGTTTCCCGCCAGTGCAAAGAGAAGATTTTTCTGCAAAAGCTCTGTTGTATGGCGGCGATGTTTCCCCGCTTCCTGGGAAGCATGTGTCTGCGATGTAATTGTGGGACTGCTCATCGGGATGTCTCCTTTCTTACGGTAATTTTGGCAGCTTCCTCCTTGCGAATTGTCAACACATACCCGCGCAGCATCAGTTCAATGGGATCTCCCATTGGAGCGACTTTGCGTACGGACACTCGGGTTTTAGGAGTAAGCCCCATATCAAGCAGACGGCGGCGCAAAAGTCCTTCCCCTGCTACTTGGGTAATCGTCCCGGATTCTCCCGGCTTGATTTGGTCCAGTGTCATTTGATGTTTCCCCTTCCACACTCTTTTGTTAGTTTAGACTAACATTAATTGTAAAAAAGAAGGTGGACAAAATGTTATCCACAGCTATCATTTTACATGGGAGAAAGGGTTTTGTCAATCTGCCCAGATAGATAGCGGGCGGATTTTGTGATATAATACAAATACTAATTAGTAAACTGCCATACTTTACAGAGCAATGATAAAAGGACAGGAGAGAAAACAAAATGAAAAAACGCGAAATATATCTTGCGGGCGGCTGTTTTTGGGGTACGCAGAAATATTTAGATAATGTGCAAGGTGTTTTGGAAACAGAAGTCGGATATGCCAATGGGAGCACGCAAAATCCCACTTATCAAGAAGTTTGCAACTGTGGAACCGGACATGCAGAAACCGTGCATGTCATTTATGACGCACAGCAAGTATCCCTTGCGGAATTATTGGAACTGTATTATGATGCTATCAATCCAACTTCAATCAATCGGCAGGGAGGGGATATTGGAAGTCAATACCGTACCGGTATTTACTATGTAGAAGAAAAAGATTTTCCAGTTATTCGGCAGTCCCTTTGCGGTCTTCAGGCGCGCTGTGACAAGCCGGTGGCTGTGGAGGCAAAACCGCTTGAAAATTTTTCCCGTGCAGAAGAATACCATCAGAAGTATCTGGATAAAAACCCCGGCGGATACTGCCACATTGCCCCTGCTAAACTGGAACAGGTCAAGCAGGTGAAACCCAAGGGAGAAAAATAAGAGATTGCGTGTGCGTATCATCATAACAGGGTGGAGGGAATTCCCTCCACCCTGTTATGATTTTCATAAGACAGCTGTTTTTAACATAGATTTTTGGTCACAAAACTAAAAAACTATTGACAATTTAAGTAGAATATGAAATTATATTAATGTAAAACATTTCTAAAGCGCTGCCTTTAGAAAAAGCATATGTTCTCGGAGGAGAACAGGACAATAAAACCTCCTTCGAGAATGGCAGAGGAGCATAAAGAAGTATTACGAAAATACTAACCTATGCCAAGTGAACGGGAAATAAGAAACCTCTATGTGAATGGACGAACCATTTGTA